>DATKPP010000093.1:0-86717 GCA_035524075.1 Steroidobacteraceae bacterium | reverse complement strand
CGCCGATGGCCACGTGACCGAGATCTATCGTGCCCCGGGGGGTGCCGGCAGCGTCTTCCACGGGCTCAGCTCGGGTCAGCAGCTCATCTGGAGCGGCAACGATCGGGTGGTATTTCCCGCCGAGAATGACGGCTGGCTGCATTTCTACTCCGTTGCCGCGAATGGCGGTCCGGCAAAGCTCCTCACCCCAGGCAGCTTCGAGATCGAGTACGCATCGGCGAGCATCGATGGCGACCACATCGTGTACGCCGCCAACGCAGGCGACATCGGCCGGCGCCACCTCTGGCGGCTCGACCCCACCGAGGGTCATGTCGAGGAACTGAGCGAGGGCGCCGGCATCGAGACGCAGCCGGCGCTCCTGGCCGATGGCACGACGATCGCTTTCTTGCGCTCCGATGCCCGCATCACGGCACACGCGGCCCTGCTCGCGCCGGGCGCGCCGATCGTCGATTTCCCGGCCGAGGGGGTGCCGCAGGACTTCCCGGCCGCGGCGCTTGTGCAGCCACAGCTGGTCGATCTGCCGCAGCGCGCGGGCATCTCCGCCCACGGCATTCTGTTCTTGCCCGCCGCGGGCGGTGCGTCCGAGCGACATCCCGCCGTGGTCTTCATGCACGGCGGCCCCATCCGCCAGATGCTCCTGGGCTGGCATTACATGGACTACTACAGCAACGCGTACGCGTTCAACCAATACCTCGCCAGCCGCGGGTACGTGGTGCTCGCGCTCAACTATCGCTCGGGGATCGGATATGGGCTCGACTTCCGCGAGGCGGACGGCATCGGTGCGGCCGGCGCGAGCGAGTACAACGACCTGCTGGCCGCCGCCGATTTCCTGCGCGCACGCGCGGACGTGGATCCCGCACGAATCGGACTCTGGGGCGGCAGCTACGGTGGGTACATGACGGCGCTCGGCCTGGCGCGCAACTCGGACATCTTCAAGGCCGGTGTCGACATGCACGGTGTCCATGACTGGCACCACTGGATGCTGTCGACGGTTCGAGACAACCAGCCGCTCTACGTGCTCGACACCCCGCCGGCCGTGCTTGCGACCGCACTTGCCTCCTCACCCATCAGCTCGGTCGCGAGCTGGCGCTCACCGGTGCTGCTGGTACAGGGGGATGACGATCACAACGTGGACTTTTCCGAGTCGCAGCGCCTCGCCGAGGCGCTGCACCAGCGCGGCGTGGAGTGCCAGGAGCTCGTGCTGCCGGATGAGATTCACGGCTTCCTGCGCTATGCCTCCTGGGTGCGCGCATACACTGCGGCGGCGCAGTTCCTCGATGCGAAGCTCCAGGGACCGCAGTGACCCGCAGGCGCTGAGAGGCGACGCCGTCGACCAGGCTTCCTCACTCCACGTACTTCCAGGTCCAGGTGCGTGCGCCATCGAGCTTGCGTACACGCGCACGCTCGAGCACGGCCGGCTCGAAGTTCGATGCGTTGACTCCAACGGTTCCCTGGCCCCATTTTTTTCTGTACTTGTAGTGCGTGACGCAACCGCACTTCTTGCAACGATAGTAGGCTCGCACCTTGCGCCGCCACGAGTAGCTCGCAAGGGCCGCCTTAGGCGCCTCGATCCTGACCGACTTCGCTCCGTAATACGCCCACAGCGCCCCGTAGCGCCGGCAGAGCGAGCAGTTGCAGCTCGTCACCGTGGTGGGCGCGCGTCGGACATGGATGCGCACCGAGCCGCAGTGGCAAGTTGCGATGAGCGGCTGAGATACGGCGCGCGGCGCCATGCCGCCTTTTAGTCCGGCACGTACGCCTGCAGCAAGCTGCGATAAGCCCCGGCGACGAACACGGATGCGTCGCCGAGCTCCTCCTCGTGGTCCTTCAGGGGGCGTGCAGCCGCGGCGTCCGAGGGACCGTATCCATGGTTGAAGAACACGAACATCTGCTTGAACAGCCTCTGGTAGATGTCGCGGTAGCGGATGATGTCGGCCCCCGTGAGCACCTTGCCGCTGGCGGGAACCACCCGTGTGTCGGGCTTGACGATCGTGGCCAGCTTCTCGTACGCCCGCACCAATCCGCCGAGCCACCCGCCATTGTGGATGTCCAGAATCGGCCAGCGGTTACCCTCGACCGGTCCGCCGGTCACGAGCAGGTTCAGCGCGGGGAAGTGGATGTACAGGTCCCCATCGGTGTGCGCCGCCGGCAGGTAGTCGTAGTCGATGTGCTGACCGGCGAACTCCAGCGACCCGGAGGTGCGCGTGGTCTTGGTCGCCCGTGCCTTGGCCGGCAGCGGCCCATAGGTGCCTTCGAAGCACACCGAGTAAGCCTTGCGTCCCTCGTACAGCCGAGTGACCTCGTGCGCAATGATGAGGCCACCGCCCACACCCACCGCCTCGTTGGAGCCTGTTTGCTCCGGGTGCCAGTGCGTGTTGATCAACGTCGCGATGCGATGCGTACCGGTCGCGCCGGAGACAGCCTTGAGCAACGCGCCCGAGTGTGCCGCGAGGCCGCCGTCGATCATCAACGCGCCATCGGGCCCGGGCAGCACCACGACGTTGCAGCCGCTGCCTTGGAGGAGCGTGAGCCCACCCCCGTCCTTCGGCGTGAGCGGTATGACTGTGATGGCGGAGGCGTCGCTGGCGGCGAGCGCACCGAGCGGCGCCAGAGCCCTCGTGAGCGAAGCGGCACCCAGCGCGCTGACGCCGCCGTTCAGGAAGCGGCGGCGCGAAAGCGAAGACATCATCGAGCCCCTCTTGGCCTCTGCCGGCCTAATGTGCTTGTGCAATGGGCGGGGTCGCCAGAGATTTTCTGGCCCTCGGCGCCGCTTGCGCCTTGGCGACCGCCCGCATCGCCGGCGGTGATGAGCCAGGCGGATACATCGGCGGGTAGACCGTGCTGGCGGACTTGAGCCCATCGCTGGGCTCGAGCGGCCAGATCGTAGCCTCGTAGCCGATCGGTGGGCCGACCGGCGGCCAGTTCGGAATCTGCGCCAGCTCCACGGTCGCGCCGCCCTCGCGCAGCACCTTGGCGATATCGAGGCGCGGGGGCTGCCGCTGCTGCAGGAAAGGCACGTAGCCTCGCCCCATCGCGTAGTCGAGTGCCGTCAAGCCATCCAGATCCTTGGCATTCACATCGACACCCCAGGCGAGCAGCACCTTGACGGCTCCGATCGAGCCGGCGCGCACGGCGAAGTGCAGCGCCGTGCCGCCGCGAGTGCGCAGCAGATGGTGCTGTATGGACATCACATTCACGTCCGTCCCCGCATCGTGCAGCACGCGAAGCACCTCGACCGCCCTTCGCGGGTCGGTCGCTCCGCCGCCACCGAAGGTGCCGCGGCCGCTCAGCGCTGCCATGATCGGAGTTTGGTCGTCGGCCTGGTACAGCTTGGGATCGGCTCCGTGCGCCAGGAGCAGCTTGACGAGCTCCACATCGTCGGTGGCCGCGGCCGCGATCAAAGGCGTCGAGCCGCGAGCGGTTCCGCCGAAGGTGAAGCCCCCGAAGACTCGTCCGCCCGGACGGTAGAACAGCTGCATGTTCGGATTGGCACCGCGATCGAGCAGCATGCGCACCACGTCCATGCCCGTGAACCGGTTGGCGGGATCGAGCGGACCCGCGGCCCTGCTGCCCGCGATCGCGACGCCCGATTCGATGGCTGTGAAGAGCGGCCCGCGTCCATAGATGTCCCACTGGTTCACGTCGCAGCCGGCCTGGATGAGCCGCGCGGCGATGTCCCAGTTGTTGTTCATGATCGCGATCATGACCGGCGCCACGCCATCCGGATCGGGCTCATCGACATCCACGTGGTGCTTGATCAGGACGTTGACGCATTCCAAGCAATCCTCGCGCGCGGCGTACATGAGCGGGGTGAGTCCGCCGGCGTTGGTACGCTTCGCACGGCTTTCGGCGGTGACGTGACGCTCCCAGTCGCGCCACATCGATCGGGCATTGACGTTCGCGCCGTGGGAGATCAGAAGCTCCATCATCTGCGGATGCCGGCGGGCACTCGCCCACATGAGCGCGGTTTGCCGGCCCCACTCCTCCCGGGCCTCCACCGTGGCACCGTGCTCGATCAGCAGCTTGGCCGCCTCGAGGTTGCCCGTGCGCGCCACCGCCATGAGGGCGGTTTGTCCCTCAGGATTGGGCGAGTCGACGTTGGCGCCCGCATCGAGCAGCAGCTTGAGGATCCGGGCGTTGCCCGTCGCGGCCGCCATCTGCATCGCCGAGGCACCGTACTGGTTCACGTCATTCACCCGAGCCCCTGCCTTGAGCAGCCGCTGCACGGCTGCGGGGTCCTCGCGGTAGACGGCCCACATCAAAGGCGTCGTGCCCTCCGGACCGCGCACGTTCGGGGCTGCATCGGGAGCGGAGGGGTCTCCGGAAACATCGCCGGCGCCCGCCGGCGCAAGCCCCGCGGCACACGCTGCGAGGAGGACGGACAGGGTGAGCCTGACGAGGGCGCGAGGACGTGCCCCGATCGCGAGCGCCATGCTAGACCTCCGCGAGCACTCCGGTGCTGTCGGCGATCTTCTGCACCGGCGCCCCGGCCTTCTGCGCCACCGTGACGAGAATGTTCGAGTGCGGTGTGTCCTGCGGATAGTGCAGGTGCTGACCGCCTTTGATGCCGCCGCCCTTACCGATGATCGCTTGCGGTATCGGGTCCTGATTGTGGCGGTCGCTGTTTGCCATGTTGCTGCCGAAGAGCACCACGGCATTGTCGAGAACCGATCCGTTGCCCTCCTTCATGGACTTCAAGCGTTGCGCGAACTTGGCCACCCGGGTCGTGTGGAAGGCCTGGATGCGCACCAGCTTCGCAAACGCGTCCTCTTTCTCGCCATGGTGCGAGAGCGGATGGAACGCCTCGGTGACATTCACCATGTTGTATACGCGCATGCTCGCCTCCCGCGCCAATCGCAAGGTCGTCACGCGCGTCTGGTTCGTCTGCCAGGCGAGGGCCATCATCTCGAACTGCACGTCGAGGAGCTCCGTGAAGTCATCCGGCGCACCCAGCGGCGCATTCGGCAGGTTGCCGAACGATGCGGAGGCCACCTTCAGCTTCTGCACGCGCCGCTCGACCTCGCGCACCGAGTCGAGATATTCGGCCACGATCGTGCGGTCACCGGCATCGAGCTGGCGCTTGAGGCTTGCGGTCGCCTCCTGGGCATAATCCAGGAGGCTCCCCTCGGACTGGATGATGGCCCGGCGCTCCTCGTTCGAGTCGCCCTCGCCAAACATGCTGTAGAAGACCTTGCGAGGATTGCCTTCCATCGGAAGTGGCTGCACCGGCGTGCGATAGCAGGTGGTGCCACCGGGCTCGCCGCACAGCTCGAGGGAGGGCAGCGGCGTGTCCTGCCCGATGTGCTGCGCTGCCAGCTGATCGATGGTGGTCCCGGCACCTGTTTTGACGTCGTGTTCCTGCGGGTGCACGGCCGACAGCCACGTCACCTCGACGATGCCGTGAGGATCGGAGCTCTCCCCACCTTTGTTGCGCAAGCCGGTGACTATGGTGGCGTACTCGCGCAGCGGCTCGAGCGGCTTCAGTATCGGACTGAATTTGAAATCGCGGCCCACGCCCTCCGGTGTCCAGTACTTCTGAACCGCGCCGTGGGGGAAATAGACGAATCCGAGGCGCGGCTTGATCGCCGCGGCGGTAGCGGCGTGTGCGGTGCCGGCCGGGATCATCGCATCGAGCAACGGCAACGCGATCGAGGCGCCGGCGCCCTTGAGCACCGTGCGGCGTGACAGATGTTTCTTCGTGAGGAACACGGCTCAGTTACCTCCGGTCTGGAGAGCGGGCACCGCGAGCGAGGCGGTCTTCACTGCGGGTCGCGCTGCCTGGGCGGGCGGCTCGCGCCTGCGGAAAGCGTCGCTCGAGACGACCTGCACCACGATGGACGAGAACCGGTAGTCATCGCGCGCCGCCTGGCGCACGATGCGCCGTACGACGGGCATGTCGCGATAGTCGATGGGACGCCCGAGCGCATACGACATGAGCTTTCCGGTGAGCGACTCGACGAATGCATCGGGCTGTGCCGCGAGGGCCCGGCGCAGATCGTCCGGTCCTTTGATCACGGTGCCGTCCGGCAGTACACCGGAGCTGTCGATCGGTGTGTGCGTCTCCGGATCGAGCGCCCGATACTGACCCACGGTGTTGAAGTTCTCGAGCGCGAACCCGAGCGGATCCATCACGCCATGGCAGGCGTGGCAGGTTGGCTGCACACTGTGCTGCATCACGCGCTCGCGCACCGTCTTCGCGGGTTTGCCGCGGATGTTCTGCACGAGCACCGGCACATTCGGGGGTGGCGTCGGGGCAGGCGAGCCGAGAATGCGCTCGATGATCCATGCGCCGCGCCGTACGGGCGAGGTGCGGTCCGGATTCGCCGAAAGCATCAGGACCGCGCCCTTGCCGAGCAGTCCGAAGCGCTTCGAATCGGTGAGCACCACTCGGCGGAACTCACCGCCCTTCACGTTCTCGATGCCGTAGAGCATCGCCAGGGATTCATTGAGGTAGGTGTAGTTGGCCGTGAGCAAGGCCGTGACCGGCTGGTCCGAGCGCAGCACGCTGTCGATGAACAGGGACAGCTCCTGCTTGAAAAGCGGGCGCGGATCGAGCGCGCCGGTTGCCCAGGGGAACTGCGCACGATCCGGAACGATCTCGTCGAGCCCTGCGAGGTTCAACCACTGGAAGGCGAAATCATCGACGAGCGACTTCGAGCGCGGGTCGGCCAGCATGCGCAGCACCTCGTGCCTGAGCACATCGGGATGGCTCAGCTCGTTGCGCTCGGCGACCTGCAACAGCTCCTCATCCGGGATGCTGCTCCAGAGGAAGAAGGACAGGCGGGAGGCGAGCGAAAGGTCGCTCAGTGTTCCCTCGGGCAGCGTCCCCGCACGCACCTGCGGCGCCGGTGTCTCCACGCGATAAAGAAAGAAGGGGCTCGCGAGGATGGCGCTCAGCGCATCGCGCACGCCCGCCTCGAACCCGCCGCTCTTGCGTCCGGCCTCGTAGAACGCCATGAGCGGATGAAGGTCCTGCTCGGTCAGCGGGCGCCGGAAGGCGAGCTGCGCGAGATTCTCGATGATGCGGCGCGCGCAGGGCGTCTCCTGCTCCGCCGATGCCGGATGGCACAGGAAGATCTTCTCGCGCGTAGGCGAATCGCTCATGCCGCTCACCTTGAGCGGACCGCGAATCTGAAAGGCGTGCATCAGCTGCACCCGTTCCTGCCCGCCCTCGAGCGCCGTCACCCGGATGCGCTCGTCGCTTTCGGCGAAATCCCGGTGCACGAAGGTGATCGCAATGCGATGCGGGCCCTCGGTGGTGTGGAAGCGGATATTGCGCAGGCGGTCGTTGATGGCCTCAACCGCGGTTTGCTGCTGCTGGTCGATCGCTTTTTGGTCGCGCTCACCGCCGATGTCGGTGCGGAAGAACTCCTTGCCATCGATCAGCGCCACGACGGTGTTCTCGAATTCCATGAGCGGCACGTCGCGAGCGAGCGCCAGATCACCGATGGTCAGCGCATAGTCGCCATCGGCGGGAAAGACGTACTCGGCGCTCATGCCGCCGCGAGTGCCAAAGGGCATCCCGTCGCGATAGAGCTGCTGATTGCCCTCGCCCAGGTGACCACGAACCTGCAGCGAGATCTTCATGTCGGCGACATTGCCGAAGGTGGTTGTCACGGCCGGGGCCTGCGGATTACCGACCGCCTCGGCCGCCACCACGCGCGCCGCGTTCACGTACTGATCCAGAAACGCCGGCGATACCGAAAGGCTCGCGGCATCGGTATCGAAGCCGTTCTTCGGGTGATCATCGTCGGGCAGGAGAGCCGCGGCATCCACCTGGAGCCCGAGCAGATCGCGGATGGCGTTGGTGTACTCGCGACGATTCAGCCGTCGCAGTGGCACGCGCCCCGGGTCCGGAGTCGTCTCGGCGGCATCGAGGGTGTTCTGCAGCCAGGAGATGAGACCCCTCACGACGTGGCCATCGGGGTGCTGCTTCGCATTGGGGGGAGGCATGAAGCCACCGCGGAGCTTGCGAATCGCGTCCTCCCACACCTTGGCATCCGAGGGAATCTGCTGCGCCGACATCGTGTCGAATGCGACCCCACCGGCCCAATCATCGGTGTTGTGGCATTGAGTGCAGTATTGCTGGACCTCGCCCCACTCTCCGTGGGCGCTCTTACCCGCATGAGGCGCGCTTGCGGCCTGGGCGCCCTCTGCGCCCCAGGATGGGGCGGCCCCGAGCAATGCCGCGCACGCGAGGACAGCACCAACTTGAACACCGCAGTTGCGTAACATGCTCCAGCACTGCCCCTTTTGCCGACTTGATGGCCGGTATCGATCAGAGCATACCGGCAATCTGCATCCTTCTGCAGCAGAGTAAAACGCTTTGCAACAACGAAGGAGCCGGAGCTCTGGTTTGACCGTAATGGACCCTCCGGAAGTCTGTCCGCATGGCCAGCCCCCGGGAGGCGAGCAATGGGGATATAGATGAATGAAATCAATTCATTATGTCACCTCAGACACGCCTCGGCCGAGCGCGTTTGCCGGCCGGACGGTGCGAGCGGTGACGGACCGGCAGCAGTGTTTGTTCGACCCGTTATCCGGAGGGCCCGGGAGCGATCGCCCGCGGGGGCTCCGGGCGCCATGCTGCTGGCTGTCGGGACAGTCGCCTGGGCGGCCGCCGGGGCGGTCCCCGCGGTGGCGGCGGGCGGCGCACAGCCACGCATGACCACCGACGGGCGTGTGCACGCCTTCCCGTTGCCGCATCCTCGCAGCGGCCCCACGACGGTTGCGATCGCATCCGATGGGCGTGTGTGGTTCACGGAAAGCGCCGGCGATCGCATCGGCCGGATGAGTCCCGATGGCGGCGAGCTGCGGGAATTTGCCCTCCCTCATCCCGCGAGCGCACCGCGCATCATCGCGGTGGGCGCTGACGGGAACCTGTGGTTCTCGGAGCATACCGGCAACCGCATCGGGCGCATCACGCCGGAGGGGAAGATCGTCGAGTTCGACATCCCAACCCCGGCGAGCCGGCCACGAGCCATTGCGCTCGGCGCAGACGGCAACATCTGGTTCGGCATGTTCGCGGCAGGGAAGATCGGGCGCATCACCCCGGCAGGCGCCATCAGTGAGTTTACGGTTCCCACTCCGAACTGCGGCCCCCGTGCGCTTGCGGCAGGCCCGGACGGCAATGTCTGGTTCTCGGAGTACCGCACGGACAAGATCGGGCGGATCACACCCTCGGGCGCCGTTCAGGAGTTCGATCTGCCGCGGCCCAATTCCGGCCCCGGGGATATCACCGCAGGCGCGGACGGTGCGATGTGGTTCGTCGAGCTCTCGGGGGGCATTGACGGGATTCTCACGAACGGCAACCGGGTCGGCCGGATCACGATGAGCGGAGTGGTCAGCGAGTTCGTCATGCCGCTGCAGGGGCCTTCGCCGATCAATATCGCGGTGGGCCCCGACCGCAACGTTTGGTACACGCGCGGCAGCAGGCTGGGCCGAGTGACCGCTAGCGGGGAGATCACGGAGTTTCCGCTCGGCCCGGCCGCTCGGGCCGTAGGCCTCACCGCGGGCAGCGATCGGCAGCCACCCACGCGGCTGACCCATCGACTCTGGTTCGCCGATGCGGGGCAGAACCAGATCAGCTATCTCGAGTTTCGCTCGCCCTGACGCGCAGCTCGCTGACGAGAGGGGGTGACTTCCAGCAGCTCCGGGAGCGCCGTGGATTGCTTCACCACGCGCATGACGAAGTTGGAGCTCAGATCCTTGACCCCCGGGATGGTGCGAAGCCGATCGAGCACGAACTCGGAGTACGAGCCCACGTCGGCGGCCGCCACCTCGAGAAGCGCATACGCGCTGCCCGAGACGATGTAGCACGCCAGCACGTGCGGCGACTCCATCACGACCTCGGCAAAGCGGTCCGCACTCTGTGCGGACACCATGTCGAGAGTGAGCGTGATGAATGCAGTGATGCCGATCCCAACGGCAGCGGGGTCGAATCTCACGCCGTATCCGGCGATGACTCCGTCCCTCTCCAGACGCTGAATGCGCCGCGAGCAAGGCGCCTCGGACAGCCCCACCTGGCGCGCAATCTCGACGTTGGTGGCCCGGGCGTTGGTCGCGAGGGCCCGCAGGATGCGCAGATCGAACGCGTCGATGCGCGGTGCCTCCGCTGCAGTGGCGCGCTTGCCGATACGGTTAGCTTGAGCTTTTTTCATGCGCAATATGCCTGCGTTCGTGCATTTCCTTGCTGGAGTGTGTATTTTGAAGCAATAAAGCGCAAGCACATTTTGTGCACCCTCCGATAGAGTCTTGCCGACGTTCACCTCAGGGAGCGCAACGGTCATGGGGCAGGTCTCTTTCCCGTTCAGAGCGGATCATGTGGGCAGCCTTTTGCGGCCAGCGGCCTTGCTCGCCGCGCGCTCGGCGTATCAGCAGGGGCAGATCGCTGCCGCAGATCTACGCCGCGCCGAGGACGATGCCATTCGCGGCGTTGTGGCCTTGCAAGAGGGCATCGGGCTCCCGGTGGTCACCGACGGCGAGTTTCGGCGCACCTGGTGGCACCTGGATTTCTTGACCGCGTTCGAGAATGTCGAACGCGTCGCGCCGAAGGTGAAGGCCCGCTTTCACACCTGCGCCGGCCCGCTCGAGCTGGAAGCCCCCGGCATCCAGGTCACGGGCAAGATCGCGCGGCGCTCGCCGATCTTTGTCGATCATTTTCGCTTCCTGAAGTCGGTGGCCGGCGCCGTACCGAAGATCACGCTGCCCTCCCCGTCGATCATGCATTTTCGCGGCGGCCGCGCAGCGATCGACCAGGTGGCGTACCCGGATCTGGAGGAGTTCTTCACGGATCTTGCGCGGGTGTATGCCGAGGAGATCGCCGATCTTGCCAGCGCAGGCTGCCGCTATCTGCAGATCGATGAGACCAATCTCGCCTATCTGTGCGATCCGACGCTGCGCGAGCAGGTGCGAGCGCGCATCGACGCCGACCCGGACCAGCTCGTGCGCGGCTACGCGCGCCTGATCAACGCATGCCTCGCGGGTCGTCCCGCGGACATGAAAGTGATGCTGCATCTGTGCCGCGGGAACTTCCGCAGTGCCTGGGCCGCAGAGGGCAGCTATGAGCCGGTCGCCGAGGTCCTGTTCAACGAGATCGACGTGAACGGCTATTTCCTCGAGTACGACGACGAGCGCTCCGGCGGCTTCGAGCCGCTGCGCTTCCTGCCGAAGGACAAGGCTGCGGTCCTCGGACTCATCACCAGCAAGCGCGGCGACTGCGAGAGCAAGGATGAGGTCAAGCGGCGCATCGATCGAGCCGCGCGATTTGCATCCCTCGAGCAGCTCGCACTGAGCCCGCAATGCGGGTTTGCGAGTACCTGCGAGGGCAATGTGCTCACCCTCGGGGATCAGCGTGCCAAGCTGTCACTCGTGGTGGAGCTCGCCCGCGAGGTGTGGCACTAGCAGCTCGCGGGCTGACGAGGGCCCTGCCTCAAGTCCCGGCGATCTCCCGGGCCTGCGTTGCCTTGCGATGCTCAATCTCCTGCACGTAGATCGGTGAGCGGTAGACATTCGGGCCGTACAGCGCGCGCGGCAGCGGTTGGAAGGGGTTCATCGACTCGAGCAGCGCATTGCATCGCGCCTCGACGCCCACGCGATATTCGGGCTCGGCCACGATGTACAGGTCGTTGTGCAGGATCCCATCCAGAACGAAGCGTGCAGCCACCACCGGATCCATCGGTCTTCGGGCGGCGGGACTGCCGCTCGTGAATCCAGCGAACGGCGGCCGACGCCGCGGCGCTCCGGTGCCGGGCGCGGACCGCGGCTGCGCGCCGGGTGCAACCGCCGGGGGCCCCTCGTTCTTCAACGACTCGGGCCGGTAGCTCTCGCTGCGACCGATATTGGTCGCGGTCAACCCGGGGACGAACGCGGACGTGCCGATGTTGGTGTTGCGCAGCTCGAGGCGCAACTCCTCCATGAGGCCGACGGCGGCGATCTTCGAGACGGTGTAAATGCCGGCTCCGCTTCCAGGCAGAATGCCACTCGTCGAGGTCGTGGTGACGATGTGCGACCCCTGCTTGCTCGCGAGCATGCGCGGAACGAACGTGTGGATGCCGTACACGGGGCCCCACAGGTTCACGCCCAGGCCCCACTCCCAGTCCTTGTAGGTCCCGGTACTCGCCGGTGCCTGCAGGCCGACCCCCGCGTTATTGACCAGCACGTGCAACGCCCCGAACTTCTGCTCGATCTGGTCTGCGATGCGCTCCCACGCATCGCGCTGCAGAACGTCGTGCTGAATCGAATGCACGCGCGGATCGCCCGGAGGGAACAGCTTCAGCGCATCGCCGATGTGCTGCTCGTCCAGATAGCCGATGACTACCTTCATGCCGGCTTCGTGGAACACGCGTGCGATGCCAAGACCAATGCCGCTCGCACCCCCGGTGATATAGGCCACCTTGTCCTTCACGTCGGTGATCGGCGGCGGCTGCGCGGCGCCCATGTCGGGAAGATCGGCTGCCTCTGCGGCCTCGCTGCCGATGGCGCCTGCCGCGGCGGCCGCGCCGGTGGCGGCCACGCTGCCCAGGATCTGTCGGCGATTCAGTATTCGCTCGTCCATCTCAACCCCCTGTGATCCGCTCGCGGACGCCCGCCGTCGTGGTCGACAAATCATGATAGGCGAGTCGCGCGGGCGTGCAAAGCAGCCTGCGACGTCAAACGGCTGTCTTGCGGTACAAGACGTGAAGTCGCAGGGGATGGCCCTCCGGCAGTCGTGGATGCTCGAAATCCTCACTCGGATTTCGAGTCATGCCGATGCGCTTCATGACCGCCATGGAGCGCAGGTTTGCCGGAACCGTGAACGAGACGATCTCGGGCAGGCCGAGTGATTGAAAGCCGAACCGGAGTGCTGACTTCGCACCCTCCGTCGCATATCCGCGTCCCCAGAACCGCGCGGCGAGCTTCCAGCTCACCTCCGTGCAGGGGGTGAAGTGCGCCTGAAAGGTCACACTCGCAAGACCGATGTATCCGGCGAACGATGTGACGCCGGGAACCTCGACGGCCCACAACCCCCAGCCGTGCTCGAGGATATGGGCTTCGATGCGCTGGGCGTCTGCATCGCTCTCGCTGCGGGAAAGCCGTGCAGGAAAATACTCCATCACCCTGGGATCGGCGTTCAAGCTGGCGAACGGCGCTCGATCCGTGGCGACCCACGGTCTCAGGTGAAGGCGCTCGGTGTGCAGTTCGCGATCCACAGCTCTACCTCTTCTCCTTGCGGCGTGAGATACGGCCCCTCGCGGTGCAAGCCCAGCCGTTCGAGCAGTCGCATGGATCGTGCGTTGGTAGGCTTGGTGATCGCGTAAAGCCGCGTGAGGCCCAAGCCGTTGCTCGCGTGCGCCAGCAGCCGTGTGGCAGCCTCCATCGCATAGCCGCACCCCACGTACTCCGGAAGCAATGCGAATCCCACATCGGGCGCGGAGAGATATTCACGCTTGACGAGCCCGCAGAGTCCGATCTGCCGTCCCGTTGATTTGAGCTCCACGGTGTACATCCCAAATCCGTGGGCCTCGTACTGGGACCAGATCCTGTCCCTGATGTAACGCTCTGCATCCTCGACCGAGCGAACTCCCCGGTCGCCGATGTTCTCGCGCCACGAGGGCTCGTTGAGCAGCCTCAGCAAGAATGGGCCATCCGCCAACGTCGCCTCGCGGAGTCGCACGCGCGGCGTTTCCAGAATGTGCGCGGCGGCATCCATGTAGCGAGACGAGGCCCTCGAGCCGCGCTAGAACCAGTAGTCGCAGACGTGGCGACCGTCGCGCGGCAGGTCGCGGAACGTATTCAAGCCGTCGAAATGATCGATGGGGATCTGTGCAACATCCTCGGGCTCGGCCAGACGCAAATTGACGGCGATCCGGCGGCGACACCTCATTCGATGCCTTCGACGATGCGCATGTCACGCTCGACACCGTTGCCGAGTGCGCGAAGCGCCTCCTGGTACGCCGGGCTGTCGTGAGCTGCGATCGCTTTGGCAACGCTGTCGAACTCGATGAGCACCGTGCGCTGACTCACTCCGCTTTCGTAGAACCGGGCCGGTAACCCACGGGCCAGGAAACGACCTCCTGCGGCAAGCAGCGCAGGGCCGGCAAGCTTGGCGTATGCGGCGAGCGCCTGGTCGTCGTGTATCGCACGATAGACTGAAATCCAATATGCCTTGGCCATGGCTACGGGGCCTGACTGATTGAAGATTGTCTCAAGGCTATCGCACCCCCGCCCGTCCCGTCGAGGCGGCACACGGCGCAGAGAGCCACCGCGATCAGCGCGACCCGCAACCCACGCATCCAAGCAAGGTCGAGAGGACCGCGGCGAGGCACGGATACGTGCGCACGAGGTGGCTCGCTCGTGGCTGGTCTTTTCAGGTCGGCAGCAGCCCGGGCGCAAATTCTCGTGCGGGACGGACCAGAAGCCACACCTCTTTGGACTCCCGGCCGACATGGACCCCAGCCATGTCCACAAGGCTCGGGTGGTCGTTACCGTCCGGGTCCCGCAGCAGCGGAACCTCAATCAGCAAGCGCAGGTCGTTCTGGCCTTCGGCATCCACCGGAAGCTGTGAAAGAACCATACCGAGGTAGGGCTCCGGATCGACGGAATCGGGGTCGGTGGCTGTCGAGGCGGGATAGAGGCGCGCGAGCTTGGCTTCCTCATCGACCTCGACGCGACCGACCGCAGCCAGATCGACATCCGTGCCATCCCGATCTGGCGCCGCCAGGTACGCGATGAAGGAAACCGCATCCTTCTCCGCTGCCAACTGTGTGAACAGATCCGAGAGTCTCATATCTCAACCACCTCGCGGCGCTTTGATCGGGCACTGGGGCTCATTTGCCCATAGGTCGTCATGGATGAATCGCTCACCGGGATTCACCTTTACCGTCGCGTCGAAGGGCGTTGACGTACGAGCCGCTTGTCGCGCTCCCAGGCCTCGATAGGACCGTCAACGATCTTGAACATCGGATGCGGTTCCGGTGAGCGTTCGCGGGACCATCGGCTATGCAAGCGCGGAGCGCGAACACGAAGCTTGCGCAGCAGATGCCGCCATTCGTAAGAGAGCTGCCCCCGCGTGACCCGCAGCGCGATTGTACCTCGGCCAGGACCGAGCTTTCCTCGATCGAAGGCATATCCGCGGCAATCCGCCTCGGTCGCAACCGCCTGAAGATACATGTTAATGGCCACACGCGGCCATGGGTGACCGCGAAATCGCTCGAGCTGCGGATGTTGGCGATATCCCCTCGTTTTCCCCCTGAGAACGGCGCGGGCCAAGAGCCCCTCGCGCCAGAGCGCGACCAGACCTTGGGCATCGAGATACTTGGGATGGAGCGTCCAAAGACGCATCTGGCTACAGCCTCAAGGTGAAATGCAGTTGCGAGCATAGGTTAACGCGCGAGCGTGCACTTCGCATCCGAATAGAACTTGACGTTGGGCCCAAATGCAGCCTGGAAGGTCGCCCTGATCGCCGCACCGGCTCGATCAGCAAGTCCAGCCCGGCTGGAATCGTGGTTCGTTGCCGAGAACGCCAGGCATTCCGGGCTCGAGGCCTGGAGGATGAGCGCAGTGGCCGAGTCGTTCGTGCTGTACGAGGCGAAGATTCCAGGCATCAGGTTGCCCGGGTTGCTTGTACCCGTCGAGTCTCGGTGAAAGCCCAGTGGCGCAAGCGCGGTGTCCGCCTGCGCGATGATTGCCTCCACCGTCTCGTTCCTGACAGCCGCAAAGAGCTTGAAGTACTCCCCCCAAGGCTGCGCATCGTGTGCCCTCGCCGCGATCGGCGCCAGCATCCACAGGGCCAAGGCCCAGGATTTCATGCAGAAAAGAACAACCGTGCCACGTCCCCTCCCACGAGGGTTGCATTTCAGTGCCCTGGGTGCTGTGAGGCTTCGGACCGTATCCTTGCGAGGCTCTGATCGCAGTGGTGCTTATTCAGCAGGTACAACCGATACCCTATCACCTTTGAAATGCTCCAGTGGGGATGTCGGGCGCGTATCCACGTCAAGAATTGCATCCCCGCGGCAGCTCGTGTTGCATCGTCTTTGAGCGACTCGGGACATTCGAAGGTGGCAAGCACGGTCGCATCACTGGTGTAGTCCGTCGCCCATGCGGTCGCCACGAGGATCAGGAGCGAGGTAGCACCGAGCGCAGCAGTTTTCATGAGGCTTTTCATGCAAGTTGGCGCGCGCCAACGAAAGTTAACGCGTTCATTGACCGGCTTGCCGACTCGCGAAAGTTACCAATCCAAGCAAGACCAAGGCTGCGACGACGAGCGCGTGGAAAGCAACGTGGAGCGTATCGGGCCTGATACCGTTCCGCAGCGGCAAGAAGCCGTGCGTCCCCGCGAAACGAACACGGTAGCGCTCTGCACGCGTGGGATCCGGAGCGGTGAAATAGGGAATCCACCACGCCCGCAAGATACCCAATGCACATACGAGGTATGTGATCCACAACCACGAGAGAAGCCAGCCGGGGAAGCCAGTCGAGGCGAAAGGAATGCTTGCAGCCAGTACCGCTGCGAATGGAAGTGCGCTCATCACCGTCGTGATTGCCAGCCGACCCCTGGTGTCCACAGCACGCACGCCGGTCAGATTGTTCAGCTTGCCCAGGGGTAGCCAGTCGTGAAGTGCGATGAAGATCACGACAAGGACTTGGCAAAGAATCAGCGTGTGCTGCATCGATTCACTGTCCGCTCCAATGAAGGTTTGGAGACAGAAACAAGCTCGGATTGGCCAGCAAGGCGAAGAGCACTATCACCGCAATGACCAATCCGCAGATGACGGTAGCGCGAACGATCCTGCTCAGAAGCGTCGGCCGGGAGTTGGCAGCGCAGCGCCACAGAATCACCGTCTGCAATACCCCCAGCGCGAGTCCGACCACCAGGTACACGGTGAGCGCGATCGGATGGTCTACGTCAATGAGCGCGCCGATGATGGAGTATCCAACCGAAACGCCCACCCCCCATATCCAAAACGCACGTGCAAGCGGTTCCTTGCCGCTCAGCGCGTCACTCAACCAACGGGGCCACATGGCTGTCTCTCCTAGCGCCAAGTTAAGCGGCCGCCCAGGCCGGCGCAAGCGGCGGTCCGATACCACAATAGCCCTCTATTCGTACTGCAGCCACCCAACCGTTCACGGTCCGCTGCAATGAAAATGTCGTGGGAAGGCCCTAGCTCGGGGCAGGAGTACAACTGTATTCTCCGGCCCTATGGAATCCGGAGCACACGTATACCTTACCCTGACATGTGGCATTCCAGGTCTCCGCGGTACCCAGGGTTGCGACGTGGGCGCGGTTCGAGATGTCGCGCTCCCATCTACTGCGCCACAGGCGCGCAACTGAAGTCCTCCGAGCACTTTCCAGTCACGACCCCGGAACAAAGATAAACCTTGCGATTGCATGTGGCATTCCACGTTTCGTTTCTACCCAACGCGGTTGTCTGGTGGTTCGTGGTTCGAGATCGTTAGTTGATCGGGAGGGCAGCCCGTATGTCCAGCACTAACAGTCTTGAGTTGAGCGATGTTCTCGCATGCTGTCGTCGCCGCCAATACCAAGCCTGCGAAGACAACGGATCGAGCGATGTTTCTGGTCATTGCACGGATCCTTATGTTGACCACGGCCTCGAACACGCAGGAGATAGTCGCTCCGCGACGCTGCCGCTTGCGCCATCGGCCTCGCCCGTGGATTTTTTCAGATGCGCGGGAGTTCGCGGATCGACGTGTCGATTTCGAACGTTCCACTGCCGCAATTGCACCGATGACGGAGGTTCACGGCCACCCCGGGTTAGGTGACGTGGCGCTTACGAGCATTGAGCAGATGCCACAAAAGTCCAATTGAGCCGACCCAAACACCGGCCAGTCCTGTCCAGCGCGCAACCGCCCAAGCATTCGCGAGGTCACTGATCACGGCTACCAAGAAACCGGCAGCGGCAAGGGCTGTGGGAAGCGTACGGTAACGCCCAAAGAAACCAATACCCACCGCGGTCAATAGGACGTGCGGCACCAGCTGCACAAAAAGAAGCACTGCGAATGACACTTGCGATCGATCCTCTGTAAGCGATCAGCCAACCACATCGCGAATTCTCACGGCTGACTATTGCGCATGATCATGAAGGATGCGGGTGCCGCAACTCTGGAGCATGGTTCGAATCTGTTCGGTGGCACGCTTGTCTTTGCTCCAGAAATCGATGAGATCACCCTCCCATAGCAGGAGCGTTGCAATCTTTGACCCCAGGTACAAGTAGCCAGTCCAACCGCGTTCCAGAATTAAGGAGCCGAGGTCTATTGCTGTAGATTCCTCGTTCTGATCAAACAGGAATCCAGGAGCATCGAGAAGCGATCTGTGCTCGCCGTGAGCCTTACGCAGCGCGGCTGTGGGATCGGATTCCTGTTCAGAGTCCCAGATCCAGTCTGTGAGTTGCAAGAGGCCGCCGGCAAACGAGCCTAGGCTATTAAGGAGCGATGCGACAAGAACACGGCACTCTGCATTCCGAGGGGGTGCGAACTGCAAATAGTAAACTCCGCGTGCCAGCTTGCTGCCGTAAGGAGCTTCAGAGATCCCATGTTGCTTCAGCCACTCGGAGCATTGTTCGCTAGTCAAGCAGATCACAACGAGCGTCCCACGAGATCGGCCTTGGCGTTCCAAGGAAGCAGGTGCTCGAAATCGTCGACTGTACGCGCAAAGGGCAGCCGTGCGAACAACAGTGACAGGTAGCTGTGCGGCTCAACGCCATTAGCCTTGGCAGTCTCGACGAGCGAGTAGAGGTTCGCGCTCGCCACGGCACCTTTGACTGTGTCACTGAAGAGCCAGCCTTTTCGACCGAGGACAAAAGGACGGATGGCGTTCTCGCAGCGGTTGTTGTCCAGCGGTACCTCGCCATGAGCGAGGAACACGATCAGCTTCGCCCACTGACCGAGAGCGTAGTGCACGGCCTTGCCCAGCAGGCTCTGTGGCAACACTTTAGGCGCGACCGCCTCGAGCCAGGCGTGGAACTGCTTTACGATCGGGGCTGAGAGCTCGGCGCGCACGCGCACTCGATGCTCGGGGCTGACTGGACGGTCGCGATCCCAGAGAGCTCGCTCCACGAGGTAGAGCTCGCGGATGAAATCCAGGGCTTGACGGGCATGACCTTGCGTGGCGTTGCCCGCGGACTGTGCCTTGCGGGCTTCCTCGAAGTACCGCCGCACGTGCGCCATGCAGCCGGCGTGCGTGAGCTTCAGCGCTTGTGCGACGCCTCTCGTAGGGTTCATAGCCATCGGTGAGCAAGATGCCGTGATAATCCTCGAACAAGCGCAGCGGCACGGCGCCGGCGCGCGAGGGATCGTAGTCGAAGAGGATAATCTTCCGACCCGGCGGGCCGCCTGCGCGCACCCACATCCAGTGATCGGCCGTGGGGGCCTTGTCGCTCTTTAAGACCTGCAGTCGCGTCTCATCGCAATGGATGAGCGGCGCCTCCAGCAGGTAATCCCTCAGCAGGTTCACGACCGGCACCACGTGCGTGCCACCGAGCTGGATCATCCACCCGGCTATGGTGGCACGCCCCAATGGCACCCCGAGCCGATCGAACTGGCTCTCCTGGCGATAAAGCGGGATGCCATCGACGAACTTCGCCGTGGTGATATGCGCAAGGAGTGCCGGTGTCGCCAGGCTCTTCGGCAGCAGCTGCACCGGGACGGGTGCGATCCGCACCCCGCTCTTGCAGCAGGGGCAGGCATACTTCGGGCGGATGTTGCGGATCACCCGCACAGAAGCGGGCTTGAAGTCGAGCTGCTCGCTCACCTCCTCGCCGATGCGCTCAAGGGCGGTACCGTCGGCGGTGCAGCGCTTCTGATCCTCCGGCAGATCGTGAACGACATCTACCCGAGGCAGGCTCGCCGAGAGCTTCTTGCGACCGCCTTTGCCCCGCTCGTAAGCGGGGATCGCAATGCTCTGGGGAGCACTTTCGGCCGCCCGTGCTAGGGCTTCGGCCTCGTTGAACAGCCAAGCCTGCTCGGGGCTGATCTCTTCGGCTGGAGTCTTCTCGGAGGAGCGCTCGAAGAGCTGAGACTTCAGCCACCGGTTCTCCTCCTCGAGCAGGTCGATACGCTCTTCGCGCGCGGCCAGTCGCGCACGCAGCACCTCGAGATCCTCACTCGTCGATGGCGCTGGCGTGCTCGATGTCACGGAGCGAAATTATACCGTGTTCTCAACTGTTTGAATCAGCTGAACACCGAAAAATGCAGTACTTCGTGCGGCTTCATCCGCCACACATCGTAGCCATCGAGCAACCAGTTGAGCTGCTCACCGTTGAGCGTGAGCACGCTCTCGGTGGCATGACGCGGCCAGTGAAACTTGTGCCGCTCGAGGCGCTTGTACCAGATGATGAAGCCGTTCTTCTCCCACACCAGGAGCTTCAACTTGTTGCGCCTCGCGTTGATGAAGGCGAACAGTGCACCGGACATCGGATCCTGCTGGATCACCTCGCGCGCCAGCACCACCAGCCCATCGATCTGCTTGCGCATGTCCACCGGGCCACGGTGCAGGTAGACGCGCTCGATACCGCGATCAGGCCGCAGCATCCGCCGCGGGCCTCACCAGCGCCGCGACCCAACCCGGCGGAGGCCACTGCGTGCACTCGATCACGACGCCGCCATGAACGAACCGGCACACGATGCCGCCCACGGTGCGCTCAGGACCGACACGCACCTCGACAAACTTGCTCCTGGGCGCTCTACCGGTCTTCGCCAACACCCCCTTGCGCCGCAGCGCCGCCACAGCATCGTAAAGCTCGCGGATCGGCAGTCCGTGCGCCTTCGCATAGTCACTGAGAGACACGCCTTCACCGCGCGCCGCCTCGAGCGCTTCACGAGCTCGGCGCTGCTTCTCTGTCATCTGCACTGTCATCATGGCCACCTCCACGGTCAGGCGGCAACAGTCTCGCGCTGGGCGGCTCAGCTTAGAAGAACGCGGTTGATCAACCGCTTACGATCCTCTCGTCACCAGCCACCAAAGTTGAGCAATCAAGGATTCTACGCGGCGCTGCATCCGAAGCATCGAGCCGGTGATAAATCCCACAGTCGGAATTATCAATAGTACGCCAGCGATATGCGGGGCCGGATTAAGGTGCGTCTTGTGACCGGTGTATCGGCTCCCATACGGCCTCCTATTATAAAGCGGCCTAACGCGTAAAGTTGGGTGGCCACCCAACACAATCCAATCGGCGAAACGAGTGCATAATCGCGCCCGCACTCGCGCCGCGGCTGATTAAGGTTCAGGGTCCGCTCCGACGGTTGTTAGACAGCGATGGGCTAGGCGATGCGTACTTCCATTCCAGCAGAAACGCGATCCCGATTCCCGCGCCGACACATGCCCAAACGATCCGCCGCGGTACATTGAGGATCCCCGCGTCTGACAGCAGGAACACCGTACCAGGAACGATGGCCTACGGCAGCGTCATGAACCGCAATCTACTGACATTCACGGTCCGCTCCGACGAAGTTAGACGCCCGACCACGTACATCACTTCGCGTCCTCCTTTTCCTCGAAGGTGTCCGTGGAGAAGGGGCCGATTATCTTGTTGCGTTCAGCGACGACGATGGGGCCGATCTGGGGTCCCACGTCGTAAAGACGACTCGCGTATTGGTAGACCACCAGCCCTTTTCCCTCAACATACACAGCACGCATCAAGTTCCATTCTGCGTAATACGGTCGGGTTTTGTCGGGCGGGAAGGTCATGAAGTCCAAGACAAAGGCCTTGGTCTGCGTATTCTGCAGCAACCACGCCTTCGCGGCCGGATGGTCATGCACAACCTGGCTAGCCAGGCGGTGCAGAAAGGATTCCGGGTCGTTGAGGTCCTTGGTGATCCGAATTGATGTGAGCCTTTCCCAATTCGCGAGCGTTTCCCCTTTAGGCAGGTACTCCCGAAGTTGCTGCCTGTCGTTCGACTCGGTATCCGCGAGGAAGTACTTCTCGTCATTGAGCGTGATGTACGGCGCCGCGGCAGCCGCGCTGGCGAATTCGAACCAGAAGAGAGCGATAACGCAAAGTCTTAGCGGGAGCGGAGACGGAGTTACCACTTCAAACCTCGCGCTTCTTGTGGGCGCCTAACGTCCAAGGTGAGCGGCCGGCCAACTAATCGGCGGCGCGAGTGCACAATCACTCCCCCACTCGCGCCGCAACCACTCACCGCTCACGGTCCGCTCCAACGAAGTTCGGTGTCGCTTGTTTCATCTCACCCCGGCGGAGCAGCACACGGTAGACGCCATAACAGACCAGAAAGGCAGCCGTCTGCTGAAGGCCGTCACGAAAGACATGCAATGAGCTCGACGAAGGCGTGGCAAGCCGTACGGCGACAGCCCCAGCACCCATAAAAGAAAGCTGCACGAGAACAAGTACCCCGAGCACCACGCCAAGATTCGAAATGCCCAGTAGTCGACAAATGCCGCCCGAAATCCAAACGCCGCCCCAGAACAAAATTAACCCCAGAGCAACGGCGTAAATTATAGCGAACGCGAACAGCGGAGCCGGCACCCCGCGAACAAAGCCAGGAAGAGGCAGCATGAGCAGCACCGTCATCAACAACGGTGGTACGAGAATCACCGCCCATCGTCGATGTGTCGTCATGCTCTACGCCTCATGCGACACCTAACGTCCAAGTTGTGTGGCCGCCCAACACGGCCAGATGCGCGGTGCGGGCGCATACTCTCTTACTGCCTCCGCACCGCCTTCCACTTCACATCTCACGGTCCGCTCCAACGAGAGTTAGGGGGTATAGATATATCCGTCGGAAAATAAACACGCACCGCCGTTCCTCGCCGCACCAACCACGTAAGATCTAAAAGCGTCCACGAAACCTACCCCTTCGCACTCGATACTGCGGGAGGCCCGGGAGGGGTAACGCCCCAGACTGTCTCGCACGTTGTGACTCGAATTGTGTGACGAGACCGCTAATGTCTTTCACGAACTTGTCGAAGATATCGCGTGTCTCCTGAATCGCCCCAACACGGTGTATCTCTATAAACTGACCGCGCGGGAATGGTGCGACATACGCCGGCCCATTAGGCGTCCCCTGAAGGATCCACCACAGGTCAGACTCACCTCCGAAATCTAAGAAGACGGGCGCATCGCTGCCTACCCACTCTCTCAAGATTCTGCATTCATTTGAGAACGGTATCCGAATCACCGAAGAACCAAGGCGGGTGCCTCCACTCAATGCGTTGTCAAACCGAGTCAAATCCTGCTCGCGCCTCGTTCCATCCACCACCCACACCAACTTGCGATGGAAGGCATTGCGAGACCGACGCTCTTCGGGTGGAATGTGTGAATGCTGAAACTCAAGTACCCACCCGTGATCGGTCATTACGTCTGCTATGTGCTTCTCTCCGTTTTCGGCATTCTGCGGGACCTCCTGCCAGTCAACGGGGAAGCGGTTTTTCCAACCGCGGTGCCACTCTGTTTCGGGCTCCCACCAACGGTCACATTTACGTTTTCCTAGGTGAGCCCAGTGCCAAATCCTGATCTCTCCACACTTAGCCACCATTCGGTCATCGCAAATCCGACACTTGCCTGAGAGATTGGGCTGAGCCTCTTGGCGTTGTCCATTGACGAGCGCGAATTTCACGGCGGGTCCTGGAAATAAATAAGCGCGGTCGTGTCTGCAAGCTGTTGTGCCGAGCCCCCGTGTGCGTGCTGTTTTGCCGGGCCTTCGAGCCGGCTATAGATGTGGTACGGCTCAAGTTCGTCGGGCGTCAGTAGGATGACGCGGCGAACGTATTGGGAGTTAAGCGTCCGCGCTGCCGCTATCTCATTGGGGGTAAATGGCGCCAGCTTCGACAGTAGGACATAGACGTCGAATCGGTTCCTTCGCAATGCATCGGCAACCTTCCTGATTCGGTCTACGTCATCCTGGGTAATCGTGTCTCCTCCTTGTGGGTCGTTCGGATCCTTACCTCGATCCTTGCATTCACCGAGAATCAGTTCTGCAGTCCGAGACCCAGAGCGCCCCGTGGTCATCCACACAAAATCAAGCTCGGCCTCCGGCTGTGACCCCTGCGTGGTCGGTGTCAGTTCGAGGGACGTAGAGTAGATATGTTCCGTCACGCTGCGCAACAGATTCGTTTCAAGCTGCTGCAGCGTCAAAGTGACGGGAACCGCACCTAGGTTGTTCGCTTCTTTTCCGAGAACGCCAGACCGACGGAAGCGGTGCTTCGCCTGTATTAGCTGACGTGTCGCGTCGTAGTCCTTACCGCACATCTCGCACTGGATCTTCTGTCTGACGTGATCGAGCGCAACCCAGCTCGACATCTGACAATGCGCGCAGGTGAGTTCGTATCCGATTCGAAACAACCCCTTTCCCGTCATGTATTCGAAGACAGCACTTGGGGTTAGCTGTTCGCCTCGGTCCCGCGGCTCGATATAGATATCCTGAAAGTTGCCAAAGTTCGTATCGCCGGGAATCTGCCTCTTAATCTCATCGGTCGCAGTCTTGAGTAGGAAGGCCTGCGTCGGACCATACTGTTTTACCAGGCGCCGCACGCCTGGAATCTTGAAGGCACGCGCGCCTTGCAGACCGCCGAGCTGCGCGATCAGCTGTTTAGTCAGAATGCCGCTGCTGCTGAGCCTCGCTTTGTAGCCGGAGAGCTTGAATATTTCTTCGAACAGGTCGCGGACCACCATGGCCGAAATCGACGCATGCTCGTCGACCGCGTCAATGACAATCCCGAGACGCCCAGGCTCCAGCCGGAGGCGGTCGTAGAAATGGAGCATTCTTCGGGCAGCAAACTCGTTCAGCTCTGGGACGTAAGGAAGATCAAGCGTGTGATGGTCATCGCCGTAGAGTCCACCGATGAACGACACGGACGCCGCGAGATGCTGGGTATGGAACCAAGGATCGGCGTTGAACGGTTTGTTACCGTAGGCGAACGAGAGCTTCGGCGGCCCTTTTTCCTGAGATAGGATGCCCATCTGGCTCGTCGTCTCGATCTGCATCATCGGTGCACGGGTGATTGGGCTTGAAGGGTATTGAATCCCCCCGCATATAAGAAATGGCCCCTCTCCTAGTATCTGTGTGAGGCGCGTCTCGAACTGAGCCGGTGATTCACTCGGCTGTGCGCTCCAATCCCAGACGGCTATCGATCGTTCGGGCTCAAAGCGGCGGTTGCGCACCATCTCCTCGACCTTCGAACGCCAGGCCGGAATGAGATCGGTGTAGCGGGGAAGATGATTGACATCGACGAAGAGTACTGCGTGGTTTGCCGCCCGCAGGTTCCAGAACGTTACGAGATGTTCGAGAATAGTCCCGTCGCCCAGGAAATACCCTGCTCGGCCGAAGGCTCTCGGAGCATGATGCGAATGCACGTGGAGGCGGTTAAAGGAGCTAACCACATAGCGCTCGAAAATTTCGGAAGGAACAACGCCTCCGGGTGGACATGGAAGATCTGTGGCTTCGGCAACCTGCCGCAAGATCGCAAGGTAGTCGATCGGGCAATCGGCAGCGTCCGGGTAGCCGCCAAAGGACGCGAGAAAGATGTCCTTCAGCGGATCTTCCGCATCCCACGTCGCGACTCTGACACCCTTCTCTGCAATTCCCTTCCAGCCGCTGCTCTGATGAGCGGTGATAAGTGCATTGTGGACGTCAAGAACCTGGGCTCTCGCATCATGTGTGCCTACCTCCATGAAGAGACCCTTGTGGAAGAAGGGATTGAGAAGGTAGCGATAGCTCTCGATGAAGGCCTCAATGGCAGGAGCGTCCCCCATACCCATGATGAAGTCGGGACGAAACGCTTCGATGAGGTTGCGTGGTTGTTCGGTTCCGTCCACAACCACAATTGGATTAAATCGCCCTCCCCAAAACGTAGAATTCAGGCGTACCACCTTGCGGTACGCTCCAATGTCGCCCGGTGCGATTGCCCAGCAGATCCTGAGCGGGCGGTAGACCAAATCAACACGGACTGTATCCACTACCCTGAACCTCGTTGTCGGGAGTGCTCTGCGAATGCATATGCCGTCTTAGTATTCTTCTACTGCTGATCGTATCGGATCTGCCTCCCCGCTTTCACCAATTCGATTTGCCTCCTTCCCTATCCATACGAGCCCGATCGCGACAACGTGCCACCGTTCGGTCCGACCCTGGTCCCAAGAGTCCCCGTTCGCGAACTTGTCCTCCGGGCTCAGGTGGTACCATTCCAGTACTTCGGCGTAGGTCTTGAGTTGGTCGGGATCGACCGCCTTGCCGGTCAGGCGGTCAAAGACCTTCGTGAGAGCGCGGGTAGGGTCGATATCATAGGGCGCGATCGGGGCTGGCGCCTCGGCCGCGGGTGGACGCCCCGGTCGTAGCACATCGATCGGTTCCGGGGAGAACGGGGCGTGTATGCCCGTACGTGGCATGAAGGACAACAAGAACCCAAAGGGGCGAATCTGCTCTCGGTATGGTCGCCCCTCGTTCCAGCGAGAGACCCAGTTCAGAAGGGCGGGACTGGACGCCGTGTAGCGTATCGCCGCCGGCCTTTGGAGCGCTGGGTGCCAATCTCGAAGTACCTTTTCGGCATGGCCAAGTAGTGCCGCCTCGACGATCTTGTACCAGAAATCGTACTGCCATCGTCTGACACCCATCTCTTTGAGGGGAACGGAGTTCGGAGGAATGTCCGGCGGCGCATCCGACTCAGGGTAGGGATCCAAGAGATGCCCCAGCCCATGGGCCGATGCCTTGCGCAAAACGGGTCGATTGCTCTCGTCGAAGTTAAACAAAGCATACCGCTTTGCGGAGATGGCAAAGCAATAGAGCGGTTCCATCTTGTCGGAGCCGATGCCGCGGTTTAGGTCCTCGATCTTCAGGATCGAACCGGGCGTTTTGTACGGATTGAGGGGGATGAACCAGTCGACGACCTTCTGTGCCCGTCTGTGGAGCTCGTCTCGCGACAAGCCGGCCGGTCTCATAATCGCCAAAGAGTCGGTGTCGCAGAAGGCCCAATCCAGCCCAAGGTCCAGAGTTAGCTTTTCGGCGATTCCCAGCATCAAGCGCGCTGCCCCCGTGATGAGCACTCCGAGGATCGGATTGAAGTAGCGCCCGGGATCCTCGATCGCCCGGGTGGTGATCTTTAGCCGTTCCCCATTCGGCCCGAATACAGTGAGCGGTTCCGCCTTTGGCGCGTCGTCACGGTTGACTTCGATGAATATTCCGTAGCTCGTCGAGTTGGCGATGATCTTCAGCGCCTTCTCGTCGGAACTCCCTTGAGCCTTGGCTTCATCGCGAAGGTCAACGAGCCGGCGAAAAAAGTCGTCGCTCGCCGGGTCAATTGAGAAGTCGTCTCGCCCAAGAATCTTTGTCGGGACCAGTCCGTCTTGGACCGGCCCTGGCCTATAGGTCACTGCCTTCTCGATACGTGGACAGCGGCCCGTCAAGAGCTTGGAGACGATCACATCCGCGAGCGTATACCAGAGCGGTTCCGCGCTCTTTAGATGGTTCAGGCCGATCGTGTAAGTCTGACCGTCGTACTTCTTTCGGGCCGGGAAGACGTCTTCGCTAGCCTTGACGCGAACCACGGCCAACAGCTTCTTCCACGTCTCTGGCCTCTGTAGGTCCTCAAGCGTGATGCGTTCGAGAAATGCCTGTGTTTCCGCCGTGGTGTCCTCGGCTGTCATTCCGCGGGCCACGACGAATGCCCAGAGGCCCATGTGGGTATTGACGGTTGGGTACATCGACTTGAAATCACAGTACAAGACCTCGCAGGGGACTCGCCGATTGCGCACTTCGGCACGACCCCCGTAGTAGGCACAGAAGATCTCGCCGAACCGCTCGCGCGGAAAGGAGGGATCACATCCGAGGAGGGGCTTGATGCCCATCTGTTGCAAGTACGCCTTGCCGATACTCGCTTCGCTGAGCATCCGGTCTGGGTTCTTCCCTAGTCGATGCTGAGCGTATCGGGTCTTCAGTTCGCGGAAACACTCCCACGTAACCTGAACATCGGCTCTCGCGTATTCGAGATAGCGCTTTGTGATACTCCCATGCTCGTTCGTTTCCTGCTTCTGCGTCGGAGTGCGAAGGTAGGCGCCGAGCCCTTGCAGATTGAAGCGGCGGCTTAGGAGGGCGGATGCAAGGGTCTTGATGTCGACAAAGTGTCCCCGATAAGCGGCGACTCGCATCCCGCGATTTCGCCAAGAGCGGTAGTTCTCCTGCTCCCCAGGAACCCCAAAATCGATCAGCGCGGCACGAGGGCTGAGATGCTTGACCCGTATCCGGGGGTCATCGGGTTTCCCGGTTAAGTCGAAGCTAAATCCGCCCCGCATTTCCCGGCGAGCGGAGCCGTGACCCACCGCGATGCGCGAGATATCAAAAGGCAGATTGAACCCGACGATCGTCCCCTGTCCGACGTACCCGTATTTCAGGAAGATCTTTACCCGAAAGTCCTCGACGGGCATGAGCTCGAGGCCCTGGCATCGGGCATAGGCCTTGAGGATCGTTAGTTCAGTCGTGGTGACCGCGGCAGCATCGTAGAAGATGCCTTCGCGATCCTGTTTTTCGCCGCGACGAACCTGGAAGAACCCGAAGCGCAACCGCTGAACGGCGTCGACCGTAGTCTCGCAATCGAACACCAACGTCCACTCGGACGGTTCATCATCCGGGGTCGGCGGACGCGAACCCAAAGGGTCACGACCGGGGCGTTCGCTGTAGGCGCGGACCGCGATAAGAGTCTCTGGGTGCGTCTTCATGGTGTCACCGCCTGCGTCGACTCGCCAATGAGCCAGGCACCGAATTTCCGGAGAGCCTCGACGATCATCGCAAGGAGATCGGCTAGGCCCAGCAGGTAATGCCCGATGCTCCCGCGCTCGCCCACCTGCACATGACACCCCGGAGGTACGTGGTCGCGCTGCTTGTCCGTCAGCTTGCGGTGGCAGTTAGCGCAAACGAGCGCCACGTCAGCGTCGTGCCTTCGGCCTGCGATGTGGTGCAGCTCGAACACCGCGGGGTGCGACTCGCCGCAGGCAACGCAGAGCGGATTCTGAGTACCGAGCCGGCGCAAGCGCTGCTGCTTGCGATCCTCTTCGTCCATTCGCTTAGTCATTGGTCTCTCCGTTACAAGTTGGAATTAATTTCGTAGATTTCATGAAATGGGGGTGAGTCCATCGCGGCGATGCGATGGAGTGCGTTGGGATCGGTTTCGAGGGGGTAGCGTCGTCCGCTTACAGCCTTCACCGACTGGCCCCTAAAGGGCTTGAGGAAGCTGGGATCGTTCGTGCGGACAAACTCGCCGGCGGCATAGTGGTGCTCTCCGACAAGACGCGCTTCGTTGTATCCAGGCACGGTGAGGACTCGAAAGCGGCCGCCCGTCATGACGGGAACTCTTCGGGGCCGGTCGTCCTTCGCGACCCATCGGCGACGCGTTCGCCGAGATAGGCGCCGCTGCACCAGGTAGTTCTGGAGCTGCTTTCGAGGAAGTCCCGATGTGCGAGCTGCGGCGGTCATTGACCGGCCGCGGTTCATCTCCAGTACGGCACCCTCTAGCTGTGGATCAGGACGAGTCGGCTTTCGGGTGCGAGTTGGTTTTCTGGCTCGAATGGGCTTCCGTCTGCGCCTCGGCTTCCTTCGGGTGCTGGCGGTCCTTGCCCGGACCCTGGACGCACGTCGGGTCTCGCGTGTCGCCGCTTTTCGCGCGGCGGAAGGGTGTCGGACTCTGCGTCGCTCGTTCTTGCGGCGACTCTTGGCCTTGGATCTTCTCGATGTCACAGCACTCTCCAGCGATTAGGTCGCTAGAGAACGTGCCGCCTCTTTTCCCTACTGTATAGCCCTCCTCTCGGCCTATTTTTCCTATTTTTCCTATGAACGCTTGTAGGTAAATCAGGACTTCAATTTGCCCTTCCGAAATTCGGTCTCGTATTTCTGGAAGGTCTTTTCGTCGAAGCCGGGGTCCTTCGGATCGCGCCGCTGTGACACTATGAACGCGCGGTAGGCCTTGTATCGCACTAGCGGCGGTCGCCTCAATGCAGGATCTGTCTTTGCCCAATCAAGTATCGCCGCCTTGATCACATCTCCCTCGGAGGGTTTTCCTCTGGACTGGGGCTTAGGCTGAAACGAAGGGATCGTCTCGGGAAGCACTATCCGAATATCGATCATCTTCCGGCCATCCCGGCTCGCGGTGTCGCCGGCAATTGCCGCCCCAATCCAAAACGATGCTTCAATGACCTCGATGGCATAAGACGTGGACATTCGGCCCAGTCCCACGAGCCGACCCGCCACGAGCTCGTTTGAGGTGTCCCGTGTAGCTTGAGCGCGCGCAGCCATTAGGCTCGTTTGAACCTGCGACCAAAGCGCGAGCCGTTCCACGGTCGAGTAACGCTCGATCCCTGATGGCTGAACATCCCGGCGCGGCTCCATGGTGGCGGGTGCAACGGTTACGCCGCACAGCTGCTCGGCCTTCTTCTCCACAAACGCGTCGAGCGGCGTCGCGTCTGCCCAGATTCGAGCTAGCGCCTCGACGCTGAACGGATCCACGACCGCCTCTTCGATAAAGTCCGTCCGCGATTATGGGTGGTGAAAATCATGTAAAATCAATATCTTGGGTGCGAATAACAAGGAACGGAAATGAAGGCCTCCACGTCATCCAGTGGCAGCATCTCACCAATCTGGTGCGATAGGTCCGCATTCTGGCTATCTGAGACGGCGAGTCAATCAAGCCGGCGACTGCGGGAACGGGAACAACGTCCGCTGATTCTGACGGGTCACGGCCTCGCGCTTCGGGTCGATAAGGGATCTCTATACGTCCGTGATGGAAACACCCATCACCCGGCCCAGAGGCGGGAGTGGCGATTCTTCAACGCAGCGCTGGATATTCCGCCTGCATTCCTGGTGATCGACGGGTCGGGCAGCATCACCCTCGACGCCATTGACTGGCTGGCGAGGCACCGCGTACCACTGATACGTGTCCGCTGGGACGGTCAATTCGGTTCGATCGTGACATCCGGAGGCCAGGCAGCTTCCGCGAGCAAGGTGCACTGGCAGCAGCGTACACGCGACAATCCGTGTGCACGGCTGGCGTTTGCTGTCGACCTCATTCGGGAGAAGGCAACTAACACCCTCACTACGTTGGAGGAGCACTTGCCGCGCTCCGCTCTCTGGGAACGGGCATACAAGAACATCGAGAACAGAGCAAAGTCACTCAAGGAAAGACCGCCCCGAACGTTTGCGAGTTTGCTCGGCATCGAGGGCAGCATTGCCGGGGACTACTTTCGCGTCTGGTCTGGCTTGCCCATTAGGTGGAGGCCACTCAAGCGTCATCCCATACCCGCGGACTGGCACGCGTACAGATCCAGGGTCGCGCTCCGGCACGGAATCGTTCTCAGGAAGGACGGAGGCGGTTACAACCGCGGTGCCACACACCCCGTTAACGCGATGCTGAACTATGCTTACGCGGTGCTCATCGCCCAGACGCAAGTTCGACTCATCGCCGAGGGGTTCGATCCGACTCTCGGCGTTATGCACGAGAAAAAGGCTCTTCGAGGGATGAATCCCGGTTTCGCACTCGACCACATGGAGCCGATGCGCCCTGTCGTCGATCGAGCCGTATTACAGCTGATCGCCGAGGCGACCTTCACCGGCGCTGACTTCTCGATCCAGCACGACGGGGTTTGCCGGATGAATCCGGAGCTGGCGCGGAGGGTGGCGCAGCTCACCCTGGAGCGCTGCGGAGGGAGCGAGGAATGGGCGTCGCGTTGTAGCTAAAGAGCGCGACTCAGCTCCCGCGTCTCGGATTCCTAGGTTCTTCCGCGCGAGCGCTACAAAACCGCCGTACAATCCTAGCTCGCTATCCGTGACCCATGATCCACCATGCGAGCACCCTGATGCAGCCGCGAAACATTGCCGCTGCCTTCATGATCTCATTAACGCTCTCGATATCGACAGGCGCTACCGCGACGGCCGCCGACGATTGGCCAAGAATTCGCGAGCAGAAGACGGTAGTCGTCAATGGGAAACCTGAAAGGTGGCGTCTCGAATGGGAGCGGAAGCCTACTCCCGCCTGCGGTGCAGACGAACAAGATGTATCGCTGACCTGTCCTTGCTCCGGATTCGCCTTTGGCGAGCAAGGACCGCTTGCCTTGGTTCGCGTCCGTTCAGATGGCAAGACCGAGCGTCTCGAACTGGGACCGTTGTTCGGAATGGACGGGGACTTCGGAGCGGGGAACAGGGAAGCAGTTCTGCAACGTTGGGCACCAATAGAGACTGGCGGGCCCGAGAGCGACTTCCAACACGCGCTTGACGATGATTTCGCAGCGAAGGTCGCGAAACGACCGGACGTGGACGTTATGCAGTTCGCTGACTTCGATCACGACGGACAGGCAACGGAGTTTCTTCTCCAGGTCAACACGCTGCCGTGCGGTAAGCATCAGATGGTGCTTGTGGGCGTGTCCAAAGCGAATCCGCACCTCCACGTGTTTTCGGCCGCGGAGAAGCCTGAGGAGCCACTGGTCCTCGGGAGCTGGGAGTGGGAAGCGCTCAGGCAGACCCGCGGTCCAATTGCCGTGGTTGACTGGAACTGCGGCGATCACGGCAGCGAAAAGGAATGGAGGGTCCGTCTGTCAACGGATTCAGGCGTGATCCACGCGAGCAAAACCTCCGATTATTGCGCCGACGTGAAACAGTCGCCGCTATATCCAGAGATCCTGAAGTTGAATGACTTGTACCACCACGGGAAGTTGTCCGAACAGGAGTTCTCGACGCAAGAGCTGAAATTGCTGGAGCAGGTGATGGAGTCACCGCGGTGACCGGACGGATCGCAATTGCCATCTTAGTTCTTGGGACATCTGCGGCTGCTGCTACCGCGGAGACCGCATCGCAGTCGTATTGGCTGTTCTTAAGGAACGACGGATACACATGGTGCGGCTACCGAGATAGCTCTGCATTTAAGTCGGCGGTCGCCGACATGACACCAATGGAGAGCGGACGAGTCGTGTTCTCGTCCAAGAAGCTGCTGGAGGTCACATATCAAATCACACCTGAGAGCGGTGACTGGATCGTAATTGACCAGTACACGACTTCAGACGACACCTTTCTCCTTCGCAGAACCAATCTCCTCGCGCAGGCGAATCTCCAGATCGTTCAGGAAGCGGCCATCCGAGAAGGCAAAGCGACACCGTTTCGGTTGGTGACGGTTACTACCCCTGACGGACAGAAAGCAAAAGCGCCCCCGACTCTAGATTTTCCTGCCGTGCCGGTGCTTACCAACCTGGCTCGGATTCCGTTTATGGCGATAGTCGACGAAATGCGGAAGCGCTCTATGTCTGAGCTTTGCAAGAAGCCGGAATAGGCCGCCGCTCGGGCACTTGCCGCGTTTCCCAGTAGTCAATGACACGCGCTTACTATTCAGCGTCTAGCCGGAGCTTTGCGACCTCGGACCCGACGGCCGTGCTCGGGTCTCTGAGCGCGGCACTGCCGTTCGCAGTCGAACCGACGCAGCGGGCAGCGTGGCAGACTGAAGTCGAGCAGCTACAGCGGCTATCGGACTCTCTGCCAGCCGCACACATCTTTCTCGAATTCATCATCCCGCGAATGGGCCGCCGAGCAGACTGCGTGATCCTTTGGCGCGGCTTCGTGTTTGTCGTGGAGTACAAGGTTGGAGCGCGGGACCACTCGGCTAGCGCACTGGATCAGACGCTTGGGTACGCACTCGACCTTAAGCACTTTCATGAAACCAGCCACGATCGGCCGATCGTCCCGGTTCTCGTTGCGACCGATGCGGAGCCGGAACCTGTAACGGTCACTTGGGGAGCGGAGGAAGTCGCCCAGCCAATCCGTGCCACGCCGGACACGCTCGCTGAGATCATGCGGACATGTGCGTCCGTTTCGCGCCCCGAGATCAACGCGGAATCATGGGAGCAAGGCCGCTATAGACCAACGCCCACGATCATCCAAGCCGCTCAAGCGCTCTACAACGGTCACTCCGTTGAGGAAATCTCTCGTAGCGAGGCAGGTGCCGAGAATCTCACCGCCACAGCCAGTTACATCGAGTCAGTAATCGAGACCGCCAAGCGCAATCGACGTAAGGTGATCTGCTTTGTCACCGGCGTCCCTGGCTCGGGAAAGACGCTCGCCGGGCTGAACCTTGCCACGCGACGCATGCGGGGCCACGATGAGGAACATGCGGTCTTCCTCTCGGGGAACGGACCTCTTGTGAAGGTTCTACGGTCTGCTTTGGCGGGAGATGCTCTCGACCGGAACCCTTCAGGAGTTCGGACTACGCGGGCTCAAGAGATGGTTAAGGCGTCGGCTTTTATCCAAAACATTCACCATTTCCGGGACGAGGCACTCGAGACTGCCGGACCCCTCACGGGAAAAGTCGTGATCTTCGATGAGGCACAGCGCGCTTGGGACCTTGAGCAGACCGCGAAATTTATGCGCGAGAAGCGAGGGAAACAAGCCTTTAGCCAATCCGAGCCGGAATTCCTGCTCTCCGTGATGGACAGAAACCAAGACTGGTGCGTAGTCGTTTGCCTAGTCGGCGGGGGCCAAGAGATCAACACCGGGGAAGCAGGACTCACAGCGTGGCTAGAAGCGCTGAGCCGTCGCTTTCCCTCATGGGACGTACACTTCGCATCGCAGCTACTGGGGTCTGAATATGGACCCGATGGGGCCGCGTCCTCTGGCGCAGTCGAACGCGCAGCCCGAAGCCCTCACCTGCATCTTTCGGTATCCGTCCGATCGTACAGGGCGGAGAAAGTCTCGGAGTTTGTCGCCGCGGTGCTAGATGGAGAACCGGATAAGGCTCGCGCTATCTACCAGCACCTGCCGCGCTACCCGATCGGCATCGTTCGCGATTTGTCGCAAGCTCGAGACTGGGTTCGTATGAGGCGCCGCGGCCCTGAACGTGGTGGCCTGCTCTCTTCCTCCAACGCCCTACGATTGAAGCCGGACGGCATTTTTGTGCGAGCCAAAATCGATCCGGAAGATTGGTTCTTGGCTCCCCATGGTGACGTTCGGGGAAGTGATGCGCTCGAGGACGTCGGCACAGAGTTCGACGTGCAGGGATTGGAACTTGATTGGGCTTGTGTGTGCTGGGATGCTAACTGGCGATGGACTGGTGCGGCGTGGGAGGCGTTCAAGTTTTCCGGCTCGTCGTGGAAGAAGGTTCGAGACCCTGGACGACGCGCATTCCTTATGAACTCATACCGAGTCTTGATGACGCGGGCGAGGCAGGGATTTGTCGTGTTCGTCCCTAGGGGCGATATTCGGGATGCGACGCGTAGCCCGGAGATTTACGACCGCATTGCAGGCTACCTAGCACGATGCGGTATCGAGCAGCCCGTACCGGCGACCGCGTCGTTGGCTCCAATGGCAACTTTTCGTCGGTAGAGTGAGACACAATGGGGAACCCTGTCGTCTACGTCGACGTTGACGATACACTGGTGCGAAGTGCCGGCACTAAGCGCTTGCCCATTCCGTCTTCCGTTGCCAAAGTTCGAGCGCTTCATGCTTCTGGAGCCACGCTTTATCTTTGGAGCACCGGGGGTGCGGAGTATGCGCGAGCGACGGCCAGCGAGCTCGGTATAGCCGATTGCTTTGCAGGCTTCTTACCCAAACCAACGGCAATTATCGATGATCAGCACTTCGCTGAATGGAGGGATTTCCGCCACTTCCTGCCAACGGACGACGTAATACTCTAGATGGTGGGGCTGCCAAACATGGAAGCTAAGGGCATCGAGTCAGTTGTCGAGCAGGCGGAGACGCTGACAGCGTTTTACGGCGTATGGCCCGACTTTCACGATGCCGAAGTCATCAAATTGCATCTCTGGCGGGGCTACGTATATCCAGGCGACTGGGATGATCGAAATGTCTTTCCGGTCCTGACTGCCAAGATCCTTGTCTTGGAAGCGACGCAACCTGGAGCCACTGGTACCGAGAAGAACGTCCTCGTCACCTTGAGATTCCACGATGTAGATGCGATCCGTCTACAGGACTTTAATCACAACAACTCTATCGTCGGAGTGTGTGTAAGCGAACAACCGCGTGGTCACTTCACCACCGGCGAACCGCTCCCGCCGTCTTTGCGTGTTACATTCGAGCAAGGATTCGGCCTAGGGGCTTCTTTTGGTTGCTCGCGCATAGAAGTCGTCAATGCTGAATGGGCACCAGCCGGATCACTTGGGCAACCTCGACCTTAGGGCCGCCGACCGTGAAGCTGCGTAGCGCGGTTCTCACGGCTGATTTATTTCGGGTGGAGATATCTATACCCCCCAACGCAAGTTAGAGGGCAGCCTGACTATGAGCAAAACCATCAGTGGAAGAATCAGTATAAATTTGATCTGGTCGAAGACGCTAACAACCCTCGCGCGAGCGGACATGGTGCCAAAGTATTCAATGAGACCCGGCAGCGAGAAAACGGCGAACAGCCCGACAGTGAACGCTAAGGCAATCGCAGGCGCATGCGGACCGCCGAAGCGCGCGATGAGCAGAGCAAAGGGCATCGAGACGACCAAGACTGCCAAAGTGTGAACGACGATCATCCACGAAAGGGTTCCGCTGAGGCGACTCTCGAATGACGCAGCCCAGGCCGGTGGGATCGGAAGTGCGAGCGCGTGTCCAGTCGTCCACACCAAGGCGTATTGGTATGCGTAGAGGAGCCCCACGCAGGCGATGAGAAAAGGGATGCGCTTGCCAGTCACGGCTGCCCTCTAACGTCCAAGTTGAGCGGCCGCCCAACACGGCCCAATCGGCGGCGCGAGTGCATAATCTCTCCCGCACTCGCGCCGCAGCCACTTACCTTTCACGGTCCGCTCCAACGCAAGTTAGCGATCGTTGCCGACTTCGAGTTTGATAATGGTGTTTCCAACATAGGTAACGCGGACTGGCAGACCTAGCCGAATTGGGCCGCCATGCGAGCTTGTGTGATTAAACCCGACCGTCACGTCATAGTCTGAGTAGCTAAAGCACACTCCCGAGACACAAAAGGTTTCCATTGCGTGTCCGGTAACCGGCATTGGCACGAAGGTCGTGACCAACCCTTCAACAACTTTAGCGCGATGGACGGCCCGAGCCTGTGAAGCCGTGCGGTATTCGCCGTACGTCTCGACGAAAGCGCCGAGCGTCCACGCCACAGCGAAACAAAGGAATCCGAACGGGAAGATTGTCCTTGCGACTCTGCCACGCCTGCTCCAGCCTGGAATATGATCGCGGAAAACGACGAGGAGGATGCCCAGGACAACAAAGATGAGCCCGAGCGCCGGGACCCACCAGCTCTTGTAACCGGCGTCCGCCATATCGAAAACCGTAACGTACGACATTCCGGCTGTAGGATCGCTAACTCGGTTTCGACGCCGCGGAATAACGCCGCGTTCCGGTGAATAACACGACTTCCATTCTCCGCCCAATTCGAGGATTTTGCAGGGAATCGGGTTCGCGGCCCGTGTTATGTGGACCGTACATAACAGTGAAATCCGGCTCGGATCGCTTGCTCAAGCCCACGAGGCTGCTCGACGGCCTCCGCGAGCGCATCCGCTACGACCGCTACAGCATGCGGACGGAGCAGGCTTATGTGCTCTGGGTACGGCGCTTCGTTCGCTTTCACGGCCGGCGGCATCCACGAGATCTCGGTGGCCCCGAGGTCGAGCGATTCCTCACGCATCTGGCGACGGTCGAGTGCGTTGCATCCTCCACCCATCGCCAGGCCCTCGCGGCGTTGCTCTATCTCTACCGGCGGGTCTTCGGAGTCGAGTTGCCCTGGATGAGCAGCATCGGCAGGCCGCGTGCGCACATTCCCGCGCCGGTGGTGCTGTCGCGGGACGAGGTCGCGCGGCTGCTCGCGGTGATCGAGCCTCAGCATCAGCTCATTGCATCCGTTCTGTACGGAGCAGGACTGCGGCTCAGTGAGTGTCTGACCCTCCGTGTGAAGGATGTCGATTTCGACCGGGGCATCATCATCGTGCGCGGTGGCAAGGGCGGCAGGGATCGCCTCGTGATGCTTCCGCTACCGCTGCGTGAAAGGCTCCGGACGCAGCTTGCTCACGCGCGCGTTCTCTGGACCCAGGATCGGTCGATCGGACTGACTGCCGTTGCGGTTCCTCCGTCGCTCGCCCGCAAGTACCCGCGAGCTGCGGAGTCCTGGCCATGGTTTTGGCTGTTTCCGGCGGAGACCATTGCCACGGATCCACGCTCGGGTGCATACCGCCGGCACCATCGCTACGCGCAGACCTTCGGCCGTGCACTGGCGCGCGCCGGCGCAGGAGCGGGCATCATCAAGCACGTGACGGCTCACACGTTGCGCCATTCGTTTGCGACTCATCTTCTCGAATCCGGTGTCGACATTCGACGCATTCAAGAGCTTCTCGGCCACAGCGACGTGAGCACGACGATGATCTATACGCACGTCCGCAGCTCCCACGTTGCCGGCACACCAAGCCCCCTGGAGTTGCTTCCTGGCCACGCGGCGGGCCCCTTGAAGCTTCCGCCGCCTGCGCACCTTGACCGCAAAACGCCGGGCGGTAGGTAGGCCTGGGCTCTGACCATGGCGGCGTGCACGATTGAGGGTCGCATTTGGGCCCGGCTTCGCCGATGGACGCTTCGCCAGTTTCGAGCTATCGCTTTCCCATGACCCGCGCTCGCCACCACGTCCAAAGGCCGACCGGGATCGAGACCAGCCAGCCCGCGGGTGAGCTGAGGGCCGCGCCGATCCTCGCGAATCCCTCGACAGAGCGGCGTCCGATCTCGAGTGAGCCTTCGGCGACATAGGGGGTCGCTGCTGCCGCAGCCAGACAAACGATCACTACGAGCGTCAACCTGAGCCGCGCCCGCCGGCGTCGTTCCCGTCCGACCCGAGTCATCACCCCCGTCACGAATTCCTCATCCGGCAAGGACCTCGGGGTCTCGGCGAACAGGCGGGTCAGAATCTCATCGGGATGGGACATGGAACTCACGCGTAAGCGCGCAGCAGGTCTCGCAGTCGAGCCGCACCGCGCGCGATGTGCGATTTGACAGTGCCCAGGGGTATACCGGTCGCAGCTGAGATCTCACCATGGCTCATCCCTTCGCTGTAGGCGAGCACGATGCACAGTCGCGCGGGAGCTGGAAGCTGCCCTAACGCATGATCCAGATCGAGCTGCTCGCCGGCCGTGGGCTCGTGCAGGGGCTCGTGTAGTGGCTCGTGCAGTGGCTCGTGCAGCGGCGGGCGCAACGACTCCAGCGCGGTCTCTGGTCCCGCGGCCCGTCCCACCGTCGGTCCCGCGGTCTCGCGGAAGCTCCCATCGGCACGCACATGCTGCAGCCACATACTGATGGCGATGCTGCGCAGCCAGCCGCCGAACGCCGCCGGTGCACGCAGGGTGGCCAACCGGCGCCATCCCTGGAGGAAAGTCTGTTGCGCGAGATCGTCTGCGAGGGCTGTATCTCGGCACAAGCGCCGGAACAGAGCGCGGATTTGCGTCTGACGTCGACGCACCAGCTCGCCATACGCAGCATCGTCACCGGCGATCGCAAGTGCCGTCACTGTTGCCTCGGCTGCTGCGGCAAGGCTGGCGCGCGAGAGCCCCACGGGTCACGCCATGCTGCTCGGTCCGTCCACATGCGTCCGATTGCCCACGAGCACCCGTGACGCGATCAGCAGTCCGATGCCGATGCAGATCGCGATCACTCCGGCGGCCATCATCGGGAGCCTTGCCAGCGGAACTTGCAGCCCCAACACCGCCCCTGCGATGCCGACGCCGACTCCTGCCGCGACGGTGATCACGCCGCCGATGCGAAGGTAGGGCTGAAGGTCCTGCGGGCGATCCACGTCTGGCTCGCGGTGCTGCGCAAGCAGCTTCTCCACCACGCCGGGATCGAGCTGCTGACCGCGCTCGATCGCGGCCCGCAGCGACTCCATCGACAGCTGGCGCTTCTTGAAGTCGTACCGCATCGCAGAAACGGCTGCGGCACCCAGAAAGAGCCAGAAGGCCACGGCGACGATCGCGCCAGTAGTAGCAGGGGTCATGCGCACTTCTCCAGGTTAACCGAGTGGGCGCTCATCCTTAGAGATGCAATGGACACGGCTGCTGGATGCAGGGTGACCGACCGCGAACGCCCCGCCGGACCCAGGATGCAGATCCGCAGGCGCGCCCACCGAGCGCGTGCTTTGGGCGTCGCCGCAGCGCTCACGCAAACGAATTCTAGGGTGGGGCGTTTGGGCTCGACAGCGTGCTGGATGGCCGGTGGCCAACCGAACTATGCCGTGGTCGACGACGTGACCAATAACCTGGCCGTTTATGAGCTAACGATCTTCGGCGGAAACTGACGGCCGGGAGTCCCGGGCGCTAAGCTCCGGCGTCGGTCGTGAGACTGAGCGTCGCAGCGTCGGTCGGGCGAGCGGACCGCGCCGACCGATGAACGACCATCCGGTCGTGAAGGCGCGCTATGGTGCGACTTCCTGTCCGGGTGAAAAGGCTCGGGACCAGACCATGTAGCAGGCATGCGAGTGCGGCAAGGAACATGGCCCCGGCGAAGCCGAACGCCTGCCGCTGGTGCTCGAGATAGGTCTCTCCCACCGATCGCGGATGCTCGAGGAACATGCGTTGTAGCATGGGTCGTCCTTGCCGTCTGGCAAGGAACAAGCTAGCCCCAGTAGCATCGAAAATGTTCCTTATTTAGACTAGCAGGCCTGGATCCGGCGAGAAATCCTCCCATCCCCGACCTCGATTCCACCGACGTGCGGATCCTGCAACGCCTGCAGGAGGACGCATCCCAGTCGCTCGCGCAAATTGCCGAGCACGTGCACCTCTCGCCCAATGCATGCTGGAACCGGATCAAGCGCATGGAGGAGTCGGGCGTCATCCAGAGGCGTGTCGCGATTCTTGACCCAGCGAAGGTCGGTGCCGGGCTGACCATCTTCGTCATGGTGCGGGCAGCGGAGCACTCCGAGGCCTGGTTCAAGAAATTCGCCGCCGCCGTGCGCGAGATCCCCGCAGTCACCGAGTTCCACCGCACCAGCGGGGAGATCGACTATGTCCTCAAGCTGCAGGTGCGAGACGTCGCCAGCTACGACGAGGTCTACAAGAGGCTGATCGCAACGCACTGCGCCGACGTGAGCGCGGTGTTTTCCATGGAAGAGATCAAGCGGACGACGGCCGTGCCGTTACCGGGTGAAACAGCGCGATAGGAAACGACAGAAGAAGGGAACGACAGAAGGAGAGCTGGGAGGGGACATGCTCGCTCAGGGTGCACGAATCTCGCTGAGGCGACTCTCGTTTGGGCCCATCGTAACCGGCGTTCTGTTACTTGCTGCTGCGCTCGTGGCAGCGCAAAGGGCCTCGGCATTCGATGCGGCCGCTGCCTTTGGTGCACGCGAGAGCGCGATGGACCTGAGCCTATCGCCGGACGGCAAGAGCGTTGCCTACGTTGCACCGGCGGCAGGTCAAGGCGCCGTCGTCTTTTCGCTGAGTCTCGACAAAGGCGCAAAGCCCAAGCAGGTACTCTTTGCCGACGGCAGGCCAGATCGTATTCGCGGCTGCTCCTGGGTGGCGAACGACCGGCTGGTGTGCTTGAGCTACGGGGTTGGCAAGAATCCCCGTTATGTGGGCGGCCTGGTGCGGTTCACGCGGTATTTCGCCGTCAACGCGGACGGCACGAACCTCAAGCTCCTCAGCACGGAGCCCAGCATCTACAGCCGAGGGGTGCCGTTCTACGGCGGTGACATCATCGACTGGTTGCCCGACGAGAACGGCTCGGTGCTGATGGTCCGCGACTACGTGCCGGATGCCCACACAGGCAGTCGATTCGGCTCACGCGAATGGGGGCTCGGCGTGGATCGCATCGATACGCGCACACTCGATGTGTCCCACGTCCTGCGCCCGGACCCCACGGCGGCGGCGTACATCACCGACGGCCGCGGTGCCATTCGCATCAGGGGATCGCGCGAAACACAGTCCCAGCTGTACACCGCCATCATCCACTATTCCTATCGCCCTCAGAACTCTCAAGAGTGGAAGCCTCTGGGCGACTACAACGTCCTGACCGGTCAGGGCTTCCTACCCCTGGCCGTCGATCACGACCTCAACATCGCGTATGGCCTGAAGAAGAAGGATGGGCGCTACGCCCTCTACACGGTCGATCTCAACGGCTTGCACGAGGAGCTCGTCTACGCTCGACCGGACGTCGATATCGGTGGCCTCATACGCTTTGGACGCGAGCAGCGCGTCGTCGGTGCGTCCTACACCACCGACTCCCGGCAGGCCGAGTTCCTCTCCGCGGACATCAAGCAGCTCCTGGCTGCGCTGTCTCGGGCCATCTCCGGTGCTCCCCTTCAAATCATCGATTCGAGCACCGACCAGAACACCATGCTCATCTTCTCGGGCCGCGATAGCGACCCCGGCGTCTACTACATCTTCGACCGCAAGCAGCGGCACCTGGAGACGTTCCTGGTCAAAAGAGACGAGCTCGAAGGGGTCAAGCTCGCGAGCGTCCAGCCGATCCTCTATCCGGCCGAAGACGGTGTGATGGTGCCCGGCTATCTGACGCTGCCGCCCGGGCGCGAGGATGCGAAGGGCCTACCGGCCATCGTGCTGCCGCACGGGGGGCCCAGCGCGCGGGACGAATGGGGATTCGACTGGCTGTCGCAGTTCTTCGCGAACCGTGGCTTTGCCGTCCTGCAGCCGAATTTTCGCGGCTCCGCCGGGTACGGGGACGCTTGGTTTCAGAAGAACGGCTTTCAATCCTGGCGCACTGCCATCGGCGATGTTCTCGCGGCGGGACATTGGCTCGTCAGCCAGGGTATCGCGGACCCTTCCAAGCTCGCCATCGTCGGCTGGTCGTACGGGGGCTACGCAGCCCTGCAATCGGCAGTCGTCGAGCCCAGCACGTTCAAGGCAGTCATCGCCATTGCGCCGGTCACGGATCTGGCTGCCTTGAGAGAGCAGGCCCGTCGGTCTCTCGATTACTCCGTGCAGAGCGATTTCATCGGCGATGGCCCGCACATCCATGCGGGCTCTCCGATCGAGCATGCGGATGCCATCAAGGTCCCTGTTCTCATGTTTCAGGGCACGCTCGATTTCAATGTCGATGTGAGCCAATCCGAGCGCATGGCCGAGCGACTGAAGCAGGTCGGCGGCCGATGCGAGCTCGTCACGTTCGACGGCCTCGACCACTATCTCGACGACGCGAGCGCACGCACCCAGATGCTCCGAAAAAGCGACGCATTCCTGCGCCAGGCTCTCGGGATGTAGGCCGGGCAAACGGGTACGTCGCGCCCTGCCCCGTGGGCGCAGCCCCTACCCGAGGTAGCTCTCGCGCCTCTCCAGGCGATGATCGATCTCGCGCGGATAGATTCCCGTATGTCGCGTGCGCGCCTCGATCCGCAGGCGCTCGGCAGGAAACGCCTCGTCCGGGACGGAAGTGAGGATCGCATTGAAGCGCTCCTCCATGCCGTCCTTGAACTCCGGATGCGAGAGGATGAACAGGTCGTTGTTGCGAATCCCGTTCAGCACTCGCTCACCGGCCTCGAGCGGGTTCATGACGGCCGCCGCGAAGTTGAAGTTCGGACGCGGACGCCCGTTTGCGCTCGGCGGCCGCGACCGGGCCAGCTCCTTGAGATAGGGATTCTCCTCGCCGCTGCCGATGTAGTTATCGGTAGCCACAGCGCCGGGGCAGAAGACCGAGGTGCCGATGTTGGTGCCCTCCAGCTCGATGCGCAGCGCCTCCATGATGCCCACCACCGCGAACTTCGTCGTCGTGTAGATCCCAGCCGTCACGGCAGGCAGCAGTCCGCTCATCGATGAGGTCGCGACGAATTGACCGCCCTCGTTGTGCTCCTTCATATGCGGCAGCACGACCGACACGCTGTGATAGATCGCCATCACGTCCACGTCGAAAGAGTTCTGCCACTCCTCGGGTGTCGAGTCGGTCACCTTGTGCAGCGTCTTGATGCCGGCGTTATTGACGACCGCATGCAGCTTGCCGTATTTCGCCTTGACGGCAGCCAGCATCTGCACCCAGCCGTCACGTCCCACGACGTCGTGCTTGACGGGAAGGATGGATGCTTCCTTCTTGAAAAGCGGTATCGCGGCGGCCAGACGCTTCTCGTTGCGATATCCGATCACGACGTTCATGCCGGCGTTCGAGCAGGCGCGGGCAATGCCAAGTCCGATGCCATCGGAGGCGGCGCTGACGTAGATCGTCTTGCCTGCCACGTCCTTCAAAGGCGGGGGTTGCGACGCGGCCGGTTCCGGCGGCATCGGCGGCATGGGTGGCCGCGCACCGGCCGGCGCGGGCGGCTGGCCACTGCCCTGCCGTGCCGATGCGGGAGTACTCACGCCAAGTCCCGCTAGGAGTGTCGCTGCCCCGGCCCCGGCGGCAAGCGTTCCCAAGAATCTGCGCCGATCGCTCACGGCCGGATCGACTCCCATCGGCTCCGCAGACAGGTCCTGGTTGGACATAACCCCTCGTCTTTGTGATGTGAATGATGAAGTGGCGGCCTACGTGCGCCGCTTCGGAGTATCTCCTAGAACCGAGGCAATTGCTGCTTCGGCGAGCCGAGGCTTAAAGCTGGCCGTGCGGCCGGTACTTGCGCAAGTGATAGACGCGGTGCACGTGGTGCGCTCCCAGCCATCCCCCGAAGGCGGAGGTCACGAGCGACACCACTGCGCAGGCGAATGCCGTCCACATCGACACCGCGAGGTAATGGCTGAGCAAAGCCGGCTCGATCGTGGAGTCAGCGGCCTGCACAGAGGCGACGACGCCCAGGTACGTCACACCTCGCGCCATCAGGAATCCGGCTACCGTGATGGACAGACCCCAGACGGTCAGCCCTCTAATCACGCCCATCTCCGTGTCGTTACGGCCGTCGAACCAGCTGGCGAACATGCCCCCGAGCCAAAGCGACGCGGCCCACGTCAGGATCATCCAAACGATCGTGCCGCTCGAGATGCCATGGGCGACCGCGACCGCATTGTGAGGATCGATGGCCGACAGACCGGTCGCAAGCCCGAATGCATAGAGCACCATGGCTGTACCGGCCGCCACGAACCAACCGGCAAACACCGCTCCCCAGTGCATGACGGGATGCTCGCGCATCTCGATGCTCGACCTCTCATCCGCTCTCGTTCGGGCCTCAGCCCTCGCTCTGGTATCGGCTACGGTTGTGGCCATGGTGCAATCCTCGTGAGGTTAGATTCAGGAACACCCGCGCAGGAGCGCAACGATCACCAGAATCGGAAGCGGAACGCCCAGCAACCAGGCGAGCACGTATCCCATCGTGCCCTTCTGCTTGCCCGGGGCGTGACGCATCATGGAATCGCGGATGAAACTCGGCATCGGGGCCTCCTTTGCCACAGCCAGGACCTCCGGCCTTGCGTGGGGATGAAGCAAGTTGTGCGCCCATCAAACCGTCACGGTCCGCGGCCTAGGGAGAGTTCATGCTGCAGCGCAGCAGCAGCCGGCCGCCAGCATTGCTCAAGCGCGCAAGCCCACTAAAATCGGCACAGGCGGCGCCATCCATGCCGGAGTGCGCTGCGCAAGCAGGGAGTATTCATGCTCGTCGTGACGACCGAGAACGTTCCCGGCTACCGGGTGCGCGAGGCCAAGGGTCAGGTGTTTGGAGTCGTGGTGCGAAGCCGCGGCCTCGGCGGCAACATCATGGCCGGACTGCGATCGCTCGCCGGGGGTGAGATCACCGAGTACACGCAGCTGCTCGAGGAGGCGCGCCGTCACGCAGTGGATCGCATGGTGAAGAACGCAAGCCTCATGCAGGCGAATGCGATCGTCATGATGCGCTTCGATTCCGCCGAGATCGGCCAGACGATGAGCGAGATCGTGGCGTACGGCACGGCCGTCGTGCTCGAGAAGATCCCCTGAGATGCTGCGCGCGGCGCTGCTCATATTTGCGGGAGCGGCTGCGCTCGTGGGACTCATCCTCATCCTCAAGGGCGTCGTTGCTCCAGGCGCATACGCGCTTGGCCTCGGAGTCCTGATCGTGATCGGTACCGTATTCGAGCGGCACTACCGCGGGGGCGATGCCCGGCTGGGCAGCGGATGGGAGTCCACCGGTGAGCGCTTCATAGATCCGCAGACGGGCAAGGCCGTCGAGGTGTTGTATCACCCGCAGACGGGTGAGCGCCGCTATGTGAGCGACTCCGAGGCTCCGGCCGGCTCGGCGGCTCGCACCGACACTCACGCAGACTCCTGAGCCCACACGCGGCTCGCCCGAGTGATCGTTCATCTCATCGACGGCACGTACGAGCTCTTCCGCCATTTCTATGGCCTGCGCCGCTTCAGCGCCGGCGCGGATCGGCCTTACGGCGCAGTGGTCGGTGTTCTCAACACGCTGCTGCAGATGATCGAGGAAGGAGCGACGCATCTGGGTGTCGCGACCGATCACGTCATCGAGTCCTTTCGCAACGAGCTCTGGAGTGGGTACAAGACCGGCGAGGGAGTCGATCCCGCGCTTCTCGGGCAATTCCAGCCGCTCGAGGATGCCATCGCCTCGATGGGGGTCGCAGTGTGGCCGATGACGGATCTCGAGGCGGACGATGCGATCGCCTCCGCGGCCGAGCTCGCGGCGCGCGATCCGCGCGTACAGAAGGTCTGCATCTGGAGCCCGGACAAGGACCTCGCGCAGTGTGTACGCGGCGACCGCATCGTGCAGGTCGATCGCAGAAGCAAGCAGATTCGCGACACCGCCGGGGTGCGCGCCAAGTTCGGCGTCGAAGCGGAGTTGATCCCGGACTATCTGGCTTTGGTGGGCGACAGCGCCGATGGCTATCCGGGAGTGCCCGGCATCGGCGCGAAGGGCGCCGCGCGCTTGATCTCGCGTTACGGACGAATCGAGACATTCCCGCCGGAGGTTCTCGGGGAGCATCGCGAGCTCGCGTTGCTCTTCAAGCGATTGGCGACGCTGCGCACCGATGCGCCCCTCTTCGCCAGCGTCGAAGCGCTCGCCTGGCACGGACCCACCCAGGCGTTTGCCGCCTGCGCCGAGCGACTCGCGGATGAGCGCATCCTGGCGCGCGCGCTCGAGGCCGCCGCCGCGGCGGGAGATGACCCTACCCCTCGCGCAACCCCTCGATGATGGGACGACGAGCCGCGTGGATCGCCGGAAAGATCCCGCCGACGAATCCCAGGAGCAGCGCATAGCCGATGCCGCCGGCGATCAGCGCCGGAGTGACGGCGAAGGCGAAGCTCACCTGGCTGAAGCTTGCATAGTTGAGGGTGGAGGTCTCGAATCCGTCGAATGCGAGATATGCAGCTGCCGCGCCAAGTGCGCCTCCGAGGAAGGCGAGCAGCAGTGCCTCGGTGATCACGGATACGACGACTGCGCTTGCTCCGAAGCCGAGCGCCCGCAGCGTCGCAATCTCGGTGGTACGCGCCGCAACCGCCGAGTACATCGTATTGAGCGCACCGAACACGGCTCCGACGCCCATGAGCAGTGCGAGCACCGTTCCGGCGCCCCGGACGACCACCGCGAGTGTGCGTGCCTGCTGAGCGTAGAACTGCCGCTCGGTATAGACGCTCACGTCGAGCCTCGGATCCTGCATGAGCTGGTGCTTGAAGGCCGCGAAGCTCGCAGCGGTCGGCAGCAGCGCACGAACGGTCTGGAACGAATCCCCGCGCGAGTAGGCGCCCTGAAGCACGCGCGCGTCGGTCCAAATCTCCGACTCCGCGACACTGCCCCCGTCGGAGAACTCCCCGACGACCTGCCAGTCGAGACTGCCCCAGCGCACGGTACTTCCAACATCGAGGCCGCGCAGGGTGCGGGCCGCCTGCCGCCCGACGATCACCTCGTAGCGTCCGGTCTTGAACATCCGGCCGGAGATGATCTGGAAGTGCTCGCGCGTGAGCGCACCATCCGGCTCGATGCCGCGCAGCGGCGCGTTCGCGGGAGTGCCGTTCGAGCGCTTGGGTTGATCTACGCTCGTGAAGAGCTCGGCCGAGACGATCGGTCCGGCCGCCCCCTTCGCGATCCCGGGTGTCCCCTCGATGATCTGCACCTGCTCCTCGCCGAAGAGGCTCTCCATCTCCGCGGTCGAGTTGCCGCGCAGCACGATCGCCACCCGGTCCGACCCGGCAAGCTCGAGCGTGCGCCGGAATCCCTGGGCGACGGAGAGCACCGCGACGATGATGAGGACCACGCCTCCGATGCCCAGTACCGCCACGGCGGAGGCGCCTGCGCGATGCGGCACGGCCCGCAGATTCATCGCGGTAACACCGGCCACCTGACCGAGAGCGCTCACTGATGTGCGTCCTAGCGGCGACGCAGCGCTTCGGCGATCTGCAGCCGCGTGGCTCGCACCGAGGGCATGGCTCCGGCTGCGAGGCCGAGTGCAAGCATGAGCGCGACGGCGAGGACCGCGGCGCGCGGTGTCACGAGGAAGGCGGACAGATACTCGCGCAGCGTATTGCCGATGCGCCCGACCGCCAGCTCCGCGAGCACGACGCCGAGTGCTCCACCGACGAGGGTGATCAGCAGCGACTCCGCGAGGACCAGGCTCACCACGGCCGGATTGCCGAACCCGAGCGTCTTGAGGACGGCGAGCTCGTGGGTACGCTCGCGCACCGACTGCGCCATCGTGTTCGCGCTCACGAGGAGCATGGTGAAGAACACGGCGATTCCGATTGCCACGACGATGGCACCGATATCCCCCGTCTGGCTCGCAAAGCTCTGCACGAACGCCTTCTCGGTGCCCGTCTTGGTCTCGGCGGAGGAGTTGCTGAAGCTGGCATCGATCGCTCGGGCGATCGAGGCCGCGCGCTGCGGATCTGCGATGCGAACGATGTACCAACCCACCGTGCCTTTGTCGCTGATCCGACCCTCGTCGAAGTAGTCGTAGTGGAAGAAGATGCTGCTCACATCGCCGGACGGATCTTGATTGTCATAGATCCCGTCGACGATGAAATCCCAGCTATCGTTGCCGTCTGCGTGCCGGTAGATCTCCGAGCGGATCGGCACGTGATCGCCCAGCTTCCATCCATAGGCTCGAGCAAGGCTGCGGCCGACGAGGATGCCGCGCCGATCGCGCAGCCAGCTCGCGCGCTCGGCCGGTGAGAGCTGGTACTCCGGATACATCGTGAGATAGGTCGCAGGCTCGACCGGATACATGACGAGCACGGTGCGATCATCCTGGTAGCGAGCGCCGAACCAGGTCGAATGCGTCACGAGCGTCACCCCCGGAATCCGTGCGATGCGCATCTGATAGCTCGCGGGCAAGGGCTGCACGATCGAGGTCTTGTTCATCGTGATCAGCCGGTCCGCCCCCGCAAGCTCGATGTTCGCCTCGAAGCCGTTCTTGACCGCCGCGAGCAACCCATAGAGAAGAAACGCGACCGTGATCGAGAACAGGGTAAACACGGTCCGCAGCGGACGGCGCCACAGGTTGGCGAAGATGAGGGGTACGAATCGCATCGATTTGCCGGTGTGATGGGGCCAGGATACCTGGACGGGACCGCCCGCTTCTAGCGGCACCCGCACGGTGGGTGCTCAGGCCGGGTGCTCACGCCGGGTGCTCAGCCTTGGATAGCCGCCCACGCGGCGGCGCTCTACACTCAGCGCACGGGAGCTCGGCCCCGGAAACCCTCGCCTCAGACCTGGGAGACCTCATGCGCATTGCCTCGCTGATCGCCCTCGCCAGCTCGATGCTCTCCGTGTCGCGGCATGCTCAGGCCGAGACCCTCCTCAGCACGGCTGCGCACATGGTCGACGTGCTCGAGTCGGGGCGCGCGCCATGAGCAGCACCGTGCACACACCCTCGGCCGGGCCCCGCGAGGTGCTGCGTCTTGGCATCGGCGGTCCGGTGGGCTCCGGGAAGACCGCCCTGGTCGACTCGCTCTGCAAGCGCCTGCGCGACCGTCTGGAGATCGCGGTGGTGACCAACGACATCTACACGCGCGAGGACGCCGAGTTCCTGGTGCGCAGCCAGGCGTTGACGCCCGACCGCATCTGCGGCGTCGAGACCGGCGGCTGCCCGCACACGGCCATCCGCGAGGATGCCTCCATGAACCTCGCCGCCATCGACGGGCTGATCAGCCGCTGGCCGCGTCTGGACATGATCATCGTCGAGAGCGGTGGCGACAATCTCGCAGCCACCTTCAGCCCCGAGCTCTCGGACCTCACGCTGTACGTCATCGATGTGGCGGCCGGCGACAAGATCCCCCGCAAGGGAGGGCCCGGCATCACGAAATCCGACCTCCTCATCATCAACAAGATCGACCTCGCGCCCCACGTCGGTGCGTCCCTCGAGGTGATGGAGCGCGATGCGCGGCGCATGCGCGGAGAGCGTCCGTTCGTGTTCACCAACCTCAAGACCGGTCACGGGCTCGACGAGGTAATCCGCTTCGTCCTGCGCGAGGGTCTGCTCGAGGCCACGGACTGATTGGCCGCCGCCCACCTCCGCGATCCGTGGCCCGCCCGGCTCGAGCTACGCTTCGAGCGCAGGGGCGAACGCACGATTCTGGCGCATCGCTCGCACCACGGACCGCTGCTGGTGCAGCGTGCCTTCCAGCCGGAGCTCGCCGAGGCCGGATCGTGTCATGCCTACATCGTCCACCCTCCGGGCGGGGTCGTGAGCGGCGATGATCTGTCGCTCGGCGTGCGGGTGGCCCCGCGCGCGCGAGTGCTGCTGACCGGAGTCGCCGCGGGCAAGTTCTATCGCAGTCCCGACGCGCTGCATCCGGGCCGCCAGAGCCAGACCTTCGAGGTGGAGGACGGGGAGCTGGAATGGCTGCCCTTCGAGAGCCTCTACTATCCTTCCGCGGTTGCCGAGCTCACCACGCGCGTGGAGCTGATGGGCGAGTCGCGCTTCATCGGTTGGGAGATCGCCTGCCTCGGATTGCCTGCGCAGGGCCTGCGCTTCCAGGACGGGCGGGTGCGTCAGCGTATCGAGCTGCGGCATGCGGGGAGTCTCCTTTTTCTCGAGCAGATGCACTTCGACGCACAGGCAGCCCAGGCGAGCTGGGGGCTCGCGGACCATGCAGCCTTCGGGCACTGCCTCGCCTACCCGGCTCAATCAATCGACCTCGAGCGGGCGCGCAGCGTGAGCCGACCCTGGCCGGATGCGGAGGTGACGCTGGCGTGGACGCTCGTCGATCGCGTACTGTGTGGCCGCGGCCGCGCGCTTCGCGCGGACAGGCTGCGAGCGGCCTTCATCGAGGTGTGGTCGTCGCTGCGTGCGTCCCTGCTGGGCCGCCCTGCGCACCGGCCGCGCATCTGGGCGACCTGAGGTCCTGCGCATGGAACTGACCCCGCGAGAAAAGGACAAGCTGCTGTTGTTCACGGCGGCGTTGCTCGCCGAGCGTCGCAAGGTACGAGGCCTGAAGCTCAACTACCCCGAAGCGGTCGCCTACATCTCCGGGGCGATCCTCGAGGGTGCCCGCGAGGGACGCTCGGTCGCGGAGCTCATGAGCTATGGAACGACGCTGTTGCGGCGCGAGGACGTGATGGAAGGCGTTCCGGAGATGATCAGCGAAGTCCAGGTCGAGGCGACGTTCACGGATGGCACGAAGCTCGTGACGGTCCATCAGCCGATTCCTTGATGCAGCAACGGGAGCCAGAGCCGATGATCCCGGGAGAGATCGAGACCGCGGCGGGGGAGCTCGAGCTCAACTCCAGCCGTGACACCCGCAGCCTGACGGTCGCCAACACGGGGGACCGGCCCATCCAGGTGGGCTCGCATTACCACTTCTACGAGACCAACCGCGCGCTGGCCTTCGATCGCGAGCGCGCACTGGGCTTCCGATTGAATATCCCTGCCGGCACGGCGGTGCGCTTCGAGCCCGGTCAGCAGCGTGACGTGGAGCTGGTGGCGCTCGGTGGCAGCCGCATCGTGTATGGCTTTCAGGGTCTCATCATGGGCCCTCTGCCGTGAGTCGCATCACACGGCGCGCCTATGCCGAGATGTTCGGCCCGACGGTTGGCGATCGGGTGCGTCTGGGCGATACCGAGCTGTGGATCGAGGTGGAGCGCGATCACACGATCTACGGAGAGGAGGTCAAGTTCGGCGGAGGCAAGGTCATTCGCGACGGGATGGGACAGAGTCAGCGTGCTCACGAGGCCGTCGCGGACACCGTCATCACGAACGTCCTGCTGCTCGATCACTGGGGAATCGTCAAGGCCGACGTGGGGATCAAGAACGGCCGCATCAGTGGCATCGGCAAGGCAGGCAATCCGGACATCCAGCCCGGCGTGGACATCGTGATTGGAGCCGCGACGGAGGCCATCGCCGGGGAGGGCCTCATCATGACGGCGGGCGCGATCGATGCGCACATTCATTTCATCTGCCCTCAGCAAGTCGAGCACGCCTTGATGAGTGGCGTCACGACGATGATCGGGGGCGGTACGGGGCCGGCCACCGGCACCAATGCCACGACGTGCACGCCCGGGCCGTGGCACCTGGCGCGCATGTATCAGGCGCTCGAGGACCTGCCGATCAACTTTGGACTGCTGGGCAAGGGTAATGCGAGCCTGCCCCGTGCGCTCGAGGAGCAGATCGAGGCGGGCGCCATGGGCTTGAAGCTCCACGAGGACTGGGGGACGACACCTGCGGCCATCGACAACTGTCTGGCGGTCGCGGAGCGCTACGACGTGCAGGTGGCGATCCACACCGACACGCTCAACGAAAGTGGATTCGTGGAAGACACGATCGCCGCGTTCAAGGGCCGAGCGATTCACACCTACCACACCGAAGGTGCCGGCGGTGGGCATGCGCCGGACATCATCAAAGCCTGCGGCGTCCCGCATGTTCTGCCGTCATCGACCAATCCCACGCGACCCTACACGCACAACACGATCGACGAGCATCTCGACATGCTCATGGTCTGCCATCACCTCGATCCCGGCATTCCCGAGGATGTCGCATTCGCCGAATCGCGCATCCGCCGCGAGACGATCGCCGCCGAGGACATCCTGCACGACCTGGGCGCCTTCTCGATGATCTCCTCCGATTCGCAGGCGATGGGACGGGTGGGTGAGGTCATCACCCGCAGCTGGCAGACGGCGCACAAGATGAAGGTGCAGCGCGGAGCGCTGCCGCAAGATGGCGCGCGGCACGATAACTTCCGCGCGCGCCGCTACGTCGCCAAGTACACGATCAATCCCGCGATCACCCACGGGATCGCCCACGAAGTCGGCTCGATCGAGGTGGGCAAGCTCGCGGATCTGGTGCTCTGGCGGCCCGCCTTCTTCGGCGTCAAGCCGGCGCTGGTCGTCAAGGGCGGCATGATCGTCGCCGCCCCCATGGGTGATCCGAACGCCTCGATTCCCACTCCGCAGCCGGTGCACTATCGAGCGATGTTCGGGGCCCTCGGCGGCGCGCGAGCGCAGGGCTGCGTGAGCTTCGTTTCCCGCGCGGCGCTCGATGCGGGCATCGGTGAGCGACTGCAGCTGCGCAAGCGTCTGGTTGCGGTCGGGGGCACTCGTGCGCTCGGCAAGCGCGACCTGCTCCTGAACGATTACCTCCCGCGGATCGAGGTCGACCCGCAGACCTACGAGGTGCGGGCCGACGGCATGCTTCTCACGTGCGAGCCGGCACGCGAGCTGCCCCTTGCGCAGCGCTACTTCCTGTTCTGATGATCGTTCTGTCCACCCGCTTGAGCGCGGAGCGTCGCCCGGCCAGCGGCCGGTTGGTATTGCCGTTCGAGGTGCGCAGCCGCAGCCGCTTTCGTGCGCGACTGCAGTCGGGCGAGGCTGTCGGGGTGCAGCTGCCCCGCGGGGAGATCCTGCGCGGAGGAGATCAGCTGCTCGCCTCCGATGGCCGAGTGATCGAGGTCGCCGCCGCGAATGAGGAGGTCTCGACGGTTCGCGGTGAGGATGGCGCCCAGCTCGCGCGCGCCGCCTATCATCTCGGCAACCGCCACGTCCCCCTTCAGATCGGCGCCGGGTGGATCCGCTACGGGCACGATCACGTGCTCGATGACATGGTCCGGGGGCTCGGGCTCGCCGTGAGTATCGAGGCTGCACCGTTCGAGCCCGAGGCCGGTGCGTATCCTGCGCATGCCGGCGCCGCTCATGAGCACTCGCACGACTGATTGGACCTGCGCCGATCCCCAGGCGCTGCTGCGACTGTGTCAGCTCGTGAGCCCGGCGCTGCCGGTGGGCGCCTACGCATACTCCCAGGGTCTCGAGCTCGCAGTGCAGGCGGGCTGGGTCACCGACGAGGCCACCGCCCACGAGTGGATGAGCGGCCTTGGCCGCTTCGCGCTCGGCACGCTCGATCTGCCCATCCTCGCCCGCTTGCATGCTGCGTGGGCCGATCACGACAGCCTCGCGGTGGAGCGCTGGAACGAGCGTCTGATTGCCGCGCGCGACACCGCGGAGCTGCGTGCCGAGGAGCGCCATCTGGGTCACTCGCTGGCGCGCCTGCTCGGTGAGCTGCAATGCGCGGAGGCGCTGCGCTGGCTGCACCGCGATGCCACCTTTGCGACGCTCTTCAGTCTCGCGGCCGTGCACTGGCGCATTCCAGCGAACGCAACGCTCGCCGGTTACCTCTGGACGTGGAGTGAGAATCAGGTGCTCGCGGCTGTAAGGCTGGTGCCCCTGGGTCAATCCGCGGGCCAGCGGCTGCTCTCAGGCCTGATCCAAGAGATGCCCGCGATCGTTCGGCGTGCCGAGTCCATGCGCGAGGATGAGATCGGCACGAGCGCCTGGAGTCAGGGCTTCGCAAGCGCACTGCACGAGACGCAGTACTCCAGGCTGTTCCGCTCCTGATCGATCACGAGGCATCGAACGGGTGCCGAGCGATCCAGTGACGCGCGATCTCGATCCGGCGACACACCCACACGTCACGGTGCGCCCGCACGTGCTGAAACAGCCGGCGCAGCGCGCCGATGCGACCCGGACGGCCGATCAGCCGGGCATGCAAGCCGACGGACATCATCTTGGGCGCCTGGTGGCCCTCGGCATAGAGCGCATCGAAGGCATCGCGGGCATAGCAGAAGAAGTCCTCGCCCTGACTGAAGCCCTGCGCCGTACCGAACTTCATGTCGTTCACGTCCAGGGTGTAAGGCACCACCAGATGGGGCTTACCACCCTCGACGACCCAGTACGGGAGATCATCGTTGTACGCATCGGCGTCGTAGAGGAATCCGCCCTCCTCGACCACCAGCCGGCGCGTGTTCGCGCTCAGTCGTCCCGTATACCAACCGAGCGGGCGTTGCCCGGTGAGCTGCTCGATCGCCTGGATCGCCCTGCGCATGTCTTCGCGCTCCTGGGCTTCCGGAATCGCGTGGTAGTCGATCCAGCGCCAGCCGTGCGAGGCGATCTCGTGCCCATCGCGGGCCAAGGCGCGAGCCACCTCCGGATGGCGTTCGAGCGCCATGCCCACGGCGAAGATCGTGAGCGGGATGTCGAACTCGCGCGCGAGGCTCAGCACGCGCCACACCCCGGCACGACTGCCGTACTCGTAGACCGACTCGACCTGCAGGTTGCGCGCGCCCACGATCGGTGGCGTCCCCACCACCTCGTGCAGGTAGCTCTCCGCGTGCGCATCGCCATGCAGAGGCGAGGCCTCACCGCCCTCCTCGAAGTTGAGCACGAATTGAACGGCGATCCGCGCATCGTCGGGCCAGCGGGGGTGCGGAGGATTTGCTCCGTAACCGATCAGGTCTCGCGGGTAGTGCGCGGTCATCCGTCCATTCTACAATCCTCCGCAATGGCCGTTGACTCGCTACCCGCCCTCATCGATCGCCTGCACTCCGAACAGGTCGGATTCCTTGCCGAGCTGGTGCGCGTCCCATCGGACAACCCACCCGGCGACTGTGGTCCCCACGCGCGAGGGACGGCGGTGCTCCTCGAGAAGCTCGGGTTCACGGTCGAGCAGCACCCGGTGCCCCCGCACGACGTTCAGGCTCAGGGCATGATTTCCGCCATCAATCTCATCGTGCGGCGTCGCTTCGGTCCCGGTCCCACCATCGCGCTCAACGCGCACGGCGATGTCGTCCCGCCGGGGGAGGGTTGGACGACCGATCCCTACGGCGCCGAGATCCGCGATGGCATGCTGTACGGGCGCGGCGCAGCCGTGTCGAAATCCGACATCGCAACCTACGCGTTTGCCCTCAAGGCGCTCGAGGCTTGCGCCGGCCCGCTCCGGGGCCAGGTCGAATTGCACATCACCTACGACGAGGAAGCCGGCGGGCTCGTGGGCCCGTGCTGGTTGCTTCAGCAGGGGCTCACGCATCCAGACTACGCGATCTGCGCGGGCTTCAGCTACAACGTCGTGATCGCCCACAACGGTTGCCTGCATCTCGAGGTTCGCGTGCAGGGCCGCTCGGCCCACGCGGCTCGCCCCGAAACGGGCGTGGACGCGCTCGAGGCGGCCACCGAGCTGCTCAATACGCTCTACGCGCTGCGTCGCACCTACGCGGCGGTGCACTCGCGCATTGCGGGAATCGACCACCCGACGCTGGTCGTCGGCCTGATCAAAGGGGGCATCAATACGAACGTGGTCCCGGATGTGGTGACGCTGACTCTCGATCGTCGCATCATTCCCGAGGAAGACCCGGATGCCGTGGAGCGCGACCTGCGTCATGCGATCGAGGAGGTCGCGGCGCGGCTGCCGGCCGTACGCATCTCGGTTCGCCGCCTTCTTCTCGCGCAGCCGCTCATGCCGGCCGCGGGTCAGGAGCACCTCGTCCGCGCGCTTCAGCGGCATGCCCGGAGGATCCTCGGTGAGAGCATTCCGGCCAACGGCGTACCGATCTACACCGACGCGCGACACTACAGCGCCGCCGGTATCCCGACGGTGCTCTACGGCGCGGGCCCGCGTACGCTTCTCGAGGCGAATGCCCATCGCGCCGACGAGCGGGTGGGCCTCGAGGATTTGCGCAAGGCCACACACGTGATCGCCCTGACGCTCGCCGACCTGCTGGCCCCCTGACGATGACCGATCCACGAAGCGAGCCCAGCACCGGGCAGACTTCCGAACGTGAGCTGGCCCGACGGCTGCTCGCGCTCATGGATCTCACCAGCCTCAACGAGAGCGACGACGCCGAGAGCACTCGCCGGCTGGCAGCCCTCGCATCCACCCGCGCCGGGAGCGTCGCAGCGCTGTGCATCTGGCCGCGGCTCGTGGGCGTTGCGCGCACCGCGCTGCAGGGTCACCCGGTCGCGATCGCAACCGTCGGCAATTTTCCCTCCGGCTCGAGCACCGCGCAGAGCGTTGCCGCCGAGACCGCAGCCTCCCTTGCAAGCGGCGCCGACGAAGTGGACGTGGTGTTTCCCTATCGCGCGCTGCTCGCGGGAGACTCATCGGCGGGGGTGACCCTGGTGCGCGCTTGCAAAAGCGCCTGCGGCCGGCGCGTGCTGAAGGTGATCCTCGAATGCGGCCAGCTGGGATCCGCCGAGCTCATCCGGCGCGCGGCCGAGCTGGCGATCGAGGGCGGGGCCGACTTCCTCAAGACCTCGACCGGCAAGACCTCACCCGGACCGACTGTGCAGGCGGCCGCGGCGATGCTCGACGCCATCGCGGCGGCCAGGGCGCGCGGCGTGAGCGTGGGGTTCAAGGTCTCCGGCGGCGTTGGCACCATCGCCGCAGCGCAGCCCTATCTCGAGCTCTACGAGCGGCGCTTCGGCTCCGGAAGCGCCCAGCCAGCCACCTTCCGCATCGGCAGCTCCACGCTCATCACCCCCGTGCTGATGCTGCTCAACGCGGGGGGATGACCCATGCGCTGCGGACTCGTCGGGCTCTTGGCGTGGATCCTCCTCGCGGGCGCGGCGCCCACTGCCGTACTTGCACAGAAGCGACTGGTGGTCATCGATCAGGACACCTCCGGACCCGGCGGGTCGAACATCATGTCGGTCATGGCACTGCTGCAATCCCCGCAGGTCGAGGTGCTTGGGATCACGGTCGTCACGGGCAATGCCTGGCGCGATGACGAGGCACGACATGCGCTGCGGATGCTGGAGCTGATCGGCCGCAGCGATGTGCCCGTCGCGCTGGGAGCCGTGTTTCCGCTCGTGCGGACCGAGCAGGAGACACGCCTGATGACGCCGCTGGTCGGCAACGTCGCCTGGTTGGGCGCGTGGGGTCAACGATTGAGCACGCTCACGCCGCCTCCGCCCGGGCTGGTCGAGCCGCCCGCACCGGCCGCGCCCCTGGGTCCCTGGGATACACCGCCGCTCATCGAGGGGGAGCCGCACACCAAGCCGATTGCCGAGGATGCGCCTCATTTTCTCATTCGGCAGGTCCACGCTCACCCTCACCAGGTGACCATCTATGCGGCAGGACCGCTGACCGACATTGCGCTCGCCATCGCGATCGACCCCCACTTCGCCGAGCTGGCCCAGGGATTGGTCGTGATGGGTGGCAGCCTCAATCCTCACACCGACGATCCGGAATTCGCGACAAGTCCGCGGCACGAATTCAATTTCTGGTTCGACCCGGAGGCAGCCCGAATGACGCTGCGCGCTGCCTGGCGGCGCATCGACGTGACCACGGTGGACGTCTCGATCAAGGCGATGTTCACCGAGCAGATGCTCGCGGCCATCGCAAGATCACCCAATCCGGCCGCTCGATACATCGCAAAGTACTCCGAGGAGCGGTACTACCTGTGGGATGAGCTCGCCGCATGCGCCTGGCTCGATCCCAGCATCATCACGCGCCGCGACGATCTGTACATGGATGTGGATGTGAGCCATGGACCTGCCTATGGCGAAACATTGACTTGGACCGCAGCGTTGAAGCCCGCCGTTCACGTGCACCTGGTGCATGCCCAGGTCGATCTGGACCTTGCGCGCTTCACCCATATATTCGTGGCGCTGATGTCCGCCCCGACGCCGCACGCCGAGCAGCCGGCGCATTGAGCGCGTGTACGAATTTGGAGCATCCCGCGTACCTATTTGGTGCGTGGAAGCTGCGCCACTGACCGTCCGCCCACCACGCCGTCGTAACGCCGCCGAGCTCCGACAGGCGTTTTCGAGCCCACTCGAGGCCTGAACGGCTACCAAGTGGGGCGCGCGATGCCTGCGCACGATTCTTGCACCTGCGGTGCAAATCAGGACGCGGGGGTGCAATCGCTGCGCCCAGAACAAAAACCTCACGGGGGATGACACATGAACCGACGCTCGTGGATTCGAGGTTCGCTCGTCGTAGCTTTCGCGATCGTCATGGCCCACTCGACAGCTCATGCGCAGGAGGCCACGAGCCCCGGCTCCACAGCGTCGGCCACTACATCGGCGGCGAATCCGACGGCTGCGGCCGGTGGCGCGGCCAGTGCCACTGCCACTGCGGCCACCACTGCGGCCACCACTGCGGCCACCACTGCGCCCGCCGCCGCCCCGGCCCAGGCCGCATCGAGCCCGACGCCCACACCTCCTCCCCAGGGCTCGACGGGTGATCTGGAGGAAGTCGTGATCAACGGCATCCGGCGCGGGGACCTGATCATGCCCACCACGGTCACCTCCAACTCGGTCTACGGACTCGACCTGGACGTGATGGACGTGCCGCGCAACACCTCCGTCGTCTCGCAAGCGCAGCTTGCAGCGCTCAACATTCAAAATCCCGGCGGATTCTCCTACCTCACGTCCAGCAGCTATTCGGACGCCTCGTTCGGACAGCCCAACGTGCCGCGCATCCGCGGCCAGTATGCCGACGTGTTCTTCAATGGGATGCGCGATAGTTTCACGCTGAACGGCTACGGTGCGCCGATGAGCTTCAACAGCACCGATTCCATCGATATCGTGAAGGGGCCCGCGAGCGTCCAGGCAGGACCGGGAGCGGGGGTGGGAGGGGAGATCGACATCACGACCAAGATGCCCTCGTTCTCCCGGTCGTTCGCGAACTTCAGCCTCGAGGGCGACACCTACCAGAAGAGGATTGCCGCCGTGGACTTCGGCGCGCCGATCACCTCGGATACGGCCGGCCGCGTGAGCATCACGAGCGCCGACAGCGGCAGCTACTACTACGACATGTACTTCCATCAACAGTCTGTCTATGCCGCGTTCATCACCAAGTTCACACCGGAGTACAGCGTTCTGTACACGATCGATTACGTCGACACGAAGTACCGTGAGAACGACGGTATCAATCGGGTGGACCAGAACCTCATCGACACCGGTCAGTACCTCACGGGCGCGCCCGCCCCGGATACGATCTCTGGATATCTCACCACGGTTCCCTTGAGCGGCGCGACCGTCGAGCTCAACCCCCGGACCATCATCGACGAGCCGCCGGGCACCGGTGCGCACTCCGAGCACATCAAGGCGCAGGTCATCCAGACCTTCAGCGCCTCGGACAATCTGACCATCGTCAACAACACGTTCTACGATTTCCTCAATCGCTACAACCAGATCATGGCGTACTACGCCGACACCGCGAAGGACAGCTACAGCGTCGAGAACAAGACCGACGTGCAGACGAAGTTCTCGATGGGCGCGGCGAATGACTACATCGACGGGGGCGTCACGTTCCGCTTCACGCACGTGTGGGACGTGCAGAACTACATCAACGAGCCGGTCAGTATCTACGATCTGTCGGGGAATCCGGCGAGCTGGGTCTTCCCATCGTCCTTGCAGCCGTGTTGCTACCCGTACGGGGCGTTCCTTTACCCCGCCGCCTTCGGCCACCTGCAATGGGGCTCTCCGGGCCGCAATCCGGCCTTTCTGAACGACAGCGTCGACCAGAACCTCAAGGATGCGGCGCTCTTCCTCGAGAACCGACTGGTCCTGTCACAGCACTGGAGTGTGCTGGCCGGGCTGCGCGGTGATCTGGTGCAGCTCGACTACTCCGATCCGCTTGGCGGGCTGGGGCTGTACAACGGCCTGCCACAGAGCGCATCCACCGCATGGTATGGCTTGCGCAATGGGAATGTCAGCGTGGTCTACAGCCCCACTCCGCAAGTCTCGGCGTACCTGACCTACAACAATGCGCAGTATGTCCTGCCGACCGCAAACGATGGTGCCGTTGCGACCTGGGGCGAGGATCCGAGCAGCCAGTTGCAGCAGGACACGACGTTGGAGGAAGCAGGGCTGAAATTCGACCTCCTCAACAAGGCGCTGTTCATCTCCACCGCGGGCTTCCACCAGACGCGCGCGATCCCGATCGGTGTCGGGCTCACCAACACGGTCGCCCACATCACCGGTGGCGAGATGGAGCTGAACTTCCAGCCCAATCCGAGCTTCTTCGCCACCGCGAGCTATTCGTATCTGCATACGATCATCAATACCCCCGGGACCCTCAACCCGGCCTACTACTTCTACAACTTCCCGGCGGAGCCGGGGACGAACATCGACGGCGGTGGGAACTTCGCGGTGTATCAGCCGAACCAGAGTCTCGAGGACCCCGGCGTGCCCGAGCACCTGTTCAACGTGCTCGCCAACTACAAGCACCCTTCGGGCTTCGGCGCGCAGGCGAACATCCAGGTGACCGGACCGTTCGATACCACCCAGTCCGGCTTCCTCAACATCGCGGCGACGAACGCCGCAGCGGCCGGTTACGGTCTCGGGACGCTCGTCGGGCCGGGCGGGACCGTGCCGCTGTCGGTGGTCAATACCAATGGGTACTACACATCCCCGAGGATCCCCTGGCAGTACACCATCAACACCGCGGTGTTCTACAACTTCCTCGACCACTACATGATCAAGCTGACGGTATACAACCTGACCAACGAGAAGAATCTCGTCAACGACATCCCGTACTACGGCAACGACTTCCTCACGCGCACCGAGCCGCGCAGCTTCGATCTGACCTTCACCGGGAAGTTCTGATGATGTCCAGGTCTTGAGTGCATTCGAGCCTCTGCCCGTCAACGATCCGTCTTGTGGGGCGCAGCGCCGGCGAGCTCACGCAGGTAATCGCCCCACGTGGGATCGTAGCCGGGGATGCGATTGTGCAGACGGGCTCCGTGCGTCCACCAATGCGCGGCATCGCGACCCATCGCCGCCCCGCGGCGCGTGTGCAGATCGACCATGTCATCCTCCACCACCGGCTTGCGCTCGCCCCGTTCCACGACGGCTCGCGTCCAGCCGGCGAGCTCCATCGACATGCTGTCCTTGGGAGCGCTGGCCAGGATCCGCACGGCATGCGCGCAATAGATCCAGCGGTCGCCTGCGTCCGCCATGCGCCTTGCCTGTGCGGAGAGAGCCTCGATGAGCACCGGCGCGTTGAGAAGGCCGAACCCTACGTCCTCGGCTGCAATCATCTCGAGCCTGCGCCATAGCAACTCCTCGGTTTCCGGCCCGTTGGCGAACAGCTCGTAGGCGGCCACCGCCGCCTCCTCGATCCGGCCGCGCCGGATGGATTTCTGCAGGACCGATCGCAGCTCATCCACCGCAAACCCATTGGCCGTCGTTGCGCGGCTCCACAGATCGCCGCTCTGATAGTTCCTGGACACACTCGCCTCCTTCCCGCTCGAGAATCCGCGTGCGCATCGGGTGCAGGTGCGCGTGTACCATGAGTGCATGACCTGCGCCGCGCTCACGGCAAGCATAAGCCGGCCTCGCTGCGGGTGAAAATGCCCGCGGATCGTGCGCCACAAACCGGGTGCGGATGCCTAGAGCGGCGCCGCTTCCTGCAGCTCGGTGCGATGCTCGCGGGCAGCTCGGTGCTGTCGGCCGGTTGCCATCGTCACCGATCGGGCCAGCTCACGATGTCGCTGGGATGGGTGCCGGATGTTGAATACGCCGACCTGTGGGTCGCCCTCGAACGGCACTACGTTGCAGAGGCCGGACTGCGATTCGGCTTCCTGCCGGGAGGGCCGAACGCGCCCCAACCGGTGCTCGAGATCTCGGCCGGAGAGGCGGATTTTGGAGACTCCGACTGGCTGCCCTTCTGCGACGCAGTGACCCAGGGAAACGATTTCGTGATCCTCGCTTCCCTGTTCCCGGTGGGCCCGGCCGGGCTGATCTCCCTGCCGGGTCATCCCGTGCGCACCCCCTCGGACCTGGTCGGCAAACGCTTCCTGGTGCAAGGTCCCGATGAGCGCGCGATGCTTCAGGCGCTCTTTCGCATCAATCGGCTCGAGGAGCGCTACACCATGGTTCCGGTGGGCTTCTCGCCCGAGCCACTACTCGAGGGCGCGGGGGACGCCTACTTCTGCTTTGTCACCAATCAGCCGCAGAGCCTCGCTCGCATGGGTCTGCGCCAGAACACCGACTTCATCGTCACGCGGCTCTACGATCTTGGGTATCGCGTCTGCGCCTCGTTGCTCACGATCGAGCGCAGGACCCTGCTGCGCCGCCGTAGCGAGATGGTGCGATTTCTGGGGGCTCTGCTACGAGGCCATGCGGCCAACCGGACCGATCCGGCCTTTGGGGCACGGCTCGCGGTCGAGCGCTACGGCGCCGATCTCGGGCTCGACCTCGAGCAGCAAACCACCCTCAACAGACTGCAGATTCCTCTGCAGACGCAGCCCGGTGCGCCGATCCCGTTCTGGTTCAGCGAGGAAGCCTTTGCCGGTCCGATGTACACGGTTGCCCGGGCCTCCGGCCGGCCACCTCTCCCCCCGCCATCTCAGCTGCGCGACATGAGCCTGCTGGAAGAGGCCTACCACGCTTGGCGACACTCGACCTAGCCGGGGTGAGCCAATCCTTCCTGCTGCGAGCAGGCGCAGTTCGCAGGCAATCCATTGCCGCGCTCGGTCCCCTCGACCTTGAGATCCGCGACGGCGAGTTCGTGGCACTGATCGGCCCCTCGGGATGCGGCAAGAGCACGGTCCTGCGACTGCTCGCCGGCCTGCTCGAGCCCACCACGGGTCGGGTACGCATCGATGGGCTGCCACCCCACGATCTGCAGGCGCAGCATTCGCTCGGTATCGCCTTCCAGGAGCATGCGCTGCTACCTTGGCGAACGGTGCAGGGCAATCTGCGTCTGCCGTTCGAGGTGGCCGGTCTTCGGGCCACTCGTGAGCGCATCGGCGAGTTGATTGCGCTGGCCGCTCTGCAGGGATTCGAGCACGCCCGCCCCGCGGAGCTCTCCGGAGGAATGCGGCAACGGGTCGCGATCGCGCGCGCGCTTGCCTTGCGACCCAAGCTGTTGCTGCTCGATGAGCCCTTCGGCGCGCTCGATGCGGTCACGCGACGCAGAATGAATCTCGAGCTCGAGCGCATCTGGCTGGAAAGCCGGCCCACGACGCTGATGGTGACTCACAGCATCGATGAGGCCGTTCTGCTCGCCGATCGCGTGATCACCCTCACGGAGCGACCCGGGCGGGTGCGGGCCGACACCCCTGTTCCATTTGGCCGGCCGCGGCCCGCCGCGCTCATGCGCACGCCGGAATTCCACCGTCTGGCCGATGAGCTCACCGCGAACCTGGAGATCCCGTGAGATTGCGAGCGCTCATGCATTGGGCGCTGGGGTCGCTCCTCTTGCTGTGGGCCTGGCAGGTGGTCGGCCGCCATGCGCTGCTCGGCAAGACCTTCCCGGCCTTGAGCGCGGTGCTCCACGTCTACGCAGACGGGCCGCGGCAGGCGCTCTTGGTCCGTTCGGCGGCCGCGACCCTGGATTCAGCCGGTATCGGATATGCGATCGGTGCGGGCCTGGGCACCGCGGCCGCGCTCCTCGCGCATCTGGTCCCGCTGCTGCGCAGGGGACTGGACCGCTTGGCGGTACTGATCAATGCACTGCCGGTCATCGCACTCGGCCCGGTGCTCATCATCAGCACAGGCCGTGAAGACACCCCGGCCGCACTGGCGTCGATTCCCGTTTTTTTCCTCGTGTACACCGCCACGGCGATGGGCCTGCGCAGTACCAGCAGGCCGCTGGAACAGGTGCTGACGACGCTCGGTGCCAATCGCTGGCAGCGCCTGGCCAAGTTCGAAGCCGTCGCGGCACTGCCGCAGCTCGCCACCGGCCTCAAGGTCGCCGCTTCGAGCGCCATGATCGGGGCCGTCGTGGGTGAGTGGTTCGGCGCGCCCTCGGGATTGGGGGTCGTGGTGCTGAACAGCATGCAGAACTTTCAGATCCCGCTCCTGTGGGCCACGGTCATCGTCATCGCCGCGATCACGCTGCTCGGCTACGGGCTGCTGAGCCTCGCGGAGCGGGCCCTTCGCCGGAGAATCCTCGAGTGCGATGCCTAGACTGGATGGCACTCGTGCGACGCCTCGTCTCCGAGCTCTGGCCCGTGCTGCTGCTGCTTCTGCTTTGGCAAGCGTGGGTGAGCTTTGCCGGTTACAACAGCATCGTTCTGGTTCCGCCCGGCGCGGTCGCGAGCGACCTGGTGCACTTCCCGCGCGAGTACCTGCTGCCAGCCGGCCACACGCTCGCCTTTGCGCTGGCGGGACTCCTCCTGGGGATGGCCGCCGGGATCGCGCTGGCCCTGGCTGGATGGCTCTCGGAGCTTCTCGGCGGAATGGCCACGCCCTTCGCGCTGCTGCTCACCTCCACACCCGTGGTGTGCCTCATCCCGGTCATTGCGCGGCTCTTCGGCTACGGCAGCCGTACCGAGCTCATCGCGATCGGCTTGATGACACTCTTCCCCGCCTTCGTCTATTGCAGCGCCGGCCTGCGGCAGGTGCCCGCGATGTCGCGCGATGTGCTGCAGGTGTTGCATGCGTCGCGCTGGCAAAGCCTGCGTCTGCTCGCACTGCCCGCTGCGCTTCCCGCACTGGCTGCCGCGTTGCGCTTGGGCGCCACTCTCGGTGTCCTGGTCGCCCTCGTGGCGGAATATCTGATGCAGACGGGAGGCCTCGGGACGCTCTTCGCCGTCACGCTGCAGCAGTTCCACCTGGCCCGTGCACTGGGCGCGAGCGTCCTCGCCATGGTGCTCTCGGTATCGCTGTTCGAAGCGACCCATGCGATCGAGCGTCGCGTCTCCGCCTTCTACCGGGGCTGAGTGCGATGGAGCGTGAGTCCGAGCGAGTCCCTCAGGCGAGATAGATGAAGCGCGCGATGAACAGCGCCGACAGCAGGTACACGAGCCAGTCGCCCCTGCTCGCCTTGCCGCGCAGCAGCTTCAGCACCGCGTGACTGATGATGCCGAAGGCGAGCCCGTTCGCGATCGAGTAGGTGAGCGGGATCATGATGACCGTGAGAAAGGCCGGAATGGCCTCCAGGGGATCGACCCAGTCGACCTCGGCCAGTGCCCCCATCATCATGCCGCCGACCAGAATGAGGGCAGGCGCCGTGGCGGCGATGGGAATGGCCTGCACCAAAGGGGCGAAGAACAGGGTCCCGAGGAAGAGCAGGCCCACGACCACGCTCGTGAGACCCGTGCGTCCACCCACGGCCACACCGGCGGCACTTTCGATGTAGCTCGTGACCGGGCTCGTCCCGGCCGTGGCGCCCACCATCATGGCGAGGGAATCCACGATCAGAATGCGATTGAGCCGCGGTATCGAGCCATCCGCGGCCGTGAGGCCAGCCCGCTTGGTCACGGCCACCAGGGTGCCGACATTGTCGAACAGGTCGACCAGCAGGAAAACCAGAATGATCTCCAGAAGCGATAGCCCCACCCCGCCCTTGAGATTCAAAGCTGCCGGCACGTTCAGGCTGAAGGCGGCGCCGGAGAGGTCGCTCAGCTTGTACACGCCGGGTGCGAAGTGGGCCATGCCCAGCGTCCAGCCGACCGCGGCGGTCACCAGGATGCCGAGCAGGATCGCACCTTTGACACGCCATGCCTGCAGCGCTGCGATCACCAGCAACCCGAGCAGCGCCAGAGCGGTGGTGGGGGCGGTGAGATGACCGAGGGTCACGATCGTGCCGGGCGCGGCGACAATGACGCCGGCATCCGCTAGACCGATAAAGGCGATGAAGAGTCCAATACCCCCCGCAACCGCAGCGAACAGCGCCCGCGGTACCGCGTTCATGATCAGCTGACGCACGCCCAGGAGCGTCAGGATCAGAAAGGCCAACCCCGAAAGGAACACGCAGCCAAGCGCCGTATGCCAGGGTACGCCCAGGGTCTTCACGACGGTGTATGTGAAGTAGGCGTTGAGACCCATGCCGGGGGCCAGGGCCAGCGGATAGTTGGATACGAGGCCCATGAGAATGCTGCCGAAGGCCGCGGCAAAGCAGGTCGCAGCCGCCACTCCGGCCATGGGCATGCCGGCCGCCCCCAGGATGACCGGATTGACGACGACGATGTACGCCATCGTCAAGAAGGTCGTCAGGCCGGCGAGCAGCTCGATCCGGAGGGTCGTCCCATGCTTGTCCAGACCGAAGAAGTGATTGAGCACCGCGCGTCCTTATTTTTCTGCGAGCCAGAATGCACAAGCGTCTCTCTCGATGCAACTCTCCCGGCGGTGCTCGCAAGCTTTGACCGCCAGCACTTCGACAGGGCATCTCACCGCCAAGGTGCGCACAATCGGTGCAGTACGCCTGTGTACAAAACCCAGGGCGAACGTGCTGTAATGCTCTGCAATGTGGCGCCATGGGTAAGCTGACCACACATGTCTTGAACCTTGCGGCGGGCATTCCCGCAGCCGGCATGTGCATCGAGTTGCGCGCAGGGGCGACCGAGCCGACCGGCGCGACCGCGAAGCAGCCGCCGACGGACATGGTGCTGATCGGCACCGCGCAGACCGATGCCGATGGGCGCTGCGGCGCTCCCTTGCTCCAGGGGGCTGCCTTTGGGCGCGGGCGTTACTCGCTCACGTTTCATGTGGCTGCGTACTTCCGTGCACTCGGGCACCCACTCGCCGAGCCGCCGTTTCTCGATCAGGTCGTGATCGCCTTCGGCATCGCCCATCCGGATCAGGACTATCACGTGCCGCTGCTGGTCTCCCCCTGGAGCTACTCCACCTACCGCGGCAGCTAGCGATGTCGGCTTCGAGCGATGCAAAGGCCGGCTCCTCGCAAACCGTGCGGTTCATTCTCGACGGCCGCGTCGTTTGCGTCGAGGAGCCTGCACCCACGACGACCGTGCTCGACTTCCTGCGCGAGAGCCTGGAGCGGCGCGGCACGAAGGAGGGCTGTGCCGAAGGTGATTGCGGCGCCTGCACGGTGGTGCTGGGCGAGCTGTCGGCCGACCATCGCCGCGTCACGTATCGCGCGGTGAACTCCTGCATCCGCTTTCTGCCGACCCTCGACGGCAAGGAGCTCGTCACGGTCGAGAGTCTGCAGCAACCCGGAGGTGGCCTGCATCCTGTTCAGCAGGCGATGGTCGAGCATCACGCCTCGCAATGCGGATTCTGCACGCCGGGATTCGTGATGTCCCTGTTCGCGCTGTACCTCAACGTGAGCGCTGCCCGGCGCGAGCAGGTGGTCGAGGCACTGTCCGGGAACCTGTGCCGGTGCACCGGCTACCGCCCCATCATCGATGCGGGGATGCATCAGGGGGATCACCCCGCACCCGAGCGCTGGAGCCGCGAGGACGCTGCCTCGCCCGAGCGCCTCGAGGCGCTCGAGCGCCTCGCGCGCGATCGCAAGCGCGATGGTTCGCTCGACTATCCGGGTTATCGTGCGCCTCGGAGCGTGGAGGAGCTCAGCCGTGCGCTCGTGTCGCAGCCCGATGCGGTGGTGCTCGCCGGCGGAACCGACGTTGGCCTTTGGGTCACCAAGCAGCTGCGCGACCTGCCGGCGCTGATCTTCCTCGGCGACGTGCCCGAGCTTGCGAGGATTGCAGAGCGCCCCGAGGAACTGTGGATCGGCGCGGCAGTCACGCTGGCCGATGCATGGCCGGCCGTCCTGCGCCGATTTCCCGAGCTCGCAGAGCAGGCCACGCGCTTCGCCTCCCCGCCCATTCGCAACTCCGCGACCCTCTGCGGCAATCTCGCCAATGGCTCCCCCATCGGCGACTGCATTCCCGCCCTGCTCGCGCTCGATGCGCAAGTCGAGCTTCGCACGGGGTCCGCCACTCGCAGGGTACCGCTCGAGAGCTTCTATCTGGGTTACCAGCAGAAGGACTTGAGCAGGGGCGAGTTCATCACGGGCGTTGCCATTGCGGCCGCAGCGCCGGGCCGATTGATCGGCAGCTACAAGCTTGCCAAGCGCATCGACCAGGACATCTCCTGCGTCTGCGCGACCTTTTGCGTCAGCCTCCAGGGCGAGCGCGTGCGCAGCGCTCGGCTTGCATTTGGCGGTATGGCGGCGATCGCATGCCGCGCGCGCCGTGCGGAGGAGGCGCTCCTGCAGCACGGATGGACCTGGGCAGGCATCGAGGCCGCAAGCGTGGCGCTGGGTGGCGACTTCGAGCCCCTCTCGGACTTGCGCGCAAGCCGCGCGTACCGTCTGCGAGCGGCGGGCAACCTGCTGCGCCGTTTCTTCCTGCAAAACCAAGGCGAGCGCTGCGCGCTGCGCACCAGCGAGGCCTCGCACGCCGCAGTGGCCGCGCTCGACGGCGGGGCTGCCGGATGAGCGCAGGCAAGGCACACGCACACGACAGTGCAGCCCTGCACGTGAGCGGGCGGGCACAGTATTGCGATGACATCCCGCTGCCACCCAATGCGCTACAGGCCGCCTTTGGCATGAGCCCCATCGCGCATGGCCGCATCAGGGCGATCGATCTGTCCGAGGTGGCCGCCGCGCCCGGTGTGGTTGCCCTCGCGACCGCGGCCGACGTTCCCGGCGAGAACAATTACGGCGGCGCGGTGCACGACGACCCGATCTTCGCCGCAGACCTCGTCGAGTACGCAGGCCAGCCCCTCTTCGCCGTCGCGGCGCGCTCGATGCGCGCGGCACGCATCGCCGCCCGGCGGGCCCAGCTCGACCTGGAGCCTCTGCCCGCGCTGCTCGACATCCGCGCAGCACTCGCCGCCGAGAGCTACGTCCTTCCCAGCCAGACCCTGCGCCGGGGCGAGCCGCGCGCGCAGCTGCAGGCGGCGCCCCGACGTTTGAGCTCGACGATCGTGATCGGAGGCCAGGACCACTTCTACCTCGAAGGACAGGTCGCGGCCGCCTTGCCGCAGGACGACGGCGGGATGCTGGTGCACAGCTCGACGCAGCATCCGACCGAAGTGCAGAGCATCGTCGCGCACTGCCTGGGACTCACGGCCAATCGCATCGTCGTGCAGTGTCGGCGCATGGGCGGTGGATTCGGCGGCAAGGAGAGCCAGGCAGCGCTCATCGCCGCCGCAGCAGCCGTACTGGCACACAAGACCGGCAGGCCGGTGAAGTTGCGCCTCGACCGCGACACCGACATGCTCATGACGGGCAAGCGCCACGACTTCATCGCCGACTACACGGTCGGCTTCGACGACACGGGGCGTGTGCTCGCGCTCTCGGTCATGCTGGCCTCGCGCTGCGGCTATTCGGCCGATCTTTCCGGCCCGGTCAACGATCGCGCGATGTTCCACGTCGATAATGCCTACTACCTCGAGCACGTCGAGATCGTCTCGCATCGCTGCAAGACTCATACGGTGTCGAACACCGCATTTCGCGGCTTCGGGGGACCGCAGGGCATGATGGTGATCGAGAGGGTCCTGGACGACATCGCGCGCACGCTGCGCCTCGACCCGCTCGAGGTGCGGCGCGCCAACCTCTATGGCACCACCACGCGCAACGTCACGCCTTACGGTCAGCTCGTCGAGGGCAACCGGCTGCCCGAGATCCTGGATCGGCTGGAGCGCAGCAGCGAGTACCACGAGCGCCGCGGCGAGATCGCTCGCTGGAACGCGGCGCAGCCCATCATCAAGCGAGGCCTGGCGCTCACGCCGGTCAAGTTCGGGATCTCATTCACCGCCACGCTCTTCAATCAGGCGGGCGCGCTGCTGCAGGTCTACACCGACGGCACGGTTCTGCTGAACCACGGCGGCACCGAGATGGGCCAGGGCCTGCACGTGAAGGTGGCGCAAGTGGTCGCCACCGAGCTCGGTGTGCCGCTCGCGGCTATTCGCCTCTCGGCGACCGACACGAGCAAGGTTCCCAACACCTCCGCCACCGCGGCCTCCTCCGGCTCGGATCTCAACGGTAAGGCCGCGCAGGCCGCGGCGATCACCATCCGCGAGCGTCTCGCAGCGGTTGCGGCGCAAAGGTACGGGGTTGCGGCTGAGGAGGTTCGCTTTGCCGAGGGTCAGGTGCTGGTCGGCGCGCAGCGGGTGACCTTTGCGGCGCTCGCGCGCAGCGCGCACGAATCGCGCGTGTCGCTCTCGGCCGCAGGCTACTACCGCACGCCCAAGATTCACTGGGACAAGGAGACCAAGCGCGGCCGGCCCTTCTACTATTTCGCCTTCGGTGCGGCGGTCGCGGAAGTCGCGATAGATACCCTCACGGGCGAGACGCAGCTGCTGCGGGTGGACATCCTGCATGATGTGGGCTCCTCGTTGAACCCGGCGATCGACCTCGGCCAGATCGAAGGTGGGTTCCTGCAGGGCGTGGGGTGGCTCACCTCGGAGGAGCTTTACTGGAATGCCGCAGGGCAACTCGGCACGCATGCTCCCTCGACCTACAAGATTCCGACCGTACGCGACTGGCCCGCGGATGCTCGCGTGGAGATGCTGCCGGCTGCGCCCAACCATGAGGATGCGATCTTTCGCTCCAAAGCCGTGGGCGAGCCGCCCTTGATGCTGGCGCTGTCGGTCTTTCATGCCATCCGCGACGCCTGCACCGCGTGCGGCCCGAGCGGCTGCGCGCCCGATCTCACCGCGCCCGCAACTCCCGAGGCCGTGCTGCGCGCCGTCGATGCGCTGCGACTGCGGGGCGCCGCATGAGCGTGCCTTCTCTCAAGGCCCACGCGCACGCCGCGCGCTGCGAGGGCACCTGGCTCACCGCGTTGCCCGGCCACTGGATCGACGCCGCGCGCGATCAGCTGTCCCGCCACGCAGCGCTCGTGCGGGTCACGCTCACCGCACTGCGCGGCTCGGCCCCGCGCGAGCCCGGCGCCTGTCTGCTGGTCCACGCACTCGCAACGGCAGGCACCATTGGCGGAGGTCGGCTCGAGTGGCACGCAACCGCGCGCGCGAGAGAGATGCTGCTTCATCCCCACAGCACTGCCGTGCGCATCGATGATCTGGTGCTCGGACCCGAGCTGGGACAGTGCTGCGGCGGCCGAGTCGAGCTCTGGTTGGAGCGCCTCACCCGCGCCGATCTGCCCTGGTTGAGCGATGCCTCGCGCCGTCTGCGCGAGCACCCGAGCGCAGGCACGGCCTGGGTTCTCGCAAGTGAGCTCGCGGGCGGCGCGCTGACTCATCGGCTGCTGCAGCGTCCGTTCGCGACGACTCAGACCGTGGAGCTCAAGCGCAGCTCGGCCGGAGGCGCCCGGTTGCTCGAGGTGCTGCGGCAAAGCCGCCCGCAGGTGTGGATCTTCGGAGCCGGCCATGTGGGCCAGGCGCTCGTGCGGCTGCTTGCGGAGCTCGCGCTGTTCGAGATCACCTGGATCGATTCGCGCGCCGAGCTGCTGCCCGCGGGATTGCCGCAGGGTGTCACAGCGCAGATCTGTGCGCGCCCGAGCGAGCGGGTGCTCACGGCGCCGGCCGGCACGCGCTTCGTCGTGCTGACGCACGATCACGCGCTCGACTACGAGCTGTGCCGCCTGATTCTCACGCGCGCGGACTCGGCCTGGCTGGGTCTGATTGGATCGGATAGCAAGGCGGCACGATTCCGCTCGCGCCTGCTGCGCGACGGCCTCGACCGGCCGACGATCGCGCGCCTGACCTGCCCGATCGGCGTGCCGGGCATCCCGAGCAAGCTGCCGGGCGCCATCGCCATTGCCATTGCCGCGCAGCTGCTGCAGCAGGGCGAAGCGCAGCCGCCCGCCCCCTCCGTCAAGACGGACCTCGAGGCGTGCACCGGAGATTGCGGCTCATGTTCGCGACCGAATTCCTGAGTCTGCTCGGTCGCTGGGTGCATCTCATCACCGGCATCGCCTGGATCGGCTCCTCCTTCTACTTCGTCTGGCTCGACGATCACTTGCTGCCGCCCACGGACGACTCGCTCGTGCGCAAAGGCGTCGCGGGAGAGCTCTGGGCGGTCCATGGGGGTGGCTTCTACAACGCTCAGAAGTATCGCGTCGCTCCGCAGTCGCTGCCGCAATCGCTGCATTGGTTCTACTGGGAAGCCTATTCCACGTTCCTCTCGGGACTGTTCCTGATGTGCCTCCTGTACTATGCGCAGGCGGACATCTATCTGATCGACGCTCGCGTGGCCGTCCTGACCAGGCTGCAGGCCGTCTCGCTCAGCATCGGCTTCTTGATCGGCGGCTGGGTGGTGTACGACGCGCTCTGCCGCAGCCCGCTGGTGCGGCATCCGAGGTGGCTCGCAGGCATCATTGCGGCGCTCTCATGCGCCGCCGCCTACGGGCTGTGCCACCTCTTCAGCGGCCGCGCCGCCTTCATTCAGTTCGGCGCCATGATCGGCACCATCATGGTGGCCAATGTCTTCTTCGTGATCATTCCAGGGCAACGCGCGATGGTGCGCGCCAAGGAGCAGGGCCGCGAGCCGGACCCACAAGCGGGGCTGCGCGGCAAGCTGCGCTCGGTCCACAACACCTACTTCACTCTGCCCGTGCTCTTCACCATGATCAGCAACCACTATGCCGTGGCCTTTGGCGCGCGCCACAACTGGCTCGTGCTGATTGCGATCTGCAGCGCGGGGCTCCTCATCCGGGTGTACTTCGTCGAGCGCCACACGCGGCATTTGCGAGGGGGTCGGACCTCCCCCTGGCCTGCGGTCGCGGGTGTCCTGATCCTCGCCGTGACCGCCGCCTTCCTCGCACCACCCGCCGTGCCATCAACCGGCACGACTGCTTCCGGCGCGTCCGCCGCGCAGTTCTCCGCCGTGGAGCTGATCGTCGCGCGGCGCTGCGTCCCCTGCCACGCGGCCATCCCGACTCAGCCAGGGATCACCACCGCCCCGAAGGGTCTGAGGCTCGATACCCCGGAATCGATCCTCGCCCACGCAAGCCTGATCGGCCCGCAGGTTCTGGCGAGGACCATGCCCGTCGGTAATCTCACCGGCATGACCGATCCTGAGCGCGCGCAGCTCTTGACCTGGATAGGACATGGCGCACCGCATTGAATCGGCAGGCTCGTGAGCAGCCTCACATGATCAGCCTCGAGCAGCTGAACGGCATGGCAGCCCCCGACTTCGCCTCCGCACTCGGCTCGATCTTCGAGCATTCTCCCTGGGTGGCGGAGCGAGTGGCGGCGTTGCGGCCATTCGCAAGCGGGCTCGCCCTGCACCGGGCGATGTCGGATGTCGTGCTGCGAGCCGATGAGCCGCTGCAACTTGCGCTCATTCGTGCACACCCGGAGCTTGCCGGCCGCGCCGCTCAGCGGAACGATCTGACGCCCGCGTCCATGAAGGAACAGAAGGGCGCGGGCCTGTCAGCCTGCACGCCCTCGCAATTGAAGAGCCTGCAGTCGCTGAACTCACAGTACACCGGATGCTTCGGATTTCCGTTCGTGCTCTGCGTCAAGGGGCATACGGCCGATAGCGTGATCGCGGCACTCGCCGAGCGCGTGACCCACGATCCACGGGACGAGCGCGACGTTGCGCTGCGCGAGATCTGCCGCATCGCATTCTTTCGCCTTGCGGAGCTGATCTGCGAGCCTCTGGGCGATGCCATCATCGCGATGGCCGATGACCTGGCATCCTTCACGGACGATGCCGGTGCGCTGACCTGCACGTACCTCATGCCGGCTCATCGCGCCGCGGCGGCGCGCATTCGCGATTTCATGCTGGCGGCTGGCCTCCTCGCCCACATCGATGCCGTGGGCAACGTGGTCGGCCTGATGGAGGCTGCCCCCGGCACGAGCACCAAGCGCCTGCTCACCGGATCGCACTACGACACCGTGATCGATGCCGGCAAGTACGACGGGCGGCTCGGCATCCTCCTGCCCATCGCGGTGGCAGGGGCGCTGCGCCGCGCTGGAGCGGCACTGCCGTACGGCCTCGAGATCATCGCGTTCTCGGAAGAAGAAGGCGTACGCTTCAAATCCCCCTTCCTGGGCAGCCGTGCCGTCGCCGGTTGCCTCGACCCGAGCCAGCTCCAGAGCGTCGATGCGAGCGGCACCCCATTATCCGAGGCCATCCGCGCGAGCGGCCAGGACGTGGCGAGCATTCCCGCCATCGCGCGCGATCCTTCGCAGGTGGCTGGTTTCGTCGAAGTGCACATCGAGCAGGGCCCCGTGCTGCTCGATGCGGCCTTGGCCGTCGGGGTGGTCACGAGCATCGCCGGCAGCACGCGCACGATCGTCACCGTCGAAGGTCGGTCCGGTCATGCGGGGACGGTGCCCATGGCGCTGCGCCACGACGCGCTGGCCGCCGCCGCCGAGATGGTGCTCGCCGTGGAGCAGCGCTGCCAGGAGCGGCCCGATCTCGTGGGCACCGTGGGCAAGCTCGAGGTACCCGGGGGTGCAGTCAACGTCATTCCCGGCCGCTGCGAGTTCAGCATCGACATCCGCTCGGGTAGCAATGCGGTGCGCGATTCGGCGGTCAAGGCGGTGAGCGCCCGGATCGCAGCCATTGCCGACCGACGCGGCGTCAAAGTCCTCGAGCGCCGGGTCCTGCAATCCTCGAGCGTCCCCTGCGATCCTGCGCTGCAGGATGCCTGGGGCGACAGCATCGAGCGCATCACGGGCCGCCCTGCGCTGCGCTTACCCAGCGGCGCCGGCCACGATGCCATGATCATGGCGAGCCTCACTCAGGTCGGGATGCTCTTCGTGCGGTGTGGCAACGGCGGCATCAGCCATCACCCGGACGAGACGCTGAGCGCGGCGGATGCTCACATCGCAGCGCGCGTGTTCGAGGACTTTCTGCTCCACTACCGGGTCGCCTCGTGAGGCTGGCGGCACTCGCTCCACAGCGGGAACGGGCATTCCTCGGGAACGCATTGCACACGCCCGTGCGCGGTCGGATCGAGTTTCTTCCCGGCGCCCTGATGGAGGTAGATGCCGCAGGCGTCATCCAGGGGATTCATCCGCGGGAGTCCCCGCAGGCTGCCGCGGCCGCGGCACGCCATCGCGCCGCGGGCACCCTGGTCGCGCTCGACCAAGACCAGTACCTGCTGCCCGGGCTCGTCGATCTGCACGTTCATGCACCGCAATGGCCGCAACTGGGGCTCGCGCTGGACCTCCCGCTCGAGGACTGGCTGCAAGCCTGCACCTTTCCGCTCGAGTCGCGCTACGCGGACACCGCTTTTGCACGCGAGGTCTACGAGTCTCTGGTGGACGGTCTGCTCGCCAACGGCACCACCACCGCCATGTACTTCGCGACGATTCATCTTGCAGCCACGCAGGCGCTCGCGGACATCTGTTTGAGGAGATCTCAGCGCGCCCTGATCGGCCGGGTCGCCATGGACGACCCGGCACAATGCCCCCCGTTCTACCGGGACGCATCCGCCGACGTGGCCGTCGCCGAGACCCGCGCATTCATCGACGATGTCCGCTCGATGGCGGGTAACGCGAGCGGTTTGATCCTGCCGGTCATCACGCCGCGCTTCATTCCCTCCTGCACGGATGAGCTGCTCGCCCGCCTGGGCGGTCTCGCGCGCCAGACCGGCTGTCACGTGCAGACCCACTGCTCCGAAAGCGACTGGGAGCACGCCTTCGTCCGCGCGCGCTGCGGCGTGACGGACACCACTGCTCTTGAGCGGTTCGGGCTACTTTCGCGGCGCACGATCCTCGCGCATGGCAACTTCGTCGACGACGCGGACGCTGCCACGATCCTCGCAGCAGGCGCGGGCATCGCGCATTGCCCCTTGTCGAACGTCTTCTTCTCCGATGCGGTCTTTCCGCTGCGACGCATGCTGCAGCAGGGTGTTCACGTGGGACTCGGCACCGACATCGCGGGGGGCGCGAGCCCTTCGATCCTGGACAACGTGCGCCATGCCGTGATCGCTTCCCGTACGCTGGAATCGGGGGTGGATCCCCGGCTGGGCCGTGCGCAGCGGCGCTCGCCCGAATCGCGCATCGACTCGGCGACGGCGCTCTGGCTGGCCACCGCAGGCGGGGGCATCGCGCTCGATCTGCCCATCGGAGTGTTCCGCCCCGGTTATCAATTCGACGCCATCGTGATCGACGGGCGAACGCCCGACAGCAATCTGCATCTGGACGCAGATGCTGCGCCCGAGACGATCCTTCAGAGGATCGTCTACCACGCAACGCGCGCGGACGTGAGCGAGGTGTGGGTCGCGAACCGGCAGGTGCACGTTCGGCGCGGCGCGCGCTGACGCTCCCCGCTCAGTCGCCCGGATGGGCTGCGACAAGGGCGTGGATGGCCGTGACCCAGCGCTGCTTGTGCGATGGCGCGAGGAACGAGGCCTCGATGGAATTGCGTGCGAGCAGCGCGAGTTGCGCGCGCGTCAGCGACAAGGCTTCCTGTACACCGAGATAGTTCTCCAGCACGTAGCCGCCGAAGTATGCGGGGTCGTCGGAGTTCACCGTGACGCACAGACCGCGCTCGAGCAGGCGCTTGAGATTGTGCGATCTGAGACTGTCGAAGACGTGCAGCTTGACGTTCGACAGCGGACACACGGTCAGAGGAATCCGCTCGGCCGCGAGACGCTCCATCAGCAGCTCGTCCTCCTCGCAGCGCACGCCGTGATCGATGCGGACCACCTCGAGCACATCGAGCGCCTCGTGAATGTAATCCGGAGGACCTTCCTCGCCGGCATGGGCGACCGCCTTGAGCCCTGCGCCCCTGGCGCGCGCGAAGACTTCGCGAAACTTGTGCGGCGGATTACCGCGCTCGGAGGAGTCCAGCCCCACTGCGGCGAATGCAGCGCGGTGCGGCAGCGCTTGGTCCAGCGTGCTCATCGCATCGGCGGCGCTGAGGTGGCGCAGAAAGCACGGGATCAGCTCGAAGGTCATTCCCCAGGCCTGCGCTGCCTCGAGGAGCGCACGGCGTATCCCGCGGAGCACCGTATCGAGCGATACGCCACGCGACGTGTGCGCCTGCGGATCGAAGAACATCTCCACGTGCACGACACCCTGGGAGTGCGCCTTGCTCAGATATCCGCGCGTGAGCAGATGGAAGTCATCCTCGTCCCGCAACACCGCGCCGCAGGCGTAGTAGAGGTCCAGAAAGGACTGCAGATCGGAGAATTGGTAGGCGCGGTGCAACTCTTCGACGGTCGCATGAGGTAACCGCACTCCGTGCTTCGCAGCCAGTTGAAATGCCAGCTCCGGCTCGAGGGTGCCCTCGATGTGCAAGTGCAGCTCGGCTTTGGGCAGCCCGCGGACGAACTCCTTCATGGTCAGTCTTGTTGGAGTCCGGGCTTGCATTCGGCTCCTCGAGGATGGCCTCCGCCGCGCTCGACATTAGCATGCACGCTCCTGCATCAGGCACGATTGATGATTATTGCGTTGACACCCCTGGTGGCGGCTGACATATTGCGCTGTCGCCTGGCGCGCCGACGCAGATCCACACACAAGAACAAGGCACGCGCTGAACATGGCTCGACCTCCGAGAGTTGCCGTCATCGGCAGCGCCAACACGGATCTGATCACCTTCACGGACAGATTCCCCCGGGCCGGTGAGACCTTGTTCGGCCAGCGCTTCGACCTTGGATTTGGCGGCAAGGGGGCAAATCAGGCCGTGGCGGCGCGCCTGTGCGGGGCGGAGGTCTTGATGCTGGCCAAGGTCGGAGACGACCTGTTTGGCCAGGCGACGATCTCCAATTTCGCATCGTTCGGAATCGATACCAGTCACGTCAAGGTTGTTCCGGGTGTCTCGACGGGCGCCGCCGCCATCCTGGTCGAGCCCAATGGCGACAACCGCATCATCGTCGTGAAGGGCGCGAACGATGAGCTGCGCGCGTCCGATATCGACGCAGCGGCCCCACAGCTGCGCCAAGCCGACACCATCATCCTGCAGTTCGAGGTGCCGCTGGAAACCGTCTACCACGCGGTGCACTTCGCTCGAACGCATGGGATACGCTGCATCGTCAATCCCGCGCCCGCCCTCCCGGCCGATCTCACGCGGCTCGCGGATGCAGACTATCTGATACCGAACGAGACCGAGGCAGAGCAGCTGTCGGGCTGCTCCGTGGGCTCACTGGATCAGGCGCGTGATTGCGCGAGCCAGTTGCTGCGCCACGGATTCCGGCGAGTCGTGTTGACACTGGGCTCGCGTGGATCGCTGCTCGCCGGGGCGCAGGCCCTGACGCATGTGGCCCCCTATCAGGTCACGCCGCTCGATACGACGGGAGCCGGAGATGCCTTCATAGGCAGTTTGGCCGTCTTCCTGGCCGAAGGCCTTTCCGAGACGGATGCCCTGGCGGCGGCCAATCTGTATGCCGCGCTGTCCACCACGCGCGTGGGAACGCAAAAATCATTTCCAACCCGGGCCGAGCTCGACCGTGAGCGCGCGCGGCGCGCCCGGTCCTAGCGGCGCAGCGAGGGGCTTGCGATGTTCATCGTCCACGATTACACCCTCGCGGTCGCGCTGTGTGTGCTGACGATGCTCTGCTGGGGGTCCTGGGCCAACAGCCTCAAGCTCGCGAGCAAGGACTGGCGCTTCGAGCTCTTCTACTGGGATTACGCGCTCGGGGTGGTGCTGCTCGCGCTTCTCGTCGGAGTGACGCTCGGCAGCACCGGAGCCCTGGGGCGCCCCTTCATCGCCGACTTGCAGCAAGCCTCCGGCAAGAGCCTCGGTCTTGCCCTGCTGGGTGGTGCCATCTTCAACCTCGCGAACATCCTGCTCGTCGCCGCAATCGAGCTTGCCGGTATGGCGGTCGCCTTCCCGGTGGGCATCGGTCTTGCGCTGCTCATCGGGGTACTCATCAACTATCTGGCCGAGCCGGTCGGCAACGGTCCGCTGCTTGCGCTCGGTGTCGGGCTGGTGATCCTCGCGATCCTCCTCGATGCGGTCGCCTATCGTCGATTGGGCTCGGTCGGTGTGACCACCCGCGGGCTGCTGCTGTCGGTCGCGTGCGGTGTGTTCATGGGCCTGTTCTATCGATTTGTCGCAGCCGCCATGTACGCCGATCCCGCGCACCCGGTGGGTGCGAAGATGGGTCCCTATGCGGCATTGTTCGTCTTCTCCATCGGCGTGTTCGTCAGCAACTTCCTCTGGAACACCTTGGCCATGAAGCGGCCGATTGCAGGCGCGCCGGTGGACTTCTCGAGCTATTTTCGCGGCACGCTGGGCAATCACCTCACGGGAATCCTGGGCGGCTTGATCTGGGGGGTGGGAATGTCCACGAACCTCATCGCCTCGGGGCGCGCAGGCTATGCCATCTCGTACGGTCTGGGACAGGGTGCGACGATGATCGCGGCGCTCTGGGGGGTGTTCATCTGGAAGGAATTCCGCCTGGCTCCACGCGGCACTTCCTACTTGCTCGCCGCGATGTTCGCATGCTTCCTGAGCGGGCTCGCGCTGATCGTCGCCGCGCGAACCTGACGGGCGCACGGAGCCGGCGGCCGCGCGCCGCGGCGCGCCCTAGCGTGATTGCCCTTGGGATGGCACCGGCGGAATACCGTGCTGCCAGGCGTCCCAATGAGCAACGATCTCCTTGACCAGCGGCATGCCCGCATTCACCAGGTTGTCCGCCGCAACCGTGACGGCATCGGCGAGCTTGCGTTGATCCAGAAGAGCACCGAGCGCATCCTGCCCCGGGTAAGGACGATCGAAATCGGAGCCCGTTCGCAAGTCCGCCACGCGCCGGAGGTCGATGAGCTTTGCGTCCGAGGCGCGGGTCAAAGCATCGAGCACGGCGTTATCCTCCTCCTGCGTCGTGCAGTACACGCCCTTCCCGTGGGTGAGTAATCGGGTCCAGCGGGTGGCGTGCTCGCCCAGCCGGCGTCCGGACCACCACGTATCCCCCGAGAGCGTATCGCACTGGATCACGGTCGGTGGCTGACTGGCCGCGGCCTGCGGGTAGTGTCTGCGGTACGCTTGCAGGTCCGCCGCATCCTCGAGCTTCGCGCCGCGCGAGAGCGCGAGAGCCTGTTGCAGCAGGGTCTCGTTCAAGCGGTAGACCTCGGTGTGGTACTCGAGCTTTGGCATCTCGTTCGGCCCGTTGGTCATGACGCCGAAGTATCCATCGGTCCAGCCTTTGGGTAGATCTCGCGCGTCGATCTCGTGAGCGATGCCCGCGTCGACGACGTAGCGCGCCCAGGCCGCGGAGCCCAAAGTGCCGTGCGCAGGATCGATGCCGGCGATGCCCGCGATGAGGAAATAGGTCTGGTGCAGATCGAACAGGTGACTGAAGAGCACCGCCATGAGCGATGCGGCGGCATTGGCGTGCCCCATCGCGGTAGTCATCTGGCACACCGCCTCGGCATTGCATTTCACGTCGGGATAGTCGCTCGACAGGCCGGGCACCGGGATGTCACGCGTGGGGTTCAGCGCTGCGATCCAGGGAGCGGCCTCGAGGCTGAAGAGATTGATCACCAGCACCTTGACGGGAAGCGGCCGCGAGCGCATCGGCGCGCCATCGGCCGGTACCGCCACCGGAGCGAGCAGCACCGCGGCCATGACGAGCGCGGCGGCACCGGGCCATCTCCAAGGAGCACACCATGAGTTCGAGTATCTGTGCATCGGCGTGGCTCACTCCCTAGGCTGCAGGCGCCGGCACGTCAACGCGCGGCGCAACACTCATAGCAAGCCTCTTGCGCATCTCGAGCAGCACGAGCGAGACGCTGAACACGGCCTGCAGGACGACCGTCACGACCGAGGTCACCCAGACCTGCCGCAGCGTGAATCCCGGCTGGCGCGAAAGCCAAACGGCCGGAACGCCGAAGATGACGAGCCGGCTGGCCCCACTCAGCAGCGCCGGCCAGGTGTTGCCCATGGCCTGAAACATGCCCGAGCAGGTGAAGATGATCCCCGAGCCGATGAAGTTCCATGAGATGACGCGTAGAAAAACCGCGCCGACCGCAATGACCTGAGGATCGCGGGTGAAGGCGGCGATGAGCGCTGCGGGAGCGATCTGACACAGTGCCGTGATCAGCACCATGATCGCTGTTTCGAGAACCACGGCCGTACGAAAGGTCGCGCGCACGCGCGTGCCGTGCCGGGCGCCGAAGTTCTGTCCGGCCACGGGCGCCACCGAGAAAGCAATCGCCATCGCCGGCAGGAAGATCGCCTGCATCACGCGCGAGCCGATGCCGTAGCCCGCCTGCGCGTCCGAGCCGAAGCTGCGGATGAGCCAGTACGTGAGCGCCATGAGCAGGAACATCACGATGAACTCACCGCCCGCCGGCAGGCCGATGTTGAGGATTCGCCGCCAGTACGACAGGCGTGGCTGCCATTGCTCGGGGTGGAAACCGACGTACTTCTCCAGGCGCTCGAAATATACGGTGAGCATGGCGACCGCGGCCGTGATGGCGATGGTGCTGGCAAGACCCGCGCCCGCCACTCCGAGCGGATGCCCGGTGCCCCAGCCTGCGATGAGTACCGGCGCCAGGATGATGTTGAGCAGGACGGTGAGCACCTGGACGATCATCGTCGGCCGCACGATGCCCGTGCCGCGCAGTGCTGCGCCCATGGAGACCATGGCGAACTGCAGCGCGAGGCCGGGCATGTACCAGTAGAGGTAGGTGACACCCGACTGCCGCGTGCCGGCATCCGCTCCCACGAGGTTCAGATAGGGCCGGGTGAGCAGATAGCCCGCGAGCAGCACGAGCGCCCCGACCACGGCCGAGAGGGTGACCGACTGGTTGAATACCAGATTGGCGTCGTGCCGGTCCTTGCGGCCCGCTGCATGCGAGATGAGCGCCACCGTCCCCACATTGAGGATCTGGGTGAGCGCCAGCACGACGAAGGTGATGTTGCCGGCCGCACCGACTCCGGCGATGGCCTGCGGACCGAGTCCCGAGACGAAGTAGAGATCGACGAGGTAGTAGAGCGTCTGCCCCACCATGCCGATCACCATGACGGCCGCCATCTCTAGGATGTGGCGCGTGATCGGGCCTTGTGTCAGGTCTTTCATGGAGGGCTTCTGAGAGGGGCCGGGTCGGCGCATGTTATCGCAGTCTGCGCCCTATCCAAACCTAACGCGGCCCCCGGTTTGGATCCCGCTACAATGGGATTGTGCAGAACGCCGAGTCCGCAGAACACAGTGCCTGGAACATTGCCCACGCCGCGGCGCGGACTCTCCCCAGAACGGGCGGCCTGGCGCCCGCTTGCTATGCACTCGCAGGCGCCGGCGAGCTAGGCGCGGTTGCAGCCGATGATCCCTCCGCGGTGCTGCGCTGGAGCCCTGCGGCGGGATGGGAGTCGCTCCTGCCCTCCCACGATCCGCAGCGAGACCTGGTCGAGCTGTATCTGCCTATCTGCAGTGCGACCGACGCCCGGCCGATCACCGTCGGCCACCTCGGCCAGAGCCTCGACGGCTTCATCGCAACCGCATCCGGCGATTCGTGCTGGGTGACGGGTCCGGAGAACATCCTGCACCTGCACCGGCTTCGGGCGTTGAGCGACGCCGTCATCGTCGGGGCCGGCACAGTCGAGGTGGACAACCCGCGGCTCACCACGCGCCTCGTCGCGGGCAGCAATCCGCTGCGCGTGATCATCGATCCGGCCTGCCGCCTACCGGAGGCTCACGCGGTGTTCAGTGATCGGCAAGCCTTGACGGTGAGGGCTGCCATTGCCGGCACCGCCGCCGCGGCCGCCGCTCGCGCGCGTGGCGAAGATGTGATCGAGGTGCGTGCTCGGGACAACGCCTTGGATCTGCATGACCTCCTGCATCAGCTGCACACGCGCGGCCATTGCCGGATCTTTGTCGAGGGAGGCGGTGTGACCGTCTCATCGTTCCTCGAGGCCGGACTCCTCGACCGGCTGCATATCGCGGTTGCGCCGCTTCTCATCGGGCAGGGGCGTCCGGCCGTGCGCATGGCCCCGCGCGGGCGCCTGCGCGACTGCCTGCGACTGCACCATCGCGTCTACCGTGCCGGCTCGGACATCCTGTTCGATTGCGATCTCCGCGCCTCGACCTCGGACGCGAACGGTCACGGCACGCCGACCTCAAACACGATTCAAAGGATCTTCTAGCTCGCTCGTGCGCAGCTCCCCGGCCGCGCAGCCGCGGCGCCCCGCGCACACACGCGTTCGAGCAGCATGGCCATGCGCGTGCAGGCCTCAGGCCAAAGGATGAGGTGCTCGCGTGCGGCGAGTGCTCCAGCGCGCAGGGAGGAGCGCAGGGCCTGGTCGGTCAGGGCCCGCTCGAGCGCCGCGCGCAACCCGTCGCGATCGCCGGGCGCGGTCAGGAGTCCCGCGGCGCTCCCGACGAGCTCGGCAATGGCGCCGGTGCGCGTACCGATCACGGGCACACCGTGCGCGAGCGCCTCGGCGACGGCGAGGCAATAGGTCTCGCGCAGGGTCGGGAGAACAAGGAGATCGGCCGCGGCGTACAGCTCGCTGAGCGCCTGGTGCGGCAATTCGCCCAGCAGCTCAACGCGCTCGATGAGTCCAAGTCGCCCCAACCGATCAGTCAGGCGCTGCACCGTGGCCGTGCTGCGCGTGAGGCTGCCGGCGCATCGCAAATGCCATGGCAGATGCGCCAGCGGCGCGAGCGCATCTACCAGCAGCTCGTGTCCCTTGCCCTCACTCACGGTTGCCACGCAGAGCAGGTTGACGATGCTCTCGTCGCCGCCTCCGGCCGCGATCGGACCTTTCCACACGCCGGGCTCCACGACCGAGAGGCGCGAGGGGTGGAGCCCGTCGGATTCGAGCTGCCGCTTCGTGCTTTGGCCGGTCACAACCACGTGGCGCACGAGCCGCAGAGCGCGCAGCTCCTGTTGGCGGCGCGCCTCGGCCACCGTAGCCGGCAGGCCGAGCTCGGACCCGAGCGGCATGTGAATCAGCGCGACCAGGGCCAAGCGCTGCCAGTGCGGCTCGATCTCCTGCGGCATGGCTCCCAGTGCGAGGCCATCGACGAGCACGCACGCCTCGTCCGGTAGATCGGCCAGGACGCGCTGCGCGTGCGCAAGTGCATCGGCAGTGGGAGAGGGAAAGCTCCCGTGCAGCTCGTGGACGGCTACCTGCCAGCCAAGGGCGCGCAGCCCGGCCACGATCGAGCGATCGTAGACGTAACCGCCGGTTGCGCTGTGCAGGTCGCCCGGAATGAGGAATTCCAAGGCGCGCAATCTCATTGCGTCGTGAGCTCTGCCTCGAATGAGGCCCAGGCGAGGTGCGATTCGTGCAAGCTCACGCGCAGGCTCGCCACCGCGGCCGCCGAAGCGCCCAGCTTGCCCTCGCGTATGCAGTCCGCCATCCGGTCGAACACGACTTTGGCGAGGAATTCGGTGGTGGTATTGCGGCCGGCGAACTCGGGGAGCAGATCGATATTGCGATAGTTGAGCTGCGCGAGCACCTGCCGCAGCACCTCACTTGCACGCCCGATATCCACGACCAGCCCATCCTCGTCGAGCTGCGCGCGCCGAAACTCCACGTCGACCACGTACGTGGCGCCATGCAGTTGCCGGGCCGGCCCGAACGATTCGCCGACGAAGCTGTGCGCGATCATGATGTGGTCGCGCACACAGACACTGTACATCGCGGCCCCCTGGTCAGTCGGTCCGGTAGCTCACCCGATGCATGATCGTATCACCGGGCGCGCGCGCCAGACGCTGCATGTCCCGCGGCAGATCCCCGAGCGTTCCCTCGCTGTTGATCAGCACATCGAGCGCCGGATCGGTGAGCAGCGCGAGGGCAAGCTCCATGCGTCGCCGCAGACTCCAGCGCGCGCGATGCGACGCTGCAACGCTGCCGACCTGCGAGGATTTGAGAGTCAGGCGTCGTGCATGAAAGGCCTCCCCGAGTGGCAGCGGCACCGGACGCGTGCCGTACCAGCTGCACTCGCACACCGTCGACTCGAAGCCCGCGAGCCGCAAGGCGAGCGACAAGCCCTCGGGCGTCCCGCTCGCATGCAGGACGGCGTCGGCATCCGGTGTGGCCGCCGCAGGCTCCGCGAAGGCCAGGCCGAATGCGTCGGCGATATTGCGACGCTGCGGATTCGTATCGACCAGCTCGACCTTGCATCCGGGCATGCGTCCGAGGAGCCATGCCGCAAGGCACCCCACGGTGCCACCGCCGACCACGGCCACGCGATCACCGGGCGCGGCGCCCGAGTCCCAGACGGCATTCAGGGCGGTCTCGAGGTTCGCGGCAAGCACGGCACGCGGTGCGGGCACGGAGTCGGGCACGCGGTAGAGCGCATGGGGCGCAACCACGTAGCGCTCTTGATGCGGGTAGAGGCAGAAGACTGTCCTGCCCGCAAGCGTCTCCGGGCCGTCCTCCACCCGACCGACGCTAGCGTAGCCATACTTGACGGGACCCGGAAAGTTCCCCGCCTGGAACGGCGCCCGCATGCGCTGGTATTCGCTCTCGGGCACATCACCATTGAAGACGAGCGCCTCGCTCCCGCGGCTGACACCGCTGTAGAGTGCCCGTACACTCGCCTCTTGCCCGCTGCGCGCCGGCAGTGTCTCGCGACGCAGCTCTGCCCGGCCCGGGGCGATGATCCAAAAGGCGAGCGTGTCGTCCGGACTCATGGGAGCTGCCGAGGTTTGATGTTCACCGTTGCGATTGCGCGGCCCGAGCACCGGGAGCTGCGGGCGGGTGCGCTCACGGGCATCTTAGCGGTTGCGGTGTCGACCGTCTCCTCGGGTGTGCTCGGGATGCGTCTGCTGCACCTGAGTGGCGCCTATGTTCCGAAGGTGCTGCTCGTGTTCGCGGCGGATGCCGCTCTTGTCCTGCTCACCCTTCCCGGGGCTCACCGGTTCGTGCGCATGGGCGCCGCCAATCAGGTGACGATCGTCCGGGGCGCCCTCATCGCGCTGCTCGCGGGCCTGCTCGGCGAGCAGGGGGGGCACGCCACGGCAGCCGCCGCCGTCGTCGTCGCCTCGCTTGCGATGGTGCTCGATGGGGTGGACGGCTGGCTCGCCCGCAGGTCCGGCATGGTGAGTGCGTTCGGCGCCCGCTTCGATATGGAAACCGACGCCGTGTTCGTGGCGGTGCTCGCCTTGCTCGTGTGGCAGTTCGGCAAGGCGGGCGCGTGGGTGCTGCTCGCGGGAATGATGCGATACCTCTTCGCGGCGGCAGTTGCCGCCCTGCCGCGCCTGCAACGCCCGGTGCCCTCGACGCTGCGTG
>DATKPP010000092.1:0-69206 GCA_035524075.1 Steroidobacteraceae bacterium | reverse complement strand
CCTTCAGCTGCGCCTGCTCGGACTGCGCCATGAGAAGCGCACGCGAGCTCGCGCTCAAGAGATCAGCCAGCTTTCTTGCCAGATGCAGCTGATCCTCGAGCGCGCCGGCCGGGAGCCGCTCACGCGGATCGGGCAGCACCTCGAGGGGCGCCTCGAGGGTGCGGCCGTCCGCGATAAGACGCACGCGGTAGCGTCCCGGCAATGCAAGCGGTCCCTGCGGATCCTGCGGCGTCGCATGCGGTACTGCCGAGATCGGGTAGCCGTGAGTGGTTGTCAAAGGTGGCGCGTAGCGCAGGTCCCAGATCCAGCGATGCATCCCGCGCTGCGTGGGCAGCTCATGCGGGAGGGCGATCCAGTACTGTGGAATGAGCTCGCGCGCGAGCTGCTCGGGGCTCGGATCGGGCGGATCGTCGCTGCGGAAGCGCCGCACGAGTCCGCCGCTCTCGTCGAGCACCTCGAGCGTGACCACTCCCTTCGCATTGCGCGGCAAGGAGTACTCGATGATCGCGCCGGGCGGGGGATTCTGACCCAGAGGCTCATCGGGGGGTATCGGTGTGTCGGTCCACGTGCTGCGCATCACCCGGTACGCGGCAGCGGGGCTCAGCAGCACGACCTTCTCCAGGCGCGCAGCTGTCAACTGCCGCAGCCGCGAGATGTCATCGAGGATCCAGAAGGAGCGGCCGTGGGTCGCCACGATGAGGTCATCGCCATGCACGCACAGGTCTCGCATCGAGGTGTGCGGGAGGTTCAGCTGCAGGGAGTCCCAGTGCGCCCCCTCGTCCGGCGACACCCAGACAGCTTTCTCCGTCGCTGCGAACAGCAGTCCCCGGCGCTGCGGGTCCTCGCGAACGGCATTCACCGGCTGGTCGAGCGGCAGCCCATCGCTGATCGGTTGCCAGCTCGCCCCAGCGTCGCGCGTTCGGAAGAGGTACGGGTGCAGGTCATCGATGCGCATGCGGCTGACCGAGACATACGCCGTGCCCGCATCGAAATGCGAGGGCTCGATCTGGGTCACCTTGCTCCAGGGGGTGAGGGAGGGCGGCGTGACGTTGGACCAGTGGGCTCCGCCATCCGCGGTGTGCCACACCAGACCGTCGTCGGTGCCCACCCATAGGACCTTTGCATCGAGCGGGGACAGCCCGAGCGCGTAGAGCGTGCCGCGCTTGTGCTCGACCGCTTTGAGGTGCAGGGCTCCGACGCTCGGGGGAATGCCTGGATTGGTTCGCGTGAGATCGGGACTGACGGCCTGCCAGGTCACACCCCCGTCGCTCGTCCTGTAGAGCCTGTTGGCCGCGTAGTACAGCGTATGCGGGTCGAGCGGCGAGAACTCCAGCGGCTCGGTCCGATCGACGCGCACGTCATCACCCTGGATGGGAATCGGGGTGACGTTTTGCACCTGACCGGTCGACCAGTGGAATTTCGAGACCTCGTTGCGGCCAGCGCCGTAGATCACGTCCGGATCGATTGGATCGGGGGCGACGGAGCCGTACTCGATGGCCCCGACCGGATGCCAGTCGCGATCGGTGATCTCACCGTCGTTCCCGCGGCTTTCGATGCATACGGAGCCGCTCTCCTGCTGACCGGAACACACCCGGTACGGGAACGTCGGCGTGACGCTCACGTGATAGAGCTGAGCCGTCGGCTGGTTGAACCACGAGCTCCAGGTCTCTCCGCCGTTGAGGCTCACGACTGCGCCCTGATCGCTCACCAGCGCGATGATGCGGGGATCGTTGGGATTGATCCAAATGTTCTGGTAATCATCACCGCCCGGGGCTCCCTTGAGAGACTGCCAGGTCTTGCCGCCGTCGATCGACTTCATCGTGACGATGCCAACGGTGTACACGACGTCGGGATTCTTCGGGTCGACGCGCACGATGCCGAGATCACCGCCGCCAATGCGCAGCGCCGGGCGCGGGTCGTTCGTGATGCGCGCCCAGCTCTCCCCACCGTCATCCGAGCGGAAGACTCCCAGACCTTTCGCGGAGCTGTAGTCGCCGGGCTCGGTGGTGCCCACGATCGCGTACAGCCGGTCGGGCGAGCTCGGGGCGATGCCGATATTGATCTGCGTCGCATCCTTCGGAAGGCCGGCCACGAGCTGCTTCCAGGTGGTCCCCCCGTCGGTCGACTTGAAGAGCCCGCCGCCGGTGCCGCGGAACTCGTTCTCGTCCTCCCAGGGTCCCAGTCGCGCCTGCCAGAGTGCTGCATAGACGATGCTCGGCCGGGTGGGATCGATCGCCACTGCGGAGCCGCCCGTATCGGGGTCCTTGTAAAGGACCCGCTCCCAGTGTGCTCCGCCATCGAGCGAGCGATAGATCCCGCGCTCGGTGCTGGGTCCATAGGGGTGGCCCAGCACGGCAGCGAACAGGCGGTTGGAGTCCCGCGGGTCGACGGCCAGCGCCGGGATCTGCTGTGCATCGGCGAGCGCCAGGTGGGTCCAGCTCCGACCGCCGTCGGCCGAGCGATAGATGCCGTCGCCGACCGACAGATCCGGCCGCAGCAGACCCTCGCCGCTTGCGACGTAGATGAGATTCGGGTCGGAGGTAGCAACGGCGATGGCGCCGATCGACTGGGTGGGCTCACCATCGAAGATCGGCTGCCAGGTGCGACCCGCATCGTCCGTCTTCCACACCCCACCATCCACTGCGCCCACATAGAAGACATTCGGCTGGGAGGGAACCCCGGCGACCGCCCGCGTGCGGCCGCCGCGGAAGGGTCCAACCAAGCGCCATTTGAAATCATTGAAGACGCTCGGCGGGTAGTGCTGTGCGAAGGCGCTGCGAGCCGCCACGATCGAGCAGGCAAGGCCCAGCAACACCATGATCGACGATCTCGGCATGCGCATCGGTGCAGCCTCAGTCCCGATCCGCGGCCGCACCGGGGCTCTGCGACATCGGCGTGCACGGCGCAGCGCCGGCGCGCTTGCAGAACGCGGCGATCTTCGTGCTTCGCAACGTGCTCCAGGCGCCGAGCTGGGTGGCAAGCTGCGAATGCAGTTCCGCGTAGGTCTCCGTCTCCTGCGCGTTGGGAGCCGTGTCGGCATCGTCGAGCAGCCCGGCGAAGGAGTAGATCTGCTCATTCAGCATGCCGGGAAAGTTGAGATTCGCCTCCGAGCCCTTGGCGTTCACTTGCATCAGCCTGCCCTCGATGCGGGAGGCCTCCGCGACCAGCCGATCGCCTTCGGTGGCGAGCGCCCGGGACTCACGGTGGCCGGCCGCTCGCGAAGCCGCTGCGGCGGCCGAGGCCTTGAACGCGCGGATGTCATTCACGGCCCGATGCAGCGCATCCTGATCGTGATAGACCTCCATCGCGAGTGCGAACTTCTGCTTCAGCCCATCGAGCGGTCCCTTCACGCGGGGATCAACGCGAAGCTCGAGCGGCACGCTCTGCGTATACCCTGCGTAGCTCAGCCGCAGCGTGTACTTGCCGGGCAACGCGATCGGGCCTCGCGGCGCCTCGCCGGAGTAGAACGCTCCCGGAATCTGTACCGGATCGTCGTAGCGCAGGTTCCACACGAAGCGGTTCATGCCCTGCCGCGTGGACAGCCGGTCCTCGGGCTGCACCTGATCCGGCCACTCGGGCGGTTGCTCCTCTTCCTTCGGTCCTGAGCTGGTCAGGTGCCGCACCCTCTCGCCGTGCTCGTCGAGAATATCGATGGTCACGGCGCCGAGCGCAGTGCCCGGCAGGTAGTAATCGATCAGGGCACCCGCAGGTGGATTCTGCCCCGCGGGCGGACGCGCGTCGACGGAGTCGGGATAGTAGAGATGGTAGGCGGGCTCCGGGGCGTACAGATACGCCATGGTTGCGGTGGACGCCTGCGCGACCTGACGCAGCGGCGTCACATCATCGAGAATCCAGAACGAGCGGCCGTGCGTGGCGATGGCGAGGTCGTCGCCCTTCACGACCAGGTCGTGCACCGGCGAGCGCGGCAGATTCAGCTGCAGACTCTGCCAGTGCGCGCCGGTATCGAAGGAGACGAATACACCGGTCTCGGTCGCCGCGTACAGCAGCTCGGGCCGCACCGAGTCCTCACGCACGGCGTGGACGAAGGAGCCCTCGGGAATGCCGGTCTCGATCCGTGTCCAGGTGTGCCCAGCATCGGTGGTTCTGAAGATGTACGGCTTCAGGTCATCGAGCTTGTGACGATCGACCGCGACGTAGGCAGTGTTCGCATCGTAGCGGGAAGGCTCGATCATGCTCACCGTGCCCCAGGCGGGCATCGCAGCGGGCGTCACGTTCTCCCAGCTGCCGCCATCGTCGGTGGTGAGCTGCACGAGGCCATCATCGGTGCCGACCCAGATCATCCCGCGCCGCAAGGAGGAGCCCGCGATGGCGAAGATCGTGTCGTAATACTCGACGCTCGTGATGTCCTTGGTGATGGGGCCCCCGGAGGCCTGCTGCTTCTTCTTGTCGTTGCGCGTGAGGTCCGGGCTGATGGCCTCCCAGCTCGCCCCGTCGTTGGTGGTCCGGTAGAGCCGTTCCATCCCGTAATACAGCGTGTCGGGATCGAACGGCGACATCATGAGAGGGGAGGTCCAGTTGAAGCGATGCTCGAGGTCCTTGGCAGCGTGTCCGGACGCATCGATCGGCCAGACCGAGATGGTCTGCAGCTGCATCGTGTGCTTGTTGAAGCGGCCGATGAAGTTCTCGCTGGTCCCGTAGACGATGTCGGCATCGCGCGGATCGGGGATCACGAAGCCGCATTCCCCCTCGAACACGTCGTACCAATCGCGCTCGACGATCGCGCCCTCATCGTCCATGCTGGCGTTGGCGACGCTCGTGCTGTCCTGCTGAGCGCCGTAGAGGTAGTACGGGAACCGCTGATCGACGGCGACGTGATAGAACTGCGCCGTGGGCTGGTTGAGCTGCGTGCTCCAGGTCTTGCCGTGATCGAACGAGATCGAGGCGCCGCCGTCACTCGACTCGATGATGCGGTCCGGATCGGTCGGATCGATCCAGATACCATGATGGTCACCGTGGCGCGCGGGCAATAGGTTGAAGCTCTTGCCCCCGTCGGTGGAGCGGAAAAGGCCGGTATTCTCGGCGTAGACCGCATCCCGATCCTTCGGGTCGGCCAGGATCGTCGAGAAATACCACGCGCGTTGACTCAGTCGTCCATCGGTGTTGACGCGCTGCCAGTGCTCGCCCGCATCGTCGGAGCGGTACAGACCGCCCTCGGCCGCCTCGATCATTGCGTAGATGCGGCGCGAATCGGCACCGGACACCGAGACGTGAATGCGCCCGAGAATGCCTTGCGGCAGACCATTGCCGCTCAGTCGCGTCCAATGAAGGCCGCCATCGGTTGAGCGATACAGCCCGCTGCCGGGGCCGCCGCTCGAGAAGTTCCACGGCAGGCGGCGCGCCTGCCACAGCGCGGCATACACGATGCTGGAATCGTGCGGATCGAAGGTCACATCGATGGCGCCGGTGTCGCTGTCGCGATAGAGCACCTTGCTCCAGCTCTCCCCACCATCGGTCGTCCGGAACACGCCGCGCTCGGTATTCGGGCCGAACGCATGCCCGAGTGCTGCGACCAGCACGATGTTTGGATCGCGCGGATCGATGATGACGGCGCCGATCTGGCGCGTGTCCCTGAGGCCGATGTTGCGCCAGGTCTTGCCCCCGTCGATGGACTTGTAGACCCCGTCGCCGTAGGTCATGTCCCCGCGTGGGGCGGCCTCTCCGGTTCCGACGTAGATGATGCTGGGATTCGAGGGCGCAATCGCGAGCGCACCCACCGATGAGATGGGCGTGTGATCGGTCAGGGGAACCCAGGTCGCGCCCGCATCGGTGGTGCGCCACACCCCGCCGGCCACGGCCCCGAAATAGAAGGTCGTCGCATCCCCCGGAATGCCGGCGACCGCCAGCGCGCGTCCGCCCCGATAAGGTCCGATGCCGCGCCACGCGAGCGCATCGAAGAGCTTGCCGTCGACTGTCGAGGTGGCGCTCGCGGCGGCTTGCCACGCATTTGCAGCAGCGACGGGCAGGAGCGACACAAGCAGGCCGATCATGACCGCACTGCGGTACGGGATCGGCCCACCCAGAGTGGGTGCAGAGGGGGTCATCGCGATGCTCCTTACCGGCACTGTGTTATTAGGTTTCGGGCGCCCTGCCTGCGGGCGCGGGCGCTGATAGTACGCCCGGGGGCAACACATGAGAACAAATACATATACGGTGCCGGTGCGGCCTGCAGTAGCCTCGCACGGTGAAACGGGAGCTGCGCCCTGCGATTCTCAGCGTTCTCGTGCTGACGTTCCTCACGGGCGTCGTGTTCCCCCTGATGCTGTTCGCGATCGCGACCTGGGTGTTCCCGCATCAGGCGAGCGGCAGTCTGGTCGTGCTGCGCGGCACCGTGGTCGGCTCCTCCCTGATCGCTCAGGAGTTCAGCGGCGCCGAGTGGTTCCAGCCCCGGCCCTCCGCTGCGGGTCGCGGTTACGATGCCACGGCATCGGGTGCCACCGATCTGGCACCCAGCAATCCAAAGCTCAAGGAGGGTGCGCCGGGCTTCAGCGGCATCCGGGAGCTCGCCGCGCTGTATCGCAAGCGCAATGGCCTGCCATCCGATGCGCCCGTTCCGATCGATGCCGTGACGCGCTCGGGCAGCGGGCTCGACCCGGACATCAGCCCGGCCAACGCGCTCCTGCAGGTGCCGCGCGTGGCCAGAGCGCGCGGGCTGAGCGATGAGGCGCTTCGGCGGCTGGTGGCGGCGCAGATGGTGCAGCCGCAGCTCGGATTCCTCGGCGAGCCGCGTGTGCCGGTCCTAGCGCTCAATCTGGCGCTGGCGCAACTTGCGTCGGCTCCACACATGGGACCGCATGCGCCGTGAGCTGGCTTGCGTACGCGGTCTTCATAGCCCTGGTGCTCGCACTCGCGCACCCGCTCGGCTCGTACCTCACGCGCGTGTGCGAGCGTCGTCGCACCTTCCTCGACCCGCTCCTGCTGCCCATCGAGTGGGCGCTATACCGGGTGCTGGGGGTGCGCGAGGATCAGGAGATGTCGGCGGTCACATACGCCGTCTGCTTTGCGACATTCGGAGCGGGCTGCGCGGTGCTGCTGTTCCTCATCCTGATGCTGCAGCACTGGCTGCCGGGCGGTCCATCGGAGGGCTACCTGACGACCCCGATGACGGCGGACCTCGCGGCGAACACTGCCGTGAGCTTCACGACCACGACGACCTGGCAGGCCTACGCAGGCGAGAGCACCTTGCGCTATCTGTCGCAGGTGCTGGGGCTGGTCGCCGAGAATTTCCTGGCGGGAGCGGCCGGGCTTGCCGTGGGATTCGGATTCATCCGCGGATTTGCGCGGCAGAGTGCCGAGACGATCGGAAACTTCTGGGTGGACCTCGTGCGCTCGCTGCTCTGGGTGCTTCTGCCGCTTGGGCTCATCGGAAGTTTGGCCCTGGTATGGCAAGGCGTTCCGTTGAACCTGTCGCCCTACACGCTCGCGCATACGCTCGAGGGCCGCACACAAGTGATCGCGCAGGGCCCGGTCGCGGCACTCGAATTCATCAAGAACCTGGGAACCAACGGCGGTGGATTCTTCAACGCCAACGGCGCGCATCCCTATGCCAATCCCACGCCGTTGACCAACCTCATCGACATGCTCGGAATCTGCGCGTTGCCGGCCGCCCTGATGATCACCCTCGGTCAGATGACGCAGCGAGTGCGCGCTGGCTGGACCTTGCTGTGCGTGATGGTGGTGCTGCTCCTCGGCGGCCTGGCGCTGTGCGATCGGGCCGAGCGCGTCCTCCCCCCGCAGCTCGGGGACCTGCACCTGGTCGGCGGCAACATGGAAGGCAAGGAAGTGCGCTTCGGCATCGGCCAGTCGGTTCTCACCACGGTCGTCGCGTCGAACACATCCACCGGCTCGTACAACGCCCAGCACGACTCGTATCAGCCCCTCGGCGTGCTGGTGCCGCTCACCTTCCTGCTCCTCGGAGAGGTGGTCTTCGGGGGGCTCGGAACCGGTGTTTACAGCATCGCTATGATGGCGCTCGCGGCCGCATTCCTCGGTGCGTTGATGATCGGACGCACGCCGGAGTACCTGGGCAAGAAGATGACCGCCGCCGAGACACGCTGGATCGCCCTGTACGTGCTGGCCACGCCGATGGTGGTGCTGGTCCTGACCGCCCTTGCCGTGCTGACACCTGCCGGTCGCGCGGCCGTCACCCTGAACGGCGGGCCGCGGCGCTTCACGGAGATCCTCTTCGCGTACGCCTCGTGCATGGCGAACAACGGGCTCGCACTCGGGGGGCTCGATGCAAACAATGGGTTCTACAACGCAACGACGATCGTCGCGATGCTCGCCGGTCGCTATGGGCTTGCGTTCCTGGCATTGGTGGCTGCAGGCCTCTTCGCCCGACAGCGACGGGTGGTTGCCTCGAGCGGCACGCTGCCCATCGATACGCCGACGTTCGCGTTGCTGCTGATCGGTACGATCCTGCTCCTCGCCGCGGTGAGCTTCCTGCCGGCGCTCGCGATGGGCCCGATCGCGGAACTCCTCGAGCGCTAGGCCTCGGTCAGGCGCGCGGCCTCGGGCGATGCCACGGCCTCGAGCGTTTGCAGGCGTGCTCGGATTTCCACGAGCTCCGCCTCGCCGAGCCGCGTGGCGCATCCCGCAACGATCCGCCGCGCGCGCTGCAAGAGTCTCCCGCGCAGGGCCGAGTCGCCTGTGGTCACGGCGATGTCTCCGAGCGCGCGCAGCATGCGCAGGCTCACCGCCACGTCGCCTTGCGAGTAGAGCCGGATCTGCTCGAAGGCGGCATCCGCCAGCCGGTCGAAGTCGATCCAGGTGATCAACACTCGCGGCACGCCGGGCAGGTCGAACAACAGCGACTCGGGCGGCTCGCGCGCGACAAACCGGATGAGAATGCGGCTGAGCTGGTCCACGCAGCTGATCGCCGTGCTCGGATCGTTCACCGCGGGCGAGAGCGCCCGCAACGCGATATCGACGATCTGCAGAACGCCGAACTCCACGTCCTGCTGCAACGTACGCGAGGGCCCGAAGTCGAACGCCCCGAGCAGCGCGTTACCGGCTCCCGCTGGCAGGCGCTCCGCCTTCGATACGCTCATCACGGGGACGCCGGCCGGCACGAAGTGTCCGACGCGACGCAGCACATGGACATTCACGCGATAGGTCTTCGCGATCTCGAGCAGCCGCGCGAGGTCGATGAAGCGGATGTAGCCGGACTGAGCGCTCGGTATCGTGGTCTCGAAGATGAGCTCCGGCGGCGGCCCGTGTTTGGGCATCGACGAGGTGCGGCGTGGCGAGGGCATCAGCTCGTCGATGACCGTCTCGGTCTCGGAGGCGATCTTGTCCACGATCTGATTGACGCTGATGGCCCTGGAGATATGGTGGATGAAATACAACAGCCAGCAAACACAGGCGAGCGCAAGCACCACCGCCCCGAGCACGGTTGCGACGGGAGAGAATGGGGTCGGCAACGAGCGCGCAGCCGGCAGCGCGGCCACGCAGTAGAGGAATGTGCCCAGGAAGATCCCGAGCGTCCACTGGGTCACGCGGTCCCGCGTGAAGCTCAGAATGATGCGCGGCGAGAACTGCATCGAGGCGAGCGTCAGGGTCATGAGCAGGATGGCGAACACGATCGACACCACCGTCATGATGGATCCCGCGATGCCTGCGAGGATGACCTGCGCGACCTGCGGATCCGCGCGCGAGGGGAACAGTATCGACGGCACCCAGGCGCTGATCGCGGGGGTCTCCTCCTCCGCCCAGGACAGCACGGCTCCTGCGCAGCCGAGCGCCAGCGCAATGAGCAGCGGCCGCACCAGAAAGCCGCCGCGCATGTTGTAGATGGTGCGTCGAAACAGTAAGGCCAGACGCTCATTCATGGCGGTCGATCGACAGCTGCCGCTGGCGCAAGGTGGATGAGACCCCGCTACGGTAGCACGGCGTCCGAGCAGGGTTGCGGGAACTACGTAGATTCAGAGATCCAGGCGCCGCGGCGGCGACCCTCGCATGGGCAGGGATCCGTAAGAGCCCGTATGCCGCGGGCGCCGCGGGCGGCGCAAGCTTTCGGGCAGGTCAGTCACGGCCATGCATCGAGGCTCACGATCCGTGAAAACGAATCCCGCTTCCCAAGCGCCCAGGGAGAGACAGCCGATCTCGGGCACGGTCGTCTTCGACGGTGTCGAGGCCCAGAAAGGCTACGCGCTGAACAAGATGTGCTACTCGTTCAATCGTGCCGAGAATCGCGCCCGGTTTCTCGCCGACGAGGAGGCGTACTGCGCGGAGTTCCGGCTGACGCCGCAGCAGCGGGAGGCCGTGAGGCGGCGCGATGTGCTGGCGCTGATCGGGGCGGGCGGCAACGTGTACTACCTGGCGAAGCTGGCGGGAATCTTCGGGCTCGACGTGCAGGATATCGGTGCGCAGCAAACGGGGATGACGCTCGATGCCTTCAAGGCAAAGCTCGTCGAGGCGGGAGGTTGAGCCATGGCACGACAGGTTGGAGTGGTGTGCACCTCGCACGTACCGGCGATCGGGAAAGCCATCGCCCGGGGATTGCAGCAGGAGCCGTACTGGAAGCCGTTCTTCGACGGCTATCATGCGGTGCGCGGCTGGCTCGAGAAGGTCAGGCCCGATGTGGTCGTACTGATCTACAACGACCACGGCCTCAACTTCTTTCTGGACAAGCTGCCGACTTTCGCCATCGGGGCGGCCTCGGAGTACCGCAACGCCGATGAAGGCTGGGGCTTGCCGACGATGGCACCGTTCCCGGGCGATCCGCGGCTGTCCTGGCATCTGATCGAATCGCTCGTCGCGCAGGAGTTCGATGTGACGACCTGCCAGGAGATGCTGGTGGACCACGCGTTCGTGGTGCCGATGCAGCTTCTGTGGCCCTCCGGCCCGCCATGGCCCGTGAGGACCGTGCCCGTCTGCATCAACACCGTGCAGCACCCGCTACCTTCCGCGCACCGCTGCTACGGGCTCGGACAGGCTCTCGGGCGAGCGATTCGGGCCTATGACGAGGACGTCAACGTGCTCGTGCTTGGAACCGGTGGGCTATCCCATCAGCTCGATGGCGAGCGAGCGGGCTTCATCAACAAGGAGTTCGATCTGCTGTGCCTGGAGAAGCTCGTCGACGAGCCCGAAGCACTCACGGGTTATTCGAACCTCGAGCTGGTGGAGCTCGCGGGGACTCAGGGTATCGAGATTCTGATGTGGATCGCGGCGCGTGCGACGCTCTCGAGCAGCGTCGCGCAGGTGTATCGCAACTATCACATTCCGATCTCCAACACGGCGAGCGGAGTGCTCGTCATGGAGCCGGGCCGCGCCCGGTCCCGAGCCGCTTAGATCACGCGCGAGAACGGTACTGCCACCGGAACGGCCGGGCGCTGAGAGCCGAGATACCGATCGAAGCTCATGGCGATCGACCGTAGCAGGAGCCGCCCGCGCGCGGTGGCGCGAATGTGCTCGCCGCTCCTGATCAACAGACGGTCTTCCTGGAGCACGGCAAGGGTTCCGAGTGCCGCGGCGAAGTACGTGACGAAATCGATACCGTACTTCTCCTCGATCTCCCGGATATCGATCGCTCCCCTGCACATGATCTGCTGGATCACGTCCGCGCGCACCCGGTCGTCGAGACTGAGCTCCAGGCCGCGCCACACGGGCAACCACCCTGCATCGAGCGCCGCCTCCCAGTGCTTCAGGTCGCGATGATTCTGGCTGAAGCTCTCGCCGATGTGGCTGATGGAGCTCACACCGAGGCCGACCAGATCACATCCGGCATGGGTCGTATAGCCCATGAAATTGCGATGCAAGCCGCCTTGCGCCTGCGCGAGGGCCAGGTCATCCGATGGCAGCGCGAAGTGATCGAGCCCGATGTAGCGGTAACCTGCGCCGCAGAGCGTCTCGATGGCGAGTCGTAGCAGCGCCAAGCGCGTGCCCGGGTCGGGAAGCTCCGTGGCCTGGATGTGACGCTGCGCCTTGAAGAGCAGCGGCAGATGGGCGTAGCCGTAGATGGCCAGCCGCTCGGGCCGCACGGCAATCACGGCCTCGAGGGTGCGGCGAAACTCATCGCGGGTTTGTCGCGGAAGCCCGTAGAGCAAATCCACATTGATGGAGCGGAACCCATTGTCTCGACAGGCGGCGATCGCCTCGAGCGTCTGCTCCACGCTCTGGATTCGATTGACCGCGCGCTGTACGTCGGGATCGAAGTCCTGGACCCCGAGACTCGCGCGGTTGAACCCGAGCTGCGCGAGGCGCGGAATGAAGCCCGGGTCCAGGAATCGCGGATCGAGCTCGACCGAGTAGTCCCTATCAGCGCTCGCAGTGAGGTCGAACTCGCGGCTCAGCGCCTCGATCAAGCGTGAGAGCTGCTCGGGCCGCAGAAAGTTCGGCGTGCCGCCGCCCAGATGCAGCTGACGCACCGCCCGCCGGGAACCTGGCGCACCGTGCAGGCGCAGGAGCGGTGCGATGAGCGCCGCTTCCCGCGCCACATACCCGATGTAGCGATCCGCCGCGGCGTGGTCGCGTGTGATGATGCGGTTGCACCCACAATAGAAGCACGGGCTCTCGCAGAACGGAATGTGGATGTAAAGGGAGAGGGGCAACTGCCATCGCGCCAGCGCAAGTCCGGCGTTGTGGCGCAATCGTGCCTCCCCGAAGGTCGGGGTGAACTCCCGGGCCGTCGGATACGACGTATAACGCGGACCGGAGGTGTCGTAGCGCCTGAGCAGATCCGCATCGAGCTCGGGAAGCTGGCAGTCCGGTGCTGCAGCAGCGGTTGATCCGGCCGTCTCGTGGTTGTTTGATGGCATGCGAGCAGCTCACTTGGTCGTCGGCCCGATCGACTCGAGGTACACGGCCACATCGCGCATCTGGTCGCGCGAGAGATTCTGGATCACCCCGTGCATGACAGGCGCCAGCCGCAGCACGCTCTGAATGACGAGCAATTGCTTGAGCAGGTAGTCGGCGTGCTGACCCGCCAGACGCGGGAACGGTCCGTTACCCTGCGCATGCTCACCGTGACATGTGGCGCAGGCGGGTATCCCTTTCGTGGGTACTCCTTGCTGAAACGTCGCCTTGCCCCGCGCGATGCTCTTCGAATCGCCCACGTGTCCCGTCGCGGGCGATTGCGCTGCGTAGTGCGCCGCGAGCGCGCTGATGGTCGCATCGTTCAGCTGCGAGGCCATTCCCCACATGTACGCCTCGGCATCCGGGTCGGCCCGCGACTGGTCGCGGAACGCCTTCAATTGCTCCTCGATGTAAGGAGCGGTCTGTGCCGCGAGGTTCGGAAAGATCGGCGAGACACTGCGGCCGGCGGTGCCGTGGCAGGTACTGCACGTGGTCGCGGCAAGGCGATCCGCGACGCGTCGGGCCTCGGGGGTCACATCCTGTGCGCGCGCACCGGCCGCAGCGAGCAGGACGAACATCGTGAACCATGCTTGCATCGGTTTCATGCTGCAACCTCAGAAGCTGACCCACAGGAGCACGTAGAGCGTGTTGTTGTCCGAGGCGCTGCGACCCGAGCCGTTGTAATTGCTGCTGCCTCCGTCGAAGCGGGCGTAATCGGTGTACTGCAGGGAGAGCTTGGTGTTGAGGACCGGGAGATAATCCAGCTCCAGGATGTAGCCGCGGCTGTTGGGCACGCTGGTAAAGCTGCCGTTGACGCTGCCGTCGTTCGGATACAGCACGAGGTCGTGGCTGCCGTTGGTCGAGAAGAACGCCACCGTGCCGCCGATCGTGCGCCGAAAGTAATACTCGAGGCTTCCTTTGGTGGTATTCAGGCTGTCACGCAGGTTCGCCGCCAAGTCTGCAGGGTAGCTCGCATCCAGCTGCTGATCCTCGTGGATGTAGGTCGTCATGACCGTGAAGAGATGATCGTCTCCGATGAACTGGTACTGCGCATCGGCGGCGACATCGGTGTACTTGTCCGTCGGGCCCCGCAGCGGTTGACCGTTGCCGGGATAGATGCTCGCCTGCAGACCATAGGTGCCGACGAAGAGGGAGTTGCGGTCCCAGTGGTACTCGTACCCCACGCGCCAGTAGGGTGACAGCCCGTTCAGTACTTCCGACTGGGTGCTGTCCACGGGATGAGCCCCGCCGGGCTCCGCCTCGGTGTAAGCGCTGACCTCGGCATAGAGCGCATGATCGAACCAGAGATAAGCGCCGAGCCCGGCTACCTGCTGCGCGAGGCTGCCCGCGCCGCTATCGAGCCGGGTCGAAGCCTCCGGTGTCGGCACGACGCTGCTCGAGGCGAAGGGGAAGCCCCACGCCTGCGTCGTGTTCCACACGTCCTGAACGGTCGGGTTGTTATTGAGTGTCAGGCCGAAGAGCAGGTCGTGGCGCTGGGCGAACGTGCGCGGCTGCCCGGAGCCCGAGTCCGGCTCTGCGGCCATCAGATAGCGCGCGTATCGGATGTCGGTATTGTCGAGCCCGAAGTGGTCCGCGGCGCCATCGTACGTCGCCTGCACGAATGCACCGATGTCATTGGCGATCTTGCCCGCGTAAAAGAAACTGACCTGGTCGGGGAAGAGGACATCGCCGTCCTTGGCAAGCGCACCGCTCACGGCACTATCGGGCAGGGGCGCGCCCGTGTGGCTGTAGGAGATCTGCGCCATGACGGAGAGCGGCGGAATGGCGTTCAGCGAGAGTGTCTCGCGGCGCTGCATCGTCTCGCCCTTGATCTGGCGCATATTGTCGATGACATATCCGTTGAGCTTGAACTCGCGACCGAACGGGGTGAGCTCGGGGAAGACCGTGTGGCAAGCCGAACAGGTCATCCCGGTCTGACGCGCGAAGCTCGGCACGCCCCAGGCTGGCGTGGCCAGCGCACTGATGCCGATCACGGCAAGCCCGAGCAGGCCGCGGCGTGTACCGACCCCATGAGATTGCATGCGCACCGCAGGCCTCCCGTTCTTTGTGTCACAAAGTAGGCCAGACGATACGCCGCGGGGAGTGCGCTGCGAATCTCGGTTTTTGCCTATATGTCACGTCGCGGAAGGCGCCGCCGCATTACCGATTCCGAGCTGCTCCTCACAAGAGCGGTGGCTGGAGAGAGTCCGCGCCAGAAACTGTGACTCATGCACGGCCCGGCCGTGGACACATCCGGACGCCACCATTACGCTCGGGGAGTCACACGGAACGCACCGCAGCGTGACATGGCTCCGCCTGCTTCTGACAGATTCGGTCTGGTTCTACTGGCACCGTGCGCGATCGCCGTGGTGCTCGGCTGCGCCGTGGCGCGTGCCGGGGATACCCAGGTCTACAAGACCGTGGATGAGCACGGCAACGTGGTCTACGCCGACCGGGCAAGCAGCGCGAATGCCTCGAAGAGCACGGTGCGCTTTCACGAGCCCAGCGCTGCAGACCTCGCGAACCTGGCGCAGCAGCAGAAGGCCGCTCAGTCCGCCGAGAGCCAGCGCCTGCAGCAGACCGCTGCGAGCAACGTGGCTCACCTGCAGCAAGCCAAGGCGGAGAGGGAGAAGCAGGCCCGCTGCGACAGCGCGCGTGACAACTACAACCGCCTGCAACAGGCGGGACGGATCTATCAGCTCGATGCGCAGGGCAATCGCGTGTACATGCCGGATGCGGACGCCGATGCGGCGCGAACCCAGGCTCGCACGGCGATGGAAGCCGCCTGCGCCTCGTGACGGTGAGCGCCCGTGCAATGTCCCAAGTGCGGTCACGAGCAGGACGACGCGGTACGTTGCGCATCGTGTGGGGTCTATTTCGCCAAGCTCGAGCAGCAGCAAAAGCTCGCGGAAGCTCGCCAGCGCCCTGAAGTCGTTCCGCAGCCCGATGAACGGCGCTTTGGACCGGGCACGCTCATCCTGACGGCGATGCTGGCCGGCGTGAGCGTCTACGCGCTGACTCGATGGCACGCAGGCTCGCCCGGGCCGGTCGCGCCACCGAGCCCTGGTACGGACCGCTCGGCCTACGGTGGCGCGCCATCATCGAGTGAGTCCACACCGCAGGCTGCCTCGACGACGCAGCCGGGCGCCTCCACCGGCATCAATCCCATCGAAGCCGCCCGGCGGGCAACGGTATTCATCAAGACAGGGTGGGGACTCGGAGCCGGCTTCATCGTCGACGACGAGTGCCACGTCGTCACCAATCGTCACGTCGTCGAGACTGACGGCTCGCGGGTTGCCACCCGCATCGTCGACGATCCGGACATGCGATCCAAGATGGCCAGCGCGCAACAGCAACTGCAGGCGGCCATCTATCGGGATCAACGTCTGCTCACGGCGCTGGCGGGCGAACCCGGCATGAATACCGAAAGGCTGCGCCTGCAGTCGCAAATCGACACCATGCAACAGGAGCTCGCAGATCTGCCCGGCTACGTCAGCCAGAAGATCACGAGCGCGGTGGACGATGCAGCTCAAACGGGCTTCACGGCGATCCTCGTGGATGGGACGCAATATTCGGGGTTGCATGCGCAGGCATCCGATGATCGTGATCTGGCTCTCTTCCAGCTGCCCGCAGCCCGCTGCGCGCATGTGGCAATCGGCCGCTCCACCGGTCTTCAGGTGGGCGCGCGGCTGTATACCGTGGGCAATCCCGCAGGGCTTGCTTATACCGTGACATCGGGGATCTTCTCCGGCGAGCGACGACAGGGGGCGCAGCGGCTGCTGCAGACCGATGCCCCGATCAATCCGGGCAACAGCGGCGGACCGCTGCTCGATGAGTCCGGAGCCGTCATCGGCGTGAATACGCTCGTTCTGCGAGGCGCGGAGGGCATCGGCTTCGCCATCCCGATCGAGGATGTGCTCGAGGAGTTTCCGCTGCTGAAGCCGTGAAGGGCAAGCCGCTCGGCGCGGGGTGACCGCGCAGGAAGGCCGCGGTCGTGTCGATATCCGCCGGGCTGAGACGTCATATGGACAGTGTTGCCGCCCGAGGAGAGCGTCATGAAATACCTCGCCTTCATTCGCCATTCAGAATCGCACCGGCAGGCCGGTCCTCCACCCGCGCTCATGGATGCAATGGGCCGGTTCGTGCAGAAATCGCTCCAGGACGGCTCGCTGGTTGATACCGGGGGCTTGCTCCCGAGCAAGGACGGCTTCCGCGTGCGGCTTGCCAAGGGCGCGATCAGCGTGACCGACGGACCCTTTGCAGAGAGCAAGGAAGTCATCGGCGGCTGGGCCATTCTCAAGGCGGACTCCAAGGCCGAGGCGCTTCGCATCGCGCAGGAGTTCATGGAGCTGCACCGCAGGCACTGGCCGGAATTCGAGGGCGAATCGGAAGTGCGGCCGATGTTCGAACCCGGGGCCGGGCCGTAACGGGAGCGCCCGCGCCGGGCCGTGTTGCCACCAGCCCGGAGGTGGCGGGACGAGCCAATCAGCACATGTGCGTATAGGCAGCGCGCGCAGGTGCGACGCACGATGCGCGGTTTGGGGGCTCACCGTCAGGACTTGCGATGATGAAACTGCTGCTGGTGTATGGCACGACCGAGGGTCACACGCAAAAGGTCGCGAGCTTCGTGGCCGATGAGTTAACCCAGCAAGGACACCAGGCGCAACTGGTCGATGGCATCGACGAAACAGCGGTGGTCGACCCGCACCAGTTCGATGCGGTGATCATAGCGGGCTCCGTCCACGCGGGACGCTACCAGTCCTCGATCGCCCACTTCGTGAGCAAGCATCTCACCGCGATCAACGCGCGGGCCAACGCCTTCCTGTCGGTGTCACTCGCCGCCGCGACCGACGACGAGGATGACGTGCGCGGGTTGAAGCAGTGCGTCACTCGCTTCATTCAGCAGACCGGATGGACGCCCCAGCGCATTCATCATGTCGCAGGCGCATTCCGGTACACGGCGTACGACTTCATGAAGCGATGGGCAATGAAGTACATCGCCTATCGTAAGGGTGGTCCCACCGACACGACTCGCGACCACGAGCTGACCGATTGGGCAGATCTGGCGCGGTTTCTCGACAGGTTCCTGGCAGACACGAAGAGCGGACAGCTCGCTCTCGGCTGAGCTCGCACACCTAGGGTGGGTTCGGCGCCAGCGTGGCACGGAAGAACCGCACGGCCAGCTGCACCGTTTCTGCGTGGATCGCGTTGCGCTTCACGCCCGGCCCGTCGGTGCACAGCTGCGGCACGCTCTTGCGGCCGGCGGCGGTGCAGGAATCCAGGAACGTGTAGTGCCCTACGTTTCCGGGGAAGATGCGCAGCTTCGCTCCGGGAATACTCGCCGCGAAGTACTTCGCATTGGATGCGATGGGAACGATTGGATCGGATGCGCCCGCGACGATCTGCACCGGAATGGAGATCCTTTGCAGGCTCGAGGACGGGAACGCAGGACCCAGAGGTGGTGCTATCGCGAAGACGGCGCGGACGCGCGGGTCGCGATACGACTCTCGCGAGGCTGCGATGACCTCCGGATGCTCGCGCATCAGCTTGTGGAAGTCCTGTACCAGCGAAGGAAACTCCGGAGGACTGGTGCAGTTGCCCGGAGAGTTGGTCGCGTCGCAGAAGCGCACGAACGCGTCGACGTCGATGACCCCGCCGGCGATCGCGATCATCGTATACCCCCCCAGTGAGAAGCCGGCGGCGCCGATGCGCTCCGGATCGATACGATCCCCAAGCCTGCGATCGGCCAACATGCCGTCGATCGTCTCGCTGAGATCGCGGGCGCGCTCCCACCAGAGCGCGAAGCCTTGCACCGTGTAGGGCTCCGAGGCGTTGTTGCCCGGATGATTCACGGCGGCCACGATATAACCGTGAGCCGCAAGGGCCTCACCCAGCCAGGCCATGCTCAAACCGCTGCCGCCCGTGCCGTGGGAGATCACCAGCAGGGGCATCCTCGCCGGCCCGTGCGCCAGCGGCGCATCCGATGCGGCGCGTCCGAGCTCGAACGTGTCCAGGCCCGGAATCACCACCGGCCGCTGCCGCACATCGGCGGCCGCGGGATACCACACCACCACGCTCAAGGCGCGGGTGCGCGCGCCGCGCCAATTGTAAGGACCCTTTGGCACGAAGCTGCGAAAGGTCATGCCGATCTTGCCGGGCGCAGGTCCCGAGGCTTGTGCGTGCGCAACGCACGAGAGCCCAAGCCAGGCCAGCAGCCCAGAGATCGCCGCGGCGCCGCGCAGCACGCGCAAGAATCTCTGCATGACAGGAATGCTGCCATGCACCGAGCCCGGTAGGCAAAAATACCTGCAGATGCTCGCTTGCGGCCGCGTCATCATGAGTTCCGGGCCTGCGGTCAGTCCTGCGCTTCGTCGCGCCGTTCGGACGCTCGTCCGGGCCCGCGTCGGCTTGTCGCAGAGGTCGGAAGCCCGCATGCCCGCTGGCATACAGTCATGCTCGAACCCAGGACGAGAACTCTCATGCAGGCTGCCACCCTCACTCGTATCGCGAAGACGTACCGGATCGGATCGGTCCAGTTGCAGGCGCTTCGCGCCATCGACCTGGAGATCCGCGGCAACTGCCTGACAGCCATCGCGGGTCCATCGGGGAGCGGCAAGACCACGCTGTTGAATCTGATCGGCTGCATCGACCGTCCCGACAGCGGCGATCTGGTGGTCGCCGGGGTGGCTGTCGGCAAGCTCTCGGATGACGCGCTGAGCGATTTCCGGGCCTCGCACCTGGGATTCGTATTCCAGAGCTTCAACCTGATCGCCGTGCTGACCGCTTACGAGAACATCGAGTATCCGCTGCGCCTGACCGGCATGCCCGCCGCTCAGCGCCGCGAGCGCGTGCTCGCCATGCTCGAGGCGGTGGGATTGAGCGCGCATGCGCGGCATCGACCGGGTGAGCTTTCCGGCGGACAGCAGCAGCGGGTGGCGATCGCGCGGGCACTCGCCGGCGCACCCCGACTGGTGCTCGCGGATGAGCCGACCGCGAATCTGGACAGCCACACCGGCGCCGGAATCATCGAGCTGATGCGGCGCATGCAGCGCGAGCACGAGGTGTCGATCGTGATCTGCTCGCATGACCCCCAGGTGATCGCGGCCGCCGACGACACGGTCCTGATCCGAGACGGTCGCATCGAGTCGGTGAACCGCTCGAAAGACTCCCCGGTGACCAGCGCGCCCGGTCCTCAACCGGATCTGCAGCTCGCGGGAGCCCGCCCATGATGACTCTCGCGCTGGCCCTCCGGAATCTCGCGCGCAACCGGCGACGCTCCCTGACCACTCTCGCGGCCATCGTCGTGGGGGCGGTCGCGATCCTGCTGTTCGGCGGCTACACGCGCAACATCCGTTACGGACTGCAGGAGGGATTCGTCAGAACGAGCGGCCATCTGCAGATCCAGCACAAGGGCTACTTTCTTTATGGGACGGGCAACCCTGCCGCCTACGGCATCGCCGACTACGAGCGCGTGATGGATGTCGTGCGCCACGACCCGGTGCTCGCGCCGATGGTGACCGTGGTGACACCCACCCTGCAGCTCGGGGGGATCGCGGGGAATTTCGATGCAGGCGTGTCCCGTACGGTGCTGGCAACCGGCACCGATGTGGACGGGCAGAATCAGTTGCACCGCTGGAACGACTTTGGGTTTCCGGGGACCCCGCAACCCGTCGCTCTGACCGGTACCGCGCCGAATGCCGCGGTGGTGGGCGAGGGCGTCGCACGGGTGCTGCAGCTGTGCGGCGCGCTCGGGGTGCACCGTTGCGCGACGCCGGACGGCCCCGCAACGATGCCAACGCAAAGCGCCGAGGCGGATAGCCGGATGCCGGCCGATCTCGCCGCACTCTCTGCGCAGGAGTCCTCGGGGAGGCCGCCTCGTCCCGACACCCGCATCGAGCTGCTGGCCGCAACGGCTCGCGGTGCGCCGAATGTCGCGACCCTCTCGGTGGTGAAGGCAGAGAACCAGGCCGTGAAGGAGCTCGACGATGTTTATGTCGCGCTGCATCTCGCACAGGCGCAGCGCCTGATCTATGGCGCCGATCCGCCGCAGGTCACGGCGATCATCGTGCAGTTGCACCACACCGCGCAGATTCCTGCCGCTCGCGCGCGCATCGAGCAGCTGCTCGCCACCACGCTCAAGAGCCAGCCGCTCGAGGTGCACGACTTCGAGACCTTGAATCCGTACTACGGGCAGACGATCGGGTTCTTTGCCGCGATCTTCGGCTTCATCTCGATTCTGATCGGCGTCATCGTGCTCTTCACCGTGGGCAACACCATGAGCATGGCGGTGGTCGAGCGCACGCCCGAGATCGGGACGCTCAGGGCCATCGGCCTGCGGCGCTCCGGGATTCGCACCATGTTCATGGTCGAGGGCATGCTGCTTGGGCTTGCGGGCTCGATCCTCGGGATCGTTGCGGCACTCGCGCTCGCCTTCCTCATCAATCACGGCGGCCTCACCTGGACGCCGCCGGGCCGCACCGATGCAGTGCCTCTCACAGTGAGAGTGTGGGGTGAGCCCGTTCCCATGGTGGGCGTGATGATCGCGCTCACTCTCGTGACCGTCGTCTCCTCGTGGATTCCTTCACGGCGGGGCGCGCGCATCAACATCGTCACGGCCCTGCGTCATGCGTGAGCGAATGAGAGCGACGCTCGGCCTCATCACACTCGCCCTGCTGCTCACCGTGCCGAGGGTGCTGCTCGCTGCGCCGCAGACCCTCGATGCCCAGAAGATCCTTGCCGCGAGCGATGCCGTGCGCAATCCTGACAAGCCCTTCGGGCTTTCCATCGTGCTGGTCGAGTACCGCAATGCGAAGGAGGTCGACTCCAACACGCTCGCCATCTACTCGAAGCTCGAGGGTGCGACCGGTCGCTACCGCACGCTCGTCAGTTACGTGGCCCCGCCGCGGGATGCCGGCAAGCTGGTCCTCGAGAACGGCACGGAGATGTGGTTCTACGACCCCTCGAGCGAGGCGAGCATCCGCATCTCTCCCCAGCAGCGCTTGCTGGGCCAGGCATCGACCGGCGATGTCGTCACGGTCAATTTTGCTCACGACTACCGCGCACAGGGCGCGACGGCGGAGGACATCACGGACGGGGATCGCGTGCTGCGTCATTGCTACAAGCTGTCCATTGCCGCCGCCGTACCCGATGCGACGTACCATCGGGTTGAGCTCTGGGTCGAGCAGTCGACCAACCGCCCGGTGAAGGGCAAGTTCTACTCCGATAGCGACCACCTGCTGAAGACTGCCTACTACCGGCGCTTCCAGAGCGAGCTCGGCCGGGAGCGGCCGACGGAGATCGTGATCATCGATGGGCTGACACCCACCTGGGTCACGGTCATGCGGTATTCCAATTATGCGTGGCGCGAGATCCAAGACAGCTGGCTGCAGCGCGATTATCTACCGCGCTTCCGTCCGCAGTGAGCGATGCGTACCGCGTGGCTGGTGCTCGCCGTGGCACTGGGTCCTGCGTTGAGCACTGCGGCGCTCGCGCAGGACAACGACGAGGCCGCGCTCGCCCTGGCCGATCGCACCCAGGTCGAGGCTGCCGCACCGCGCACGTGCATCGAGTACTCCGAGCTCGCCGCCACCGACGCGACCTATAGCGACGGTGCGGGCCCGAGCGGGGGCGGCCGCGGCTCGTTCGCCATCCGCTGCGATGACGCACTGGCCCCGCAATGGCGTGTCGTGGTGTCGGACCGGTTCGATGACTTCTTCGCCCAGGGCGCGCCCAATGAGCCTATCGACACGCTGAAGGAGGCCTACCTGAGCTTTCGCAGCAACAGCGAGCTCGTCGATGTCGGGAGAATCAATGTTCGTCAAGGGGTCGGGTTCGCCTACAACCCCACCGACTACTTTCGTGCGGATGCCACCCGTGCCTTGATCTCGATCGATCCGGACACGCTGCGCGATGAGCGGCTGGGAACACTCATGGCGCGCTCGCAGACGCTGTGGTCGAGCGGGTCGCTCACTGCGATCCTCGCGCCGCAGGTGAGCGCCGAGCCCAACGACTCGGCCTTCAATCCGGATTTCGGCGCAACGAACGGTCGGAGTCGCTGGCTCATCATCCTGAGCCAGCGAGTAGCGCAGGCCTTCCAGCCGCAGCTGCTCCTGACGCAGGCGGAGCACGGCTCCCCGCAGATCGGGCTCGATCTGACCCATCTGCTCGATAACGCGACGGTCGCCTACCTCGAGTACTCCGGTGGCCGCGCGCCGAGCAATCTCGCGCTGAGCACCTACGAGCCGGCCGTATCGGAGCCCCTCGTACTGGAGTCGGCTGTGCCCGAAGCGCCGGCGCCGGGCGCTGCCGGGCTATCGCAGCCCGCGGGGTCGGGGCCGACCGTGTCGGGGGCGACAGCCTTTCGCTCGCGGCTGAGCACGGGTTTGACCTACACCACCACGTACAAGCTGTCGGTGACTCTCGAGTACGAGTATGACAACGCCGCACCCGACAACGCCGAGTGGAACGTGTTGCGCGGCGGACCCATACCCCTGTACGTGCAGTATCGGGAGTATGCCGGCACGCAGGGTGAGCTCGCGACGCGTCAGAATGTCTTTGCCTACGCACACTGGGATGATGTGATCATCAACCGCCTGGGCCTCACGGCATTCGTACGCTACGACCCCTACGACCATAGCCGCGTGAGCTGGGCGGAGGCGCGCTATCACTGGGAGCGGCACCTGGGGCTCGCCCTCCAGTGGCAGCGCAACGCCGGGGACGCCACGAGCGATGAGGCTCCCTGGCCGGTGCGGCAGTCCTGGCTCGCGCTCATCGATTACTATTTCTGATATGCCCGTTGCCACTTCCGCGCCGGACCCGCTTTCCCCGCACGGCACCCTGAGCCGCCGCTCGTACTTCCTGTACGAACTCGCGGCGATGATCGTGTTCAATTTCCTCATCGCGGTGTTGCTCATCCTGCTGGGTGACTCGAGGGGCTTTCTCGACACCCTGAAGCTCTGCAACGCCATCGGCTTTTGCATCTGGGGCGCCTTCGAGCTTGCGCGCTTCGCCGTCGGGGAACGGGTACCGATGCCGGTACTGGCGCTGATTGCCGTGCCGGCCGGTTTCATCGCGGGGAGCAAGATCGCAGCGCTGCTCGGTACGGTCGACATCGTCTCCCTCGCCGTGCACGACCCGGCGCACGAGCTGCGCAGCTTCGCGGGCGGTCTCATGGTGGCGATGTTCGCGACCGGCTTCTTCATCTTCTACTGGCGCGCGGAGAGCTATCGGGCCGACCTGCAAAGCGAGCGCCGCCGCGCGGCCGAGGCGCTGCAGTCGGAGACCCAAGCGAGGCTCGCGCTGCTGCAAGCGCAGATCGAGCCGCATTTCCTCTTCAACACGCTCGCCAACGCGCAGAGTGTCATCGATTCGGACCCGCAGACCGCCAAATCGATCCTCGAGCACCTGAATCAATACCTGCGCGTGAGCCTCGGGCGCACGCGGCGGTCGACATCGACCCTCGCGGACGAGGTGAGCCTGGTGAGCCAGCTGCTGGCCATTGCGCAGCTGCGTCTTGGAGCCCGGCTGCGCTACTCGGTGGACGTACCGATGCAGCTGCAGGCGGTGCGGCTTCCACCCTTGCTCGTGCAACCGCTGGTGGAGAATGCCTTGAAGCACGGCATCGAGCCGGCGGTCAGCGGTGGGGAGATCCGCATCGTGGCTCGCCGTGAGGGTGACTCGCTCTGCTTGCGAGTGACCGACACGGGCATCGGGCTCAATGCCGGCTCTCCCGAGGGCATCGGGCTCGGTAACGTACGCGGGCGACTGCAAAGTCTGTACGGCGAGCGGGGACGCCTGGCGCTCTATGGTCGCGAGCCGCACGGTGTAGTCGCGGAGCTGACCTTGCCCCTGGAGGGCGCGTGAGACCCACGGCGCTCATCGCGGACGACGAGCCGAACCTGGCACGCGATCTCGAGCGGCGCCTGAAGCAGCTCTGGAGCGAGCTCGAGATCGTGGCGGTGGTGCCGAATGGCATCGAGGCGGTTGCCGCGCTCAATCGACTGAAGCCGCAGTTCGCGTTTCTCGACATCCGCATGCCGGGACTCACCGGGCTCGAAGCGGCCAAGGCCGCGCGCGACACGCGCGTGGTGTTCGTGACGGCCTACGACGAATACGCGCTGGCCGCATTCGATGCGGCCGCCGCCGACTACCTCCTCAAGCCGGTGAGCGATGCGCGCCTGGCGCAGTGCGTTGCGCGTCTGCAGCGCGAGAGCGCGCCCCCCATCGAGCTCGAGCGGCTGATGACACACCTGGCGCGCCCACAGCGCGAGTATCTTGCGTGGCTCACGGTGGGTCTTGCCAACACCACGCGCATGGTCGCCACCAAGGCAGTGCTGTACTTTCAATCCACGGAGAAGTACACCGAGGTGGTGACCGCGACCGAGCGTCACCTGGTGCGCACGCCTCTGAAGGACTTGCTCGCGAGCCTCGACCCACGGGATTTCGCGCAGATACACCGCGCCACGATCGTCAACGTGGCGGCCATCGACAAGGTGGAGCGCGACGTGCTGGGGCGCGTGCGGGTGCATCTGAAGGACCACGCCGACCTGCTGGCGGTGAGCCGCACCTTCGCCGGGCGCTTCAAACAGATGTAGCCGGAACGAGCCTCAGACGCAAGCAGCGCTCGGCCTCATCTTCTCCGATCTGGACGCGGAAGGAGGTCCGGGCTTTATCGACCTTACGGCGTAGACTCGGCCGGCGGCGCCTGCGGCGAATCCGTTGCATCAGCTTCCGGCGGCGCTCCACTCTCCGCGGGCGCCTGTTCTCCGTACAGCGTCGTGGATCCGGGACCTCCGGCGTCGTTGAAAGAGCCGTAACCGCCCAGCGGGTTGAGGTCGCCGACCGCATCGCTCCCCTCGGCATGCGTGCCGCCCATCCCGTAGCTTCCCGTACCGAATAAACGCGGTCCGCTCGGCGTCGGAAGGATGTCGGCCTCGTGCACGGTCGGCCGCTTCGGGCTCGTGTTCACCACAGCGTTCTCGGCCGGTGTCTGCTGAGCGTCCTGCGCCAGCCCTTGCGTCGCACGATCGCCATCGATCTCGGGAGTGCTCATACGTTGATCCTTCTTGGAGGATGGGTTCCAAGCTCTAGTGTGCACATGGAGTTTTACGCCAACTGAGCCGCCGCCGCTTGGATTTTAGTGCATCAACCGCAGCGGAGGAGAGGGCAGCATACAGCGTGAGCGTGACCTTGAGCTAGCGCCGCTCTCGACTATCATAGCCGCCGGATCGAACTGTGGGAGGCCTCATGAGCAACGTACCCCCCGGTGCGCCGATACCCGCTTTCCACTCCGCCACCGCTCTCCTCGAGCGGCTGCGTACGCGCAAGGTGGGCTCGCGCGAGCTCCTCGAGTACTTCATCGGACGCATCGAGCGCTACGACTCGCGCATCAATGCGGTGGTCGTGCGCGATCTCGAGCGCGCTCGCGCGCGAGCGGACCAGGCTGATGAGGCCATCATGCGCGGAGACACGCTCGGACCCCTGCACGGGCTCCCCATGACGATCAAGGAGTCGTTTCAACTCACCGGTCTGCCCACGACGTTCGGGTTCCCCGAGTTTCGCGACAACCTCGCCACGAGCGATGCCGTGGTGGTGCAGAGGCTGCTGCGTGCGGGCGCGGTGATCTTCGGGAAGACGAATGTCCCTCCGGGGCTCATGGACGGGCAGAGCTGGAACGACGTCTACGGCCGCACCGCGAATCCCTGGGACGCTGCACGCACACCGGGCGGCTCCTCGGGCGGCTCCGCGGCGGCGCTCGCCGCCGGGCTCACTGCATTGGAGCTCGGGAGTGACATCGCCTCCTCGATCCGAAACCCTGCTCACTACTGCGGCGTGTTCGGGCACAAGCCCACCTTTGGCATTTGCCCGCAACGGGGGCACGCGCTCGCCGAGATGTTCCAGGCGACCGATATCGCGGTAGTCGGGCCGCTGGCGCGCAGCGCCCAGGATCTGGAGCTCGAGCTGTCGGTGATCGCGGGCCCGTCGGGCACGCAGGCGCGCTCCTGGACGCTCGCGCTGCCGCCATGTCCGCGCAAATCGTTGCGCGATTTTCGCGTTGCGGTGGTGCTCGATGATCCCTTCGCGAAGGTGGACGCGAGCGTCCAGGAGCAGCTCGCACGGCTTGGCAATTTTCTTGCGAAGCAGGGTGCGACCGCCGCGCAAGACGCGCGGCCGGTCTTCGATAGCGAGGAATACTATCGACTCTTCATGGTGCTCCTGCGCGCTGCCACGGCGGGTGCAATCCCGGATGAGGAGTTCTCACGGGAGCTCGAGCTCGCACGCGGCGCAAGCGTGGCAACGCGCCAGATGGCGCGCCTGAATGCGTACGGCGCGACGATCTCGCACCGCGATTGGCTACGGCTGGACGAACAGCGCAATCGTTATCGAGAGGCGTGGCGGGGGTTCTTCGAGCGCTTCGATCTGTTGCTGTGCCCGGTGCTCTCAACGCCGGCCTTTCCTCACTCGAGCGTGCCGCCCCAGGAGCGCAAGCTGATCGTGAATGGCCGGGAAGAGCCCTTTGAGAATCAGCTGTTCTGGGCTGGATTTGCAGGACTTTGCTATTTGCCCGCGAGCGTGGCTCCGATCGGGCTCACCCCCGAGGGACTTCCGGTCGGGGTGCAGATCATAGGCGCCGAGTTCGCCGATGTGACGTGCCTCAAATTCGCGCAACTGCTCGAGGAGCAGTACCGCGCCTTTGTCCCACCTCGCGGGTTCGCAGATTGAGACCTATTCGATCGGACACATCCCGAGGCGGACACGGGTGTGACCGCCATCCGCGCGAGCGAGGAGCCTTTGTAATTGAATATGAACGATGAATGCCGGTCCGCTGCCATCACCCAACCGCTCCGTATCGTGCACTGCGGCAAGCTTCCTGCTCGCGCTTGCAATGTCCGCGGGGCCTTTGGCGCTGCGCGCGCAGGAAGTCTACAAATCCGTCGACTCTCAAGGTCACGTGACCTACTCCGACCGGCCTCCGCCGCAGCCCGATCAGTCCGGGGTGGCCGTGGTCGATGCGCAGGATCCGCCGCGAGTGCTGCACTTCTGCTGGACGAATTGCTTTACCCTCAAGGGAGACAAAGGCGTCTACACCCGGACGGATGGTACCGACGAGAGCTGGACGATCGAGCGCTTCACTCCGACTTCCTTCGTGCTGCATCGGCGCGATGCGCCTGCCGCCTGGAACGGCTTTCGTCCGGAGGTGACGTATGCCGGACGCGTCGCGAACGAGCGTATGACCGATGTGACCGTGGACGGCCGCCCGGTGCGCGAGATCGCGATGGCCTGGGGCAATGCGCTCAACACTCTTCCCGGCAGCAACGCCGAGCGCGACTGGCTTGCCTCGCAAGGATCCTTGCAGGCTGACGGGGAGCCCGCCAGCGCCGAGGGCGCCGAGCCGCAGCTGCTCACGGCAGGTGAGGCACCGCCGCCCTTGCCGGAAGAGGGGCAGCCCGAGAACGCAGTGGACGGCACCCTCTGGGTTCCAGGCTACTGGGGCTGGACCGCGAATAGCTTCTACTGGGTCAGGGGTGCCTGGATGCGTCCACCCCGGGTGGGCTTGCTGTGGACGCCGGGGTATTGGGTACTCGTCGGAACCGTGTACGTCTTTCATCCAGGGTACTGGGGACCGCGCGTTGGCTACTACGGCGGCATCAACTACGGGTATGGCTATTACGGCTCGGGTTACAGCGGTGGTCGCTGGGAGGGCAAGCGATTCCTCTACAACGCCGCCGTGAGCCATGTGAATACGCGGGTCATCCACGACAGCTATCGCGAGCCGCCGAGGATGGACGTCGCAACATCCAGGGAGAGCTTCCGCGCGATGCCAGGCAATACGACGCTGATGCACCTTCCGAAGGAGCATGTCTCAGCGCCCGAGTCGGATCCGGCGCCGGTTGCCCGCACAGCGCCCGACACGATGCAGAGACATTCGGCCGCAGCAGCTGCGCGGACCTTCTCCGGAGCGCCCGAGCGTCGCACTTCACAACCGAGACAAGAGGCCACGCCGGCAACGCGACGCGAGTCTGCCCAGTCGTCGACGACCCGTAAGGTCGAGAAGAAACCGAGGCAACCAAGCCCCGTGCTGCACACCCGGCCCGGCGTGCCGGTAAGCTGATCGCACTGCAAGCGAACAGGGTCAGCGCCGCCGCTTCGGGACCTGCCGAAGCGACACGGAGTCTCAGATGTCCTACGGCGAGTTCTCTCGAGATTTCTTTGGCACGGTCTGGCTGGCCTGGGCCATCACGTGGTGGGTGTTCGCGCGCAATGTGAAGGCGACGGTCCGCCAGCAGGCCGCGCTGCCGCGCCGGGTGAATGCCGCTCTGCTGTTCGTGGCCGCCGCGCTGTTCTGGTTCCCGAGGCTGCCGCTGCCAGTGCTCTATGATCGCTTCCTCCCCGCCTCGCAGTGGCCGTTCTGGGCGACTTTCGGCGCGGCCCTCACGTTGATCGGACTCCTGTTCACGGTCTGGGCGCGGATCTACCTGGGGCGAAACTGGAGTGGCATGGCGGCTACGATCAAGGCCGATCACGAGCTGATCACCGGTGGTCCGTACGCGCTTGTTCGTCATCCCATCTATTCGGGCCTGGCGCTCGCATTCGTCGGCTCTGCGCTTGCGATCGGGCAGTGGCGTGGAGTGCTCTCCGTGGTGCTGGCGCTGCTCGCCATTGTCCATCGAATGCGCGTCGAGGAGCGCCTCATGCGCGAGCAGTTCGGCGCCGCCTACGACGCCTACGCCCAGCGCGTTCGCGCGTTCATCCCCGGGGTGGTCTGAGCCCAGCGCCGCTTCGGCCGGGCAGCGCGACTTTAGCCGCGCGGGGAAATATGGATTCCGCCGCCGAACGTACGCAGGACGATCGATTCACCGCCGCCGTTGATGTCCCCGCGCAGCTCGTTGCGAGCGGCGATCCGGACGCTGCTGAGGGGAATGCTCGATGACGCGTTGCCGCCTGTGGTGCGTGCGTCGATCGACGCACGCACATTGGCAGGCAACACCAGGGAGATGCCGCCGCCCGAGGTTTTCAAGGAGATGCCCCGATTCGCACGCATCCTGGCGCTCACACTGCCGCCTGAGGTGCGGGCGGAGACTCTACCGTCAATGTCGTCCAGGCGGATGCCTCCGCCCGCGGTACGAACATCGAGATCGCCCACGCAGTGACTCACGCTGATCCCGCCTCCGAACGTGCGCAGCTCGGTCGGGCCATCGAGGTCCCTGGCAACGATGCTGCCGCCGAAGGTGTGCGTGTCGACGGAGCCGAGCACGTCCTGCAGGATGACGCTGCCTCCGAAGGTGCGGCCACGCAGGGAGGCCTTGAGGTGACTCACATCGAGACCGCCGCCCGATGTGCGTATGTCCACCGGATAGTCGCGCGGCACCTCGATGGTGAAGCGCACCCGGCGGGGATGGAGGCTCAAGTCGAACCAGTCGAAGAACCGATGAGTGACGCGCTCGGTTACGATCACGCCGGTCGCGCTCTGCACGGCGCTCACCTGCACCCGGCTGAGATAATCACTGGTACCCGTGATCTCGGCGTGAACGATGAGATCGCGGGAATCGTGTCCGATCACCGCGACCGACCCGCTGTCTGCATCGACGGTGAGCCGGCCGCCCGGAGCTGCGGTGAAGCGCTGATCGAATGCCTTCTCAGCCGCCTGCGACCCAGTCGCCGCGAGCATGCAAGCCAGGATCACCAGAGCTTTGCAGATCCAGGTAGCCATCTCGACTCCCTCGGGGTACGAATGATCCGGTTTTGTACCCGGGAATCACGTGAACGGTTTCAACGTACCCTATGCTCTCTCGAGCCAGTAGGCGTAGAGCACACCCAGGAGATCACCATGCTGGATCACATCGGATATCCCGTCGCCGACATCGGCAAGTCAAAGAAGTTCTACGGTGCCGCGCTCGCGCCCTTGTCGATCACCGCCCTCATGGAGGTGACGGCGGAGCAGACGGGCAATGAGGCCCACGTGGGCTATGGCGCGAATGGGAAAGCGTTCTTCTGGATCGGTACCGGGGCCAAGCGGGGCGGTTCCACCCACGTGGCCTTCACCGCAGCTTCGCGCGCCCAGGTCGATGCGTTCTACAAGGCGGCGCTCGCTGCAGGCGGCAAAGACAATGGGCCACCCGGCATCCGGGAGTACTACCACCCCAACTATTACGGGGCATTCGTGCTCGACCCGGACGGCAACAACATCGAGGCCGTTTGCCACGTGGCTGCCTAAGGGTACCTATGCGCGATCGATGCGCGCTGCGAAGCAGCCGAACTTCGCGAAATGGGCGTGCAGGTAGGCCGTCGCCGGGCTCGACAACATCCGCTCGATGAGACTCTCGACCGTCGTGCCTTCCACGATGTCGGCATCGCGGAGCATGTCGCGCTGGTCGAATGCGCGCACCGACAGCACTCGCGAGCGGAACTGCTCGGGGACTTCATTGATGCGATCGTATCGGGACGTTGCCCCTTCACGGACATAAATCGCGTAGGAGGAGCGGTAAGGCGTTCTGACGGGCAGGTGGGTGTAGTTCACGAGCAGCACCGACTCGCCGGGCTCGGCGTCGCGAAGCTCGATGCGATCGGGGTAGCCCGGTTTGTGATCGGCGATCTGACGCACCGCGCCGTGCCGCGCGAGCTCCGCGTCGGATGCACCGAACAACGCCCGGAAGGGCTCGGGCGGGAGTCCCGTGATGCGAAAGTCCATGGTCTGGCTCCTTCTGAATCGGAGGTGCCAGCTTAGGGCGAGGGCTTGCGCAATACTCGCCGGAATCGGACGTCGCTGTCGGTATTGCGTTGGGCTCCGAGCGCCTCAGCCCGCAACGGCCGCGCGGGCGATCAGAAGCACGCCGGCGCTCACGATCACGATGCCCGTCGCCCGCGCGACCCGCTCGCCGCAGGGCACGAGACGCTCGAGAGTGATCGCGGCCGCAACCAATACCATCGCCCCGAGGTCCATCACTCCGATGACGAGCTGTATCGCCATCAAATGGGCGCAGCACCGCGCGCACTGAAGCCCGAGGCGCATGCCGTGTCGCAGAGCCGATCGGGCATCCGCGGGATGCCTGCCAATGCGGGCGGGGGAGTGCTGACAGCACGCGAGGGAACGTGCCTTCCATGATGTGAATTGCAGTGCACCGGCGATCAGCACGACCAGGCCGACCGCAATCGGAGCGGCGCGTGCCAGCGCCGGCCGGTCCATCTCCGATGCCACGAGCGCAACGCCCAGAGGGAAGATCGCGATTCCCGGCATCACCCAGACGAGAAAGTAGCCGGCGCCCGCAAGCACGGTGAGCCGACCGAGGCGGCGCTCGCCCGAGTCACCCACGGCCTGACGGTAACGCCAGAGCATGGGGACGAGCGAGGGCAGCATCATCGCCACCATCATCACGGCCCACATCCCGATGAACGATGCGGATGCGCCGATCCAGGTCTGTCCGGGCATGAGCATCCAGGTCATCGACACGCTCGAGCCGCCCGGCATCGGCTGCATGTCCGGCATGGAGGTCGGGGCGAACAGCGGCATGGCTCAACCCTCTGGATACCGATCGTGATGCAGCAGCCAGACACCACCTTCGTTGCGTCCCTTGGGCGCGCGGTCGAGCCACTGGTACATGCCCCAGAGGACATCGAGTCCGCGGGCGTAGGTGGAGTAGGTGTGGAACAGGACCCCGTCCTGCAGCGCGAACGCGCTCATCCCGGGGGCCTCGCGAGCGTAGGTGCGGACGTCCACACCGCTCATGGCCGCATTGGACTCGGGCACGCTCGCCTGCGCCCCGCCGACCGGACGCTCAGTGGGGGCAGCGGCCCCGGACTGCGGCGCGGTCTCGGGCTGCGGCTGCGGCGCACGCGGTTTGGAGGGGCGGAAGTTGTACTCGACCGTCCCCAGGCGGCGCTGCTCCTCGGTGAACGAGACGTTGAAGTCGCGATTGAAGTCGCTGCCGAGCGCGGACGCCCAAGGAAATGTCCATCCCATGCGACGCTGGTATGCCTGCAGCTTCGCGATCGGTGCTCGCGACACCGCCCACAGCATCACGTCGTGGTGGGCGAGATGAACCGCAAAGCCGTTGAAGCCGTCCGCGATCGAGGAGCAGGAGGGACAGCCTGCCGTGTAGTCCTGTCCGAACATGAAGTGGTAAACGAGAAGCTGCGAGCGCCCGCGGAAGAGGTCCGCCAGCGACGCATTGCCTTGCCCGGTGTCGAATCGGTACTCCTTCTCGATGCGCACCCACGGCAGCTCCCGCCGCCGGCGTGCCAGCTGGTCGCTGCGCCGAGTAAGATCCTTCTCCGCCTCGAGCAGCTCGAGCCGTGCGGCGAGCCACTCCTGATGCGTGCCCGTGGGATGGTTCATGCTTGCGCTCCTTAAGCGATGTGCTCGTGACTGGTCGGGCGCTAAATTAGTCCAGGCCCATCGGGCGGTGGGAGTGACAAGTGTGGCGCGAATCCCATGGACTCCCTGATCACGGCGGCAGCACGCGCGCTTGCGGCCGGTGATCCCCTCGGCGCCCTCAAGCGGGTGGCGCTGCGCGAGGATCCGCCGGCTCTCGCGCTGCGCGGCATTGCGATGGCTCAGCTCGGGGATTTCGACCGTGCGAAGGCGCTGCTGCGCCGGGCGGGGAAGGGCTTCGGCCCACGAGAGGCGCTGGCACGCGCCCGCTGCGTCCTCGCCGAGGCCGAGGTCGCCCTCGCATCGCGCGATCTGGCCTGGCCCGCCCGGGCGCTGGAGGCCGCACGCACCACGCTGGAACAGCACGGCGACCGCACGAACGCCGCGCATGCGCATTACCTGCAGGTGCGCCGTCTACTTCTCATCGGGTATCTGAAGGAGGCGGAGCGTGCGCTCGACAAGCTCGACGCAGCATCGCTGTCGCCTGCGTTGAGCGCTGCGCACGAGCTGATGGTCGCGGGTGTTGCAATGCGACGCCTGCAGACGGCAAACGCCCGAGCAGCGCTTGCGCGTGCCGAGCGTGCCGCCCGTCAGGCGCGCATTCCGGCGCTGATCGCGGAGGTGGAAAGCTCATCGCGTGCGCTGCATGAGCCTGCGGCACGTCTGATCGCACGCGGTGCGGAGCGAGCGCTCGTCCTCGAGGAGGTCGAGGCACTGCAGTCGTCCCCGGCGCTCATCATCGATGCGTGCCGCTTTGCTGCCCGAGAGGCGAGCACAGTCGTCTCGCTCGCGCGGCGCCCGGTGCTCTTCGTATTGGCGCGTGCTCTCGCTGAGGCGTGGCCTGCCGATGTATCGCGCGACCGGCTCGTCGCGATTGCGTTTCGCGCCAAGCGCGCCGATGAGTCCTACCGCGCGCGGTTGCGCGTGGAGATGGGCCGCCTTCGCAAGGCGGTGCACAGGCTCGCGGATGTGAGTGCAACCGCGGAAGGGTTCGTGCTCCGGCCGCGCCGCGCACGCGAGGTGGTGGTGCTGGCGCGACCGCTCGAGGAGGCGCATGCGGCGGCACTCGCGCTGCTTGCCGACGGGGAGTCCTGGTCGAGCTCCGCGCTGGCGCTTGCCCTGAGCGCAAGCCAGCGCACGGTTCAGCGGTCACTCGAATCGCTGGCGGCCGCGGGCAAGATCCAGTCCTTCGGACAAGGACGAGCGCGCCGCTGGATGACCCCACCCATGCCCGGATTCGCGACGATTTTGTTACTCCCCGCGGCCCTGCCGGGCGACTAGCATGCACGCCATGGCACCCTCCCGGAGTCGAGCATCATGAAACGATCGGCAGCCGAAGTCGTGCGAGAGTACGGCCCCTTCGCGGGCGTCACCCGGGTGAATGGTGTGACCTATGACGGGCGGCAGGTATGGCTCGCCTCCGGAGACAAGCTGAACGCGCTGGATCCAGCGAGCGGGCAGATGGTGGGCTCGATCGAGGTGGCTGCGCACGCCGGAACAGCCTTCGACGGACGGTATCTCTACCAGATCGCCGAGAAGGTCATCCAGAAGATCGATCCCGGGACAAAACGCGTGCTCGCGACGATCCCCGCGCCCGCCGAGGGCGGGGACTCGGGACTCGCATGGGCCGAAGGGACGCTCTGGGTCGGCCATCATCGCGAGCGCAAGATCTATCAGATCGATCCGCAAACAGGAGCGATCCTGCGGACGATCGAGTCGAACCGGTTCGTCACCGGAGTGAGCTGGGTCGAGGGCGAGCTCTGGCACGCCACCTGGGAAGGCGAGCAGAGTGAGCTCCGGCGAATCGATCCGCAGACCGGTGCGGTCCTCGAGAGTCTCGAGATGCCCTCCGGGGCGAACGTGTCCGGCCTGGAGTCCGACGGCGGCGAGCAGTTCTTTTGCGGGGGCGGAGGCACCGGCAAGTTGCGAGTGGTGCGACGGCCGAAGCGCGACGCCTCGGGCAAAGGACGCCCCGAGCGGGCCTAGCCCACAGCCAGTGTTCCGGGTACACCCTCGAGGAAGGAGCGCTCCTCGCGCAGGATAAAGCGCTGCTTCACGGCGTAGGAGAAGTTCTCGCGTGCGGCGGCATCCTCGCGCAATCGCGCCCGGTAGGTCTCGTAGGCGGCGAGGCTCTCGAAGCCGATGAGGGCCCAGGCGATGTCGTTGGTGCCCTCATGAGGCAGGAAGTAGCCGAAGAGCTTCCCACCGCAGCGCGGAATGATCGAGCCCCAGCTCTCCGCGTACTTCTTGAACGCATCGCGCTGAAACGGGTCGATCTGGTAGCGGATCATGCAGACGAGCATCATGGGTCACCTCCGGACATGGGCCTGTCGGGAAAGCCTAGCGCGTCGTGCGTCCCGGGTGTTGTCCGAGCTGTCGATCCCGGAGATGATTGCTCGTCGTAGAGGAGAGCCTTCACGACAGGAGTCCCGATGAGCACGAACGATCTTTACCTCGCCGTTTTTCTGGGCAGCAAGTCGAGCCCGCGCCGCGATGCTTGAGGAGAACCGATCATGCCCTCGACCGTGCGTTTACACCGTGTACTCACTGCCAGCCCGCAGAAGGTGTACCGGGCCTTCATCGAGCCCGATGCGATGGCCAAGTGGCTGCCGCCGAACGGCTTCACCGCGACGGTCCACGAGATGGATCCGAAAGTCGGCGGCAAGCACCGGATGTCCTTCCGCAACTTCACGACCGGTGAGTCGCACTCGTTCGGGGGCGTGTACCTCGAGCTCTCACCGGGGGAGCGCGTGCGATACACCGATCGGTTCGACAATGCGCATCTTCCCGGGGAGATGCAGGTGACCGTCACTCTCAAGAAAGTGTCCGTCGGGACCGAGGTCGGCATCGTTCAGGAGGGACTACCGGATGCGATTCCTGTCGAGGCGTGCTACCTCGGCTGGCAGGAGTCGCTGCGCAATCTCGCGAAGCTCGTGGAGCCCGAGATCAGGGCCTGACGAGCGCCGACCCCGCGCGCTATGCCGCTGAGGACGCAAGCGCTATCCTTCAGCGTGCGGGCTCAGGCCCGCGCTGCAACCAGATCGACTCGAGGGGCAAGATCGATGACCAAGACGCTCGTCCGCGCCATGACTTTGATCGGACTCGGCGCGTTCGTCTTCACGCACACGCCCCGCGCCACGGGCGCGGAGCACGCCCGCTGCGATCAGAAGTGTCTCGAGGACATCGGCGATGCCTATCGCGCGGCGTACGTGAAGCATGACCGCAGCCTTGCGCCGTTTGCAGCCCACGTGCGGTTCACGGAGAACAACGTGAGCCTGCATTTTCCCGATGGCAGCTGGGACGTGGTGACCCAGGAAGTCGGTCCGGCGCTGACGTTCAGCGATCCGGCGACCGGCGGCGTCGGCATCTACACCGCGATCATGATGCGTGAGGTGCCGGCGTTTCTCGCGATCCGCCTGAAGGTGCAGAACGGCAAGATCACCGAGATCGAGCATCTCCTGTCCACCAAGCGCGCCGTGAGCGGCCCACCGACTCCATTCGGGGACGTGACGCACCTGGTGCACGATCCGCTGCTGAGCCAGCCGCTGACCCCGGCCGAGCGGCGACCACGCGCAGAGCTCATTCGCATTGCGGACGGGTACTACGCGACGCTCGCGCGTAACGATGGAACGCTGCACACGGTGTTCTCTCCCAAGTGCCACCGGATCGAGAACGGGATGGAGACCGCCAAGAACGGGTGCGACGTAGCCTTTCGCCTGGGTGTCTATCACTTCAACGAGCGCGTGCGGCGCGAGCCGATCCTGGTGGACGAGGCGCGCGGCCTCGTCATGTTCCGGGGCTTCATCGATCACAAGGGCACGATGATCGATTACAAGCTCACCGATGGCACCACGCGCAAGTCGCCGTTCGCCGAACCCCATACGTGGAGCTTCATCGAGACCTTCAAGGTGATCAACGGCGAGGTGGGACCGGTGGAGGCCGACTTCATCGGCTCGCCGTACTACACGACGACGCCGTGGTGGAAAGACAAGCCCTGGTGAGGCAGCTGACTCCGGGCACACCAGGGGCCGCAAGCAGTGACCACCGAACAGCACTCACCTGCGGTGCGCCTGTACGAGCTCGTGCTCGGGAACGGCCGCTCCGCGAGTCCCTTCGTCTGGCGCATCCGCTACGCGCTGGCTCACAAGGGCATTCCCTACGAATCCGTGCCGCTCGGCTTCACCGAGATTCCGAAGGTTGGCGGTGGACGCTTCAAGACGGTGCCGATCATCGAGCACGGCGACACGATGATGGCGGAAAGCTGGGACATCGCGGATTACCTCGAGCGGGCATTTCCCGATCGGCCGAAGCTTTTCTCCGGTCCGGCCGAGCGCTCGATGGTGCGACTCTTCGACACCTCGTGGGTCTTCGCCGTTCTTCGACCGATCTTTCCGCTTTACGTCCTCGATGTGTACCACGCAGCGCGGGAGGAGGATCGGCCCTACTTTCGCGAAAGCCGCGAGGCGCGCTTCAAGGCCACGCTCGAGGCCTACTCGGCCCATCGCGAATCACACCTGCCGACCTTCCGCGAGGCGCTCACCCCGTTGCGGCTGCACCTGGCTAAGCACCGCTTCCTGGGCGGGGACACACCCAACTACGCGGACTACATCGCGCTTGGCATCTTTCAGTGGGTTGGGAGCGTTGCGACGATGCCGCCGCTCGCCGCCGACGATGAGGTGCTGCGCGGCTGGATCGATCGAGGGTTCGACCTCTACGGAGGAATCGGGCGCGAGCCGCCGCTGAAGCCTCTGTTCGAGTGAATCAGAGGCCACCGCGGCGCTCGGGCCGACGGGGCGCGCCCTTCGCTATCGCGGTACGGTTGAGCTCGACGCGCTGCTCTGCTCGCCGCTCCGCTGCGGCAAGTTCCGATCCTCCTGCCGCTCCTTCTTCGTCGTACGACGCTCGGCCCGTGCGACGTGCGTCTCGTTGGCCTGTGCCTGCTTCAGCTTCTGCGTCGTGCGGGCGAGTCGCTCGCGCGACTGGTTCAGCTCGGTATTCGCCGCCTTCATCTGCTTATCCTGCGACTTGAGCTGCTTGTCGATCTGTCCCAGCGACCTCTTCGCAGCCATGTCCCCCTTTGCGCGCGCGAGCGGCGAGGTCCTGTGGGTCATGGTCGAGCTGCTGCTGGCGCTGGTTTGATCCTGCGCCGCTTGGGGCACAGCCCCTGCGAGCGCGGCCCCCGCCGACATGCTGAGCGCCGCAGTGACGAACACCGCGACCAGCGACCTGGAAGATGATGCCTGTTTTCGCGCCATCTAAGCTCTCCTTGCTTGGCCAGTTGTTGCCAATTGAAACCCAAGCAAAGGTCGTTCCGATCGGCGCCACTCTACGGGCGATGGGCGATACGTGAAGGAGATGTAATGCTGATCGCGCCGCTGCGCTAGTCCCACTTCCAGGTCCAATCCGACGCGGACTTGCGGCAGCCCCCACCCGGGGCTCCGGTCCAGGCTCGCCCGCGCACGAAGCGGCCCGTCGGCGCAGCCGTCGGCACGCCATCCTTGATGGCGAACCGGCCGTTCACGATGACAGCGCTCACGCCGGTGCTGAGCTGATGCGGCTTCTCGTACGTCGCATGGTCCTGAATGGTCGCAGGATCGAACACGACCACATCGGCATAGGCACCCGGGCGCAGCCGGCCGCGATCGAACAGCGATAGATTGTCGGCGGGCAGCGTGGTGAGCTTGTGAATCGCCGCCTGAAGCGTGAGCAGATGCTCGTCGCGAACGTACTCGGCCAGCACACGCGCGAAATTGCCGTAGGCCCGGGGGTGCGCTGCGGAGAGCAGGAAGACGCCCTCCGGCGCATCGCCGGCCTCATCCGAGCCGAAGCTCACCCAGGGGAGCGCGACCTCGCGCCGCACATTCGCCTCGCTCATCAGGAAGTAGGCGACACCCACGCGCGTGCCGTCCTCGATCACCAGGTCGATGGCCGCATCCTCGGCAGACTCGTGGCGCTCGCGCGCGACCTCCGCGAGCGTTTTACCGGTGAGCGGCTTCAGTTTCGGGTTCTTGAAGGCGAGCAGCAACGTGCCCTGCGGTCCCGCTGCCGCGTAGAGGTTCTCCCAGTTGGCCGGATGCGCGGTGCGCATCTCGGTGATCACCCGGGCACGGACCTTGGGATCCTTCAGGCGCGCGATCCACGCCTCGAGCCCGCCGTCTTGTACCCACGGGGGCATGGCCGCATCGAGCCCGGTCGCACCGGCCGTGTAGGTGTACATGTTTGCCGTGATGCGAACGCCCGAGGCGCGGGCATGATTCACGGTGTTGATCACCCAGTCGAGCTTGCCCCAGTTGTCCCGGCCGGCGACCTTCAGGTGATAGATCTCCGCCGGTGCGCCGCTTGCGCGGGCGATATCGATGGTCTCCTGGAGGCCCTGCTCGATGTGATCGCCCTCGCTCCTCATGTGCACGGTGTAGATGCCACCGCAGCGCGCCGACTCCTTCGCAAGCGCAATGAGCTCGGGGGTCTTCGCGTACTCGTCGGGGGCATAGATCAGCGCGGTGGTGAGGCCGAGCGCCCCTTCCTGCATCGCCTGATGCACAAGACCACGCATGCGGTCGAGCTGCTCCGGCGTTGGCTGCACGTCGCGCTCACCGAGCACGTACGTTCGCACCGTCGCGGCACCTACGAAGGAGGCGACGTTGGGCGAGATGCCCCGTTTCTGCAGGGTCTCGAGGTATTCACCGAGCGTCGTCCAGGTCACTGCGTAGTGGATGTCCGACTGCCGCTCCACCATCAGGCGCTTCATGGTGGGGTTGAGCGGCCCCATCGAGTCCTCGCCCAGCACCTCGAGCGTGACGCCCTGGGACAAGTCGCTCAGGGCGCGTCCGTCCGCAAAGAGAGATTCCTCCGGATGGGCCAGCATGTTCAGGAAGCCGGGGCTGACCGCCTTGCCGTGAGCGTCCAACTCGGCGCGCCCTGCCCTGGGGGCGTGCGGTCCCACGTAGACGATGCGGTCGCCGCGAATCGCCACGTCGCCCCGGAAGGGGGTACCGCCGGAGCCGTCGTAGATGCTGCCGCCGCGGATGACCAAGTCGTACGCGGGGGAGGGTGGGGCGGCGGATGAAATTCCACAGACCGTCCACGTCAATAGACACGAAAGAAATGTCGAACGGTGATTCATGGCCTCTTACCTATGCAGGGCAGCGCCAGGCGCGAGGATCTTACGCCGTTCTCCGCAGCCATGGCGCCGGCTTCTCCACTGGCGCGTACTACCGCGGCGTGCTTGGGCCGGCGTCGAAGCTGTGGGCCATGCGCGAACGAGGCAGGCGCGCATCCTTCGGACACACGCCGAAGTGACGTCTGAAGGCCGTGGCAAAGGATGTCTGATGGCTGTAACCCACGGCCTCTGCCACGCGTGCCACCGGCAAACGGGGTTCTCGTACGAGCAGCGTCAGGGCTTGCTGCATGCGGCACCGGACCGAGAAGGCAAACAGGGTTTCTCCAAATACCGCGCGGAACCCCCGTTTGAGGTAAGTCTCGTTCATGCCGACTGCGCGAGCGACCTGCCGGATCGTCGGAGCGGGTGAGAGCTGCTTCATCAAGAAACTGCGTGCCGCATGCAGACAACGCAGGTCGATCTCACTGTATTCCTTGCTCGGACTGTGACCGAGCGTACTGAATCCAGCTACCGCCGTGCAGAGCAACTCCATCGTGAGCGCTTCGGCGTGTAGCAGCGAGAGAATGCCCGTGTACGGATTGTCGACGAGGCGCGTTGCGATGTCGAACATCGCAGTCGTCAGAGGCAGCTGGCAGTAGCGTAGCTGGCCGGGCGAGACGGAGATGAGCGCCTGAAGCTGGGGAGGGGCATCCACGACCGCGGTCAAGAAGTTCTCGAGCAGAAACTCGGGCCGCAGGCTGATTGCGACCGAGCGCTCGCGGACGCTGGGAGCGGTCCATTCCTGAAGGTCGAGCCCCGCGGGCTGCGAGTACACGAGTAAGCTCGGATGGTTGAGTCGCAGCGGCTCCGTACGGCTCACCTCCATCGTCAGATCCCCGCAGAGCTTGAAGTAAAACTGGATGAGCCCATCCCCCGGAAGCATCTCGACTCGAGGATCCTTGTAGGCGAAATTCAAGACCACGACATAGACGTCCTCGCCGATCTGGGTCAGATCCCAGTATCCCTGACCGTCCTCCGGTTTCACCGCCAAGCGGGCGCCGATCAGCTTGCGCTGCGGATGCCGCGTGATCTGTTGTATTTCCGGTGCTCGGTCGAGGTTTGCGAACGCCTCGGCCAAGGAGTGGCCCGCCCCAGCAAGCGCCGTCCGGACGAGTCCGCCCGTCGCCTGCGGGCGTGATTCCTGTGCGCTCTGTCTGCGATCGGCCGGGATCATGGTCCTACTCGAAGGTTTTGTCCGAATTCCTATCAAATCTGCCGGCGCGGCAAGCCACGCACGCGCCGCAGTCACCAGTGGACCTTATCATCGGTTCGCGCATCGAGGGGAACCGATGAAAGCACACGCGCGGGTGGTGGTGATCGGCGGCGGGGTGGTGGGCTGCAGCGTGCTGTACCACCTGACGAAGCTCGGATGGACCGACGTCGTGCTCTGCGAGCGCAAGGAGCTAACGGCGGGTTCCAGCTGGCATGCTGCGGGTGGCTTCCATGCGCTCAACAGTGACCCGACTGTATCCCGGCTTCAAGCCTACACCATAAGCCTATATCGCGAAATCGAGAGCCTCTCCGGACAGGATATCGGACTGCACCTGACCGGCGGACTGAACGTCGCGGCCACACCCGAGCGCTGGGAGCTGCTGCGCTCCGACTGGGCCCGGCACCGGGTGCTCGGCATCAGGACCGAGCTTGTCTCGCCGGCGCAGGTTCGAGAGATGTGTCCCATCATGGACACGCGCGAAATCCTCGGAGCCATCTACGACCCGCAGGAAGGACACCTCGACCCGGCCGGCACCACTCGCGCCTACGCCAAGGCGGCCACCCTCAAGGGCGCGGAGATCTATCGCCACACCCGCGTGCTCGAGATCGTGCCGAGCGGTCGTGGCACCTGGCGTGTGGTCACGAGCGCGGGAACGATCGAGGCGGAGCACGTCGTTAACGCCGCCGGCCTGTGGGCGCGCGAGGTGGGCCAGATGGTGGGGGCGCACCTGCCGCTCGTTCCGATGGAGCACCACTACCTCCTCACCGAGGACTTGCCAGGGCTCAAGTCCCTGAACCGCGAAATTCCGATGATCCTCGATCTGGACGCGGAGATTTATCTGCGCCAGGAGCGCAAGGGGGTGCTGCTGGGTGTCTACGAGAAAGAGGCAACGCCGTGGTCGCTCGACGGCACTCCTTGGGAGTATGGCGAGAGCGAGCTGCTGCCGCCAAACCTGGACCGCCTGACGGATGCGCTCGAGAGAGGCTTCCGGCATTTCCCTGCGCTGGATGCGGCGGGCATCCGTCGAATCGTGAACGGACCATTCACGTTCACTCCCGACGGTAATCCCCTCGTAGGGCCCGTCCCGGGACTCGCCAACTACTGGGCCGCCTGCGGGGTCATGGCAGGGTTCGCACAAGGGGGCGGTGTCGGCCTTGCACTGGCTCAGTGGATCACGCAGGGAGAGCCCGATGGGGATATCCTCGCGATGGACGTCGCGAGGTTTGGGGCGTACGCCTCGCGCAATTACACGGTGACCAAGGCGCGCGAGTTCTACTCGCGGCGCTTTCAGATCGCCTATCCCAATGAGTACTGGCCGGCGGGACGACCGACGAAGACATCCCCCGCGCACCTGCTGCTGCGCGCCGCGCGTGCAGTGTTCGGTGTGAGTTATGGACTCGAGGTCCCACTCTACTTCGCTCGTCCCGGGGATCCCGTCGCAGAGGCGCCGACGATCAAGCGGTCCAACGCGCACGAGCGCGTGCGCGCCGAATGTCAGTCGGCTCGAAGCGGCGTGGGGCTGCTTGATAGCTCGTCCTTCGCCAAATACGAAGTGCGAGGTCCGAAAGCTCACGCAGGACTCAGTCGTGTGCTCGCCGGGCGCTTGCCACAGATCGGTCGCGTGCGGCTCACTCCCATGCTGGCGAATTCCGGACGATTGATGGGTGACCTCACGACGTTTCGCCTGGCCGAGGATCGCTTCCTCATCTTCGGTTCGGGTTATCTGCAGGCGTGGCATATGCGCTGGTTCGCCGAGCATCTCAGCGGCCCGGGTTGCGACGTCCGGAACGTGACCGAGGACTACGGCGGCATCGCGCTCTTCGGTCCACGCTCGCGTGAGCTGCTGCGGCGCATCGCTCGCACCGATGTGTCCGATGCCGCGTTCCCCTTCATGTGTGTCCACTTCATGGACCTTGCGTTTGCGCCGGCAATCGTGGCGCGGCTATCGGTGACCGGCGAGCTGGGCTACGAGATCTATGTACCGGCGCTCTATCTGCCTGCGCTGCTGGAGACCATTCTCGAGACCGCCACCTCGGATGCAGCGCCGCGCCATGTGGGGCTCTATGCATTGAACTCGTTGCGGCTGGAGAAGAGCTTTGGAATCTGGTCACGGGAATACTCGCGTGACTACACTCCGCACATGGCGGGGCTCACGCGGTTCATCGACTATGAGAGAGCCGATTTCACCGGCCGATCGGCGGCTCTTCGCGATCGCGATCGCCGCCCGGAGCGGCGGCTCGTCACGCTCTCGATCGAAACGCTGGACGCTGACGCCTGGGGGTACGAGCCGATCGAGCTCGCGGATCGACTGGTCGGATTCACGACCTCGGGAGGCTATGGACATTGCACGGACACGAGCCTTGCGATGGGCTACCTGAGCTCGGAAATTCCCGCTGATGAGACCGGCCTCACCGTGCGGATCGCTGGGGAGGTGCGCCGCTGTCGCGTTCTGCCCCGCCCCATCTTCGATCCCGATGGGCGGCGGATGAGGGACTGATCGTGCTGCAACGGTCCGCTTGCTGCACCACCGGGGCCGACTGCCGATGCGTCAGAACTTGTAGCGCAGATTCACGCCAAACGTACGCGGACGGGAGACGAAACGGAAGCGGGCATAGTTCGGGTAGGCCTCCACGTTTGTGCCGCCGGAATAGCAGCTGCAGTCCGTGATGTTCTGGATGAAGAGGCTATAGCTCAGGGGCCCTCCCGGCTCGAGTATCGCGCGGGCATTGCCCATGAAGGCCGAGGGAATCTCCCAGTTGTAAGGGCCGGTCGCGACGATATTGGCCGACTCCGAGCTGCGGTAGGAGCCGTCGGCGTGCAGCGTGAGGGTGGCGTTCGAGCCGAGTGGCACTGGAAAGGTGTGGTCGACGCCGAACGTGACGGTGTTGAGAGGAACGCCCGGCAGTCTGGTACCCGCCTCGATCGGTCCCCCGAACAGCGGCGCAGTCTGGCCGTTCCCGCCCAGTGAAGGAATGAGCGCGTAGGAGGGGTAGTCGAAGAGCGCAAAGGTCTGGGTCACCGTCGCATCGGTATACGAGTAGCCGAGCGTCACTTGGGTCCGGGGAGTGACCGACGCCTGCAGCTCGACCTCGGCGCCCTTGGAGCGCGCCGTGCTGCCGTTGTAAGTCGCCGGCAGTCCGCTCAGATTGACCGCGTCGAACTGGAAGTTGTCCCAATCGACGACATAGATGTCCGCCGTATAGCTCAATCGGTGATCCAATGCGTAGCCCTTGATGCCGACCTCGTAATTCTTGGCGAAGTCGGGGGCGAATGTCTCGTACTGCGGAAGCGAAGCGTAAATGCCCCCCGTCGAGAGGGCGTTGGCGCCGCCGCGCCGGAAGCCTTCCGAATAGGTCGCGTACGCCTTCAGATTGGGCGTGAAATCGTAAGAGGTGTTCCCCTTCCAGATGTGCCGGTGTGCGCTCGAGACGTTTGCTCCCGCGCTCAATCCGTCCGGATTCGTCCCGTCGCTTGCGCAAACGGCACCGCAAAACACGAGCTCCGACGCATAGTCGGTCCAGAAGGTCTGACCGAAGTAGCGTACTCCGCCGGTGATCTGCCAGGCCGAGGTGATGTGCGCGGTCAACTCTCCGAACACCGCGCGATCGATGAAGGTCGACTCGCGCTGGTAATTCCAGATCAGATCTCCGTACGGTGAGGGGTTGGGCTCCCCGATGTAGGTCTCGTACGCGTCGATGCCCGGCACCAGTTGCAGCCATCCCTGGCTGCTCGGCTGGCGATTGTAGTAACCGCCTAGCACGTAGTCGAAGAAATGCCCCGGCTTGGAAACCAGGCGCAATTCCTGCACGAAAGCGTGATCGGCGGCAGGAACGTAGGCGTCGGCGATCTCGCGCGGGTAGTGGTTGTATGGGAAGAACAGGTCGTAGTTGTACGTGGTCGGGTTGTTGAACAGGCCGGTCCAGTCGCTGACGCCAATTTCCGTGTCGCTGTAGTAGGAGCTGGCCGAGGTGATCGTGGCAAAGCCGAAATCGACGGTTGCAACGGCATCCACGAGATTGGTCACATCCGAGTAGGGCGATTCGACGAACGCCGTCGAGGTATACGTGCCACCCGGGTTCATGTTGAAGCTGGAGTGCGGCCACGCTGCTGGATTGTTCGGCCCGGGCGGCTCCGCTGCATCCGGCGTCGTCAGGTCGAAGAGGCCGCCGGGATAGCCGGGATTTGAATACTGCGTGTTGGCTGAATTGACGTACTGGTGCAGGTATTCGAGCTGAAACTCGAAGCGATCGGTTGGCTTCCAGCGCGCGGCCATGCGAGCAAACCACTGATTGGCGGTGTTCGTGTCCTTCTCCTCCGGTCCGATGACCGGGCCGCTGGTCAGATCTCCTGGAATGCTCGGAACGGGTACGCCGTCCAGTCCCTGCCCCTTGCGAAGGAGCAGGTCATCATTGTCGATGAAGCCACCATCGTGCTCGCCCGACGCGACGATGCGGACGGCCAGCTTGTCTGCGAGCGGGATGTTGAGAATGCCCCGCAGCGCTCGGTTCCAGTTGTCGGGCTGGGCGGCACCCTGGATCGCGCTGCCCTCGGCCTGGACCTCGCCCCCGAAGTTGTCGAACTGAGGGGGTGTGGGAATCAGGCGGATCGTGCCGGCTTCGGCGCCCGATCCATACAGCGTGCCCTGGGGTCCACGCAACACCTCCACGCGCTCCACATCGTAGAGGGGCATGGGGAAGAAGATCGGCGTCTCGCCCCAGTATGTCGAGACCGAGTCGACCGTTTGTGAGGGCGTCTCGGTGGTCGCCTGCCCCCCGCCCGGGCTGTCGACGCGTAGACCGCGCAGGGTGAGGTTATCGATCTGACCGCGCGCACCCGGCCCCTCATCGACCGTCGTCAGTCCCGGGACGACACTGGTGAGATCGTTGATGCTCGTGGCGCCGGCCTCCTGCATCGATGCGGAGCTGATGGCGCTGATGTTGTAGGGCACGTCTTGCACCGACTGTGCCCTGCGCTGCGCCGTGACCACGACTTCTTGCAAACCTGAGGACTGCGGCGCCGAGGTCGAGGGAGGAGTCGTCGAAGCGCTCTCCGGGGCGGTCTGGGCGTGCGCATCGCTGAGAACCATCGCGGCGGAGACGCAACTTGAGACATAGGCGCACCGGCGCAGAATTCTGCGGACGCAGTCCCGAACCGAGTGCCGCGCCGAAGAAGCGGGTGGCTCAATTTTTTTCACCTGACCCCCTGATATCTCTCAAGCGCTGAGGTGAGCTGCCCTCCGGCGCTGCCGATGAGGGGCTCTCTGCACGAGCTACTGATACAGCACTCCCCGTGAGCCGGGAAGTTGCGCCCTTTGGAAATTCGAAATAAACGTTAGGCGAATGGGTTCGCCGGCGCTTCGATCACACGTGGGTGGAGATGATTTCCCGAATTTTCGCGTTGACCAGATCGGGACGGTGCATCTCGCACGAGAGGTGTCCAAGCCCCTCGAGAAGGTGAAACCGGCCATGCCTGGCCAGGCTTGCGATTCGTCGCACCAGCGGCGGCGGCGTTTGCAGATCCTGATCGAAGCCGATTGCGTGAATGGGGACCGGACACTGGGGCAGTCGATCGACGATATCGAAGTCGAGGCATGCCTGCCATTGAGCTGCCAGAAGCTCACCGTCCCGCTGTGCGTAATTGCCCCCGACCCTCGCTTTGATCTTCTCCCACATCTGGTCGTTGCCGAGCACCTCGGAGGGATACGAGAATGCGGCGTAGTGTGCAACGGAGAAGTCCGGCGGCAGCTGGCCGCCGGCGCGCCGGAAATTCACCTCCGCCTGCATCCAGTCCCGGGAGAATCCGGTGGCCTTCGCGGAGGTGCCCATGGCAATCGCGACCCGCACGAGCTCGGGATAGTCGATGGCAACCTGTAACGCGATCTTCGAGCCCATCGACAGGCCGATGATGATCACCGGGGCATTGCATCTTGCGCGAATGAGACCCGCGCAGTCGGCGGCGAGATCGGCAATGCTCCAGGGCGGGGGCTTACGCGAGACAGTCTGGCCCGCGCCGCGGGGATCGAACGAGGTATTCCGGAAGCTGCCGCGAAATTCCGCGAACTGACCGTCCCAGGCTTCGGCCACCTCGTCTCCGCCGGGGCACCAGACGATATCGGGTCCGGAGCCGTCTTGAACGTAGCGCAGGCTCACGTCCTGCAGCGACAAAATAGGCATCGTGTCCCTACGGCCGGCGCAGACGGATGCGACAGGGGCGCGAACGGGCGCGCTGTCGCGCGTCGCTCGACACGGCTTCAATCGAATACGATCCGCGGCAAGTAGCAAGAGACGACCCAGTTGGGCCGATCGACGATCTCGCTGATGCGCAGGTCCGCGCAAACGCTGCACAACATGTAGGCATTGTCCGCGCTGAGTCCGCGAGTCTTGCCGAGCAGATCGATCATTCCGCGCACCGCGTTCTTCGCCGCTTCCATGAGGTCTGGGCCGATGCCGGTCGTTACATCGTACCCCTGCGCATCAAGATGGCGACTCACCGGCCGCGGGCAGACGAATCGAGGGAACGACAGGTTGCCGCCCTTGACCAGTTCGATCTTCGCTCGCACGCTCATGGGCGACTCGATGGCCGTGCCGCACACCTCCCCATCCCCCTGGGCCGCATGCGGGTCGCCGATGGAGTAGAGGGCACCCTTCACCTGCACGGGCAGGTAGAGCTCCACGCCCTCGCTGAGATCGCGAATATCCATGTTGCCACCCGTCGCGTACGGCGGGATGGTGCTATGGCTACCGGGCGCCTTCTGAGCGACGCCGGTCGTGCCGCAGAAGGGCTTGAGCGGAACGCGCGCGAACTTGCCAAAGGCTGCCGGGGTCGAGAACGTTCGATCGTACGACCAGATGTGCAGCGAGGGTTGGGGAAAATCCTCCGCGAGCAGTCCGAATCCGGGTATGACTCCGGTCCACGCCCAGCCCGACGGCTCGAATCCCAGCAGCGTCACCTTGAGAGTGTCGCCTGGCTCGGCACCATCGACGTAGACGGGGCCCGCAATCGGATTCACGCGACTGAAGTCGATCTTGCCCACCACATCGACCGTGGATTCGGGCGTGATCTGCCCACACATGGCATCGATGTCACGGAAGTCGACGGTATCCCCCGGCGCAACGTGCATCGCCGGAGGCCTCGAATTGTCCCAGCTCAAGTGCTGGTGCTGCCGGTGGATCGTGTGCGCTTTGCCGTGGACGTGCTTCGCGTCGTTCATACGGCCTCCGAAGTCGGTGAAGTCCAAGGGTTTTACCACAACTACCGTAGCGCAGTTTTAGGCGATCCGTCGCGGAGTTTAGGCGCTTTGGGGGCACGGGTCGCGAACCTCGTAGGCGCGGTTATACTCGTTCCGAGCCAAAGGAAATGTGTTCGCGCCGTGCGGGAGACCCATGCCGACGTTGTCGTTCAAAGATGTTGACCTGCGCTACATCCAGGATGGACAGGGCCCCGATATCGTGTGGATCCCCGGCGGGGACGAGGTGGCCGATGCCTGGGACAATCAGTTCGCCACCTTTCGCGGGTCGTTCCGCAACACCTCGTTCGATCCGCGCGGCGCCGGTCGGACGCTCTGCCGTCAGCGCCCACCCTGGACCATCGCCGACATGGCCGCCGACTGCGCCGAGCTCGTCAGAGCCAGATGCAATCCTCCGGTCATCATGATCGGGCTGTCGATGGGCTCGCTCATCACCCTGCAGTTCGCCATCAACTACCCCGAGCTGGTGCGACTTGCAATTCCGATGGGCACCTCGGCCAAGGCGACCGGCTTTTCGCGCGACTGGATGGTTGCGGAGGTGAATTTCCGGCGCGCTGGCGGCCAGCTGCCCTCCGACTTTGCCGTGACGCACTACGCCGCCTTTTCTTACCCGTCGGAGGTGCTCGGCGACGATGAGCTGTGGAAGAAGATAAGATCGAGAGTGGGCGGCAATTACGGTCATCGTGACGGTGAAATGCTGATTGCCCAATGGCAGGCCTGCATCGACTTCGACGTGGTGGGCGAACTGCCGCACTGCCAGGTGCCGATCGAGGTCATCGGGTTCAGCGAGGACTGCCAATGTCCCGCGCCGCAAGGTCGCCGGGTTGCGCAGCTCGCACCGAACGCTCGGTTCCACATGCTGCAGGGCCTCGGGCATGTCTCCTGCGAGGTGCACAAGCCCGAGGTGGTCAACAACAAGATCCGCGAGATCCTGAGCTCGCATGGCATCTTGCCAAGCTAGCAGCGCGCAGCGGCAGTGGCACGCCCTCAACCACGCACGGACCTGGATGCCGCGGAGGAATCTTTCCGTTTCGGAGTAGAGCAGCGCGGCATCGAGTTCATCCCCAATGCGCAGCGCTACGGGACTCCCAGGCGGCTCTTCACCGTCTGGTTCGGGGTCAACCTCTCGATCCTCTGCTTGACGGTTGGCACGCTCGGGATCTACGCGGGGCTTCCCTTCGCGTGGACGTGCCTGGCGCTGCTGCTGGGCAACATGACCGGCACGTTCTTCATGGCAGCCCATTCCGCGCAGGGTCCCCAGCTCGGCATTCCACAGATGATCCAGAGCCGCGCCCAGTTCGGGGTGCTTGGAGCCGGACTGCCTCTGGTTGCCGTCCTTGCCTCGACCACGCTCTACTGTTCGGCGAACGCGATCCTCATTCAAGACACCATCCGCATGATCGTTCCCGTGACGCCAACCGCGGCCATCGTGCTCTTCGGGGCGATCACGGTGCTCCTCGCGTTCATAGGCTATGAGCTGATCCATCGGCTCGCCGCCGCACTCACCGTTCTCTCCGGAATTCTATTTGCCGGCGTGACCGTACTGCTCATCGTCCACGGCACGCACGCAGATGGCGCCGAGCCGCCCGCCCGCCATTTCAGCATCGCGACCTTCATTCTGGTCGTCACGCAGGCGACCGCCTGGTCCTTGAGCTCTGCGCCGACCGTGGCCGACTATTCGCGCTACCTGCCCGCCAAGGTCAGCGCATCCACGACATTCTGGTATACGGGCATGGGCAACTTTGCCAGCTCGACGCTGATGATGATTCTGGGAGCGTGGCTCGCGGCCTCGTTTCCCTACATCGCCTCACATGCGGGTCTGGGGATCGCACAGCTGTTCGGACGCGGACGCTATGTGGCCGCGTTTCTGATCATCGTGAACCTGATCGAAGTGAATCTGATGGTTCTCTACAGCTCCTACATGTCGAGCACCACGATCATCACGGGCCTGCGCGGGATGAAGCGCGTCCGGTTGACGTACAAGTTCATCGTCATGAGTTTTCTGATGACGGTTGCGACGATCATAGCGCTTGCGACGCGGAACAATTTCGACGCGTATTTTTCCGATCTCCTGGCAATCCTCGTATACACGCTGATTCCGTGGAGCGCCATCAATCTCGCGGACTATTACGTGGTATGTCGCGGGCTCTACAGCATCGAGCATATCTTTCGTCTGGATGGCATATACGGTCGCTACCGCTGGCGCACCATTGCGATCTATCTCTTCAGCATTCTCGTACAGATCCCCTTCGTGCACCTTTCCTTCTACGCTGGACCACTTGCACGCCTGATCGGCGCAGACATCGCCTGGCTACCCGGCACTCTGGTGCCCGCAGTGCTCTACTGTTTGACCGAGCGCGCAGTCCCTCTGCCCGGTGATGCAGCGACGCTCGAGAGGGAACACGAGCCAGCCTGAGGGTGATCAGCATACGACGGGGACCCAGCGCATGACCGAAGAATCGGTGCACACCGCTCGCCGTGCACGCCCGAGCGCCCGCGACGCGCGCAAGATGCAGCGTGCGGAGCGTCCCGCGGGCCCCGCCTACATCACCCGGGCCATTCCCCCTTACGAGCTTCTGTCCGAGGAGGGACTGGCGGCGATCGAGGCACATGCCGATCGGTTGCTCGATGAGATAGGAATGGAGGTGCGAGGTGACGCCGAGGCGGTCCGCCTGTGGCGAGCCGCCGGCGCCAGCATCCGGGATGAGTGGCGTGTGCATGTCCCCGCCGGTCTTGCGCGCGAGATCGTGCGCCGCTCAGTGCCCCGGGAGTTCACTCAGCACGCGCGCAACCCGAGCCGTAGCGTACGCATCGGTGGCGCACACACGGTCTTCGCACCGGCCTACGGGCCGCCATTCGTCTGCGACCTCGAGCGTGGTCGGCGCTATGGAAAGCTCGAGGACTTCATCAACTTCGTGAAGCTCGCTTACGTTGCGCCCTGGTTGCATCACTCCGGTGGTACGGTTTGTGAGCCCGTGGACCTGCCGGTCAACAAGCGCCACCTCGACATGCTGTACGCCCACATGCGGTATTCGGACAAGCCGTTCATGGGCTCAGTCACGACGGCGGCGCGCGCGGCCGATTCGGTGGAGATGTGCCGCATCCTCTTCGGCGCAGACTACCTCGATGCGAACTGCGTGATCCTCGGCAATGTCAACGTCAACTCGCCGCTGGTCCTCGATGGCGAGGCGAGCCGCGTCATCCGAATCTATGCGGCGGCCAACCAGGCCCCGGTGTGCGTACCCTTCATCCTGGGCGGCGCGATGGGACCGGTGACCACCGCCGGTGGACTCGCCCAATGCTTCGCGGAGGCTGTCTTCTGCGTCGCCCTCGCACAGCTCGAGCGGCCAGGCTCACCCGCCATTCTCGGAAATTTCCTGTCCTCCATGTCATTGCGCAGCGGGGCGCCCACGTTCGGCACTCCGGAGCCGGCACTGGCCTACCTCGCGATCGGGCAGCTCGCACGGCGCCTGGGAGTGCCGCTGCGCTGCGGCGGGAATCTCTGCGCCTCCAAGGCGCCCGACGCGCAGGCCGCGTCCGAGAGCGCCAACTCCCTCTGGCCGGCATTTCTGGCGGGGGCAAACTTCGTGCTCCACTGCGCGGGGTGGCTCGAGGCCGGACTGGTGATGTCCTATGAGAAATTCGTGATGGATGTCGATCAATGCGGCGCCTTCCACGCCCTGGCGCGGGGGATCGCGCTGGACGAGAATGGGTTTGCGCTCGATGCCTTCCGCGAAGTGGGTCCGGGCAAGCACTACCTCGGATCCAGGCATACTCTTTCGAACTATCAAACGGCCTTCTACGAGTTTGAGCTCGCCGACAACAATCCGTACGAGCAATGGCGCGCCGAAGGTAGCCTTGATCAAAGACAGCGGGCCTCCGCGCGGGTGCAGGCACTGTTGAGCGCCTATGAGCCACCACCGCTGGACCCGTCGCGCGACGAGGCGTTGCGCGAGTTCATCGAGCGACGCAAGAGCGCCATGCCGGATGAGATCGCATGATGTACGACAAGAAGCGCATCCTTGACCTGCTGGCACAGGCGCAGCCCGGTCACACGTTGCCGCAACCGTTCTACCGTGATCCGGACATCTACGAGTTCGATGTCTCAGCCGTGTTCGGCCGAAGCTGGCTGATGCTGGGGTTCGAAGCGGAGCTGGCCGAGCCCGGTTCCTACTTCTCCTTGACCATCGGAGGCAACCCCATCCTCGTGGTGCGGGGTCGCGACGGTGCCATCCGGGGATTTCATAACATCTGTCGTCACCGCGGTGCGCAGATCTGCGCGGAGGGCAGCGGCAAGCTCTCGCGCATCGTTTGCCCGTACCACAAGTGGACTTACGAGCTCGATGGGCAGCTCGTGGGGGCGGCGCGCGCCCCTGAAGGGCTTCACTTCGAGGAGCATTCCCTGGTGCCGATTCGCATCGAGCGACTCGAGGGGTGCATCTACGGCGCGCTGACGGATGGAGCTCCGGAGTTCAGTCCGTTTCGAGATGCGGCCGCGCCCTTCCTGAATCCCTACAGGCTTGGATCGGCGAAGCTCGCATACCAGAGCGTGCTGCTGGAGAAGGCCAACTGGAAGCTCGTCATGGAGAATGCGCGCGAGTGCTATCACTGCGCTGCCTGGCACCCGGAGCTCAAGGTCTCATTTCCGATCGCATTCAACGCGGGGTTCAGGGTCACGGACGGATCGCGCAATGCAGCCTACGTGGCCAAGATGCAGGAGCTCGGCTTTCCAGTGGGGCCCGCGACCGGACTCTGGTGGCATGTCGGACGTTATCCGCTCAATCCCGGGGTCGAGACCGTATCCGCGGACGGCCGGCCGCTCGTGGCGCAGCGGCTCCTGCGGACCAATAGCAGCGAAATCGGTGGGCTTCGCTGGGCCACGGAGCCGAACTCGTTCTGCCACGCGTTCGCGGATTACGCCTTCATGTTCACGGCTCTTCCCGCGGGCCCCGGGGAGACTCGCGTCGTCTGCAAGTGGCTGGTCCCGAAGGAGGCCCGCGAAGGCGTCGATTTTCGCATCCCGGAGCTGACCGAGGTGTGGGCGGCGACCAATCTTCAGGATCGGGAGCTCGCCGAGAACAACCAGCGCGGCATCGGCGGCATCGGCTATCGACCCGGACCCTATGCGGAGGGGGCTGAAGAGCTGGTCGTCCGCTTCAACCACTGGTATCGCGAGACGGCCGCCAGCGCCGCGGCAGCGGGCGAGTGACCGGCCGAACCGGCGCGGCTGCTTGCGGTGTCTACCCCTGCGCCCGCACGTGAATATCCCGGTACTTGTCATCGTAGAACGCCAGCCGATCCTTCAAACCGCGATGCTCATCGTAGGGCTGCTCATAGGTCCACACCGCATCATCAAGCTGCATTCCACCCCGCCCATCCGCGTGTAGCTTGAAGTAGTTCGCCGTTCCTTTGAACGGGCACACGGTCGTCGTGGCCGTGCGCTCGAGGAGATCCATGCGCACATCGGCGCGCGGGAAGTAGTAGCGAGGTGGAGCGCGGTCCTCATCCACGCGAATCACATCGGTCGAATCCGCGACGACCCTGCCGTTGATCTCCACGGTGACCCTTTGAGTCACGCGGTTCTCGCGGATCTGGTGCTCGGGATGCTTCTGATAGCCGGGTGCCTTGCTCATGTGACTCACCTCCGATGGGAACGCAGACGGCGCTGCATCATCCTGCCACGGTAGCTCCGCGCTGTTCCAGCGCGCTACCATTGTTGATGCATCGTTCGCGCTCGTCCCGGTTGCCGAGGTCAAGAAGATGAAAAACACCTCCTTCCCCCGCTGGCTGCTACGCCCCCGCATCATCCCGGTCGCATTCCTGCTCGTTGCGTGGCCCGCAAGCCACGCGACCGCGGCCTCGACCGGCGCAGGCGCCCACGGGCGAGCCCGCATTCAAAGCCATGCTGCATCCGCACCTGCGGACCCTGGTGCCTGTGGCAAAGCGGGACTGGTGCTTCCTTCAGGCTTCTGCGCCTCGATCTTCGCGGACAACATCGGGCACGCGCGTCACATGGTGGTCGGCTCCAATGGGGTGCTGTATGTCAACACCTGGAGCGGTCGCTACTACGTCGGCTCGCCGCCTCCGCACGGGGCGTTTCTCGTGGCGCTGCAGGACACGAGGCACCGGGGCAGAGCGAACGTCATTCGCCGCTTCGGTGAGACGGCCAAAGGTGGCAGCCATGGGGGTACCGGAATCGCACTCTACCAGGGCTACATCTACGCCGAGCTCGATGATCACATTGCCCGCTACAAGATGTCGCACGGCTCGATCGTGCCCACTGGAAAGGAGGAGATCGTCCTCTCGGGCCTGCCGCTGTCGGGTGACCACCCGATGCATCCGTTCGTGATCGATGCGAATGGTTGGCTGTACGTCGATGTCGCCTCCGCCACCAATGCGTGTCAGCGCCAGAATCGCATGCTCGAGTCGCCGGGGATCGATCCTTGCACCGAGCTCGAGACGCGCGGCGGCATCTGGCGCTACAACGCCAACCAGCTGAACCAGAGGTTCTCCTCCGCCGAGCGCTATGCGACCGGCATTCGCAATGCGGACGGGATGGCGATCGACTCGACGGGCTACGGCCTGTACTCGACCCAGCACGGGCGCGACCAGCTCGGGCAGAACTGGCCGAAGCTCTTCACACCCGAGCAGGGCGCCTACTTGCCCGCGGAGGAGCTGCTGCGAGTCGTGCAGAACGGCAATTACGGCTGGCCCTACTGCTATTACGATGGCGTCAAGCAGTCGCTCGAGCTTGCGCCAGAATATGGCGGCAACGGCAAGACGATGGGTCGATGCGCAGACATGCGCGGTCCGCTTGCGGCTTTCCCCGCGCACTGGGCCCCGAACGATCTGCTCCTGTATTACGGCGCGAGGTTTCCCGCTCACTATCGCGGGGGTGCGTTCATCGCCTTCCACGGCTCTTGGAACCGCGCGCCCTTCCCGCAGCAGGGCTACAACGTGGTATTCCAGCCGCTCTCGAAGTTCGGGGCGGCCTGCGAGATCTTCGCCGATGGGTTCTCGGGAGCGGACAAGAGTCCGGCCGCCCCGCATCGTCCGTCCGGGCTGGCCGCCGCACCGGATGGTGCGATCTACGTGTCCGACGATATCGGGGGACGGATCTGGCGCATCACGTACCGGGGCGGCTCGGATTCGCAGCAGGGCGGCTCGGATGTGACGCCCTGTCCGAGCATGACTGCGCTCGGACCCGAAGGCCTCAGCGCGAACGCCTTGCCTCCCGAAGGTCTTCATCCCAACGCCGGTGCGGTTGCGAATCTCACCCCGCCGCCGGGCGCAACGCGAGAGATGCTGGAGCTGGGCGATCGCGTGTATCACGGCCAGGTCGCCGCTGCGACCTGCACGGGGTGCCACGGTCCCGATGGCCGCGGAACACCGCTCGGTCCGGATCTCACATCCAGCAAATACCTGTGGGGCGATGGCAGCGACGCAAGCATCCAGAGGATCGTTCGCGAGGGCGTGGCGAAGCCCAAGGCGTATCGCGCTCCCATGCCGCCCATGGGCGGATCGCAGCTCTCGGCCGCGCAGCTGTCGGCAGTGTCCGCGTACGTGTGGGCGCTGAGCCATCAGGGCTCGGGCGCCGCGCACTGACGCCGTTGCGCTACCTCATGTACTGATCGATCCAGTCGATCCAGCGCCGATAGACGTCCATCGTCCGGATGGGATCCCCGGGGAAGTGCCCTGGGACCGGATAGGCAAAGAACTTGACGGTGACGCCGTTGTCCTTGAGCGCGTGATACATGAGGTACGACTGCGTGATGGGTACGCGCGCATCGGCGGTATCCGAAAGAATGAGCGTCGGCGCCTTCACACGGCTGGCGTAGGTGATCGGGGACTGCTCGACGTACGCCGCCATCAGCTTGCCGCTCCAGGGCGAGCCACCGAAGCTCCAGCGCTCGGTGACATTGAAGTCCGAGAGTGCATAGGCGTGCACGAGGTCGTTCACCGCTGCCCCGGAGACGGCGGCCCGCCAGATCTGGTAATGCCCGATCATCCAGGAGGTCATGTAACCCCCATAGGACCAGCCGGACACCGCGATGCGCGAAGTGTCGATGAATCCGCGCCGCTCGAGCGCTGCCAGGCCCGCCATCACATCGCGGCCCGGGCCGTCGCCCGCATCGTTGAAGATGGCGCGCTGGTAGGCGTTGCCACGATGGTCACTGCCGCGATAATTCGGCGAGAACACGACGTAGCCGTGCGCGGCTAGAAGCTGCGGCAGGGCGCTGAACCCCTCGGTGGAGGCGGCCTGCGGGCCGCCATGGATATAGAGCACGAGCGGGTACTTGTGCCCGACCTCGAAGTCGTGCGGATAGAAGACAACGCCGTCCTCGGTAAATCCATCGGGCCCGGACCAGGTGATGCTCTGCACGCGTCCGAGCTGGCGCGCGGCGATGAAATCGTTGAAATCCGTCAGCCGTCGCGGCGGGGCATCGAGGCTCGAGAGGTAATACAGCTCGTTGGGATGAGTGGGCGTGCTGCCGGTGAAGGTGAGCGCGCCGTCCTTGCCGAGCGACAGATCGATCCAGAAGCTCCAGGCCGGGTCGAGGTCGGCGAGGTTGAGCTTGCGCGCGGGCCCCTCGAGCGGCTGCACCCAGAGCGCCACGCGCGTTCCATCATGTGCGCCGAGGAGCAGCGACTGGCCGTCGGGCATCCACACAGCGCGCACGATGTCTCGATCGAGCGTCCGCGTGACATCGAACCCATCGCCTCCCGCGGTGGGTGCCACGAGCACATCGAGCTCGTTGTTCGGGTCGCCGTCGCGGTTGTACTCATAGGCGATCTGCGATCCATCGGGCGAGAACACCGGGAAGCCCTCGGTGAGGCGGTGCGAGGTCAGCTTTCGGACTGTGCCGCTCGCGACTTCCACGATCGAGACGACCGTCTGGTCGTTGTCGCCGTACGCGAGTTTCTGCTGCTGCACGATCGCGATCGAGCTGCCGTCGGGCGACCACGAGATCGGGGACGAGGGCGCACTCGGCGGGGCTGCCCGCGGCAACGTCCAGCTGCCGGCGGTCAGCCGCTTCGCGCGGCCGCCCTCCGCGGAGACGATCCACAGGTGCGCGGGCACGTCGGCCTCGGTCGAGAGGTAGCTGTCATCGCCCACCTCGAATGCGTCCTTGTGACTATCGATATCCTTCTGCGATGGATTGTCGTCGGCCATCGCGAAGGCGATCTGCTTGCCGTCCGGACTCCACGCGAGCTGCTCCACATCGTGTGCGGAGCGTGTCAGCCGGTGCGCCTCCCCGCCCTTCATCGGCAGCACGTAGATCTGGACGGTCGGCTTGGTCGCGGGCGGCTCGGGGCTGATACCCGCAGATGCAGCAGGCTCCGGTTCCCCGCTCATGAGGTCATCGGAGGACGGAGCCGGCGCCAGTGCGAGGAAGGCGAGGCGGTCACCCGAGGGCGACCAGCGCGGAGAGAACACACTCTTGCGCTCGTAGGTGAGGGTGCGCTGCGCGCCGGAGGCCACATCGATCAGCACGAGCGAGGAGTCGTAGCGGTCCTGCGCCAGATTCGGGCGCGATACGATCACGACGATCGACTTGCCGTCGGGGGAGAGCTGCGGGTCGGAGACGCGCACGATCTTGCCCACATCGTCCAGCCTCAAGGGGTTCGACTCAGCGTAGGCAAGCAAGGGAATGAGAGCAGCGACGAGGAGCGCTGCGATACGTCGCGAGTACGACATGAGACGGGACCTCCCGACCGAAAGGGCATGCGGCCGCTGTGTTGCGGGCTGACCTTGGGGCTATTCGTCGCTTTGTGGTGTCCGCGGCGCAATCATACCCGCGGCGCCCCGCGCCGGCACCGTCCACAGGTAGATCCGGTGATACCGTCCGGTGCGATCGATCGAGTACTGCGCCTTCTCCGGCTTCCAGCGGCCCATCTCGTGAATGTACGAGACGACGCGCGAGCCCGGCGCGAGCTCACGCAGCATCTTCGGCCGCAGCATCACGTTCGCCTCGGGGAGCAGGAAGAGCGTGACGACGCTGGCCGGGCGCAGGTCCACATCGAACAGATCCTGCTGCAGGAATTGTACGCGCTGGGAGACGCCGGCCAGGTGGGCATTGTGGGTGGCCTCGGCCACGCGGCCGGCATGGATCTCGACGCCGACCCCCTTCGCACCGTAGCGCTTGGCCGCAGCTACTGCGATGCGGCCATCGCCTGAGCCCAGGTCGTACACCACGTCGCGCGCTTTGACCTCGGCAAGCTCCAGCATCGCCGTCACGATATGGGGCGGGGTGGGCTCGAAGCGCACGAGCGGCCGCACGTTCCCCACACGCCGTGCGCGGATCTGAAACTCGGTCGGTGACGATCGATTGATGCGCCTCATGGGGGCATCCGGTCTCGCAAGCCTTGCGCCCGTGCGCGGGGCGCTCCTTGATCTGACTCGAGGAGCTGGCCCATAGTGCCCGCATGAGCACCGATGCGTCGACCGCCGCGTCCTGGGTTCACCAGCACCTCTCCGGCTGGCCCGAGGCTCGACGAAAGCTGGCCGCGACGCTCGTCGCGAAGTACGGCCCACCTCAGGAGGCCACTGCGCGCGAGCTCATCTGGGGCGAGAAGGTGCCCTGGAAGCGAATGGTGCTGCACCGCGCGGGTGTCAAACACAACTTTCCCTTCCCGCACGAGGATGTGCTCGAGCAGACCGTCAACTATCGCGTTCCGCCCGAGAAGGCGTCCGATCTGATCAAGTACAACGGCAGCCTCGTCATCGACTCCACACGCGGTGAGCTCTCGTGCCACTGCGACAGCGAGCCGCAGAACACCATCGCGCTCAACATCGCGGACGACATCGTGACGGGCAACAGGACGGTGGACGAGGGCGCGGCGTATCACGCGCAGATGATCCGTGCGCTCCAGACGCACGTCGCGGAGGCCTATCCCCGGACGCTCAAGTTCAAGTTCCTGCCGAGCTCGCAGACGGAAGACCCGGGCGAGGAGGCGCCGCTGCTCGAGCACTTGGGCGAGTAGCTGCGCGCGCGGGAGCAGCGCGCTTGAGCTGCGGGCAGGGGCTCACGGCTCGCGTCTCCACACGAGCGTGCGATTGTTCGCAGGCATCGCGCAATCCTCGGCGAGCTGAAATCGGGCCGAGCGCGCCAGGGTGTCGACCGCCTCGAAGTCCCGGATGCCCATGCTCGCGGAGCGCTCCTTGAGGCTGCGATCGAAGCCCGCGTTGCTGTCGCTCGTGAAGTGCCCCGAGTAGTTGAAGGGGCCGTAGATCGCAAGCGTCGCATCGGGCGTGAGCGCCCGGGAAAGACCTGCGAAGAGCTTGCGCACCTCGTCCCAGCTCATGATGTGCAGCGTGTTGGCGCTGAACGCCGCATCGTAGGCGGCCTTGGGCCAGCGGCCGCTCACATCGAGCTCGATCGGCGGCGGGGTGTTCGGCAGATGCGCCTCATCCAGCCACATGCGAATGCCGGCGAGATTCTCCGAGACGTCGGAGGTCTGCCACTCGAGGTGCGGCAGCTCGGTCGCGAAGGCGACCGCGTGCTGGCCGGTGCCGCTTCCGATCTCGAGCACGCTCCTGCGATCGGCGAACCAGCGGCGCAGCACGCCGAGGATCGGCTCGCGATTGCGCTCGCATGCGGGGGCATTGGGCTTCGATGGGAAACTCATGGCTCGCGGGAGTGGCTCAGGGAGTGGCTCAGCGGGTGCGCTCCTCGATCTTGCGCGCGAGCTCTGCGATCTCGTTCAGATCGATGTCCTCATCGATCGTGATCTCCCCAGGTGCCGCCGTCGAGCCGGCCGCAGGCCGCGAGGGAGTCGCCGCCCGTGGCGGTGCTGCAGCCTTGGGCACGTTGACCACCTTGACCGCCTCCGCCGGCGGGATCGTAGCGGGTCGCGCGGCCGGGCGAACCCAGTCCGACTTCTGCTCGGTCCAGCGCTGATAACGGTCGAACGTCCACATGCCCTCCTCGCCGCCCGAGAGGATGACGTTGGCGATCTGACTGAACTGGCCCGAGCGGATGGTGGCCTTCGCCGCGGAGCTGCCGAACAGCACCTCGCACCTGGGCACGCGCAGCTGCAGCGCGGGGAGAAACTCCAGGCGCTGGCACACGATGCCGACCATCGCATCGGCGAGCTGCGCGCGGATGCTGCCCTGGATCTCGGCCGCGAACGACATGCAGATGCGATTGAGCGCCTCGGCGCAGGTGGCCGAGTGCATCGTCGCCAGCACCAGGTGTCCGGTCTCGGCCGCGCTCAGCGTCAGGCGCATCACCTCCGGCGTGCGCATCTCGGTCACGACGAGCACGTCGGGGTTCTCGCGCAGCGCATCGATGATCGCCTGCTCGAAGCTCCCCGAGTGGGTTGGGATCTCGCGCTGACGGATGAAGGACTTGCGGTTGGCAAAGACGTACTCGAGCGGGCTCTCGAGCGTGATGATGTGGCGCGCGCGCGCGAGATTGAGCTCCTCGATGAGAGCGGCGAGCGTGGTGGACTTGCCGCTGCCGGTGGGACCCGAGATGAGCGCAAGGCCGCTCGTCGCCTCGATGAGCTTGCGCAGGTCAGGATGCAGGTTGCACGAGCGCAGATCGTTCACGGACGGGGAGAGGAGTCGGATCGCCATCGCCACGCCGCGGATGGTGCGGTAGAGGCTCACGCGGCAGCGCGTTCCGCTCGCCACCAGCGACACATCGGCCGAGCCGCGCTCGATGAAGCTCGGCCAGCCCTCGGTGCCCAGGAGCTCCTGACCCACCTCGATCAGGCGCGCACCGCCCAGCGGCTCGCCGATCGGTGACAGCTCGCCGCGGATGCGCGCGACGAGCGGTGTTCCCGCCTCCAGGTGAAGGTCGCTCGCGCCGACCTCGCGTCCCTTCTGAATCCAATCTTTGAGTGACATGCGCTTGAAGGGGATCCTACACGCGTGGGAGTGATGCTGCGATGCGGCATACGACCCGGTAGCGGTCGGCGCCGGCCGCCCGGCTTACGTCAAACAGAATGCAATTGACAATCATTCTTATTTGCACCTAGGATAAGACCGTCCCGACCTCAGACTCACGCTCGCTCGCTCGACCATGTACGTCTGCATCTGCCATACCGTCACCGACCGCCAGATCCGCGAAGCGCTCGACCGGGGCGCCCGCTCGCTGTGTGACGTGCAGTGCTCGCTGCCGGTTGGCAGCTGCTGCGGCCGCTGTGAGGAGACCGCAAGGCAGGTCGTCGACGAGCATCTGCGCGGCTGCACGCTCCGCTCCGCCTGAGCATCGCTCGTTCCCGTCCGTTGCGCCGGCCTCCTCGCTGGCCGATGATGGCGTGAAGAACACCAACAGGAGCGGCGTCATGAAGGGCGATCCAAAAATCCTCCAGCACCTGAACGCCGTGCTCAAGAACGAGCTCACCGCGATCAATCAGTACTTCCTGCACGCGCGGATGTTCGGCAACTGGGGGCTGCAGCGCCTGGAGGAGCTCGAGAAGCACGAGTCGTGCGATGAGATGAAACATGCCGACCGGCTGATCAAGCGCATCCTGTTCCTGGATGGCCTGCCGAACCTCCAGGATCTGGGCAAGCTCCTCATCGGGGAGAACCTCGAGGAGTGCCTGAGCTGCGATCTGAAGCTCGAGATGGCGGCTCGGGCCGAGCTCAAGGCTGCGATCGGCGCGAGCGAGTCCGCGGGAGACTACGTCTCGCGCGAGCTGTTCGAGTCGATCATGCAATCCGAGGAAGAGCACATCGACTTCCTCGAGACTCAGCTCGATCTGATCAAGCGCATCGGCCAGGAGAACTACGCCCAGTCGCAGATCAAGAAGGAAGACGGCGACTGAGCTCGCTCCCGCGGCGCACGTGAGCTCGGCAATAGGAAGAGCTCGAGCGCGCACGCACGAAAAAATTTGAAGCAATCCGCCGCGCTCGCATGAGCGATGCGCGCACTGCCTCACAGTTTTCGTTCGACGCGAGGCATAACTTAATTACGTCGCGCCTCGATTCAAATTCGCTCGAATGAAAAGGGGGAAGCATGAGCTCGATCGCCATGGAGATCTGCCCGATGTGCGCCATGTGTCCGACGCTCGCGGGGCGGTGGCGCCTTCAGGTCCGCTGCAGCTGCGGCGCTTGCGGTCCGCGCATGAAAACCGAAGACGAGGCGATCGGTCGCTGGAACTCCGTGGTGAACTTCATTCGCGACCTCACCCGCAAGGGCGTCGTCGTTGCCGATGTGATCGAGGCCGAGAGCAAGCCCGCGGGGGTGCGGCGGTACCTGCGAAGGCTCGCGTGGCAGTGCGGCCTCGAGCCGCACCAGGGACTTTAGCCATGTCCTCCCGGCAGTTCCGCTCTTGCCGGAGCTCGATGGCTCCGGCAAGAGCCGAGGCACGATACGCGATACTCAGTGATTCTCGTGCTTGTCTTCGTGTTTTTGTTCGCGCAGCGAATCCTTCACGCCGCCAATCGTGTTTTGCACCTTGCCGCCGATCTCCTCGACCTGACCTTCGCGCTTCATCTTCTCGTCGCCCGTCATCTTGCCGAGGTTCTTCTTCGCCTCGCCGATCTTCTCCTTTGCGGCGCCCTTGATGCGATCTTGATCCATTGCAGTGCTCCTTTGCGTGGTCCCCACTCCTAAACGACGACCGGCCGCTCGCGTTCCCTCCAAAGGTCAAGCCTGACGCCGAGCCTCGGCCGCACGCGAACCGCGCCCACGCGCCCTCAGCGGGGCAGATGAAGCGCGGCGCGCAGCTCCGATCGAGCACCCGCTTCCTCTTCCTCGAACGGCCGGCACGCAAAGAGCATCGCGGCGATCGTCGTGCCGGCGAGATGACCACCCTCCACGTCACTGCCGTAATGCACTCCTGCGATCATCCGGTTGTGCGCGAACTGATCGGCGCGCGCCATGATCTGCGCGCGCCTCTCGGGCACCATGTCCGCAAGCACGAGCGCCGTGGTGTACGCCCAGGTGGAATGGCCGCTCGGGTAGGAGGCCGAGGACGGGCGCGCGACGACCGGGTCCAGGCGGCTGTCCACCGAGAACGGCCGCGGTCGGGCGAATTCGCGCTTGGCCGCGCTCGACACCGCGGTCTGATCGATTCTCGCATCGTGAAACAGCTTGAGGGTGAGAGGCAGGTTCGCAGCCGTGAATCCGCGCGGATCTCCCAGCGCATCCGCAAAGCGAAAGATGCTGATCTCGGCGTCCTTCTGCGCCAGCTCGACCTGCGCGGGGGTGCGGGTGGCCTGGATGCGCAGCAGCTCGTCGAGCTCCGCACGCTCCTGGGGCGAGCCGGCCGCGGGAGGCGGCGGGAGGATTCGTCCGAGATCGAGGGTGGACGCATCGACACAGTGCGCCGCGTCGGTGGGCGCGCGCGTGGGCGCAACGCCGGGGGCCGCGGCAGCCGAGGGTAGAGCGCTCGCAAGCGCGAGCAGACCGGTGAGCGCAAGGGCCGTCACCGAGCGGCGTGGCAGAGCGCGCATTGGTTCCTCCGGGGGCGCTAACGCGCCGCGGCGCTATACGCTTCCATCATGAGCCCCGTGCCACCCCGCGAGACATGCGCAACGACCGCGGTGCGCCGGTGGAGCTTGGTGACCGCCCCCAGGTTGATCGCGAAGGCGAGCTCGACGTGCTGGCCCTTGCGCAGCCCGAGGTTGGTCGTCTCGATGAACACACCCGTCGCGCTGAGATTCACCGCCCTGCACAGCTTTCTCTTCCCATCGGGCGTGGTGATGTACACGGTCGTACGGGCCCGATGCCGGGTGTGCAGGCGACGTTCCAAGGCGGCAGCCTCGTTATTTCTTCTACTCATGATGAACGGAGGGTGACCAGGGGCAATTATGCCTACAGAGAATGCGGGCTGCGCAACCGACTGAACTTAACATTTCCAAACCCCGCCGCCGGTTCACGGGGTGGCGAGGGCTCAGTCCGGCTGTGAGGGTGCGCCGAGGAAGGTTGCGATCTCGCGGCCGAAGCTCGCAAGGTCGATGAGGAACGAATCGTGGCCCTCCAGGCAGTCGAGCGGAGCAAAGCTCGTGTCCGCGCCGGCCTTCCTCGAGGCCTCCGCGAGCGCACGCTGCTGCTCGATCGGGAACAGCAGGTCCGACTGAACCCCGATGATGAGCGCCCGCTCCAGGCGCGAGGCTGCAAGCACGTGCTCGACCGAGCCGCCGTGGGCCGTCAGGTCGAACCGATCCATCGCGCGCGAGAGATAGAGGTAGCAATTCGGGTCGAACGCGCGCACGAAGCGCTGCGCGTGCAGCTCGAGGTAGCTCTGGATCGCGAATTCCGCGCCGAAGGGGTGGCTCTGGCGGTGCTCGGTCGCGGCCGGCTGGCGCCCGAAGCGCACGTTCCATTCCGCCGCGGAGCGGTACGTCATCATCCCGAGCTTGCGCGCGATGCGCATCCCGGTCGCGGGCGGTCGCTCCGCGGTGTAGTGGCCGTTGCGCCAGTTCGGATCGCGCAGGATTGCCTCGCGCTGGATGGAGCGCAGCGCGATGGCAAAGGGAGAGGCCGCGGCGGTGCCGGAGATGCTGATGGCGTTGCGAGCGGCGCCTGGAAATTGAGCCAGGTAGGCGAGCACCACCATGCCGCCCAGGGAGGGGCCGATGATGGTGTGGGCGCAGTCGATCCCGAGCGACTGCAGGGTCTCGAAGCCCCCTCGGGCGATGTCCTCCACCGACAGATCCGGAAAGCTCACACGGTACGGCGCGCCGGTGGCCGGATCGACCGAGGCGGGCCCCGTGGACCCGAAGCAGCTGCCCAGGGAGTTGACACAGATGACGTGGTAGCGGCGCGTGTCGATCGCGCAGCCGGGGCCGACCATGCCCTCCCACCAGCCATCGCTCGGATCGGTGAGCGAGGAGGCCGCGTGCGCGGAAGGGGACAGCCCGGTGAAGAGCAGAATGGCGTTGTCACGCTGCGGGGAAAGCTCCCCCCAGGTCTCGTAGGCCACCCGGGCGCCGCGCAGGCTGCCGCCGCGCCACATCCGGAAGGGGTCGGGCATGGTCGCAAAGTGCCGTGCATCTCCGCTCGCCTTCTGCGGCCTTTCAGCGTCTGCCGAGGTGCGGTCGGGCAGATTGGGATTCACGATCGAGGTGTCCACGACCCCAGGGTCCTCAGGCGCGACGCTCATGTCCACAGTGTTTAAGCCAATCCGCAGGACGGCTGCAAGGAACGGGGGAGTATGAGGTGAGATCCGGCCGTTATCATGCGCGGGTGTTGTCAGGTGACCGCGGCCTCCCATGGTGAGGCTCCAAAAGCTGCTCGCCGCCGCCGGCCTGGGCTCGCGGCGCGCCGTCGAGCAATGGATCCGGGAAGGCCGTGTAACGATCGGCGGCCGTCTCGCGCAGCTGGGTGACCGGGCCCGCCCGGGCGATGACATACGCCTGGACGGAAAGAAGGTCGAGCTTGCGCCCGAGACCCCCGCGGCCACCCGGGAGCTACTCCTTTATAACAAGCCCCTGGGAGAGCTCACCACGCGCAGCGACCCCGAGGGCCGACCCACGGTCTTCGACCAGCTCCCCCCTCCCCGGCAGGGCCGCTGGATCTCGGTCGGCAGGCTCGACGTGAACACCTCGGGATTGCTGCTCTTCACGACCGACGGCGAGCTGGCGCACCGGCTGATGCACCCTTCGGCCGAGGTCGAGCGCGAGTACCGCGTGCGCGTTCGCGGTGCGCCCCGCCGCGAGGCCCTCGCCGCGCTCGAGCTCGGCGTCGAGCTCGAGGATGGGCTCGCGCGCTTCGAGCGCATCGTTCCGGAGCGGCCGAGCGAAGCGGATGCCGCGGCAAGCCACAGCTGGTACCGCGTGGTGATCAAGGAGGGGCGCAATCGCGAGGTTCGGCGGCTATGGGGCGCGGTGGGCTGTGAGGTCAGCCGGCTTGCGCGTGTGCGCTACGGGCCGCTCCAGCTGCCGGATGACTTGCGAGCGGGGAGCTGGCGCAGGGCAAGCGCACTCGAGACCGCTGCGCTCGTCGGAACAGTCCTTGCGGCCTCGACCTCAATCCACTCCAAACGCAAGGTGCAGCCTCCGATGCAAGTGCTCGTGAGCTCGGACCACACAGTGACATCGAGTGAAGGCCTCACCAGCCGGGTCAGCGCCGCCGTGACGGACGGGCTTGCGTGGTGGTCGGATCGCATCACCCGCGTGGAGGTGCACTTGAGCGATGTGAGCAATCACAAGCGCGGCAAGACCGGCAAGCGCTGCGTCATGGAGGCTCACCTCGGAGGTCTCAAACCCATCGCCGTGCACGACGAGGCTGAGGTGCTCCGCATCGCGATCGATGGCAGCATCCGCAAGCTGCAGCACGTTCTGGGGCACGAGCTCGGACGGCGGAAGGCGACTGCGGGTCCGAGCCCCACTCCGCGCCAGGTCGCAAGCGTGGACGAGCTCGAGCAGCTCGAGCGGCGGAGCAAGAAGAAATCATAAGCACCCTGGGGCGCAGCTTCAGCGGCTGCGCGCTGCGCGAGGGACGCAGCGCCATGCGGTCGCGTTTGGCGGCTCGGTCGACTGCACACTGCATGCACAGTGCTAGGATCGTCCCATGCCAGGCCCAGCGACTCTTTGGACCCGCGCGCACTTTGCGACGTGCGATGAGACCATGCGCCGCATACATGGCGGCGCGCTGGTTGCGAGGGAGGGCCTGATCGAGTGGATCGGGCCCGAGAGTGCGGTGCCCGAGAGCTTGCGCGCCGAGATCTCCGAGCGTCACGATCTGGGGGGAGCCTGGGTTACCCCCGGGCTCATCGACTGTCACACGCATCTGGTCTTTGCCGGCACACGCGCCGGGGAATTTGCCGAGCGCGCGCGCGGTGTCTCGTACGAGGAGATCGCTCGTCGCGGGGGAGGGATCCTCACGACGGTGCGCACCACGCGGGGCGCCAGCGAGGAGCAGCTCTTCGAGCAGAGCGCATCGAGGCTCCGGGCACTGCTCGCAGATGGCATCACCACCCTCGAGGTGAAATCCGGTTACGGACTGACGCTCGCCGATGAGGCGAAGCTGCTGCGCGTGGCGCGCCGCCTGGGCCAGATGTTTCCGGTTCGCGTGATCACGACGCTCCTGGCGGCGCATGCCGTGCCGCCCGAGTTTGCCGGGCGCCTGGACCAGTACATCGATGTGATCGCGAAGGAGTGGCTGCCGCAGCTGCACTCGCAGGGACTGGTCGATGCGGTGGACATCTTCTGCGAGCGCATCGCCTTTGACACCCGGCAGGCGGAGCGGCTGTTCAGCGCGGCGCAGGAGCTTGGATTGCCGGTGAAGATGCATGCCGAGCAGCTCGCGAACATCGGCGGCAGCCTCCTGGCCGCGCGCTTCGGCGCACTCTCGTGCGACCACCTCGAATACGCCGATGCCGCAGTCGCCCAGGCGCTCGCTCGGGCCGGCACGGTCGCGGTGCTCCTGCCGGTCGCCTTCTATGTCCTCGGCGGCGCCCGCAAACCGCCGCTCGCCGAGTTCCGGGCTGCGGGCACCCGCGTGGCGGTCGCAACGGACTGCAACCCCGGATCGGCGCCCGGGACCTCCCTGCAGCTGGCGCTCAACATGGCCATTCGGCTGTTCGGACTCACCTCGGAGGAGGCCCTGGCGGGTGCCACCCGGCACGCCGCCCGCGCGCTCGGGTTGCAGGACGAGATCGGGGCTCTGGAGGTCGGCCGGAGAGCCGACCTTTCGGTCTGGGATATCGCATCGCCCGAGGAGCTCGGCTACTGGGTTGGGTACGGCCGCTGCCGAAAGGTAGTCTGCGGCGGGCGGGTGGCCTGGGAGCGGCCGGGGTAGGACGGCCAAGAGCCCCCGGGGCAAGCGGGGGTCGGGACGGATCGGCGGGGCGAGCAATAATCGCGCCAACCGCATTGACACCCCTCCCCTGCGAAATCAGAATACGCGGCTCGATTTCGCGGGAGGGGTACCCAAGCGGTCAACGGGAGCAGACTGTAAATCTGCCGGCTTACGCCTTCGTAGGTTCGAATCCTACCCCCTCCACCAGCGGAGGCGGGCAGGAAGAGAGCCCCCGAGACTCGAGCGGCGCTGCCACGCCGGGGTGCCCGCGCCGCTCGAGCTTTGTGGTTGGTGCCCCAGCAGATTGAGATGGGCGAAGGGTCTCAACTGGACGCCATCAGCGGCGGGTGTAGTTCAATGGTAGAACCTCAGCCTTCCAAGCTGATGACGTGGGTTCGATTCCCATCACCCGCTCCAGCGCAGCCGCCCACGTAGCTCAGTCGGTAGAGCACGTCCTTGGTAAGGACGAGGTCACCGGTTCGATTCCGGTCGTGGGCTCCACCGACATCGGTTTGAATGTGTGGGGTCGGCAAGGCCGACCCCGAGGAAAGCTGGGCGCGAGCCCATGAGAAGCAGCCATGAGCAAAGAGAAATTTGAACGCACCAAGCCGCACGTGAACGTTGGGACGATCGGGCACGTGGATCACGGCAAGACGACCTTGACTGCGGCGCTGACGAAGGTGATGGCGGAGACCTTTGGCGGT
>DATKPP010000091.1:0-151199 GCA_035524075.1 Steroidobacteraceae bacterium | reverse complement strand
AAGGACGGACGGCCCATGCGCAAGATGCGGGTGCGCGGTTATCGCAGTGCCGGCTTCATGACAGTGCTCACGATCGGCTGCCACAGCCTGCTGCGGGTAGCGAAGCTCTTGCCCGAGCCGGTACCGACATAGGGGACGTGTAGATGCGATCTGCCGAATCGATCCACGAGAGCTTAAAGAGCGAGGTCCAACCCGGCCGCAACACCGCAGGCCAGCGCCAGAGCTCTCAAAAATGAATCGCTCGATCATGACAACGTTCATCGATCAGCGCTTTTCAACGGCCTGCTAGGGGAACCGTTTGGGCGCGGGCGGGGGGAATTGCAGCAGTTGCGACGACCCGACCGCGAGCATCGCGCCCGCAATGCCAAGGACGCCGCCGCGCGAACGCCACGATTGCGTGGTGAAGAGTGCGCATCGTGCGCTGCTCCTCCGTGAGCAGTCCGAGTTCGGAATGAACGCGAGCTTCCAACAAGATAACTGTTCCTCTGCCGTTCGCTATTCTATTCAAGCGCCTTGAAAGCTCATGATGCAACGGAGCTATGGCGGTCTTGCGAGCCCACCGAGCTGCTCGCAAAAGCTCGCGCTGTTGAGCCCGCGCTGCGGCACTAGCTATGGGTTCGAGACATAAACATCGACGCGACCGTCATAGGTCGGCACCGGAAGCTTGCCGTCTGCGACGGCCGGCGGGCAGAACTTGGCGAGCGGTGCGCCCGCGCCCGGAAAGAGTACGCCAGCCTCGCTGGCACTCGGTGCGCTGCCACAATCCCGCCTCGTCGCCGGTCACTACAATGATGCCGAGCGCCGAGCAATGCTTGGCCCGGGCGACGCCGGCGTCTGATCTCGAGTATTGCAAGTTACGCCTCGAACTTCGCCGCCTCCTCGTCTAAAATCGCATAGACATCGCTGACGACAGAAGTCTGCTCTGCGTCTGCAATTTTCAAGATGCAGCTTCTCAAGTAGGCGTGGGATCGCTCAAATGCGTTGGTCTCATTTTACTTTATCCTCCTCAAGAGGCGCGGCTCTATATTACGAAAGGAGGGGAGAAGGGAGAGATTTGAGAGAGTCGATTGACGTGCGGTGCGGGACATAAAGAGCGGAATAGACTGAATCCGGAACGAATTCCGCCGGGGCCGAATGACTCGAGCGCGACTCGCTGGACTGCCTGGGGATTGAACCTCAGCCCTCACCGGCGCGTACGATTTTCAGGCGGCACCCGCACACGTCAGATCATTCGCCCACTGCTCCAGTGCCCGTCGCATCTCCTTCACGTACCCGTAGCGATTGTAGATCGCGGTCACGCTGCCATCGGAGTGCCCTAGGACTCGCCTGATGAGTTTGTCGCCCTGGTCTCCGAGACTCTCCGCCAAGCGCGTCGCCACGGTTCGACGCAAATCATGCGATGTGAATCGCTTGGGAAACTTGTCTCCGGTAATCGCCAGGATCTCATCGAGAAGCCGAATCCTGTAGAACTTTGAGACGCCCTGAATGGGCACGCGTCCGTCGGTGCTCGAAAGTAGGTACTCGCCCTTGGTCGGCTTCGGGACGCGCCTGAGAATCGCAAGTGCCTGCGTGACGAGCGGCACGATATGCACATGATCGCTCTTGTACTCGCGCGCCGGGATCACCATGAGCGCCTCATCCAGGTCGATCCAGCTATAACGCGCGGATGCCCATTCATCGAGGCGGCACCCCGTCAGCAGCATGAGCTGCACGTGCGTCCCGAAGGGATAGCCGATCGATTCCGCCGCCTGCCAGACGAGGCGCGCCTCGTTCAACGACAGGACGACCTCGCGATGCTTGGCCTTGGGTAGATTCCTGTCGATCCTGCTCACGGGATTATCGTCGCGCTTGATCTTTCCCTCATCGATCGCCCAGGTAAACATGTGACGCAGCACCGCCATCGCAGTTCGCGCCGCCTCCAGTCCCCCGATGCGCCCGCCGCGGTGACCATTCGGGCGTGGGCGCCGGATGCGTGCCGCGTCCATCACGTCCCGTACCTGCTCGCGCGTCAATCGCTCGGCGAGCAGTCGCCCGATCCGGGGATTGATATGGGTGCTGAATGAAAGCTCGTACTTGCGCGCCGAATCGAGTTCCCGGGAATGAATGTGCTGGGTCATGAATTCCTGGGAGAGAGTCTCGACGGTGAAGCCGCTTGCAGGCTGGACCGATTTCAAGGTTTGGCGGGGATGGATCCCCTGCCTGGCCTGATCAAGAACGTGCGCCGCCTTCGCCCGTGCTGAGCTGATCGAGACCTCCGGATAGCGCCCGAGGTTGACGCGGTACTTCGGCCCGCGCAGGAGCCTCCCCTTCGCGTTGACTCCGCCTTCTCCTGCGACGCGAATGAGGAGGGACCAGTTGGCCGTACCCCCCGTGCCGAACCGAACCGAGAGCCCCGGGATGGCGCCATCCGGCAGCGTCTCGAGCGCGCTCGGGGGCGAGCGCAGATAGGCCTTGAGAAGCGGGTCGGTGAGTCGTTTCAAGCGGTCTGGCCATCTCCAAACTGGAACCAATGGCTAAAAAGCGCTCAAATGGTTCCAGTTTGGTTCCACTTTGGGGGAGATACCCCTGGATGTGGATATTCTCGGCCAGATACTAAATGCTGTCAAATCATAGTGTTAATGACAGCGGTGGACACGCCTGGAAGCGCTTAGACAGGGTCCAAAAGTTTTCGGGACGTAGGAGTCGCAGGTTCAAATCCTGTCACCCCGACCATTGAATTTTCTCAAGAATTTCTCTGAGCATTCTCATTGGGGTCCACGTACGCTCGACTGTGGGGTCCAATTGGGGTCCAGTTTCTGCGCGCCGACGGCGCCCTGAGACGTCGCAATTCGCTTCCCGTTTAGCGGCACTCCGGCAGAGCAAGAAGATGGTCCTATCCTTCTCCCTCGCCCGACATGTCCCTCCTGCTGTCACGTGCGCAACTCGATTAGGCCCTCTCTGCTGGCGCTCGGCGCTCGCGCGCAGTTCGACCGTTCGACCTCTGGGCCCCGGACGCCGGCGGTGCTGCGCTGCCTGGCGGGGGGCGAATGAACAGGAGCGAAAGCTATTGTCGATCGCATATAGTTGCATATATGCCGGAGCGGCTATATATTGCATTATATACGCTCGACCATACAGTGGTAATCGATCATGTGGGCACACTCAGCCGCCGATGTCGGCAAGATCATCTTGGCAGCGCGGCGCCATCGCGGCCTCAGCCAGACCGAATTGGCGCGGGCGATTGGCGCTACGCAAGCCTGGGTCTCGGAAGTCGAGCAGGGCAAGGATACCGCCCAAGTTGGTAAGATCCTTCGAGCGCTTGGTTACCTCGGCGTGCGACTGCAGACTGGTGTCGTCCCGTGGAGCGAGCCCAAACCTCGACGATCTTCCCGTAAGGACGTATCGCTATCTGACATCATCGATTCCCATGTGCGACCCAGTCGACCAGCCGACAAGTCATGAGACTCTTTGTCTGCCTCGACGGCGAGGTCGCCGGCACACTCGAGATGCGCGGCTCGACAGTGCGCTTCGCTTACAGCGAGGCCTGGCTCGCTGACGAAGGCGCTTACCCGGTCTCGCAAGCCTGGCCGATTCAGCCCACGGGCATCACCGGTAGCGTGGTGACCAATTTCCTCTGGGGACTGCTACCGGATAACGAGCGCACACTCGATGCGTGGGCGCGCCGATTCCAGGTCTCCGCGCGAAATCCCGTGGCACTGCTCTCCCATGTGGGCGAGGACTGCGCCGGCGCCGTGCAATTCGTGCGCGAGGACCGATTGGATGAAGTCCAGGCCGCAGCCGATGCGCCGCTACAGATCGAATGGCTGGACGATGCTCAACTGGAGCGGCGCATTCAACACCTTGCGCAGGATGCGAGCGCGGCTCGCGAAAGTGCGACCGAGGGACAGTTTTCTCTCTCCGGCGCGCAGGCAAAGACTGCATTGTATTTCGATAAGCGTCATCGGCGCTGGGGAGTGCCGCAGGGACGCACTCCCACTACTCATGTACTGAAGCCGGTGACTACTGAGTTCGATGCGTTCGATCTCAACGAACATTTCTGCCTAATGCTCGCACGCCGAGTGGGTCTTGCCGCTGCCAGCACTGAATGCCGCGTCATCGGCGGCGTCCCCACGTTGATCGCCGAACGCTACGATCGTATTCGGAGGGAAGGCCGCTGGCTGCGCATTCATCAGGAGGATTGCTGTCAGGCATTGGGGATCCATCCGGGATCCAAGTACGAGAACCAAGGCGGTCCAGGTTTCGCCCAAGTCATGACACTGCTTGAGGGGACCGACGAACCTGAAGCGGATCGGGAGCGTTTGATGCGCAGTGCTTGTCTTGTGTACCTGATCGCCGCGACGGATGCGCACGCCAAAAACTTTTCCTTGCTCTATGGCCGCGGCGGCGAGCGATACAGCATGCGGTTAGCCCCCCTGTACGATATCGCGAGCGCTTGGCCCTATCCTAAGCAGATTCCTGTGCAAAAGATGAAGCTCGCGATGCGCATCGGACGCCATTACCGGTGGCGTGAAATCCAGCCTCGCCACTTTACCGAACTAGCCAGATCCTGTCGCTTTTCACCCGCGACTCTGTTCGCGATTCTTACGGAGCTTGCAACGCGGCTACCCGATGAGGCCTCGGCACTCATCGGCGAGTTACACCAAACAAGGACCACTGGCGACATGCTGAGCGGACTCCTCGACGGCCTGACCACACATTGCAGAAACGTTGCGAGCCAACTCGAAAAGGCAGCCGGTGCGCTGGTCGGCAGTGGCCCCCCATAGATGCGTCGACGCGACGCGCCAGCTTGAACCGGTGGACTACCGCCATGTTCGGCACGCAGGAGTCGCAGGTTCAAATCCTGTCACCCCGACCATTGAATTTATTGAATAAACAATCAAACAGCGAAGCCTGGGTTCCATCGTTGTTTGACTCAGGGTGCTGCCGAGGTTCCGTCTTGCAGTGCCAGACACCTGTCAGAGCTGCTTTCTAAAAAAGACGTCAGCATAGGGATCGTCGTTGAAGCGGTCGATCTGGGTCCATCCCGTCCGGCGGTAAAGCCGTTGCGCCTCCGGCAGGGCGCGGTTCGTATCTAGGCGGAGGGTCTTGATGGACAGCTCACGGGCGACGTCCTCCACAGCCGTCATCAGACGACGCGCGATCCCAAGGCCACGCGCCGATGGTGCGACCCAGAGCCGCTTGACCTCAGCGACCTCGCCGCCGCTGCCCTTCAGACCAACACAGCCGATCGGTAGCCCATCCGATATTGCGACGAGAAACGCGCCGCGTGGGCGAATCATGTCCTTCGCCTCGGGATCGCGAGAGCGCGATACCTCGAAGCCGCCCTCGAACCGGCGAGCAAGTTCGGCATAGTATTCGCCGAGGCAATATCTCGGTTCGCGGCTTCTCGGATCGGCCTCCTCCACCACAATCCGACCTCGCCCAAGCGCGGAAGCGACCAGATCCATCGCGCGTAGAAGCGTCTCTGGCTGGGAATGACGAGCGAGGAACGCCTTGGCTTGGGCGTTGGACAGCGCCTCGTAGACCTTGAACTCGGATCGGCCGGCCTCGGTCAGCCTGACTACGCGGCGGCGGGCGTCCTGGGGATTCGACGCGGTCTCGATCAGGCCTTCCTCCTCGAGACTTCGCAGTAGACGGCTCATCAGCCCGGAGTCGAGCCCGAGATAGTTGCGGACTGCGGCCACGTCCCTTTGCCCTTGACCGATCGCATTGAGCACGCGCGCCGCGCCCAGTGGCCGGCCCCGGCCGAGAAAGGAGCTGTCGAGCGCGCCGACCTCGGAGGTGACGACGCGATTGAATCGACGGACGCGGGCGATCGGATCCAACAACATAATATCTGATTTTAGTCAGATAATCTGCAGCGTCAATTCGAGCGGCTGGTGCGTTACCGGCGCTCATCGACGGAGACGCCGGCGCGGGATGGTCGGCGCTCGGTCAGGTTCGCTCGGACCAACTCGGTCCTCGTTCTTGGGCGTGTGCTGGTGTACAGCGACGGCGATGTCGCCGCCGCCTATAAGCTCGCGAAGCAGATCAGGCTCGCGCCACTTACCGCGCAGCAACGCTGACAGTCGGTCTTTCAACGCCTTGGTCACCCCGGTCGCAATCGACGACCCCCGTCAGCCACGATGAGGGAGCGCTGTACCGTGTCCGGGTGGGACGAATCCGGGCTTGCGGCGTCCGGCACGTGACGGCTTGGGCACGGGTTGGTGATAATTGCGATCACGAAGCCGTCACCAGGGGAACGCACCATGAAGCTCGGACCGTCCTGTTCGCTCGGCGCCATCCTTGCCCTCGCGCTCGCTTTCGGAGCCGGTACGGCCTGGGGTGCCGATTACGCCACGATCATCCTGAAAACACCGGTCGATCGGCCGGCCGATGGTGTCTGGAAGAGGATCGGCGAGTTCTGCGCGCTCGGTACCTTCATCAAGATGAGCTGCACATACACCTCAGGGTCGGGCGGTCTCGGCACCGTGCGCCGCCTTGGCGAGAGGATCACTGAGGTCATGGTGGCGCAGACGAGCCACTCATATACCTACACTCAGCCCGATACGAAGATCCTCTATCACGGTACCGTCGACGTGGAGCCGGCCGGCGCCGGGCACTCCGAAATCATCTACAGCCTCTTCTACGATCAGTCACAGCTCGCCACCCCGCAAGCCAAGGCGGCCGATCGCGCCCAACGCACCAAGCTCTTCACCGGGTTGCTCGCAACCATGAAAAAGGCAGCTGAAGGTGATTGAGGCACCGCACTGGCCCGGCCTGGTGGTGTGCGGCGGTTGCGTCAATCATCCTCGCAGGGTAACTCGAGGGAGAACACGCACCCCTTCCCCGGTATGTTCCGCACGGCCACTCTGCCGTGGTGGGCCTCGATCGCCTGCTTGACGATTGCCAGTCCCAGTCCGAACCCGCTGCGGTTGTCACCTCGTTGCACGAAGGGCTCGAACAGCTCTGCAGCATTACCCTCCGGCAACCCACCGCAACCATCTTCAATCTCGATGAGAACGCGGTTCGGGTGTCGCTCCGCGCGCAACGTAATCGTGTCGCCCTCCTGGGTGAACTTGACGGCGTTGCTGAGCACGTTGCCGATCGCCGAGCGTAGCAGTCGCACATCGCCGCTGAAGGGCAGCGTGTCTGGGGCCGCCACGAGGAGCTCGATATGGCGCTGCTTGGCCCCCACCTGTGTTTCGCTCACCACCTCGTCAATCAATGCGCGAAGGTCGAGAGGCTCCCGGGTCAGCGGCACGTGCGCCGCGAGGCGGTCGGCCATGAGCACCTGGTCGATGAGCTCACGCAGCGTGGTCAGATTGCGGGTCAGCAGGCCGAACGCCCACTCGTCCGCCGGCTGCGCGCCCTTGCGTAGCGCGACCGCCGTCAGGAAGGCGGCCATCAACGGACTGCGCAGCTCGTGTGCCACGAAGGCGACGTGCTGCGCATGGCTGCGGGCAACGTCCGCGTCGCGACGCTCGGCGTAGGCCGAGACTGCCTCGACTCGCCCGGAGTTGAGAATGCGGAGCACGCGCCGCACGTGTCGCGTGGAGAGCCTGCCGCCGACCCTGTCCACCTCATCGAGAATGCATTCGGTCAGAATCTCGTATTCGCGAATGACTTCGCCGAGGTCAAATCCCACCCGCAACCGCTGGGTTCCATGGGCTGTCGAGGCGGTATCACCCTCGCTGGGGGGCGTCTCACCGCACGCGCCGTCCTCGGCGCCAAGCGCAGCGAGCATCTCATCAAAATAACGCGGCAGGTGGTCCCACAGCTCGCCGCGGCTCAATTCCTTATCGGGATGCTCGCGGCCGATTCGCTGAGTCCAGCGCTCCAGGATTTCCTGGCGGCGAGCGGCGAGCAGACTGCTGAGATGGATGGTTTCGCTCACGAGACTCCTCGGGGACGGGTACCCCTTCTTTTTGCGGATCGCCGAGAGTCGTGAGCGACTCACCCCGTTTGGCGCGTCGGGCACTTGCGTTGTAGCACAGCAACAATGCTCGCAGCAGCTGGGCCGCTGCTGCGCAAGACACGAGGCGTCGAGCCTACGTCAACACCGCGCGGATTTCCACGCTCAGTGCCACGGTCGTTCCAAGAGACAGTCGGTAGGACCCGCAGGCCTGCAACTGCGCGTCGCAACCGTGGGCGTCACCTTCGCCCCACGCTTGCAGCGCATTGCGCAAGTGCTCAAGGCGACACGTTCGCCGGTTGAGATGCGCGATGGGATGCTCGTGGAATGCGAATTGCTGAAACGTCCAACAGGAGCTTCAAATGAATGAGATCGATACGTCTCGCCTGCGCAAGCGTCTGATGAGCGAGCCGAGTTCTGCGGCCCTTGAGACATCCGATGAGATCAACATCGCCAGCCGCGCCACACTGGCCTATTCATCCGAAGACCCGGCCCACCCCCTCGAACACCTCCTCGACACACACTGCGGGCGTGGTGGCACGCGTTGGGCGAGCGCCAGACCTGATGTGACCGAGCGCATCGTGCTCGAGTTCGATCCGCCGCAGCGGATCTTCTGCCTGGTGTACGAGGTGGAGGAGTGTCGGCGCGCGCGCACGCAGGAAGTGCACGTGGACGTCTCTTCTGATGGCGGCCGGAGCTACCGCTCCGTGCTGGTACAGGAATACACCTTCAGTCCGCAAGGGGCGACCTTTCAGCATGAGGAGCTGCGACTCGATCTCCCCGCGATCACCCATATGAGCCTCACCATTATTCCCAACAAGAGCGGCTCCGGTGTGGCCACGCTCACATCCCTTCGCCTTTTCGCCTCACGGAATGCTAAAGCCTAGCCGCCGCCGGGCGGCCCGCCGCGCCAGCTTCTGCACGCAGTGACGCCGCCCGATCGGGCCGCGTTTGCTCTCGGATCAGCTCGGCCGATCAGCCAGCGCTGGTCAGCTCATCGTTGATCTTCTCGGCATCCTTCTGGACCGTCTCCAGCGAGCTGCTTCTCAGCGCGGCGCGGGCCTGCGCGGCCACGTGCTCGAGGCTCTTCTTCTTCGCCTCGTCGGTGGTATCGGGGATCGCGCCGTTACCCATGTCCTTGCACGGATTCTCTGCCTTGGAGTCGTAGCCCCTGCCGTTCGGCCCGACGAGGCAGTTGAGCGTGTGGTGCAGATGTGCATGCGCCATCTTCAGAGAGTCGGCTTTCGCGGACAGCGAGGCATGGGTTGCCGCCGTGGTGACCTCTTGCGAGGCATCGCTTGCGGCAAGCGCAGCGAGCGGCAGCGCCGCGAGGGCGGTGCACACCGCGGCAAGACGCAGACTCTTGTTCAACATGTTGGGGGTTGGCATCGAAGACTCCTCATTTGGCTGGTTGCCGGATCAACCGGAGCCGGTCGCCACGCCTGTGGGCGTACGGGTGTAAGCATATGCGATCCGGGACCGGCACGAACAGGTCGTCAACGGAACGCGGCCTCCCGTTGAGCTCGCGCCAAAGCCTCCTCCTGCAGCCTCCGCCTTGGCGCGGAGCGGCCTCGCTGTGCGGCCGCTCGTAACGCGCCACCCTTGTCATGGGCTTGGCAGTGGTCGTGACAGTCGCGCCGGCCGATGGCTATGCGTTGGCACCCGTCGCGGCAGGTAAGCTGAAGTGAAACGTTGCGCCACGCCCAGGCGTACCGACCGCCCACAAGCGTCCGCCGTGCGATTCGACGATCGACCGGCAAATACGAAGCCCCATCCCGGTTCCACCGGGTTTGGTGGTAAAGAACGGGGCGAAGAGCTGTTCCGCCAATTCCGGCGCAAACCCTATGCCGGTATCGCTGACCGACACCAGAATCTGCTGGCCTTCGGCTCGCTGCGACTTGAGGATCATCTCTCGTGCGCCATCAACGCCCTTCATCGCCTCGATCCCGTTGACGATCAGATTCATCATGACCTGCTGCAGTTGCACGCGATCCCCTACGATCGGAGGAAGATCGGCTGCCAGATCCATCCGGACTGACATGTTGTATCGCACCGCCTCGTCGCGCAGCAGGGCGACGGTTTCCTGATGGATCTCGTTGACATGAATGAGCTCTCGAGTCGCGGCGCTCTGCCTGAATTGTGAGCGGATCCTGTCGATGATCTCCGCAGCGCGCTTGGTATCTCTTGCGATTCTGGTGACGGCAGCGCGTACCCCATCAAGGTCGGGTTCGTCGTGCGCCAGCTTTCGAAGGCACACGTTGGCGTTGGTGATGGCACCGCTGATCGGTTGATTGATTTCGTGAGCCAGCGACGCCGCCAACTCTCCCATGGTCGTCACCCGGTTGACGCGTGCGAGATCGTCTTGCGCCTGGCGCAGCGCCTCTGCGGTGCGCGCGCGCTCTGTAATGTCGCGAATGGCGCCCGCGAACACGAGGTTGCCGGTATCCACCGCTCGGCCAATCACGTGGACATGCTTGATTCTGCCATCGGGCATCGACAAGCGACATTGAAATTCGAAATTCGTCTTTTCCTTGACCGCATCGTCGAGGGTCCGCCGCACGAAAGCGAAGTCGTCCGGGTGTACGAGCCCAAAACAATCATCGACCGTCGGCTTGGTCCCACGGCTCAATTCCACGATGTTGTAGGTTTCATCCGACCAGTAGATCTCTCCACTGGCAACGCCCCAACCGAAACTGCCGGTTTGACTGATTTTCTGGGCCTGCGACATGAAGGCTTCGCTGCGTTGCAGATCGAAGTAAAGGCCGGCGTTCTCGAGCGAAATGGCGGCTTGCGAAGCCAGTAACTGCAGCACGGAAACCCGCTCCGGCGTGAAGGCCCCGGGAGTGAGGTTGTTCTCCAGACACAGTGCGCCGACGAGTTGCGTCTGTTTGACGATTGGCAGACATAACACCGACCTCGAGCCATTCCGACGGATGTATGCGTCCTTGGAATACACCGGGTCCGTTGAGGCGTCATCGAGGAGAACGCTCTCCTGTGTGCGGATGACGTAATGCAGTGCCGACTGTGGCAGCTCCGAGGGCGTGACGACTGTGCTTGGGAGCCTGACGTCGATCTCGCCGTGGCGCGTGGCCGCCTCGGCTTCGATTCGCTGCTCATCACCACGAGTCAGGATTAGCCAACCCCGCTCCGCGGCGGCATGCTCCAGCGCGAGCCGCATGAGCCGCTCGATCAGCTTGGGAAGGACCATCTCACGCGAGAGCGCCTGCGAAGCCCTCACGACGGTCTCCACGTCGAACCCGCCTACCGAGGGGTCGATGACGGCCGCGGCGGAGTGATTTCGATCCAAGCGGAGATGCGGATGCCGTTCGTCGAGTTGCCTTACCTTCTCGTGTGCTCCCCAGCGATCGTAGCAGCTTCGGGCGTCGCGCAGATGCGCCTGGCCGGCGGTCTTCAGGCCGCGCGTCAAGTAGTATCGTGCGGCCAACTCGTGGGCCAGGCCCTGGTTCTGCACGAAGCCATTCGCGCGAGCCAGATCGATCGCCTCTTCGTAGAGACGCAGGGCATCGGCGTCCCGCCTTTCGATGCGAGCGATCTCTGCCGATACCAGCGCGAGCTTGTCGGCAAATGTCGGCGGGTAGTTCTCGGCCCACTCGCCCAGCTGCTTTTGATGCTCTCCCAGGAGTTGGCGCCACGCTTGCTGCTGTTCGGCCGAGGCGGTCTCATAGAGCGCCGCCACCGTCAGCGCGGCGCAGTAGAAGTAGTTCAGCTTCGGTTCCATCAACATGACGGCCCCAAGCAGTGGCTTCGCGTTTTGGGCTGCCGACCATGCCTCGGCGTAATCGTTCGAGAGAAGCCGCGCCATGAGCTTGAGGATCCAATACCGGCCCATCACGATGGGAGCCCGGCGACCGGTGTTTTGAGCTACGAAGGTTGCCTCGTCGAAGTCCGCGTCGTTGAATGTAGAGTGAGCTGCAGCCCCCCCTCGCATGGTGGCGATGAAGCGCCGCTCCACTGCGAACAGGGCCACGGCATCCTCATAGCGGGCCTTCTGGGCGACCTCCAGCGCCATTTCCGACTCATGCCACACAAGATCGAGCGGATCGCCTCGCAGCAGGCGATAGGTGAGGCACAGGATGACTCCATAGTTGGCCCAGACCGGGCTTCCCGTCTCGATCCCGGCGGTAATGCTCCGCCGCGAGGATTCAATCGCCTTGTCGATCGGCTGAGTGAAACCGGAGACATATGCAAATCTGACGAGGATTGAAGCGCGGTTCGCGATAAAGGAATGTTTCTCGACCAGGTCGCAGGCGAGTTTGCTGAAAAGATAACCTTCCCGGTAACGGGGAAAGACGAATGCAAGTAGGGAGCCCCAAAAGCCATAGGCCGCCGCAGAATCCCCGCTCACTCCGTACCGTACGCTAAGGTTCACCACGCGGCAGGCCTGTACGCAGCACAAGCGCAGGTCCGTGAACTGCGCAGACATCGACAGGACCGAGAGCACCTTCATGGCTGCCAGCAACTGGGGATCGGTCATCAGCGGAAGATCGATCAGGCTTTCGATCGAGCGTCCACCGAGAGCGTGGGAGACCGCGTCGGATTCGGCTTCGATGTCTTGTTCGGTCGGATGCTCGGGCAGGTCGATGCCAAACCCCCGCAAACACATGAGCGCGGTGGTCACCGCCTGCTGGTGTTCAGACTCGATGACGTGCAGCTGGACCTTCAAACAATAGACGGCGGCACCGTCGATTTTCGATGCGGAGCGCGGCAAGAGCTGCTCGATCACCTCTCCGGCTTTATCCAAGTTGCCAGTCAGCAGTTGGCATTCCGCGAATTCCAACCACAGGCTGAACATCAGCTCGTATTGATCGCTCCAGTCGCCTTCGTCCAGCAGCTCCATGCCGGCCGCGAAATAAGCGAGTGCCGCCGCATAGGCGGCGGATGCCTTGGCCTTGCGGCCCGCTCTCAAGTCGAAGGCAGCTACGGCTACTTTCTCCTCGTGCTCGATCAGCAGTTCGGCGCCGCGGTTCAGCTGGTTGGCGACCTCGAACACATGTTCGACCAAGCCCTCCGGCGTCAGGCTTCTCAGCAGCCTCCGGCCAATCCGCAGGTGCAGTTCGGCGCGCGCCCCTGCGTCGATCAGCGCGTAGGCCGCCTCCTGAATTCGGTCGTGGGGGAAGGCATAGGATCCGTCCAGGCGAAGGACGAGCCCGGCGCGCACGGCTTCCCACAGGAGAGTGTGGACCGGCTCTTCGGACAGCGCGAAACCGGCAGTCAGCAGCCCGATCTCGGCGATGTTCCCGAGACAGGCGAGCTGCTGGAGAGCGGTCTGCGTAGGCTGTGGCAACCGCCGCAGCTTCGCGAGCATGAGATCGACCACATTGCCGGAGTAGCGCTTGGCGCGAATCCGATCCAGGTCCCAGGTCCAACCTCTCGCACCCCGATCGAACCGGAGCAACCCCTCCTCGGCCAACGAGGTCAGAAGCTGGATGGCAAAGAACGGATTGCCGCCGGTCTTGTCGTGGACCAACAGGGCCAGAGGTCCGGCGGCGTCCAGCCCACACTTCAAAGCATCGGCGATCAGCCGCTCGACGTCATCGAGCCCCAGGGGTGCCAGCGCGATCTCGTGCACCCTCGCTCCGGTATCGCGGATCGCGGCCAGCGTCCGCACGAGTGGATGCGATGGACTGACTTCGTTGTCGCGGTAGGCTCCGATGATCAGCACGTGCCGCACGTCCGGATCGGTAGCCAGACGCTCCAGTAGCTCCAGAGTCGCGGTGTCCAGCCATTGCAGATCGTCAAGGAACAACGCCAGCGGATGTTCCGGGCGGGCGAACGCGCCGAGGAAGCGCCGGAAGACCAGCTGGAAGCGGCCCCGCGCCTCCTGTGGCGGCAGTTCCGCCACGGGTGGCTGCTTGCCGATGACGAATTCCACCTCGGGGATGAGGTCGACGATCAGCTGGCCGTTCGGCCCCAGCACCTCGAGAAGGGCCTGCCGCCACTGGTCCAACTCGGCTTCACTCTTGACAAGGATCTGACGCACCAGCATCTGGAACGCCTGAGCCAGCGTCGCGTACGGCACGTCGCGCTTGTACTGGTCGAACTTGCCGGCGGCAAACAGCCCGCGTGGCGGGACCAGGACCTTGTGCAGCTCATTCACGGCCGAGGATTTGCCCACGCCGGAATAGCCGGATACCAGAACCAATTCGACCGCACCCTGCGCCACGACCCGGTCGAACGCCGCGAGCAGCGCATTGACCTCCCGCTCCCTCCCGTAGAGCTTCTCGGGGATCAGCAACCTGTCCGAGGAATCGTCCGCTCCCAGAGGGAAGGAATCGATCCGACCCAGTGCCTGCCATTGCGCCCAACACCGTTGCAGATCGGCTTCCAGGCCTGCGGCGGTCTGGTAGCGCTCCTCGGCATTCTTGGCGAGGAGCCGCATGATGATGGCCGATATCGGCTCCGGTACGGCGCCGCGATCGGCGGGCCGGGGCGGCTGACGCGCGATGTGACAGTGGACCCACTCCAAAGGGTCCGCGGCGACAAACGGGAGCACGCCGATCAGCATCTGGTACAAGGTGATGCCCACCGAGTAAAGATCGCTCCGGGTATCCATGGATCGATTCATGCGCCCGGTCTGCTCCGGGGACATGTAGGCAAGCGTACCGGCAACGATCTCCGGCGCTGCCGGCGCTTGGCGCTCGCGCGGCAGTCGGGAGGCGATGCCAAAGCCGGTGAGCCGGACGCGCCCGACATCATCGACGAGCACATTCGCGGGCTTGATATCCTTGTGAATGAGGCCTCGCCCGTGGACTTGGCCGAGCGCCGCCGCCAGGCCTATGGCAGTCGGCAGAAAGCGATCGAGATCGATCGGGTGACCGCGATGCTGCTCGATGAGCCGATCCAGCGGCTCGCCACCTGGATCGTCAAGGATGAGGATCGATCGGCCTTGATACCGAGTCAGGGCAAGCGGCTGAGCGGCCCAGGCCGCGTCGAGTTCCGTCGCCAGGGCGTATTCGTGTTCCAGCCGGCGCAGGCTCTCGGGTGATGGCTGTTCAGCGACCGCCACCGCCAGAATTGGCTCATGGCTGCGCGTGTCTCTTCCGCGGTAGTGAGCGAACTCCCCCTCCCTGCGAAGCAGCTCCAGCACGTACTCCGAATCCTCGGCCATGCAGAACACTCTGGCTGCCAGAAAAGGCGGCCCCCCTTGCAAGATGTGAGAGCTTTGTTCGCAGGTTGGCAATGATACTTTCGGATTATCGATGCCGCGGCTGACGCGCCATAGGGTATGCGCAGAATCCTCGCCTTGGGGAAAGTCGCGTGCAGCGACAATCGGCAAAGGTCTGCGCGGCCATCGTGGGGCTTGCACTGGCGTCGGCCGGACGCTTGTGTACGGCAGATGATTCCGCCTCGGCAGTGGAGGACACCTCTGGCGCGCTTCAAGAGGTTGTCGTTACCGCTCGACGGCAGAACGAGGACCTGGAGAAGGTTCCCGTCGCCGTCACCGCGTTGTCACGATCGGCGCTTTCGGAGCAGAACGTCACCGATGAGCAGGAGCTGCAGACCGCAGTCCCCGGATTGCTGACTGTGCCCTCGACCTCGACCAATCAGTTGGCCTTCTCGATCCGCGGCCAGGCACTCGATGCGTACTCCTACACATCCCCCACCGTGCTTGCATACTTCGACGAGTTTCAAACGGGAGGAATTACCTCCACAACGTTTTTCGATCTGCAGTCGGTGCAGGTTCTCAAGGGTCCTCAGGGCACACTCTTTGGCCGCAATGCGACAGGCGGCGCGGTGCTGTACACGAGCACCCAACCTGGGCAGGAGTTGACAGGGTACTTCGATTACACGGCTGGAAACTTCAACGAGCAAAAGCTCGAGGGTGCGATCACCATCCCACTCGATTCATGGGCTTCGGTTCGCTTCGCCTCCGAAGACGAGCATCGAGAGGGCTATGAGCGCAACGTCTACCTCGATCTGGATGAAGGCTCGATCGACAATCGCAATTTCCGCGCCACGTTGCTGCTGACTCCTCTGGATGCACTTCAAAACACGACTACCCTTCAGTACGGCAGGCAGGGCGGGGACTCCGGCGCACTGAAGATCGTGAGCGCCAACATCAACTGTCCGCCGAGCCCCAGCTGCGCCGGCGCCGAACTCTTTCCTCCGGGAGTTCCGACAGGGGGCGTTTATCCCGCAAAGCTCGCCTCCTATAACGGACTTCTGAACTTCATCGCCATGGAGGGAAGGGAACCCTTCTGGGACGTCTGGAACGACAGCGACGATGCTCACGATGCGCAACTCAAGGAAGCGGTGAACAGAACCACTTATGCGGTGAACGAGGACCTCTCGATCAAGAACATCGCCGGCTACAATCAGGTGGTCTCGCGCGATCGCCTCGACCTCGATGGCAGCCCCTTTGAGATAGCGACGGCCGGGGCGAGCGGTGGACCCAGCGAGGAGGGCGAGCGCTACTCAACCGAGCAGTACTCCGACGAGCTGCAGCTCGCTGGCACGGTGCCCACCGATCGGCTCAATTATCTCGTGGGCGCCTATTACCTCCGCGACAACGAAGGAGACAATGTACCCTTGAATATCGGCTGCGGCTCCATCGCCTTTCCCGTGACGCCTGAGAATCCCCAAGGATGCGAGCTACCTGGCGGCTTTCGCTACAACTTCGAGAACGACGAAGAGTCACGCGCCCTGTTCGGACAAGTGACTTATGAATTCATCCACGATCTGAGGGCGACGGCGGGCTATCGCGAAACTTGGGAAGATATCGACTTTCGTTATGTGGATGATGGCAGCGTACCCGAGGATGTACACCAATTGACGGGCGTGCCTCTGCCTCCGACGCTTCGTGAGCAAGAACCGAGCTGGACCCTGGGGCTCGATTACCAGCTCACACCGCAGACCCTGCTATACGTGGCACAGCGTGGGGGCTTTCGAGTGGGCGGCTTCAATGGTGGCAGCGTCGTTCAGACAAGCACCGGTGCGACGAACATCGACTCATACCAGCCGGAATTCGCCCGCGACCTCGAGCTCGGCATCAAGTACGCCGCACGCCTGGGCCAGTTCCCCGTCCGTGTCGATGCGGACGTGTACGAGGAGAGGGTTAGGGATGCTCAGCGGGTGGTCTATTACGGGATCTCGGCCCTTACGGCCAATGCCGCCAGGACTCAGACCGATGGCTTCGAGCTGGACGCGTTGACGGATCTCACTTCCTGGTTACAGGCCGGGCTCGACTACGCCTACACCGACACGCGTTACACCGATGGCACCACTCATTTCACGCAGGTCGACGCCATCACCGATGCCATTGAGAACATTTCGGTCATCCTGGGGCCCTACGGCGATGTCGCGCGAAACGCCGGCTCGGTCTATCTGCGCATCGCCCATGAGCTGCCGAACTCCATGGGCGAGCTGGTGGTGCGCCAGGACCTCTACTCGCAGAGTTCCTTTTACTATTCGAATCTCGCCGCGAGCGTGAACGTTCCTTCCAATGGGATCGGACCGCTCGATCCCAACACCAAGATTGGCGGCTACACCCTTCTGAACGCCAGGATCGAGTGGAACGACATCGCTGGGTCGAGGTTCCATGCGGCAGCGTATGTGAGGAATATGCTGAACAAGCAATATGAGATCGGAGGTGTGGGATTTGGCGCGGCTATCGGCTCGGATGCGGTGCTTCTGGGCACGCCGCGCATGGCGGCGGTGGAGATCGGACTCAGGTTTTGAAGTCACACCGAGCTGGAGCGGCGGGTAGAGCAGGTCGCGCGGCGCGGCATAGGTCCGCACGAACGTGTCTCGTCAGCTCGCCGGCGCTCGAGAGCTACGGACAGCAGCAGATAAAGGCTCGCGGAGACGGGGAATCCCAAGAGCCAGCTCAAGTCCGCTCCGCCCAACGTACGCGCGAGCGGGCCCTCGTAGAGCGGAGACGTCATGCTCAGAGCGGCCAGGACCATACCCACGATCAGCGCGATGAAGCCCGCAGGATTTACGCCGTGCAGTCCCCAATACGGACCGGCGCGGCGACTTGCGTGGATCGCCGCCGCATCGTACCGGCAGCGGCGCAGGTAGGCATCGGCGATCCATACCCCTCCGTAGGGTCCGACCCACACGATCAGAAGCGAGACGAAGTCGTTCAGGGTGGCCGTGAAGTCCTTCACGAACAGTATATAGAGCGTGATCAGCGTGGAGGCGATGACATCCGCTGCCGTAGCGATGTAGCGGTGAACGCGCAGCCCAAGGGCCTGGAGCGTGAGTCCGGAGGAATAATAGGTGGGGACGCTGTTGGCGAGAGATCCACCGATGACGGCGGCAATGTAGATGACGAACAGCCACCCGGGCACAAAAGGTTTTAGCCCCGCAACCGGATCGGCCACGTCACCGAGAGTGGCGCAGTAGGCCCCCATCAGGCACAACAGCACCGAGGGCAGAAAGCTTGCCCAGAAGACGTGGCGAAAGATGGCACGCCCAGAGGTGCGCCGGGGCAGGTAGCGGACCCAGTCGGGTCCATTGAACAAGAACGAGAGCGGGTTGGAGGCAACGACCGCCGTAGCCGCCATCAGCACAGCCAGACTGGATTGGCCCGCCATCGGGACCCGAGCAATGCTTGCGTGCGCCCAGTCCACGCGGGCGACGGTGAATGCGAGCACCAGCAACAGCGCAAAGCCGATGAGGGCCGAGAATATTCGCTGGAACCAGATCATCGTCGCATGTCCCAGTACGGCGATGCCGCCGCACATGACCAGCTGCAGCAGCACCGCGAGCAGCTTGCCCGTGCTGCCCGGGTCACTCCAGCCGCACAGCCGGAAGAAGGCCAACACCGCCTCGACCCCGAAGATCGTATTGATGACCTCGAATGCGACCGATGCGATCCAGGAGAGCAGCGCGTTGAGCCCGTTGCCGCGCATCCCGAAGGCGGCTCGCGCCAGGGTACTCACGGGCAGTCCCGCACGCACGGTGACGATGGAGCCGATCCCGATGTAGGCGTAGGCGATGGAGCCCAGAATGCAGGCGACGAACCCCAGCCACAGATTCAGGCCCAGGGTGATCGTGAGTGCACCGAGGGCGAAGGACAGGAGGTTGACGCTGGTGCCAACCCACAGGTAGTCGACGTGCCGCAACGACATGTTGCGCTCTGGCTCGGGGATATGGTCGAACCCCCGGACCTCGACGTGGAACACCTCGTTACCGTGCTCGATGACCAATTCTGGTTCTGACATGCTGGTCGATCCCGACGCACCACCACCGGTCCCGGCATCCCCCTTCTGACGATCGCGACGTCGGTGCAAGCGCTGTGCCGGCATCAAGTACGGGGGCGGCCCGCGCCGAGCCTCGGGAACACCCTGCGTTGCGCCTTCGGCAGCTGACGTTGCCCCATATCCGTGCTGCAGCAGCGGGCGATGCGCGAGACTCTGCACCGATTTGGTGCTTCGGGTCCATCTGGCAGCGTCGGCCCATCGGGCGGACGCTCGGGCTGCCCCGCGCGCCCGCGGCGGCCACGAGGCTGATTTAGACGCGCCCCTTTTTCCATGCCCTGAGCGTGGAGCACCCCATCCTCGCACCCGGTGCGCACGCTCCACCACATTGAAAATCCAAAAGTAATCGAGCGCATTGCCCGCGGTGGGTGACAGCGGCGCCCCGCTGCTGCGGCGTTGTCGACCTTCAAGTCCGCGTGCCGGCGCCGGACCGCTGCCCCGTCGGGCGACGGTGGAAAACCCGTTACCCCCTCTCGCCTTGAGGAGCACTGGCGTGAGAGCGTGCGTGGCGTAGTCCTTGCATCGGTTGCCGGCCGGCTCACCAGCACTCTACGTCCGGCCACTCGACGGCAGCATTCTGATGAAATCGCTACGGCCTCATTCCATGCGTCCGCGCGGCCTGTCCCGCAGTCGCGGAATCGCCTCGGGTGAGAAGAGATCGAGGCAGGCCTGGTCGGCCACCCCGCCGATGAGCTCGATCTGGTGACCGCTCATGGCGTTCATCTGCGCGACGGGGACCTTGACCTCGCGTTGCGCATCGGCCGTGACGCGGGCGACCTCGGCCATGGTCGTCCCGTAGACGATGCGCGCGATTCCGGCAAGCCATGCCGCGGTGAAGCACATCGGACAGGGCTCAACCGTAGTCACCAGCGTACAGCCGGACAGGTGCGGCCCCCGCGCGGCCACCGCCGCCCGGATCACCTCCGTCTCGGCATGCCGCGTGAAGTCCTGGTAGGCACTGACCTGATCGCTCATCGCGGCGATCTCGTTTCCCGAACCATCCAGGACGAGCGCGCCGAACGGCGGCTCTCCGGCACCCTTGGCATGGCGTGCGATCTCTATCGCGCGATGCATGATTGCATCCCACTCAATCCTCATGAGGTTCGTACTCTCGCGGATTCGCCAAATACCGCTCGATCTTATAGTCGACCGCGGATGAGCGCTCAATTGACGTGGCTGATCGGATGCCTGCTCTGGAGCCTGTGCCCCACCGCACTGGTCGCGGCCCCGCCTGCACTGAAGGTGGGTTATGACTCCTGGGTCGGGCATGCCGGTGTGTTCGTGGCGGCGCAGAAGGGATTCTTCGACAAGCAAGGAATACACGTGGACTTGCACGCCTTCCCCGGGCCTGCAGACACGATCCCTCCGGTGGTCGCGGGGGACCTGGATGTCGCACTGACTACGCCGGAAACGGTGCTCAGCGCGGACGCGCGGGAAAGTACCGATCTGATCAATGTGGCCATGATCGATCTATCCAGTGGTGCGGACGCCATCGTCGTGCGCAACGACATCCACGATGTCGCAGCCTTGCGTGGCAAGACGATCGCGGTCACTTTCGGCCAATGCAACGAGCTGTTGCTTCTGGAGGCGCTGGCAGCCGTGGGGCTGAAGGAAACAGACGTGACGCTGGTCAACATGGACGGCGACACCTCCGGCGCAGCGTTCGTCGCGGGGCGGCTCGATGCAGCCGTCACCTGGGAGCCCTGGGTGAGCCAGGTAACCTCCACCGGAGAAGGCCACGTGGTGTTCTCCACCCGAGACGTGCCGGATGTGATCTTCGACAGTGTAGCCGTCACACGCCGATTCGCCGCCGCCCATCCGGATCGCATCGAAGCCTTTCTTCGCGGTCTGGATGCAGGAGTGAAGTATCTGCGCAGCCACCCGGCTGAAAGCCAGTTGATTGTCGCCCGGAAGCTCTCGGTCACGCCCGCTGCGGTGGCCGTCATGTTGAAGGGAGTCACCGTGTACGATTTGAAGGATAACCTGATGCTTTTCGGAACAGACGCTCAGCACGGACGAATCTATGCGGCCATGGACAAAGTGGCGAGCTTCCAGGTCGAGCATCACCTCTACACCACGAGGGTCGCGAGTAGCGCGATACTGGCGCCCACCTACCTGATGCAGGCGGCCCGCAGCAAATGAACGAGCCTCGACACGCGCGCAGACCGATCGTCGGACTGATCGGCCCTACGAATCTGCAGAGGATCTCCACAGCGAGCGGCATTTCCGAAGCCCACTATCGCGATACCGCCTATGCGGTCGGTAAAGTGATCGCTCGAGCAGGGGCCTCCTTGGCCGTGGTGCCAGATCGGGGTGTGGCGCTGCTCGGCATGCAGGGTTATCGAGACGCCGAAGGGCCTTGGATCGTCGGACTGACGCCATCGGGGGGACCTTCCGAATCGGTGGCGACCGGGAACTGCCTGAGCAACGCGGCGCAATGTGACGAGATCGTCAGCGGGTTCACCTGGCATCACCAGCACGCCCGGATCTGCGAGATGTGCACCCTGTTGGTTTGCGTGGGCCTATCGTGCGGAACGCTCGCGGAGATCGCCTGGACCAAGTGGGTCGGGGGGCCACGGATCTTGGCCATGCGTAACACGCTCACGGCCTTACCCAGGGAGATCCTGGCCGAGACCAACGTCGTGTTCGCCGAATCGGTGCAGGACCTCGCCGAGCACATGTCCACAATCATTTGCGCGCATGTCAACGCTCTCGCCTGAGATCCACGAGATCAAGGTCGCTGGCGAGACCTTCAGGCTGCCGATCGTCCAGCTCGACGCGAACACGGCCATCGCGCACCTGATGATCATCGACATGGGAATCCACTTCGGGGAGCTCGTCGGCCAGGCTCTTGCGCAGCGGTTTGCTCACTTGAAGCCCGAGATTGTGATCGGCAGTGCGACGTTGGGCATTCCGGTGGCGATTGAGGTATCGAGACACCTGGCCCTCGATCGCTACGTGATCCTGCAGAAGTCAGCGAAGTTCAGCCTGGACGATGCTCTGAGCGAGGAGGTCAGATCCATCACGACGCCCCTGCCTCAGCGTCTGCTGCTGGACCGCAAGTCGGTCTCGGTGATCGAGGGCCGGCGGGTCCTGGTCGTGGACGACGTGGTGACCACGGGTTCGAGCCTCGCGGCGGCGATCCGCCTGGTGCGGCGCGCTGGGGGCAACGTGATCGGCGCCGGCGTGATCCTGACCGAAGGTCATGCCTGGCGCGCCGCGCTTGGCGAGGACGCCCATCTGATCGAGAGCCTGGATCATATTCCTCAGTTCAAGATCCTGGGCGGCGCAGCGCTGCCCATTCCGGAGCACCCCGAACGACAATGTCCGAACAAATAGCTATCACGCACGCGGTCATCCTACCGATGGATGACGCCCATTCCATGATCGTCGACGGCGCGGTCGTGATCGACGGCGATCGCATCGTCGATGTCGGGCCGTCCGGGGAGGTGATGGCTCGGCTTTCCGCGCCGGTGCGGCGAGTGGTCGACGCGACGGGCAAGGCCATGATGCCCGGCTTCGTCGACCTTCATTACCACACGGCGCTCGGCAAGGGCTGGAACGACAATCTACCTCTGAAGGATTGGCTGGACGCCTGCTGGTATCCGATGGTGCGGGCGCTCGATCCGGAAGCCGCCTACTGGGCGGCGCTGCTGAGCTACTCAGACTCCATTCGTTGCGGAGTCACCACGGTCAATGACATGTATCGGCAGGTCGAGGCGCTCGCCGATGCCGCCGTCGAGATCGGCATCAGGGCAGTGCTATCCAATGACGTCGCCGATCCGGAGTTCGGCCTCGACACGTTGGATGACGCCCGCCGCCTGCTGGAGACCAGGCAGGGAATCGCCAATGGGCGCGTGCGCATCCGCGTCGGAGTTGAGTGGCTGCCGGTGGGCTCCCACGCGCTACTGAAGGGGGTGCGCAAGCTTGCCGATGAGTTCGGCGCCGGCATTCATATCCATCTGAACGAATCGCTCACCGAGATCGAGCTGACCCAGAAGCGTCTGGGGGGATTGCGTCCGCTCGAGGCCGCCTTCGAGCATGGGGTGCTGGGCGACGACTGCGTCGCCGCGCACTGCATCTGGCTGACCGATCGCGAGATCGAGATGCTCGCCCGGACCGGGACGCACGTCTCGCACAACCCAGTAGCCAACGCCAAGCTTGGAAACGGAGTGGCTCGCGTCCTTGAGATCATCGGCGCCGGGATCAATGTCGGCCTGGGCCACGACTGCGCCGAATGCAACAACAGCCGCGACATGTTCCAGAACATGAAGTTCGCGTCGCTCCTTCAGCGCGTGGTCCGTACCGACGCCGAGCTGATGCAGCCGGCCCAGGTTCTGCACATGGCGACCCGGGCGGGCGCCTTGGCCCTGAAGCAGCAGACCGGCCAGGTCGCGGTGGGCCAGAAAGCCGATCTCATCCTGATCGACTTGAACAGCCACATGTTCACGCCGCTCATCCCCGGCAACCGGGATCACCTCTATTCACACCTGGTCTTCTCAGCCCAGAGTGAGTGCGTCGACAGCACGATGGTCGACGGGCGGTTCATCATGGAGAATCGGACGCTCCTGACGGTCGACGAGTCGGAGATCCTGGCTCAGGCCAACCGCCACTTCCAGAGAATCGCCGCCCACATCGAGCGCGGCCGGGAGAAGCTGGGCAGCGCGCCATGACCCAAACGCCGACCCGCGAGGCTCTCCGTCAGATCGAGAAGCGCTCGATCGATTTTGTGCCCGAGGACGAGCGCCACGGTCGTGTGGCCCATCAAGGGCCCTTCTGGTTCTTGAGCAATTTCCATTTCTTCGCGATCGCGATTGGCTTCGTGGGCCCAAGCCTCGGCCTGTCTCTGGGGGCAACCGTCGTGGCGGGGACCCTCGGCACGTTGATCGGCACCGCCTTCCAGGCGTTCCACGCCTCGCAAGGGCCCGAGCTCGGCCTGCCGCAGATGATCCAGTCCCGCGCCCAATTCGGCTTTCGCGGGGTGATCGTGCCCCTCCTGGGGGTGCTTCTCAGCCTGCTGGGCTACAACCTGGTGGCGGCCGTGCTGATCGCCAATGGGGCGCACAGCCTTTGGGGGATCGACCGCAACATCCTCATCACGGCCATCGTCGCATGCACCGCCCTGCTCGCCATCTACGGTCACGACTGGTTGCATATCGTGTTCCGAGCACTATTCTGGCTCAGCACGCCGCTGTTCTTGGGCCTCAGCGCCATCATTCTGCTTCGCCACACCGGATGGGCTGGAACCGCGCCACACACCGCCTTGGGTTTTGCCTGGCCCGCGTTTCTCACCCAACTGGCCGCTGCAGCGAGCTTCAACATCACCGCCGCCCCTTATGTATCGGATTACACACGATACCTTCCCAAGACAACGCCGCGGCTGGTCATCGTCGCGCATGTGTTCGCCGGCGCGGCCGCCTCGGCCATTTGGCTCATCGCCCTGGGTGCGTGGCTGGCGACGCAACTGGGCGCATCGGACGCATTGGTGGCTCTGCATCAAGCAGGCGATCACCTGATCGTCGGTCTCGGCTCACTCCTGGTCGCGCTGTCCATCGGTGCCCTCTGCGCCAATGTGGCCATGAACGATTACAGCGCCATGCTGACCTTCGTCACGATGATGGACTGCTTCCGCAGCGCGACACCCACCCGGCGGCTGCGGGTGGTGGTGGTGACCGCCTTGAGCCTTGGTTGGGCCGCGCTGGCCTTCGCCATGGGCGGTGATGCCATCGCTTACGTCAACGACTCCCTCGTGATCATGCTTTATTTCCTCACGCCTTGGACCGCAGTGAATCTGATCGACTTCTTCTTCCTCAGGCGCGGGCGGTATGTGATCGGCGATATCTTTACCCCACGCGGCCGCTATGGCGCCTGGGGCGTCCGGGGCCTTTGCGCCTACGCGGTGGGTTTCGCGGCAAGCGCACCCTTTTTCGTCATTCCCGGCGTCTACACCGGGCCGGCTGCCGCCAGGATCGGCGGTGTGGACATCGCCTGGCTGGTCGGCCTGGCGGCCAGCTCCGCCGCGTATCTCCTCGCCACGCAGCTGACGAGATTGGCCGGGCTAGGCGCAGATGACCCCGAAGGCTTCCTGCTCGATCGACCGGCACCGTAGCGCAATTGTGGCGCAAGAGCGGTGCACGCAGGCCTTCACTGCACCGGCATGGTGCCGAGGCATCCTCGGTTGGAGCGCCCGGCTCTTTGAATCGCGAGCGCTTTGCTCTTTGAACAAGGGCAATTCATCGGCTCGGGCCGGTCATGGTGTGCCCGTCATGGCGAGTTGGCATGGGAACTGCACTGCAGTGATGTATCGGGCTGCCTGAGACAGCTAAGAAAAGGGGGACCGATCCCGATGAGAAAACTTCCCGGCGCGATCGCGCCGACAGTCAACCGCCTGCGCCGCAGCGTCATCCGAATCCAGCAGGCAAGCGCGGTGACCGCGGCTGTATTGACGGCTCTACATGGGCCACATGCGATGGCAGATGCGGCCGCCGACGCGAACAGCTCGGAGGACACTCTGCAGCAGGTGGTCGTCACAGCCACGCGCCGGACGGCTTCGGCTCAGGATCTGCCGATGAGCATCACGGCAGTCACCGGCGATCAGCTCCAGCAGGCCGGCATCGAAGACATCGCGGCACTCGCGCAGTCGATGGCCGGCGTGGATTTCACCGACAAGGGGCCGTTCAGCGGTATCGCCGGCGCCAACCTGATCATTCGCGGCTTGAACAGCGATTCGACCGGCTGGCTGATCGGCGAGGCGACGCCGGACGTGCCGGCGGTCGCCACCTATGTCGACGACACCCCGCTGTTCGTGAACCTGCGGTTGGAGGATCTGGATCGCGTCGAGATCCTGCGCGGTCCGCAGGGTACCCTCTACGGCTCCGGCTCGCTCGGCGGCACGATTCGCTTCGTGCAGCACGCTCCGGATCTCTCGGGCTTCGATGCCCAGGTCGAGCTGGGAGTCAGCGAGACCGACGATACCGGCGTGCCGAACGGCGAAGCGCACGCGATGGTGAACATTCCCCTGTCGGACACGCTGGCGATACGGGCCAATGGCTCCTGGACGTACGATGCGGGCTACATCAATCAACCGAATCTGTTCGCACTGAACTCAGCCGGGGCACCGGTCTCGGCACAGCCCGGCAATGTGTTCAGTCCGCCGGTCATCCGCGATGAGACTCACGTCAACGATTACCAATATCATACCGGCCACGTCGCCGCACTGTGGAAGCCGGCTGAATCCTTCCATGCTCAGCTCTCCTACTACTACCAGCTCGGGACTGCGGGCGGGTTTCCCTACATCGCGCAGAGCTCGCTCGCGTACACGCAACCCATCTCCCCGCTGACACAATACCTGGGGCCGCCGAACGAGCTGCAGTTGTACCCGGCAACGCTCCCGGCGGGTATCACCCGCCTGTCAAATGCCGACAATGGGCCAGACACCACTCGAGATGAAGTCAATCTGGTCGCTCTGGCACTGGAATATGACCTGGGCTTTGCCACAGTCACCTCGTCGACGTCCTGGTCGCATCACACCGATACGACCTTCACGGACGAGACGGCCGAGTACATCAATTTCGGATTCTATCAGTCTGCATACGGCCAGAACCCGCGCTCCTACATCGTGGGTGACGAGGGCCTGGACGACAAGAACTGGGTGCAGGAGCTGCGGCTCGCCTCAAAGAACGGCGGGACCTTCGATTGGTTGGGCGGCCTGTTCTACAGATCCGAAGACACCTTCATCCTGGAGAACGATTACACCCCGGGCTATCTGGACTTCTACAACGCGTGCGAACCGCTCTACGGGCAGGGCAATGATGTCACCGCCTCTCCATGCGGCTACGGAGAATCGCTCTATACGCCGGGCCCGACCCAGTCCATCGACGGCCTGCCGATCACCCCGGACGACGCCTACATCAGTTCCTTCGACACGAGATTCACCGACCTGGCGCTCTTCGGCGAGCTCACCGCCCATCTGACATCCCGATGGAGCCTGACCGGTGGCGCGCGCGTGTTCCGGCAGACCGTATCGGAGACCCAGGTCAATGCCGCCTTCTTCCAGGGCCCCATCGCGGTCTCGGATGTTTCCTCCAGCGACACCTGGCGCAAGGCGTTGTGGAAGCTCAACATGGCCTACCAAATCGACCCGACCAACCTGGTGTACGCCACTTGGTCACAGGGCTTTCGTCGTGGCGGCGTCAACGCGCTGCCATCGGTCGAGTATGAGGTCAGTCCACCCTACGTGACTCCCCCGGCATTGAGGCAGGTCTCCCCGGATACGGCCGACAACTACGAGATCGGCGTCAAGGGAACCATTGAAGGGCGGTTCCGCTATTCCATGGCGATCTTCGATATCCAGTGGCACAACATCCAGGAAGGCGTGGATCTGACGCCATTCGTGCTACCGGGCGCGGCCAATATCGGCAATGGTTACAGCCGCGGCCTGGAATTGGAGCTCGAGGCGCTGCTGACCCAGCATTTGTCGGCACACCTCGACTACACCTACGACCAGACCAAGCTCACGTCCCTCAGTTCCTTGTTTGCCGACAACGCATCGTTCCCCCCGACAACGCCAGGGGGGCCGCTCCCAGGCACGCCGCTCAACAGCATCGCCGGCGGCTTCGAATACGGCCATGTGGCGTTCGTGGGCGGCGAGTGGCGCTTCGCCATCAACGCGCACTACCAGAGCTCGGTATTGCCGACGCTCTCGGAAAGCTCGCCGATCGTGCCTGGATTCACCATGCTCGACACGCGGCTCACCTATGCGCGTTCGCATTGGGTCACATCGCTCTACTGCAATAACGTGACCAACACTCTGGGCATCACCTCATATCAAGATCCGGCTCAGTTCGGCAACCGCGCCCAAGCCATCATCTCGCAGCCGCGCACCACCGGGCTCACGATCGGCTATTCGTTCAACTGAGGGGGTTCGGCCGAACGCAGCTGAAATTCACCGCCTCGTCGATGCTTCCGTGCCCGGAATATCGGGCCACCTCGGGATATGGACACAGCGGCCGCGAGCGCACTTCTCGCTCGCCCACCACCCGAGAGGCGCGGATGACATCCGGGGGACGCCCCTTTTCCACCCAATCGATCAAAGCGGTCATGGCATCAAAACGGTCCGTGCCGAGGCCGCCCCCACAGTGACCCATTCCGGGCACCATGAACAGGCGGAAGAAGTCCGGGGTGCTCGGTCCGTTCCTCGTCAGCGCCTGCTCGTAATACTCGACGCCGGCCATGGGCTGCAGCACCGTGTCGGCCCACCCATACGTCATCAGGAGCTTGCCGCTTCTGCGCCTGAATGCCGACAGATTCGTACTCGTCGCATCCACCTTCCTGCTCCATGACGCAAGCAGAGAGACGTCACGATCGAAGTCGAAGGTGCGGTAGTCGTATTGCGGACGTGGTGGGGAGAACACCAGGTAACGCATCACGCCCTCCGCCAGATTGAAATCGGCGGCCTTGCGAGCGTCCGACGCCGGGACGATGAGATTGATCCAGCCGCTCTGCTCGGGGCCACTGCCCCGTGCGGGAATCACAGCCTCGCTGCCGGGCATGAAGCCTGGAAAGATCGGCTTGCCTTTGCTGACCGGTCCGCCGTAGATCTTCATGATCGCCTCCGACTGGGCGGCCGTCAGACAGGAATCGTCGTCGACCCCGGCGGCACAGGCTGGAACGTCCTTACGCGCGTTGAATCGGCAATTGCGTGGATCGTCGATCAAACCGTCCTGCAGGCCGTCCACTGCATCGCACTTGGCCATCACAAACCGCGCCAGCAATGCAAGCTTCGCGGCCGTGAGCGGTGCTGCATCCAGAGCTCTTTGATTCCACAGGGCGCCGATCGTGAATCCTGTTTGGTTCACCCACGGCGAGTTGACGAGAATGCCGTCGAAATCTCCCGGGTACCGCTGCGCCTCGACCAAGCCCTGGCGACCCCCATTGGAGCACGAGTTCCAGTAGGATCGCGCGATCGGCATGCGGTAATGACGCTGCGTCACGGCCTTCGCGGTGACGGCCGTCAGGTTCACCGCGCGGTAGGCGTAGTCGATCGCCTTCTGCGGATTGCTCAGAACGAACGTACCGCTTGGCTCGTGACGCGCATCGTGGCCGGTGTTCGTTTGCGCGAACGCGAAGCCATTCTGCAGCGCGGCATCACGCTGAGCCACACGCAGCCGATCCTCGAGAGACTCACCGGCCAGACCGCCGTTTCCGATCATGTAGAACCGTCCGTTCCAGCGGTCCGGCAGCGCGATCTCGAAGGCGATCTCCGCAGCGAGCGTGCCGGTCACACGGCAGAACGAGGGAGCCGACGGGGATGCGGCGATGTGCACCGAGTGGATCTCACGCAGCTGCGGGCTCCGGTACAGACCGATCGCCTGGCAGCTCTCAGCCGGAGCGATGGTGGCGTTCGAGTAGTCCACGAGCGCGCTCTTCGCCTCGGAGAAGGCTTGCCCGTGAGCCGTTGCCCAGCCGGCCGTGGATGCGATCAGCCCGAGGATGCTCACCCAACGACGCTCTCTCATATCGCCCCCCACCTGTTGAGTTCCCCCATCATACCCAAGCAGATCGCGTTCGCTTCGTTGCAACCCTCGTCGAGGGATGTGATCCTGCAGCCTTGGCTCACCCCGAGCGAGATGTTCCATGATGAGTTTTCTCAAGGCGGCGACTCATCAGCCGCTTCGCCCCCCCGCGGAGATCGCCCCGACTTACCGTCGGCTCCGATGGCAGATCTTCGCCGGCATATTCCTGGGATACACGGGCTTCTATCTCGTCAGGTTCAATTTCAATCTTGCCATGCCCTATCTGGTTGATCAGGGATACACACGCGGTGCGCTGGGGCTCGCGCTGTCGGGCGTCTCGATCGCGTATGGAATATCCAAATTCCTCATGGGCAGCGTATCGGACCGTTCGAACGCCCGGTTCTTCCTGCCGCTCGGACTTGCGATGTCGGCAGCCGTGAGCCTCGTTCTGGGTCTCACCCCCTGGGCAACCTCGAGCATTGCCATCATGTTTCTCGTACTGTTCGCGAACGGTTGGTTCCAGGGGATGGGATGGCCGCCGTGTGGGCGGCTGATGGTGCACTGGTGGTCACATCACGAGCGAGGCAAGATCGTCTCGGCGTGGAACATCGCCCACAATGTCGGCGGCGGCCTCATCGGGCCGCTGTTCTTGGTGGGGCTCGCCTGGTTCCATGACTGGCACGCCGCCTTCTACGTTCCCGCCTCGGTCGCCCTCGGAGTTGCGCTGCTGGCTGTGCTCATCTTGCGCGACACTCCCCAGTCGGTGGGTCTACCTTCGATCGAGAAGCACAGGAACGACTACCCCGAGGATTACAGCGAGTCGCACGAGCACGAATTCACGGCCCGGGAGATCTTCGTTCAGCACATCCTCAAGAACAAGCTCCTGTGGTGGATCGCGATTGCCAACGTATTCGTCTACCTCCTTCGCTACGGCGTCCTCGACTGGGCGCCCACCTACCTCAAGGAAGCCAAGCATTTCAGCGTCGACAAGACCTCGTGGGCCTATTTTCTCTACGAGTGGGCCGGGATTCCCGGAACGCTTCTATGCGGCTGGATCTCCGACCGCTTCTTTCAGGGGCGGCGGGGAATCGTCGGCATTGTATTCATGTCGCTCGTCGGCATCGCCACCGCGGTCTACTGGCTCGATCCCTCCGGCTACCCCAGCGTCGGGATTGCGGCCTTGGTTTGCATCGGCTTCTTCATCTACGGCCCCGTCATGCTGATCGGGCTGCAGGCGCTGGAGCTGGTGCCGAAGAAGGCGGCAGGCACCGCCGCCGGCTTCACGGGAATGTTTGGGTACCTGGGTGGGTCGCTCGCGGCCAACGCTCTGGTCGGATATACCGTCGATCGGTTCGGCTGGGACGGAGGCTTCATCCTCCTGCTGGCTGGCTGCGTACTGGCGATAGCCTGTATCCTGCCGACGGTGCAACACGAAAGGCGTGCATCGCCTCGAGCGATCGCAAGCCGTCTGGCGTGAGGCAAAAGACCGCGCCACAGATTCGACAGACCGGATGAGGGGGAAGTCCATGCAAACGGCCCGAGCGATGGCGCGCTACGTTCTAACCTGCGGGCTCAGTCTGCTGTGGATGACTGGCCTTGCGCATGCTGCGGATGCTTTGAAAACGCTCGACGGCAAGCCGCCTCTCATCATCGGGCATCGCGGGCTCCCCGGACTGTACCCGGAGGAGGTCATCCCGGGCTACAAGGCCGCGATCGCCGCCGGCACCGATGCGCTCGAGCTCGATCTGCAATCCTCGAAGGACGGCGTGCTGTTTGCCTGCCACAATGTCTATCTGAGCGACACCACCGACGTTGCCCAGCACCCCGAATTCGCAGCGCGCAAGAAATCTCGCATGCTCGACGGGGTACCCACCGGACCGGACTGGTACATCAGCGATTTCACGGCCGCGGAGCTGAAGACCCTGCGTGTGCGGCAGCCGTTGGCCTTCCGCAGCAAGCAGTATGACGGCCTCTACCCCATGGCGACGTTCCAGGAAATCATCGACCTTGCCAAGCAGGCGATGGCGGCGAATCCCCACCGCAGGATCAACATCTATCCGGAGACCAAGAACCCCCTGTATCAACGCCAACTCGGCCTGCCTCTGGAGAGGAAGCTCCTCGCAATGCTGACGAAGGCGGGCTGGAACACGCCCGATTCTCCGGTGTTCGTGCAGTCATTCGATTCTGCGAGCCTCAAGCTCATGCGCAAGCTCGGGCTCAAGACGAAGGTGGTGCAACTGATCGACGGCACCGACATCGACTATCGCACCGGGGCGATCACCTATACGTCCCCCGATACCGCAAAGCCCGCCTCCTGGCTCGCGGCCCACGATCCGCGGACATTCGCTGCGATGGTCACACCCGCAGGGCTTGCTGAGGTGAAGACTTACGCAGATGGCATCGGCCCGTGGAAGGAGTACATCATCTCGGCCCGCGGCCTCGACGCGGCAGGCAAGCCGGTGAGCTCCCTGTCCGAAGCGGACAACACGCCACCCACTTCCCTCATTGCCGATGCGCACAGGGCCGGTCTATTCGTGCACGCCTACACGTTTCGCAACGAGCCCCAGTACCTGACGAAGACCTATCACGGGGACCCGAAGGCCGAGTACAAGGCATTCTTCGCACTGGGTGTGGATGGTGTCTTCACCGACTTCTCGACCACCGCCCGCGAAACGCTGACGGAGTGGTTGAAGGAGCGCGGCATCCCAGCCAGGTGAGCTGCCTGGGCCCACACCGAGCCGCTCAACTCGGGCGGCTGGGAAACATCGGGATGTCAACGCTGGGATGCCGGCCTAAGGGCTGCTCGAGCGTTGATCCCATTGGTGTTTTTCTTTCCGTTCGGGGCCCCTGGTGCACCGCACTTGTTGATAAAATGCGCCTCACCAAGACAACCTGGATGAGCGAATTGCTAGGACAGGCAGACCGTAAGAACGAAGTCGTCGATCAAGCGATGCACAAGGACCATGCGCACAGCTCTCGCTTCATCACGGAGTCGCTGGCGCGCGCAACGAACACCCCGATCGAGCAAGTGGCCGAGATCTACGCAAGTCAGAGCGCCGAGCTCGAGCGAACCGCACGCATCAAGAGCTTCATCGGGGTCATTGCAACCCGACGTACCCGGGCCATCCTGAACGAGCGAACCGGCAAGCACCGCCGCTGGTCGCCCTCGGCATAAGTGGCGGGCGGTCGACCGCCCGCCGGATCCATGGGTTCAGTAGCGCATCCGTTCCAGGTCGGCAATCAGCCCCGGCCCGGTTGGATGCCAGGCGAGCCGCTTCTGAGTGAGCGTGCTCGAGGCCGGAAGGTCTCGAGCGGCGAATGCGCCGAGCCAGCCGAAGTGTGCCGGCGTCTCCTCGAGGGATACCGACTTCACGGGCACCTTCAGGCCTCGACCGATGGCCTCCGCGATGTCGCGCATCGCCACACCCTCCTCCGCCACCGCATGATATCTCGCGCCTGCTTCCAGCTTCTCGAACGCGAGCCTGTACAGACGGGCGGCATCAAGAACGTGCACGGCCGGCCAGCGATTGAGCCCATCGCCCACATAGGCAGACACGCCCTTCTGACGAGCAAGCTCAATCGCATAGGAGACCAGGCCTTGCTTCAGGGTGTCATGAACCTGGGGTAGGCGCATCACGCCGATGCGCACGCCCTTTGCCGCGAGCGAGGCCGCGGCCTGCTCCGAGGCCACCCGCGGAATCGGGTGAGCAGTCTCGGGTGGATCCTCTTCCGATGCTGGGCGCCCCGGGGAGCTGTTTGCGATTCCTGTCCCGGATGTTATGAGCAGCGGCCGATCGGACCCTGCCAGCGCTGCGCCCAGCGCCTCGATGACCCGCCGATCCTGCTCGCAGACTTCCTGAAATCTCGCGAAGTCGTGAGTGAATGCCGTGTGGATCACCCCCTCGGAGACCTCCGCACCCTTGCGCAGGCTTTCCAGGTCATTGAGGTCACCGCGATGCACCCGAGCGCCGGCGGCCACGAGCGACTGGGCGCCAGCTTCCGAGCGCGCAAGGCCCAGCACCTCGTGGCCCGCTTTGATGAGCTCCGGAACGATGACCGAACCGATGAAGCCGGTGGCTCCGGTGACGAATATGCGCATGTTCGCTTCTCCTGCCGGCGGGCTCGGGACGCATTCCCAATGATGTTGACGAGCCGTCGCTGACTTGCTAGAAACGGAGGTCGCCTCCGAATAGCCGGCACATTACCGGAGGATGCCTCCGGTTGCAACAGATGTCAGGAAACACCTCGATGAACAAACGAGTCGCCGAAGCTTCCGACAGAAGACCGCGCGCGGATGCGCTGCGTAACCGTCAACGTATCCTCGAGGTGGCGAAACAGGAGTTCACCCGCGCAGGGGCCCACGCGAGCCTGGAGGACATCGCCAGGAAGGCTGCCGTCGGGCCGGGGACCTTGTATCGCCACTTCCCCACGCGCGAGGAGCTGCTCGTGGCGGTTTATCGGTCACAAATGGAGGCGCTGGCAGCGGCCGAGCGCACTCTCGCCGAACGCATGTCGCCGCCCGATGCACTGCGGGCCTGGCTGCTCTTGTTCGTCGATGCGGTCGAGACCAAGCAGGTCATTGCGCCGGTGCTGAACACTTTGGTCGGCGATCCGAAGAAGGTGTTCGAAGCATCCTATGCTCAGATCCACGAAGCGCTTCGGGCGCTCGTGAAGCGCGCGGTCAAGAGCGGGGACGTACGCAAGGATCTCGACCCGATCGATCTTTTGCGCGCACTGGTCGGTGTGGCCAATGTCGCGAGCGGCCCGGGCTGGCAGCACAGCGCGCGCCGGCTGGTGGATATCCTGATCGCCGGCGCTCGGCCCGGCCGATGAGAGCTGGCCGAAGGGCGGCTAGTAGGGCTTCATCGTCGCTGGGTTCACCCGCACCCAGGTCATCGTGTGCCCCAGCAGGGAGATTCCCAGGTATCCGCGCATGCGCAGCTTCAGGCCCCCCTCGACCATGCGAAACTTGCAGCGGTAGACCCAACCGGAGCGGGGATCGAGGATATCCCCGCCGACATACTCGCCGTCCTTCAGCGTCAGGTGACGCATGATCACCAGGCCGATGACCGGTTGGTCCTTGCGATCGCCGCTGCAGCGGGTGCATCGGTCTGTAGAGTCATCGGAGGGTGAGGTCGGCTCGATGCGCCCATAGAAGGCGCCGTTCTGCTCGAATATTCTGATGAGGCCCAGCGGCTTGCCCTTGCCATCCGTCGGCGCCCACAGGCCAACGGGGGAGGATAGATCGGGTGCGGCCGCGGGATGCCACCCGCTCCTGGCCAGGAAGGCCTTCGGATCCTTCATCTCGAGAATGTCACGCAGGGCTGCGCGCTTGTCGGCAGCATGCTCGTAATACGATCTGACGATGCGATAGCCGACCCAGTAGCCCAGATCGCCGGGCTCGGTCAGCGTGCCGTTGTCGATCCATTGCGACAGGTCGGTCTTGTCCTCGTCGGCGACGAACTGCGCCTCGATGGCCCGATCGCGCGTCTCGGCCGAGGGCGCAAATGGTGAGTGGAATGCGACCTCGCCTGTGATCAAAGTGGCCGTGAACTCCGCGGCTCCTTCGATGAGGGAGGCATCGAGCACCGTGGGCTTGGACTCGTTGTAGAGAGCCGGTGACTGCAGCGCTTGCTGCACGTGGGTGTACTCGTGCGCGATCTCGTGCACGAACCGATCCTCCACGTTGGGATTGAGATAATCGGCGGCACAGGAGGCCTCGAGGCCGATGATGACGCCCGTCGCATCGGCGACGCCCGCAGGTTTGCCGCGGCTGACGGCGACCGTCACGGGCGGAAACTGCGACTTGGGATACAGGCGTCCCAATGTGCGCAGGGCTGTCGCTACGCGCTCGCGCACACGCGGCAATACCGCCATGCAGCGCTTGGCCTGCGCGAAGATCTGCGGGTGCGCGGCCAACGCCTTGGCGATCGTGACGCCGGAGACGTTGCGTATCACGGCCAGGTGATGCAGCCCGGGCGAGCCAGGATCGAGGTAGTCGCGCTGCAGCTCTTCGGCGGTCGGATGGCCATGCGCCGCATCGTAGACCCGGTAGAACCTCGCCACGTCCTCGATCTGGATGACCGGACCACCGGGCGGAATCCCCGTCATCGAGGTGGCTCCTGCCGTCGACGGCAGCAGAGCAGGCAGCGTCAACGCGCTCGCCGCCGCGGCCCCTGCTAAAGAACGTAGGGAATGAGTGCCCAGGAGGCTGCCTTGTACACAGTGTAGCGCTCGCCAAACTCGCGCTGCATCACCCGCTCCTCGGTGCGCAGCTTCAGCCAGATCGCGATGAATGTAATCACGAGCGCCACGAGTCCGCGCAGCTGCCCCGCGGCGAGCCCCGAGCCGAGAATGGCAAGCAGGACGCCCGTGTAGATCGGGTGTCGGATGCGTCGATAGGGACCGCTCTGGATGAGCTCGTGCCCTTGCTTTACGGTGACCCAGCCGCTCCAGTTGTCGGCGAGCACCGCGCGCGCCCAGATACTGAACCCCAGGCCGGCGACCACCAGAGCGAAGGCGATCCAGTACCGGATCCAGCCGCCCCCCACGAGGGGCAGGTTGAGCACGCTATGCCAGCGACGACCGGCCAGAAGCACGGCCACGATGAGCGCCGAGAGCAGGAAGGCGAGGCGGCCCCAGATGGGCTCACGCTCGCGCGTGGGTTTGGTCCGCAGCGCCGCGAAGAGCCAGTACAAGAGCCACAGGAGCCAGAGTCCGCCGATGAGGTGCGCCGGCCAGGTTCGCATGAGGCCACATGATTGCACAGCGACCCTTGCGGTACCATCGGTGCACCGGAGGGCCTCGTGCCAAAAACGGGTCAGGTCATCGAATGGTGGGTCGCATCTCCTTGAAGACTCTATCTCTCGTTCCCAGCGTCGACTCACCTTGCACGGGGGTCTGTCGTCTAGGCACGGACCAGTTCTGCATCGGTTGCGGACGCACGTTGGGCGAGATCACCGAATGGCCTACCGCGGCTCCCGAGCGCCGGGCAACCATTCGCCAGGCAGCCTCGTCACGCCTGCACCGCGGCGACCCGCGCGACGGTACGTGAACGGCGACTACGCCCGCTTCAACACGCTCCCCACTCGCGTCCGCTGATTGACAGTGAAGGTCTGATACTTGCGACGTCGCAGGAGTGTCTGTGCGCTGCGACAGCGGCAGCCGACGTCAACGGCCATAGCAAGCTTACGTTTCAATTGATAGTCGTCTTGCCTGCTACAGGGGATTTTAATGACCTCGAGCATCTTTCGCCGATCCATCGTGATGCTGTGCATCGTGGCTCTGCCCACGGCGATTCTGCCCTCGGTATCGCGCGCTCAGATCTCGGTCGGAGTCTCCGTCAACATCGCGCCGCCCGCATTGCCGGTGTACGTTCAGCCGGCGGTTCCCGCACCCGGCTACATTTGGGTACCGGGATACTGGGCTTGGGACCCCGCCTTCGGGTACTACTGGGTCCCGGGCACGTGGGTGGCTCCTCCCATGCCCGGCCTCCTGTGGACTCCTGGCTGGTGGGGGTGGTCCGAGGGTGCCTATCTCTGGCACGCCGGCTACTGGGGGCCGTCCGTTGGATTCTACGGCGGCGTGGATTATGGATTCGGATATACCGGCCACGGATACTGGGGCGGTGAATGGGGCGGGAACACGTTCCTCTACAACCGCGCCGTGACGAACGTCACCAACGTCAATGTGACCAACGTGTACAACCGCACCGTCATCAACAACACGGTGGTCAACCATGTGAGCTTCAACGGAGGGCCCGGCGGGGTTGCCGCGCAGCCCACCCGGGCCGAGATGGCCGCGGCGCAACAGCACCACATCGCAGCGACGCCGATGCAGCAGCGGCACATACAAATGGCGGCAAGCAATCGGCAGCTGAGAGCGTCCGTGAACGCAGGCCGGCCGGCGATCGCGGCGACGGCGCGTCCGGCAGTGTTTTCCGGCCATGGCGTGATAGCCGCGCGAGCTGCCGGCGGCCCCGTCCACGCCGCACCCATGCACCAGCAGCGGCCCGGAATGGCTGGCCGACCCGGGGAAGCGGGACCTCATGCGGGACCGCAAGGCCGAGCGCCCGAGCGAAACGCGGCCGCGCGCGAGCATCACAATGCCCCACCCGCCCGCCCGCAGGCGCAGTCCCATGCTCCGGCCGCGCGTCCCGAGGAGCGCGCTGCGCCGCGCCCGCAGGCTGAGCATCGCGCCCCGCCGCCGCACGAGTCGCATGCGGCCCCGCGCGGCGGCCGCGAGCCGCCCCATCCCGAGAAGGATGAGAATCACCCTCACTAGACGAGGACCCGGACGACTCTCATGAGAAAGGCCAAGAGCAAGAGCGGGAAGAGGAGCGGGCGCAATCGCTGGTCTCATCGCGTCATGCAAACGAGCGACGCGCTCGACCTCGAGCCGGGCGTTTTCACGAAACGAACTGCGCGGGCGATCGCGCTCTCGCTCAAGCGATCCGCCGAGCGCAGTGAGCGCCGCAAGTCCGAGCCATTCCGCTCGGCGATGTCGATGCTCAACTTTCACATCAATCGCGCCGGTCGAAATCTGCCCGCCGAGCGCCGCCGCGTGCTCACCGAGGCAAAGGATCAGCTCCGAAGGATATTCCACCGCGATCATCCCGGCGCCTGAGCTGGCATCGCTCGTCTCCCGCACCCGGCAAGCCGCGCGCATCCTGGGTGCATCACGCGCGCGTGCTAGCATGCCAAGCGCCTCGGTGCTCAATTCCTCTGGGGGGTATGAACGTGAAGGGGCGCCGCTTGCTCCTGGCATTAGCGATCACCGCGCTGTCGGTGCCGCTCCCGTCTGCCGCCGCGGGGGAGCCGACCGATGCGGCAACCTTCAGCCAGCGCGGTACGGCCCTCGCCGCCCGCGGCGACTTCGTCCACGCGATCGCCGATCTCACGCGCGCGTGCGAGCTGGCGCCGTCCGAGCCACGGTACTTCTACGAGCGCGCGATGGCGCGCTGGGCCAACGGTCAGCCGGTTGCGGCTCTGCAGGATCTCGATCAAACCCTCAAACTCAAGCCGGACGACGTCCCGGCTCTCATTTCCAGAGCCGAGCTGCGGCTCGTCTTTCACGACAACGGCGCCATGGTGGCCGACCTCGACCTCGCGGCGCAGTCCGCCGCGAAGCAATCGCAGGTGCGCATGACCATTGGAGATCTCTACACCCGCGGCGGCCGTTTCGAATCGGCCATCGCTCAGTACGATCTTTGGATCGCCGCACACCCCCAGAGCGCCCAGATGCCGGCCGCGCTCAAGGCGCGATGCTGGGCACGGGCGCTTGCGGGAAAGAGTCTCGAAAAGGCCCTGAGCGACTGCAACGCTGCGCTTGGATTGAAGCCCGACACTCCCGGTGCGCTCGACAGTCGCGGGCTCGTCGAGCTGCGGCTCGGTCGGTTCGACCAGGCGATCGGGGATTACGATGCGGCTTTGAGATCCCAGCCGAGGAATGCCTGGTTGCTCTACGCCCGAGGCGTTGCGGAGCTGCGCTCCGGGCGCCGCGCCGCAGGGCAGGCGGACCTTCGTGCCGCAAGCGCGTTGCAACCGCAGATCGCCGAAGTGGGCCGTCAGCGCGGCCTTGTTCCGTGACCGCGCGGCCAACCTTGGCGGAACCGTCTCCGAGCTCGTCCATTGTTCCCGTAGGGAGTGGATCATTCGGAGGTCTCAATGGTCCGGACGCTTTTGATCGTGTTGCTGATCGTGCTCTTGCTCGGCGCTCTGCCGACCTGGCCCTACAGCACGGGCTGGGGCTACTACCCGAGCAGCGGGCTCGGACTCATACTGATCGTGGTGGTGGTGCTGGTGCTGCTGGGTCGAATTTGACCGCCAGCGCATCCCCGACCAGCGTCTGCGCCTCTCTCAGGATCATCTTCAGATGATCCGCGCCGCGTAGGCTCTCGGCGTAGATCTTGTACACGTTCTCCGTGCCGGAGGGGCGCGCAGCGAACCAGCCATTCGCGGTGATGACCTTCACTCCACCGATCGCAGCCCCGTTGGCGGGGGCTCGGGTGAGGATCTGCTCGATTCGCTCGCCCGCAAGCTCGGTGCGCTGGATCTGCTCACCCGTGAGTCGCGAGAGAGCCTGTTTCTGCTCGGGAGTCGCGGGGGCATCCACGCGCTCGTAGGCGGGATCGCCCAGCTCGCGCGTGAGTGATTGATACAGCTCGGCAGGGTCACGACCGCCGCGCGCCGTGATCTCTGCCGCAAGCAGCGCGAGCGCGATCCCATCCTTGTCGGTGCTCCAGACCGTCCCGTCCCGGCGCAGAAGAGAGGCGCCGGCACTCTCCTCACCGGCAAACCCGAGCGACCCATCGAGCAAGCCTGCCACGAACCATTTGAATCCGACAGGAGTCTCGTAGAGCCGGCGCCCGAGCGAAGTCGCCACGCGATCGAGCATCATGCTCGAGACGATCGTCTTGCCGATCGCGGACCGCCCCGGCCACTCTGGGCGGTTGCGAAAGAGGTAGGCCGCCGCCGCCGCGAGATAGTGATTCGGCGGCAACAGGCCGCCGCTGCGGCTGACGACGCCGTGACGGTCGTGATCGGTGTCGCAGGCAAAGGCGATGTCGAAGCGATCCTTCAGGCCCACCAGCCGCCGCATCGCATAGGTCGAGGACGGATCCATGCGGATGCGTCCATCCCAGTCCACCGTCATGAAGCGAAAGGTCGGATCGACCGCATCGTTCGTGATGGTGAGCGCGAGGCCGTAGCGCCCGGCGATCGCCGGCCAGTAATCCACTCCCGCACCGCCCAGTGGATCGACGCCCAGACGGATGCCCGACGCTCGGATGGCCTGCATGTCGAGCACCGACTCCAGGTCGCGCACATAGGCTTCAAGGAAATTCCACCGGCGCGTCGTGGCACTGCGCAAGGCACGCTCGAACGGAATTCTTCTCACCTCATCGGCGGCGCCACCCGCCAGCAACTCGTTTGCGCGGCGCTCGATGCGCGAGGTGATCGCCACGTCGGCCGGGCCGCCGTTCGGCGGGTTGTACTTGAAGCCGCCGCTGTCGGGAGGGTTGTGGGAGGGCGTGATGACGATGCCGTCGGCAAGGTGGCCGTCGCGCCCCCGGTTGTAGACGAGGATGGCCTGAGAGACGGCAGGCGTCGGTGTGTAAGCGGTGCCCTCGGAGATCATGACCTGCACACCGTTCGCTGCCAGCACCTCGAGCGCGCTCGCGAACGCGGGCTCCGAGAGCGCGTGGGTATCCATCCCGAGGAACAACGGTCCGTCGATGCCCTCCTGCCGACGGTGCTCGCAGATGGCTTGCGTCACGGCGAGGATGTGACGCTCGTTGAAGCTGCGTTGCAGCGAGCTGCCCCGGTGGCCGGAGGTGCCGAATGCAACGCGCTGCTCCGGCACCGAGGGATCAGGCACCTCGGTGAAGTACGCCGTGACCAGCCGCGGCACATTGACCAGGAGCGACGCGGGTGCAGGCTCACCCGCCAACGCGCTCACGCTCATGCTCGAGTCTCCTGCGCTTTCAAACCCTTGGAACCTCGCACGCTCAGGCGTGCCACCGCCAGTCGCGGATCTCCGGCAGATCCTCACCGCACCTGCGGATGTATTCGCGATGCTCGATGAGCTTGTCGCGCAGCGCTTGTTTCACGTACGCACCTTTTGTCTGCAACTGCGGTACCCGATCGATCACATCGCCCACCAGGTGAAAGCGATCCATGTCGTTGAGGACCGCCATGTCGAACGGCGTGGTGATCGTCCCCTCCTCCTTGTATCCGCGCACGTGCAGGTTGCCGTGATTCGTCCGCCGGTATGTCAAACGATGGATGAGCCACGGATATCCGTGGAACGCAAAAATGATGGGAGTATTGCGGGTGAAGATGGCATCGAAATCCGCATCGCTCAAGCCGTGCGGGTGCTCGCTCGCAGGCTGCAGCTTCATGAGGTCCACGACATTGACCACCCTCACCTTCAGGGCGGGGAAGTGGTGATGCAGCAGCTTCACGGCCGCGAGGGTCTCGAGCGTGGGCACATCCCCCGCACAACCCAGCACGACGTCCGGCTCGCTGCCCGCATCGTTGCTCGCCCACTCCCAGATCCCGATGCCCGCAGTGCAGTGCTTGATCGCACTCGACATGTCGAGCCATTGAGGTGCCGGATGCTTGCCGGCGACGATGACGTTCACGTAATGGCGGCTGCGCAGGCAGTGATCCGTCACCGACAGCAGGCAGTTGGCATCGGGCGGCAGGTAGATGCGGATCACGTCCGCTTTCTTGTTCACGACCACATCGATGAACCCCGGATCCTGGTGCGTGAAGCCGTTGTGGTCCTGCCGCCAGACGTGTGAGCTCAGCAGATAGTTGAGCGAGGCGATCGGCCGGCGCCAGGGAATCTGCCGGGTGACGTTGAGCCACTTCGCGTGCTGATTGAACATGGAGTCGACGATGTGAATGAACGCCTCGTACGAGTTGAGCAGGCCGTGTCGGCCGGTCAGGAGATACCCCTCGAGCCAGCCCTCGCACTGATGCTCGCTCAGCACCTCCATCACGCTGCCGGTGGGTGCCAGATGCTCATCGCCGGGGCGCACCTGCGCCGTCCACTGTCGCTCGGTCGCCTCGAACACGGCGCTCAGGCGGTTGGATTCGGTCTCGTCGGGCCCGAAGAGCCTGAAGTTGCGCGGTTTCTGGTTCAGCTTGATCACATCGCGGAGGAAGCGCCCGAGGATCCGGGTGTCCTCGGCCTGCACTTCCCCTGGGGCCGCCAGCGCGAGTGCGTACTCGCGAAAGTCCGGCATCCTCAGATCCCGCAGCAGCATGCCGCCGTTGGCGTGCGGGTTCGCCCCCATGCGCCGCGTGCCTAGCGGCGCAAGCTCGGCGAGCTCGGACTGCAATCTTCCGCTTGCATCGAACAGCTCCTCCGGGCGGTAGCTGCGCATCCAGCTTTCCAGAAGCCGCAGATGCTCCGGGTTGGTGCGCACCTGCGCGAGCGGAACCTGATGTGCGCGGAAGGTGCCTTCCACGGGCAGTCCGTCCACGACTTTCGGCCCGGTCCAGCCCTTGGGGGTCTGCAGAACGATCATGGGCCAGACCGGACGCGCTTTGAAGCCGTTCGTGCGCGCCTCGACCTGGATGCCCCGGATCGCTTCGATCACCCGATCGAGCGTCTCCGCCATCAACCGATGCATGCTCGCCGGATCATCTCCGGCCACGAAGTACGGCTGGTAGCCGCAGCCGCGCAGAAAGGCTTCGAGCTCCTCCCGGTCGATGCGTGCAAAGATCGTGGGATTGGCGATCTTGTAGCCGTTCAGGTGCAGGATCGGCAGCACCGCCCCATCGGTTGCGGGGTTCAAGAACTTGTTGCCGTGCCAGCCGGTCGCGAGCGGGCCGGTTTCCGCCTCGCCGTCGCCGATGACGCATGCGACGATCAGATCGGGGTTGTCGAAGGCAGCGCCAAAGGCGTGACTCAACGAGTAGCCGAGCTCCCCGCCCTCGTGGATCGAGCCGGGGGTCTCGGGTGCCGCATGACTCGGAATGCCCCCGGGAAACGAGAATTGCATGAACAGGCGCTTCATCCCGGCCTCGTCCTGGCACACATCCGGGTAGAGCTCGCTGTAGGTGCCCTCGAGATAGGTATTCGCAACCACCGCCGGCCCACCGTGACCCGGACCGCAGATGTAGATCATGTCCGAATCGTGTTCCTTGATGATCCTGTTGAGATGCACGTAGATGAAATTCTGTCCCGGTGTGGTGCCCCAGTGCCCGAGCAGCCGCGGCTTGATGTGCTCTGTTGCGAGCGGCCGGCGCAGAAGCGGATTGTCATACAGATAGATCTGTCCCACGGCCAGGTAATTGGCCGCTCGCCAGTAGGCATCCATGCGTTGCAGCAGCTGGGTGGAGAGGACCTGTGGCATCGGGCGCTCCGGGAGAGATTTGCTGGGCGGGCGCGAACCAATATGCCATGGCCCCCTGCGCGGTACCACCGCACGGCCATCCCTGCATGAAGCGCGGCCGTATGGTTTACGATGCTCTGCCCGCCGGATACGCCTCCGGGTGAGCGTGCCAAGGTGAGACGCATGACAGATCGATCGGCAAAAGCGGTCCCCGACGCCTCCAGCGTTGACGAGGCCGCCCACGCAGGCCTCGTATTTCAGCTGCGCGGCATGTGGCGGGCGCTATGGAGCTCTCCGGTGCGCAACACGCTGCTCATGCTCGGTGCCGCTGTCTTCATTGTGATCGTTGCGACCGCCTACGGGCAGATTCGCCTCAATCGCTGGAACCGGCCGTTCTACGATGCTCTGGCGCACCGCGAGTTCGGGGAGTTCGCCGCGCAGCTCGGGGTATTCGCGTTGATCGCCGGAGTGCTGCTCGTCCTGAACGTCGCGCAGAAATGGATCGGCGAGATGCTGAAGGTCAAGCTGCGCGAGGGACTTGCGCACGACCTGATCGAGAACTGGATGCAGCCGCGCCGAGCCTTCCGCGTGGCGCATGCGGGCCCGATCGGCATCAATCCCGATCAGCGCATGCACGAGGACACGCGTCACCTGACCGAGCTCTCCTCCGATCTCGGCATCGGACTTGCACAGGCCTCCGTGCTGCTCGCCGCGTTCGTGGGGGTGCTCTGGAACATCTCGAGCTCGTTCGATGCGCACATCGCCGGGCATACGATCCCGCTGTCCGGCTACATGGTGTGGGCCGCGGTGATCTATGCAGCCTCGGCCTCGCTGCTCACGTACTGGGCGGGTCGCAGCCTGGTCGCTCGCAATGCCGAGCGCTATGCGCGCGAGGCCGATCTACGCTTCTCGCTGGTCCGCGTGAACGAGCACATCGACGCCATCACCCTGGGTGGGGGCGAGGCGGACGCCGCGCGCCGCCTCGAGCTCGACCTTGCACGAGTGCTCGTCGCGATGCGCGCGATCGTCACCGGTCTGACCGAGCTCACCTGGGTCACGGCCGGCTACGGATGGTTCACGCTCGTGGCACCGATCATCGCCGCAGCTCCGCTCTATTTCTCCGGGCAGCTCTCCTTCGGCGGTCTCATGATGGCGGCCGGAGCCTTCAACCAGGTGCAGTCCTCGCTGCGCTGGTTCGTGGACAACTTCAGCACCATCGCCGATTGGCGCGCGACGCTGCTCAGGGTTGCGATGTTCCGCCGCGCGGTGATCACGACCGACGAGCTGCACGGGGTGGAAGGCCGCATCGCCATCGTGGACGGTGCGCCCGGGAAGATGCAGCTGGAGCACTTGGAGATCTCCTCCGAGGCGGGCTGCACCAGGCTGGACGAGAAGCGCCTCGAGGTGAGCGCAGGCGAGCGAGTCCTCATCATGGGCGACCACGGCGCAGGAAAGACCCTGTTCTTCCGCGCCCTGGCGGGGCTCTGGCCGTGGGGGTCGGGGCGCATCGTGCGCCCCAGGGGTGAGAGCATTCTGTATGTACCGCGCACGCCGTACGTGTCCCCCGGAACACTTCGCGAAGTGCTCGCATACCCCGGAGACGTGAAGAGCTTCAAGGCTGCAGCGTTCGCGCGAGCCCTCACGCGCGTCGGACTCGATCGGCTTGTGCCGATGCTCGACCAGTCCGGCCGCTGGGATCAGTCCCTGAGCGCCGATGAGCAAGAGGCGCTCACCTTTGCGCGTATCGTGCTGCATGCACCGGCCTGGGTGATCTTCGATGACGTGCTCGGCTCACTCGATGGAGATACGCTCAAGCGCGCGCTCGATGTGCTCGCCCACGATCTGGAGCACAGCGCGATCATTCACGTCGGCAGTACGCGCACCCATGATGACTTCTTCTCTCGCGTGGCACATCTCACCAAGGACACCGCCGCCCGCAAGCTCGCCCGTGAACGAGCCAGGACGTTTCGGCCGGCCTGGCAGACCGGCTGAGCGTGGATGCGTGCCTCATCCAGGCTTCTTGCGGAACTCCTGATCGGGAAACATCGAGCCCGTGGGAGGCTTGATGAGGATCATCGGATGCTGCTCGGTTGCATGGCACGCATTGCACGCCGCGGTCAGCTCGGTGTATGCGCTTGCGAACTTGTCGGCGTCGGCCGCAATGATCGCGTGATCGAGCGAGTTGAGCGGCGTTTGCATCAATGCGGCGATCATCTGCGCGGTGTCCCACGTGCGGTAGGTGGGGATGGTATGTGAGATTCTCCCGAAGGCATTGCGCAGCTCACTGAGCTCGTAGCTCGCATAGACCCAGTTCTGCGCCTTCCCGGCCAACGCAAGCTTGATGTGTCGAGGCTGAACGAGCATCGTCATGAGGTCCCCCATGCTCGGGGAGAAGACGGGGGAGCGTGCCGGGGCGGTCGGGGCCGGGGCAACCTCGGTTTGAGAGAAGCCCATGGATGCTTTGCCGAAGAGCAGTAGCGTCGCAATTCCCGCCAGAATCACCGCGCCGCCGACCCAGGGTCGTGAGAGTCTCATGGTTGTCTTCATTGCTCCTCCGATCGGGGCCGCCATGATGCCGCAACCGCCACGCTCGATGTAGTCACGCGCGCTGTGCTCAGGCAGCCTCCATCCCGTAGCGGCGCTTCACGTCGTGCCCGGCAGAGGACGCCATGTAGTCGAGCAGCGCGCGAGCCGCCTCCGGGGTGCTGCTGGCGACCGAGATCCCTCCGGAGAACGTGGTGATGCTCTGGATGGCTGCGGGCAGCGGGCCGAGAACCTCGAGGCCTGCCACCCCCATGAGCTCGCTCAGCTGCTGGAACCCAAGCTCGGCCTTGCCGCTGGCCACCAGCGATCCGACAGGCACTCCGGGGGCGGGGACAACGATGCGCGGACGGACCTGATCGAGAATGCCCCAGCGCTCGAAGAGCTTCTCCAGGTGGACCCCGCTGGGTCCCGTTGAATAGCTCAGGCTCTTCGCGCCGAGCACCGCCTGCCTCACGGCGGCCTCGCTCGCAATGTCGGGCTTCGCTGCGCCGGTGCGCACGGCAATCGCCACGCCTGACCTTGCGAGGTCCACGCGGCTGCCCTCGAGCAGCTTGGCCTCCGCGATCAGCTGGTCGATCGCGTTGCGGGCCAGGACCACGACATCGACCGCCTCCCCCGCGCGCACCCGCTTGGCCACGTCCACTCCGCCGGCTGCCTCGGCATTGACGATCTGACCGCTGGAAAGCCTATATCGCTCGATGAGGTCGCGAAGTACCTCGCGAGCGGCCATCGAGGAGAGCAGCTTGAGAGGTGTGGAAGGCACGCTCGTCTCCGAACCGTGGCGGTAGCAGCTCGCATTTTAGGACATCGGCTCCGCGCTCACGATGGTTGAGCGCTGCTACACTTGCGCCTCACACATGGATCGGGTTGCAATCGGTCGATCTCTCGGGCAAGCGCGCAACTGGTGCGCATCGCTCATCGCTGCAGCGGCTCTCGCGAGCGCGGCCGCGGTGGGGTCGGCCGCGCTCGCCGCAGGTCACCCACCCTCCCCCGAGACGGCCCCGACCAGCTCGAACTCTGCCGCATTCGGTGCGCCTCCGACGACCCTTCCTTACGACCGGGAGTACCCGGTCATCCATTACGAGCGGACGCCGCGGGACAACGCCATCGCTCGGCTGCAAGGCCGGCTCGATCGTGGCGAGGTGAAGCTCGAATTTCGTCCACCGCGCGGCTACCTCGACTCACTCCTCGCGGCGCTCTCGATAGATCCCAGCTCCCAGACCCTGGTGTACTCCAAGACCAGCCTGCAGGTCGGCCGGATCTCCGCGGCCACGCCTCGCGCCATCTATTTCAACGACGATACCTACGTGGCCTGGGTGCAAGGGGGCGATAACATCGAGCTCGCCGCCATGGACGCAAAGCTCGGGCAGGTGTTCTATGTGCTGCGCAACGGCACCGGCCCCGCACCGCACCTTCAGCGTCTGAGCATCGAGTGCCTCTCCTGCCACGACACTTACGAGCTCTCCGGTGGCGGTGTGCCGCGGTTCCTGCTGATGTCCACCTACGTGGACACGCACGGCAACCAGCTGACGCACGAAGGGCAGATCATCACGAGCGATCAGACCGAGCTCAAGTATCGCTGGGGTGGCTGGTACGTCACGGGCCAGTCGGGCAGCCAGGTGCACCTTGGCAACATTCTCGTCCACAACGTCGAGGAGCTCATCCATCTCGATCAGGTCAGGCGGGGAAACCTCGACACGCTGCAGGGACTGTTCGACACGCGGCCGTACCTCACCGACAAGAGCGATATCGTGGCGCTGCTCGTCCTGCAACATCAGGTTGACGTGCAGAACGCGATCACGCGCGTGAGCTTCGAGGTACGCAACGCGCTTGCTGGCCAACGCGCGGCCGCGCCACCCGCCAAGACGCGCGCGCGGCTCAAGCCCTTCCTGGACGACCTGGTCGATGCGATGCTGTTCGTGGATGCCGCGCGCTTCACCGGCAAGATCACGGGCAACTCCGGTTTCGATCGCTGGTTTCAGTCTCGCGGTCCGCGTGATGGCGCCGGACGATCGCTGCGCGAGCTCGATCTGCAGACGCGCCTGTTCAAGTATCCGTTGAGCTATCTCGTGTATTCCCCCGCATTCGACGCCCTGCCCGACTACGCCAAACACTATGTGTACGACCGATTCATCGCGATTTTGAGCGGCCGCGATACAAGCACGGCAAGCTCCCAGCTCAGCCCGGGCGATCGTCAGGCCATTCTCCAGATCCTCACGGCGACCAAGCCCGACTTTGCACGCGTGGCAGCGGCGAAGGGCAGCGCGTGAGCGCCGCACTGGGCGAGCACGTGCACGTCGCCCCAGGCGCGCCCGCTCAATCGGCAATGCACGACGCGATGGCGCTGCGGGCCTTCGTGCGCCGCCATGATCGGCTGTTCGTTCTCACCGGCGCCGGTTGCAGCACCGCATCGGGCATTCCCGACTATCGCAACGCCGATGGCGACTGGAAGCGCGCGCGCCCCATCATGCTCGAGACATTTCTCGGCGATCCGCTCGCGCGCCGGAGGTACTGGGCGCGCAGCCTCGCCGGGTGGCGGCGCTTTCGCCTCGCACGTCCCAACGATGCGCACCATGCGCTCGCCCGACTGCAGCGATCGGGCCGTATCGAGTGCCTGGTCACGCAAAATGTGGACGGGCTACATCAGGCGGCCGGAAGCACACAGGTGATCGATCTGCACGGGCGCCTCGATTGCGTGCGCTGCATGGGGTGCGGGGAGACTCTCGAGCGCGAGGCGCTGCAGCTCGAGCTCCTGCGTCGCAATCCGGCGTGGCGGGAGCTCGACGCACCGCATGCACCCGATGGCGATGCAGACCTGGAGCGGAGCGACTTCTCGAGCTTCGATGTTCCGGCGTGCGCGCGTTGTGCCGGGGTGTTGAAGCCCGATGTGGTGTTCTTCGGTGAGCGCGTTCCGCCCGGGCGCGTCGCGGCGGCAATGCAGGCGCTCGAGCGTGCGGCGGCGATGCTCGTGGTTGGCTCATCCCTCATGGTCTACTCGGGCTACCGCTTTGCGCACGCAGCGGCGCAGGCGGGCAAACCGATCGCTGCGGTGAATCTCGGCCGAACACGCGCCGATCCGCTGCTGACACTGAAAGTCGAGCAGCCCTGCGCGAGTGCGCTTGCGGGGCTCGAGCTTTGACCGGAATGCGCCCCGGACTTTAGATGTGCGCCGACTGGCGCGAGGCTCTTGCCGTCACCTCGACGATCACCTCCGGGCTGCGCTCGGAGCTCGCCTGCCCGCGAATGAGCGTGGGCGAGCAATAGGGCATTGCGACGGTACCGCTGCCGTCGATGGCGATGAGGCCGCCCTCACCGCCGGCGGCCCCGAGCGCCTGGATCACCTCGCGGGCGGCGCTGTCGATGCTCTTACCCTGATACTTCACGCGCGCCCACACATCGCTCGCAACCGTCAAGCGCAGAAGCCATTCCCCGTGTCCGGTCGCGGAGATGGCACACACGCCATTCTCCGCGAGCGTGCCTGCACCGATGATCGGGGAGTCACCGATGCGTCCGCTGTGCTTGTTGGTGATGCCGCCCGTGGAGGTGGCCGCGGCGAGGTCGCCGCGCACATCGAGCGCCACCGCACCCACGGTGCCTTGGGGATCCGTCGAGACGGGAGCGGCGCGCTCGCCCGGGACGCGCTGTCCGGCTCGCAGCGCCCGCTCGAGCTCTCTCTGACGACGCGCGGTGATGAAGTAGCCGTCGGGTTGCAAGGCAAAGCCCCGCTCGCGAGCGAACTGCTCTGCCCCGGCTCCGACCAGCATGACGTGCGCGCCGTGATCGAGCACCGCACGCGCCAGGTCGATCGGGTTGGCGATGTGGCGAATCGCACCCACCGCCCCGACCCTGCGGTCCCGGCCGTCCATGAGCGCCGCATCGAGCTCTGCGAGCCCCTCGTGGTTGAGCACCGCGCCGCGCCCGGCGTTGAGTACGCCCGAGCTCTCCATCACGCGCACGGCGCTTTGCACGGCATCGAGGCTGGCACCGCCGCAGCCGAGCACCGAGCTTCCGGCCACGAGCGCCGCCTGCAATGCATCGCGAATCTGCTGGAGCTCGGCGAGCGGCAGGTCACCCGGAAGTGCCCCGGCCCCGCCGTGGATGGCAATGGCCCACGCCGGGCCGGAGCCGCGTTGAGCGGGCGCGCTCATCGATGCGAACCGGCTGCAAGTCCCATCGCATTGAGCATGAACGCGTACATGTCCGCAGTGAGCTCGATCTGCTTTGCGGTGGGCATGCCCGAGCCGTGTCCCGCGCGGCTCTCGACGAGCAGCAGGATCGGCCGGCCGTGAGGATCGGCGTGCTGCATGGCGGCTGCGAATTTGAAGCTATGCGCGGGGAATACCCGATCGTCGTGGTCCGCGGTCGTGATGAGAGTCGGCGGATAGCTCACGCCCGGCCTGACGTTCTGCAGCGGCGAGTACGCCAGCAGCGCACGAAACTCCGCCGGATTGTCCACCGAGCCGTAATCGGACTCCCAGCCTTTGCCGACGGTGAAGTCGCGGAACCGCAGCATGTCCATGACACCCACCTGCGCCACGGCTGCGGCGAACAGCTCCGGGTGCTGCTCCTCGGTCGCTCCGATCAGCAGTCCCCCGTTGGAGCCCCCGCGGATCGCAAGTCGCTGCGGGCTCGTCCAGCGCTGGCCGATCAGGTACTGCGCGGCGGCGATGAAATCGTCGAACACATTCTGCTTGTGTGTCTTCATTCCAGCTTCATGCCATGCGCGGCCGTACTCCCCACCCCCGCGCAGATTCGCCATCGCGAACACTCCCCCGAGCTGCAGCCAGCCGGCCACGGCGGGTGAGAAGGCGGGCTCCATGGAGATATTGAATCCCCCATAGCCATAGAGCTGCGTGGGATTCGACCCGTCAGGCTTCGTGCCTTGTCGCGAGACGATGTACATTGGCACGCGCGTGCCGTCCTTGCTGGTGTAGAAGACCTCCTGGGACTGGTAGTCGGCCGGCGTGAATCCACCGACGAACGGCTGGCGCCACAGAGAGCTGGCACCGGTTGCGAGGTTCAGCCGATAGATGCTCGGGGGCCGCGTGAAGCTGCTGTAACCGTAGTAGGTCGTCGTGTCGCCGAGGTGGCCTTCGAAGCCGCTCGCGGTTCCCAGGCCCTCGAGACTCACCTCGCCGAGGAGCTTGCCGCTCGGGGAGTAGCGCCGCACCTCGCTGTGTGCGTCCTTGAGGTACTGGCCGATCAGCTCGCGCGCGACCAGCGTGGCGGAGTCGAGTGTTGCCGAGCGCTCTGGCACGACCGTTCGCCAGAGGTTGCGCGCCGGATGCTCGAAGTCGAACGCGAGGATGCGATAGCGCGGAGCCCCGGCGTCGGTCAGCACGTAAAACGTCGTGCCAATGTTGCCGATGAAGCTGTACACGGCGGTAGGTTGCGTGATGATCGGCACCGGCCTTGTGCCCGGGCGCGACAGGTCCTGCACCAGCAGCGTGTTCTGCACCTCATCGCCATGGTTCGCCTGGATGACGAGGAAGCGTCCGTCGTCGGTCACCTGGCCGCTCACGAACCAATCCGGATCGTCGCGCCGCGTGTACACCAGCACATCATCGCTTTGCGCCGTGCCCAGGCGGTGAAAATACAGCTTCTGATACTGATTGGCCGCCTTGAGCGCCGCGCCCGGCTTGGGGGCGTCGTAACGGGTGTAATAGAACCCGGAATCGTCCCGGCGCCAGCTCGCGCCGCCCGCCTTGGACCACTCGAGCCGATCCGGCAGATCCTTGCCGGTCGCAACGTCGCGGATCCTCCAGACCTGCCAGTCCGAGCCCGCCTCTGAAAGGGCGTACGCAAACAGCCGGCCGTCATCGCTCGCCGCCGTCTCGCGCAACGCAACCGTACCGTCCTTCGACAGCGTGTTCGGATCGAGCAGCACCCGCGCCGGGGTCTCCTCGGGACTCGTGGTCACGAAGATGACCGACTGATTCTGCAAGCCGTCGTTGTGACCGTAGAACCAGTAGCGACCGTAGTGCTCGGGTGGACTCCAGCGCTCGTAGTTCCACATCTGCTTCAGGCGGTCGGCGATCGCGCCCCGATCGGGAATCGCATCGAGGTAGCTGCGCGAGAGCTTCGCTTCCGCCTCGACCCACGCGCGCGTTGCCGGTGCGTCGATGTCTTCCATCCAGCGATACGGATCGGGAACTGCGACGCCGTGATAATGATCGACGTGATCACCGCGCATGGCCGCCGGGTAGCTCAGCTGCGCGTCCGCTGGCGGCGCATCGTTTGCCGCGCACACCGACTGCGCGCCTGCGCCCAGGGCAAGTACCACCATGATCGAGAACTTCAGCGCCATTGAATCCCCTTCACGCAAGCCACACCACTGCCGCGCATGCCGGCCTGAGTATCGTAGCAGCGGCACCTGCGGCGCGCGCTTCAGCGGTAAAGCGGAGCGAGCGACGAGCTCCGAGGAGGCGAGCCGTGCTGCGGCGGCGGCAGCGAGTGCAGCGCTCGCGCGAGCGGCCCGCCTTGCCACGGGCCGCCGGCATAGCAGGCACGATCGAGGTCTCGAAGCAACCGCACGAGCTCTGCATTGCCGCTCAACCGTGCCATGCCGTTCAGGCCCGCGGGTGCGCTGGGCAAGGTCGCGCCGGCCCACGCAAGCAGATGTCGACGCGCGGCGCGCGCATCATTCGCACGGCACGCATCGAGGAACCGCGCGCGGCAGCGCGAGGCGCTCGGGCCCGGCACGGGGGGTGCGGGGCTTCGCGGGCGCGCGCGCGCCCCGTATCCGATGGCCAGTGTCGCAAGCCATGCCAGCGCAAGACCCAAGCTCACCCAGCGCCAGGGATCTCCGACTGCCCAGCGGATCGCGCCGGGCCCTCCCGGGCCGGGTGAGACGGCTCGTGGGAGCGCTGTTGATGCCGCAACGGGCGGCAGCACCACGAGTGTCTTCGCCGGGACGGTCACCTCCTCGGGGCGATTGCGCGCCGTATCCCACCAGCGAAGCTTGAGCGCGGGCAGCGTGAAACGCCCGGGCTGATCGGCAATCAGCGCAATGTTCTGCTCGCGCCGGCCGACCAGGCTGTCATCGCGATTGGCGTTCTCGAGCTTCGGCTCGTCCGGGTAGGCCTTCAGACCGGCAGGCACGCTCAGAAGGGCCGAGAGGTCGGGCAGCTGCTCGGCGGGAAGTCCGTCCGCTTGCACCGCGAGGTTGAGCGTGAGCGCATCGCCCACCCGTGCCTCGGAGGACTCGGGATGCCAGGCGCTCGTCACGCTCACCTGCCGCGCCGGCATCCAGTAGCTGCTCAGACCGCCCGCCGGTCGTGGCCGGACATCCAGCACGATCGAATCGCCGCGGAGCATCAGCGGCTCGACGGCCACCGAAAGCGCACCGTAGGCATAGGTCGAGCCGCCGAGCGGCGCACTGGAGGGGTCGTTGTTGAAGGGGCTGGACCGGCCCGCCGCCGTGAGGATCTGTGCGCTGAGGAGTGCACCCGGAAGAGTGAGTTTTCCGCTGCGCTGTGCGAAGACGAGGTACCGGCGCGTGAGCACGTCGTAGGTCCGGTTTTCGCGCCTTGCCGTCCCGTGGTCGTCCCCGCCGAGCTGACGCACGAGCGCATCGGGGGGCGCCGGCAGATCCAGATCCGAGCGGTAGAGGACCCTTGCGCTGTACACGCGGACGGTGACCCGTGCGGCGGCCTGAACGTACGGGTCACGCGGGGCGACCTCCGTCTCGATGAAGACCGGCGAGGGCGCGCCGACTGCTCGCAGTGCCCAGGCACTCGTGAGAAGCAGCATCAGCAATCTCGCGCCGTGAGCCCGCATCGAAGATCTCCCTTCAAGGCCCTTGGGCCTGTTGCCTCTCGATGTGCTCGATCAAGAACTTCCTCCGGAGCAGTCCACCCGGGTCCTCCGGGATCCGCCGCAACCACTGCTCCAGGGCGAGCGTCTGCTCGGATTGCGGCGGAGGCCACGCGTCGCTCGCAGCGGCGCCCTGCGCGGCGAGATCGGCGCCCGGGGCCGTTGCACGCGCCTGTCCGGTTGCGCCCTTTCCGGGGTGCGGCCGCCCCTTTCCGGCGCGCTGCAGCTCGGCGGCGAGCGCAGCATCGCGGCTGGCCTGTAGAGTCTCATCGCCCGGGGTTGCCGCACCGGTCGATGCACCGCTTTTCTGTGTCCCCGTGGGTGAGCCCGGCTGACTGCCGGTACTGCCTTGGCCGTCCGGGCGTGGCGAGCCGCCGCTCTGCGAGTCCTCACCCTTGTTTTGCGCTCCGGCGCCTGACTGGGGCGCGCCGCTCGCGGCTGAGTGCTGCGCGAGCGCCCGAGCCACCAGATCCCGGTTGTGGCGCACGTCAGCGTCATCGGGTGCCTGCGCGAGAGCTGCGCTGTAGGAGGCCAGCGCGCCATGCAGATCACCCTGGCGCGCCAATGCGTTGCCCCGGTTGTACTCGGAGCTCACATCGCCGAACGGGCGCAGCTCGCGAGCCGCTTGCGCATAGTCTCCAGCCTCGAGCTCGGCATAGGCGCGACGGCGCGCATCGTTGAACAGTCGCGCCGCCTCGCGTGGATGCCCCGAATCGAGCAGCCGCTGCGCGCGCTGCTGGGGCGTGATCCACAGGTCCGACCAATCGAGCGCGACGGCAGGCGGAACCGCGGCACACAGGCACACCGAGATGAGAAGCAGGCTCGACGGACCCCGATCGCGCGCCGGCATCTCAGATCCATCCCTTGCGTGCCAGCAACGCCGCGAGAATGAGCAGAGGCGGCACCAGCCAGATCCCATCGTTGCGCCAGCTTGCCACCCTTACATCGAGCGGTGTGTCTGCGGCATCCAGATTCGGCGGCCCGGCTTTCTCGAGCGTCCCGATCAGATCCTGCAAGCCACTCAAGGTGACGAAGCGCCCACCGGTGGATCCGGCCAGCCGCTCCAGCAGGTCGGACTGCATGCGCGTGACGAGGATGTTGCCGCGCTCGTCGCGCACGAAGCCGCCGCTCGCGTCGCGCTCCGGCGCGCCGCTGGCGGTGCCGATGCCAACCACGTGAATGGTGAGCCCCTGATGTTTGAGAGTCCGGCTCACGGCCAGCGCGCGGTCCTCGTCATCGAACCCGTCCGCCAGAACGATCACCTGACCGCCAGCGGCATTGCCCGCCCGCAGCAGCCGGGCGGCCTCGACCAGAGCCGGCGCCAGCTCATGGCCCGTTTCGGGCATCAGCTGCGGCGAGAGCGGCTGCAGCAGCGTACGAATGGTGGCGACATCGGTCGTCAACGGAGTGACGGTATAGGGTTCTCCGGCGAAGGCGACGAGCGCGACGCGAGCATCCTTGGCCGCGCCAAGCAGATCGGTGATCGCATAGCGGGCTCGGGTCGCACGATCGGGCATCACGTCCGCGGCCCCCATCGAGGGCGACAGGTCGAGCAGGATGACCCACGCGCCGGGGAGGCGATAGCCCGGTGTCGTCACGCGTTCCCAGGTCGGACCGGCCAGGGCAATGAGCGCCAGCAGCCACGCGCTGCCGATCAGGATCCAGGCCGAGCGCGTCCCGCGCGCCGTGCTCAAGCGCAGCAAAGGCAGCAGCTGCGCATCCACCACGCGCGACCAGGCCGCATCGCTGCCGCGCCTGCGCCGCATTCCCCAGGCGACCAGCAGCAGCAGGACCGGCAGAGCGAGCAGACACTGCGGATGCAAGAAGTGCAGGGCGTGCAGGGCGTGCAGCGCGCTCAGGTCCACGCATCCGCTCCGAGATATGCGGCCGGGATGCTGAGCAGCAGCGCCAGGGCAAGCGGCCAGCTGAACCACTCGACCCGTGGGCGCAGCCATTGCTCCCGCCCGCGCGTGGGCTCCAGATCCTCGATGCGCTGATAGACATCCTCGAGCGCCGCGGCATCGGTGGCGCGGAAGTATGCTCCACCGGTTGTCTGGGCGATCGCCTTGAGCGTGCCCTCGTCGAGGTCGGTGTTGCCGGCCGAGAGGCCGTAGAGCCCCGAGCCCGAGGCCGCGCCGACACCGATGGTGTAGATGCGCAAGCCGGTGTCGGCCGCCATGTGGGCGGCATCGAGCGGAGTTGTCACGCCGGCGTCGTTCTGGCCGTCGGTGAGCAGCACCATGACGGTCTGGCGCACGAAGCTTCCCGAGCCGTCCTCGGCGCGCAGTCGCTTGATCGCAAGCCCGATTGCATCGCCGATGGCGGTCTCCGTACCTGCGACCCCCACGACGGCGTCATCGAGAAAGCGATGCACGGTCTCCAGATCCGCCGTGAGCGGCGCCTGAAGATAGGGTCGAGTGCCGAAGAGGATGAGGCCGACGCGATCGCCGCGCCGCTCGTCGATGAAACGTCCGGCCACCTCCTGCACCACCTGGAGCCGGCTCTGGCCTCCGGCCATGTCCTGAATCGCCATCGATCCAGACACATCCACGGCAAGCAGCACACCGCGGCCGCTCGTCGGGGCCGGCACCGGTGCGCCGATCCACTGCGGACGCATCGCCGCAATGAGGAGCAGGATCCAGATGAGCGCATAGAGCGCGCGCCTGGCACGGCGCGCCGCGGCCGGCGTCCCCGTGCCCTCCGCCACCCGCTCCGCAAAGGGCAGATAGAGCGCGGTTCCTGCGGGCTCGGCCGCCCGGCGCAACGCGTAGGAGATGAGCGGCAGCGGGGCGAGGAGCGCGATCCATGGCCAGGCGAAGCGAATCACGGCCGCGCCTCCGGAGGTCGAGCCGCTCGGATGAACTGCCGGGCGGCCGCGAGCCAGGATGCCGGGTCCGCCTCGCTGTGCGCAGCAAAAGCGGCCGCGAGCAGGCTGCGACCAGCCTCCCCCGCCAGCCGTGCTCCGCCGGCACCACCTGCGAATGCAAGCCACGCCGCCCCCGAGAGCCGCGCGACACGCTCGCGCCCGTACAGCATGACGGCATAGCGTCGCAGCAGGCTTTCGATCGCGCGTGCCGCGGGCGTCCCGGCAACCCGCGCGGCGCGAATGCGCCGCAACTCCGCAAGCGCAGCCCTGCGGCCGCGCCGGTGTGGTGCGCTCCACCATTTCCATGCCGCAGCGAGTGTTACGCCGAGCACGATCCCCAGCAGGGCGGCTGCCCACCAGCCGGGCGCGGGTGGCCACCAGCCGACCGCGTGCGGTGCTCTATCGGGTGCGAGCTGTGTGAGCCAGCTGTCGCTCATGCGATCGGCCCCGAGGGAGCCAGCTCCGGTGCGAGCAGGCTGTGCACGGGCGCGCTGGTATCGAGCCGAACGAGCGGAGCTGCGAGCAGCCGGGCGAGCGCCTCGACCTCGCTCTTGCGGCGCCCCCAGGATTCGAGCCAGCGTGCGCGCACGTGCGCCCCGTCCAAGATGCGCAATCGACCGGGCAGACCGCCGCGAAACCGACCATTGGGCAGGGCCCGTTCCTCGATGGGGTCGCACACCCAGAACAGCCGGCAAGCGCTGCGGGCTCGAAGGGCGGACCATTGCGCATGCGCGGCGGAGTCGAGCTCCGCGAAGTCGCTCACGGCGAGAATCACGCTCCCGGCACGGGCCAATCCCGCAAGCGTCCCCAGTGCCGACTCGAGGCTGCGCGGCCGAGGGACCCCCGGCGAGCGCGGCTGCAGCTCGACGAGCGCGGCGAGCAGTGGCAGCACGCCGGCCTCGCGCAGGCGCGGTGGCAGCACCCGGCACTCCCCTGCGGCGCAGATCACCGCGCCCACCCGGTCGCTGCCGAGCACCGACACCCAGGCGAGCAGTGCCGCCGCTCGCACCGCCACCGCGGACTTGAGCTGGCCTCGAGTGCCGAAATACATCGCCGGGCTCAGATCGACGAGCAGCCATACCGGGCGCTCGCGCTCCTCGCGGAACAGCTTGGTGTGTGCCCGACCGCGCCGCGCCGTCACCCGCCAGTCGATGCTGCGGGGGTCGTCTCCGGGGACGTACGGGCGGACCTCCTGGAACTCGAGCCCGCGGCCGCGCTGGGAGCTGTGATGCGCGCCGGCCGGAAGGATGCGGGCCGAGCGTCGCGCACGCATGGCGAGTCCTTGAGCGAGGCCGCGCAGCACCAGCAGCTCCTCCAGGTCGGGCAACACCGCAGCGCCGCCGCTGGATGGGTTGGAACGTGCGGATGCGCTCATGGTGCTGGAATCGTGACGCCGAGGATCGTCGGCGCGCAAGCTGTCAGATGCTTCGATCCACGGCAGCGCGATTCGTGCCCGCAGCCGGCCTGCACGGCCCCGGGGCTACGGATCGCTCGCCCCACCCCCGCCCTCCGGCGGCGGCATCTCAGCCACCGAGCCCTGCCAGATCGCCACGAGCGCTGCCATGAGCGCGGGCCCCAGAAAGATTCCGAGGAGACCGAAGGATTCGATGCCTCCGAGGATCCCGAGCAGCACCCACAGGAATGGCAGCCGCGCTGCGCCGCCGATGATGGCGGGCCGCACGAAATGGTCCGCGACGAACAGCACCACCATGCCCGCGGCCGCCACGGCGATGGCGCTAGCGAGCGAGCCCTGGGCAGCAAGCACCACGGCCACGAGACCGAAGACCACGGGCGCTGCGAACGGGACCATCGCGAACACACCCGTGACCGTGCCGAGGAGAACCGGGTGGCCCACGCCGGCCAAGGCGTAGACCGCTCCCATCAATGCACCCTCGGCCACCGCCACCAGGACGATGCCGTCGACAGTCGCCTGGATTGCAAGGACCGCGCGGTGCAGGAGCCGATCCACCGCGTGACCGAACAAGCGCTGCGCGGCGCGCAGAACGTCCTCGCGAAGCCGATTGCGGTGCAGGCATACGAAGAACAGCGTGAGCAGGGTGAACACCAGCGTCACGGTGCGCCGCTCGAGTTGCAGGCCGACGAGCCTCGTCCATTCGAACAGCCTCGGCCGCGCGTGCGTGAGCGCGCTCTCGGGCCCGGCGCCGCTGAAGGCATCCTCCCACGCGGTGCGGATCCAATCCTCGACGCCTGGAATCTGACCGAGCCAGCCCGGGAGCACCGGCGGGCCGGTGCGTGCCGACTCGATGAACGAGCGCGTGAGCGAGATCGCCTCGCTGAGCGCGAGCGCTGCAGCGTAGATGAGCGGCACGATGAGCACCACGCCGACGAAGGTCGTGAAGGTCGCGGCGGCCCATACATCGCGCCGCTTGCCGCGAAAGCGCGCGAGCCAGCGGTCGTAGAGTCCCGAGGTGGCAATGGCGAGCACCACGGCCCAGCACAGTGCCGGCAGGAATCTGCGCAACATCCATACGCCCAGCGCGACCAGCACTGCGATCAGAATGTAGCGTGCGACCTTTTGCGTGCCGGAGGGATCGGAGGCGAGCATACCTATCCTGAAGGCGTGCGCATCAGGCCGTCGACGCCCGGCGCGTCCTGGGCGCTCAAGCGCACGAACACCTGATCCATCCGCTCCACGCGCGCGACATACGCACGCGGATCGTGATCTCCGCAGCGCTGGCCCTCGACGAAGCGGAAGCCGCGTTGCGCAAAGCTCTCACCCGCGGCTGCACCGCAGAGGTGGATCACGGCGGCGAGCTGCTCCTTCTGGTGCGGCGTCGCCGACCGGCCGGTACGCCCGAGCCCCGCCAACACCAGCCTCACGTGACGGTCCAGATACGCCGCAGTGAGCTCCACGGCGTGGGCCGGAATCACCCGGAAGTACAGCCCATTCAGCCAGCAGGACCGCCAGCTGTCCCACGGGCCGTCCTCGATCACGGTGTGCTCGCGGATGCAGTAATGCCGGGCCTCGGCGAACGTTGCATCGGTGATCTGGTACATCCCCACGGCGCTCGAGGCGGGGCGGTACCACTCGAAGGGCTTGCGAGCCCAGGCCCAGCGCCAGTACGTGCGCACGATGGGATTCCCGGAGCCCTCGACCTGAGCGAGGGCTGCAAGGAGCTCGGGCCGCACCAGGCTCGTCGCATATCTTCGAAAGATCGGTCCGTAGTCGCGCCACGTCTCGGAAGGCATCTTGTAGAGCGTCCCGCTCACGGGAAAGAGCAGCTCGGAGGGTTTGCGGACGACCTGATATACCCAGTTGACGGCGAGCGCGAGGCTGGCGAGCGCCGCAAGTGAAAGTCCGGCCCGCACAAGCGGCGGGGCACGCCGAAAGGCCCGCCGAGCCCGTCGCCCCGGCCAGAAGCTCTGCAGGCGCACGCGCTTGCCGGGCCTGCGCGCGCTGCGATCGCGAGCCGCGGGCTGCGAGCGGCGCCCGGTGCGCTTTGACAGCCGCTTTACGGCGGGCAAGCTCGCCACCCCAGAATCGCCATCGTTCGATCCCCGCTCGCTCAGTGGTATGGGTCGATGCCGTGGATTCTACCTACAACCTTGCACACAACACTGTCGCCCGGAGATGTCAAATTCCGGCACGCGTCACGTCCCGCGATGCGTCATGCTTGGCTATACTAAGCCTGCGCCTCTGGTGGAGGTGCATGGTTTGGGAGGCCTGGGAAGTTGAACATTCGAGCACGGGTTTTGGTATGGGCTGGGTTGGCCCCCTTGATGCTGGCGAGCCTTCCCTCCCAGGCGCACTCCTCCGGCACCCATCATCACCGGCATCGCCTGGTCGGCTCCGTGGCAGACGGACCGCGGCTGCGGTCCACCTCCGCTCTGGTCATGGACGTGACGAATTCCACCGTGCTTTACGCGCGGCGCGCCGATGTCGCCCAGCCCATCGCGTCGATCTCCAAGCTGCTCACGGCATTGGTCGTGGTCGAGGCCCACCAACCGCTCGATGAGATGCTCGAGATCACGCGCGAGGACTGCGCTATTGGCCGCGGTGCCTACTCCCGGCTCAGCGTGGGAACCGAGCTCACGCGCGGCGACCTGCTCCACCTCGCCCTGATGTCTTCCGAGAATCGCGCGGCACACGCTCTTGCGAGGAACTATCCAGGCGGGACCGCCGCGTTCGTCGCGGCGATGAACGCCAAGGCGCACGCGCTCGGCATGACCACGGCGCGGTTCGTCGAGCCCACCGGGCTCTCGAGCGATAACGTCGCCAGCGCGCAGGACCTCACGAAGCTGGTCGCCGCCGCCTCGAAGAATCCGATCATCCGCGAGTACTCGACCGATCGCAGCTATGCGGTTCCCGTCGGGCGGCACATGGTCGAGTTCCGGAACACCGATTCCCTGGTATCGAACCCCGCCTGGAACATCATCGTCCAGAAGACCGGCTACATCACCGAGGCCGGACGCTGCCTCGTCATGAACGCGATCATCGAGGGGCGCAGCGTCGTCATCGTGCTGCTCAACTCCTTCGGCAAGTACACGCGCGTGGCTGATGCCCGCCGTGTCCGCAAGTGGATGGAAGCCCAGCTCAGCCAGCATGCGGCGCACGTCGTCGCCGGCTCCACGGCCTGACCTTCATCAACCGCCCGACCTCGCGGTCCGACCTCGCGATGCGGCATGTCGGGGCGAGCGTTATCATGCGTACATGACGAGCTCGAGCCGGCGCGCCGCGCTTGCGGCATTGCTTGCGATGTGTCCACTCCTGGGATCGGTCGCCTTGGGGGCCTCACGCCCGAGCGCTGCCGCGAGCGGTGACCGCATCATCATCTCCGGCGCCGCCGGCCACCTGGGGGAGCTGACCGTTCAGGCTCTTTTGGCTCGAGGCGTCCCTGCAGATCGGCTAATTCTCGTCAGCCGCACGCCCGAGCGGCTTGCCCGTTACGCCTCCCTCGGCGCAAGCGTCCGCTATGGCGACTTCACCAAGCCCGAGACCCTGCGACGAGCCTTCGAGGGCGGCACGCGGATGCTGCTCATCAGCATCGGGCTCGATTCCGGTCCTCGTCCGCTGGCACACCAGCATGCCATCGATGCGGCGATTGCCGATGGGGTGCGGCAGATCGCCTACACATCCTTCGTGGCTCTCAGCCGCGGCGATACGAGCGGACTGGGCGCCGATCACTACCGCACCGAGGAGATCCTGAAGAAAAGCGGGGTGGCCTGGACGATGCTGCGCAATTCCATCTACATGGAGGAGCTGATTCCTCAGGCGGCCCGGATGCTGGCGCAGGGGCGCGCAACGGTCCCCGCCCACGAAGACCGCATCGGATACGTCGCTCGTGAGGATTGCGCGCAGGCAGCGGCGGCGGTGCTCACGACACCGGGTCACGAGAACAAGGTGTACGACATCACCGGCCCCGAGCTCATCGGCACACGCGAGCTGGCCGCGGCCGTCACTCGGATCAGCGGCAAGCCTATCCGCCTGATTCCCGCCGATCCGGGCGCAGCTGCGCGCCGCGCTTTCGGCGGCCCTGCCTTGAGCGTGACGACCTCCGCAGTCGCGCAGCTGACCGGCCGCCCGGCCACGAGCCTGGACACCTTCCTCGAGCAGCATCGAGAAGAGCTGCTCGGCGGCAACGCCTCCGCCACTGCCGCGGACCCCGAGTCTGCTGCCGCGGTCATCTCCCGGCTGAGGCTGATTGAGGCGCCCAATCCGGTGCGCCTGCGGGCTGGCTGGCACCCGCCGCGAAAGATCGTCCTGCTCGCGTTCAATCCCGAATTCGCCAGTGAGAGCGCTGCACTCGCAAGCGCCGTCCCCGCAGCGCAGCTCGTCCTGGCGCGCAACCGCACCGCCGCGATCGCCGCCGTATCCGATGCCGATGTGCTGATCGGGTTCAACCCGGAGATCTGCGACCCGGCGATCATCGATGCCGCAGGGCAGCTGCGCTGGATCCAGTCGCTCGCGGCCGGTGTCGAGAATTGCGTCGCGCTCCCGTCCGTGCGCAACCGCGACATCCTGATCACCAACATGCGCGGCGTCGATTCGGCTGCCATCGCCGAGCATGCGATCGCGCTGACCCTCGCGCTGGCCCATGGGCTTGATGTGTTCATGGTCGATACTGCAAAGCGGCAGTGGAGCCGCAAGGACGGCGCAACGACACCCATTCGCACGCTCGCGGGTAAGACGATGCTGGTCGTGGGGCTCGGCGGCATCGGGACCGACGTCGCGCAGCGTGCGCACGCCCTGGGCATGCAGGTCGTGGCCACGCGCGAGCACGGTCACGAGGGTCCGGATTTCGTGCGCTACGTGGGCGAGCCCGGCGAGCTGCTGACGCTCGCCAGGAACGCCGATGTGATCGTCAACACGAGCCCGCTCACCCCCCAGACGAGGGGGCTTTTCAATGCGGCCTTCTTTGCAGTAGTGAAGCCCACTGCAATCTTCATCAATGTCGCTCGCGGGGCGAGTGTCGTGACCGCCGACCTCGTCAACGCGCTCGACGAGCATCGTCTCGCCGGGGCTGGTCTGGATGTGGTGGATCCCGAGCCCCTCCCCCCCGATCACCCGCTTTGGGGCGCTCCGCATGTGATCGTGAGTCCCCACATCTCCGGACGCTCGGATCTCCCGGGTCTCGATCGCTGGGTCGTGGCCCGGGAGAACCTGCGTCGCTACGCCGCCGGGGAGAGGATGCTGTCGGTCGTGGACCTGCGGCTGGGCTACTAGGCCGGTGGGCGCTGCATGAAGCCGATCACCATTCCGCTGAGCGCACCCCCGGTCATGATCACCGTGATGCCGAGCACCAGCAGCGCAACCAGGATCAGAGCCTCGGAATAAACTCCGCTCACGGCGAGAATTCCGAGTACCGTCGCCGCAAGCCCGGCGAGCAGCTGCACCCCGCCCGACCCCGCGACCATGCGACCCGCGAGGAGCTCACCCCCGGACTGGGCGAGTGCCGCCCCCCGCAGAGCCGACTGCAATTGGAACAGCTGGCGCGCGGAGCTTGCGCTCAGGATGAGCGCGCTTCCAAAGGCGATGATGGCGGCGGCAACGAGCACCGTCGAGGCGATGCCGAGCAGCGCGAGGACTCCCAGCACGACCCCGGAGGCCCCCACCACCAGCATCGCCGAGAGCGAGTCGCCCCCGAGGGTTTCCGCACCCATCGACGCGGCCGCCCCGCGCGGCAAGATCAGGCTCGAGTACTCCGAGAACAGAGTTCCGGCTTGTGTGATGAGAGCGGCGCCAAATACGATCGTTGCGACTGCCGCGAGCGCGCCGGGCGCGAATCCCGTCAATGCGATAATGGCCAGCACTGCAGTGGCAATACCGCCGATGGCATCCATCAGTCCGCCGTACGCCGCAACCTCAGTGGAACGCGTCTCCATGTATGTGGTATTCATGCCAAGGCTCCTTCCGTTTCCCGCGGGGCGAACGCCACGCGGGAACTGCCACGCATGACGGGCGCTCCCTACGTCCATTAGAAGCCCCAGCCCGGACGGCGGTTCCCTCGTGTTCGCGCTCCGGTCTTGCACCGGTTGCGGTGCCGCTCGTATGGTGACGGTCGCAATGACCCAGGCGCTCGGGCGGATCGAACGTGCGTAGATTTGCAGCCAATCTCAGCGTGATGTTTCGCGAGCTGCCGCTCCTCGAGCGCTTCGAGGCGGCGCGCCGCGCCGGATTCGCGGCCGTCGAGATACAAAACCCCTACGAGCTGCCCGCTGCCGATCTGGCGCGTGCCGCCGCACGGGCCGGAGTTGCGGTGGTGCTGATCAATGCACCGCTCGGTCCGGACCAAGCTCCGGGAATGGCATGCCGACCCGAGCACCGCGCGAGCTTTCCCGCGGCGCTCGAGCTCGCCGCTCAATACGCCCAGGTGCTACGCACCCCGAACATCAATGTGCTTGCAGGCCGCGCTGCGCCCGAGGAGCGCGAGCGCTGTTTGCGGCAGCTGGTGGAGCACCTCTCGCTCGCCGCCGTGGTGTTCGAGGCGGTCAACGCGCGGCCGCTGCTCGAGACCATCAACCCCCTCGACGTGCCTGCGTACTGCGTGACGAGCTTCGAGATTGCAACCGCGGTGCTCGACGCGTGTGACCCTCGCGTACGCTTGCAATTCGATGTGTACCACGCAGCCCGGCTCGGCCTTGCGCCCGATGCGGCATTCCTGCGACTGCGCGAGCGGATCGCGCATGTGCAGTTTGCCGACTGCCCGGGGCGTCACGAGCCCGGTAGCGGCACGCTGCCTTTCGAGCGGATATTCGGCGCGATCGAACGCAGCGGATACGACGGATGGCTCGCAGCGGAGTACCATCCCTCGAGCAACCAAACGGCGGACACGCTCGGCTGGTTGCACGCCTGAGCGTGGCTACTCCTGCGTCGCCTCGCTTGCGACCTGTCCCCCGGTTTGCACGGGCAAGGAGAGCACCGTACCCGCGAGCCTCGAGGGAGTCACCCACACGCGCCCCGGCTCCTCGTGCAGCACGGCATCGCCGGGCCTGCACTCGGGACACTTCGGCTTGACGAGCAGGTCGGCGAAGTGACGGCCCGTCAGGCGCACATCCGGCGCTGCGGTCGTGAGCCGCGCGACAGTCACGGCGAGCGCTCGGCTCAGGTCGAGCGCCGCCGAGGCGACCAGCTGATCGAGCGGGCCGTCGGAGCGAAACTCGGCCGCGTATTTGCGCGGATGACCCCAGTCGGCGGCGAGCGGCTGCGAGAGGTGCTCGATCGTGAACTGCGTGCGTGACTCTCGGGCCGTGCCCTCATCGCGCACGAACCTCACGTGCGCTTGCGCGTTGAGCTGCACGCTGCGCATCTGATCCTCCAGCACGTACTGGAAGGTGACGAGAACCACGTCCTCGCCGCTCATGAGCCCGGCGAGAACATCGTTCGCCTCGGTCGAGGATCCTGCGATCCGCAAGGCGCGCCACGGCCAGTTCGATTGGGTTCGATCGAGCGCCCCGGAGAGCGCCTCTGCGAAGCCGCGATCCGGCTCGTCCGTCCTCCAGGCGCGCGGCAGCGGGTCGGTGCCTTCGCGCGCGTAGCGCCGGATGATCGGCCCCGCCGCGAAGAGGCCCAGCCTCAGCGCCAGCTCCTCCGCCTTGCCGGGGGGCAGGGGGTGGGCATGGTGCATGATCATCAGCTCCGCTGGAGCATCGACGATCACGAGCGTCGGGCGCTCATCGGGCGAAAGCGTAGCGATGGGCGGTGGTGTTTGATCCGCCCACGCAGCCAGGGAGCCGGCCGGCGCGAGGGCGATCGCAAGGACCACTCCGGCGACCAAGCGGCACCATGCGGCTCTCGACTCTTGCATCGTTGCATCATACGCCACCCTCGACGCCCATGAGGACCCGGCTCTAAGATGCGCGAGCTCGAGGCATTCGTTGAGTGGAGCGCGCGTATGAAGGTTGCGGAACTGTTCAAAGTAGAAGGCTACGGAGTCATCGTGACGGGCGGGGCGAGCGGGCTCGGCCTCGGCTACGCCGAGGCGCTCGCCGAGAATGGCGCGCGAGTCACCCTGCTCGATGTGCATCGGAGCCGCGTGGAGGAGGAGACGCAGCGGCTGCGCAAGTCGGGCTGGGACGTTCGCGGTGCAGTCGTGGACGTGACCGATCACGCAACCCTGGACCGGGTGTTCGACGAGGCGGTGGCCGCCTATGGCCGGCTCGACGTGGTGTTCGCGAACGCCGGCATCGATTCGGGACCGGGCTTCGTCGGCGGCTGGGTAGGCTCCGAGCGTCCGCGTGTCGCCGAGGGGGCGCTCGAGAGCTACACCGATGAGCGCTGGAACCGCGTGATCGATGTGAATCTCAACGGGGTGTTCGCCACGATGCGCGCCGCCGCGCGCCACATGAAGCCGCGCCGCACGGGACGCATCATCGTCACGACCTCGCTCGCGGCACTCAAATGCGAGGGTGTGATCGGTGCTGCGTACATGGCTGCGAAGGCGGGGGCTGCGCACCTCATGGAGAACGTCGCGCTCGAGCTCGCCGCGTACAACATCACCGTCAATGCGATCGCGCCCGGCTTCTTCATCACGAACATCGGCGGCGGGCATGCGAAGAACCCGGAGGTTCAGAAGACGGTCGCCAAGCACATCCCCATGCATCGCGTGGGCTTTGCAGAGGACATCAAGGGCCTGGCGCTGTTCCTCGCCTCCCCTGCCTCGGCGTATCTCACCGGTCAGCAGATCGTCATCGACGGCGGCTGGGGCCTCGGCGAGGCCGACTGAGGCGGCTCACGCCATGAATATCGTCGCGGGATGCTCCAGGTGCTCCTTGAGCGACTGAATCATCGCCGCGGCGTCGTGTCCGTCCACGAAGCGGTGGTCGAAGGAGGATGAGAGATTCATCATCCGGCGGATCGCGACCGCGCCACCCGCCACGACGGGGCGCTCCACCGCGCGATTCACGCCGATGATGGCAAGCTCGGGCGCATTGATGATCGGCGTCGATGCGATGCCGCCGAGCTTGCCGAGGCTCGTCACGGTGATCGTCGATCCGCCCAGCTCCGCGCGTGTGGCGCTGCCGTTGCGCGCGGCCTCGGTGAGCCGGCGGATCTCGCCCGCCAGATCCTCGAGCGATCTGCGCCCGGCATTGCGCACGACGGGAACCTTGAGCCCATCGCGAGTCTGCGTGGCAATCCCCACATGCACGGCGCGATGCCGCACGATCACGCCGCGGGCCGAATCGTACAGTGCATTGCATTGCGGATGGGCGGCGAGCGTGCGCGTGAGCGCCAGGATCAGGAACGGCAGGTAGGTTAGCGGCGCCGAATCGGACTTGCGCTTCTCGTTGAGATGCGTGCGCAAGGTCTCGAGCTCGGTCACGTCCACCTCCTCCACGTACGAGAAGTGCGGGATGGTGCGCGCGCTCTCGCTCATGCGCTCGGCGATCACCCGGCGCAGGCCGATGACCTTGATCTCCTCGACTGCCTCGACGGGTTCGGCCTGCCTCACCTCGGCGCGCGGCGCTTCGGGGGCGAGCGCCTGCAGATGCGCAGCAATGTCGCTGCGCACGATCCGGCCACTCGGCCCGGAGCCCGCCACTGCGCTGAGATCGATGCCCGCTTCGCGCGCCTGACGTCGGATCGCCGGGGAGGTCAGCACGCGCCCGCTGCGGACGGCGCTCGCGGCGGCTGGCTCGCTGCCACCCGAGAGCGCCTCGATGCGATTGCCTTGCGAGCCCCCATTGGAGCGGGATTCCCGCGTCTCGAGCGGCGGTGCACTCGTGGCCTCGGTCTCGAATACCGCCAGCTCCGAGCCGACCGTGATCCGCTCGCCCGGCGTGCCGCTGACCGAGACCACACGGCCGCCGACGGGCGCCGGTACCTCGACCGTTGCCTTCTCCGTCATCACCTCCACGAGCGCATCGTCCTCGGCAATCACATCGCCCGGCTTCACGCGCCACGCGACGATCTCCGCATCGACCGTCCCCTCGCCCAGGTCCGGAAGCTTGAACACGTAGCGGCTCACGTCCCCTCCATGACCGCCTTCAGCGCGGCAGAGATGCGGTTAGGACCGGGAAAGTATTCCCACTCGAACGCGTGCGGGTAGGGCGTGTCCCAGCCGGTGACGCGCTGAATGGGCGCCTGCAGACTCCAGAAGCACTCCTCCTGGACCGAGGCGGAAAGCTCGGCACCGAAGCCGCTGAAGCGCGTGGCTTCGTGCACGATCACACAGCGGCCGGTCTTGCAGACCGAGGTGCACACGGTATCGAGGTCGAGCGGCACCAGGGTCCTCAGATCGACGATCTCGGCATCCACCCCTGCCAGCCGCACGGCGGCCTCCGCCACGTGCACCATCGTGCCGTAGGCGAGCACCGTCACGTCGGCTCCAGGGCGCACGATCTGGGCACGGCTCAGCGGCACCGTGTAATGGCCGGCCGGAACCTCGCCCTTCGGATGCGTGCTCCACGGCACCGCGGGTTTGTGCCAGTCCCCGTCGAAGGGACCGTTGTAGATTCGCTTGGGCTCGAAGAACACGACCGGATCGTCGTCCTCGATCGAGCTCACGAGCAAGCCCTTCGCATCGTAGGGATTTGAAGGCATCACCACCTTGATGCCGCAGACGTGAGTGAAGATGCCCTCCGGGCTTTGCGAATGCGTCTGGCCGCCGCGAATCCCGCCTCCGCAGGGCATGCGCACCGTCACCGCGGCGGAATACTCCCCGGCGGTACGGTAGCGCAAGCGCGCAAGCTCGCTCACGATCTGATCGAACGCCGGGTAGACATAGTCGGCGAACTGGATCTCGGCCACGGGCCTCAGGCCATTGACGCCCATGCCGATCGCGGTGGCCACGATGCCACCCTCGGAGATCGGCGTGTCGATCACCCGCGACTCGCCGTATTTGCGTTGCAGGCCTTCCGTGCAGCGAAACACCCCGCCGAAGTAGCCGATATCCTCGCCCATGATGACCACCGCGGGATCCCGGCCGAGCATCACATCGAGCGCGGAGTTGACCGCCTGCACCATGTTCATCTGAGGCACGGGTCAGCCTCCGAGCAGACTCTTCAGCTCGCGGCGCTGGCGCGCCAGGTGCGCCGGCATCTCTTTGAAGACATCCTCGAACATGGTCGCAGGATCGAGCGACGGACCCTCGGTCAAGGTGCCGTAACGCATGGACTCCTTCCAGCACTCGCCGACGTGCGCGTCCAACTCCTTCTCGAGCCGCTCCTGACGCTCGGCAGACCATTCGCCGAGCGCAATCAGGTGGCGCTCGAGGCGCTTGATCGGATCACCGAGCGGGAAGGACTGCCATTCCTCCTTGGGTCGGTAGCGCGAAGGATCGTCGCTCGTCGAGTGTGCCCCCGCGCGGTAGGTCACGTGCTCGATGAGTGTGGGGCCCGTCCCGCGCCGGGCGCGCTCCGCGGCCCACTGCGTCACCGCGTAAACCGCGAGAAAGTCGTTCCCGTCGACGCGAATGCCGGGAATGCCATAGCCCGGCCCGCGCGCAGCGAAGGTGCGATGCTCCCCGCCCGCGAAGCCCTGGAAGGTCGAGATCGCCCACTGGTTGTTCACGACGTTGAGAATGACGGGCGCCTGATACACCGCCGCGAACGTGAGCGCCTGATGAAAATCCGCCTCGGCGGTCGAGCCCTCGCCGAGCCAGCTCGCCGCGAGGCGGTCCTCGCCCTTGATCGCGGCGGCCATCGCCCACCCGACCGCCTGCGGAAACTGCGTCGCGAGGTTTCCCGAGATGGAGAAGATGTTGCCGCTGCGCCAGTGATACATGACCGGCATCTGGCGGCCCTTGCACATGTCGTGCGTATTCGACAGGCACTGGCACATCAGATCGACGAGGCTGCGCCCCCGCGCGATGTACAGCCCCTGAGTGCGATACGAGGGGAAGAGCATGTCATCCGGGCGCAGTGCCATCGCGGCTGCAATCGAGACCGCCTCCTCGCCGGTGGACTTCATGTAGAAGGAGATCCGTCCCTGGCGCTGGATGCGCTGCATGCGCTCATCGAAGCTGCGTGTGAGCACCATGTGACGCAGCCCGACCTGCAGATCGGCTGCATCGAGGTGCGGGTTCCACGGACCGAGCGCGTGACCTTCGTCGTCGATCACGCGGACGAGCTCCTGCGCAAGGTGCGCGGTGCTATCGAGCGGCGCCGTGATCTCCGGCCGGGAGACGCTGCCGGCCGGGGAGAGCTTCAAATAATCGAAGTTCGGCCGGTCGCCGGGTCGGGCAGGCGGATGCGGGACGTGCAGTCGGGAGGCGCGCGTCGCCATGGATCAAACAGGCGTGAGCCAGCCGAACTTGTCCGGCGTATCCCCCCGCTGTACGTCCATGAGAGCTTTCCGCAGGGCCAGGGTACAGGGGCCCACCTCGCCGCTGCCCACGCGGTAGTCGCGTCCCTGGTAGATGAGCGTGCCCACCCCGGTCAGCACCGCGGCAGTGCCCGACAAGGCGGCCTCCCCGTCCGTGATCCACTTGAGAGTCTCGGGGATATCGAAGATGCGCTCGCTCACCTCGTAGCCCAGGTCGCGCGCCAGCGTCAGCAGCGAATCGCGCGTGACACCGTGCAGGAAAGTCGAATCGAGGCTGCGGGTGAGAATGTGCTTCTCGCGAATGAGCAGGAAATTCGCCGCACCGGTCTCCTGCACTTCACCATTGGGGCAGAAGAGCACCTGGTCGGCCCGATAGTCGCGCCGCGCGTTGAGCGTGGGGCCGAGCGCGGCCGCATAGTTGCCCCCGGTCTTGACGACCCCGAGGTGCGGGGCCGTGCGAGCGTTCGGCTCGATGTAGATGCGCAGTGGCTTCATGCCACCCGCGAAGTAGTCCCAGACCGGGCTTGCGAGCACCACCAGGCACGCCTCGGTGGTCGGCTGGCTGGCGCTGCCGATATTCGCCGCCGTCCCGAAGAGAACCGGCCGCAGGTATAGCGACCCCGGGGCATCCGGCACGTCCCGGCGGCAGCGGTCGACCAGCCCCAGAACCATCCGCTTGACCTGGGCAGCATCGGGCTCGGGCATCAGCAGCGCGCGAGCGCTCTCGCGAAATCGCTCGATATGCTGTTCCAGGCGGAAGACATGGATGCCCCCGTCCCGGCGCCGGTATGCCTTGAACCCCTCGAAGCAAGAGCTGCCGTAATGCAGCGCATGCGCTGCCGGATGCAGCGGCAAGGGGCCGGTCGTCTCGAGCTTCTCCGCGCCCCAGTGGTCGTCGCGAAACCAGGCGACCGACATAATCTGCGTCAGTACGCTTCCAAAGGCGGGCGGGCGCACGGGTGCGCTCGTCTTGGCGTCTACAACTTCGGTGCTCATGGGCGCGATTATATCCCGTGCGCTAGCGCTGGGCCCTTCGCGTTTGACCTCCTGCGGACTTAAGCAGTAGCGTGCGCATATGAACGATATTGACCGGGGCGCGCAGCCGCGCCGCATCGTGCGGGCCCCGCGGGGACGCACCCTCCGAGCACGCAGCTGGCTCACCGAGGCCCCCCTGCGAATGCTCATGAACAATCTCGACCCGGAGGTGGCCGAGCGTCCCTCCGAGCTCGTCGTGTATGGCGGGATCGGCCGGGCGGCCCGCAACTGGGAGTGCTTCGAGCGCATCGTCGCAACGCTCGAGCGCCTCGGCGAGGAGGAGACGCTCCTCATCCAGTCCGGTAAGCCCGTCGGGGTGTTCCGTACGCATGTCGATGCGCCACGGGTGCTCATCGCCAATTCCAACCTCGTCGCGCACTGGGCGGACTGGGATCACTTCAACGAGCTCGATCGCAAAGGGCTCATGATGTTCGGCCAGATGACCGCAGGATCGTGGATCTACATCGGTAGCCAGGGCATCGTGCAGGGAACGTACGAGACGTTCGTCGAGATGGGACGGCAGCACTACAACGGCGACCTCTCGGGCCGCTGGATTCTCACGGCCGGACTCGGCGGCATGGGTGGCGCGCAGCCCCTGGCCGCCACCCTTGCCGGTGCCTCTCTGCTGGCGGTGGAGTGCCGGCCCGAGCGCATCGCCAAGCGCCTCGAGACACGCTATCTCGATGTGCAGGCTCGCTCCCTGGACGAGGCGCTCGCGCGTCTTGCGGAGGCCCGCAGCGCGCGGCGCCCGGTCTCGGTGGGTCTTCTGGGCAATGCCTGCGAGATCCTCCCCGAGCTGCTGCGCCGGGGGGTGCGCCCGGATGCGGTGACGGATCAAACCTCCGCGCACGATCCGGTGAATGGCTACTTGCCCGGTGGCTGGAGCATCGAGCAATGGGACCGCTTGCGGCGCGAGAATCCGCGGGAGGTCGCTGCCGCTGCGTGCCGCTCCATGGCCGAGCACGTCCGGGCGATGCTCGAATTCAAGCGCCTGGGCATCCCCGTGTTCGACTATGGGAACAACATTCGCCAGGTGGCGCTCGATCAGGGCGTGGAGGATGCCTTCGCGTTCCCAGGATTCGTTCCGGCTTACATCCGCCCCCTGTTCTGCCGCGGCGTCGGACCGTTTCGCTGGGCGGCGCTGTCGGGCGACCCCGAGGACATCTATCGGACCGATGCGAAGGTGAAGGAGCTCATCCCCGGGGATCGGCACCTGCATCACTGGCTCGACCTTGCGCGCGAGCGCGTGCACTTCCAGGGGCTGCCCGCGCGCATCTGCTGGGTCGGGCTCGGGGACCGTCATCGGCTGGGGCTGGCGTTCAACGAGATGGTCGCGCGGGGGGAGCTCTCGGCCCCGGTGGTCATCGGCCGCGATCACCTCGACTCAGGATCGGTCGCGAGCCCCAACCGCGAGACCGAGGCCATGCGTGACGGCTCGGATGCGGTGGCGGACTGGCCGCTGCTCAATGCGCTGCTCAACACCGCAAGCGGTGCGACCTGGGTGTCGATCCACCATGGCGGCGGGGTCGGCATGGGCTACTCCCAGCACGCCGGACTGGTCATCGTGTGTGACGGCACACCCGCTGCGGCACGGCGCATCGAGCGGGTACTCTGGAACGATCCCGCCTCGGGCGTGATGCGGCATGCCGATGCGGGCTACGAGTCCGCCATCGCGTGCGCCCGCGAGCACCATCTCGATCTGCCCATGATCGGATGAGCGCGCGAATTCGCCTGGGCGGCGAGCCGGTCTCACTGGCGATGCTGCGGGCCGTGGCGGCCGAGCCCGCGACCATTGAGCTCTCGGGCGAGGTTCGCGCGCGCATCGCAGAGGCGCACGGGCTGGTCGGGCGCATTGTCTCGGAGGATGCACCCGTCTACGGGATCAATACCGGCTTCGGGCTTCTCGCTCAGACGCGTGTGCCGCGCGAGCATCTCAACGAGCTGCAGCACAACCTCGTTCTGTCGCACGCCGCCGGCACGGGCTCGCTGCTGTCCGATGCGGTCGTGCGCTCGATCCTCGCCCTGAAGATCGTGAGCCTCGCCCGCGGACACTCGGGGGTGCGCCCGGCGCTGGTGGAGTTTCTGTGCACGCTGCTCGAGCGCGAGGCCTATCCCTGCATCCCGTCGCAGGGCTCGGTCGGGGCCTCGGGCGACCTGGCACCGCTTGCGCATCTTGCGGCAGCCATGACCGGCGTGGGCCGCATCCGCATGAGCGGCCGCGAGCATCCCGCCGCAGAGGCGCTGAGCGCCCTGGGGCTCGCGCCTTTGAGACTCGAGCCCAAGGAGGGACTTGCGCTCCTGAACGGCACCCAGGTCTCTACCGCGCTTGCGTTGCACGGGCTTTTTGCGGCCGAGAGGGCCTTCGAGGCTGCGGTCGTCGCGGGGGCGATGTCGATCGATGCCCTGAAAGGTAGCGATGCGCCCTTCGATGCGCGCATCCATGCCGCGCGAGGTCAGGTGGGCCAGGAGCGTATCGCCGCCGTGTACCGCACGCTGCTGGCCGGCAGCGCCATTCGCGAGTCGCACCGCGCGTGCGCCAAGGTGCAGGACCCCTACTCGCTGCGCTGCCAGCCCCAGGTGATGGGAGCCTGCCTCGATGCGCTGTGGCACGCTGCGCGCATCCTGCAGATCGAGGCGAACGCCGCGACCGACAATCCCCTGGTGTTCGCCGCGCAGAGCGAGGTGCTCTCGGGCGGCAACTTTCACGCCGAGCCGGTCGCGCTGGTGGCCGATGCACTGGCAGTGGCGATCGCCGAGATCGGGTCCATGTCGGAGCGCCGGATCGCCGTGCTGGTCGATCCGAAGATGAGCGGCTTGCCGGCATTTCTCGTCGAGGACAGCGGGCTCAATTCAGGCTTCATGATTGCGCACGTGACGGCGGCCGCGCTCGTCTCGGAGAACAAGATGCTCGCTCACCCCGCAAGCGTGGACAGCATTCCAACCTCCGCCAACCAGGAAGACCACGTGAGCATGGCGACTCACGGTGCGCGACGGCTGGGCGAGATGGCGCGCAACGCCACCGGGGTCGCCGCGATCGAGCTGCTCGCAGCCTGCCAGGGTATCGAGTTCCACCGCCCGCTGAAGAGCTCCCCCTCTCTCGAGCAGGCGCTCGAGATCCTGCGCGAGGTGGTGCCGCGCTACGCGCGTGATCGCTTCCTGCATCCCGACATCGAATCCGCGCGCACGTTGGTCGAGGCGCGCCGCTTCGCGCGATTCGTGCCGGGGCTCTTCGCTTGAGAGCCTATCTCGGCAGCAGAGCCGTCGCGCGCTCCAGGCGATCGGAGTAAGCATCCAGCGCCCGCGCGGTGATGCCGATGTACTGGTTCGCATCGGCCCAGCGATCCTGCTCGATCGCCTCGCGAATACCCGGCAGCGTCTTGGCACCGTAACCGGTGAGTGAGCCCGGCGCATACAGCATGTGAACGTACCAGGGACGACCGGGTAAGCCGCGTGAGTCCGTGAGCGCCTGCTCCATTCCCCGCAGCAGGTCGTTCAGCTCGTTGCGATTGGCATCGCTCAGCGATGCGCCACTTGCGAGCATCCGCGCGTAGGCATCGTCATAGCTCTGTGCCGCTCTCTGCAATCTCGCCACCGAGTTGTCCAGCGCGGCGAACTCGAGGTACGGGACCTGCGGCGCGCGCTGCGGCGGCAATAACGGGTGCGTGGGATCGGATGCCAGCGTGAAGGCGTGCTGGTCGAGGAGTCTTGCGAGGTCCTCGGCGTGCTTGCGGCGCTCTTCGGCCAGGCGATGGACCTCTTGCCGGTAGGTCTCCACCGTCGCGGCAAAGTCGCCGAACTGCAATGGCAGCACATCTGCCTGCGCCATGCGCAGCATCAGGTGGCCGCCCGTCTCGGACATTGCCACGCCATACCCGAATCCGGGGTCGCCGAAGCGCACGTAATGGGCGTAGGAGTCGTAAAGAGAGTGATACACGCCCGCTTGCTCGTCCTCTCCGCTATACCCGAAGTCGAGCGAGCTGATGCCCAGATGCTGCAGGAACGGTGTGTAGTCCGAGCCGGAGCCGAGCGCCCCGAGCGGCAGGTCCGCGCCGGAGGCCGCGATGGAGGCCAGCTGCTGGTCTTCCTCGCGAGCGCGCGCGCCGAATCCGTCGACCTGCAGATGCGCGCGCAGCCGCGCTCCGACACTCACGTGAGTCTCCGGATCCTCGACGCTCGTCTCGACCTGGTTCACGAAACGCTGCAATGAATGGCTCCCGCCGATCTCGAGAAAGCCGCGCCCGTTGGTGTCGGTGTTGACGTAGAGCACGGCCTTGCTCTTGAGCTCGTCCGCGTGCTCCTCGGCCCACTCGGTCGACCCGAGCAGCCCCGGCTCCTCGCCATCCCAGCTCGCATAGATCAGCGTGCGCTTCGGCCGCCAGCCGGTCTTCGACAGCGCACCGATCGCCTTGGCCTCGTCGAACTCCGCAACCGCGCCGGCCAGCGGATCCCAGGCACCGGCCACCCATCCATCGTGATGATTACCGCGGATGACCCACTCATCGGGTGACTCGGAGCCCTTCATTATCGCGATCACGTCATAGAGGGGCTTCAGCCCCCAGTTCGAGAAGATCGTGAGATGCACCTTGGCCGGCCCGGCTCCCAGGTGATAAGTGATCGGCAAGGACCCGCGCCACGCCGGCGGGGCGACCGGTCCTGCGAGCGCGGCGAGCAGCGGCTGCGCATCCCCATAGGAGATCGGGATGACCGGGATCTTCAGGATGGTCTTTGCTTCGGCAATCGACAGGCGCTTGGCATCCTTCGTCGCGCCCACGCCCGGAGTCAGCGGATCGCCCGAATACAGCGTCATGTCGGCCACCGAGCCGCGCTGCACTCCTTCGCGCGGCCGCCACCCCCCCTTTGGGTACACATCACCGGGCGCGTAACCGTCCTCGTGGGGATCCGAGTAGATGATGCATCCGATCGCGCCGTGCTCGTAGGCGAGCTTGGGCTTGAGCCCACGCCAGCCCTGACCGTAGCGCGCGATCACGATCTTGCCGCGGACATCGACGCCGCGACGCGCGAGCTCCTTGTAGTCATCGTCCATGCCGTAGTTGACATAGACCAGATCGGCGGTCACGTCGCCGTCGGCGCCGTAGGCGTTGTAGGGTGGCAAGGCGCCCGGCTGGGTCGTGAGCGGGTCGCCGGGAACGGGCGGCTCGTGCAGGCTGGCCTTGAAGGCGGTGGGGGCGAGGAGCTCGAGCGCCTCCCTCTTGGGGGTGGGATAGAGAACGTAGAAGGTCTCGATGCGGGTGTCCCAGCCCCATGAGCGCAGCATCTCGGCGATGGCCCGGGCGTTCTGCGCATCGTGCGGCGAGCCGACCTGATTTGGCTCATCGGCGAGCTTCTTCAGCCAGGCCTGCTGGTCGCTCGCGCTGAGCGCCGCATCGAAGCGGTGCTCGAGCGCAAGCTCGGTGGCCGAGGAGTCGGCCGTGAAGCCGAGCAGCGTCGGCGGAGTATGCGTCGAGGAGGCCGCGTCGGCCGCGGCCGCTACGGTTGCAACCGTGACGGCGCCTGCCAGCACTGCGATGCATGTGGCGAGCAGGGTCGAGGCAGCAGAGCGGCGCGGCGCCTGAAGCGTCGTGAGGTGGATCTTGCGCATGAGGGAGCACCCGGGAGGAAGGGGCGCAAATGTTACCTCAAAGCAAGCGGCGCCGGCCTCAGGCGCTCCTCTTCACCGTACTGGCTGTCCACGCAGCAAGCAGCTGCATTTCCCGCTCCGGCGCGGGGCCTGCCTTCAGATGAGCCCGTTGCGATGCCGGCTGCCGCAGATACCATGCAAGCGTATCGTGCACGGTGGTGGCCATCGGAGTGATTCTCAGGCCGGCCTGCATCGCCCGCGCAGCGCTCACCTCGGCAAAGCCTGCAGTGTCCCCCGTGGGCGGCACCCAGATGGGGAAGTCGTCATCCGCCTTCTGCCGCTCCAGGAAGTCCACGCTCGCCCACACCGCGCGGGGCGGCGGGCTCGGACGCGCAAGCGCCTGGGCCGCGGAGATGCTCGCCGCGATCAGCGCACGCATCGTGAAATGGCCCGGCGGTGCCACCATGTTGAATGTTCCGGTCAGCTCGCGCTCGATCGCATCGAGCGTGAAGCGCGCAAGATCCCGCGCGTCGATGAACTGAATGGGCTGAGCGGGAGTTCCCGGCACGAGCATCCGGCCGCCGCGTGCCGCGCGCGCGGGCCAATAGGTAAAGCGGTCGGTAGGGTCGTCGGGGCCCACGATGAATCCCGGACGCAGCACGATGGCCCGATGGGGCATCGCAACCTCGACCGCCTTCTCGCACAGCGCCTTGAGCGGGCCGTAGGTCGTCTCGGTGACTTTCTCGGTGCTCTCATCGGCGATCGTCGCGAGCGGGGAGCTCTCATCGGTGGGCTTCGCGAGACTTGCGTACGCCGAGACCGACGAGACGTACACGTAGCGCTGGACGTGTGGAGCCAGCAGCTCTGCCGACAGACGCACGTGGCGCGGCACGAAGCCCGAATCGTCGATCACCGCGTCCCAGCTGCGCCCCTTTAAGGCCTCGAGCTGCCCATTGCGGTCGCCGCGCAGCTTCTCGACCTGCGGGAACAGCGCCGCGTTGGTCTTGCCCCGGTTGAAGAGCGTCACGGCGTAGCCTCGCTTGAGCGCAAGCTGCGTCATGTGCACGCCGATGAATTTTGTGCCGCCGAGGATGAGAATGCGCAGCCGCGGCGCCGCCGTGACCGGGCGCAAGCCCGCGGCGCACAGCGCCGCAGCGCCGCTCGAGATCAGCTCCCTTCTTCGCACGCGAGCCCCCTCAGCACTCCGGGACGTTCACGGCCAGACCGCCCTGGGAGGTCTCCTTGTAGATCGTGGACATGTCGCGCCCCGTCTGACGCATCGTGTTGATCACCTGGTCCAGGGAAACCTTGTGCGTGCCGTCCCCGCGCATCGCCAGGCGCGCCGCATTGATGGCTTTCACCGCGCCCATCGCGTTGCGCTCGATGCACGGAATCTGCACCAGGCCGCCCACCGGATCGCACGTCAGCCCGAGATTGTGCTCCATGCCGATCTCGGCCGCATTCTCGATCTGCTCGTTCGTTCCGCGCAGCGCCGCCACCAGCCCGGCCGCAGCCATCGAGCAGGCCACCCCGACTTCGCCCTGGCAACCCATCTCGGCGCCCGAGATCGAGGCGTTGCGCTTGTAGAGCGTGGCGATCGCTCCGGCCGCGAGCAGGAAGCGCACGATGCCATCCTCGCTCGCGCCCGGCTCGTAGCGGTGATAGAAATGCAGCACCGCCGGAACGACTCCTGCCGCGCCGTTGGTGGGAGCGGTCACGACGCGTCCGCCGGCGGCGTTCTCCTCGTTCACGGCCATCGCCCAGGCATTCACCCAGTCCATGAGGTCGAGCGGGCTTGCGCCGGCACGGCTCTCGGAAAGCACCCGATGCAGCTGGGGCGCCCGCCGGCGAACGTGCAGCGCGCCGGGCAAGGTCCCGCTCGTGCGAAATCCCCGCTCGACGCATGCCTGCATGACGTTCCAGATCTGCATCAGCCCCGAGCGAATCGCAAGCTCGGTCCTCCAGGTTCGCTCGTTGGCGAGCACCAGCTGACACAGCTCGAGCTCTTCGCGCCGGCATGCGGCCAGCAGCTCGTCCGCCGTCTGGAAGGGATGTGGCGGGGGTGCATGTCCAGCCTCGCGCGCCTCGGATTCGTCGCCTCGCAGGATGAAGCCGCCGCCGATCGAGTAGTAGTCCTCTTCATCGAGCACATGCTGCGCCCCATCGAGCGCCGTGAATCGCATGCCGTTCGTGTGGCGCGGCAGCTGCTCGGTCTTCAAGAGCTCGAGGTCCGAGCGCGCATCGAATGGGATCTCGTGCCGATGGAGCAGCCTCAAGCGTCCAGTGGAGCGGATGCGCTGTACGTCGGATTCCAGCTGGTCCGGATCGACCGTCGGGGGCTCGGACCCCTCGAGCCCGACGAGCACTGCCCGGTCGGTGCCATGACCCACACCGGTCAGCGCAAGCGAGCCGTACAGCCGAACCGTGACGCTACGGGTGCGCTCGAGCAGGCCGGCGCGCTCGAGCCCGAGCGCGAACTCGCGCGCGGCACGCATCGGCCCCATGGTGTGGGAGCTCGAGGGGCCGATCCCGATCTTGAAGATGTCGAAGACCGAGAGGCTCATGTGTCAATGCGTGGCGAGCGTGCTCTCGAGCGAGCGTGCGACTGCCTCGTGCTTGATCTCTCCGTCATGGACGTTGAGCCCACGCGCAAGATGTGGATCGCGCTTGAGCGCTCCCTGCCAGCCATGATCGGCGAGTGCGCGCACGAACGGCAGTGTCGCATTGGTCAGCGCGTACGTGGAGGTGCGAGGAACGGCGCCGGGCATGTTGGTCACGCAATAATGAATCACGCCATCCACGGTGTAGGTCGGCTGCGCATGGCTCGTCGGCTTGCTGGTCTCGATGCATCCGCCCTGGTCGATCGACACATCGACGATCACCGAGAGCGGCCTCATCTGCGCAATCATGGCACGGGTCACGAGCTTCGGGGCGGCGGCGCCCGGGATCAGCACCGTGCCGATCACCACGTCCGAGTCGATGACCGCCTGCTCGACCGCATCCCGGGTGGAATACAGCGTGGTCAGGCGATTGCCGAACAATGCCGCAAGCTCGCGCAGGCGCTTGACCGAGCGATCGATGACGGTCACATCGGCCTGAAGCCCGACCGCCATCTCGATCGCCTGCGTTCCGGCGACCCCGCCGCCCAGGACGAGCACCTTGGCGGGGGCCACACCCGGCACGCCACCCAGCAGAATGCCGCTGCCGCCGTTGGCTTTCTGCAGGCAGCCCGCGGCGACCTGGATCGACATGCGGCCCGCGACCTCGCTCATCGGGGTGAGAAGCGGCAGTGATCCGTCGGGGGCGGTGACGGTCTCGTAGGCAATCGCGGTGCAGCCCGAATCCATCAAGGCGCGCGCCTGGGCCGGATCGGCCGCAAGATGCAGGTACGTGAAGAGCACCTGGCCTTCGCGCAGCATGCGGCATTCGGGGAGCTGCGGCTCCTTCACCTTCACGACCAGGTCGGCGGCGCGAAAGACTTCCTCGGCGCTGCGGGCAATGCGCGCACCGGCTGCCTCGTACTGCAGATCGAGAATCCCCACGCCCTCGCCGGCATGAGCCTCGATGAGCACCTCGTGGCCGGCGGCCACCAGCTCGCGCACGCCTGCGGGAACCAGGCCCACCCGATACTCATGCACCTTGATCTCGCGGGGAACACCGATGCGCATCACTCGCCTCCCGGGGGTTTGATTACGCAAGCCTAGCGCGTAACGGGCGCGATACCTTGCAATCTGATGCTTACTTTATGGTGTATATTGCATGTTCTTGCGATATTTTGTCATTCTACGACAGATTATTCTGCGGTGGCGTGGGCCTGGCCGCGGAGGCACCAGATGCAGCTCGATCGCGTCGACCGCACGATCCTCGAGGTGCTGCAGCGCGATGCGCGCATCACGAACGCCGCGCTCGCCGAGAAGGTGAGCCTGTCGGAGTCGGCCTGCCTCAGGCGCGTGCGCTCGCTCGAGGCCGCCGGGCTCATCACCGGCTATGGCGCTCGCATCGATCAGGACAAGGCGGGCTTGCCCGTGAACGTCTTCGTGAGCATCACGCTCGACCGGCAGGATCAGACCGATCTGCAGGCGTTCGAGGCCGCCGTGCGCAAGATTCCCGAGGTCATGGAGTGCTACCTCATGACCGGCGACTTCGATTACCTGGTGCGCGTGGCCGTGGCGGACACGGCCGACTTCGAGCGCCTGCACAGCCGCGAGCTCACGCGGCTGCCCGGTGTGGCGCGGGTGCATTCCAGCTTTGCGCTGCGCGCCGTGGCGCGGCTCGATGTGCTACCCATTCGGTGAGGCGGCGCGGGCAGGCTCGGGGCTCTCCCACCCCCCACCCAGAGCCTTGTAGAGCGCCACCAGGTCCGTCGAGACGCCCGTCGTCGCCTCGGCGAGCGAGAGCTGGTTCTGCTGCAGCGTGCGCTCGGCGTTCAAGACGTCGATGAAGCTGGTGACGCCCGCCTGGTAGCGCTGGCGCGCGAGCGTCAGGGCGTTGCCGCTGGCTTCGGAGGCCGCGTCGAGGGACACGCGCCGATCTTGGTCCGTGCCGTAGGCGGCGAGCGCGTTCTCCACTTCCTGCAGCGCTTGCAGGACCGTTCGCGCGTAATCGATCCCGGCCTCCTTCGCCCGCACGTCCTGCAGACGCACGCTCGCCCAGCGAGCCCCGTCGAACAGGGGAAACTCGAGCGTCGGGGTGAGAGTCGCAAAGCGGCTCGCGACCTCGACCAGCTTCGAGATGCCCTCCGACTGCAGCCCTCCCGCGGCGTTCAGCGTGAGCTGCGGAAACAGGCTCGCCACGGCGACCCCCACACGCGCCGTAGCGGCATGCAGGCTCGCTTCGGCGCGCCGAATGTCGGGGCGGCGCCGCGCCAGATCGGCCGGCAAGCCGACCGGTACCACGGGCGGCACGGGAGGCACGGGCTGGGACAGTTGCAGCTCGGCGCGTAGCGCCTCCGGGGCGCGGCCCATGAGCTCGCTCAGCTGATTCACATCCTGCGTGATCTCGCGCTCGAGCGGCGGCAGCTCCGCTTCGGTCGTGCGCACCTCGCTTGCGGCGTTCTCCACGTCCAGATCGGTCGTGAGTCCTGCGTTCCAGCGTTGCTGCGTGAGCTGCAGCACGTCACGCTCGGTCGCGAGGCTTTGCTCCACGATGGACTTGCGCAGCTGCGCCCCGCGCAGGTCGATGTAGGCGTCGGCGACATCTGCCGCGAGCGACAGGAACACATCATGAGCGCTTTCCACCTGAGCCTGCAGGTCGGCGCTCGCCGCCTCGACGGAGCGGCGCACGCTGCCGAACAGATCGAGCTCCCAGGAAGCCGACAGACCGAGCTGATACTGGTTGTACGGGTTCACGAAGATCCCGTGCGGCAGCCCCGGAATGGCCTCGCCCAGACCGAAGATCGCGCCGTTCGGCGTGTTGACACTCAGCCGCTGGCGCGTGTAGCCCGCGTTGGCGGAGAGGCTCGGCCAGTACGCTGCCGCCGCCTGCGCGCGCTCGGCACGCGCCTCCTCCACGCGCAGCACGGCCTCGCGCACGTCGAGATTCGCGGCCGCGCTGCGCTCGATGAGCGATGTGAGCATCGGATCGCGAAAGCTCGTCCACCAATCGATGCCCGGCGGTTCCCCCGCGCTTACGGTGCCCGAGCGGCTCGCAGATCGTGCGAGCGCGGTAGCCGACCACTGCGCAGGCACGTCCGGTTTGGGCTTCTCGAAGTTCGGCCCCACGGCGCAGCTTGCCAGCACGAGCACGCAAAGCGGCGCGCCGAGCGCGAACGAGCGCGGACTGCAGGCGGTGCGACTCGAGGAGTACAGGTGCGGGTTCGGGGCTGGCATGGTGGTCACTGCAGGCGATTGCGAAACATCCACGCGGCACCGGAGAGCGTGATCGTGGCGATGATGGCCAGCGGCCAGAGGTCCGGGGTCAGCTGGACGAAGGAGCTGCCCTCGAGATACACGCGTTGTGCGATGTCGACGGCGTAGCGCAAGGGGTTGGCGTAGGTGAAGTACTGCAGCGCGATCGGCATGTTCTCGAGCGGTGTAGTGAGACCCGAGAGCGTTGCGAACGGCATGATCATCAGAAACGAGAACAGCATCGCCTGCTGCATGGTGTAGGAGACCGCGGAGACCATGAGCCCCATGCCGACCGAGGCGAGCACGAAGAAGAGAATCCCTGCGTACAAGGTGATGAAGGAGCCCGCGAACGGAATTCGAAACCACAGCTGTGCAACGAGCAGCACGCCGGTTGCCTGCGTCATGCCGATCAGCATCGCAGGAACTGCCTTGCCGGCCATGATCTCCGAGGGGCGGTACGGTGTGACGAGCAGCTGGTCGAACGTGCCCTGCTCGCGCTCGCGTGCCACCGACATCGCCGCAAGGAGCATCGTCTGCAGCAGCGTGAGCTGGCCGATCATGCCGGGGATCATGTTCCAGCGCGTCTCGAAGTTGGGGTTGTACCACGCGCGCTCCTCGATGCTCACGGGAGGGCCCGCGAGCTCGTGATCGGCCCGCCAGTCGGCGTTGAAGGACTCGACGACCGCGCTCGCATACCCGCTTGCAGTTCCAGCGGTGTTGGAGTTGCGCCCATCCGCGATGACCTGCACGTCTGCGCCCTGCCCCAGATCGAGCTGCCGCTCGAAGCTCGGCGGGATCGTCAGGACGAGCAACGCGCGGCGCTGATCGATCGTCGAGCGGATCTGATCCGCGCTGCCCAGGTTCGCCACCCGATCGAAGATGCCGCTGCCGTCGAACTTTGCGACCAGCTCGCGCGAGGCGGCGCTGTGATCCTGATCGAGCACGGCATACGCCACGTGATTCAGATCGTACGTCGCCGCATAGCCGAAGATGAGCGTTTGCACGATCGGGGGCAGCAGCAGGCTGTTGCGCGAGCGCCGCTCCTTGAGCACCGCCAGCAGCTCCTTGCGCGTGAGAGCGAGAATGCGCAGCAGCGAGGCCAGCATCCTCAGGCAAGCCTCTTGTGCATGATGAAGCGGCTCGCGGTGGCGATCAGGACGAGCATGCCGAGCAGCGCCGCTGCGTTCGGCAGCAGCACGCCCCAGACATCGCCTGCGAGAAATACGGTCTGCAACAGCGCCACGTAGTAGCGGGCCGGAAGCAGATACGTGATCGCGCGGATTGCAACCGGCATGCTGCGCAGGTCGAACAGGAACCCGGAGAGCATGAAAGCCGGCATGAAAGTCGCAAGCATGGTCAGCTGGCTTGCGACCAGCTGATTCTTCACGGCGGAGGAGATGAGCAGACCGATCCCGAGTCCCACGAGCACGTAGAGCATGGATGCCGCGAGCAGTACCCAGAGCGAGCCGCGGACCGGCACGCTGAACAGGAACTTCGCGGAGAGCACGCACAGCAGCAGACCGATCATCGCAAGGCCGAAGTACGGGATGGTCTTCCCCAGGAGAATCTCCCCGCTGCGCACCGGAGTGACGAACAGCGCCTCGAAGGTGCCGCGTTCCCACTCGCGTGCGACCACCATGGCGGTCAGGAACGCGCCGATCAGTGTCATGACGAGGACAACGACGCCGGGCACGAGGAAGTAGTGGCTGTCGTTCGCCTCGTTGAACCACATTCGGGTCTGGATCGACACGGGGCCGCCGGCGCTCGGGTGTCCCTCGGCCGTCTCGCGCGCCGTCCACACACCGATTGCGCCCTGCACGTAGGCCTCGGTGAGCCGCGCCTGATTGGCGTCGGTTCCGCGGACGATCACCTGCACTTGAGCATCGCCCTCGCTCACGCGCCGTGAGAAATCGGAGGGCACGCGCACGATGCCGTCGACGGCGCGCTGCAGCAGCAACTCCCGCGCGAGCTCCAGGGAGTGCACGACCTGGGGATGAAAGTACGGGGACAGCTCGAATCCGGCCGCAAGTCCCATCGCATCGGAGGAGCTGTCCTCCAGATCGAGTGCGATGGGCACATTCTTCACATCGAGTGAGAGCCCGAAGCCAAACAGCAGCACCAGGATGAGCGGCAGCACGACACCCATCGCGATGCTCGCGGGATCGCGGATGATCTGGCGCGATTCCTTCCGCATGATGGTCCAGACACGCTTGCTGCGAGCGGGCCAGCGAGCGGCGTTGGCGTTCGCTGCGGACGAATCGGTCATGCGGCTGCGTCCTCGTGCACGCGGGCCTGCTCCACGACCGTGATGAACGCATCCTCCATGGTCGGCTCGCGCCCCTCGGGCACCCGCGCCAGGCGGCGCATCTCTCCCGGCGTCCCCTGCGCGAGCACGCGGCCCGCATCCATGATCGCCACGTGGTCGCAGTACTCCGCCTCCTGCATGAAGTGTGTCGTGACGATGACCGTCACGCCTTGATCGGAGAGTGCGGTGATCCGCCGCCAGAATGCACGCCGGGCGAGCGGGTCGGCACCGCTCGTGGGCTCGTCGAGAAACAGGATCTCGGGCTCGTGCAGCAAAGCCGCGCTCATCGCCAGCCGCTGCTTGAAGCCTCCCGCAAGCTCCGCGCTCGCCACATGGGTGTAGGAGGCGAGCTCGAACTGGCGCAGCGCCCAATCGATGCGCGCGCGCCGGCGCCGACCCTGCAGCCCGTACGCCGCGGCAAAGAACTCGAGGTTCTCGGCCACGGTGAGCTGCCCATAGAGCGAGAACTTCTGCGCAACGTATCCCAGGCGCTGACGCGCGGCGGCGCTGGATCGGCGAACGTCCACGCCCACGATCTGCAGCAGCCCGTCGGTGGGCGCAAGCAGGCCGCAGAGCATGCGAAAGGTCGTGGTCTTGCCCGCACCGTTCGGGCCCAGGAGTCCGAAGATCTCGCCCCGGCATACCTCGAAGCCGATGTGGTTCACGGCCGTGAACGCTCCGAAGCGCTTGGATAGGTCGGCGACCCGCACGACGACCTCCCCGTTGCGCGCCGTGAGCGGGCGCTCGAGCTCGATGGTCGATATCGTCTCGCGCGTGCCACTCTGCCGCAGCAGCACCATGAACCCATCCTCGAAGCGCGGCGCAACCGCTCGAGCGCTGGAGCTGGAGGCCGCCTGCGGCACCGCCAGCACCCATCGCACACGGCCCCCATCGGGCACCGCATCGATCACCCCCGGATCGTCGAGCAGGCGCGCCTGCATGCTGCGTGCGCTCTCTCCCGATGGGTCGGCGACGAGCGTACGGTGCGCGGCGAGCTTCGTGATCTCGGACGGCTCGCCGTGCGCGAGCACGCGACCGCGATTGAGCACGATCACGCGGCTCGCGCGCTCCGCCTCGTCGAGGTAGGCGGTGGTGAGCAGCACCGTCAGCCCCTCCCCGTGCACCAGACGATGCACGATCTGCCACAGCTCGCGGCGCGAGAGCGGATCGACACCCACCGTCGGCTCGTCGAGCAGCAGCAGCTGCGGGGAGCGCACCAGCGTGCATGCGAGTCCAAGCTTCTGCTTCATGCCGCCCGAGAGCTGGCCGGCGAGCCGGCGGGTGAAGGACCCCAGGTCGGTCATCTGCATCAGCTGGGGATACCGTTGCGCGCGCTGCTCGTGCGTCACGCCGTGCAGATCCGCGTACAGGTCGAGGTTCTCCTGCACCGTGAGGTCCTCGTACAGGCCGAACTTCTGCGGCATGTACGCGATCCGATCCTGCACCGCCTGAGGATCGGCGGCAGGATCAAAGCCCAGTACCGACAGCCGCCCCGACTCTGCGACGAGCAGCCCGGCGATGAGTCTCATCAACGTCGTCTTGCCGGCCCCATCCGGACCCACCAGCGCGGTCAACTCCCCGGCCACGACGTCGATCGAGACCGCCTCGAGCGCCGAGATCGATGACTTCTTGTCCCCGCCGCGAGGAAAGGACTTGTGCAGATCGCGCGCGACCACGACGGATGCGGCGCCTGCAGGCGTGGCGGCCGCGCCATCTGCTCCGGGCGGGGCACTCATGGACCGGCGGCTCTCGCGAGGGTCGCAGAGCCACAGTCGGCCTCGCCGGAGGTGGCGGCAGCGCCCGGCGTGGGAGTCGGCCCTTGCCCGGGAATTCCGCCAAAGGAGCCTGGCGTTGCCGCCGGTTCGCGGCCTGCGGCGTCGTTCGGCAGGTAGACCGTCGCCGGCATTCCAAGCCTCAGAACGTCCTCGGGATCTCTCACGAACACTCTCACCTCGTACACGAGGCTCGAGCGCAGCTCGGGCGTCTCGACGGTCTTCGGCGTGAATTCCGCGACCGGGGAGATGAATCCCACCCAGCCCTCGAAGCGTCGGCGCGGGAACGCATCGAAGCCCACGGTGGCATGCATACCGGGCCGGATGAGTCCCAGATCCGGCTCGGGCAGATATGCCCGCACCCACTTGGGATCGGTGATCGCGAGCGTGAAGGCGGTCTTCTGCGGGGAGGACATGTCGCCGGGCTCGGCGATGCGCGAGCGCACGACCGCGTTGAGGGGCGCCCGCAGCACTGCATCCGTGACCATCTGGCACAGCAACGCCACTTGCGCCTGGTCCCCGCGCAGCTGCGCCTCGGCCTGCGCGACATCCTCTTTGCGCGGCCCGGCAACGGCCAGATCGAGCGCCTTGAGATTGACGTTGAGACGGGCCTGAGCCTCGTCGGCGGCCGCCTGCGCATCGTCGAGGTCCTGGCGGCTGACGGCGCGGCCACCCGAGGCGTTCGAGAGCGCCAGCAAGCGCTGGTACTTCAACGAGTTCGCCCGCACGTCCGCGTGCGCGAGCATCACGTTCGCCCGCGCTTGCGCGATCTCCTCGGGCCGGCTGCCGTGGTGCATCCGATCAACCACGTCGTGCTGGGCGGCCGCGGCAGCCTCGGCCTGACCGAGCTGCGGCAACAGCCGGTTGGTATCGAGCCGTGCGAGAACCTGGCCGCGGCGGACCCGATCGCCCTCCTGGACCAGAACGGCGGCAATCCGCTCGCTGTTGTTGAAGGCCAGATCGACCTGCCGCAGGTCGATGTCGCCGTAGAGCACGAGCTCGCCGCGCGCCGCATGGCGGTGCGTGAGCTCCCATGCGAGCGCAGCAGCAAGCGCCAGGACTATCGCAACGGCCAGCCAGCGTTTGTTCACGAGCGCTTCCTCCACCCCGCGCCGCTCCCGGCAGCACACCACGCCGCGGCTCGACTTTCGTTCGCGAATTGTCTATCGTACGATAGATATCTGTCAATCGATAGACATTCGCACTGAGGGGGACCGCATCGCTGCACGTATGCCTCGGGGCAACGCTGCCACGCGCCACCCGACACGCTCGCGGCCGCGCATCCGGCGCCACCCGCCCGGCGGGGGCTATGCGCGTGGCCAGCGCACTCGCAGCCGGATCATCGAGACCGCGATCGAGATGTTCGGCGGTCTTGGTTACGAGCGTACCTCCACGCGCGCCATCGCGCGCCGCGCCGGCGTGAGCCTGCCCGCGCTGCAGTATTACTTCGGCGGCAAGCAGGGACTGCACCGCGCGTGCGCCGAGTACATCATCGCGGACGTGCATACGTGGCTTGCGCCGGTCGCGGCTCAGGCGCGCGCGACGCTGGCCTCCCCCACGCTTGCGCGCCCCGCGCTACTCGATCTGCTGCACGATGTGCTGCAACCCTTCCTGGAGGGCATGGCGACCGAGCGGCCGGAAAGCTGGATCCTCTTCTTCACGCGCGCGCACAGCGAGCGCGGTGCCGCATTCGATGTGCTGTTCGAGCGCGTGGCCGGCACCCTCATCGGTATAGCCGCGCAGATCGTCGGTCGCATTCTCGAGCGTGCACCGGACGATCCGGAGGCCATGATACGGGCGCTGAGCGTGGTCGGGCAGATGGCGCTCGTGCGCCGCTCCAGGCCGATCATCCTGCGCGCCTTGAGGTGGCCTGATTTCAGCGGCAAGCGCCTGGGGATTCTCACGGATGCGCTCTGGAAGCAGATCGAGTCGGGCCTGCAAGGTCACTAGGTCCGCCGCGGGCGGTGTCCTGGCCTCGATGCTCCTCATCGCCGGCCCTGCGCTCGCGAGCGGCCGGCATGCTCATGGTCCCGTGGGGCACGTGTTCCTGATCGTGCTCGAGAACCAGTCGTTCGACGCGACGTTCGGCCCCGGCTCGCGCGCGCCCTATCTGGCGCGGACATTGACGCGCGAAGGCCTGCTCCTGCGGCAGTACTACGCGATCGGACACAACAGTCTCGATAACTACATCGCGCTCGTGAGCGGTCAGGCACCCAACCAGGACACGCAGAACGATTGCTGGCAATACATCGAGTTCGAGCCCGCACATCCCAGGCTCGATGCACACGGGCAAGCGCTCGGTCGCGGGTGCGTGTATCCGCGGCTCGTCAAGACACTGCCCGACCAGCTCGAAGCCGAGCACCTCTCGTGGAAGGGCTACATGGAGGACATGGGCAAGGATCCCACGCGTGAAAGCCGCACGTGCGCGCGGCCCCCGCTCGGCAGCGTGGGGAGCCTGCAGCTCGCAACGCCCACCGATCAATACGCGGTCAAGCACGATCCGTTCGTCTATTTCCACTCCATCATCGACGCGGTCGCACGATGCAATGCGCACGTCGTCGCCCTCGATGAGCTGCCGCGCGACCTGGCGAGTGCCCGCACGACTCCCAGCTACGTCTTCATCACTCCCAATCTTTGCCATGATGGACACGATGCGCCCTGCGCCGATGGAGAGCCCGGCGGGCTCGTCTCAACGGATGCCTTTCTGCGCAAATGGGTGCCGCTGCTCACGCATTCGGAGGCCTTTCAGCGCGACGGGCTCCTGATCGTGACTTTCGACGAGTCGAGCTTCGAGGGCCCCGAGATGGCCGCTGCGTGCTGCAACGAGCAGCCCCTGCCGGGCGCACGTCTGCCGCCGGGCATCGGCGGACCCGGCGGCGGTCGTATCGGGGCGGTTCTCCTCTCCCCGTTCCTGCCGCGCGGGGTCAGCTCCGAGGTGCCCTACAACCACTACGCGCTCCTGCGCTCGATCGAGAGCATCTTCGGACTGGAGCCGCTCGGTTATGCCGCCGACCCGCGCCTTCGGACGCTGGATGCGGACTTCCTCTCCAGTTCGGCAGTGCGCCGCGCGGGCTGGTAAATTGAGCCGATGGCCGAGAACACCGAGTGGGCTTTTCCGACGGAGCTTCAGCCGAGCGCGGAGCAGCTGCCGTTCGATCTCGCAGCGGCGCTGCGATCGGTGGTCATGGTCCACTCGGAGGTGCCGGAGCAGGCCTTCACCGCGTCCGCTCTGGGCACCGAGCGCATCGGCAGCGGCGTCGTGGTCGGGGCGGCGGATGAGCTCGTGCTCACGATCGGCTATCTGATCACCGAGGCGAGCACACTCTGGCTGACCACCCATGACGGGCGCGTCATCCCGGGCCACGCGCTCGCCTACGATCAAACGACGGGCTTCGGATTGATCCTGCCGCTCGGTCAGCTCGGGGTGCCCGCGCTCGAGCGCGGCTCGAGTGCCTCACTCGATGTGGGTGACGATGCGATCGTGATCGGTCACGGCGGCCTTGCCCATTCGCTCAAGGCGAAGATCATCGCGCGGCGCGAATTCGCCGGTTACTGGGAGTACGTGCTCGAGCAGGCGCTCTTCACCGCTCCTCCGCATCCGGAATGGGGAGGAACCGCGCTCCTCGGCCTGGACGGCCGGTTGCTCGGCATCGGCTCGCTCCTCGTGCAGGAGTCGGTGGCCGGGAACATGTTCGATGCCAACATGTTCGTGCCGATCGATCTTCTCGAGCCGGTGCTCGAGGACATGGTGCGGCTCGGCCGGCCCGCAGGGCCGCCGCGTCCCTGGCTCGGGCTGTACGCAACCGAGCTTCGTGAGCGGCTGGTCGTGAACAGCCTCGCGCCGAGCGGCCCCGCGCAGCGCGCCGGAGTACGGCTCGGGGACCTCGTGCTCGAGGTCGCGGGCTCGCCGGTCGCGACCCTCGCAGATCTGTTTCGCAAGATCTGGAGCGTCGGCCCCGCGGGCTCCGACATTCCTCTCACGCTCGGTCGAGGCGAGGGCACTCTGCAGGTGCACATTCAATCGGCCGACCGCCACGATTTTCTTCTCAAGCCACGCCGGCACTAGGCACTCGGCTCGATCCTCGAGCGCGAGCGCTTTGAACGAGGGGTCGGGTTAACTTAAGTCAGGCCTGCGGGGGCGCCTGCATCGCCGAGGTGCGGGACGCCCACCTCCAGTAGGAGGGGATTCGGCTCGCGCATGGTGTTGCAACGGGCTCGGAGACCTTCCAGGGCCGTGGAAGCGCATATTTGCGTGCAATTCTTACAAGAATCGTGAGCCGCTCGTCGTCTGCATCGATACGCTCGTCCGAGGAGGTCCAGCGCCGAATGAACTCGGCGCGTGTCGCGAGCTCCTCGCGCAGACAGCTCAAATAGCTCTGTCCTTCCAGAGCGGCAGACACGCGGCGCACGCTCGCCGAGTCGGCATCCGCTGCGAGATCCTGCAAGCACCCTTCCGAGAGATGAATCTTCACTCCGAGCTCCATGAGCTGCTCTCTGAGCCATCGGCGGCCCACGCCCAGGCTGGGCGCGCACAGGCGAATCGTCGAATCGATGAGTCGCATGGTGGTTTTCCCCTTCCGGACAGTCATTTCCGGTAGCGCTGCCCGTGCATGCGGCATGCCAGCGCAGGCGTAAGGCGGACTTTTTTTCGATTCGGCCCGGAGAGCTCAGCGCGCGTGAGCCCGGAGAATCTGAGTCAACGTCTCCGCCACTCGCGGCACGTCGGCGTCGCGCATCGCGGGGAACAGGGGCAGCGTGAGGATGTTGCGGCCGACGTACTCGGCATGGGGGAAATCCCCCGGGCGCCAGCCCAGACGGTGATAGAGCGCGAAGAGGTGGATGGCCGGGTAGTGCACACCGGTGCCGATGCCGGCATCGCGGAGGCGTTGCATCACGACCGCTCGCGCGATACTCAGCCGCTCCTCGGGCAGCACCACCTGGAACATGTGCCAGTTGCTGTGCCTGAAGTCCGCGACCGGCAGCTGCAATCCCAGCTCGCGTGCGCCACGCTCGTTGAATGCTTCGAAGTACAGGCGCGCGAGCTCGCGCCGCCGCGCGTTGAACGTCTCCAGGTGCGGAAGCTGTCCGAGCCCCACCCGCGCCGCCACGTCGGTGAGGTTGAACTTGCCTCCCACGATCTCGACCTGCATCCCATCGAGACCGGTGCGCACCACCCCCTGCAGACGGTATTGCTCGGCGAGCGCCGCCTCGCGCTCGTCGTTGAGCACGAGGCATCCTCCCTCGATCGTCGTGATGTTCTTGTTCGGATGAAAGCTGAAGGAGACCAGATCGCCAAAGGAGCCGATCCGCCGCCCGCCCCAGGTGCTGCCGAGCGCCTGCGCGGCATCCTCGATCACGCGCAGCCGATGCTGGCGGGCGATCGCATACAGGCGGTCACGATCCACCGGCAGCCCCGCCAGATCGACCGGCTGAATTGCGCGGGTCGCGGCAGTGATCGCCGGCTCGATGCGCTCGAGATCGATGTTGCGAGTGGCGCGGTCGATATCGACGAACACCGGTCGCGCACCCACGGTGAGCACCACGTTGCTGGTCGCCACCCACGAGAGCGGGCTGGTGATGACCTCATCGCCCGCGCCAATCCCGGCAATGCGCAGGGCGATCTCCATCGTGCACGTGCCGGAATTGAATGCGCGCACCGGACGTCCGCCCAGGTACTCGGAGAGGCGTGACTCGAGACTCTTCACCTGCGGACCGGAGGTGATCCACCCCGAGCGGAGAACCTCGGCAACACCGGCGATCGTCTCCTCGTCGATGCTCGGGCGCGTGAAGGGAAGAAAGTCGCTCGGCCCCGACGCTGCGCTCATCGTGCGACCCTCGTGAGCACCAGGACGCCCGCCACGATGAGTGCGATACCGGTCAGCTTCATCGCGGACAGCGCCTCGCCAAACAGCGCGGCGGCCGCAAACGCATTGATGATATATCCCACCGAAAGCAACGGATATGCAACGCTCACCGGCACGCGCGAGAGGCCGCCCACCCAGAAGAAAACGCTCACGCAGTAACAGGCGAGCCCCGCCCAGAGCGGTGGCGCGTGCACCAGATGCACCGCCGCGCCCCACGAGACCGCACCGCTGTCCTCGACGAGCCTGCCGCTCGCGCGCGTGGCGGCCTTCAGAAACAGCTGCGCCCCTGCGTTCAGGGCGACCCCGCCGAGCAACAACACCCAGGTGATCGGGGCCATGAGATCAGCGCCGGCTGACGATGAGCTCGTTGGGCACCCGAGCCCGCACGACCATCGGCAACCCATCGCGCAGCAAGCCAGCGTAGGTGACCGGCTGCATCACGGCGAGCGCCTGGGACGAGCCGCGCCACAGCGGCTCGAATGCCGTCAATGTCCGGATCGACTTGTACGGCTCGAGCGACTGGCCGAAATCGAGCTCACCCCGGTAGTCCACGAGTGTCACCGTGCGTCTGAGATAGAACGGCAAGCTCTGATCATACATGCGCACGCTGTATACGGTCGGCGTGCTGCGCAGCGCGGGAGCGAGCTGAGCAAGGAGCGGCCCGCCGGAATAGATCGGGGCGAGCAGCCGCGCGGCCCAGGACACGGCGATGAAGATTGCATAGGCCGTGCCGCCGACCGCCACGGTCAGCGGCAGGCTGCCGCCGCGCAGCCGACGCACCAGCACGCCACCTGCCAGCATGAGGCCTGCGGCAAGGCCGAGCGGCGCACGAATGCCGAGGAAATATGGCGCTCGCTCGGGATTGGGCAGGAATCGAGGCAGGAGCAGGACGGCCATGGCGAGCACGACCCCTGCGATCAACATGCCCGTGCCGGTCGCACGCAGATCGGCACGCAGCCGGGGCTCTGGCGCGCTGCCCGCAAGCAGTGCGACCGCGGGGAACATGGGCAAGATGTACGGAATCAGCTTCGAGTCGGAGGCCGAGAAGAACACCAACACCACGACGCTGTAGACCCAGAGAAATCGCCGCACATCGAAGCCCCCGGAAGGTACCGAGGCGCGCCAGTCGCGCGCGAGCGCCCGCAGAGCAGGCGCGATCCAGGGCAGCGAGCCCGCCGCCAGCACCTCCACGAAGAACCACCACGGCTCGTAGCGAGCCTCGAGGAGCGTCAGGTAGCGTTGAAAGTGCTCGCGGATGATGAAGAAATCGAAGAACGACGGCAGCCTGTGCTGTATCAGCACGAACCACGGCAGCGTCAGGGCCGCGAGTACCCCAAGCCCGATGAGCGGCGCGAGACGCCTCCATGGCTTCAGGTCCCTGTGCAAGACCGAATATGCACCGAGTGTCAGGATGGGCAGCACGCCGGCGATGAGGCCCTTGGTGAGCAAGGCGCCGGCGGCGCTGGCCCAGGCAAGCGCCATCCACGCGCGCCGGGCGCGCGCCGCGAGGTCGTGCTGCTGGGCGAGCAGGAAGGCAGCGAGCGTTGCCGTCATGAACAGCGTCAGGCTCATATCGAGCGTGAGCTGATGACTCATGAGCATCACCATCAGCGAGGTGGCGAGCATGATGCCGCTGCGCCATGCGGCGGCGCCCCCCCACAGCCGACGAGCGAGGGCGGCGGTGATCAGAGCCGTCCCGAGCCCACAGAGGGCGGTGTACAGCCGCGCAGACCAGTCACGCTCGCCGAACAGCTCGTACACGAGGGCGGTGGCCCAGTACTGCAGCGGCGGCTTCTCGATGTACACGAGGCCGTCCAGGTGCGGAATGACCCAGTCGCCGCTTGCGAGCATCTCGCGCGGAATCTCGGCGTAGCGTCCCTCATCCGGATTGAAGAGCGGGCGAAAGCCGCACAGGACGAGCCACGAGATGGCCCACGCGAGCAGGATGGCCGCAAGCGTCGCGCAACGCCGCGCGTGCGAGGCCCGGGAAATGCGCCCCGGCCCGCTCGCGGGGGTCGCCGCGTTCACGGCGCAGCAACCGGCGCGTGGGGCGAGTCTACGATACGGCCCTGGACGGCGAGCTCGCCGGATCGCCCGGGCACCGGCTCGAGCTGCACGCGGTGGCGTGGCACCTGCGAGCCGACCTGCGCGGCCACCTCGCGCATCGAGACCGGCAGGCATCCGATGCCGAGCCAGGACTCGAGCAACCATTCGAAATCGGCGAGCAGCCTGCCGCCCTCGAGCTCGGCGTGCAGCGTGAAGACGTGCGCGCTCGGAGACATCCGTGTGATCCGCAGGATCTCCTGGGCGGCGCGTCGACCATCGCGACCGTCGATGCCGATCAATTCATCGAACGTCGGCAGGGTCGTCGGAATCTGCAGGCAGCAGCCGTCGACGCCGTCCATGCTCGGGTAGAACGGGCGCGAGCCGCGCGTGTCGCTCGCAAAGTCCAGCTCGAACTCCTCCTCGAGTGCGAGCGTATGAGCATTGATCTGCCAGCCCGCAGCCGCATGCGAGCGCGGCGGCTCGCCGAAGACGTGCGCGAACGTATCGATCGCGCACTCGAATTCATGGCGTGTCCAGGCCGCTCCGGCCTTGCATACACCGTCCTGCCAGCGCACGTGGTCGTAGCAGTGAATGCCGACGTCGAATCCGGCATCGCGGACCGCGCGCATGACATCGCCCGCGCGGGCACCGATGCGCGGGCCGGGCAGCACGGTGCCGTACAACAGCGTGCGCAACCCATAGTGCGCGGTGACGGACGTGCGGCGCACCTTGCTCACGAAGCCGGGCCGGAAGATCCGCCGCAACGCGCGCCCGGTGTGATCCGGGCCGACGCTGAAGTAGAACGTCGCTCCCAAGTGCAGTCGTGCGAGCAGCGCCGCAAGGGCCGGCACGCCCTCGAGCGTCCCGCGCAACGTGTCCACGTCGATCTTGAGCGCCACGATGCGCTCGGGTTGCGTCACGGTCTCTCAGCCGCCTCGACCAGCGCGCGCGCATCCGGCAGATTGGCGCGGTACGAGTCGAAGATGCTACGCAACGCCGTAGGCATGTCGATCGAGGGCGCCCAGCCGAGCTCCTCGCTCGTGTTGCGAATCCAGGGCACCCGGCTGCGCACGTCCTGATAGCCGGCACCGTAGTACTTCTCCGCCGACACCTCCACGAGTCGTACGCGCCGCGCCGTTTCGGCGTATGGCTCGATCGCGCGCGCGGTCTCGAGCATCAGCTCGGCGAGCTGCCGCACCGACAGGTCGTTGTGAGGATTGCCGACGTTGTAGATCTTCCCCGAGGCGATGCCGCCCGGATTCGCGATGATGCGCATCAGGCAGTCGATGCCCTCGGAGATGAACGTGAAGCAGCGCCGCTGCGTACCGCCGTCCACGAGCTGAATGTTCTCCCCGCGCACGATGTTGCCGAGGAACTGCGTGAGCACCCGCGAGCTGCCCTCCTTGGGGGTGGTCATGCGATCCAGGCCCGGACCGATCCAGTTGAAGGGTCGGAACAGGGTGAAGTCGAGCCGCTGCTCCGCGCCGTACGCCCAGATCACGCGATCGAGGAGCTGCTTGCTGCAGGAGTAGATCCAGCGCGATTTCGGAACCGGCCCGAGCACGAGCGAGGATTCGTAGGGATGGAACTCCGTGTCCGCGCACATTCCGTAGATCTCGGAGGTGGACGGGAAGATCACCCGCTTGCGGTGCTTCACGCAGGCGCGGATGAGCGGCAGATTCGCCTCGAAGTCGAGCTCGAATACGCGCAGCGGGTCGCTGATGTAGGTGGCGGGAGTTGCGATCGCGACGAGCGGCAGCAGCACGTCGCATTTGCGAATGTGGTACTCCATCCACTCGCGGTTGATCGTGATGTCACCCTCGAAGAAATGGAAGCGTGGATTGCCGATGAGGTTCGCGAGCCGATCGCACTCGAGATCCATGCCGTACACGTCCCAATCCGTGTTGCGGATGACGGCCTCGCTCAGGTGATGGCCGATGAAGCCGTTAACACCGAGGATGAGCAGCTTCTTCATTCGAGAATGCGCCTTGTGTGGGAAGTGAATCGACGGCAAGCGGCCGGGTGCCGAAGCGGCGAGCAAACTGCGCGGCATCGAGCGGTTGACCCTCGACCAGGACCGCTGGAATGGCGAGGCGCAGCCGGTCGCTGCAATCGAGCAGCAATCGCTGCCCCTCGACGTACAGGCACGGCGCGCTCGTTGCATGGCGGGCGGGCTCGCCCGTCCAGTGAGATCCGGCGAACACCCAGCGTCGCCCCTCGAGCTGCGTGAAGGCTCCCGGAAAGGGCGGAGCCACCGCCCGGATCAGGTTGTGGATTGCAGCGGCAGGCTGAGTCCAATCGATGCGTCCGTCCTCGGGCGTACGCCCGCCAAAATACGAGCCGCGCGCCAGGTCCATGGGCTCCCCCGGCGGCGGACCGACCGCCAGGCGCGGCAACCAGCGTGTGAGCAGGCGCTCGGCGGCCGCGGCCACGGCGAGCGACACGCTGTGCGCCGTATCGTCGATACCGATGGCAACGCGCTCCTGAGCGACGATCGCGCCCGCATCCGGCTTGCGCACCATGTAGTGCAGCGTGACGCCGGTTTCCTTCTCGCCCTTGAGGATGGCCCAGTTGACGCACGCTCGTCCGCGGTACTTGGGGAGCAACGACCCATGCATGTTGAGCGCAGCCCAGCGAGCGCATGCGAGGAGGGGCTCCTCGAGCATCGAGCGATAGTAGAACGAGAGCACGTACTGCGGGGCGAGCGCAGCGATGTGCCCCAGCGCGTGCTGCCCCTGGGCAGGTGATGTGCTCACCGGCACACCGCGCCCGCGGGCAAGCTGCGCGACGCTGCCGAACCAGGGGCGCTCGCCCGGGGAATCCTCGTGCGTGAACACACACCGCACGTCCACCCCGCCGTCGAGCAGCGCTCGCAGGCATCGCAAGCCGACCTCGCTGTAGGCGAAGACCACCGCGCTAAACACGCTGCGCCCCGCGCGGCTCGGCACGCTCCAGCTCGTGCGCCGGACCGAGACCCTGCGGGGGATCAGCCTGCGGCACGTCCGTATCGTCGAGCACCGCTGCGACCACGAAGCGTGGCCTGCCGCGCACCTGCTCGTAGATCCGCCCGACGTACTCGCCAATCAGCCCGATCCCGAACAGCGCAAGTCCGACCAGGAGAAACACGATCGCGAAGAGCGTGAATACTCCCTCCACCTCCGGGCCGATGATGAGTCGCCGCGCGGCGAGATACAGCACGAGCAGGCCCGCGGCGATCGAGATGGCGATGCCCAGCATCGAGTAGAGCTGCAGCGGCACGGCCGTGAAGCCGGTCATCAGATCGAAGTTGAGTCGGATGAGCCGGTACATCGAGTACTTCGACTTGCCGGCGTGCCGTGCCTCGTGGGTGACCTCGATCTCGGTCGGCGAGCGCGCATAGAGATAGGCGAGCGCCGGTATGAACGTGTTGATCTCATCGGAGGAGTTGATGGCGGCCACCACCGCGCGCGAATAGGCGCGCAGCATGCAGCCCTGATCGGTGATGCGAATCTGCGTCATGCGGCCGCGCGCCGCATTGATGGCCTTCGACATCCAGCGTCGGGCCCAGTGGTCCTGTCGGCCCAGACGGATGGTGCCCACGTAATCGTGACCGGCACGCACCGCCTCGACCAGGCGCGGAATCTCCTCCGGAGGGTTCTGCAGATCCGCATCGAGTGTGACCACGACGTCCCCGGCTGCGTACTCGAACCCGGCGAGAATCGCGGCGTGCTGGCCGAAGTTCCTCTGAAAGAGAATCACGCGAGTCTCGGCCGGGCGGGCCTGTTGCTGCGCGCGCAGCAGCGCGGCCGAGCGGTCACGGCTGCCGTCATCGACGAATACGCACTCGTAGGACACGGCCAGGCGATCGAGCACCCCGTACAGGCGCTCGAACAACGCCGGGAGCGAGGCCTCCTCGTTGAAGACCGGAACGATGATGCTGACCTGCCGCCGGGGCTTCGCGTGATGGGCCCCTCGCGGCAAGTCGGCTGCCTGAGCTTGCATGCGGTGAATTCTAAACGAGTTGACTCGGGCCCGCCGTCGCGGGAACCTTTGGGGCATGAGCCTCGCGGAACCTCGGCTCGAGCCGGCCCGGATGGGCGATGCACCGCTCATTGCGGCGATGTCGCGCCGCCTGGTCGAATCCGGGCTGGCCCCCTCCTGGCCCGCGGAGCGTGTCGCCCGCCACATGTGCAATGGCGACAGTGTGGTGCTCACCGCGAAGCGCCACGCAGTGCTGCTCGGCTTCGCGATCATGCAGTTCGGCGACACCACGGCGCACTTGAACCTGCTCGCCGTGGACCCCGCCCACCAGCGCCGTGGGCTCGGGCGCGCGCTGCTGTCGTGGCTGCAAGAGAGCGCCACGGTCGCCGGTACGTTCCTGATCGAGCTCGAGCTGCGTGCCACGAACCTCGGCGCGCGTGCCTTCTACGAGCACCTCGGCTATCGCGAGACGGGGCGGGTGGCGGGCTACTATCAGCGCCTAGAGGACGCCATCCGCATGGCGCGCAATCTCAGGGTCTCCGAGGCGGCGCCGGGTCCGGCCTAGCCGGCGTATCGGCGTCCCAAACGCGTATCGCCTCGGAATTGTCGCGCGTGGCCCCCAACCGATCGCGCGCCAGCAACCAGCGCTCGCTCACCAGGCGCGTCAGGGGCGCATCGAGCTGCACCGCAGCCCCGAGATCGGCGGCGATCTTCACATCCTTGGCCAGCAGGCCCACCGAGAACCCGGTTGCGTGCCGCCCCTCGACGACGTGCTCCTTCATCACGAACTCGGTGAGGAAGTTGCGCCCGGTCGATGCGTTGAGCACGTCGATGACGGTCGAGGGTTGAAGTCCGAAGCGCTTTCCGATCAGCAGCGCCTCGGCGGCTGCCATGAAGCCAGTTGCGGCCACGAAGTTGTTCAAAGCCTTCATGGCATGTCCCGCACCGAGAGGGCCGACCTCGAAGAACCTCTCCCCCATCGACTCGAGGAGGGGCCGTGCCCGAGTCAGCGCCTGCGGATCGTCGCATCCGATCATGATCGCAAGCGTACCCGCGCGGGCGCGTGGCACCGCCCCGGAAACGGGAGCATCCATGAATACGAGATTGCGTGCCGTGAGCTGCGACCCGAGCTCGCGTGTGCCGACGGGGTCCGAAGAGCTCATGTCGATCACCAGGGTACCCGGGGTGAGCACCTGCGCAAGGCCGCCCTGCTCCTCGATCAGCACCTGGCGAACGTCCGCGCCGGTGGGCAGCATGGTCACGACGGCCTCGACGCCGGCGAGATCCGCGAGATCGGCCGCCGCCGTGCAACCATGCTCGCGGGCAAAGCGCCCGCTGCGCTCCCCGTCGCGGTCGTAAGCGATCAATGTGTGACCGTGCTTCACGACATTTGCGGCCATGGGCCAGCCCATGTTGCCGATGCCGACAAAGCCCACGCGAAGCTTCTGGGACATCTTGCGAGCTCTCGTTATAGAGAGATGCCGATCGCCTTGGTCTCCGTGAGACTCTCGATCCCGTCGCGACCGCGCTCGCGACCCCAGCCGGATTGCTTGAAGCCGCCGAAGGGGACCGCGGGATCGAGCCCCACCCCGCCGTTCACCTGGACCGTGCCGGCCTTGATCTTGCGCGCCAGCTTGTGGACGACGCCCACGTCGCGGCTCCAGATGTAGGCCGACAGTCCGTAGGTCGTGTCGTTCGCGACCTTTGCGATGCGATCGAGATCCTCATCGTCCATGGGCATCGCGCAGATGACGGGACCGAAGATCTCCTCGCGCATGACCTTCATGCTGCGATGGGTCTGAGCGAGCACGGTCGGGGTGAGGAAATACCCCTCGCCCGAGCTGCGCTCACCGCCCACGATGACTTGCGCACCCTCGGTCTTGCCCGACTCGATGTAGCCGGTCACTCGCTCGAGCTGGCGCTGGGAGATGAGCGGGCCCATCTGGCTGTCAGGCTCGAGCCCGGGGCCGACCTTCAGCCCCTTCGCCATCCCGGTCACCCCCTCGACGACCTTGTCGAAGACCTTCTTGTGCACGTACAGACGCGAACCGGCGACGCAGATCTGACCGGCATTGGCGAACACCGCCATGGCTGCGCCGGGAATCGCGCGCTCCAGATCCGCATCCGGGAAGATGAACGTCGGGGATTTGCCTCCGAGCTCCAGGGTGACGCGCTTGAGAGTGGCAGCAGCCGCCTGCACGATCCATTTGCCGGTGGCCGTCGAGCCCGTGAAGGTGATCTTGTCCACCTCCGGATGCTCGACGAGCGCCTTGCCCGCCGGGTCGCCAAACCCCGTGACGATATTGACGACGCCCGGCGGAATACCCGACTCCTCGACGAGCCGTGCGAGCAGGATGGCGCCCAGCGGAGTGAGCTCGGCCGGCTTGAGCACGAGCGTGCAACCGGCCGCCATGGCCTGCCCCACCTTGTCGGCCTCCATGGCGAAGGGGAAATTCCAGGGCGTGATCGCGCCCACCACACCGACGGGCTCCTTGAGCGTGTAGGCGAGCTTGTTGTGCGGATCGGAGGTGCTCGGCACCGCCCCGTCGATCTTTCCGCACCATCCGGCCATGTACCTCAAGTTCCGGGCGGTGCCGAGCGCGCCGGCAAACTTGGCCATCCCCATTGGCATGCCATTGTCGAGGCTCAGGATGTAAGCGATCTCATCGGCAGCCTTCTCCACCGCATCGGCGAGCTTCCAGATGAGCTGTGCCCGCTCGATGGGTCCCATGCTCGGCCAGGGGCCGCTCTCGAATGCGCGCCGTGCTGCATGCACGGCCCGATCCACATCGGCGGCGCCGCCCGCTGCCGCCTTGGCGAACACCTTGCCCGTCGCCGGATTGATCACATCGATGGTCTTGCCGGATTCGGGCTCGACCCATCGGTTGTCGATGAAAAGCTTGTGAGTCTTGGCGAGGAATTGAGCAGTGCGAGCCTCGAGATCGGGTTTGAGTGCAGCGTTCATGGGTCGGCTCCGTGTGATTCAGTTCTGATCGTGCAGGCGAACGTGAGTCTCGCCCTTGTCATCGAGGTACTCGTGGTTGTTCTCGCAGACGTATTCCTGCATCTGGTAGTGCGGCATCCGCTTGTAGGCGAAGGTGAAGGTCCAGGGCTCAACGAGCGTGACCGGGTCCGAAACGGTGATCTCATCATGCAGAATATCGGGAGCGACCAGGCGAAAACGCTCGGAGATGCGCATCTGATCGCTGTGCGGCATCTCCTCGTGCCCGAGTACCGAATCCTTGATGCCGATCGTGTCGACCACGAGCGTGTCGCCCTCCCAGCGGCCGACCGAGTGCCCGTAGTATCCCGGTGGAGCATCGCCGACCTTCTGCTGGGGTTGATTGAGATAGATGCGGCGCACCTGGCTGAAAGCCTCGGCGATGATCGTGACCTGACCCGGCGTCTGCAGGATCTCGAGCGGATAGATGGCGGACATCATCTCCGGCATCCCATACGGCAGACAGTCGACGCCCGGCGCTGCAATGGGCGTTCCCTGCGCATCGGAGGCCTGCTCGGCCTTGGTGCGGGCGTTGTATGCCTTCGCGTACGCGGCTTTCAGCATCATCTTGCCTTCCGGTGGCGCGGCGTAGCGCGGATCGACGCCGGGCCGCGAGAAGAACCCGTAGCGCTGCCAGGTGCCGGTCAGATCGACCGGCTGGTGAGCCCACGAGGCAGAGGCTTCGGTCTGCGAGCTGGCGGGGGCCGCGCGCGGTGCGAGCGGCACGAGGCCGATGGCGAGCAGCGCCACCATCACGTGTGCGCGAAAGGGCATGGCAGATGCCTCCTCTACTGTTGCTGCTGTTGTCTCGCGCGCGGGAACACGCCACCCGGCGGGTTGCCGTCCGAAAGCGTCCTGCCATCGGCGAGCGTCGCATGCTCGAGCATGCCCCCGAGCTGGCCGTTCTTGAAGGGATTGACGAGCAGTGTCACCTTGTCCCCCTGCTTGATGTCGTTCCACTTCCAACCCACCCGCGTGAGCACGTTGGGACTCGCGCACTCGATGGTGTAGTGCTTGACCGCCGACCCGTCCGCCACATCGAGATAGAGATAGACGTGGGGATTGGTCCAATCGAACTTGACGACCGTCCCGCTGACCGTGATTCGATTGACGTGGTCGAAGAGCGCAAATGAATGATGCGCAAGCGCAGGAGGGGCCAATCCCGCCGCGACCGCCCATACAGCCGCACACATCGCAACCCGATCAGCCCGCACGAATGACATATCATCCCCCGGCGAATCCACGCATCCAATCCGACGCCACGCTGTTATGACACGGTCGGAGTTTGTGAGCAATGGCGAGCCGTTGTCATCGCAACGCCACCCCTCGGTGGGCAGGTTGCCAATCCCGCCGATTCGGTTCAATCTCGGCTCGAAACTCGCCGAGCTTGAGGGGAAAGCCATGAGCGATTCCGAGCATCGCGCCTCTGCCTCCGACGGCTGCGCCTACGGCCGCGCCCCCCAGCACCCGAACAGGCTTCTGACCGAGGTCGGGCCGGGAACCCCGCTCGGGGAGCTCATGCGCCGCTACTGGCATCCGGTCGGATGTTCCGCGCAGCTCAAGGAGCTGCCGCGCAAGGTGCGCATCCTCGGAGAGGATCTCATCCTGTTTCGCGACCGCTCCGGTCGCGCCGGGCTGCTCTATCCGCGCTGCATGCATCGAGGCACTTCGCTCTTTTATGGCCGCACCGAGGAGCGCGGCATTCGCTGCTGCTATCACGGTTGGCTGTTCGATGTGCAGGGTCGGTGCCTGGATCAGCCGTGCGAGCCCGATGGCGGGCGCCATCGCGATGCGGCACGCCAGCCGTGGTACCCGGTCGAGGAGCGCTACGGATTCGTCTTCGCCTATCTGGGACCGCCCGAGAAGAAGCCTGTGCTGCCGCGTTACGACATCCTGGAGAACTGCGGGCGTGGCGAGCGGCTGTGGCGCAGTCTCGGCGGATTCGGCTCGACGGGGGACTCGAGCCTCGAAGTGGTGCCCTACAGCTGGCTGCACATGAACGACAACGTGATGGACCCCTTTCACGTGCAGGTGCTGCACTCCACCTTCAGCGTCGTGCAGTTCGTTCCGCAATTCGCCTTGATGCCGAAGGTGGATTTCTTCCACGCCGATCACGGCGTGTGCTATTCGGCCATTCGGCAGCTCGATGATGGCCAGGAAGTGGATCGGATCTCCTCCTGGCTGCTGCCGAACATCATGAGCGTGCCGGATGTGCAGATGAGGCCCGGCCCCTCATCCGGCATCTCCTGGGTCGTTCCCGTGGACGACAGCCACTACATCCAGGCGATGGTGAGCAAGATCCCCGAGAGCGTGAACTTCCGCGGCATGATGTTCAATGGCAAGACCTGGGCCGAGATGACCGAGGAGGATCATCAGCGGACCCCGGGAGACTACGAGGCTCAGGCAGGACAGGGACCGATCTCGCTGCATTCGGAGGAGCACCTCGCAACGAGCGACCGCGGCATCATGATGCAGCGCCGCCTGCTGTTGCAGCAGATCGAGATCGTGGCCAAGGGCGGGGATCCGCTCGGGGTGAGCTTCGATCCCGCGAGCGCGCTGGTGAGGATCCGCTCCGGCAACTTCTATCGCTCCGCGCAGGCGAGCGCCTGAATCCTCCTTGGTCCGGCTGCGCTTCTATACACCCGGTGACCCCGCCAACGAGGCCCTCGAGCCGGGGCCGTTCTTTCGGCTGATCGGCGGCATGCTCTGCCGCGGGCCCCACAACGAGCCCGTGGCGACCTATCTCAAGCGCTGGCGAGTGAGCGATGCCGAGTTTGCGCGTGCCGAAGCGCTCGATGCGGTGGTCATCTACTTCGAGAACAATGCCGGGCTCGCCTCCTCCGCCTTCGGTCCGTTCGAGGCCTTTCATCTCTCCGAGGGCAGCGCTTGGGCCGGAACGCGCACTCTCGCGCGCCTGGATGAGCAGTCGCTGCTGTGGTATCCGCCCAAGGCCCATGACGGCTGGGCTGCGCTGCTGATCGCACCGCCGGGCCAGTCGCGCTTCGATCTCCTGGCGACCACCCGCGGCGCGCACGCGCCGATGAGCTAGCCCCAGCGCGACGGCTCGGCGCCTGGAACGAATGCCTGCTGCGGCTGAGATGTGCGTGCCAGTGTGAGCGCTTGCTGTACCGCCGGACGCTCACGCATGCGCTCGAGAAATCGTGTAATCCGCGGCGTCATCGCCGCGTTGACGAGCTGCGGTGCGAGCTCTGTGAGGGGGCTCAGCATCGCAAAGGCATCGATATCCGCGAGCGAATATTGCGCGCCTGCGAGCCATGCGGATTTGCCGAGCGCGTCCTCGAGTCGCTTGATCGGCATTTGCAGCCGCTCGCGGACCGCCGCGAGAGTCTTCTCGTCGTAGCTGCCGTCGAGCACCGCCGTCCATGCAGCCCTGCGCTCCAGCGGCTCGATGCGCGCAATGCGCGCTTTGAGCTGCTGCGCATCGCGCGCCGCGAGGGCAGGCGCCAGATACCTCGCGCAGCCGAGCGCGCATACCGCCGGTGCGAGCTGCAAGGCGATGAGCTGCCCCCAGGAACGGGCGCGATAGCGCTCGTAGGGGTCCGCCGGATAGAGGCTCGCTGCCGGGAAGGCCTCGGCAATGTATTCAAGAATGAAGAACGAGCCGGACAGCACGGTCACTCCGTCGACGAGCAGCGGACCCTCCCGCTCGAGGTTGAGCGCGGACTCGGTGCTCTGCGGAAAGCTGGCCGAGCACTGCTCGAAGCTCGTGGGATCGAAGTAGCGGCTCGTGAAGGGCGCGCGAACCTCCTTGAGCGCGATGAGCGGCTTGAAGAAGTAGATGTTCGGTTCCCAGTGGTACAGCTCGATCATGTCCGTTCCTCGCACGCAGTGCTCAGGCCTTGCGCTGCAGCACGGTCACACGCTGGGCCATGGGCGTGCGGCCCTTCTTCCAGGTCGCCTGCGTGGCCGGGCGCTCGTAGATCTTGCGCAGCCACTCCATGATGTGCGGCGTCTTCTCGTCGTTGCAGCGCTCGGGTTGCGAGAGCGGGAGTGCATAGCCGAGGTTGAAGCCATTGATGTCGGCGAGCGAGAACGTATTGCCGGCGACCCACGGGTGAGTCGTCAGGTGTTGCTCCAGCACGCCGGTTGCGAAGGCAACGCGACGGCGCGACTCGGTGAGCTCGCTCTCGCTGAACTCGTTGAACATCGCCTTGCGCCAGGCGATGCGGCGTGACTCGAGTGGAATGCGCCCGATGGCCGCCTCGAGCTGGGCACGATCCCGATTCCGCACCGCCGGCCCGACGAAGACACTCCAGCCGATCATGCTCAGGGACGGGGCGAAGTAAGCGTCGAAGAACCGCATCCACCAGCGCATGCGCCAGCGCTCCTTGGGATCGCCCGGGCGCAGCGGCGGCCCCTCGAACGTCTCGTCGACGTACTCCATCATCGGCGTGGACTCGGTCAGGATCTTCTCATCGTGCACCATCGCGGGGATGGTCCCGTCGGGGTTGATCCGCAAGTACTCCGGCTTGTGCTGGTCGAAGTTGAGCAGATCGAGATAGTGGCTTTGATATTCCACCCCCTTCTCCGCCAGGGCGAGCATGGGCTTGCCGGAGTTCGCATTCGGCTCCCAGTGATACAGCGTCAGCATGAGCCCCTCCTAGCCGCGCCCGACGTACGGCATCTTCGTCGCCATGATGGTCATGAAGAGCACGTTCGCATCCAGAGGCAGACTGGCCATCTGCAGCACCGCCTGTGCGACGTACTTCACGTCCATCAACGGCTCGGGCGAGGGCGATTTGGAATACGCGGAAAGATTGGCGGCAAACTCCGTGCGCGCGTTGCCGATGTCGATCTGACCGCACGCGATGTCGTAGGCCCTGCCATCGAGAGAGGTCGACTTGGTCAGTCCGGTGATGCCGTGCTTGCTCGCCGTGTAGGCCGCCGAGTGCGGCCGCGGCGCGTGTGCGGAGATCGATCCGTTGTTGATGATGCGGCCGCCGCGCGGTGTCTGGCTCTTCATGATGCGGAACGCCTCCTGGGTGCACAGGAATGCGCCCGTGAGGTTCGTTGCGATCACGCTCGTCCACTGCTGATAGCCGAGGTCCTCGAGCGGCACGGCCGGCGCGTTCACTCCGGCGTTGTTGAAGAGCACATCCAGGCGCCCGAACGCCTCGTAGGTCCGCGAGAACAGACGATGCACGGCGGTCGGATCGGTCACATCGGCGGGGACGGCGAGCGCATGGGCCGCGGCATCTCCCGCCTGGGCCGCCGTCTGCTCCAGGGGCGCTTGATGCCGCCCTGCAAGGGCCACGCGATACCCGGCGGCGAGAAACTCGAGCGCAACGGCACGTCCGATACCACTGCCGGCGCCGGTGATGATCGCCACCTTGCCGCTCGAGCTCATGGGTGCTTCCTGGGATCGTGGGTGTAGGCGCAGCATTGCCACGCGCACGGCATCCGGTCAAGGGCGGCTTCGCCGCGGCCGTTGCCGCGCGCAGTGCGCCGTGCGATAGTTGCGATGTTAAGTACCTCGCCCGGCGAGCCCCCCGGGGGTGGTGCGGCGCGGAGGAATTGCATGGCTCATCTCTTCATCGAGTACTCCTCGAATCTGCGCGGGCAGCTCGATCTGCCCGTGCTCGTGCGCTCGCTGCACCAGGCGGCGCTTGCGACCGGCATCTTTCCAATCGGTGGCCTGCGCACCCGGGCCTATGCCACCGAGGCTTACTGCATCGCCGACGGTCACCCGGACAATGCCTTCGTGCACGTCGCGGTTCGTGTGGGCCATGGCCGGGATCTTGCCACCCGGCGTCGCGCATGCGAGCAGATCTTCGGCACCGCCTGTACCGAGCTCGCCAGGCTCTACGATCGGCTCCCGCTCGGGATCTCCGTCGAGATGCAGGAGCTCGATCCGGAGCTGAGCTTCAAGAAGAACAACCTGCACGAGTACGTCAAGCGCCGACAGAGCGCCCAGGCTCAGCAATGAGCACCACTCGAACCGGCACGACGGCGGCGAACATCGAGAAGGCTGCGCACGCACTGGAGCGCTTCCGCGCCGCGCCCCTCGGACACTTCATCGCCGGGAGGCCGCAGCCCGGGACGAGCGGCGAGCTCTTCGATGATCTGTCGCCGATCGGCGGGAACCGGCTGTGTCAGGTGGTCTGCGGGAACGAGCAGGATGTGGATGCTGCTGCCCAGGCGGCGCGGGCGGCGTTCCCCGCATGGCGCCAGGTCCCGGGCGAGTCACGCCGCGCACTGCTCCATCGCATTGCGGATCTGATCGTGGCGCGCAGCGAGCAGATCGCGCTTATCGAGTGCATGGATACCGGGCAGGCGCTGCGCTTCATGAGCAAGGCGGCCGAGCGAGCCGCGGAGAATTTCCGCTTCTTCGCAGAGCGCGCGCCGGGCGCAGCGGATGGCCTGGCCCTCCCGGCGGCCGAGCACATGAACTACACCGTGCGCCAGCCGATCGGCCCGGTGGCGGTCATCACACCGTGGAACACCCCGTTCATGCTCTCCACGTGGAAGATTGCGCCGGCGCTGGCCGCGGGCTGCACGGTCGTGCACAAGCCCGCCGAGTGGAGCCCGCTCACCGCGATGCTCCTGGCCGAGATCGTCACCGAGGCGGGGGTCCCGCCGGGCGTGCTCAATCTGGTCAACGGCATCGGCGAGCGCACCGGCCGATTCCTCACCGAGCACCCTGCCATCCGAGCCACCGCCTTCATCGGGGAGTCGTCCACGGGCAGCCTCGTCATGAGTCAGGGCGCTCCCACACTCAAGCGCGTGCATCTCGAGCTCGGGGGCAAGAATCCAGTGATCGTGTTCGAGGACGCCGATCTCGAGCGTGCGCTCGATGCCGTGATCTTCATGATCTATAGCCTCAACGGCGAGCGATGCACCTCCTCCAGCCGCCTGCTCGTGCAGCGCTCGATCCACGACCGCTTCGTCGCACGCCTCGCCGAGCGCATCGGGAGACTCAAGGTGGGACATCCACTCGACCCTGCGACGGAGATCGGACCGCTGATTCACGCCCGGCACCTGGGAAAGGTACTGAGCTATTTCGACGTTGCGCGGGACGAGGGAGCGGAGATTCGCTGCGGCGGGCGGCCCGCCGCTCTCGGGGGCAACTTCGTCGAGCCGACGCTGCTCACGGGTGCGCGCAACGACATGCGCATCGCGCAGGAGGAGATCTTCGGCCCCGTCCTTACCGTCGTTCCCTTCCAGGACGAGGCCGAGGCGCTCGCGCTCGCGAACGATGTGCGTTACGGGCTGACCGCCTACATCTGGACGGAGAATGCAGGGCGGGCGCTGCGCATGGCGCATGCGGTGGACGCCGGCATGGTCTGGGTCAACTCCGAGAACAATCGCCACCTGCCCACGCCCTTCGGGGGCATGAAGGCGAGTGGCATCGGACGGGATGGCGGGGACTACAGCTTCGATTTCTACATGGAAACCAAGAACATCTGCCTGGCCCACGGCACGCATCGCGTGCCCAGACTGGGCACATGATCAGCGCAGTCACGAGGCAACCGATATGACCGATTCGCTCGATCGCTTGAAGGGATCCATCCCCCCGCTCGTGACACCGTTTCGCAACGGCGAGGTCGACTACGCAGCCTACGCGCGCCTCGTGGCGCATCAGATCGAGTGTGGTACCCATGGCATCCTGGTGAACGGCACGACTGCCGAGCCCTCGACCCTCACGGTGGAGGAGCGCAATCGGCTGGTCGATATCGCGATCGACACCGCCGCCCGTCGCGTTCCGGTCGTCGCGGCAACGGGCGGGCAGTCGCTCGCCGACAGCAGGCGCCTGACGGAGCATGCCGCCCGCAAAGGCGCGGATGCGTTGCTCATCGTGACGCCCTACTTCGTGAAGCCGCCGCAGCGCGGCCTCATCGCCTACTACCTGCAGCTCGCCGCCATCGCGCCGCTGCCGTGGATGGTCTATCACATCCCCGGACGCGCGGCGGTGAGCGTGACGGTGGATACCTTGAAGGAGCTCAAGGAGCGCTCCCCCAACTTCGTTGGGATGAAGCATGCCGCGGCCGACCTCGGCTTCCTGTCCGAGTGCTTCGCCGCGCTCGGCAGCGACTTCAAGATCTTCGCGGGGCTGGAGGAGCTGTCCTTTCCCATGCTGGCCGTGGGCGCTTGCGGCCTGATGAATGCCGTCGGCAACCTGCAGCCGCGGCTGCTGGCCGAGCTGTGCGAGTCGGTCTGGAAGGGTGAGCTCGCGCGCGCCCAGGCGATGCATCACCAGCTCTTCGAGCTGAACCAGGCGGTATTCTTCGACACCAATCCGATTCCGATGAAATACATGATGAAGCGCATGGGGCTGCTCGCCACGAACGAGCATCGTCTGCCGATGGTGCCCGCAACGCCCGATCTCGAGCGGCGTCTCGACGGGGTGCTCGCACGGGCGGGCCTCACGGAGGCGCGCGGTTGAGACTGCTGCAGTTCACTGCGAATGGCCGCGCATCCTGCGGCGCTCGGGTGGCGCAGGGCATCGTGGATCTCTGCGCGCGCCTGCCGGGCGGTGCCAGCGATCTCGTCTCGCTCGTGCGCGCCGGGCCCGAGGAGCTTGCGCGCGCTGCAGCGGTGGTGGCCTCGGGCGCGCGCGACTACGCGCTCGATGAGGTGAAGATCCTCTGCCCCACGCACCGCACGCGCTATTTCTGCATCGGAGTGAACTATCCGGAGCGCAACGAGGAGTATCGCGACGGCAGCGAGCGGCCGCGTTACCCGAGCGTGTTCATGCGCACGCATACATCCTTCGCGGCCCCCGGCGAGCCGCTGGTTCGGCCGCGCGAGTCCGAGCAGCTCGACTACGAAGGCGAGATCGTGGTGGTGATGGGCCGCGGCGGGCGCAGGATTCCCCAGAGCCAGGCGCTCGAGCACGTGTTCGGCTACACCTGCGGGAACGAGGGCTCCGTGCGCGACTGGCTGCGACACGCCAAGTTCAACGTGACGCAGGGCAAGAACTTCGACCGCTCCGGCTCGCTGGGTCCCTGGATCGTCACCGCCGACGAGATCGGTGCGGGACCGATGCGCGTGACCACCCGTGTGAACGGCGAGACTCGCCAGGACGACACGAGCGATCGGATGCTCTTCTCCATCCCGTACTTGATTGCCTATCTCTCGAGCTTCTGCACGCTCGAGCCGGGAGATGTGATCTTCTCGGGCACCCCGAGCGGTGCGGGCGCCCGCTTCGATCCGCCTCGTTACCTGCGGCCCGGCGATGTGGTCGAGGTCGAGGTCTCGGGTGTCGGAATCCTCAGGAACCCGGTGATCGACGATGCCTGCTAGATCTGCCAAGCCTCGTGCTCGCGCCCAGCTCCCGGCCGCACCGCTGCCCATGCGCTCGTTCTCGAGCTCGCTGCCCATGGCGTTGCTGCGGGCACGCGAGGCCGTGATGCGCCGCTTCCGGCCGGGGCTGCGCCACCACGGTGTGACCGAGCAGCAGTGGCGCGTGCTGCGCGCGCTCGCAGGCCACCCGGCACTCGAGATCAGCGAGCTTGCATCCGTCACCTGTTTGCTGCTGCCGAGCCTCTCGCGCATTCTTCCCCAGCTCCAATCGCGCGGCCTCATTGCAAGGCACCCCGTGCCGGGCGACCTGCGCCGGGCAACCCTCAAGCTCACCGCCGAGGGAATGGAGCTGATTGCCGCACACGCGCCGCAATCCGAGGCGATCTATCGGGGGATCGAGCAGCGCTTCGGCGGCGAGCGTCTCACCGAGCTCTTCGAGCTGCTGCAGCAGCTCGAGCGGACGCTCACCCGCGGGCCCGAGCGCGCCGGCAGCGCACGTGCGGCTCGAGCTCACGCGGCCGAGGTGCGCAAGTCATGAGCCTCTACTACGTCCAGAAGCTTCTCTATCAGCTCAACCGCGATCCGAACGTGCGTCAGCGATACGCCGCGAGCCTCGATGCGCTTCTGGCCGAGTACGAGCTCACGGAGGAGGAGCAACGCGCGGTGCGCGAGCCCGATATCGGGCTGCTGTACGTCATGGGCGTGAACGGACAGCTGCTCATGCACTTCGCCGCGCTGCGTGGCTACGAGTGGGACGCTTACCTCGAAGCGATGCGGGCGGGCGAGCGTCGCTACGGACCCGTCCGGGCAGGTCTCTACAAGCGAGCAGGTAGCACATGAGCCTGGTATTCGCCGCGGCTTGCAGCCATGCACCCGGGATCACGGGCCGCGCGCAGCGCGCGGATGCGTCCGTGCGCGATCGCTTCTACGCGAATCTCGAGCGCCTGCGCGGGGCACTCGAGGCTGCGCGGCCCCAGGCGCTGGTCGTCATCGCCGCCGAGCACTTCGCGAACTTCTTCATGAACAACATGCCCTCGCTGTGCGTGGGGTTGGCGGAACACTACGAAGGGCCAATCGAGGATGAGGAGTGGCTTGCGATCAGGCGTACGCGCATCCCGGGCGCGCCCGAGCTCTCGCGGCGACTGATCGTCGAGATGATGCAGGACGTGGACCTCGCCTACTCGGAGGAGTGGAAGTTCGATCACGGCATCATGGTGCCACTGCACTTTCTCACCCCGCGCTACGACGTGCCCGTCATTCCGGTCAACATCAACTGCCAGGGGCCACCGCTCATCCCGCTCGCGCGCTGCTGGGCATTCGGCCGCGCCCTGCGTCGCGCATGCGACCTCGTCCCGGAGCGCATCGCGGTGATTGCAACCGGAGGCATCTCCCACTGGCCCGCGACCCCCGATTCGGGAAAGATCAATGAGGCCTGGGATCGCGCGTTCCTCGAGAAGTTCTTGGACAACCGTCGCGAGGAGCTGCTCGCCTACACGGACACCGAAACCTATCGCGAGGCAGGACAAGGCGGCTTCGAGATCCGCACGTTCATTGCGCTGTCGGGCTGCACCGAAGGCAGCCGTGGGGAACTGTGGTTCTACGCGCCCATCCCGATCTTCGCCGTGGGCTGCACGGTCGCCATGATCCCGGTCGTCCCGCTGCGCAACTGAAGCGCCAGTGTGGTCCCGAGGCTTTGCGCCAGGCGGCGGCCCGCGCCCGAATCGCAGCTGCTGCGCGTAGCTGACATGGGTCCAGTTCACGGCCACATGCCAGCACTTTGACTCGCATGCACCCGCTCACCATACTCATTGCATGGGCCGACCCGAACCGTTCGAGGTCTATGCCATCCGCTACGCGACGGTTGCCCGGCGCGCCGCGGAGAATTTCATCGGCGGCGACCTGCACGAAAGCGCCGCTCGCATGGACTATTTCGTGTGGCTTGCGCGCCGCGGCCCCGAGGTGTTCGTGATCGACACCGGCTTCAACCAGGCGGCGGCGCTGCGCAGACGACGCGAGTTCCTCCGATCGCCCGCCGAGGGCTTGCGGCTCCTCGAGGTGGATGCCGCAACCGTCGCGGACGTGATCGTCACGCATCTGCACTACGACCACATTGGGAATTTCGATCTCTTCCCGCGCGCGCGCTTCCACCTGCAAGACCGCGAGATCGCCTATGCGACCGGCCGGTACATGGCGACGGAGTTCTTTGCCGCCGCATACGAGGTGGATGAGGTGGTCGCCATGGTGAGGCAGGTCTACGCGGGGCGCGTGACCTTCTACGATGGGGACGCCGAGATCTCCTCCGGGCTGAGCGTGCACCTCATCGGCGGACACACCCGGGGATTGCAGGTCGTGCGCCTGTGGACGCGGCTCGGGTGGCTCGTTCTCGCCTCCGATGCGAGCCACTATGCGGCCAACATGGTCGAGGCACGGCCATTCCCGGTCGTGGCCGATGTGACGGCCATGGTCGATGGCTGGCGGCGCCTGCGCGAGCTTGCATCCGCGCCGCAGTACATCATTCCAGGACACGATCCCGAGGTGATGCAGCGTTACCGCGCCCCGAATCGAGCGCTCGAGGGTATCGCGGTGAGACTGGACGCCGAGCCGGCCGGCTGAGCGCATCGGGTTGGAGCAAGCCATGCCTACCTTGGACGATCGCGGCCAACATCCCCCGAAGGGCTTCAAGCGGCACGAATACTCGGTCAATGGGGTGAGAACCGTCGTGTACGTCGGCGGACACGGAAGGCCGGTCGTCTACTGGCACGGTGCGGGCGCCTGGCACGGGATCGACTTCGCACGCTTCTGGACGGAACGCTTCAAGGTGATCGTGCCCTTCCACCCCGGCTGGGGCGAATCCGCGGACGAGCCCCGCATGGACTCCATGAGCGAGTACCTGCTGCACTACCTCGATCTGTTCGATCAACTCAATCTGGCGCAGTTCGACCTGGTCGGCTTCTCGCTCGGCGGCTGGATGGCCGCGGAGTTTGCGGTCGCCCACGGCCATCGCCTGCGCAAGCTGGTGCTGGTCGCGCCCGCCGGCCTTCCCGATCCGCAGCACCCGGGCCCCCCGATCGGATCGTGGTCGCTCGAGGAGATGTACGCTCACCTCGTGAGCGACATCGCGGTCCTGAAGCCGTACCTGCCCGCGCCGGCAGAGGCGGCGCGGCACGCCGATACCATCGCACGCGAGATGCGCTCGACGCAGCGGCTTGCCGCCCAGGGTCCCTTCAATCCAAAGCTCGAGCGCTGGTTGCATCGCGCCACCATGCCGACCCTCCTCGTCTGGTCCACCGGCGATCGGCTCGCGCCATTCGGCCGCTCCGCGCGGTGGATGCAACTGCTGCCGAATGCCAAGCTCGCAACCTTCGAGAAGGCCGGACACCTGGTGCTCGATGAGCTTGCCGAAGCGCGTGACTGCGTCGCGAAGTTTCTGGCATGAAGCTCTATTCGCAGGAGGGCGGCGAGCTCATGCGTATCGAGTCTCTCGAGCGACAGGGCAACCAGCTCCTCGTCCGCGGGAAGGTTTTCGGCACCATGCCGATCACGGCCGCCCTGCCCGCGAGGGAGGTCCGCAGCGCGTTGAAGCTGCTCAACTGGCGCCTCGCTCTCTTTCTTGTAACGCTCCCGTTCAGACGCAGCCCACGCTGACCCTTCCCCACCTATGTTGCTCCCACGCAAATAGCCCGAGTGCGGCGGACTGCGCTGCACGCCGCGGGTTCGTGCGCGCCTTTTCCACCGCGTTGCGCATTGTTGACAGTCGGTCATGTGAGCCGCTACGCTCCCGCTGCTGCCAGCTCAAAACAAGCGTTCGCTGGCAGCGCCAGGAACGGCCGCACCGCTACTCAAGAGGGGAGGATTTAGCGATGCCGAGCTCACGTGATCCTGTGGTCGTCGGCTCTTCATCCTGGAGAGGGGGGTCCCGTTCTCGTTGCCTTCGGGCGCTCGGCGCAGCTGCCGCGCTCCTCGGTATGGGTGCGGCTCTCGCTCAGAACCAGGACCAGCCGGCCACCGCCCAATCTCAGTCGCAAGCACAAGCCGCTCCGGGCACTGCCGCCGCGGGAACCGGCCTGCAGACGGTCGTGGTCACGGCTCAGTTCGTGAACCAATCCGTGCAGCAGACCCCCCTGGCCATCACCGCAATCAGCGCGGAGGCCATCGCGGCGCGCGGTCAGACCAGTCTCACGCAAATCACTCAGGACGCCCCGAGCGTACAGCTGGCCTCGCAGGCCGGAGCCTTCGGTCCCTCCATGGCCGCATTCATCCGCGGCGTCGGCCAATCTGATCTGGATCCTGCGCTCGAGCCGGGTATCGGCATCTATATCGATGATGTGTACTTCGGCACGCTCACCGGGTCGCTGATGGATCTGCTGGACCTGGATCGCGTAGAAGTGCTGCGCGGTCCGCAGGGCACTCTGGAGGGAATGAACTCCGAGGGTGGCGCGATCAAGCTGTTTTCCAAGCTGCCCGATGCGACCGAGAGCTCGAGCTTCGACGTGCTCGGTGGCAGCCGCAATCACGTCGAGCTGCGCGCATCGACCAATTTCGCGATCACGGACAATCTGTTCGTGCGCTTGACCGCGGTGGGCAATCACCAGGACGGCTACGTCACGCGGTACGATTTCGGTTGCGCCAATCCGAGTTTCACCGCCACCGATATCAACGGCGTCACGGGCACCTACTCGGTGCCAACGGGATTTGCCGCCCAGACATCCAACTGCGAGTTGGGCCAGCTCGGCGGCATCGGCTATGCGGGCGGGCGGGCGAGCGTGCGTTTCGTGCCGACCGATACCCTGTCTTTCACGCTGATCGGCGATCTGACGAACACCAATCAGGAGGCCCCGGCCGAAACGCTGATCTATGCGGGTCCCGGTCCGCTCGCATCGCCTGCGAACCCCGCCGCGGGTGCGGCGTTCTCACCGGCGCTCGCGATCCCCACGACGAACGGACACCTGCTGCCCTACGACTCGCTGTATGTCCCGGCGATGATCCCGAAGAACTTCTACGCGACCTACGCATCGTTCTGCCTGCCTGCGCCCCCAGCCGCGTTTACCTTACCCCCAGGGGTATCGATTCCGGGCCTCGGGAACAACTCCGGCCAGGGGCCTTACTGTGTATCGCCCACTCAGTCGATCCGGAACTGGGGCGTACAGGAAACGACGGACTGGACGATTCTCCCCGATCTGTCGCTGAAGAACATCGTGGGATTCCGTGGCTACAGCGCGGACTGGGTGCACAACAACGGGGAGTCGATCTGGCCGATGGATCTCGGCGCCGAGTCGATGGGCCATCATCAGCTCAGCGAGGAGCTGCGCCTCTCGGGCAAGTGGCAATCGTTGGTCGATTGGACCCTGGGCGGCTTCTACTTCCGCGAAGAGTCGGTGTATTTCGGACACGAGGACCTGTGGTACGCCATTCCGACGTTGCCCGGAATCCTCAACTTCTACCAGAACGATCCCATCGATGCTCACGACCGAGCCGGCTATCTCAACACCACATGGCATCTGGCTCCGAAGCTCGATCTGATCTTCGGCGCACGCTATACCAGCCAAGATAAGATCTATCACTACGTGCGTGTCAATCCCTCGGGGGGCCAGGGCGGCTCGGCGACCCTCGTCGACCCACTCAACGGCCTGTCTTCCACCTACTCCGCGGATCGCGCGGACTGGCGTGGTGACCTCGATTTCCACGTGACCGACGATGTGATGATCTACGGACAATACTCGACCGGATTCAAAGGTGGCGGCGTCGATCCGCGCCCCTTCTACCCGGCGCAAGCGCTCCCATTCAAGCCCGAGAGCCTCGCCACGTTCGAGGGCGGCCTGAAAACCTCGTGGTTCGACAATCACCTGCACGCCAACATCGATGGCTACTTCTCGCAGTACCGGGATATTCAGCTCACGCTCCTCAACTGCAGCGGTATTCCCTCGATCGCGGCGGCTTCGGCTGCTGCAGGGGTCGATTTCGGATCCCCGTGCGCCCTGCCGTACAACGCAGGAGATGGACATCAGAAAGGTGTGGAGTTCGAATCGCAGCTGCGCTTCGGTGGCTTTCAGGCCGACATGAACGCGAGCTGGCTGAAGTTCGATTACACGAACGTGAACACGCTCGAGAGCGGCGTTGCTTCGAGCATGGTGACTCCTTGGACCCCGACCTGGTCGGGCGGCGGGGGCATCCAGTACACGCTGCCGGTTGGGAGCGCAGGATCGGTCACGGCGCGACTCGATGGCACGACACGCACCGCCATTTACACCGCCGCGGTGAACGATCCCTACAACCGCATTGGCGGCTATACCTTGTGGAATGCACACCTGAGCTGGGCATCGAACAAGGAGAACTGGCAGGCGATCCTCCAGGTGCTCAATCTGACCGGCAAGCAGTACTACATGAACATCTTCGATCTGGTGGAGGCCGGACAGGGCACCGTGGGTGGGAACCCTGGAGAGCCGCTCGAGATCGACTTCGAGATCAAGCACCAGATGTGATCGGGAGGGGGTGGGATCGCGCGCGGCGTCCGCGAGTTGGACGCCGCGCGCGATAGACCCGCGCAACGGTCAAGCTTCCAGCCTGCAAGTGAGGGGCCCCGCCTTCACCGGGGCGCCCTCAACGCCGCTGCCGCGCCAGTTGGACCCGGGTGGAGAGGGGCTGCGCGTAGAGCTCCTCGACCAGGCTCGCGCGGTGAGTGAGCACCGCGCGCTGATTGATCGAACCCTTGTCGGTCATCTCGCCGGCCGCAATGCTGGGCGGCTCCAGCAGGATCATGGCTCGTGCGATGAACGTCGAGGATCCGGTGCTGTCGCTGGCCAGCCGATCCAGAGCGGACTGGATCTCCCCTGTCACACGGGGATGAACCAGCACCTCGCTGCGAGCTGCGTCCGGGATTGCGTCGCTTGAATCGGCCGCACCGAAACAGAGGGATCTGCAAGCGGCAATGTCCGGGAAGATGAGCGCACCGATCTCGTCGCGACCCTCCCCCGTGATCACCACGTCCTGAACGAGCGTACTGGCGGCCATCAACCGCGCGCGCAGGGCGCCCGTGCTGACCCAGGTGCCCGTGGTGAGCTTGAAGTCCTCCGCCAGTCTCCCATCGAAGGCGAGGCCCCGCCGCGGATCGCGCGCCTCCACCCACGAGAGCGCATCGCCGGTGCGCAGGAATCCCTCCTCGTCGAACACGGCACGGGTGCGCTCCGGCTCGCGCCAGTACCCTGGCATCACGTTGGGTCCTCGCACCCGCGCCTCGAATTTTGCGCCGGCCGGCGCAAGCTTCAGCTCCACGCCCGGCACCGGCAGACCCGCAAGTCCCGACCGGTCGCTGAGCCAGTTGGCGCAGAGCGCAAAGGGTGCGGTCTCGGTCGAGCCGTATCCACACAGCATCGGAATGCGCTCGCCGCACGTCTCGACCGCAAGCTGGTCGAGTTGCTCGATCACCGCGTGCGCAAGCGAGGCACCGGAGTAGTAGAACATGCCCACGCGCGAGAAGAAGCTCCGAGCGGCTGCACGGTCGGCTCTCAGATGAGGAATGAGCTCAGCGTAGCCGCGCGGAACGGTGAAGTAGAGAGTGGGCGCGATCTCGCGCAGGTTGCGTACCGTTGCCCCGATGGCATCCGGCAGCGGCCTGCCCTCGTCGATGTAGAGCGTGCCTGCGTGATAGAGCGTGAGCCCGAGAATCTGGTTCCCTCCGGAGGTGTGATGCCAGGGCAGCCAATCGAGGAGCACCGGGGGCTGGGCGGCAACGACCGGCAGTGCCTCGAAGAACATCTGCTGATTGGCGCAGAGCATGCGCTGCGTGTTGATCACCCCTTTGGGAACGCCCGTGGAGCCCGATGTGAAGAGCACCTTCGCGATCGTGTCCGGGCCCACTCGTTCGCTCGCCGCGTCCACCGGCTGCGAACCGGCGCCGCGCAACAGCTCGGCAAAGGGCGTCGTGTGGCGCTCCGGGACAGACCCTTCCTGTACGACGATCTCTGCATGAGCCCCCACAGCGTGCGCAAGGGCCCGCGCGAACGGCGCGCCACTCTGGGCAAACACGAGACCGGGAGTGAGAAGCCCGAGAACATGCCGCAGTCTTGCAAGGTCGGCAGAGGCGAGGGAGTAGGCTGGAGAGATGGGCGCGAATGGAATGCCCACATGCATGGCGGCGAGCGCCAGGAGCGCATGCTCGATGCTGCCCGCGGAGAGGATCGCAACCGGCCGCTCGCTCGAGAGCCCGCGAGCAAGCAGCGCCGCCGCGATGCGCCGCACCGATGCGAGCGCCTCGCCATAGGTGAGTGTGCGCCACGCATCCGGTGAGGCACGCACGGCGAGGAACACTCGATCGCCATGCTCGCGCCCGGCGCGAACCAGACAATCGGTGAGCTTGTTCGGATACGCACCCAGCGCGTGCGGGGAGCGCAAGAGGACCGACCCGTCCGCACGCTGCTGCAGCTCGACCTCGCGCGGGCCCAGGGCGATGGGACGATAGGGTGAGGACATCGGGTGCCTAGGCCGATCCCAGCCGCTCCTCCAGATACGTGCCCACGTGATCGAGCGTAATGCGCTCCTGTCGAGCCGTATCGCGGTCACGGACGGTCACGGTCTGGTCCTTGAGCGTCTGGCCGTCGATCGTGAAGCAATACGGACAGCCCGCCTCGTCCATGCGCGCATAGCGCTTGCCGATCGCCTGCTTCACGTCGTGCTCGATCAGCCCGCGTCGCCAGAACCGCCGCCGCACGTCAAGGTAGAGCTTCTCGCTCACCTCGGGCATCCCCTCCTTGTTGACGAGCGGGAAGATCGCCGCCTTGATCGGCGCGAGCCGCGGCGAGAGCAGCAGCAGCTCGGGGCTGGCGCGCGCGGGGTCCTCCACATAGGCCTCGCACAGCACCGCCAGCACCCCGCGATCGAGCCCGGCGGAGGGCTCGATCACGTGCGGCAGATACTTCTCGCCCTTGCGCGCCCCATTGGGCAGGAGCTCGCCGCGCTCTGCATCGAAATACTCGAGCGAGGAGCGCGCGTGCTTCTGATGCTGTGCGAGATCGAAGTTCGATCGGTGCGCGACGCCCTCGAGCTCGCCGAATCCCGGCGCCGTGAACGGGAAGCGATACTCCACATCCGCCGTCCCGGCCCCCTCGCGTGCGTAGTGCGCGAGCTCCTCGCGCGCGTGCTCGCGCAGCTGCAGGTTCTCCCCCGCGAGGCCCAGTCCCTGCCACCATCGCATGCGCTCCTCGCGCCAGAACGCGTACCACTCGCGCGCCTCGCCCGGATGGCAGAAGAACTCGATCTCCATCTGCTCGAACTCGCGGCTGCGGAAGGTGAAGTTGCGCGGCGTCACCTCGTTGCGGAACGCCTTGCCGACCTGCGCGATGCCGAACGGCACCTTCACTCGAGTGGTATCGATGACGTTCTTGAACTGCACGAAGATGCCCTGTGCGGTCTCGGGCCGCAGGTACGCCACATCGTCCTCGGATGCGGTCGCTCCCACGTACGTCCTGAACATGAGGTTGAACGCGCGCGGCTCGGTGAGCGTGCCGGCGCGCTCGGCGTCGGGGCCAACCATGTGAGCCCACTCGGATGCAGGCAGCTCGGTCAGGGGAAAGGCGCGCAGCTCCCCGAACGCCTTCTCCGCCTTCTTCTTCTGCCGCGCCTCGCTTGCGGTGTCGGGCACGAAGGCGAAGAGCGGCTTGCCGCCCCTGTCTCCGGAGGCTGGCGCATACACGAGGACATGGTCGAAGCGGTAACGCTGCTTGGTCTCGCGACAGTCGATCATGGGGTCGCTGAAACCGGCGAGGTGCCCACTCGCCTCCCAGACCTTCGGATGCTGGATGATGCTGGTATCCAGCGGCACCATGCGCACCGGCTCCCCGTTGGGCCCCGGGCGCCCCCCGCAGGGGTTGAGCACGACGTCCTCCCACCAGGCATCGCGCAGGTTCTTCTTCAGCTGCGCCCCGAGAGGGCCGTAGTCCCAGAACCCGTTGATGCCGCCATAGATCTCCGAGGCCTGATAGATGAAGCCGCGACGCTTGGCGAGCGCCATGATCTTTTCCATCGATTTTGCGGGCACGACGACTCTAACCTTTCGGCAGCTGCGCCGTGTCCACGGCGCGTTCGATGAGGCTCTTGTCCGACTTGAGGAGGTGCTTCGCCACCCGGTGCGAGGGGGTGTGCGGCATGGCCTCCGCGAACGTGATGAAGCGCGGCACTTTCATGGGTGCAAGCTGTTCCCGGCACCAATCCATCACGTCCCGCGGAGTGAGTCCGCCCCCGGCCCTGGGCACCACCACCACCAGAATCTCCTCTTCGCCGAGCTCGGAGGGGACCCCGATTGCCGCCGCCTCGAGGACCTCGGGATGATTGGAGATCACGCGATCGAGCTCGGCCCCGGCGATGTTCTCGCCCCGCCGGCGGATGATGTCCTTCTTGCGCGCGACGAAGTAGAAGTAGCCGTCCGGGTCGCGACGCGCGAGATCCCCGGTCAAGAACCAGCCATCGCGAAATGCAGCGGTTGTCTGCGCGGGATCGTCGAGGTATTCCTTGAACAGCATGGGCGTGCGCACGACCAGCTCACCCACCTGGCCGGCCTGCACGTCGCGCCCCTCCTCGTCCACGACGCGCAGCTGCGAGAACTCCCCCGGGTAATTCGGATGCACGGCAGGCAAACCGATGCTGCCCGGCTTGCGAGGACCGAGAAAGGGGTTGCAGCAAGCGCCCGGGATCTCCGTCATGCCGTACCCCTCGATGAGATCCGGAACATGGAATTCCTCGCGGAAGACCTGGTCCATGCGCTCGCTGATGGGTCCGCCGTAGAGCTTGCGGATGCGGTGTGCCGGATTGAACTCGGTGCGCGGCCGGTTGATGAGAATATTGCTGACGGCGGCCAGAAAATTGAATTCCGTCGCACCCGTTTGGGCAGCGAGCTGCCAGAACTGGGAGGCGCTGAACCTGGGCGTGGTCACCAGGGTGCCCCCGGCGGCGATTGCACCCCCGAACGAGTAGAAGAGCGCATTGATGTGAAAGAACGGCATGACCGTGAGCAGCCGCTCGGCCGGTTGCAGGTACATACGGGCAACGAAGCCCTCCGCGGCGAGGATGTAGGTTCGATGCGTGTGCACTACGCCCTTCGGGAAACCTGTCGTTCCGGAGGTGTAGATGACGACCGCTGCATCCTCGGCTCGGCCCGCCGCCGGTGTAGTCTGGGTGTGCGCTCCTGCCTGCCTCAGCAACTGCTCGAGGACCGCGGCGGAGCTTTCCGCCGCAAGTCCCCACTCCGCGAGCGAGAGGGTCGGAGCGTGCGGCTCGAGCCCTTGGGCCACCTCGCGCACTCGCTCCAGGTCGGCCGGCTGAACGACGATCAGCCGAGCGCGCGAATGTCCGAGCAGGTACTGAAGGTCGGCACGCGTCGCGGCAGGATTGAGCGGGATGAAGATGGCCCCGATCCGCGCGACGGCCAGAAACAAGATGACGCTGAGATCGCTGTTGACACTGACAAGTGCCAGGCGGTCGCCGCGCACGAGCCCATGCCGCCCGAGCACGCTTGCGAGCAGCTCGCTCGCCTGCTCCAGCTCCGCAAAGCTCCATTTGCGATGCTCGACCTCAAGCGCCGGGCGCTGCGCGTGGGTGCGAGCGCGCGTGGCGAGAAACGAGGAAATCGTGCCGGCGTGCGCCGGGTACAGCGCCAGCACTTGCGCCGGCGACAGCTGCTCGCTGGGCTTCTGCACGGTCGTCTTCGGCTCAGGCAGCTTGACGCGTGCGCTCCGGAACCTTGCGCAGCCGAAAGTCGAACTGGGCCGTATAGTAAGGCACGTCCAGGCGCTCTCCGCCGGGCCCCCGTCCCGGCGGAGAGCGCTCGAACTTCACGACCAGCGATTCCTTCATGCCGAACACGGCGTCCGAGTCGATGTAGGGACTGTCTGCCACGAAGAGATGCGTCGTGACCGACTCGTACCCGGGCGCCGAGACGATCATGTGGATGTGACCCGGACGATACGGATGACGGCCCATGGCACGCAGCATCTCACCCACCGGACCGTCCGTGGGCACCGGATAGCAGCTGGGCCGGATGGAGCGGAACCAGTAGCGCCCTTCGGCGTCGGTGCGGATCTTGCCGCGCGCGCGCATCCCGGTCTCGCCCGGGAGCTGCATGTCGTAGTTGCCCTCGCCATCGCCCGACCAGATGTCGAGCACCGCGCCGCGGATCGGGCTGCCGTGCGCATCGAGCACGCGTCCGGAATAGAACGTCGGCTCGCCCTTGACGCCCTCGGCGAGATTGCTGCCCAGAGGAAGCTCGGGCGCCCCTTCCCAGTAGTACGGCCCCAGTACCGTCGACTCGACCGAGGTACCTTGCGCGGGATGGTTGAGCGAGATGACGAGAATCGAGACCCCGAGTGTGTCCGAGAGCAGGATGAACTCCTGGCGCTTGTCCGTGCATGTCTTGCCCACGTTCGTGAGGAACTGGATCGCCGTGATCCATTCCTGCTCGGTCAGCTTCACGTCACGGACGAAGTCGTGCAGGTGGGTGACGAGCGAGGTCATCACTTGCTTGAAACGCGCATCCGGGCAATCGGCCATCCGGTCGATCACGGCCTGGGTAATGCTCTTCTCATCGAACTGCGGCATGGTCGTTTCCCCTCCGAGGATGCCCTGGGCGCTCGTTGACTCTAGTCGTGCGCCTCGACTGCGGCAAGGCTGGAAGGGGCCGCGCGACCCCGGATGGTGGCGGCTGGCATAATCGTGCTGCCGTGACACGGCTTTGCACCGCCCGGAGGCCTCGATGACCGCACCCTTTCGCGCCGACCAGGTTGGAAGCCTGCTCCGCCCGCCCGAGCTGATCGCCGCCCGGCAGCGGTGGCGGCGTGGCGAGCTCTCGGATGCGGACCTGGCCCAGCGCGAGGATGCGGCCATACTGGCGGCGATCGGGAAGCAGGAGTCGATCGGCCTGCGCGCCATCACGGATGGGGAATTCCGCCGTGAATGGTGGCACCTGGACTTCCTGAGGCAACTCGAAGGGGTAACGCTCCGCGAGAATCCGGGTCCGAAGTTTGGCGGCACCGAGCAGCAACCTCCCATCGCAACCGTGACGGCGCCGGTGCGCTACGGCGCGCCGATCATGATCGAGCAATTCAGGTTCTTGAAGGCCAGCACGCGCGGCACGGCGAAGTGGACGATCCCCTCGCCCTCGATGCTGCATCTGCGCGGCGGGCGCGCAGCCATCTCGCGACAGGCGTATCCGGACCTGCAACCGTTCTGGGACGATGTGGCCGCCGCCTATCAACAGGCGATCGCCGCATTCGCGGCGGCGGGTTGCACGTATCTGCAGCTCGACGACGTGGGCTTTGCCTACCTCGGCGATGAGAAGTTTCGCGAGAGTTGCCGGCGCAACGGCGACGATCCCGCGATGCTGCCACGGCGCTACGCCGACACGATCAATGCGGCACTGCGCGATCGCCCGGCCGGTCTCACCGTGACCATGCATACTTGCCACGGCAATTTCCAGAGCTCCTGGGCGACCGAGGGCAGCTACGAGCCCGTCGCGGAGGCAATGTTCCAGAGCGATGTGGACGGATTCTTCATGGAATTCGACACCGCGCGCTCCGGTACTTTCGAGCCGCTGCGGCTGCTGCCCCGGAACAAGAAGGTGGTGTTGGGGCTCGTGACCACCAAGACCGGACAGATCGAGAGTGAGGATGAGCTCACGCGGCGCATCGACGAGGCGGCGCGTTTCGTGCCGCTCGAGAGCCTGTGTCTGTCACCCCAATGTGGCTTCTCGAGCCACGAGACCGGGAACAAGCTCTCGCAGGAGGACCAGTGGCGCAAGCTCGAGCTGGTCGTGAGGGTGGCTCGCAAGGTGTGGGGCCCCGAGGCGTGAGCGCCGGCTGATCCGCACATGCTCTGGCTCAAGGCATTTCACATCGTGTTCGTCGTGACCTGGTTTGCGGGGCTTTTCTACCTGCCGCGACTGTTCGTTTACCACGCGATGGCCAGCGAGCCGCCGCTGCTCGAGCGGTTCGCGACGATGGAGCGCCGGCTGTTCGGGATCATGACGATCGGCGGTGCGCTGGCGCTCGCCTTCGGCATCGCGATGGTTGCCGCCGCACCCGCCTACCTGGGCTTCGGGTGGCTCCACGTGAAGCTCGCGCTGGTTGCCGCGCTGGTCGTCTATCACATCTGGTGCCATCGCCTGATGTGCGCCCTGCGTCAGGGGCGCAACACCCATTCGCACCGCTGGTATCGGCTCTTCAACGAGGTGCCGAGCCTGTTGCTGATCGCGATCGTGATACTCGCGGTCGTGAAGCCCTTCTAGAACAATCCGACGATCTTGCCGCTCTCGTCGACGTCGATGGCGTTGGCGGCTGGGACCTTCGGCAGCCCGGGCATGGTCATCACATCCCCGCAGATCATGACGATGAACTCGGCGCCTGCCGCCAGCCGGACCTCGCGTATGTTCACGATGTGGTCCGACGGTGCGCCGCGCAGCTTCGGATCGGTCGAGAAGGAATACTGCGTCTTGGCGACGCAGATCGGGTAGTTCCCGTAGCCTGCGTCCTGCAACTGCTTGATCTGCGCCCGGACCTTGCTGTCCGCCGTGATGTCGCCGGCGTGATAGATCTTCGTGGCGATATCCTTCATCTTCTGCCACAGCGTCTCGCGCTCGTCGTAGACGAACTTGAAATGGTTGGGCTCCTCCGTCAGGCGCAGCACTTCCTTCGCGATGTCGACGGCGCCGGCGCCACCTTCGGCGTAGTGGTTGCCCAGGATCACGCGCGCGCCGTGATGGGCGGCACGCTCCATCAGCACCCGTACTTCGGCATCGGTGTCCTCGGCGCGGTGGTTGATCGCCACGACACAGGGTAGCCCGTAGTTCTCGCGCACGTTGTCGATATGGCGCTCGAGATTCACGATTCCCTTCTCCAGCGCGGCGATGTTCTCCTTGCCGACATCGGCCACCTCGACGCCTCCGTGATACTTCAGGGCACGCACCGTTGCCACGAGAACCGCCGCCGAGGGCTTCAGTCCCGCCTTGCGGCATTTGATGTCGACGAACTTCTCGGCGCCGAGGTCGGCTCCGAACCCCGCCTCGGTCACGACATAATCGGCGAGCTTCAAGGCCGTTTGGGTCGCCATGACCGAGTTGCAGCCGTGTGCGATGTTGGCGAACGGGCCGCCATGAATGAACGCCGGATTGTTCTCCAGGGTCTGCACTAGATTGGGCGCGAGCGCATCGCGCAGCAGCGCGGTCATGGCACCGTGCGCCTTGAGGTCGCGCGCCTGAACGGGCCTCTGATCGGCGGTGTAGCCCACCACGATCTTCCCCAGCCGCTCCTTCAGATCGCTCACGCTCGTGGCCAGGCAGAAGATCGCCATCACCTCGGAGGCCACCACGATGTCGAACCCGTCCTGGCGCGGGAAGCCGTTGGCGGTGCCGCCGAGCGCAACGACGATGTCGCGCAAGGCCCGATCGTTCATGTCCACCACGCGCCGCCAGGCAATGCGCCGCGGATCGAGGCCGAGCGCGTTGCCATGGTGGATATGATTATCGATCAGCGCGGCGAGAAGATTGTTTGCGGCCGCAATGGCTGCAAAATCGCCGGTGAAATGCAGGTTGATGTCCTCCATCGGCACCACTTGAGAGTAGCCGCCGCCGGCGGCCCCGCCCTTCACGCCGAACACCGGGCCCAGCGCCGGCTCGCGGAGGCAGATCATCGCCTTCTTGCCCAGCCGATTGAGTGCATCGCCGAGCCCGACGGTGGTCGTGGTCTTGCCCTCGCCGGCAGGTGTCGGGGAGATTGCGGTGACGAGAATGAGCTTGCCGTTCGGCCGCGCCTTGAGCGAATCGATGTAGTCGAGTGAGACCTTCGCCTTGTAGTGGCCATACGGGGAGAGGCTCTCCTCGGGAATGCCGAGTCGCTCCTTCCCGAGCGGGACGATCGGCCGCATCTTGGCCTGCTGTGCAATCTCAATGTTCGATTTGGGGGCTGCCATAACGGGTGCTCGCGCGGCTTCTTTCGATTGGATGCGTGCAAATGTAGCATGGGTGGCTCCACGATCGCCGCGCTCGGCGGCCGGGAGGAGAAACATGGCCATGGTCACCGGCGGGGAGCTGCTCGTCCGCACGCTGGTCGATGCCGGAGTCAAGACCGTCTTCGGGCTTCACGGGGCGCATCTGGAGACGATATTCCAGGCATGCGCGGCGCACGGAGTCGCCCTGATCGATACGCGTCACGAGGTGGGGGCCGGGCACGCGGCCGAGGGCTATGCCCGGGCCGCACGGCGGCTCGGAGTGGCCCTGGTGACGGCGGGCCCGGGATTCACCAACTGCATCACCTCCATGGCGAATGCCTGTCTCGACCGTACGCCCGTGCTGTATGTCGCCGGCTCGGCAGCGCTGCGCGATGCGGAGACCAATACGCTTCAGGCCGGCATCGATCAGGCGGGGATTGCGCGCCCGCTGACCAAGTGGTCGCACACGGTGACGGTGGCAGCGCAGATCCCGCGGCTGGTCGCGCATGCCATCCGCATCGCGACCTCTCCTCCCACCGGCCCGGTACTGCTCGACATGCCGATGGATGTGCTCAACGCTGCGGTTGACGAGCAGGCGGCCCACAGACCGAAAAACCTGGTCGTGGACTCAAGGCCCGGTCCCTCGCACGAGGCGCTGACAACGGCCGTGCAGCTTCTTGCTGCCAGCGAGCGGCCGATCATCATGGCGGGCGCCGGCGCATGGCAGGCCGACTGCGCATGCGAGCTCAGGGAGTTCGCGGAGCTGACCGGCATCCCGGTCTTCTCGGACTTTCAGGCGCACGGCCTGCTCCCAAGCGATCATCCCCTGTACGGGGGCACTTTCCATAAGCTCGACGATCTCGCGGCACCCGGTGCGCGGCCGGACGTCGTGCTCGCGCTTGGCGTGCGGTTCGGATTGTTCACGCTCGGGGCGAGCGATCGACTCGTGCCCGCCGCTGCCAAGCTCATTCACGTCGAGGTGGATCCCAAGGAGATCGGACGGCTGCGTGATGCTGCGGTTGCCATCCCTGCAGATTGCCGCGAAGCGCTGCGCGCCTTGCTCGTGCACTCACGCGGTGGGCCCTGGCCGGATCGCGCTTCATGGCAAGGGCTAGTTCGGGGAGCCAGAGCCGACCGCCGCGCGAGGCTCAGCGAGGCATTGCGGCACGCGGGGCCGCGCATCCATCCCTACCAGGCCGTCTCGAGCCTCATCGAGAACATCTCCGACGACACGATCATCGTCGGAGACGGCGCGGAGGCCTACCACTGGATGAACGAGGTCGTTCGCCAGCGGCACCCGGGCAGTTACATCACGCACGGCTTTCTGGGTGCGGTGGGCATGGGGCTTGGACTTGCCATCGGCGCGCAAGCTGCACATCCCAGGCGCCCGGTGCTGTGCCTGGTCGGCGATGGTGCCATCGGATTCACGATCGCCGAGTTCGACACGCTGGCACGTCATGAGCTGCCGGTCGTGGTCGCAGTCATGAACAACCGCAGCTGGGCTGCTTCGCAGCACTTCCAGGAAATGGTCGGAAATCCCGTGCGCGGCACGCGTCTCTCCGGCGCGAGGTATCACGATGTTGCCGTGGCCTTCGGATGCGAAGGGCGCCGCATCTCCAGCATCGAGGAGCTGGGCCCGGCGATTCGGCAGGCATTCGCAAGCGGGCGGCCCACCTGCCTCAACATCGAGATCGACGTGACACCGATGCCGCCCGAGCTTGCGATGCTCGCCTCGCGACACTCCTGAGTGCGCACGGTGAAGCACCGGGTCGTGCGGGCGCTGCCCTCACGCGCTGGCCTCGTCGAGCTTGGCGATCGTCTCGGCCGTGAGTGTCAGACGCGTCGCTCCGATGAGCTCCTCGAGCTGCTGGACGCTGGTTGCGCTGGCAATCGGCGCAGTGACGCCGCGCGCGATGAGCCATGCGAGCGAGATCTGTGCCGGCGTCGCGCCGGTCTCGCGCGCCACTGCATCGAGCGCGTGCAGAATGCGCAGCCCGCGCTCGTTGAGCATGTCTTTCACGCGATACCCGCGCGCACGATTGGCAAGGTCCGCCGCGGAGCGGTACTTGCCCGTGAGAAAGCCGCTTGCGAGCGAGAAGTAGCTGATGACACCGAGATGCTCGCGACGGCACAGCGCGGCGAGCTCTCCTTCGAATCCCGCCCGATCGTACAGGTTGTAGCCTGGCTGAAGGCTCTCGTACCGCGGCAGTCCGCGCGCTGCACTCAGCTCGAGCGCCGCGCGTAGACGCTGCGCCGTGAAGTTGGAGGCGCCGATCGCCCGCACCTTGCCTTGCTGGATCAGGTCGGCGTACGTGCCCAGGGTCTCCTCGAGCGGAACCTGGGGATCGTCGCGATGCGACTGGTACAGGTCGATGTAGTCGGTGCCCAGCCGCTGCAGAGAGCGCTCAACTGCGCGCAGGATGTAGGCTCGTGAGAGACCCTGCTCTGCGGCACCCATCTCCATGCCCACCTTCGTTGCGATGATGACCTGTGAGCGCTTGCCGCGGCTCTTCAGCCACTTTCCGAGGACCGTCTCCGACTCACCGCCCTGGTGGCCGGGAATCCAGCGCGAGTACACATCCGCCGTATCGATGAGGTTCAAACCGGAGGCGACGAAGGCATCGAGCACCTCGAAGGATGTCTGCTCGCCGGCGGTCCACCCGAAAACATTGCCGCCCAGCGCGAGCGGGGCTACCGCCAAGCCTGAATTGCCGAGCATTCGTGTGATCACCGCCTGACCTCCTCGCGCGTGGAAAGGTCGTGCAGTGTAAGGCAACGACCGCTGCGCAGGGACCGCTGGTTGCTGCTTTGCAGCAGCCCCTGGCGTCAGGGGAATGGCCGCAATCCCCGCTCTGCTATTGTCGCAAGTCAGATTCGCCCGAAGTGAGCCTGCCAATGAATGCCGATGAGTCCTCCAGTCCGCCCTCGAGCGAGCCGGCGCTGAATCCTCGAACGCCGGGCGACCTCAAGTCGTTCATCCGAACGATCGTGGACTACCCGCGCGCGGGTGTGCAATTCCGCGATATCACGACATTGCTCGGCAACGCCGGAGCCTTCAGGCGTGCCGTGGACGAGCTGCTGCAGCCCTGGGTCGGAGCGAAGATCGATCATGTCGCTGGGATCGAGGCGCGGGGCTTCATTCTCGGAGGCGCCATGGCGCACCAGCTTTCGGCCGGCTTCGTGCCCATCCGCAAGAAGGGCAAGCTCCCGCATACCAAGGTGCGCGTCGTGTATTCCCTGGAGTACGGGCTCGACGAGATGGAGATGCATACCGATGCCATCTCCCCTGGCGAGCGCATCATTCTCGTCGACGACTTGCTGGCAACCGGGGGCACGGCGGAGGCGGCTGTGAAGTTGCTGCGCTCCCTCGGCGCCGTACCATTGGGCGCGTGCTTCATCGTGGATCTACCCGAGCTCGGCGGGGCACGCAGGCTCGCGGCGCTCGGCGTGCCGGTGCGTACCCTGGTCGCCTTTGCGGGTACCTGATCTGGCACGGGAATGGAAGTTGCTCCGACGATCCCCCATCATCTGATAGAATCGGGCGGCGATGCCATGCCGCGCAGTGGTGTTTGCTCGTGCGCCCATCCCGCCCCCTGTGCCGTTGTTTGAGAGCCGCCCGTGAATTCCACGAACCTGGACGATGAGTTGCGCAATATCGTCGATCACGCCGAAGCGCTGCTCGGCGCGCTCTCCGGCGAGGGAGATGCGCGGCTCGAGGCACTGCGCGCGCGCGTGTTCGACAGCATCGAGACCGCGCGCGAGCGGCTCGCCGAGATGGATGGTGATGCGGCACGTCCGACCGAGCGCGCGGCCGCGGCCTTCGAGCGCTGGATCGCGGAGAACCCCTGGACGGCGGTGGCGATCGGCGCAGGTGTAGGCCTCGCCATCGGTGTGCTGCTTTCGGGACGCCATCGGCCCGCCGTTCGCGCACCGCGCGTCGATGCGAGCCCAGCATGAGCGATGGAGCGCAGCCTCTGTTCGCACGTGGCCGCAGCTTGCTCGCTGAGCTGCTGCGCATCGTCCAGACGCGACTTGAGATGCTGGCGATCGAGTTCGAGCAGGAGAAGATTCGCATCGCCCGGCAGTTGCGTCTGGCGCTCGTGGCTGCGCTTTGCACCTGGCTCGCGGGATTCACGCTGGTGCTCTGGGTCGCGCTGGCACTACGCCCGGACGTGCGATTCATCGTGCTCGGGGCGCTGTTCGCGGCATTTGCGGTGGCCGGCATCGCATGCTGGCTCGGCCTGCGGCGACTCATGCGCCGCGACGCGCTGTTCGCCCGGCTGATGAATCAGCTGCACCTCGATCGGGAGTCGCTGGGCCAAGAGCCGTGAGTGCGACTCGAGCGCAATACCTCGCGCGCCGTCGGGACCTGCTGGAGCTCGAAGCCGACGTGCAACGTGCGGCGCTTGCGGCCACTCTGGCACGCTGGGAGCGACGCCGGGCGCTCGGGTGGGCTACCGGCACCGGGCGAGTGCTGTTTCGCTTGCTCGCCAATCCGCGCATCCGCTGGCTCGTGCTTGCGGCTGTCGTTCGAGGCCTCAAGCGCAAGAAGGCCTAGAGTCGAATGTCGAAGCCCGTGCCGCAACGCACCGCATCGCCGGTAGCCGGCCCGATCGTTGCCATCGTCACCGCAGCGGCGGTCGCAGCGAGCCTGGCCGTCGCCGCGCTCACGCGCGGGGCTGCGCGCAGTCGCGTGGGCCGCCTCACGAGCGCAAGCGCAGCGGGCAAGCTCGATCCGCCCGTCGAGCCGCAAATCGCGGAGCTGTCTGCACTGTCCACTCACCTGCAGGAGCTCGCCGAAAAGGAAAAGAGCGTGCTCGCGCGCAACTTGCACGATCAGCTCGGCGGACTGCTCACCGCCGCCAAGATGGATGCCTCGTGGTTGCAGGGTCGCGTCGGGGACGATCCGGCCGTTCAGCAGCGCCTGCAGCAGCTTGGCAACGTCCTCGACGAGGCGATGGACGTGAAGCGTCGAGTCGTCGAGGAGTTGCGGCCCTCGTTGCTCGATCATTTCGGTCTGCCGACGGCGCTGCGCGCGTATCTCGAGAGTGTCTCGGCCAAATCGGGACTCGTCTGCGAGATGACGATTGCCGAGGAGGCGGATGTTCCGAGCGACGCGGCAATCGGTCTTTTTCGGGTGGCGCAGGAAGCGATGACGAACGTGCTGCGCCATGCCTCCGCCCGCTGCGTGTGCGTCACGCTCGCCTGCGACCAGCATGGGTACTCGTTGCGAGTGGCCGACGATGGCAGGGGGATCGATCTTGCGAGCGGGGATTTCCGCCGGTCGCATGGCCTGACCGGCATGCGTCACCGCGTGCGAGCGCTCGGCGGGGAGCTCGCCCTGCACTCGACGCCCGGGCGCGGCACTATCCTCGAGGTGGAGATTCCAAGGTCCCGGCCGACCGCAACGTAGCGCTCAGAGGAGGCCGGACGCGGACCACTTCGAGCGGCCATCGGCGACGATCGGCTTCAACCGTGCGATGTCGCGCATCTTGTCGAGAAAGTAATCCGCTCCGGCTGCGAAGCAGTGATCGCGCACGAAGTCGGATGCGTAGTTGGTGAGCACGACGATGAGCGGCTGCGCCTCGGGCGCATAGAGCTGACGGGCCTGGCGGATGACTCCGACGCCATTGCCCTCGGCGAGCTCGATGTCGACCACCAGCACATCGTACGGCGTTTCCCTGAGTTTGAGCACCGCCTCGGACTGGGTCGCTGCCTGCGCAGCCACGGTCAGCCGGCCAGGCTCCGAGAGCAGATCCACCAGGCGCTTGCTGAGCACGCTCGAGTCCTCGACCAGGAGGATGCGGCGCTCGCACGCTCCGTCGATCGATTGCCGCCGTGCCTGCTCGAGGCTCATCGAGGTCACTGCAGCAGATTGTTCTTGATCGCGTAGTAGGTGATGTCGGCGTTGGTCTTCATGGCCATCTTCTCCAGGATTCGCGCGCGGTACGTGCTCACCGTCTTGACGCTGAGGAACAGCTTTGCCGCGATCTCCGACACGCTCTTTCCTTCGGCAAGCTTGCAGAAGATCTGGAATTCTCGCTCCGAGAGCACGCTGTGGCGGGGCTCCCCCGCACCTCCCTGCATTCCGCTCACCAGAATCTCGGCGAGCTCCGGACTCACATACCGGCCACCGCGCATCGCGGCCCGGATGGCACGGCACAGCTCGCTCTCGTCGGCGGTCTTGCTCACGAAGCCGCTCGCGCCCGCGCGCAGCACGTTGATCCCGTATTGCATCTCGGGATAGGCGCTCAGGACCAGAGTTGCGACGGACTCGTGGTGCGCACGCACCTGGCGCAGCACATCGAGTCCGGAGATGTCCGGCAGCGACAGGTCGAGCAGCAGCACATCGACAGGCGTCTCGCGCAGCAAGGCGAGTGCTTCGCGACCGCTGCAGGCCTCACCCGCCCACGTAAAGTCGGCCTGTCTCTCGATGACCTGCTTGAGCCCGATGCGCACGAGCTGATGATCGTCTACGACGGCTACGCGTGTGGCTGGCATGACCCCGTTGTTTGCGGTGCATCCGTGTTTGAAGGGGGCACTCGAAGAGTAGCGAGCGAGGCGGTGGGCGCGATAGGCGCTGCAGTGCCCTTCTGGCCCCCGCCCGGCCGCAAGCTCTTGTCAGAAAGCGCCGACAGCGCCCTGCCCAGCAAGGCCCATTCCCGCGCGCTCGCCGCCGCAGAGGGCGGGCGACGGTCGCGGCGGGATGCCCCCCGTCGCTTTTGGATCAGTGCGCGGCGTCGCCCTGCGCTTCGGCGCCGCCGCGGGCGGGAGCCCCGACGCTGCTCGCGGGGGCGTCGTTGCCGTTCACGTCCTTGTCGCGAGCTTCCTTGCCACCATAGGCCTCCAGGCGGTTGTAGAGCGTCTTGAGGCTCACGCCCAGAATCTCGGCTGCCTTGCGCTTGACGTGGCCGCAGTAAGCCAGCGTTGCCATGGTCACCCGCCGCTCGACCTCCTCGAGCGGTGTGCCGACGCGAATGGTGATGGTCGTTCCATCGTCGGGCTTGGGGGCTTGATCGGCCGTACCGAGATCGCATTCGATCTGGTCATCCGCCATGATGTAGGCGCGCTGCACGTAGTTCCTGAGCTCGCGAACGTTTCCAGGCCAGCTGTGCTGATAGAGCCGCACGAGGCTGTCCCGCGAGAAGGTCTTGTGCGTTCCCTCGATGCGGTTGAGGTCATCCAGAAAGTACTGAGCCAGCTGCTCGATATCCGACCCGCGCTCGCGCAAGGGCGGCAAGCGGATCGGGAACACGTTCAAGCGGTGGAATAGATCCTCGCGCAGCTTGCCGTCGGCGACCGCCTTCTCCGGGTCGCGGTTGGTCGCCGCGATCACGCGCACGTCGCTCCCGATCTGCTGCGTGCCGCCTACGCGGGTGAAGGTTCCGGTCTCGAGCACCCGCAGCAGCTTCACTTGCAGCTCCATCGGCATCTCGGTGATCTCGTCGAGAAAGATGGAGCCGCCGTTGGCGCGCTCGAAGAAGCCCTTGTGCTGCCGGTCCGCTCCCGTGAAGCTGCCGCGCTCGTGGCCGAAGAGCTCGCTTTCGATGAGTTGCGGCGCGACGGCACCGCAATTGAGCGGCAGGAACGGCGCTTCGCGCCGCCGGCTGAGCTCATGCAACGTCTGCGCCGCGAGCTCCTTGCCGGTGCCGCTCTCTCCGATGAGCAGCACGGTCGCCGAGGTGGGCGCCACACGGCTCAGCTGGTCGTAGGTGACTTGCATGCACTGCGAGCTGCCCAGAATGCGTCCGAAGCGCCCGAGCTTGCGCAGCTCGTCGCGAAGCTCCCCGATCTCGTGCTGGAGAGCGGAGGTCTTCTTGGCGTGGCGCAGAACCGCCTGCACGCGCTCGAGGTCGGCAGGCTTGACGAGATAATCGCTCGCGCCCGCGCGTAGCGCTGCCACGGCGCTATCGACCGTCGCGTGCCCCGTCACGACGATCACCTCCGTCGCATCCGGCTTGTCCAACTCGCGCACGAGCTCGATGCCCTCGCCGTCGGGCAGCCTCAAATCCGTGAGCAGCACATCCGGGCGCTGACGGCCGAGCTCGATTCGCGCCTCGCGCAACGAGTGGCCGCGCGCGACCGTGAATCCTTCCATGCGGGCAACTTCCTGGAGCCACTCCACCACGTCCGCATCGTCGTCGACTATCAGCGCATGTGCCATGTAAGCCTCGCTGCGTCCAAAATTATGTCGTCTCTCGCGTCCAATGTTGCAACGATTCGGGGACTTTTGTGTAGCCGTCGCATCGGCGCGACATAAAGCTCGACGTTGATCGTTCGTATACGCGAGGAACCGCGATCTATGTCTATTCTAACTGAGTCTTCTCGGCTCCGTGCGCCGCGGCCGGCCTCTTGGTGAGCGGCAGCGCCGTGAGCGCGTGCAATGCTATGGAAGTTGCGAGCACCGCGAGGGTCACCGCAGTGAGCTCGGTCGCAACGGGGGTGCTGAACCCCTCGCCGACCGCGAACATCGCATAATACATGCACGCGACGCCGCGGATGCCGAACCAGGCGATGAGCTGGCGCTCCAGCTCGCTCGCTCCTGCTCGACCCACTCCAAGCCGCGCCGCAACGGGGCGCACCACGACGAGCACGAGGAGCGCGAACAGGATGAGCGCCGGGTGAACGCTCGAGACCGTCAGTAGCGCGCCCAGCACGATCACGATCGCCAGCTCCGCCAGGCGCTCGATGCGCGCCGCCGCCGAGCTCAACGCACGCGTGAGCTTCTGGCCGGCGAGCAGTCGTCGCCAGGGCGGTCCCGGGCGCATCGACAGCAGGCCCCCCCGTGCGAGCGAGCCCCCGGCGGCGAGAACCGCCAGGAACCCGTTCGCATGCAACAAGACCGAGGCACCGTACGAGAACGCGATCACGCAGGCGAACAGCAGTAATTCGGTGAGTCCGAGCTCCCCGGTTGGGCCGCGGGACTCCAGCCGTGCGAGCGCATGCGCTCCGAGAGCTCCGATGAGCGCACCGAGCAGAGCGCCGCTTGCGAGCCCCCAGAGCAGATCGAACGCCAGCCAGTGCAGCGCGAGAGGACCGAGGTCGTGTCGGCCGCACAGCCCGAGTGCAAACAGCACGAGGGGCAGCGCGAGAGCCGAGCTGAGTGCACCCTCTGCGGTCAGGGCAAACCGCACCCCCTCCTCCCCGCCCGCGGAGGACAGCTTCAGATCCGACGCAAGCACCGGATCCGTGGGTGCGAGGATCGCCCCGAGCAGCAGCGCCTGCGGAAGCGACATGCCGAAGAATGCATTGGCAGCGACCGCGACCAGCCCGATCGTGACGGGCATCGTCACTGCCGCAAGCCCCAGCGGCACACGCCAGGTGGCGAGATCGAGCGGAGCCGAGATGCGCAAGCCGGTGCAGAACAAGCAGACAAGCAAGGCGGTCTCGCTCAACACCTGAGCTGCCCCGGCGTGCTCGAGCGCGTGTGCGCCGAGTCGGGCCTCCCACGCTCCGGCAAGCATGCCGGCCGCGAGACACACCACGGCCGCAGCAACGGATGCGCGCGTGTGCGAGGTCGAGGAGGACATGAGGCTCAGCTTCCCGCAGCGCGACTGTTCCTATCTTGATCATGCGCGCGAACAGCGTGCAAATCCAATCACCGGAGTGGAAGATCTGTGTCGGACGGACGATCGCTGCTCAGTATGAACTGTCCGACGAGCCCGCTAGCCGCGGGGTATGCCGGAGGTCCGAGCGACGCGCAGATCCTCGCGCAGCATGGCGAGTTGTCGTTGCGCAAAGGCCTGCACGCCACTGTCCTCGCGGTCGCTGTGAGCCGCCTGCTCGAAGCGCTGCAAATCTCGCTCCTCCGCCTGCCCTGCCTGCTCGCGATACAGGCGATCGAAATCGGCACCCCTTGCGGCGCGCAGCCTGCCGAGCGTGGCCGTCCCGTGCTCGTCCGGAGTGCTCGCGAGCGCCAGGCCTCGCGCCCGCAAGATGGGCTGCAGGGCCGTGCGCATGCGCGCATGCGCCGCCAGAATCGTGCTCGCGAGCCGTCGCACCGCGGGGGCCGACGCCCGCGTCAAGGCCAGATCGGCGGCCTCGATCTGAAACACGTCCTCCCGAGAGATGAGGCTCAGGAAATCACGCTCGGTCGGTGAGAGCGGCACCGCGAAGTTCAGCGGCGTGCTCGAGCCCGGAGCGGCCAGCGGTGTGTGGGTCTGCCGACCGAGTCCGCCCGTGTACGTGCCGTTCGAGCTCTGGGTTACACCTGAGCTCTGAGTAGCGCTCGGCTGGGCCATGGCGAGCGCCACGAGAGGGGCTGCCCCGCACACAACCCAGCACAGGGTCCTTTTGACGTACATTTTGCGCCGAGCTGAAAAAATTACACGGGGCGAGGGGCCCGCTGCCCCATCCGGCTTGCGCCAGGCTGCGCAAGATCGATCTGGTGAAGGCGATCGGAGATGCGATCGGACTGCAGTCCAACAGTGCGGCGAATGCGCTCCGGAAGGTAGCCGCTCAAGGCTTGCGCATACCGCTCGGCGGCCTCGCCCTGCATGCGCCGCCAGGCATCGATCAGCTGACCCTCCACGGGACCGGGGACCAGCGTGCGCAGCGCAAGGGCTGCGCGTCGCGCCGACGCCGCAAGTGTTCCGCCCATTGCAGGCTCGCCATTCAGCAATAAAACAAGTGCTTGCAGCTCATCTCCCAGGCGGCCCCATTCATCGCTTCGATGGCGCAACAGTACCTGCAGATCGGCACTCACGCGGCGCCGCGCGCACGACCGACAGAGAGCCTCACCGTCCCGGCAGACCTGTATGAGTCGATTCAGGGTGCGAATCGTATCCTCGGCACGCATATCGACCTCACCTGAAGTTGCGCTGCAACACGTCGAGCATGAACTGTGCCCAGGGCAAATCGCGGCGGCGGCCTCTCGCTGGCATAACGCTTGCAAAAGGAGCGATGTCGGGAACGGCCTTTGCGTCCCTTCGAGTGCGAGAGTTTCGAGCGCGTTGCAGTCGATCTGCAGCGTGCTGTAACCGAAGACCCCCCGTTTGGCGGGCTGTGGTGCGACCAGCCCGCTCTTTTTTTGTCCGCGTGCTTTTCAGAGCGCGCGATTGCGGCAACGGGCAGTTGCGCGCGATGGTGGGTTGGAGTTCAAATGGGCTCATGAACGGGGAGCACCTGGACGCCATACACCAGGCCCTGACTGCCGTGCAGGAGGCCGTCCTCACGATGACCTTTCCGCGCTGCGATCAGGACGATATGGTCGAGCTGATTGACCGAGTCGAAGCGGAGTTGCGCGCCGCGCACCCGAACGTGCCGTTGATGTGCACGTTCCTCAACTCGATTGCCCGCAGTCTGCGCGCTCAACCGGAAGCGCGCGACGCCTGCCTGACCATCGAAGGGGCGATCGGCGCTGCGGGCATGCCAAGCACCTGGCAATCGGGGATCTGAATCTCTCAATCAGTGTTCGCGCGCGCCGCGGGCGGCGCGTGTCATGCGCGCGATGAGCGGCACAAAGCGGTCGAAGTCCACAGGCTTTGCAACGTGGACATCGAAGCCTGCGCGTATGGCGGTCTCCCGATCGCGTTGCGAGGCGTATCCGGTCAGCGCGATCGCGATCACGCCTTCACCGAAGGGCAGCCGGCGTAGCTTGCGCACGAGCGAGTAGCCATCCTCCGCGGGCATGCCGATGTCCGTGACCACCACATCGTAGCGGGTCCCGCCGGAATGGAGCTTCGCGAAGGCCTCGGCGGCCGATGCGCTCACGGTGACCAGCGCGCCCTCCAGCCTCAGAGTCTCGGCGACGACCGTGCGCGCATCCGCCTCGTCATCCACGACCAGTATCGACAGGCCCTCCAGCGAGCGCGGCGGTACCCCCTGTGAGGGCACGAGCTCGTCCACGCGCGAGCCCTGGCGCGCACGCAGGACGGGCAGGCGCACGGTGAACGCGGCGCCATGTCCGACTCCCTTGCTTGCTGCGCTCACCGATCCCCCGTGCAGAGCGACGATCTCCCTCACCAGTGCGAGTCCGAGACCCAGGCCCGATGTGTGACGCGTCGTCGAACTGTCGCCCTGCCGGAACCGGTCGAAGACGTGCGGGAGCAGCTCCGGGGAGATCCCCTGCCCACCGTCGGTCACATCGAGCTCGATCCCTCCCTCCACGGCGCGCAAGCTCACCTCGATGCGCCCCCCCGCATCGGTGAACTTCACGGCATTGGAGAGCAGATTCCACACGACCTGCTGCAGACGATCCGGATCGCCGAATACCTCGTCCGGCTCCGTGCAAACGCTGCTCGTGAGCTCGATGTCCTTGGCCGAGGCAGCCGGCCGCATCGCCTCGAGCGCTGCGATCACGACGGGTGCGAGCCTGATGGGGCGCGGCTCGATTTTCAGCTTGCCCGTGCTGATGCGCCCGAGATCGAGCAGATCGTTGACCATCTTGAGCTGAGTTTTCGCACTGCGCTCGATGCGCGCGACGATGCCGCCGATCTCCACATCCCCGGCGCGCCGGGCGGCGAGGATGCTGTTCCATCCGAGGATCGCATTCAAAGGTGAGCGCAGCTCGTGGGAGAACATCGAGAGGAACTCATCCTTGGAGCGGTTGGCTTGCTCGGCGGCCGACCGTAGTTCGCGCTCGCGACGCACGAGCGCCTCGTGGTCCGCCTCGGAGCGCTTGCGGGCGCTGATGTCCTCGGCGATGCCGAGGAGGCTCGTCCCCTCGCCCGATCGATTCCGGATCGCGCCCATCCGCATGTGGATCCAAAGCACCCCAGCCCCTCGCATCACCCGGAACTCCGCCTCGGCATCGCGCCCCTCGGCGCTCGCCGAGCGCATCTTTCGCTCGAGCGTCCCACGATCCTCCGGGTGCACCCGTGCCAGAAGGTCCGCCAGTGTGCGCGGCACGCAGGTGCTCCCGCCCAGCAGCATCGCGAAGCGCTCCGAGCCCTCGAGCACGTCGCTGCTCGCATCCCATTCGAGGGCGCCGAACCCTGCCGCATCCAGCGCGAGCGCATAGCGATCCGCGGCACGCCGCCCGGGCCGCCCGGCGCGATTCTCGGCTGCAGGAGGAACGGCGCGAGCTTTGCGTGGACGGGAACCGCCGTTGTCGTGTGTTGATCCCATTACTTGTCTACAACCGCTCCCGCGACAGCCCGCGTGACGTTGTTACACGTCCTTGCAAGTTTTCCTGTGTGCCGCGCTGTCCTTGTCACGCGCAATGGTGCCGTAAGTTCGCCGCGCGCAGCCAATTGAGCAATTTGGCATAGCTGTTGCTTCAGGAAGATCGGCTTGCTGTAAAGGAACGCTGGGCATCATGACAAACGGCATTTTGGGGCTGCGCCTGAGACAGCAGCTCACATTGACCCCCCGACTACAGCAGTCGGTGAAATTGCTGCAGCTGTCCGCGCTCGAGTGTGTGCAAGAACTGCACCAGGCGATCGCGCAGAATCCCTTCCTGGAGGAGGCAGCCGACACCGACGGAAGAACCCAGGGCGAGGAAGCCGAGGATACGACCGGCGAGGACCTGGATTTCTCCGCGGTCGGGGGCGCCGCAACGAGCGACGACACTCCGGACTGGACGGAATGGACCGCCTCGCCGTCGAGCCTGCGCGACCAGCTGCGCGAGCAGCTGCTCCTGCTCGGACTGAGCGAACGCGACGATGCGCTCGCGAACCTGATCGTCGACGCCCTCGACGATGATGGATTTCTGCGCCAGCCGCTCGCCGAGCTCGCCCTGCTGGTACCCGGTATCCTCCCCGGGGAGCTCGAGACCGCCCTGCGCATCGTGCAGACTCTCGAGCCCACGGGCATCGCCGCACGCGATCTCGGTGAGTGTCTGGGCCTGCAGCTCAATGCGCTTCCCGCCGACACTCCGGAGCGTGCGCTCGCTCTGCAGATCGCGCAGGGCAAGCTCGAGCTCGTCGCGGCGCGTGATCACGAGCGCATCCAGGACGCCCTGGGCTGCACCGAGGCCGAGCTGCGCTCCGCGCTCGAGCTCATCCGCAGCCTCGATCCTCGGCCCGGCTCGAAGCTCGGCACATTCGAGCCGCGCGCCATCGTGCCCGACGTGATCGTGCGCAAGGACAAGAAGCGCTGGCTGGTCACGATCAACTCCGCGATCTATCCGCGCATCCGCGTGAACCAGCAGTACGCCGAGCAGTTCAGGCAGGTTCGCGAGGGCGAGACGGCGCTGCTGGCGCAGCACCTGCAGGAGGCGCGTTGGCTCGTGCGCAATCTCGAGCAGCGGTTCCTCACGATTCAGCGGGTTGCCGAAGCGGTGGTGGCGCGGCAGCGCAATTTCTTCGAGTATGGCGATCTTGCGATGCGCCCGCTCACGCTACGCGAGATCGCAGACGAGCTCGGGTTGCATGAGTCCACCGTCTCGCGTGCGACCAGTCACAAGTACATGGCCACACCGCGCGGCGTGGTTGCCTTCAAGCGTTTCTTTTCGCGTCAGCTGGCCACGACGAGCGGCGGTTCCTGCTCGGCCACGGCAATCCGCGCGCTGCTGCGCGAATTCATCGCGGCGGAGGACCGGCGCAATCCGCTCTCGGACGTGCAGCTCACGGAGCTCCTCGCCGATCGCGGCGTGAAGGTCGCGCGTCGTACGGTCACCAAGTATCGACGCTCGATGCAGCTGCCCGCGGTGGACTTTCGGCGCGCGTAGCGGCGGCTCAGCGGCGGGTCGTCCCGCCGAGCCCGCCAGATCCGCTCGCCGATGTGGCGAGTGACGGCCACGTCACCTCGCCGCGCGCCAGACGCATGGCATACCGCACCGCCGTGCTCTTGTCGCCGAAGGATGCAACGGACTCGCCCCCGGGGCCTGCGTAGATCCTCCACGTATTCATCGGCCCCGGCGCCACCCGAAAGACCCTCGCTCGTCTTCCCGCTCGTCGCATGACCGCGACGACTAGCAAGGACCGCGCCCATGGTCAGGCACGCCGGCTGCTGCCTGGGCCGGTAGGAGGCGTCCGACAGCGGGATCGGCGAACCCATCGCCGCATCTCCAGCAACGGCCGACTCTGTTCGGACGGCACAGCGTGTAGCTTGGCTGTACCACCATTTTTCGAGGCGGGCCGATCGGAAGGCCGACAACTTATGGACTCAGGCGCAAGCGACCACAATGTAGCGGAAGAAATGGTCTCGTTGGTGCCACAGCTGCACACCTTTGCGCGCTCGCTGTGCCGTGACGGTGTGCGTGCCGACGATCTGGTCCAGGAGGCGCTGCTGCGCGCGTTCGACAACATCGAGCGCTTCAAACCGGGAACCAATCTCAAGGCCTGGCTGTTCACGATCGTGCGCAACGAGCACTACTCGCAGCTGCGGCGACGCAAGTTCGAGGCGCACGATGTCTCGAACGATCAGCTCCCCGAGCCGAGCGTGCCCCCCGATCATGACGGTGAGCTCGAATTGCGCGACCTCAATCGTGCGCTCGCGGCATTGTCGCCGGGTCAGCGCGCGGCACTGATCCTGGTCAGCGCGAGTGGGTTCTCCTACGAGGAGGCTGCCGCGATCTGCGGCTGTGCCGTGGGCACGATCAAGAGCCGGGTGGCGCGTGCGCGCACCGCGCTGCTTGCGATGCTCGATGGCCGCTTGCCTGCACCCTCGCAAGACGACGGCGCGCTGCCCGCTGCTCCCGCCGAGGATGCACCGTTTGCCGATCCGGTCAGGGCTCAGTCCGAGATGCCGGCCGCGGACTCGACCGCGGCAAGATCGCGCAGCGCATTTCCCGAAAGCCGGTACGTCGTCCAGTCATCGTTCGGCGTGGCGCCGAGCTTGCGGTAGAACCCGATCGCCGGCTGGTTCCAGTCGAGCACCGCCCACTCCATGCGACCGCAGCCGCGCGCCAGCGCCAGCCGGGCGAGTCGCGCGAGCAGTTGGCCCCCGATTCCCAGTCCGCGCGCGGGGGGCCGCACGTAGAGATCCTCGAGATATAGCCCAGGGCGTCCGAGGAACGTGGAGAAGTTGTAGAAGTACAGCGCAAACCCCACGGGGTGGGAGTCGAGCGAAGCCACCAGGGCGTGCGCGCAGGGCTGGGGCCCGAAGAGGTTTCTCGAGAGATCCTCGACGGTTGCAACCACCTGATGCGCGAGACGCTCGTACTCCGCCAGCTCGCGGATGAATGCGAGCAGCTGCGGCACATCCTGCTCGGTCGCCTCGCGGATGTCGATCATCTGGTCTTGCTTCATACCGGTGCCTCGAGCATGTGGTTCGCCTCAACCTGTGCTCTGCAATCCCTGTGCGATTCCGTTCACGCTCGCGAGCAGTGCGTCGAAGAGCGCCCGGTCCTCCCGGCCCGAGGCGCGCCAGCGCGCGAGCAGATCGATCTGCATCAGATTCATCGGGTCCACGTACGGGTTGCGCAGCTCGATCGCTCGCTGCAACGTTGCATCCCCGTCGAGCAGGTGCTGTTCGCTCTTCACCTCCAGCACGCGCGCACACGCCAGCTCGTACTCCGCGCGTATATCGGCGAAGAACCGGTGCAGCGGCTGCGGTGCGAGCGCGTTGTAGGCGCGGGCGATCTCCAGGTCCGCGCGCGCGAGCATCGCCTCCACATCGTCGATCAGATTGCGCAGGAAGAAGCCGCCTGCATAGGCCTCGCGCAGGGCGGTCAATCCGTGCTGCGCGACCGCCGCGGCGAGCCCGCTGCCGGCCCCATACCAGGCGGGCAGCAGATGCCGGGACTGGCTCCACGCGAACGCCCAAGGAATCGGTCGCAAAGACTCGAGCCCCTCGCGGGAGGCGCGATGGGCAGGGCGCGAGCCGATCTGCATTCGCTCCAGCACGTCGATGGGCGTGACGCTACGGAAGTACTCGTAGAAGGCCGGTTCCCCGTAAACCAATCTCCGGTAGGCGTTGCGCGCCGCGGTGGCGAGCGTTGCCGCGCATCCCACCGCAACCGCCGGCGGCGCCTCGGCTCGCGGCGCGCCGTGCGCCGGCGTCGTCAGGGCAAGTGCATTGAACGCGCGCTCGAGCGTACGCATGGCGATCGAGTTGAGTCCGTAGCGCTGGTCGAGGATCTCGCCCTGCTCGGTCACCCGCAGCACGCCGTTGCGCGCCCCCTCGGGCGAGGCGCGCACGGGGGTATCGATGCGGCCGCCGCCGAGGCTGATGCTGCCGCCACGGGCATGGACTATCACGTGCTTCTCTCCGGCATCGGCCAGGGCACGCGCGAGGCCACGCTGCGCGAGGTGCGCTGCGTACCGCGAAGCGCACAGACCGCCCTCCTTGTGACTCTCCGCATACCCGATGACCACGCACTGGCGGCGATCGCGCATGTCGAGGTGGCGCCGGTAGATCGGATCTGCAAGCAAGCGGCGCATGATCTCGCCGCTCGCCTCGAGGGTGTCGATCGATTCGAACATCGGCGCGATATCGAGCGTCACCTCTGCGGTGCGCCGGTCGTATGCTTCGGCCCAGCGGGCCAGAAGCAGCACCGCGAGCACATCGTCGGTGTCGGCGACGCCGCTGACGACATAGTAGCCGACCGCATCGGAGCCGTAGCGATGGCGCCCCTGGATGAGCGCTTCGAACACGCCGCGTGCACGCTTGCCGAGCGGGTCGAGCTCCACGCGCGGGCCCAGATCGCGCGCGATCGCCTGCGCAAGCCGCAGGTGTCGCTCGGCGCTCGTTCGGGTGCGCCACTGCGGATCGTCGAGCCCCTGCGCGAGAATATCGTGGTGCGCGGCGCTTTCCTGCCGGACGTCGAGCCGCGCGAGGTGAAAGCCGAAGGTATCGATGCGCCGCAGCAGCTGCTGCACCGAGCGGTAACCGGCGTTCACTCCCTTGTGCGCGTGGAGACTCGCCGCGATGAGCGCCACGTCCGCGCGCAGCTGCGCTGCGCTCTCGTAGCCGTTGGCGCGGCCCTCGAAGGAGTTGCGCAGCCGTGTCGCGATCTGCGCCAGGAACACTCGATAGGGCATTCGATCGTGACGCGCGGGAGTGCTCGCGCGCGCACCTGGCAGCAGTGTCGAGTACTCCTCCACGCGCTTGGACAGGGCCGCGGAGACGCTGATGCGGCTTGCGCTTTGCGAGAGTCGCTCGGCGAGCGCGAGACACTCCTCGTGATACGCGCCGAGGATCACCTGCTGCTGGCGGGCGAGGGTCTCGCGGATGGTCTTGCCGTGCACATCCGGGTTGCCGTCCATGTCCCCGCCGACCCAGGTTCCGAAATCCAGGATCGGGGGCACCTCGATGGTCTCGACCTCGACCCCGTAGAGCTTCGCGAGCGCCTCGGCGATCTCCTCGTAGAAGGCCGGCACCACCCGGTAGAGCACCTCGCTCAGGTAGAAAAGGACATGCTCCCGCTCGTCGGCGACGGTGAGCCTCTCGCGCGGATGCTCTTCCGTCTGCCACCCGGCCGTGATCTCCTGGCGTATCGCGCTCCAGAGGGCGCGCAACTCGCTCGGCGTGAGGGTCGGGTCGAGCCGCGTGAGCAGCAGCTGCGCCAGGCGCTGGCGGCTGCGCAGGATCGTGCGCCGCGTCGACTCCGTGGGATGCGCCGCAAACACCGGCTCGATGCGCAAGCCCCGGATGAGCTGCAGCGCATCCTGCAGGGTGGCACCGCGCGCCTTCAATTGGGCGATCGCATCCTCGACGCCGAGGGGTTGCGGGCGTGCGCTCTCGGCCAGAAAGTACTGGCGGCGCCTGCGAATCCGGTGCACCTTCTCGGCAAGGTTGACCAGCTGGAACCAGGTCGAGAAGGCGCGCTCCAGATCGCGCGCCTCGGCCGGCGGTCGGCCGCGCACCCGCGCCACCAGCTCGGTCGCCGCGGCCGCATCGCCCTCGCGGCGCCGGATGGCCAGCACGCGATCCTGCTCCACGGTCTCGAGCAACTCCGCGCCGCCCTGCTCGCGCAGCATCTCTCCGATCAGCTCACCAAGGGCATGCACGTCCTCGCGCAGCGCCTCGTGCCTCGGCGGAAAATGGATCTCGGTTCGCTTCATGCCTGGATGCTTGGGATCGATGGCCGATGCGGCGCGCTGCCTCGCTCAGCCGGCAAGCAGCACCCCTTCGGCGTGCTCGAGCGCCTCCGGAAGCCCGTACACCACGATGATGTCTCCTTCCTTGAGGTAAGTGTCGCCCGAGGGCTCGCGCCCGAGGATGCCATGGCGTCGGATGCCCGTGATGGCGACCTCGGCTCCCCGGGCGCGAAGCTTATCCACCGTGCGTCCTACCGCCCATGCGCCCGGCGGGATGACGATCGACTTGAGCTCTTCCCGGAACACGTCCGGCTCGCTCGACGGACGCGCATCCTCGCGCCGGTGAATGCTCCGCAACAGCTCGTAGCGGCTGTTGCGAATGGTTCCGATCGTATGCACGACGCGGCTCACGGGCACATCGAGCAGCATGAGCACTTGAGAGACGAGCATCAAGCTCGCCTCGAACGTCTCGGGCACGACTTCCGTTGCGCCGGCTCGCTTGAGCTCCTGCAGCCGCGCATCGTCGGCCGTGCGCACGAGCACTGGAACCTCCGCATCCGATGCTCGCACGGCGCGCACGATCTCGAGGGCCACCGCCGGATTGGAGAAGCTCACGACGACCGCGCTCGCACGCTCGATTCCGGCCTTGACCAGCATCTCCGGATCGGCGGAGTCCCCGTACAGCACGGGCTCCCCCGCCTGCCGTGCCGCTCGGATGCGCGCCGGATCGATATCGAGCGCAATATACTCGAACGATTGCGATTCGAGCACGCGCGCGACATTCTGACCGACGCGCCCATAGCCACAGAGAATCACGTGCTCGCGCGCAGCGATGGAGCGCGTGGCAGCGTGCTCCGGCTCGAGCTGCGGGGTGCGCGGGCCCCGCTCATGCAGCAGGAACCGGGCAATCGCGCGATTGTGGTTCAGCACGAGCGGGCTCAACACCATCGATAGCACCACGGCGACCAGCAGCGGCTGAGCGAGTCGCCCGGAGGCTGCCCCGCTTTGCAATACGATCGTCAACAGTGCGATCCCGAATTCCCCGCCGATCGACACGACGATACCGGTGCGCACGGCCTTGAAGGTGGAGTCCACGTACAGCCGTGCGGCCGCCGCGGCGATCGACGCCTTGAGGATCAGCATGCCGATGACGAGCGCCGCAACGAGACCGAACTCCGCGAGCAGCAGCTGCACATCGAGCAGCATCCCGATCGAGATGAAGAACAGACCGAGCAGGATGTCCCGGAACGGGCGGATCACCGCATCGATCTGGTGGCGGTATTCGGTCTCCCCGAGCATCATTCCCGCCAGGAACGCGCCGAGTGCGAGCGACAGGCCCGCAAGGTAGGAGATCCACGCCGCGGCGAGCACCACGCCCAGCGCCGTCATGGTGAACAGCTCGCGCAAGCGGCTGTGCGCGATCTCGCGAAACAGCGGTCGCAACAGCCAGCGGCCTGCGGCGAGCACGCCGATCACGGCCAGCACGCCCACGGCGACCCGGAGCGCGGCTTCGTGCAGCGAGAATGCGGCGAGGCCGTGTTCCAGGCTGGGTGCGAGCGCGAGCAGGGGAACGAATGCGAGGTCCTGGAAGAGCAGCATGCTGAATGCAAGCCGCCCGTGCGTACGGTTGAGCTCGCCCCGATCGCTCAGCTGGTGCAGGATGATCGCCGTGGAGCTCATGGCGATCGCCCCGCCCATGAGCGCAGCCAGCACCCAGGAGACACCGGTCATTCGCACGAGCGCGGCGCACACCCCGAGGGTCGCCGTGACCTGCAATGCGCCGAGGCCCAGCACCTCGCGGCGCATCGCAAGCGTACGGGGCAGGGAGAACTCCAGGCCGAGCGTGAACACCAGGAACACGACACCCAGCTCGGGCAGCACGCGCATGGTGTTGTTGTCGGACACCAGGCCGAAGGCGTGCGGACCGAGCGCCATGCCCACGATCAGATAGCCGAGAATGGGCGGCCAGCCGAGCCGCCGCGCGAGCGCCACGACGAACACGGACGCCGCGAGCAGAATGAGGATTTGAGTGAGCGGCTGCTCGATCATCGCGGCGCGGAATGAAGGTCCCGCGCCACTCTACTCAGGATCTCACGAGCTCATCAAGACGGTCGTATCGAAGCTCTCGAAGCCCTGCATCGACCGCCGGTAGGCATTCAGTACCAGGCGCTCCGCGACCTTATCGGCCCGGGGAGACAGGAGCATCCTCAGAAGCACGTCATCGGCAGGTCGCGCGGCATCCTCCGCCATGATCTGCTCGATCACCCGCGTCAGGCGATGCACGAGCTCGTTGACGAACCGCAGGTGCGCACTGTCGTGCACCTGCTCGGTTCCCGGGCCGTAGGTCCCGCGGGCCTCATCCGCCAGCTCGTGCAGGAAGAGGTTGAGCAGCCGAGCCTTGTCGATCGTGCGCAAGTCGGTGAAGTAATCGATCTCCGATTGCAGGTTCATGGCGAGCCCTCAGGCCGGGAAGAACTCGATCGGCTTGGTGGTGGTGATCGGAGCCACGTCCTTCGGCTCGAAATGGAACAGGCGCACACGCGCGATGATCTTGCGCTCCAGATCCGGATCGCCGAGCTCGCTCGAGACCACACGGCACATGGTGATCTCGCCCGAGGGCGCGATCGTGAATTCGAGGACCAGCTTGCCCTGCAGCTCCGGATGCTCGCGCAGCTCGCGGCTATACAGCGCATAGATCGCGCCCTTGTTGCGATCGAACACCAGCTCGATCTCCTCACGGCTGCGCGCCGGCTTGCCGCTCGAGCCCGTACGGGTGGATTCGGCTCCGCCGGCCGAACGCAGGATCGCCGAGCTGACGCGCGTGGCCTGGGGGCCGGTGAGCGAGCCGGCGCCCGAGCCGTAGCCGCGGCTGACATCCGCCGAGGTGATGCCCCCGCTGCCCATTCCGACCTTCGAGGTGATGAGGGAGCGCTCCGCATGGCTGTCCGCGCCGACGGCGCCCGTGAGGTTGCGCGTGGCAGCCGTATCGACCGGCATCTCCTCGCGCAGATCGGCAAGCTCGTCCTGGAATTTGAGCAGCCCGGAATGCTGCGCCTTGCGCCGGGCCGCATCCGCGCGATTGATGGGGATCGGTACTGGCACCGGCACCGGCTTGGCGGTCGGCTTCGGCTTCTCCTCGACCTTGGGCGGCGGAGGCTTCGGCTTGACCTGCTGCTCGATCATCACCCGTGCGAGCCGCTCCGGCACGACGGCCTCGTTGGGTGCGCGTTGCGGTGCCGGAACAAGCACGAACACCAGGGTAAAGAGCGCGAGTAATGCGAGACCCGTCCACAGGATCTTCTGGAACCGGTCGCGCTCCTCGGGACGCACTTCCCACGGCAGCTCGAACTTGCGGTAGTAGGGCGCAAGCAGCAGCGGCTGGCTCGGCTTCGCGCTCACCTCGACGCTCCCAGAGGTCCGCTTGCTCGCTCAAGCATGCAACGCATTACGCTCACCCGTGGCTCGCGCGGCAGTTGCAGGCCGGTAACGTCCCGGCGGCACCGGCTTGTCCTTCTGCAGCACCGCGAGCGAGATGCGTCCGTAATCCGCATCGGTGCACGTCGACATGACCTTCTTCAGCACCTCGTAAGGCAGAGACTTGTCGGCCATGATCGTGATCTCGCGCGAGGCGATGTCCTTCTCGCTCACGTCCGTGCCGACGAGCAACGGGCGCTTGAGGGCATCGCGCAGCGCCGCGATGATCGGCGCCGACTGCGCGCTCACCTCGCTCACGGAGGCGATGCGCTCGCCCTGCACGAAGAGATCGGTCTTGGTGATCATCACGACCACCGAGCGGTGCGGGGTCGCCTGGGCGATCGACTGCGGAATCTCGATCCCCTTGCTGTTCTGGATGACCTCCACTTCCGTCGAGTACACGAGCAGGAACGACACCATCACCGAGAGAATGTCGATCAGCGGGATGAGATTGAGCTGGGCATCGGCGCGATGGCGCAGATGATGATCGGCCATGCGACGGGCGCGACTGGACATCATATGGGCGCATCTCCGATCGAGATATCCGGGAAGAGCTCTGCCTGCTCGGTGGAAAGCCCGGCTGGCACCTCGAAAACCCGCACGTGGTCCATGACCTGCACGAGCGTGTCGTAGGAGATGTCCGGCTCGAGGAGCACCGTCGCGTCGGTCTTCTCGGGGAACTTGGCTTTCACGCGCTTGAGATAGGTGGTCAGCGTGTCGTAGTCGTAGCCCTGCGCCGTGTTGGGCATCGTCGCAAGCGGTCCGGTGTTGCGGTCGGCGACCTGGATCAGGTTCTTGCGCACCAGCACCTCGAGCTGCAGGCCCTGCGGCGGGTCGCGGAACTGAGCCTGCTGCTGGGGCAGATTGAGCTGCAGCACCACGGTGCGCGAGAACACGGCGGTCATGAGCAGGAACGTCACGAGGACCGTGAAAATGTCGATCATCGGCACGAGCAGCAGCTCCGCCGGCTGGCGGCGCCGCCGCGCGAGCTTCTTGGCGTCGTAAGAGCGGCGCATGGCTCGGGCGGGCTCCGGTCAGAGGAGTGGCGCGCTCAGGCCGCCGCCGGTGCCGGCGCTTCGGGGCGCCGTTCCGTGATCGCGTTGAGGAACTTCACCGAGGCCATCTCCAGGCTGTCGATGAGCTCGGTGGTCTTGGTCTGCAGCCACGCGTGGATGAAGAGGAGCGGGACGGCGGTCATGAGGCCGAAAGCCGTACAGTTCATCGCGACCGAGATGCTGGCCGAGAGCAGGTTCGCCTTCTCGGCGGGGTTGACCGTCGCGACGGCCGCGAACGCATTGATCAGACCGATCACGGTGCCGAGCAGGCCGAGCAACGTGGCGAGGTTTGCGAATGTGGCCAGATAGTGCGTGCGCTTCTCGAGCCGCGGCACGACCTCCATCAGGCTCTCCTCCATCGCCTTCTCGATGTCATCTCGGCGCCGGGCTGCCTGGATGCGAGCGAGTCCGTAGTTGAGGATCTGGCCGATCGCGGAGTCGGACTTCGAGGTGATCTGCACGACCTGCCGGAAATTGCCTTGCGACAGCACCGGAACGATCTCGTTCCAGAGCCGGCGGTTGCGCATCCCGACATGCGCCAGGTAGATGTAGCGCTCGATGGCGATCGATAGGCCGACCACGAGCACGACGGCGATCGGGAACATGAATTCCCCACCGCCCTGAAAGAAACGGACGATCGTATTCCACAGATTCATCGGCGCGACTCCCACGGAAGCAAGACCAGTGCTTCGAGCATGACGAAACTGAATGACATATACCCAAAAAGCTGCGATCTATTTCTC
>DATKPP010000090.1:0-9193 GCA_035524075.1 Steroidobacteraceae bacterium | reverse complement strand
TGGGCTCGGATCTCGCTGCGCACACGCGCAAAGCGCGTGGAGCGCGTCTTGAGGTCCGCAACGCGGATCGTATCTTCGAATGTCATCCACAGCGCCAGTTGTCGTGCGGTGATCTCCAGGAGCTCCGCACCGCCCGACATGCCTCGATCGATCGCTGCGATGCGCTCCAGCCGATCGAGGTACAGCGCGGCATACCGCGGATCCTGATAGTCGAGCATGCGACGCACGCCTTCGAGCACCAACGCCTGCACGCCCGGGGGAAATCCGCGCACCCGATCGAGCAGCGGTTGCAGCCCGGGCGTTTGCGCTTTCTGCGGCACGCCCTGCGGGGCACCCAGGGCGCCATGCATTGCGCCTGCGGGCGCAGGGCGCTGCGCTTCAGCACGGGGCGCCCCACTCTCCTGCGCCTGCCGATGCGCATCCTCGAACGCGGCCAGATTCGTCTCCACCGCGAGGCCGCTCCTGCGAATGGCATCCACGAATGCTTGCTTTGCGAAAGGCAATACCGCCGCGCCGCTGAGCGCCCCGAGCAGCACGGCGCTGATCACGCTGCGATGTTGCTCGGCCGTCTGCTCCATGTCGAAGAGGATCGCGCGCCGACCCTGCGAGCGCACGAGATCCAAGAGCTGCTGCGGATCGGCGGTACCGCGTCCGAGTGCGCTCTTCTCGCCGATCGCGTACGAGCGATGCGTGGAGGCAATGAGCGTCGTGCGCTCGCTCACGAGCCCGCGCTGGATCATGCGCGCCGCCTCGGCAAGCTCGGAGGCCACCACGCAGTCGACATCGCCCGACGCCGGCATGAGCGCCATGACAGGCTCGCGTCCGGCACGCTGCGCCTCGGATCGAGCAAAGAGCTCGAGGTAATAGATCGTGGCTCCGGTACGCTGCGCGACCCCTGGAACGGAGGTCGCCTGCACGATGTAGCCGTTCTGCTCCGCGATCGAGATGAGCCAGTCGGTGAGAACGCCGCCGCCCTGCCCTCCGAGTGCAGCGACCGTCAGCTTGAACGTGCGCTCGCCCATGGGAATGCTCAGGCTAGAGCGCGTAGCGCAGCCGCCGCCGGTCGCTGCGCCGCTGCAGCGCCCCGATGATCGCCGCGCGCACGCGATGGATGAGGCGATCCCAGGTCGAGGGGTTGTGGATGAGCTCCGCGCGATAGAACGACGGGCACAGCACCGCGGCATCGGCGACCTCGCCGCACACACCGCATCCGACACAGGAATCGTCCACGTGCGCGACCGGGTCGGTTCGCAGCGGATCCGGATTGTCTTTCACGGTGAGCGATGGACAGCCCGACAAGCGGATGCAGGAATGATCCCCCGTGCAGGTGTCCGGGTCGACTCCGAAGCGCTCGCGGAGCACGCGCTTGCCCGCCGCGATCGCCTTGCTGGTGAGCGGACGCACCCTGCGCTGGCGATTGAGCTGGCATTCTCCCTCGGCGACGATGACCTTGGGACCAGGCTCGCGCGTGCGCAGGGCCTCGCGCAGCACCTTGAGCGTCTCGCGCATGTTGTAGGTGTGCGTGCGCTTGACCCATTTGACGCCAACGCCGCGTACGGCATCCACGATCGAGTGGTTGGCCTGCCGGTGCGGATTTGCCGAGCGGGACGACAGGATGTCCTGACCGCCGGTCGCCGCGGAATAGCCGTTGTCGATAATGACGGTGAGGTCATCGTGCCGGTTGAAGACCGAGTTGCCGATGCCGCTCGTCAGGCCGTTGTGCCAGAAGCCGCCATCGCCCATCACCGAGACGGCCCGCCGCCCGGCCGCCGAGCCGAATGCCGAGGCGCCAGCCGCCCCGAGGCCATAGCCCATGATGCTGTTGCCCATGTTGAAAGGCGGCAGCGTCGCGAAAGAGTGGCAGCCTATATCGGCGCTGATGTGCAGCGGTCCGATCTCCTGCTGCAGGATCTTCATCGCGGCGAAGAACGGCCGCTCCGGGCATCCCGTGCACAGTCCCGAAGGCCGCGCCGGCACGAGCGCCGCAAGCTTCGCGGCCGGCAGGAGCGGGGCCTCCAGAGGTGCGGTGCGGCGTGCGGTGAGCTCGGGCGCCCATCTCTCGAGGAACGTCGCAATGCCCTTGCGCAGCACATCGACCGTGTACTCGCCGTGCATCGGCAGGACTTCCTTGCCGACGATCCGCGCAGCGACCTCCCGCTGCCGCAGGATCTGGCTCGCCGCCTGCTCGATGAACTCCGGTTGTCCCTCCTCGATCACGAGCACCGCGCGCTTGCCCGCGCAGAAACGCGCCCATTCCTCGGAGATGAGCGGGTAGGTCACGTTCAGGACGTACAGCGGCAGACGGCTGGCTCCGAAGGCATCGGCGCAGCCGAGAAGCTCGAGCGCGCGCAGCGTGCTGTTGTAAAGCCCGCCTTGCAGCACCACTCCGACCTCGCTGCAGTCACCTTCGAGCAGCTCATTCAGGTGCCGCTCGGCGATGAAGCGCTGTGCCGCCGGCAGGCGGTGCTCGATCTTCTCGCGCTCCTGCGCGTAGGTGGAGGGTGGCAGGATGATCCGCCCATAGTCTCGTGAGGGGTGCGCCAGCGCGTCGGCTGCGCACAGCGCAGGCCGGCGGTTATCCCGCGCCAGAAAGCGGCCGTAGACGTGACACGCCCGGATCCGCAGCATCAGCATGACCGGTGTGTTGCTCGCCTCGGAGAGCTCGAAGGCTTGCTCGACGCTGCGGACGATCGCGGGCAGCTGCGGCCGAGGATCGAGCAGCCACATCTGCGACTTCATGGCGAAGGCGTGCGTGCGCTCCTGCATGATGCTCGCGCCTTCCCCGTAGTCCTCACCGAGGATGATGAGGGCACCGCCCTTGACACCGGCCGAGGCGAGGTTCGCGAGTGCATCCGAGGCCACGTTCGTGCCGACCGTGGATTTCCAGGTCACCGCGCCGCGCAGGGGGTAGTTGATGGACGCTGCGAGCATCGCCGCGGCGGTCGCCTCCGAGGCGCTCGCCTCGAAGTGCACGCCGAGCTCGCCGAGGATGTCCTCGGCGTCCGCCAGCACGTCCATGAGGTGGGAGATCGGTGCTCCCTGGTACCCCCCCACGTAGGCAACCCCGGACTGCAGCAGCGCCTTGGTGACGGCGAGAATGCCCTCGCCGCGAAACTCGGCGCCATCACCTAGACGCAGTGACTGGACCTCTTTCGCGAACGAGCGCTCGGCCATGGGAGTCCGGCTCTCAGGTCGGTACCAGGGCGAGCACGCGCAGTGGACTGCCCGAGCCGTTCACGATCTTCAGCGGTGGCGCGATCACCACGGCGCCCGTCGGGGGAAGCTGATAGAGATTGGTGAGGCTCGCGAGCCCAAAGCGATTCGCGCCGTGCATGATGGTGTGACAGGGGAACATGGGCTCGAAGGTCGGTGCCTGACCTGCGTCGGTGCCCACGGTCTCGACGCCCACACCGAGAATATCGCGCTCGCGGGCCAGGAACGGCACGCACTGCGGATCGAAGCCGGGCGTATGTGCGCCGTCGGCCCCGATGTTCAAGAACTCCCGGGCACTCGTGCGATGCGACCAATCGGTCCGCACGAGCACCCAGGCGTGCGGCGGAATGCGCCCGTGCTGGCGCTCCCACTCCTCCACGGCCGCGCGCGTGAGCAGGAAATCCGCATTCGCTTTGGCTCGCTGCGCAACGTCGATGACGCAGGCCGGACCGATGAAGCGGTCCACCGGGATGTTGTGCGTGGCGTTGTTCGCGTAGTCCTTGCCCGTCACCCAGTGAATGGGCGCATCGAAATGCGTCCCGGTGTGCTCACCGCATGCGATGTTGTTCCAGTACCAGGCCGGACCTCGCTCGTCGTAACGCGAGATCTCCTCGAGCGAGAACGACTTCGATGGCGCGAACTGCGGGGGCAGCTGAATGGTCGGAGTCCCGGGCTCGAGCGGCACGGTGAGATCGACCACGCGGATGTTGCCGCCGACGATTCCCGCAACGAGCTGCGCCAGCGTGGAGGATGCGGGAGCCGGGGATTTTGTTTCGGTGCTCATGGCTTCACTCGCGAGGCTGAGACAGCACGGATGCCCGCTGTCGCTCGTTATTGAAATAATTGACACCTGAAGCAACTTCAGAATATAACATAGGCGCCACGCCCGCGATACGGGCGCAAGAGGATTGCTCGACAGCATGAAGAGAATCGTCTGCGTGGGCGGCGGCCCCGCAGGTCTCTACGCGGCAATCCTGCTTCGCAAGGCCCTGCCCACCGCAAGCGTCGAGGTCTTCGAGCGCAATCGCCCCGAGGACACCTTTGGCTGGGGAGTGGTGTTCTCCGACCAGACCATGGCCAACTTCCGCACCGCCGACCAGCAATCGCATGCGGCCATCCTCGCTCATTTCCATCACTGGGACGACATTGCCATTCACTTCGGCGGACGGCGCTTCGTGAGCAGCGGACATGGCTTCTGTGGCATCGGCCGCAAGCGCCTGCTCGCCTTGCTGCAGGAGCGGGCGCGTGAGCTCGGCGTCCGGCAGAGCTTTCAGCACGAGGTCGAGGACGAGGCCGCATTCGCCGATGCCGACCTGATCATCGGTGCCGACGGGGTCAACAGCCGCATCCGCAACCGCCACGCGAGCGTGTTCCACCCGGACGTCGAGGTGCGCAAGTGCCGCTACATCTGGCTCGGCACCACCTGCCCCTTCGCCGAGTTCACGTTCGCGTTCGAGAAGACCGAGCATGGCTGGTTCCAGATCCACGCCTACCAATTTAGCAAAGATCTCTCGACCGTCATCGTCGAGACCCCCGAGGAGACCTGGAAAGCGCACGGCCTCGATCGGCTGAGCACCGAGCAATCGCTCGCGTTCTGCCAGCAGCTGTTCGCGCCCTATCTAGGGGGCCATCAGCTGCAGAGCAACGCCGCCCACCTGCGCGGCTCGGCCTGGCTCAACTTCAACCGCGTGCTGTGCGGCAGCTGGCACCATGGGCGCATCGTACTCATCGGCGATGCCGCGCACACTGCACATTTCTCCATCGGCTCGGGCACCAAGCTCGCGATGGAGGACGCCATTGCGCTCACGCGGCACGTCGTGTCGGGCCAGCCGCTCGAGCCTGCGCTTGCCGCGTACCAGAACGAGCGCAGCACCGAGGTGTTGCGCCTTCAGAGTGCCGCCCGCAACCGCATGGAATGGTTCGAGCACGTTGCCCGCTATGCTCACCTGCCGCCAGAGCAGTTCGCTTACAGCCTGCTCACGGGCAGTCAGCGCATCGGACACGAGAACTTGAAGGTCCGCGATCCGCGCTTCGTCGAGGGCTACGAGCGCTGGCTCGCGCAGCGCGACGGCCTCGCCGAGTCGCGCCCACCCATGTTTCTGCCCTTCAAGCTGCGGGACATGCAGCTCGTCAACCGCGTGGTCGTCTCACCCATGGCCCAGTACAGCGCGGTGGAGGGCACGCCGACCGACTGGCATCTGGTGCACTACGGCCAGCGCGCGCTCGGCGGCGCAGGCCTTGTCTACACCGAGATGACCTGCGTGTCCCCCGAGGGACGCATCAGTCCCGGGTGCACGGGTCTTTGGAGCGAGGCGCAGCGCGATGCCTGGCGGCGCATCGTGGAGTTCGTCCATGGGCACTCGCCGGCGAAGATCTGCCTGCAGCTCGGCCACTCCGGACGCAAAGGCTCCACACAGCTCGGGTGGGAAGAGCCCGACCATCCGCTGGCGAGCGGCAACTGGCCAGTGATGGCACCCTCGCCCATCCCCTACCTGCCGGGCGTGAGCCAGCAGCCGCGCGCGATGACGCGCGCGGACATGCTGCGCGTTCGCGACGAGTTCGTGCATGCCGCGCGGCTGGGAGCCGCAGCCGGCTTCGACATGCTCGAGCTGCACATGGCGCACGGCTATCTCCTGGCCTCCTTCCTCTCGCCGCTCACCAATCACCGCGGCGACGAATACGGCGGCAACGTCGAGGGCCGACTGCGCTTTCCGCTCGAGGTCCTGCAAGCCGTACGGGCGGAGTGGCCCGCCCCAAGGCCGCTCTCGGTCCGGTTCTCCGCCACTGACTGGGCGGATGGCGGGCTCAGCGACCCCGATCGGCTTGCGATTGTCCGCGCCTTCAAGCAGGCGGGGACGGACCTCATCGACGTCTCCACCGGCCAGACCGTTCCATTTCAGAAGCCCACGTATGGACGGATGTGGCAGACGCCCTTCGCGGATGAGATTCGCAACGAGATCGGAATTGCCACCCTGGCGGTCGGCAACATCTACGAGGCGGATCACGTCAACTCGATCATCGCGGCCGGCCGCGCCGATCTTTGCGCACTCGCGCGACCGCACCTGAGTCATCCTGCCTGGACGCTTCAAGCGGCGGCGGCGCAGTGCTACCGCCCGCAGTGGTGGCCGCAGCAGTACCTGTCGGGCAAGGATCAGCTCGAGCGCAACCTCCTGCGTGCTGCACGGCCCGGGGAGGCCGCATGAGCAGCACCGCTGCGCTCGCCGGGAGGCACGCCGTGGTGACCGGCGCCAGTCGCGGCATCGGTGCCGTGATCGCAGGAGCGCTGGCGGCCGCGGGCGCACGGCTGTCGCTGCTCGCCCGCGACAAGGATGCCCTCGGACAGCTGGTCGAACGGCTCGGAGCCGATCAGGCGCTCGCAGCGGTTGCCGATGTGACCGAAGGAGCCTCGGTTCGCAGCGCACTCGCCGCCGCACGGCGCACGTTCGGGCCGGTGCACATCCTCATCAACAATGCCGGGCAGGCCGCGAGCGCCAAGTTCACCGATACCGGCGAGGCGCTGTGGAATCGGATCCTCGCAGTGAACCTGACCGGTGCCTATCTGTGCACGCACGAGTGTGTGTCCGACATGCTCGAGCTCAATTTCGGGCGCATCGTCAACATCGCGAGTACCGCCGGATTGCGAGGCGCCCCTTACATCAGCGCGTACGCCTCATCCAAGCACGCCCTGATCGGTCTCACCCGCTCGTTGGCGCTCGAGTACGCCACGAACAACATCACGGTGAACGCGGTGTGCCCGGGCTACACCGATACCGAGATGGTGCGCTCCGCAGTGGCGAACATCGGCCGCAAGACCGGTCGCTCCGAGCAGCAGGCGCTGGCCGCGCTCGTTGCGACCAATCCTCAGGGGCGACTCATCCAGCCCGAGGAGATCGCGCACACGGTGCTGTGGTTGTGCTCACCGGGAGCCGAGAGCATCACGGGCCAGAGCATCGCCCTCGCCGGCGGCCCCGTGAATTGACCGAAAGGAAGGCGCATGGCGAAGGGTAAGGGGCGATTGAAGCTCATCGAGCCGCCGATCGATGCCGAAACGCGCATTCATGATGATCATCACGTGTCGGTGCGTCTGTGGCTGCGCTTGTTGAGCTGCACCAACCGGATCGAGAGCTACGTGCGGCAGAACATGCAGTCCGCCTTCGGTACCACTCTGCCACGCTTCGATCTCATGGCGCAGCTCGAGCGCTCCCCGCAGGGACTGAAGATGAGCGAGCTCTCGCAGCGCATGATGGTGACCGGGGGCAATGTGACCGGGATCACCGATGGTCTGGAGAAGGAGGGCCTGGTCGTGCGCGCGGTGGATGGCAGCGACCGCCGAGTCTATCGCGTGAAGCTCACCGGCGAGGGGCAGCGGCAGTTTCGCCGCATGGCGGCCGAGCACGAGCAGTGGGTGATCACCCTTTTCGAGGGCATGAGCACGCGGCGCAAGGCCGAGCTCGCGGAGCTGCTCGGCGAGCTCAAGCAATGCATCCGATCCGAAGGCGACCGAGCCGATGGAGCGCGTCCATGACGTCCCAGGCGTTTCAGCCCCGGCACTTTCAGTGGGCGCTCAGCGGCCGCGTCGGTGTGATCACGCTCAATCGACCCGAGCGCAAGAACCCTCTGACCTTCGACTCGTACGCGGAGCTGCGCGAGCTCTTCCGCGCGCTGACGAATGTGAGCGAGGTGCGTGCGGTCATCCTCACGGGAGCCGGCGGAAACTTCTGCTCGGGCGGGGACGTGCACGAGATCATCGGGCCGCTCACACGGCTCGACGCGGCCGGTCTGCTGGAGTTCACACGCATGACGGGCGATGTCGTCAAGGCGATGCGGCACTCGCCCCAGCCGATCATCGCCGCGGTGGATGGGGTGTGCGCCGGCGCAGGGGCGCTCCTCGCCACCGCCGCCGACTTTCGCCTGGCCACCGCCCGAGCTCAGACGGCTTTTCTCTTCACGCGGGTGGGACTGGCCGGCTGCGACATGGGCGCATGCGCACTGCTCCCGCGCATCATCGGCCATGGGCGTGCGGCGGAGCTGCTCTACACGGGCCGCTCGATGTCTGCCGCAGAAGGTCTCTCATGGGGCTTCTTCAATCGCTTGCTTCCCCCCGAGGAGCTGCTCACCGCGGCGACCGCCCTTGCAAGCGAGATCGCGACGGGCCCAACCGCCGCCCATGCCATGACGAAGAGGATGCTGCACGAGGAGTGGGCGATGCCCCTCGACCAGGCGATCGATGCCGAAGCCGCTGCGCAGGCGAGCTGCATGCAGACCGAGGACTTCCGGCGCGCCTATCGCGCCTTCGTCGCGAAGCAGCGGCCGCAGTTCGAAGGGAACTGAGCGTGAGCGTCGCATCGGGTCGTATCGAGCCGCGAAGCCATCTCGCGATGCCCTTCTTCGAGCCGGCTCACCGCGAGCTCGCGGCAAGCGTCGATGCCTGGGCGCACGAGCACCTCTGCGCCGAGCGGCACGTCGAGGATCGCGCCGCCGTCGATGCCGCAAGCCGTGCTCGGGTGCGTGCCCTGGCTCACGCGGGCTTCACGAAGTACTGCGTGCCCAGGGCCGCGGCCGGCTCGCAGCCGCGCTTCGATGTACGCGCTCTCACGCTCATTCGCGAGACACTCGCCTGGCACGAGGGTCTCGCCGACTTTGCCTTTGCGATGCAGGGGCTCGGGAGCGGCGCGATCAGCCTGTCCGGCTCCCCCGGGCTGCGCGAGCGCTATCTGCCGCGAGTCATCGAAGGCACTGCCATTGCAGCCTTTGCACTCTCCGAGCCGGGGGCTGGCTCCGATGTCGCAGCCCTCGCGTGCCGCGCGCGCCGCGCCGGTGATGAATACATTCTCCAGGGCGAGAAGACCTGGATCTCGAACGGCGGTATCGCCGACTTCTACTGCGTGTTCGCCCGCACGAGCGAGCCGGAGTGGCGTCCCGATGGCTCCACGAGCGCTCGCGGGATCAGCGCGTTCGTGGTGGATGCCTCATCCCCCGG
>DATKPP010000089.1:0-2007 GCA_035524075.1 Steroidobacteraceae bacterium | reverse complement strand
CGCGATCCGTTCACGGATGCTGTCGTGCTGCTCGAGCGCGGCGCGGGTCCTGGTGTCCTTCTCGAGAGCCCGCTGGACGCGATCGATCAGGTCCTGGTCGCGGAAGGGCTTCTGCAGGAAGTCGCTTGCCCCCTGCTGCATTGCATCCACTGCCATCGGGATGTCCCCATGCCCGGTGATGAAGATGACCGGGATGATGGCGCCGCGCAAATTCAACAGTTGTTGCAGCTCGAGGCCGCTCATTCCCGGCATCCGCACATCGAGTACGAGGCAGCCCGGCTGGGCGGGATCGTAGACGGTGAGGAACTCGGTCGCGGAAGCGAGCGCCTGACACTCCAGGCCGGCGGATTGCAGGAGATAGTGAAGCGACCCTCGAACCGACTCGTCGTCATCGACCACGAATACGATGGGTTGAGAATTCTTCGCCATCACGAGTGCCCTCCGCGGCCGCGCGGGGCTTGGATGTTTTTCAGGATCTCAGCACGCCTTCAATATGCTGCTCGTTGCGGATCGCGCCCGACACCTCGACGAGCTCATTGGCGAGCGCATCGAGCACGTCATCGAGCGAGAGGATGCCGGTGAGCAGACCCTTGGCTCCCACCACGGGCAGTCGGCGCACACCGATGCGGCGCATCGTGCGCAGGGCATTGGCGACGGATTCCCCTTCGTCAGCCGTGGTCGGATCCCGAGTCATGACATCGGCTACCGTGAGCAGGCTGGGGTCGGCGCGCTTCGCGACTACGCAGATGACGATATCCCGGTCGGTCAGTACGCCGATCGGCCTGCCGTATTCCTCGACCACGATGAGAAAACCGATGTGTTTCTCGCGCATCAGCTCGGCTGCGGATACGAGATCCTGCTGAGGAGTGACTGTGATCACCGGACGCTTGCTGAGCTTACCCACGTTCATGACGGAAACCTCCAACATTCTCAGACGCCGCTCACGACGGCGACAGACGATTGAAAATCTGATCTGGCAGGTGAGAGCGCCACTGCGACGGTGGCTGGTGGACGTAGCTCTTGGCGACTTCCGCCACCACGATCGAGCGCAGCGACTGTGGCAGCGCCTCGCGCAGAAGCCCGAGAAAGGCGGGCGGTGCCATGACCACGAGGCGCTCGAACTCGCCCTCCCGCCGGCCCTCCTCGAGGAGCGTGGCGATACGCCGAGCGAACTCCACCGCCTCGTGCTTGTGCGTGCTGCGCTCCCCGCCGGCGCTGTGATGCGCCGTGGCGCCACGCCGCCCGGTGGGGTTTGACGCATGATTGAAGAACCGTCCGGGGCGATCCGAGTCCATGTCCCGGTCGTGCAGATGCACGAGCGGATCACCGACGCCGCCCGCAAACTTTGGCTTCTCATCGGCCTTGCGCATGTCGTAGAAGTCGGCCTCGCTATGATCGGCGAGAATAATGCGCACTCTCATCGGGGACTCTTGGTCTCGCATGGGCGCATGCTCACCCGATCGAGGCTCGGCGCGCCATACGCACTTGCCGCGATCCGTGAGCTTCCGCGTATCCGTAGGAATGCGGATATACCGGCGACTCCGCGCGAATAATGTCGATCCCATGGCTACGCTTCCACAGTCTCCCTATGCTCGCAGTAGCCGCACGGCGGAGCTCGCCCGAATGCGGCGCAACTTCCTTGCGGAGCAGGACAGCGAAGTACTCTACGAGGCTCTTGCTGCCGTCGCGCGCGACCCGCAACAGCAAAGGGCTTATCTCGAGCTCGCCGCATCCGAGCGCCAGCACGCGAGATTCTGGGCCGAGCGGCTGCAGGCGGCCGGCGAGACGCTGCCACCGCACCGGCCCTCGCCGCGGACCCGGGTGCTCATCTTACTTGCGCGTACGGTCGGCACCGGCTTCGTCGTGCCGGCGATCACGGCGCGGGAGCTCGACGACCGCGCGGGTTATGACTGCCAACAGGACGCGGCCGAAGCAGGGCTCGCGGCGTCCGAGCAGAGTCACGCCGAGCGATTGCGGGCCATGGGTGGGGTGACGGTCGGCACCAAG
>DATKPP010000088.1:0-7572 GCA_035524075.1 Steroidobacteraceae bacterium | reverse complement strand
GCCCAATATGCCAAGTTCCAGGAGAAGAACCGCAAGACGCCCGGCCTGAACTTCGTCTCCGAAGTGGCCAGCTGCGTGCCGCCCGGGGTTCCGCAGAGCATGCAGGAGCCCTATCCGATCGAGTTCCTCTTCACGCCGGGGCGGGTGACCATCCTCATCGAGACATACTCGCTCGTGCGCCGCATTCCGACCGATGGAAAGCCGGCCCCTGCGGACCCCGATCCCACCTATCAGGGAACATCCGTGGGCCACTGGGAGGGTGACACGTTGGTCGTTGAGACCTCGGCGATCCTGCCCGAGACCAGCCCGCTGAACGGGATCAACGGCCACAGCGCTCAATTTCACGTGACCGAGCGAATGCGGCTCGTGCAACCCGACCTGCTCGAGATCACCACCACCCGCACCGATCCGGCCGTGTTCGTCGAGCCGTACACCACGACGGCCGACTACCGGCGCCACCGTGACTGGAAGATCATGGAATACGTGTGCCAGCAGAACAATCACGATGCCCTGGATGCGCATGGCAATGCCGCATTCAGTCTCAAGCACCAGCCCGGAGAATAGTTCGTGAAGCTCAGCCGATGGTTGACATCAATGTTGCTGTGCGCGACCTGGCTTGCGTTCGGTCCGGCCGCGAGCGCCCACCACTCCACCGCCATGTTCGAATGGGGGAAGGAGAAATCCCTGAGCGGCACGATCGAGCGATACGAGTGGACGCAGCCGCACACGTTCCTCTGGGTCGTCGTGCCACGCGAGCAGGGGGGCACCCAGGAGTGGGGCCTCGAGGGCATGAGCCCCAGCTGGCTCGGGCGGCGCGGCTGGAGCCGTCACTCACTGAGTGCCGGAGATAAGGTGACGATCGTGTACTACCCGCTCAAGGATCATCGTCCCGGCGGGTTCTACGTGCGCGTGACCACTTCCGATGGGCGCACGCTCGCGGCGCTGCCGCAACGCTCGGGATAGGGATCAAGGAGTGCCCCGGCGAGCCTTGCGGCTCGCCTAATCGAGCGGCCACGGCGTCGCAGTGGGCAGCTTGACCTCGGTGGACTCTTCGGCTCGCGACGCGCTCGCGATGCTGCGCCACCACGGCTGGACGGGTCCGTCAGCGAGCGTGGGCTCGATCGGCTCCCCCAGGCGTGGCATCGCGAGCCTGGCATCGGAGCTTGCGTGCAGTTCCAGCAGCGTCTCGGGCGGCTGGTCCCAAGCATGCATTCCGAGACTGAACGTGCCCCAGTGAATCGGCAGGAATAGACCTCCTCCCAGAAGGGCGGATGCTTTGAGCGCGTTCGCGGGCCCCAGATGCATGTCGCCCCAGGCCGCATCCCAGCCACCGATCTCGAGCATCACCAGATCGAAGGGCCCGAGCTGCGTGGGAATGTCTGCGTATTCGGTCGTAAGGCCCGTGTCGCCGCTGAAGAAGACGGAGTGCCGCTCGGAGCGGATGACGAACGAGGACCAAAGCGTCGTATTGCGAGTACTCAGCGTGCGGCCGGAGAAGTGCTGCGACGGCGCGGCCGTTACACGCACCGCACTCCCGGGGATGTCGTGCGATTCCCACCAATCGAGCTCGGTGATGCGCCCGGCAGGCACGCCCCAGCCCTCGAGGTGCGCGCCCACGCCGAGGGAGGTGACGAAGGGCACCGCGCTCTTGGCGAGCGCACGAATGGTCGGGTAGTCGAGGTGGTCGTAATGATCGTGCGAGACGATCACCAGATCGATCGGCGGCATCGCGCGCAGGGCAACCGGCACGGGCTGGAAGCGCTTGGGGCCCGCCAACCTCAACGGCGAGGCGCGCGGACCCCAGACGGGGTCCGTCAGCACGCGAACACCGTCGATCTCGATGAGCAGCGTCGAGTGGCCGAGCCACGTCGCACGCAGCCCACTGCCGGGCTTGCGCCGCCACACCTCGAGCGGGCTGACCGAGGGTAAGGGTTGCGCAGGGACGCGCCCCTTGCCCCCCAGGAGCATCTCGGTCAGCGTCGGCATGCGAGCGTTTGGATCGCGCAGACCCGGCAGGATCGGATGCACGTTACGAAAGGCTGCGCCGGCCCAGCGCGACGAGGCTCTCATCCGCTCCAGGCGAGCACCTTGCGCCTTTGAACCCAGCGATCGCACGGATGGACTCCGAACGTGATAGGCCGTCGCGCCGTGCCCGATGCCACTGTACTCTAGTCTGCGAGAGGGCATCCACACCGGGATGCACGCTGCCGGGAGCCTCCCATGTTGCACAGCTCATGCTCAATGAAGGCATCCATGGCCCTGGCCCTGCTCGGCTGTATCTGCAGCGTCGAGGCTCAGGCGCATGCCAAGCTCGTGAGCGCCGACCCCGCTCCCAATGCGACGGTCAGTGCGCCGCAGGTCATTCGGCTCGAGTTCAGCGAGGAGATCGCCAAGAGCTTCTCGATGTTCAGAGTTGCGCGCGCCGATGGCAGCCCGGTGAGGTTGGCAGCCGCCGCAGGCGGGGATGCGAAGTCGCTCGCGGCGGCGCCGAGTGCGAGGTTGACCGCGGGCGTCTACACCGTGTCATGGACTGCGGTCGCCACCGACGACGGACACAAGACGAGCGGCCGCTACCATTTCACCGTGAGATAGACCTCTGGTGATCGATGCAGTGCTGATCCTGGCGCGGCTGCTGCAATTCACCTCGACGCTCGCGCTGTTCGGGTCCGCTTTGTTCCTGCTCTACGCAGCCCCTGCACACGGCGCGCACGAGCCTCAGCCAGCGCCCACCGTATTGCGTGCGTTGATGCTGCTCGCGGCTGTGACCGGGGTGGTCTCGGGCCTTGCATGGCTGTCTGCCGAGGCGGACTTGCTCACCGGGGCGTGGACGTCCGTCATCGCGGTGGTCACCGGAACACGCTTTGGAATGGTCCTGGCGCTGCGTGTTCTGGGGCTTACAGTCGTGCTCGGGACCTGCATCCTGCTGCGATCCGCGCGCCCGCGGGCGATCGCCGTTGCCTTCCTGGGCGGCCTGACCGTCGCGAGCTTCGCGTGGACGGGGCACGGCAGCCTGGGCGAGGGCGCAGGCGGCTCTGTGCATGCCGGCGCGGATGTGCTTCACCTCCTGGCGGCAGGCTTGTGGCTTGGCGCATTGATGCTGCTCGGCGCTCGCGCCGTGCGCACGCATCGCGCTCGCACTGCTGAGGAAGCACGGACCCTGCTTCGGCAACTCTCCCGCTTCTCGGCGCTCGGGCCGGCGGTGGTTGCAGCCTTGACACTGACGGGTCTGGTCAACGCGTGGTATCTGATCGGGCTGCACCGTTGGTCAGCGCTCCTCAACACGGCCTACGGGCTGGCGCTGCTGGTCAAGCTCGTGCTGTTTTTCGGCATGCTGCTGCTCGCGATGATCAATCGTTCGCACCTGACCCCGCAGCTGCAGATGGCCGTCGCTGGGTCGCAACCGCTCGGGCCGGTGCTCGGCAAGCTGCGTACGAGCCTGCTGGCGGAAGCCGCTCTGGGGGCGCTCGTCCTGGTCGCGGTGAGCGTGCTTGGGATGCTGGAGCCCCCGATCTCTCTTCAATGAGCCGCGGCGGATCAGATCGGATCGCGCCTCCAACCCAGCCTGGTATACGCTGCCGGTCCGTGCGCTCCTGAGTTTCCTGCCCATGCTGGTGCGGCTCGTTATCTCGGGCTTGCCGCTCGTGCACCGCTCGCCGGCGGGTCCGCTGCGCGCGCGAGACATAAAAATGATTGTAAATCAATGATATATAAGCCCAGGACGCAGCTTCGATCCGGCGTCGGGGGCCGCGGAACGCACACTTATAAGAGGGGTCATGATTCGCTAGGATGTTTCAACAGCGCGGCGCCGGAGCTGCAAGGAGTTCGCGGCCTCGCGTGGCGTCAATGCATCATGTTGGCCTGGTCACATCGGGCAGCGGCACAATACGCGGTCGGGCAGAGGGGCGAGGGATGGGAATGCGCAGAAGCGGAGCGTGGTCCAGGTACGCACTGATGCGAATCAGAGTTTGCGTGCCCCTCGTCGGTCTCGCCCTGGCAGCGGGTGTCGTGCACGGCCAAGAGCCCGCGAGCTCGGGGGCCCACCCAGGGGCTCAGGGAACCACTGCTGGAGCGGCCCTTCAGCCGTTCCGCGCCATGATCAATAACATCTGCGACAAGTGCCACAACACGACGGACTGGGCTGGGGGCTTCGCATTTGACACCTTGGATTTGAGCCACCCCGGAGAGGATCCGGAGGTCTGGGAGCAGGCCATTACCAAGCTCACCGGGCGGCTCATGCCGCCCGCGGGTCAGAAGCAGCCCAGCCAGGCCGTGGTCGATGCCTTCCTCAACTATCTGGAGACTCACCTCGACAACTCGGCGAAGGATCGCGGCATCGGTCATGTCCCGCTCGAGCGTTTGAGTCGCGATGAGTTCGCAGCCTCGGTGAAGGGGCTCCTCGGCGTGGATGTCGATCCCAAGCAGGTTCTGCCCACGGAGATCGAGGTCGACGGCTTCAGCAACATTGCCAGTGCCCTGAGCATCTCCCCGACCTTCATGGACCAGTACCTCCTGGCGGCGCGCCACATCGCTCAAACGGCCGTCGGCGAGCCGCTGCCGAAGTTGGAGACGTTCTTCTCCGGCGGTGGCGGTGGCGGCGGGGGCCAGGCCGGGCTGGGTGATCCGAGCCAGTACACGCACAAGGACGGCTACCCCCTTGGGACCCGCGGAGGCGTGAGCTTCATGCACGTCTTTCCTGCCGACGGGGAGTATCGCTTCAGCCTGCACGACGGAGACAGCCTCGATGCCGGGCTGTATCCGCGCGGCATGGAGACCCGAGCGACGATGGTGATCCTGGTCGACGACCAGGAAGTGGCCCGGCGGGAGATCGGCGGATCCGAGGATCTCGCCCTGGCCGACCGCGACGGCCCCAAGGGCCGCGCGACCATCACCGCACAGGTGTCCAATGTGCCCGTACAGATCAAGGCAGGCGCACACCGGGTGACCGTGACCTTCATCCAGCGCTCCTGGGCGGAGAGCAACGATCCGACGGGCGCGGGTCGCACCTTTGGCATCGGCATGCCGATCATTCGGGACGGGGTAGAGATCAAAGGTCCGTACTCGCCCGAGGGGCTGTCATTGAGCGCCAGCCGCGCGAAGATCTTCATCTGCGATCCCAAGCAGCCGGCCGAGGAGCGACCGTGCGCCGAGCGCATTGCGCGCCATCTGGCCACGCGCGCGTTCAGGCGTCAGGTGACCGACGCTGATGTGAGCTGGCTGATGAAGTTCTACGATGCGGGTCGGTCGCAACCGGGGGGGTTCGATTCCGGTGTGACCGAGCTCGTCACGGCGATCCTGTCGAGCCCGGATTTCATGTATCGCGCAATCTCGAGCCCGGCGGTTCCGGGCGAGTCGCGCGCGTTGACCGATCTGGAGCTCGCCTCGCGCCTGTCGTTCTTCCTCTGGAACCAGGGGCCGGATCCGCAGCTGCTCACGCTCGCCGAGCACAAGCAGCTCACCAATCCGAGCGTGCTGGATGCCCAGGTTGCGCGCATGCTGAAGGATCCGCGCGCGGAGTCCCTCATCACCGACTTCGCGTTCTCGTGGCTGAACTTCGGCACTCTGAATCAAATCGAGCCGCTCGAGAAGTCATACAGCGCCGAGATGACCCGCAACTTCGAGACCGAGGCGCAGCTGTTCCTCGCGAGCGTGTTGCTGCAGAACCGCAGCGTGAACGACCTGATCACGGCTGATTGGACGTTCGTCAACGATTCGCTCGCGCGGCAGTACGGCATACCCAACGTCCTTGGACCGCAGTTCCGCAGAGTGCAGCTGAGCAATACGAATCGCTGGGGCCTGCTGGGGAAGGGCGCATTCGAGCTGCGAACCTCGTATGCCGACCGCACCTCGCCCGTGCTGCGCGGTGAGTACATCCTCGACCGGCTGGAGGGCACTCCGCCTCATCCGCCGCCGCCGAATGTCGCCATGGACCTGTCCTTCCACGAGGGCCAGCCACCCACGACGGTGCGCCAGAGGCTCGAGGCGCATCGCAGGAATCCCACCTGTGCGGCGTGCCATGGGCTCATCGATCCCCTGGGCCTGGTGCTGGAGAATTTCGATGTGACCGGTCGCTGGCGCACAGCCGATCCGGAAACCCATGTGCCGATCGATCCGACGACGCAGCTCTCCAGCGGCATCGTGCTGCGCACGCCGGCGGATCTGCGGCACTATCTCACGCGCAAGCCGGACCTGTTCCCGACGGTCGTGGCCAAGCGCCTGATGATGTATGCGCTCAACCGCGAGCTCGAGTACTACGACATGCCCGAGGTGAGGAAGATCGTGCGCGCTGCCGCGGCGAGCAACTACTCGTTCGCGGCGCTCATCACGGGTGTGGTCAACAGCGATGAGTTCCTACGCCAGGGATCTACCCCTCGGCCGAAGGGGTCTCAGCCCCCGACCAAGGTGGCTTCCACCCTGGGCGGCGCCAGGGACAGCGCCCAGCAGCGACAGGAGTGACAGGCGATGGCTACGTTTCTGACTCGCAAGCATCTTTCCCGCCGCACGTTCCTGCGCGGCAGCGGCGTGGCCCTGGGACTGCCGTTTCTGGATGCGATGGTTCCGGCCGCCACGGCGCTGGAGAAAACCGCAGCGGCACCCAAGACCCGTGCGGGATTCTTCTACATCCCGCACGGGGCGATCATGAACAACACGGTCTACGGGAAGGAAGTGGACACCTGGAGCTCCACGGGCAAGGGCGCCGACTTCAAGCTCGGCAAGACTCTGGCCTCGCTCGAGCCGTACAAGAGATACGTCACGACCTTCGACAATCTCGAGAACCTCGCGGCGCTGGGCTCGGTGCACACCTACAATCCGGCGACCTGGCTCTCCTGCGAGCATCCGGACACGCAGGCCAAGGGCGCCAGCATGTCGATCACGCTCGATCAGATCGTCGCGCAGCACATCGGGCAGAAGACGGCACTGCCCTCGCTCGAGGTCTGCTCGGAGACCACCATCCAGGTGGCTGCCTGCGGTGGTGCGGGTTGCTACTACGCCTCGACCACAGCATATTCCGGCCCGCACACGCCGCTGCCGATGGAATACAACCCGCGCAAGGTGTTCATCGAGCTCATGGGCGAGGGTGACACGGCGGCCGAACGCGCCGCCTTGTTGCGCGAGGACAAGAGCATCCTCGACATGATCAGCGTCCGGGCGAAGGCGCTGAACACCTCGCTGGGTGCAGCCGACCAGGCGCGCATGTCGGACTATCTCGATACCGTCCGCGAGCTCGAGCGGCGGGTGGCCCTGGCCGAGACGCGCAAGCTGACGGGGATCGAGGTGCCGAACGCGCCGCTCGGAGAGCTCGAGAACTTCGACAAGCAAGTGCGGCTCATGTTCGACCTGATTGCACTGGCCTATCAGGCGGATCTCACGCGCGTCGCCTCGTACGTGATGGTCTCCGAAGGCACCAACCGCACCTACAACTTCGTCGGCGTTCCCGATGCGTTTCATCCGGTCAGCCACCACTCCAACGATCGCGAGCGTATTCGCAAGCTGCAGGTCATCGAGCGCTATCACATGGAGCGCTTCGCGGACTTCCTGAAGAAGCTGGCGGACACCAAAGAGGGCGATGGCAGC
>DATKPP010000087.1:0-103378 GCA_035524075.1 Steroidobacteraceae bacterium | reverse complement strand
CGGCTCGCCACGGCGCTCGCCGTGATCCCGTTGATGAAGGTGATCACCGAGCGCAGCACGCAGTCGCGGGTCGCAGCCGGCCAGGTGCTCCACTCCCGCCAGCCCTGCGCAAGACAGCGCTCGAACAAGCGCAGGTACTCGCGGTGTACCCACGCATTGATGCGCTTCAGGCGCTTGTCGGCCGACACCTGTCCCCAGAAGGCCGTCCAGAACGCGCATTCGATGTAGCGCTGGGCGTCCACGGGCAGCGATTCCGCAAGCAGCGCGAGCAGATCCGGCGCCGGTCGGGCGAGGCGCTCCTCGATGCGGCGCAGGATCAATCGAAGTGCGGCGATGACGATGTCCTGCTTGTTATCGAAGTAGTGCGCCACCATGCCGGTCGTGTACCCGGCCTCGCGCGCGATGCGCACCATCGTGGCGCGGCCAAAGCCGTGCTCCGCGACCACCTTGCAGGCGACCAGCGCGATCTCGTCGCGCCGCTCCTCGTGATCGACGATCTTGGGCATGCTCAGCGCGCCGGCATGCTGATGCCGCGGCCGGCCTCGCGCGGCACGGGCTCACGCGACTGCACACTGCACAGCTCATCCAGGCGCGCGCGAACGCCCGCGTCGATCGCAGCGGCCCTGGATGCCGTCGTATCCACGTGCAGGTACAGCTGCTCGCCGGTGGCCACCGCCACATCGTCCCGGCTGCGCACCAGCCGATGGAACAGATGCACCCGCTTGTCGTCCACGGCGAGCACACGCGTGAGGACATGGATAGGATCCAGCGCGCGTACTTCGGCCATGTGGCGGATGTGAGATTCGACGGTATACAGCGAGCGACCCGCCTTGCGGTAGCCGGCATCGATGCCGACGTGGCGGAAGAGCGCATCGGTCGCATCCCCGAAGACCTGCAGGTAACGCGAGTCGGTCATGTGGCCGTTGTAGTCCACCCATTCCGGCCGCACCTGGGTATCGACCAGCCGCAGCGGCTGCCCGCCCGAGGCGTCCGCGCCCTGCACCGCAGCGGCGGCGCGCTGATACAGATGCTCCTCCAGCGCCCGCAGCGTGGCGCCCGCGCCGATGTCGTACTGGCGCAGCACCTGCTGGATCGCCAGCAGGCATTCGTCGCGCAATCGCTCGAGCTCGCGGATGGAGCGTCCGGCGGCCTGCGACTGCGTGCCCTCCACCATGCGATCGATGAGCTCCTCGGTGAGCTCGGGCGCCTCGAGCTTGGTCCAGGGCCATTTCAGGCACGGACCGAACTGGCGCAGCATGTGGCGCATGCCGGTCTCACCGCCCGCCAGGTGATAGATGAGGTTCGTGCCCATCGCCGCCCAGCGCAGTCCCGGGCCATAGACGATCGCATCGTCGAGCTCGCCCGTCGTGGCCACTCCATCGTTCACCAGGTGCAGGATCTCGCGCCACAGCGCCTCCTGCAGGCGATCGGTCAAGTGGCCGGGAATCTCGCGCCGCACGCGCAGCGGGTGCATGCCGATCCCGGTATAAAAGCGCGCCGCGGCACCGATCGCTTCCTCGCTGGTGCTCTCACCTCCGACGAGCTCGACGAGCGGCAGCAGGTAGACCGGATTGAAGGGATGGCCGACCAGCAGCCGCTCGGGCGCGCGCAAGCCGCGCTGCAGATCACTGGGCATGAGGCCCGAGGTGCTCGATGCGATGATGACATCCGCCGGCGCAGCCATGCTCGCCTCTGCAAGCACCCGCTGCTTCAGCTCGAGATTCTCCGGAATGTTCTCCTGGATGAGATCCGCGCGACGCTCCATCGCCGCAAGGTCGGTCGTGAACTCGAGCCGTCCGGGCGGCGGCAGCGGCGCGAGCGTCAGCCGCGCAAGCGCCTGCTGGGCCGTCTGCACCGCACCGCGCAGCCAGCCTTCCATCTTCGGATTCACATCGGCCGCGATCACGTCGATGCCGAAGTGCAGCGCCCGTGCGGCCCAGCCTGCCCCGATCACCCCTGTCCCGAGCAGTCCCAGCGTCTTCACCTGTCTCATGCGCGCACCGGCCGTCCGTCCATTCACCGTTTATAATGTGTTCGCAATAATATAACGAGAACGCTACTTTAGCGGCCCATCCACCCGTCCTAGCCGCAGGGTTGCACTCGCCCATGACCGGCCGCAGCCTCATCGAGAGGCACTCGATCGACTACGTGCCCCTCGCAGATCGTCACGGCAAGGTCTGGCACCTCTGGCCGGTGTGGTTCTCCGGGGATGCGCACCTCGCGACTCTCGCGGTCGGGGTGCTCGGCGTGGCGCTCGGGGGCAATCTTCTGTGGAGCATCGTCGCGGTGCTCGCAGGCGGTGCGTTCGGCACCTTCTTCATGGCGTTTCATTCGACCCAGGGCCCACAGCTCGGGCTGCCGCAGATGATTCAGTCGCGCCCGCAGTTCGGGTACGTCGGTGCCCTCCTGGTCTGGGGTGTCGCGCTGGTCACCTACGTCGGCTACAGCGCCTTCAACCAGGTGCTCGCGGCCCAGGCCATCCATCAGCTCGTGCCGGCGGTGTCGCCCACCTCGCGCGCCGTGATCGTCCTGCTCGCCGTGCTGGCCGGTGCGCTCGCCGCAATCGGCTACGACAAGATTCACCTCGCCCAGCGCAGCTTCGCGTACCTGATGATCGCCATCCTGACCGTGTTCTCGATCGGTGCGGCCTGGACGCTGCGCTTCCCCGCGCAGGCGTGGGACCCCAGAGGGTTTCGTGCCGTGCCGTTCCTCGTGCAGCTGTTTGCCGCCGCCTCGTACCAGCTCTCCTGGTCCATCTATGTGTCGGACTACTCCCGGTATCTGCCGCGTGAGGTGAGCGTACGCGCCTCGTTCTGGTGGACCTTCGTCGGCGCCTTCGCGGGCGGAGCCTGGATGATGGTGGTCGGCACGCTCGCGGCGGCGCTCGCACCGCGCCTGGCGGTCTCGGCGGCGATGCAGCAATGCGCGGACCGGGTTCTGCCGGGCCTCGGCAGCGTGCTTCTGCTCGGTGCGGCGCTCGGACTCGTTGCGATCACCGCACTGAATTTCTACGGCGCCTCGCTCACCCTGGTGAGCGTGATCGACACGTTCCGGAAGGTCCAGCGCGGGGCGGCTGTGCGCCTGGCGAGCCTTGCGCTGGCGGCAGTCGCCGCCACGCTGATCGCACTGAAGGCCTCGACCCACTTCATCGATCGCTTCGGCGATCTGCTCGCGGTGCTGCTGTACCTGTTCACACCCTGGACGGCGATCAATCTCGTGGACTTCTACTGGGTGCGCAAGGGGCACTACTCGGTGCGCGAGATCTTCAACCCGCACGGCATGTACGGCAGGTGGAACTGGCGCGGGCTCGCCGCTTACGGCATCGGCTTTGCCGCCATGATTCCATTCTTCAGCACCGGCGTGTACTCCGGACCGGTTGCCCGCGCGCTGCGCGGCGCCGACATTGCCATGCTCGTGGGGCTGCCGGTGGCGGCCGCGGTGTATCTGCTCGCCTGCCGTTCGCTCGATCTGCAGGCGGATCGCCGGCGGGCGGCGGCGGCCGATGCGGGACTCGAGCCCGAGGCGACCTGATCGCACCTGCGGCCCCTCAGGTGCCGCTCATATGCAACGTCGCCGTGATGCCCACCGTGAGGGGCCGGTACGTGTACTGGTTCTGCTGCACCGAGGGCGTCCCGGCCGGGTTGTAGGGATCGAGCGGCCCGAGCTGGTAGTCGAGCACGGTGTGCGAGTTCAGACAGTTGTCGCAGAACACCGAGACCATCCAGTCGCCAAGGTTCAGGCCCGAACGCAGCTGCAGGAAGCTATGCGAGGGCGGGGAATAGCTGAAGATGCTGCTGCACGCGAGCGCCGACCCGCTCGCCGCGGGAGGCCCAAAGCACTGCACCGAGCGCGGATCCTGCACCGGGGCGAGCCAGTTGTTGCGGCTCTCGAAGCTCCAGTCCGCGCGCACGAAGGCATCGTAGCTTGCGAGCTTGAAGTCGTATTCTGGACCTATCGCGATCGTCCACGGTGGATTCGTGCCGGGCGCATACTCGATCGCCTCCTGCCCCGAGATCGCATCGCCCGCGAATGCAAGACCGTGCGGAGAGTTCTTGGTGAAGCGCGCACTGGTGTAACCGGCGGAGAAGTTCAGCTTGAAGGGCCCGAGGAGCAAGTCCGCCTGCAGATCGAAGCCCTTCGCCACTGCGGTACCGAGATTGTCGGTGAACTGCAAGCCGCAGGTTCCACCCACGTAGACGTTCTGCTGGATGTTGTTCCAGTTGATCCAGTACGCGCTGGCTGCGAGCTGCAGGACCCCGCCCACGATGTTCTTGGAGCCGATCTCGTAGTTCTGCGTCGAGTCGGATCGGTAGGTGAGCGGTGCGCCGTTCGGGTAGCCCTCCAGCGCCAGGTTCGGGCCGCAGTATGGGGGCAGGGGCGCATTGCCGCCACCCACGCGGAAGCCCTTGGCGTACGAGACGTAGAACAGATCGTTTCGATCCATCTGGTAGCCGAGGCTCGCCTTGGGAGTATTGGGTGTCGAACGCTCGGACGCGCTCGCCGGACTTGGGCCGTAGTTCTCCAGGCCATCGGCGTAGTGATCGAGCGAGAACCTCGTGAAGGCGACGCGCTCGCCGACCGTGAGCTTCCACTGGTCGTTGAAGGCATAGCTCGCCTCGCCGTAGCCGGCGATCTGGCGATCGAAGGTGATGTTCCGGTTGTAGTAGATGTCGCACTGAGGTATCGGCGCGTACACGTAACCCGGAGTCTGGCCCGGGCAGCTGTAGAAAGGCGACGGATAGCCATTCCCGCCACTTACGATTTGCTCGTAAGTCTGGCCGTAGAGCGCCTCGAAGAATGAGTTGTCCTCGGTGTCCTCGAGCTGCTCGATGCTCTGCTCCTTGGCGAGCTGCCAGAACACTCCCAGCGTCCAGTTGAGGCGCGCGCCGGGATCTGCGGACTGCCAGCGCATCTCCTGAACGTACTCGTCCTGGCCGTTGGTGACGATGTTGGGCGTCTCGTAGTTGGTGAACCCCGGCGGCAGGTGAATTCCGTTCCCGTCGATGAGCGGATACCACGGACAGGGAGAGCTCGTGACGGCAAGGCCAGGATTGTCGGCCGGCCCGCAGGCGATCCCGAGGTAGCCTGTGAGGGGGTTGTTCGGCCAGCCGAGGGTCTGGAAGTAGCCGAGGTCGTACACCGTGCCCTGATAGGCAGTCTGCTCGTTACGGTGATAGTACGAGGTGTCCGAGATCAGGCGAGTCTTGCCGAGATCCCACTCGACCTTCAGCGCCGGTAGATAGTACGTGTCGGGCACCGGCATCTGCTCAGGGGTCGCGTCGTTGAAGGCGCCCGCGCCCGGGTTCGAGTATGCAGGCCAGTAGGTGCCTTCATCGTGCTGCTGCTTGCGCTGGTAGAGCATGCTCATCGTCACATCGAGCGATGAGGCCGGTTGCCACAGCGCGGCGAGCCGTCCCATGAGCACCGAGTCCCGATTGATGTTGTGCGCCAGCACGTCCCGCGTGGTGTCGTCCACCTGATCGATCCAGCCGCCATCGGAGCGGTACCAGATGCTCGCACGGATGCCCAGAGTGTCCTGAATGAGCGGCATGCCGTGGGCGATGCCGAACTCATAGCTCGGGTCGCCGTAGTCCGTATACGAGGTCTCGGTGCGCACGTAGGTGCTCGTGGTGGTGAGGCTCGGCTGCGTGAGAATGTAGCGGACCGTGCCACCCTCGGACCCCGAGCCGAAGAGCGTGCCCTGGGGACCGCGCAGCACCTCCACGCGCTCGAGATCGAAGGTGCGCGGCAGCGTATCGTCGGGATTGAAGCCGATGTCGCGCATCTGGATGGGCGTGTCGTCGATATAGATGCCGGTCGTGCCGGCGCCGGCCGAGGAGGAGATGCCGCGGATCGAGATCGCATTCGTACCCGTCGGGTCGATGTTGACTCCGGGCATGTAGCGCACGAGATCCTGGAAGTCCTTCACGCCGAGCTGATCCATCTCGTCCTGAGTGACGGCCGTCAGGCTGATGGGGATCTTGTTCGCCGACTCCTCGCGCCGCGTCGCCGTGACGACCACCTGCTGCAGTCCGGAAGACTCGGCAGCAGGCGGCTGGGCCGCGGTGGGCGGCGCGGCCGCCGCAGCGCCAGCTGCGGCCGCCTGAGCCGGCGCTGCGGCGGAGGCCGCACCCGTGGCAGATGCAGCCGTTGCCGCAGAGCCTGCATCGGCAGCACTCGGGTCCGCGGCGGCACTCTCACTCGAACCCGTCCATCCAAGGACCCCGAGCGCAACCGCACCCGCAAGAATCCGCAAATCGATGTATCGAGTCATCTCCCCGGACTCCTCATTCTTTTTGACTCCCTCGTCCCCGACCCGAGCCCCGACGGCGTTGCCGCCTTTCAGGATTGCAGCAGTACGGCTGCGTCGGGACCCCAGCTCACGTAGACCTCATCGCCCCAGTCGATCGACCACTCCGAGGTGCGTCGCTCGTTCTGCGAGAACACCGTCACGAGCTTGCCACTCGTCGTCTTGATCTGATAGGTCGAGCGATTGCCCAGATAGCCGAGCTCCCACACCGTGCCACGAAGCCTGTTCGTCCGCTGTGTCGCGGGCGGCTCCTTGCTCAGGCGGATCTTCTCCGGTCGCAGCGCGATCCACACCCGCTCGCCGGGGCCGAAAGAGCCCACCTCATCCACCACGAGCTCGCAGCCGGTCTCCGCGCACGCCAGGCGGATGACCCCACCCGCGCGCTCCGTGATGGTACTCTCGAACAGATTCGTCGTGCCGACGAAATCGGCGACAAAGCGGCTGGCCGGGAACTCGTAGATCTCCGAGGGCGTGCCCACCTGCAGCACCTTGCCGCGATCCATCACGGCGATGCGGCTGGCCAGTGCCATGGCCTCGTCCTGATCGTGCGTCACGACGATGAAGGTGATGCCGAGCTGGTACTGCAGATCCATCAGCTCGAACTGGGTGCGCTCACGCAGCTTCTTGTCGAGCGCCGATAGCGGCTCGTCCAGCAGCAGCACCTTCGGACGGCGGATGAGCGCCCGGGCGAGCGCCACCCTCTGGCGCTGGCCGCCGGAGAGCTGATGCGGCTTGCGGGTGGCCAGCGCACCGAGCTGCACCATCTCGAGCGCCTCGCGGACGCGGCCCGCGCGCGTGCCTTTGTCGAGCGACAGCCGTCGCAAGCCATAGCCCACGTTGCGCTCGACCGTCATGTGTGGAAAGAGCGCATAGGACTGGAACATCATGTTGACCGGTCGCTCGTGCGGTGGCACCTCGGTCATGTCCACCCCGTCGATGACGATGCGCCCGGTGCTCTGGCGCGCAAAGCCGGCGAGCATGCGCAAGAGCGTCGTCTTGCCGCAGCCGGAGGCGCCGACCAGCGCGAAGATCTCGCCCTTGAAGATCGCGAGATTCAAACTCTCCACGGCGACGAAGTCCCCGTACCGCTTGCTCACACCTTCGATCAGGATCTGCGGCTTCTGCGCGGGATCGAGCCAGGGACGATCGGCGACGGGCTTCTGGTTCGTTGCGATCATCGCCGGCGCCGTGCTCAATGATCGCGCGGCGGTGTCGCGCGGCGCCGCTCGGGGCTGAAGAAGGTGCGCTCGACGACGCGTGCCCGCGCCATGCGGCGCTCCCAGGCGAGCTCGCGATTGAAGTAGATCTCGGCCCACACGCGGCTGTCGGGCGCGAAGTGCGGGGCATCCAGGATCGCAAAGGCGATGTTGCGCTTGCAGGTGGGGGCCCAGCACGCGGAGGTGACGCTGCCCACCTGATTCTTGCCGGACTTCTCGGCATAGATCAGCGCATTGACCGCCGGCTTGTTGCCTTCCACATCGAGCCCGACCAGGCGCCGCGGCGCCCCGCGGCGGTGCTGCTCGAGCAGCGCACGGCGGCCGTTGAAGTGACCCTTCTCGAAATCGACCAGCCATTCGAGCCCGAGCTCCAGCGGCGTGCGCGCCGTGCCCACGCGCAGCGTGTGCTCGGCATTCACGAAGTCGATGTTGGGCAGCAGAAACCCAGCCTCGATGCGCGCGATATTGAGCGCCCGGGAGCCAACGGGCCGGATGCCGCGCGTGCGTCCCGAGTCCAGCAGCGCATCCCAGACCTGCTCCGCAACCGTCGGCGCCATCCACAGCTCATAGCCGAGGTCCCCGGTGAATCCGGTGCGCGAGATGAGCACCTCGCCGCAGCCGGGCCAGGCAAAAGCCGCGACCTCGAATGGCCTCAGGCGCTCGACCCCCACAATGCCCGCAGCGCGCAGTATGGCGCAGGAGGTCGGCCCCTGCAGCGCGAGCGCCGCGATCTCGTGAGTGATCTCACTCAGGGCCACCTCGAAGCCGATCGCCGCGTCGAGGAGCCAGTCGAGCTGCCGCTCCGCGGTGCACAGCCGGAACTCGGTCTCGCCCAGCCGAAAAACCGTGCCGTCGTCGATCAGCTGGCCCGCATCGTTGCACCAGACCGTGTAGGCGACGCGACCCACGCTCAGCCGCCCGATGTTGCGGGTGGTCAAGCGATTGAGGTACCGGGTGGCATCGGGGCCGCTGATGCGGTACTTCACCATCGGCGTCAGATCGTACAGGCTCGCGGCGTTGCGAATGGCGAAATATTCCTGCTCGACGCTGGTGAAGACATCGACGGTCGTGTAACCGGACCAGGGGACGAAGCTGTCCACCTGGCTCGCCTCGCGCGCGCGCTCGTGAAACGGGCTCTTCAGGAGCGGCTGGCGGAAGGCAGGCTCGCTTTCGGTGAGCATCAGGCGGCCTCCCGCGTGACCTGCTGCGCGGCATTGCGCCCGGCGATTCCCATGACGCCACCACCCGGGTGGCAGCCTGCCCCGCACAGGTACAGCCCTGCGACGGGCGTACGATATTGAGCAGCACCGACCACCGGGCGCATCCAGAAGAACTGATCGAGTGCGAGCTCCGCGTGATGCCAGTGTCCGCCGCGCACTCGAAATTCGCGTTCGATATCTTGCGGAGTCAGCAATTCGAGGCCTTCGACCGAATCGACGATGCCGGGTGCCGAGGCCTGCAGGCAGCCCAGGACGGCATCCGTGAGCGCCGTGCGAGCCGCCGGCCCCGCGAGCGCAGGATCGTAGGGCACGTACTGTACGATCGCCGAGAGCACGTGCTTGCCCGAGGGTGCAAGCGAGGGATCGTTCACCGTCGGCACGGTGACCTCGAGGATGGGAGCGGGAGAGAATTCGCGATACTTCGCATGATTGAATGCCCGCTCGATGTACTGCAGGGAAGGAGCAAGCAGCAGCCTGCCCGCAAGCGCCTGCTGCGGCACTCCGGCAAATTGCGGCAGCCGCGCGAGGGCCAGGTGCAGCTTCGCGGCAAGCCCGCCGCTGCGAACATGGGTGATGCGCCGGACAAAACCGCTGTCGAGGTGTTCGCTGCCGAGCAGGCCGAGGAAAGTCGTCTTGGGATCTGCGCTCGACACGATCGTCCTGGCACGGATCTCCTCTCCCGAGCGCAGCACCACCCCGGCCGCACGATCGTTCACGACCCGGATGCGCTCCACCTCGGCACCCGTACGAATGACGGCGCCGGCCTGGCGAGCGCTGCGTGCGAGTGCGTCCGATAGCGCGCCCAGGCCTCCGACCGGTTGCGCGAGCAAGGACAGCCCGCTGCCCGAGGCCGCCATGCGATGGAGCAGCGTGAAGACGGTCCCCGGCGAGCGCGGGCCGAAGTTCGTGCCCAGCACCGCATCGAGTGCAAGCGCGCCCCGCAGCTGCTCGCATTCGAAGCTGTCCTCGAGCAGATCCCACACCGACATGGCACCGATGCGCAGCAGATCGCGCAGCTGGGCTCGTCCGAGCCGCCGCAGCTGCCAGGCAAGACGCAGCAAAGCCAGGCGATCGGCCCAGGACTCCGCGGTCATGCGGGGCGGAACCGCTTGCAGCACGGCATGCAGCGCACGAGCGTGGCGGCGCATGCGCTCGCGGTAGGCCCCGAGTGCCGCAACATCGCGCGGGCAGTGCGCAGCCAGCGCCGGCGCATCGAGCGGATCGATCCTGAGCGGTGTTCCGCCCGGTGCGAGCGCGGTGGTGGGCAGATCGCGCGCGGCGAGCGCAAGTCCGTGCTCATGAAGATGCAGATCCGCGAGCAGCGCCGCCGGCATCATGTGCAGCAGGTGCGCGCAGGCCGAAACGCGAAAGCCGGGCACGAACTCGCGCGTGAGGGCTGCGCCGCCCACTTGCTCGGCCGCCTCGAGCAGCAGCACCGTGCGGCCGCTGCGTGCCAGGTACGTCGCGCAGACCAGGCCGTTGTGGCCCGCACCGATGACGATGCAGTCAAAGGAGGCGACGCTCATGCGGCACGCCTCAAGTCGCGCAGGATCACCCCGGCCGCGTTGGCGCCCGGCGCTCCCATCACACCACCCCCGGGGTGTGTGCTCGAGCCGCACATGTAGAGGTTGCGCACGGGGGCCCGGTACTGCGCATAGCCGGGCACCGGCCGATTGAACATGAGCTGATCGAGCGTCAGCTCACCCTGGAAGATGTTGCCCTCGGTGAGTCCGACTTCGTTCTCGATGTCCCAGGGCGTGCGAATCTCCGCATGCAGAATCAGGTCCTTGAAATCCGGGCTGTGGGCGCCGATCGTGTCGATCACCGATGCGCCGAACGCGGTCCGCCGCTCGGCATTCCAGGGACCCTCCGCCAGGCGATAGGGGCAGTACTGCACGAAGACCGACATGTAGTGCTTGCCGTTCGGGGTGAGGGTGGGGTCCACCTGCGAAGGGATCATCGTGTCCAGGTACGGCGCACGCGACCAGCGACCTTCCTTCCAGTCATCGTAGGCTCGCTCCAGCGCGTCGATCGTGTCGGCGACGTAGATGTCGCCCCGCAGGCCCGGTGAGCCCTGCGGAATCGCCGGAAAGCTCGGCAGCCCATCGAGCGCGATGTTGAGCTTGCCCGAGGAGCCGCGAATCTTGAATCGGCGGACCTCATCGAGAAACCCGGCGGGGACATCCTTCGGGTCCATCGTTTGCAGAAACGTGCGCCGCACGTCGAGATTCGAGACGACCAGGCGCGCGCGGATCTCCTCCCCGTCGCCCAGCACCACCCCGGTGGCGCGTCCCCCGCGCACCAGGATCCGCTCCACCGGCGCACCGCTGCGGATGGAGCCCCCGCTGGCCTGCAGCGCGGCCGCGAGGGATCCGGAGACCGCTCCCATCCCGCCGCGTGCGAAGCCCCACGCACCCACCGACCCATCGATGCTGCCCATGTAGTGGTGCAGCAGCACGTATGCGGTCCCCGGTGAGCGCGGTCCGAGCGCGGTGCCGACGATGGAGCTCCCGGCCAGGTGCGCCTTGACGATCTCGCTCTCGAAGTACTCATCGAGGAAGTCCGCACAGCTCATGGTCCAGAAGCGCAGCGTGTCGGCCATGCGCTCCTCGCCCAGGCGATGGAAATGCTTGCCGAGGTAGACGAGCTCGAGAATGTCACGGGGCTTGAAGGAGGTCGGGTCGGGTGGCACCCGCAGCAGCAGCGGCTTGATGAACAGACACTGGCGCAGCAGATCCCGCAGGAAGCGGTCGTAGGCCTCCGCATCACGCACCGAGTGCCGCGCGATCTCGCGCCTGAGCGCATCCTTGTTGTCGCAGAAGGCGAGATGCCCGCCGTCGCGCATGAGCGTGCAGCTGCCCTCGTATGGAATGATCTGCAGTCCGTGCCGCGGCAGATCGAGGTCGCGAATGATCTCCGTGCGCAGCAGCCCGCACACGTATGAGCAGTTCGAGTAGGTGAAGCTCGGATACAGCTGGCGGCTGACCGCGGCGCCGCCGATATAGTCGTTGCGTTCGAGCACCAGCACGGAAAGCCCGGCACGCGCGAGATAGCACGCGGTGGTCAGGCCGTTGTGCCCCGAGCCCACGACGATCGCATCATACTGGCTGGCCATGCGGCTCGACTCCCCGCGGATGCCGCTGCTAAGCCGGCATCCTGCGCGTGGCGCCCCCGGCGCGCAGCGTGGTGTCGATCGCCACCTCGAAGGCGCGCAGCGTGTCGCGCAGGCATGACTCATCGTGCGCAGCCGACACGAACCAGGGCTCGCGCGAGTCGGGCTCGCACAGCACTCCCTCATCGTGCAGCACGCGCGCCGCCGCGTCGTAGAAGCTGTAGTCGCTGCCTTTCCAGTCGCGATAGGTGCGCGGAGCCTCGCTCGCGAAATACAAACCGCTCATCGAGGGGTGCCCGACGAAGCTGTGCGCGATGCCGCGTGCCTTGAGGATGGCGCTCATGCCCTGGCGCAAGCGCGTTCCGTACTGAGCCAGCCGCTCGAGCGCATCGGTCTCGGCCAGGATCTCGAGGGTCTTCTCCGCCGCCGCAAGCGACACGGCGTGGCCCGTGTACGTGCCCCCGTGAGCGACCCCCCGGCCGATCTTGCGCATGATCTCCTCGCGCCCCGCAAGGACCGCAATTGGATAGCCGTTGGCGATCGCCTTGGCGAAGGTGCACAGGTCGGCCTGCACACCGTACAGCTCCTGCACACCGCCCTTCGCCACGCGAAAACCACTCTTCACATCGTCGATGATCATGAGCACGCCGTACCGGTTGCAAAGCTCGCGTGCTGCATGCACATAGTCGCGATCCGCGGCGATGCCCAGGCAGTTGCCCATGATCGGCTCGATCAGCAGGCAGGCGATCGAGCCCGCATGCCGCTTGAGCACATCCTCGAGCTGATTGGCATCGTTCGCCTGCACGAAATGCGCGAACTGGCGAACGGCCAGCGGCACACCCTCGCTGTAGGGATAGACCTCCGGCTCGCCGACCTGATTCCACTTGTCCATCGGCGTGTACCACATCGCCGCATCGAACAGGCCGTGATAGGAGCCCTCGAGGATGATGTAGTGGTCCTTGCGCGTGTAGGCGCGGGCGACGCGCAGCGCCGCCATGACCGCCTCGGTCCCTGAGTTGGAGAAGCGCACCAGCTCGGCCGCAGGCACCATCTCGGAGATGCGTTGGGCGACGCGGTACTCGCGCTCGGTCGCGAGCGCGAATACGCCACCGACCTCCATGCCCTCGCGTGCCGCCTGGTCCACGCGCGGGTCGGCGTACCCGAGAATGGCCGGCCCGTACCCCATGCGGTAGTCCACGTAGACGTTATCGTCCAGGTCGGTCACGCGGGCGCCGCGCCCGTGCTTGACGTAGATCGTGCGCTCCTCGCCCCAGTAGCGGAAGTTCGAGGCGACCCCGAGCGGCAGCCGCGTGAGCGCCCGACGGAAATGCTCGTGGTTCTTGGTCATGGTTCGGGGCATGACGGATCTCCGCGCGAGCCTTGAGGGAGTGGGATTCGAGGCACAGTAGCACCCCCGGCGAGCGGCGTCTATATGATCATATAAATTTCTCGGGTATACTTAAACGGTGATATAGCGAACCGCACTGCAGCCTGCGGGTGCGCACGCCGCCCGGGAGATCGCGATGAACGCCCCTGCCCGCTCCGCTCAACCGCTCGAGTCCCCCGCCGCGCTCCCGCGCGCCCTGCCCGCCTGGGTCTACAACCACCCCACGATGACCCGGCTCGAGTACGAGCGGATCATCCGGCCCAGCTGGCAGATCGTCTGTCATGTCAGCTCGCTCGCGCGCCCCGGGGACTACGTGACGGTCGATCTCGGGCCCGATAGCGTCATGGTCACCCGCAGCTCCGACGGGCGAGTTCACGCCTTCCACAATGTTTGCCGCCATCGCGGCGCGCACATCCTCGATGGGCAGGGTCACTGCGCCGGAGCCATCGTGTGCCCTTATCACGGCTGGTCGTACCGGCTCTCGGGCGAGCTGCTCGGCGTGCCCGTGCGCGACAGCTTTCCCGGACTGGATCGCGAGTCGTTCGCTCTCAAGCCGGTGCGCAGCGAGATCGCCCTGGGCTTCGTCTTCGTCTGTCTGGAGGGCGATCCGCCGCCGCTTGCGGAGATCTGGCGTGAGATCGGCGAGGAGCTCACGGCCTATCGCATCGAGCAGATGGTGCCCTGTGGACCCATCACGACGGAGCACTGGGAGGCGGACTGGAAGATCGCGATGGACAACTATCTCGAGTCCTATCACGTGCCGATCGGACACCCGGGCCTCAACCGCATGTTCACGCCCGACTATGACGATCAGCGCAAGCTTCCCCACGGCGTTGCCCGCGGCAACAGCTGGATGCGCGACACGTCCTCGCCCCGCTGGAGCGAGCGCCTGTACCAGGACCTCGTGGCAGGCGTCAGCGAGGCACTCCCCGTGTCGCATCGCCGGTGCTGGCGCTTCTACAGCGTCCTGCCGAATCTCGGAATCGACGTGTTTCCCGAGCAGATGGATTTCTTCCAGGTGCTGCCCGAGGGCCCCGGCCGGTGCAAGATCCGCGGCTGCTCGCTTGCATTGCCCGACGAGCGGCGCGAGATGCGGATCGTGCGCTGGCTGGGCGCGCGGCTGAATCAGCAGATCAACAGCGAGGACCGCAGCCTGTGCGCGCGCGTGCAACAGGGGCTCGCCTCGCCGAGCTATGAGCCTGGCCCGCTCTCACGGCTCGAGAGATGGATGCTGGAGTTCCACGAGTTGCTGCGCGAGCGGATCCCGGAGGTTCGCCTGCCGCGCGCACCCGCGCAGTTCGCCTGAGCTGCGGCTGGGCACGGCTCAACGGTCGGGGCCGCGAGCCTCCAGGCCCGGCAGCAGTGCACGGATCATCCCCCGGAAGCTCTCGAGCTGGGGAGCATGAGCTGCGAGCGGCACACAGCTTTCACCCGCGAGCGTCATGCCAAGCTGGGTGGACTCCGCCTGCGCGATCTGCTCCTTGAGACTGCGCCGTGCGGTGCGCCCCCGTGCGGTGCGCCGGCCCGGCGTCCGGTACGTGAAGGAGCGCAGGCGGCAACGCCCGGGCGCCTCGGGAATCACCTGCAGGATCTCGAGCACTCCGGATCGCAGCTCGAGCAGCTGATTGGGAAGCAGGACCGTACGGCGCAGGGGCTGGGATCGCGTGGGCTCGGTGCTCTGCGGCGTGGCGTCGAGCCATTGCTCGACGAGCACTTTCCAGTCCGCGGCGACGGAGACCTCTCGCACGCTCACCGGTGTCGAGCCGGATACGAGCGGCTCGAGCGCCGGTGCTCGAGTGCTCTCGGGCACAACCTGCGCCGGCGCGCCTGGCCGCTCGGCGCGGACGAAGATGAGCGGTCCCTGCTGCATGAGCTCGAGTGCGACGAGCGGTCCGACCGGATGACCCGCCAGTTGCTGCCCGTCCCAGCCGAAGGCCAGCTGGTGAGCCGCGCAGCGGAGCGGCCCCTTGAGCCGCCCGCGCACCTGGTCGACCAGTGCGTGGGGCCGGTGCGGACAGGCGTTCCGGAATGCCCGCAGCCGGCCCGCCTCGTCGCGCAGCGCAAGTGCCCGCTCGCCGGCCAGATCTCGCGCCAGGAACTCCCCCGGGCGCACCAGCTCGGCCTGGTGGCCCATGAGCTGCCATGTGGGGCGCAGGAGAACTGCGCGCTCGCGGGCGAGCAGCGCCGGATCCGCGTACGATGAGGCTGGCAGAGCCTGCGCGGTGCGCTCCGGCGCGTGGCCCGGTAAAGGCGGCGGCATCTGCGCGGCGTGCCCGGCCTGCGCCGGCGCAGACGGAGCTTCGGCCCTGGCCTCGAATCGACCGGGGAAGACCGAGCACAGGTAGGCCATCGAGCGCCGCCGTGCTTGCTCACGGTCGACGTTCTCCTCGACCTGGAAGGCGATCGTCTGCCAGAGCACCTCCAGAACGCCCATCAGCCCGAGGGCAATCGCATCGGCATCGAGGTGCGAGTCGGGCGTGAGCGCGATCAGCCGCTCGACCAGATCGCGAACCAGGGCGGCGAAGTCGTCGTCCTTCTTGCCGCAGATCTCGTAGTATTCCTGGCGGGAGCTCGCCTCGCCCCAGAAGCAGTACCACACCGATACCTTGCGGGGGCTCGCAATCTCGGGATCGAGATACAGCTCGACGAGCCGCTCGAGCGCCCGCACGGGGTCGGCCCTGAGCTCCCCGACCGGCACGAGTACGCGCTCCTCGAACTCCGCCGCAAGATACGCAAGCGATGCGACCAGCATCGCGTCCTTGGAATCGAAATAGAATCGCACGATGCCAGGGGACAGATCGGCGAGCGCGACGACCTTCTCGACGGTCGTGCGGGAGGGCCCGTACAGGTGCAGCGCGGAGATGCACGCATCGATCAGGCGCTGCCGCTGGCGCATGCGCGTGGCACGCTCCGGAGCGCTCTCTGGCAGACTGGGCGTGGAGGGGGAAACGTGCTGCATTCGAGCAAGTCTAGCGCGCACAATGGCGTGAGAGCATCCGCCCCGCATCCATTATGAGAACGACTTGGCGCCCGAGCCGCTGGCTCCTCATCCTTCCGCCGCTCGTGTTCCTGCTGGTCTTTTTCCTCGTTCCATTCGGCTTTGCTTTGAAGATCAGCTTCGCCGAGACGGCCGTCCGCGTGCCGCCGTTCACCGACGCCCTGAGCCGCGCTCCCGACGGTCACCTTCACTGGGCGCTGACGCTTGCGAACTTCAGATATCTGCTGATCGACGATGTGTACGGCGTGGCTTACCTGTACTCCCTGCGCACGGCCTTCTTCGCGACCCTCATCTGTCTGCTGCTCGGCTATCCGATGGCTTACGCCATCGCGCGCGCCAGCCGCGCGACCCAGGGCATCCTGCTCCTCATCATCATCCTGCCGTTCTGGACATCCTTCCTGCTGCGCGTGTATGCGCTCGAGAACATCATTCGCGACAACGGCATCCTCAACACGGTGCTGCTGCATCTCGGGCTCATCGCGCAGCCGCTGCGGATCATGCGCACCAGCCTGGCCGTCTACCTCGGGATCATCTACTCCTATCTACCCTTCATGGTCCTGCCGCTCTTCGCCACGCTCGAGAAGCTCGACCCGACCCTGCTCGAGGCCGCAGCCGATCTGGGCAGTCCCCCCTGGCGCGCCTTCCTGGATGTGACGCTGCCCTTGTCGCTGCCGGGCGTGATCGCCGGGTCGATGCTGGTGTTCATCCCGGCGGTCGGGGAGTTCGTGATTCCCTCGCTGCTCGGCGGACCCAACACGCTCATGATCGGGCGAGTGCTCTGGGACGAGTTCTTCGGCAACCACGACTGGCCGGTCGCCTCCGCCGTTGCGATCGCATTCCTCGTGCTGCTGGTCGGACCGATCGCGATCTATCAGTACTTCAGCGTGCGCCAGCTCGAGCACTGAGCGAGAGCCATGGCGCAACGCTCCTCCCCCCTGCTCTTTCCGGTGCTGTGCTTCGGCATCGCGCTCCTGTATCTGCCGATCCTCGTGCTCGTCGCGTACTCCTTCAACGCCTCGCCACTGGTCAATGTCTGGGGCGGGTTCTCGACGACCTGGTACTCGGCGCTGATGCACAACCGCAAGCTGCTCGATGCCACGCTCCTGTCCTTCGAGGTGGCCGTCAGCGCCTCGACGCTTGCCCTGGTGCTCGGCACGCTCGCGGCCATCGCGCTGGTGCGCATCGCGCGGTTTCCGGGCCGGCTGCTCCTGACCGGCATGGTCAATGCGCCGCTTGTGATGCCGGAGATCATCACGGGGATCACGCAGCTGCTGCTGTTCGTCTCGATGGTGCAGCTGCTCGGCTGGCCGCATCGCGGCTTCACCACCATCGTGCTGGCGCACGTCGTGTTCTGCACCGCCTACGTGACCATCACCGTGCAGTCGCGCCTGTCGGCCGCAGACCGCTCCCTCGAGGAGGCGGCGATGGACCTGGGCGCCACGCCGCAGCGCGCCTTCATCGAGATCACCCTGCCCATCATCGCCCCCGCACTGGTCTCGAGCTGGCTCCTGAGCTTCACGCTGTCGATCGACGACCTTGTGATCTCGAGCTTCGTCTCCGGACCGGGCGCCGATACGCTGCCCATGGTGATCTACTCGAAGGTGAAGCTCGGGGTGAGCCCGGATGTGAACGCCCTCGCGACCCTCATCATCTGCATCGTGGGAACATGCGTCATTGCGGCCGGCGTGCTCATGCGGCGTGCCGAGCGCCGTCGCGCCCTCGAGGCGCGGATGGCCGAGGCCGCCCGCTGAGCATCAATCGAGCGCGCTGTACCTGGGATCGTGCGGCACGCGGGCGAAGATCTTGCGCACGGCGGGCTCGAAGTCCTCGAGCCGGCGCGTTGGATAGCCGGGGTCGAACGACGCCTGGTCCCAGCGCTCGCAAAATGCCGCGCACGCGCCGTACCAGCGATGGCCCTTCAAGCGCTCGCGCTGATAGCGGTCTCCGCCGAGGTGATGGGCGTAGTAGTACGTCTGGAAGAGCCCATGTTGCTCGACGATCCAGGTGACCTCCGGTCGGACGTAGGGCCGCAGAATCCCCGCGGCCAGCTCGGCGTGGTTGTAGGGGGCGAGCTCGTCGCCGATATCGTGCAACAGCGCGGCAACGACGAGCTCCTCATCGGCCCCATCGGCCGCAGCACGTGTCGCCGTCTGCAGGCAATGCGTCAGGCGGCTCACGGGATAGCCCTCGAGGGAATGGTCGAGCTTGCGGACGGCAGCGAGGAGGCGATCCGCCAGCCCGACCGCATAGTCCCTCTCCGACTGATCCAGCAGCAGGTAGTCCTCGCATGTGCCGTCCTTCATCGCGCGGAACGAGACGATGCGCTTGCTGGGCTCGGTCATGCGTGCGCCTCTCGTGCCGTCGCAGCTGGCGATGCCGCAGGGGTTGCTGCTGGAGCTTCAGGCAGGCCGCCTCGACGCAGCACCCGGTACGTGCTGCGCGGAGCATCGATATCGATATAGCAGCCTTGCAGGTGCCGTCGCCCCTCGGCCGGGTCGAATCCCGTCCGCCCGTGCAGCAGCCGCTGATTGTCCATCATCATGAGGTCACCTTCATCGAGCAGGAAGCGCAGCTCGCGCTCGGTTGAGCGTAGCAGCCGGTCGAGCGCGCGGCGCGCGCGATAGAATCGGGCAAGATCCGCCGGCGCCCGCAGCGGCACGTAGTCGAGCCGCGGGCTGAAATGCACCGCCCGCACCGTGCCGCCCTTGTCGAGCTCGATCAACGGGGCACTGGCGGTCAGCTCCGTGTGCGCATCGCGATAGCGGAACTGTACCGGCGTGCGCGTGAGCTCATCGAACGACGGCGCATCGTGAGCGCGCAGGTACTCCGCCGCCGCGAATCCATCGACCAGGGTGGAAAGGCCACCGGAGGTCTCGTTGACCAGGCAATGCAGCAGCTGCACGCCGGGCACCGGATTGCGATAGGGATTATCGGTGTGCGGATCGAGCGGCAGCGAGGTGTAGGCAAGGTCGGTCGCCTGCGGGGTGGAGCGCACGTCGAACAGCGCGCCGAAGTTCGTGACCCGCGTGAAGCCGAACGCCGCGGCCACCTCGAGCACCGTGCCGGGTTGGGTCGGCACGTCCGTGAACACGATGAATCCGAGGCGCAGGAATTCCTCGAGCCACGCGGCCAGCTGGGCGTTCGTCGGAGAGCGCGTCCAAGGGGTGCGCGGCGGAAGCTTGAAGCCGCCGTCCCACAGTTGCACGGCCGGAACATCGTCGGGGCAGGCCGCCATGGCCGCCTCCGCGAGGATCTGCTGCGCCGAGAACATCGCCGCGTGGCCGTCGCTGAAGCGCACCTGGTAGTAGCCCGGCCGCGGCTCGCTCAGCTCGGTGATCGTGAGCTGCAGATCGAGGTCGGACGGATCGTACAGCCGCTGTGCCGTGTGTGCATCGTAGACACGGGCCTCGCGACTGCGCTCGCGCAGCCAGAGCGGGTGAATGGCGAGCGGTCGGCCGCCGTGGTCCTCGATGGCCAGCTCGTTCGCTTTTGTGATCGTGACATGCGTCATGCCGTTCACCGTGAATCTCGTGAGAATTCGTGCAACGGAAAGCCTCAGCGCTCGGTCTTGATCCGGGTCCAGGTACGCGTCCGCAACCGCTCGAGCGCCGGGTCCGCCTCGTCGGAGAGATAGAGCCGCGCCTCGACCTGGGGCGGAGGGTAAACCGCCGGGTCCTCGAGAATGGCGGGATCGACGAAGGCGCCTGCCGCACGATTGTCATTCGCGTAGTGAATGTCGTTCGTGACTTCGGCAATCACCCGCGGCTCGAGCATGTAATTCAGAAACGCATGCGCGGCGAGCGGATGCGGGGCCCCTGCCGGGATGAGCAGCGCATCGTACGAGGCGTTGGAGCCTTCCTTGGGAATCGTGAAGGCGAGATTCAGCACCACTCCGGCGGCGCGGGCGCGCGCTCGGGCAGTGGCGTAATCACCGGACCAGGACATGGAGATGCAGAACTCCCCGTCGCCCAGTCCATTCATGTACTCGCTCGAATCGAACGCGCGAACGTAGGGTCGCACGCGATCGAGGAGCTTCTCCGCCTGCGCGTAGTCCTCGGGACGCCGGCTGTTGGGGTCCAAGTGCAAGTAGTTCAGGGCGAGCTGCAGGACATCCTCGGCCGAGTCGAGGAAGCTCACGCCGCAGTCGGCGAAGTGCGCGATCACCTCGGGCTTGAAGATCATGTCGAGGCTTGCGGTCGGCGCATCGGGCATGCGCGCCCGTATCTGGTCCACGTTGTAGGCAAATCCGTTCACATGCCGCAGGTAGGGCATCGCGTAGCGATTGCCCGGATCGTAACGCGCCTCGATGGCAAGGATGCGCGGGTCGAGATTCTTCCAGTTGGGCAGGAGGTGCTTGTCGAGCGGCTGATAGATGCCCGCCCGGATCTGGCGGCCGAAGAAGTCGGTCGAGGTGCTCACCACATCGTAGCCCGCATCGCCCGCCATGAGCTTCGCCTCGAGCGTCTCGTCGGAGTCGTAGGTGTCGTAGACCACGCGAATACCGGTGCGGCGCTCGAAATCCTCGACCGTCGTCTTGCCGATGTAATCCGCCCAGTTGTACACGTACAGCAGCTTCTCCTCGCCGTGGCGTGCGCCGCTGCCGCATGCGGCCAGTGCCACCGCAGCAAGGACCACCGCCACTCGCAGGCCGGCTACCATTTGACCATGACGTGCCGCGCGACGGTGTAGTCCTCGAGTGCGTAGATCGAGAGGTCCTTGCCATAGCCCGATCGCTTGAAGCCCCCGTGCGGCATCTCGCTCACGGTCGAGAAGTGCGTGTTGACCCAAGTGCAGCCGTATTGAAGCTGCGCTGCCACCTCAAAGGCGCGCGCCGCATTCTGGGTCCACACCGACGAGGCGAGCCCGTACTCCGAGTCGTTGGCCCACCCGATCGCCTCCTCCGTGGACGTGAACCGTGTGACCGAGACCACCGGACCGAACACCTCGCGCTGCACGATCTCGTCGGCCTGACGTGCTCCAGCAACCACCGTCGGCTCGAAGAAGAAACCCGCGCCCTCGCGCGGCCGCCCGCCGGTGGTCACCTCGATGTGTGACTGGGCCGAGGCGCGCTCGAGGAACGAGGCCACGCGGGCGCGCTGCGCCGCGGAGATGAGTGGACCCATCTCCACCCCCGGCGCGCGCTGAGCACCGACCTTGATGGTGCGCACGGCACCGGTCAGGTCCGCCACCAGACGCTCGTAGAGCTTCGCACCCACATACAGCCGACAGGCCGCCGTGCAGTCTTGACCGGCATTGTAGAACCCGAAGGTGCGCACCCCGGAAACCACCGCCTGGACGTCGGCATCATCGAAGACGATGACGGGCGCCTTGCCTCCGAGCTCCAGGTGCGTGCGCTTGAGATTGCCGGTCGCCGCGGCGAGGACCTTCTGACCCGTCGCAACATCGCCGGTGATGGAGATCATGCGCACACGAGGATGTGCCGCGAGCGTCGCACCGATCGGCTCGCCGCGGCCACAGATCACATTCACCACGCCGGGCGGCAGCAGCTCCGCAAAGGCGCGCGCGAGCTCGAGCGCCGTGAGCGGGGTCTGCTCGGAGGGCTTGAGAACCAGTGTATTGCCCGCGGCGATCGCCGGCGCGATTTTCCAGGCCGCCATCATCAGCGGGTAGTTCCACGGGGCAATCCCCGCCACTACACCGATCGGATCGCGGCGAATGAGGCTGGTCGCACGCTCCGTATATTCGCCCGCCGTCATGCCGTGCGGCACCCGGGCCGCTCCGGCAAAGAATCGGAAGACATCCACGATCGCGGGCATCTCGTCGCTGAGCATCGCGGCGAGGGGCTTGCCGGTGTTCTGCGATTCGAGCGCGGCGTATTCGGCTGCATGCGCCTCGAGGTGGTCTGCGATCCGCAGCAGATGCTCGGCACGAGTCTTCGGAGCGAGGCGCCCCCAGCTGCCAAAGGCGCGCTCGGCCGCCGCCACCGCCGCGTGCAGCTGCTCGAGGCTCGCCTCCGCGACGGTCGCGATCGGCGTGCCCGATGCCGCATCGAGCACGGTCTCGGAGCGGCCCTCGCCCGCGACCAAACGTCCATCGATCAGTAGCGCTGTTTGCATGCTGGACACCTGCGTTATTATGCTGCGGATAATATAAAAATGAGCGGCGCGCCGCACCCCCTCCCCGTCAGGGTGACGAGGCGGACTCGAGCGCCTCGAGCCTTGGACCTTCCACACGCCCGATCTTGAGCGATGTGTCGTAGAGCACCACTCCGAAGACGATCACGGCGATCACGATCGCGATGAACGCCCTGATGTGTCGCGCTTCGAAGCGCCGGATGGTCGATGCAAAGCCGATGAAGGCGAGCACCGCGGCGATGACGATGACGGCATCGATGCTCGCTCGCTGCCAGTAGCTGCCCCCAAGGTGCAGCCACATGCCGAACTCATCGAAGGTGAGGGCCATGGCTGCGCCGTAGAGCAGCGCGGCGACTCGCAGCGCCCGGCCCCTGGGTGCCCAGAACAACGTGTACGCCGCGACGGCGGTGAGCAGGAAGATGCCGTAGTTCAGATGATGCACGTGAGTGCCGCGCAGGAAGAAATACAGGTTGGGTATGCGGCGCGCCATGATGAGGAGCACCACCACCCGCGCAGCGACGAAGGTCAGGATGAACCCCAGCAGGGCCATGCGCGCAAGACGCGCCCGATCGCTCACACCTGGCGTGCTCAGCTCGATCCGAGATGCGCTCATAATCCTCCTCCGCGGGTCAGGAGCTCGGCGCGAAGGCTCGCACCTGCGCGGCGGCGCCTCCCTGGTAGTAACCGGCAGCACCCAGCATGCCGGTCAGGTCATTCATCAGATATCCGACCAGCAGTGCCACGCGGCTCGCCGGCATCTGCTCGTTCGGCGGCGTCAGCTGCGCGGCAAGCTCGGCGAGCCGCGCAGCGATGCTCGGCCAGGGTACCGGAGAGCGGCCCTCGCTCACCACCCGCCCGATATCCTCGAACACGGTCTCGACGAGGTCGCGGAGTTGCCCGGGCGGCCGCTCGGGGCCCGCCGCGCTGCTCGATTGGACACCATCGATGAGGGCTGCAAGCGCGGTGGCGTGCCGCGAGATGCGGTGCAAATGGACGAGGAGATTGAAGCCGACCGGCAGGATCTGGACGCGACGCCCAGGCTCGGCCAGCATGCGCTGAAAGCCGGCATCTGCGTTTGCGACCGCCATCTCCGCCTGCCGCCGCAGCGCGACGAGGTCGGTCGGCTCCCCGCCCGGGGTCAGCGCCTGCAGTACCGCGCTCACGTACGCCTGGTTGGCGCGAATGGCGCGTGCCAGCCGATCGCGCAGCTGGTCCCGCTCCCATTGCGGCCACAGCAGATACCCTGCCGCGAGGGCAAGCGCCGCCCCCACCACGGTGTACGCGACGCGCTCGGCGAGATCGATCCACGGCTGGGCGCTGCTCATGCCGATCAGCAGGATGACGATCGGGGTGAGAAAGGTGATGCCGTAGCCGTAGTTCCTGCGGATGACCAAAAACATGGCGAACAGCAACGCCCCGATCGTCACGTTGTAGGCGACCGTACCGTGCACCGTGGCAAGCAAGGCTCCCGCGATGACCGCTCCGACGATGGTCCCGAGACTGCGATGCAGCGCGCGCGTGAGGGTGCCTCCATAGTCGGGCTGCAGAATGACGAGCGAGGTGAGCGGCAGCCAGATGCCGTGCGGCAGTCTCAGGTGCACGAGGAGCGCCGTATCGCAGGCGGTCACGACGCCCACGCGCGTGGCGTGACGAAAGATTGCCGAGCGCGGCGTGAGGTGCGCGCGGAGCGCATCGCTCACCGTGCCGCGGGGCAGGCGGTGGCTCAGAGGCAGGTGAATGAGATGCGGAATTCGGCGCCGGCTGCCAAAGAGCATGCCGAGCGCCTGATCGGCGTCCTCGAGATAACGCAACGCCTGCCCGAGGACCGGTGCATCCGGGCGCTCCGGTGCCTGCTGCGCTGGTGACCGGGCCTGCCCCGCCGCGGCGCGAAGCGCCTCCAGCGGTAGCTCGCCCTTACCATCGAGGAGCTTGCGCGCGACCGCCTGGCACGCATCGACCATCTCCGCGCCGCGGATCGAGAGGTCCCCGTCGGGCAGTGCGGCGGTCTCGGCAATGGTCACCGCGGTCGCCCCGATTCCTGCCGCGGAATCGAGCAACACCATGAGCTGTGCCACGGTCGTGCCTGGGCCTGCAATCCCTGCACGCAGATCCCCGACCACCTCGCGCGCGCGCTCGACGGCGGTCCGCGCCGCAAGCAGTGCCGCGTTGATCCGCTGCTCCCGCCGGTGGCGGCCGACGACGCTCTGCTCGCCAACACTCACCGATTCCCGAATGAGGGATGCCACCGCCTCCCAGGCGCCTGCGACCTCCTGCTCCAAGCGCCGATAGGGGCGCAGCTGCCAGAAAACGAGCGTGACCAGGATCGTCCAGAGCCCGCCCGAGCCATAGCCCATCGCCCAGAGCGTCTCGCGTGCGGGAGCCATCTGGCCGATCTGCACACCGACGAGGAAGGCGATCGGCATGTTGACCGAGAGCGAGGTGCCGCCGCTCCCGAAGGCGCGAATCAGTCCGCAGGCGATCGCGATGGCCGCCATGAGCGCGGCAGCGATCCAGCCGTATGACACCATGGTGCCGCCGAGCAGCAACAGCAAAGGTCCCCCGATGGCCTGGGCGAGCATCGCGAGAAGCCGTGTGCGATACGGACCGCCCACATCGACCAGGGAAGTCGCCAGCGCGCCCAGCACGGCCGGATAGGTGAGCGGTGCAAACCCGAGAGGAGGAAGCAGCGCCAGCGCAACGGTGGTGGATAGCGTGCCGCGCATCGCTGTGGACAGGGCGATCCGATTGGGTCCGCGGGCGAGAAGCTCGCCGAGGCGCCTGACGAGCGCAGCCATCGGCCTATTATGAATACGGGACGAGCGCGGCGGCTATCATGCTGCGACACACGCCGCCCGGTACCCAGGCAACGTCCCTGACAGCCTTGTGCCCGTTGCCGCGAAAAGGAGCATGCCATGACGATTCACGCCGGGGGCTGCCTGTGCGGACAGCTGCGGTTCGCAGTGAGCGCAGAGCCGCTGCAGAGCGGCTACTGCCATTGCCGGATGTGCCAGAAGAACTCCGGGGCACCGGTGGTTGCCTGGGTGACCTTTCCCTCCGCGAGCTTCGCGTGGATGGCCGGCCGCGCCAGCACGTACGAGTCCTCACCGCGCGCCCGGCGGGAGTTCTGCGCGCACTGTGGCAGCTACCTCGTCTTTCGCACCCGCGACTATCCCGATGAGGTGAGCATCAACACGGCCTCGCTCGACGATCCGGCGGCCTTCCCGCCCCGCATGCACATCTTCACGGAAAGTCGAGTGCCCTGGCTGCACATTCACGACGCTCTGCCGGTGTACATCGGATACGGTCCCGTTGGACCGGGCGCGTGAGGAGCAGCATCGAGTGACCTCTTGCATGGACGATGACGAGCGCGCCCGGCTTGGAGTGCAGGCGAGCATCACCCGGCGCGACTTCGTCAATGGCGCGCTCGCGGGCGCAGGTACCTCAGCGCCCGGTGGAGCTGTGGGCCGACCCGTGCACGCGGACACGGATACCTTCACCGGGTACGGCGGCGTGGGCGACTATGCGAGCGCGAACGGGAATACCTGGCCGGTGATCCAGGCGGCGCACCGCCTGCGAGATGGCCGGTACAACGAGGCAGCCTTCCAAGCCGCACGCCCGGGCGGGGAGTTCGACCTGGTCGTGGTCGGAGGTGGCATCGCAGGACTCAGCGCCGCTTACTACTTTGCCCGAGCGACGGGGCAGGCCAAGCGCACCTTGCTGCTCGAGAACCATTCGATCCCGGGCGGCGAAGCGCGCCAGAACGAATTCATCGTCGACGGCGAGCGGCTGCTCGGACCGCAAGGCTCGAACGACTTCGGCGTGCCCGCAGTGGGTAGCGGTACCGAGGCCGATGCCTTCTTCACGCGCTTCGACATTCCGCGTGAGTACCGCTGGCAGCCCTGGGATGAGGGCCTGCGCCACCTGCGCTTTGCGCCCGACAACTACTCGAACATGGATGGCTTCCAGGAGTCGCAGATCGATGTGGGCTACCACTTCGCGCGGGCGACCGACGCCTCGCCTCGCTGGTATCGCAACATCTGGCGCGAAGGCCTGCGAGATGCTCCGTTCTCGGAGCGCGCACGGGGCGATCTGCTGCGATGGCGCGCGGATCACGCCCCGCTCGACGAGGCGCAGGCGCGCTACCTCGACACGCTCACCTACAAGGACTATCTGGAGAGGGTGCGCGGTTATGATCCCGAGGTTACCCGCTTCGTCGAGCCGGTCGTCGGACTGCTGAGCGGAGTGAGCGCAGATGCAGCCTCTGCCAGGCTCGGACGGCAGCTGGTCGAGCCACCGGACCGGCCGCTTGCGGTGTCATTTCCCGGCGGAAATTCAACCTTTGCGCGGGCGCTGCTGCGGGGCCTTCTGCCGGCCGCTCTGCCCGGAGCGGATTTCGCGAGTCTGATGTACGGCGCGCTCGACTTCGCCGCTCTCGACCGCGACTCCGAGCCCATCCGGATTCGCTTGAATGCCACGGCTTTGCGTGCGCAGCATCACGGCCGCGATCCCGGCAATGCGAGGCTGCGGGTCATCTACGAGAAGGGCGGCGCACTCTTCGCGGCCGAGGCACGCGCGGTCGTGATGGCAAGCGGCGGGTGGGTCAACAGACGCATCCTCACCGACATGCCCGAGGATCTGCGCGCTGCATACGCGCAGTTCGCGTACGCCCCGGCACTGATCGTCAATGTCGCCCTCAAGCAGTGGCGCTTTCTCTACGATCTCGGTGTCACCGCATGCCGCTGGTTCGACGACGGGGAGGGGTTCGGCTGGTGCTGCAACATCCGGCAGACGATGCTCTGCGAGGGACATGCCCCGCCGCTGCGCCCGGATCGTCCTGCAGTGCTCTCGTTCTACATGGGGTTGCCGGTGCCGGGGCTGGCGGCGGCCACGCAGGGCGTGGTGTCGCGCACGAGGCTGCTCGCAACGTCGTACGAGGAGCTCGAGCTGCGCGTTCGCAAGCAAATGGTGCGGCTGTTCGCAGCGCACGGATTCGACCCGGTGCGAGACATCGCTGGAATCATCCTCAACCGCTGGGGGCATGCTCGGCTGATCGAGCCGCCCGGCTTTCATTACGGCCGGGAAGGTCAGCCAAGCCCGCTCGAGCGAGTGCGCGAGGGATACGGTCGCATAGCCATCGGCCATTCAGAGTTGAATGGCGCTCAGCACTGGACTTCGGCGCTCGAGTACGGGAAAAAGGCCGGCGAGCGGGCTGCCCGGTGGGTGTGAGCCCACCGGGTCCGCCGCCCCCAAGGCCCGCGCTGCTGGGGATAGCGAGCCTCGAGAGTCTCGATCAGCGGCAGTGCGGATCGGCGTCGACACAACCCACCCAGGCATGGTCGTGCCAGTACCTGTGATGCTCGCGATCGTAATATCCGTCCCGATAGCCCACCACGCAGCCTGACAGGAACATCGACATGACGGCAAAAAGACAGCTGCTCAAAGCAATACGCTTGATCCCTTGCATGGATCCTCCCGGTTCTTGGAACCTTCAATGCGCCGCGCAAAGGTCGGCCTGGCCAAAGTGAACCGCAAGGTTCATACCTGGTGCCGGCCCGTCGAGTGTCTGCCAATCGAGACCAGTGTCGCGATTTGATGCACTCGCACATTTCCGAGCTCGCGAGGCTCGAGCTTGTGAAGATCCCCGCCGTATACACGACCCTGCTCGACGAGCCGCTCGGGCGCGACGCGCTGCAGAGCCCTCCAGATCCGGCGCAGGAGTGATGGATTGCGCGCCAATGCGCCTTGGAGGAGCTGCGTCGGATACAAGGCGAGATAGACGTTGGCCACGGTCGCACGGGAGCCATTCAGAATGAAACGGAAGGCACCGCCGCGCGCGCCGCCGATGCGGGCCATATACGTACACACGATCGGTGCGGCGGGCCGATGCTCCTGGCGGTACCAGGGTGAGCGGTGGGCGCACAGGTAGCGCTCGGCAACGCCTCGCTCCTTGCCGTGCGCGAGATACGCGGCAAGTTGCGGATAGCGCGCCTCGATTTCCGGCTCCTCGAGCGCCGTGTCGATGAGAAAGAGCCGGCGTGCAACCCGGGGAGTGCCATCGTCCTGGCTCCTGACCTCGTCATGCGGCAGGTACCGGGGGCTCGGAAGGATGGGCGTGAGCGCCTGTGCCGGCAGACCGAGCTCTGCAACCCGGCGCTCCGGCAGGATGAAATAGGAGTTGTCGCCGGTGGCGATGCCGCGGCGGATATCGAAGTAATGCGCAAGCGGTGGCGCCGCGCGACACGCTCTCAATTGCCGCTGCTTCGCCTCTCCGCGGCGCCCTCCCCGCTGCTGCGCAAGTCGTGTCCATTTCTCCTCGGCCCGCAGCGCGCCGGCTGCCACATCGTTCGTGAGCTGCGGCGCGAGCAGCGAGCCCCCGAATGTGAACCTCACGTAGCGCTTGCCCAGCGGCGGGGCGTTGCGGTACCACACGGCGGCCGAGGACACCAGGGCATCCGCAAACTGCAGGTCCCGCGGGTCGAAGCGGTGAACGTGCAGCAACGTCACGCGCTCGAGGAGGTAGCGCTTGACGGCGTGTCCGTAGTTCACATCCATGAACTCGCTCGGAATGAGCCAGCCGGCAATACCCTCGCGGGCGAGCCACGGGTGCGCGATTGCGAGGAAATGACAGTACAGGCCGGCCAGACCGCTCAAACTCATGCCACTGGCAAGCAGGCTGCGTCTTCGCAAGCGATGCTTGTCCACAGCGCTCAGGTGATGATGCCGCACGTAAGGCGGGTTGCAGACGATGAGACTGAATCGGGGTTCGGGGCCGGCCCGGGTGAAGTCCTCCGCGCGCAGGCGCAGACCTTCTCCCTGCCAGAGCGCCCGGATCGATGCGCCGTAATGGGGATCTGCCTCGAATGCCAGCGCCTCTGCAATGCGATGGCGCGGCACGACCTTCCGCAGCGCCGAATAGAAGGCTCCAGTGCCGCTCGCGGGATCGAGAAAGCGAATGGCGCCACCCCCGGTGTGCAAACGCACGCCATAAGCGAGCATGTCGCGAGCCAGCGCCGGGGGTGTCGCGAACTGCCCGAGGCGATTGCGCTCGATGCGCGAGCGCCCGGCATCCAGTTGTGCCTGCAGTGCGAGCCGCGCGAGCTCCAGCCGCCCAATACCTTCGGACATGCTCTATTCTTTCACGGATAGCCGCATAATCGCGCCTGACGGCAAGGTGGTCCATCGTGTTCGTCGAAGACCTGCGTCACTTCATCGAGACCGCACTGGTTGCGATCGGGGCGCTGCTACCGATCGTGGACCCGCTCGGTGGCGCGCCGATATATCTCGCCATGACTCAGGGGCTCTCGCCCGCCGAGCGCATGCACATGGCGAGACAGGTCTCGATCAACAGCTTTCTCCTGCTCCTCGCGTCCATTCTCGTGGGCGCGTACGTGCTCGACTTCTTCGGTGTGTCCATTCCGGCCGTCCAAGTCGGGGGCGGGTTCATCGTCTGCGCCATCGGCTGGTCGCTGCTGACGAGCCCGAGCGCTCCGGCGGTCTCGGACCGGGCCGCGAGCGCCGACGTAGATGCTCTCAGTCAGCGTGCGTTCTATCCGATCACGATGCCCCTGACGGTGGGTCCGGGCTCGATCTCCGTCGCCATCACGCTCGGGGCGAATCCGCCCCGCGGCCTGCGATCGCTGCTGAGCACGGCCCTCGCGCACGTCATCGGTGTGCTCATCACCGCTGTCAGCATCTATCTCTGCTATCGGTATGCCGAGCGCATCCTGCGCAAGCTCGGAACGACGGGGACCAATGCCTTGATCCGGCTCACCGCGTTCATCCTGTTCTGCATTGGTGTACAGATCGTCTGGAACGGGCTGCGCGCGCTCATCCTCGGACTGCACCCGGCCACGACCTGAGCGCGCATATCGGTGGCGTTTCGCGTACGATTCCGTCTCATGCCCGCTCCACATGCCATCGACCTGTCAGACCCGGTCAGCGCCTCAGACCACGTCCTGGGCAGTCCCCAGGCCCCGGTGACGGTCGTCGAGTACGGCGATTTCGAATGCCCAACGTGCAAGCAGGCCGCCCCCAGCGTGAAGCTGCTCCTCGAGCACTTTGCGGGGCGAATTTGCTTTGCCTTTCGGCACTTCCCGCAGGAGGCTCTGCATCCGCACGCGCTGCAGGCGGCCGAGGCTGCCGAATGCGCCGGTGGGCAGGGCAAGTTCTGGCCGATGCACGATATGCTCTTCGCTCACCAGGATCGCCTGAAGCTCACGCATCTGCACGACTACGCATCGAGCCTCGGGATCGACATGGCTCGGTTCACGGCCGAGATGGATGACGAGGTCTACCGGCAGCGCATCCGTGAGCACATCGACAGCGGCCGCCGCAGTCACATCAAGTCCACACCCGGCTTCTACGTCAACGGCATGATCCTGGATGTCTCGTTCGGCATGCAGGCGCTGTTCGACGCCACATCCAGGGTGCTGCGCTAGCCCTGCGCCTGCCGCGGCGCGTCGAGCGAGAACGCTGCGGGGGTCGTCAGCTCCGCGCTACACTTGGGACCACATTCGGCGCGGCGGCATGCTGGAACTCCTGGGTCATCTCACTGGTTGGGCGATCGTCGGTCTCGTGCTGGCGAACGTCCTCGTGGACCAGATCGGACTGCCGGTGCCCTCCATTCCGACGCTGATTCTCGTGGGGGCACTGTTCGGGGCTCGCCCCGGATGGCTCGCGATGGTGCTGGTCGGCTCGGTTGCGGCCTGTCTGATCTCCGAGGCGTCCTGGTACTGGGCGGGCTGGCGATACGGGGGCCGTGTCATGCGTCTCCTGTGCAGCCTGTCGCTGAGTCCAGATTCGTGCGTGAGCGACACGCAGCGCCGCTTCGAGCGCTGGGGTCCCAGGGTGCTGCTCGTCGCGAACTTCGTGCCAGGGCTGAGCGTGATTGCCCCGCCCCTGGCGGGCGCCGCCCGGATGAGGTTACCCCGGTTCCTGTACTTGAGCGCTGCGGGCGCCACGCTCTGGGTGGGCGCCTCGCTTCTCGCCGGCGCGCTCCTGGCGCGCCAGGTGCGCGAGGTGCTCCCGCAGCTGCTCGCGTACAAGAGGCAGGCTGCACTCGGCCTGATCGTGGTTCTGCTTGCGTACGTCATATTCAAGGCGCTCGAGCGGCATCGCTTCCTGTCGATGCTGCGCATGGCGCGCATCACGGTGGACGACCTGTATCGGCTGATGCAGGCGCATCCCCCACCCCTCGTGATCGACGTTCGCTCCGAGACGGCGCGCAGGCTCGATCCGCGGTGGATTCGAGGAGCCCTGCAGATGGCACCGGCTGATGTTGCCACGCATGTGATGCAGCTCGAGCGCGATCGCGAGGTCATCCTCTACTGCACCTGCCCGAACGAGGCCTCCGCCGCACAGGTAGCGCAGGTACTGATCAGTCTGGGCTTCACGCGTGTGCGACCCCTCCTCGGCGGCCTCGATGCGTGGGTCGCCGCGGGATATCCCGTCGATACGAAGCTCCTGACCGAGCTCGAGCGCGCCGTCAAGGTCGCCTGAGGGTCTGGCGAAAGTCGCGATAGAAGCTCGCAAGCAAGGGCAGCGACAGCGTTGCCTGCTGCGCAAGCCTCACCGCGTACCCGAGGGTCTCCTCCAACTCGATCGGTCGCCCCGCCTCCAGATCCTGCAGGCTCGACATCCGGTGCGTGGGAGCGAGCGCCCTGAATCTCTCGCCCACTCTGCGTACCGCAGCCACGGCTGCATCCTCGGAACCCCCGACGATCTGTGCGACCGGCAGAGGAGCACGATCGGACAGTGCGATCCCGTGTGCCGCCGCGAGCGCGCCGATCTCGCGCACCACGCGGGCGAGCACTCGCGCCGAGTCCGCATCGGTGAGGTACTGCCAGGTCGGCGTGCGTGTCGTGATCGAGAGCACCATGAGGCCGGTCCAGGCGGCAAACTTCGACCACTCCAGAGTCTGGATGTCCTCCACCGCGCTCGCTCTTACGCCTGAGGCATCGATGCTCTGCGCTACCTTCTGCGCACGCACGCTGCGCTCGCCCGAGGGCTCACCGATGGCCAGCTGCTCGTTGCGCGTGAACAGGACCTCGCCCCCTGGCAATAGCTCCCCGCTCGTGTCGGCGACCGCACCTAGCACGCATTGCCTGCCCCAGCTCTCGGCGAGCTGCTCATTCTTCATGAGGCCGTTCTGGATCGAGAGCGCGCAGCCCACCCGCGCTGCACGCAGGTGTGCAAGCGCTCCGGCCGTCGCGTACGTCTTGGTGGCCACGATGAGGCACTCGGCTTCATGAAGCCGTGAGGGGTCCGTCAGAACCCGAACGCGCTGCGAGATCTCCGCGAGCCCTTTGATCTGCAGCCCCGCCCGCTCGATGCGCTCGGCACGCTCACCACGGGCAAGCATGACCACATCGTGCCCCGCGCGAGCCAGGTGCGCGCCGAGAATCGAGCCCAGCGCCCCGGCACCGACGATTGCGAATTCTGCCCGCTCCATTGCCCCCCTAGATCAATGAATTACATGGCTTTGTCAAGAATCCTGCTCGGAATGTGAGGCAGGCAATGGCGGGGCGCCGCGGTCCCGGGTCGCCCCGGTAGCCCCTGTGACTTCCGTCACTCTCCGCCGAGCGATCGGATGCACGGCGCCGATTTCTGAGAGGCGCGAGCCTGCCGCTCGCTGCGATTCGGCCTAGCCTGCGCGGGTGACCATACGCCTGAAAGTCGTCCTCCTGGTGGCCTCGCTATGCGTCGGGCTCGGCATGGCGGAGGTGCTGCTGGCGCGACACGTGCTGATCCCAAGCTTCGCCGAGCTCGAGCGCGCCGACGCCCGCACGGCCATGCGTCGCATCGACTATGCACTTGAATTGACGCTCGAGCGGCTGCAGCTGTCGGCCACCGACTGGGGCAACTGGGCAGATACGTACCGCTTCGTCCGGGACCACAACGCCGATTACGTGAGCGCGAACCTCACCGACGGTGCCCTGCGGGAGCTCAATGTCAACGCGTTCGCGGTGGTCGACGGCGACGGCAACATCGTCGAGTCCCGTGAGCTCGATCTGGCACATGCCGACCGGCCGATGCCTCTCGATCTCTTGAGCGGCAAGGCCCTGCCGCGCGATTTTCCGTGGCGGACAAATCTGCACGATGGCCGGCCGACGCAAGGCCTGGTGCGTACCAATCGTGGAATCCTGATGCTCGCCGCGGCGCCGGTGCTCGACGGCAAGGGCGGCGGACCCTCGCGCGGGATGGTGCTGATGGGTCGCTTGTTCTCCAATTCCGAGGTCATGCGCCTGGGCGCGCGCGCGCAGGCCAGCTTGCAGATGCTGCCAGCCGTGGCCGGAGCTCCTGGCGAGGAGCTGATCGAGACCGATCGGGTGACCGAGGTCTATCGGTCCTTCCGGGATCTTTACGGCCACCCGCTGATGCGCCTCCGTGTCGACGTGCCGCGAGAGATCACCGCGCGCGGGCGCTCCGCGGTTGCTGCGCTCTCGCTCAGCCTCCTGCTTGCCGCCACTTTCGTGCTTGCCCTGCTGATCGTCGCGCTCAATCGGCTGGTCTTGAACCCGCTCGCACACCTCACGCGGCACGCCATCGCCATCGGCGAGGACAAGGACCTGACGGCCCGGATCGCCTCCCGCAGCCGCGACGAGATCGGCACGCTCGCCCGCGAGCTCGATCGCATGGTCGAGCGGCTTGCCGATTCGCGCTGCCGCCTGGTCGATCAATCCTTCGAGGCCGGTTTCGCCGAGCTCGCCAAGGGTGTCCTGCACAATCTCGGCAATGCGATGACGCCGCTCGGCGTGCGGCTCGCAAGGCTCGGCGAGCGCTTGCGTGAGGCACCCGCCGAGGATGCAGTGGAGGCCGTCGCGGAGCTCGAGCGCCCGTCGGCGGATGCCGCCCGCCGCGCCGACGTCGAGCAGTTCGTGCGCATGGCATGCCGCGAGCTCGCCCGCACCGTGACTGCGGCACGAGAGGACCTGGACGTGATGAGCCGTCAGGCTTCGGTCGTGCAGAGCGCGCTTGCCGAGCAGACCCGCGCCGCTCGCAACACCCACGTGATCGAGCCGGTGCGTTTGATCGATCTGGTCCTGCAGTCGCTCGAGATCGTTCCGGATGACTGCCGCCAGCGGCTGCAGGTCGAGACCGACGAGTCGCTGCGCCAGATCGGCGTCGTGCGGGTTGCGCGCACCATCCTGCGGCTCATCTTGCAGAACATCATCATCAACGCCTCCGATGCCGTTCGAGATGCGGCGAAGGACCGCGGCAGGCTGCGCATCTTCGCGCACCTCCTCCGCGACCAGGACGGCGAGCAGCTGCAGCTGACCTGTCAGGACGATGGCATCGGGATCGCAGAGGATCACCTGGACCGCATCTTCGAGAAGAACTTCTCCACCAAATCGAAGGAGACGAACTCCGGCATCGGGCTGCATTGGTGCGCCAATGTGATCGGCGCACTGGGCGGACGGATCTGGGCCACGAGCGATGGCCGCGGACACGGCGCCTCGATCCACCTGGTCGTGCCCCTCGAGGTGCGCAAGGTGCGCCTGCTTGCCGGAGCTGCATGAGGTTTGCCATGGCGCAGCAGGGACAACGCTTGATACGGGTGCTCATCGTCGACGACGAGCCCGCGGTGCGCGATGCGTACCGGGAGATACTGACCGAGAACGACGTGACGCGTGAGATCGCTGCATTTCGCGAGCTGCGAAGCAAGCTGTTCAGCAAGTCCTCCGGCGAGGCCGCGGCCGTGCGGGCCGCCAGCCGGTCTGCGCAGTTCGAGGTCGTCTTCTGCGACCAGGCCGAGGCGGCCGTGGCGGCGGTTCAACAGTCCCGCCAGCAGGGCCGCCCGTTCGCCGTGGTGTTTCTCGACATGCGTATGCCCCCCGGGCGCGACGGAGCCTGGGCGGCCGCCCGCATCCGCGAGAGCGATCCAGAGATCGAGATCGTCGTGTGTACTGCGTATTCGGATGCCGACCCGGGGGAGATGGGCGGAGTCGTCCCACCGGAGGACAAGCTCTCCTATCTGCAGAAGCCGTTTCACCCGCACGAGGTGCGGCAGATGGCGCTCGCGCTCGGCAGCAAGTGGCGCGCCGAGCGTCGCATCGTGAAGCTCGCATACTTCGATACCCTGACAGGCCTGCCCAATCGCGAGCAGGCGCGCAAGCGGCTGCTCGGGGCGGTCGAGGCGGCCCGCGATCACGCGCGCATGCTGGCCGTGCTGTATCTTGACCTGGATAACTTCAAGCGCGTGAACGATACACTCGGCCACGCCGTGGGCGATCAGCTGCTGTGCGTCGTCGCCGAACGGCTGCGCACTGCGCTCTTGCGTGGCGTCACCGAAACCGGCGAGCCCCTCGGGGCGCGCCCCGGCGATCTTGCACGACTGGGTGGGGATGAGTTCCTCCTGATGCTGCCCAATCTGAAGAGCCCGGCGGATGCGGCGGCGACGGCCGAGCGTGTGATCCGCACGTTACGCGAGCCGATGCAGTTCGAGCGCAACTCGCTCGTCGTGACCCCGAGCGTCGGGATCGCGATCTATCCGCGCGATGGGGGCGACGGCGAGACGCTGCTGCGCAATGCCGACCTTGCGATGTATTTCGCCAAGCGCAAGGCACCGGGCACCCACGCCTTCTACGACGCAACGATGAATGCGACGGCGCTGCACCGCTTCACGATGGAGGAGCGCCTGCGCGGGGCCCTTGCGCGCAACGAGTTCTCGCTGGACTATCAACCGCAGTTCGACGTTCGCAGCGGTGCGCTCTCGGGCATGGAGGCGCTGCTGCGCTGGACCGACGAGCAGCTCGGTGCCGTGCCGGCATCGGAGTTCGTGCCGATCGCAGAGGATACCGGACTGATCGTTCCCATCGGGGAGTGGGCGCTGCGCACGGCATGCCGCCAGGCGAAGGCCTGGAACGATGCGGGACTTCCGATCGGCAAGATTGCGGTCAATGTGGCCGGCAGCCAGTTCTCGCTCGCCGAGTTTCCCGCCCGGGTCGCCGCGATCCTGCGCGACACCGCGCTCGATCCCTCGATGCTGGAGCTCGAGATCACCGAGTCGGTGATCATGGGCGATGAGAAGTGGGCCGAGAGCGCCCTGGGTGAGCTCAAGCGGCTCGGCGTCTGGATCGCAATCGACGATTTCGGGACCGGCTACTCGAGCCTGGGAAGGCTGCGGAGGTTTCCGGTCGATCGACTGAAGATCGACCAGTCGTTCGTCGCGAGCATCAACGAGGGCAGCAACGAGGGCAGCAACGATCGTGCGATCGCGGCGGCGATCATCGCGATCTCGCGCTCCCTCAACATCCAAGTGACCGCCGAAGGCGTCGAGAGCTTCCCGCAGCTCACATTCCTTCAGGAGCACGACTGCGACGATGCGCAGGGCTTTCTGCTCAGCAAGGCAATTCCCGCCAAGGAGGCCGGCGAGCTGCTGCGCAAGGTCGGCGAGGTGCGCGATGCATCGCGCACGCAGAAGCTCAAGGCACTCATGCGCTGATGGGACGCGACAGCCGCGCGCCGCTCATGAGATGACCCCGGCCGCGGCCTCATCCGCCTGAATCGTCCTGCCGGCGACCGCCAGGTGCCACGCGGCCCAGAAGCCGGTCGGCGCCAGAAGAAGCATCGCCCAGCGCAGCGACTCGGCGCCTGCTCCAAAGTCGCGTGCGAACCAGTCGCTGAGTCCCCCGACCAGCTGCGGGGCAAATACCAGGTTGCCCACGTTCGCGGCAAACAGCAGCAGCGCGCCGGTCGTGGCGCGCATCTGCGATGGAACGACATTGAGCAGCAGCCCGAGAATCGGCCCGATGTAGAAGTACACCGCCGGCACGAATATCCACAGCAGCACGGTTGCGGCCCGATCCGATCCGACCCATACCAGGGCAATCGACGGAAGCGTCGTGAGTGCGGTGACCCAGGTGAGAAGCCGCGTGATGTGGGTGGCATCGGCCGCGGCTCGCCCGGTCATGAGCCAGCTCGCGAGCACTGTCCCCGCGGTGCCGGCGATGAGGTGCATCGGACCCAAAAGATCACCGGCCTGAGCCACCGTCAGATGATGGCTGCGAACCAGGAAAGTCGGCATCCACCACATGAGCCCCCAGCTCCAGAACGTGGCCACGGACCCACCGAGGATGAGGTGCAGGGCCGAGCGGCGCCGGAAGATGTACAGAGCGGTATCAGCCACCGTCCGGAGGTAGCCGCCGGATCCGACCGTACCTTCTCCGGCAACGGCATCGCTTGCGCCGCGCCGCGGCTCGCGCACGGTCGCCCATAGAATGAGCGCGCACAGGACACCCGGAATACCGAGCGCCCGAAAGGCGCCCCGCCACCCGAAAACTGCTGCGATATCGCCCGTGACGGAGGATCCGAGCCATGCACCCAGGGGCGCGCCAAGGGCGAAGACCGTCAGCGCCATGGGGCGCCGTTGGGCGGGAAACTCGTCCGCCAGAATGGACGATGAAGGCGGCGTACCCCCCGCCTCGCCGATTCCCACCCCGATGCGGCCGGTGAGCAGCTGCCAGTAGTTGTGCGCGAACCCGCAGAGCGCCGTCATCGCGGACCAGACCGCAAGCGACACCGCGAGGATGTTGCGGCGATTGCCGCGATCGGCCAGCACGGCGATCGGGATGCCGATCGTGACGTAGACGAGCGCCAGTGCAACGCCCGTCAGAAAGGCGATCCCGCTATCCGAGAGATGCAGCTCCAGCCGAATCGGCTCGATCAAGGTCGAGACGGAGAATCGGTCGGCGATGTTGAGTCCATAGACGAGCGTTAGCAGCCCAAGAACATACCAGCGACGAGCCCACGAGCCGCTGCCGGCGGCATGCGGCTTGGGTGTGCTACCGAGCTCGGTAAGCACCTGGCGTGGAATCACAATGAGGGGCCGTAATGGGCTCGATTGTCCGAACGCGGCGCGACATGAGTGCTCGAGTATGCACTCCCGTCCCCGGCGAAGTCACGCCGCGCGGAACTGTACAGGGATGTATACTCCCGCTACGGCCAGCACCCGCCCGAACCCGAACTCCTCCAGTGCACTTTTCCGCCCTTACGCTTGCGCGCAATGCGCTCTCCCACCACGAGAGTTGGCCGCAGCTGTGGCGCAGCCCGGCACCCCGATCGAGCTACGATGTGATCATCGTAGGTGGGGGCGGCCACGGTCTTGCCACCGCCTACTACCTCGCCAAGGAGCACGGGATCTGCAATGTTGCCGTGCTCGAGAAGGGATGGCTGGGAGGGGGCAACACCGGCCGCAACACGACGGTCGTGCGCTCGAACTACTTCTATCCGCAGAGCGCGCGCTTCTACGATTTCTCGCTGCGCCTCTACGAGGGCCTCTCCCGCGAGCTCGGGTTCAACATCATGCTGAGCCAGCGCGGCATCATCAACCTCGCACACAGCCCCCATCAGGTGGAGCTGCTTGCGCGCTGGGCGAATGCCTTGCAGCTCAATGGCGTCGATGGGGAGCTCCTGAGCGCCGCAGCGGTGCGGGAGCGGCTGCCGCTTCTGAACGCCGCGCCTGGCGCACGCTACCCGGTTGCGGGCGGACTGCTGCAGCGCCGCGGCGGCATTGCGCGCCACGATGCGGTCGCGTGGGGCTATGCGCGTGCCGCCGACCAGCGCGGTGTGGACATCATCCAGGAGTGCGAGGTCCTGGGGTTCCTGCGTGAAGGGGACCGCGTGGTCGGTGTCGAGACCTCTCGCGGATGCATCCGGGCCCCCAAGGTGGCTCTCGCGGTTGCCGGCCACAGCAGCGTGCTTGCGCAGAAGGCCGGGTTCCGGCTACCGGTCACGAGCTATGCGCTGCAGGCCTTCGTGACCGAGCCTCTGAAGCCGGTCCTCGACTGCGTCGTGCTCTCTCTCGCCACGGGAACGTACCTGAGCCAGTCCGACAAGGGAGAGCTGGTCGTCGGCGGCGGCCTGGATCTGTACCCCTCCTACGCCCAGCGCGGCAATCTTCCTACGCTCCAGGGCGTGATCGCGGGCCTTCTGGAGCTCTTCCCCTGCTTCAGTCGTTTGCGGCTGCTCAGGCAGTGGGCGGGCGTGGTGGACGTGGTCCACGATTCCACGCCGATCATCGACAAGACTCCAGCACGCGGCCTCTACATCAACTGCGGCTGGGGAACGGGGGGCTTCAAGGCCATTCCGGGCGGAGGCTTCGTGTTCGCCCATCTGCTGGCGACGGATCGCTCTCACCCTCTGGCGGAGCCTTTCTCGTTGCGCCGCTTCGCCACGGGGGCTCTCATCGACGAAGCCGCCGCGGCGGGCATCTCGCACTGAAGGCGGCCCCCGTGCTACGCATTCGCTGTCCTTGGTGCGGGGATCGGGACGAGCCCGAGTTTCGCTGGGGCGGCGAGGTTCCCATCGTGCGACCCGGCCCGCCCCGCCAGGTCTCCGAGGCGCAGTGGGCGGAGTATCTCTTCATGCGCGACAACCCGAAGGGCTGGGTCCGCGAACGCTGGGTGCATGCGCTGGGCTGCCGCCAATGGTTCATCGCCGTGCGCAACACCGTCACGCACGAGATTCGCTCGACCCGCCGCATCGGCGATCCGTTGCCGGAGCTCGATGGATGAGCGGCGGCCCCGGGCGCCTGCCCACCGGCGGCAGCATCGATCGTGACCGGCCGCTGTGGTTCCTATTCGACGGCAAGCGCTACCAGGGCTTCGCCGGCGATACGCTCGCCTCCGCGCTGCTCGCAAACGGCGTGCGCATAGTGGGCCGCAGCTTCAAATGGCACCGCCCCCGCGGGATCCTCGCCAGTGGCTGCGAGGAGCCCAATGCGATCGTGGACATCGGCCAGGCCGACCGCCCCACTCCGAATCTGAAGGCCACTCAGATCGAGCTCTTCGACGGGCTCCGAGCGCGCAGCGTCAATTGCTGGCCCAGCGCCCGCTTCGATGTCTTCGGGCTGCTCGACCTGCTCTCACGCTTCACGCCCGCAGGCTTCTACTACAAGACTTTCATGTGGCCGCGGTGGCACTGGTTCGAGCCCGCAATCCGCCGGGCGGCGGGCCTCGGTCGGGCGCCCCGCCTGGCAGACCCCGACCGTTACGATGAGCGGCACGAGCACTGCGACGTGCTGGTGATCGGTGCAGGACCTGCCGGGCTCGCTGCGGCTCTCGCGGCGATGCGCGCCGGTGCACGCGTGCTGCTCGCCGAGGAGCGGGCCACGCTGGGCGGCGCGCTGTGCTGGGAGGAGCAGCACATCGACGATCGGGCGGCTCTCGATTGGGTGCGCGATGCCGCCGCCGAGCTGCGCTCCTCTCCCAGCGCGCGCGTGCTCACGGGCACGACGGCCTTCGGCGCCTACGATCACCAGCTCATTGCGCTGCGTGAGAGTCGGCCGCGGGGATCCCCTGCGAGCGCGCGCGAGCGTCTGTGGCACATCCGAGCCCGCGCGGTCATCCTCGCAACCGGCGCGATCGAGCGTCCGCTCGTATTTCCCGGAAACGATCTGCCGGGTGTCATGCTGTGCTCCGCTGCCTTGAGCTATGTCGTTCAATATGCGGTGCGGCCGGGCGAGCGCGCGGTGCTCGTCACCTGCTGCGACTCTGCGTACCTGGCAGCCGAGGCATTGCGCGCGCGCGGCATCACGATTGCCGCCATCATCGATCAGCGAAGCGATCCCGGTCCGGTGGCTGCCGCCGCGCAGGCTTGCAATATCCCGATCCTGAGCGGTCACGCGGTGGCGAGCGTGTACGGGTCGCGGTCCATTCGCGCGGTGGAATGCCGTCCCCTCGCACCCGGAGCGAGGAGCTTCGCCGCTGGCGCCCCGCGGCGCTTCCGGTGCGATCTGCTGTGCGTCTCGGGCGGGTGGACGCCGACCGCGCATCTTTTCTCGCAGTCGCGCGGCCGCCTGCGCTACGCACCCGAGCTCGCGGCGTGGGTGCCGGAGCAATCCTCAGCGCCGGCCGGGTTGCGCTGCGCGGGTGCGGTGTCGGGGTCGCTCTCGCTCGATGAGTGCCTGTCCGACGGCTTCGCTGCGGGTCGAGCCGCCGCGCAGGCCAGCGGCGCGACGGGCCGCAGCGGCGCGATCCCGCGGGCCCCCGCCCAACCCGTGCGTGTCTCAGCGTTCTGGTCTTCGCCGCCGCGCGGGCGCAAGCGTGCCTGGGTCGACCTGCAGAATGACGTGACGCGCGCGGATCTTCAGCTCGCCGTCCGCGAGAATCTGCGTTCCATCGAGCACATCAAGCGCTACACGACGGCCGGAATGGCGGTGGATCAGGGCAAGACGAGCAACATGAACGCCCTCGGCCTGATTGCCGATCTGACCGAGCGCAGCGTCGCAGAGCTCGGCACGACGACCTTTCGTCCACCCTACGACCCGGTGACGCTTGGAGCGCTCGCGGGGCGCAGACTCGGTGCCTTCTATCACCCTCTGCGCCGGACGCCCGTGGATCGCTGGCATGCCGAGCATGGGGCCGTGCTGCAGGACTTCGGAGGCTGGCTTCGCCCCGCGTGGTATGCGCGCGAGAGTCGCTCCAGGGAGGAATGCATTCGGCTCGAGAAGCGAGCCGCGCGCACCAGGGTGAGCCTTTTCGACGGCTCGCCGCTCGGAAAGATCGAGGTTCGCGGACCGGATGCCGCCGTCTTCCTCAATCGCATGTACTACAACGAGATGCGCTCGCTTGCGCCGGGTCGGGTGCGTTACGGGGTAATGCTGAGCGAGCACGGCATCGTCATCGACGACGGTGTGTGCATGCGCCTGGGCGAGGAGCACTTCCTGGTCAGCACGACGAGCGGGGCTGCCGGGCGGATCTTTGCCACCTTCGAGGACTGGTTGCAGTGCGAATGGCCGGATCTGGAGGTGCTCGTCACGAATGTCACACCGGCCTGGGGCAACATCGCGGTGGCCGGCCCGCAAGCTCGAGAGCTGATCCAGCGACTCGGGACCGATATCGATCTTGCCGGGCAGGCATTTGCCCATCTGAGCGTACGCACGGGGACACTCTGCGCCGTCCCGGTGCGCATTGCGCGCGTGGGATTCACGGGTGAGCTTTCCTTCGAGATCAATATCGCGGCTGGCTTTACCGCGGCGTTGTGGGAAGAGCTGATGAGACAGGGTCATGGGCTCGATGTCGCGCCGATCGGCGTGGATGCCCTGCAGGAGCTGCGCACCGAGAAAGGCTTCCTGCACGTCGGCACCGACACGGACGGCTGCACGCTTCCTGCGGACATCGGCATGGGCGCGGTCCTATCGAGAAAGACCGACGATTTCGTGGGCCGCCGCTCGCTCGAGCGCACCGATGCCCGGCGCACCGATCGTCTGCACTTCGTCGGCCTTGCAAGTGAGGATCCCCGCCTTGTGCTGCCCATCGGCGCGCACGTCCTGGCGAATGCGAGCTCCCCGACCGAGAGTCATGGCTATGTCACTTCAAGCTGCCACAGCGAGGCGCTCGGGCGAAGCGTTGCGCTGGGTCTGGTCTCAGGTGGCCGCAGCCGCCTGGGCCAATCGGTTGCGATCTTCTCACAAGGTGAGATCTACCCGGCGCGCATCGTGGCACCGGCAGCATACGACCCCGAAGGAGCGCGGGCGCATGCTTGAGCACGGACGCATGCTCGAGCACCGGCACCCGCTCGATCAGCTGGCCGCTCCGCAGCTGCGCTCGGGTCCCGAGCTGCGCCTCGTGCCGGTCACCAGGCGAGGACTGCTGCTGATCCAGGCGCGATCGGCCGGCAGCTCGATCGAAAGCATCCTGCATCGAACCCTCGGGCTGCAACTGCCGGCGCCTCTGAAAACAGAGCGCGGCGAGCATGCCGCGATCCTCTGGCTCGGTCCGCGAGAGTGGCTGCTCGAGCTGCCTCGCGCGGCGACCCTTTCTGCCTACACCCACCTGCAGGAATGCTTCGCACGATCACGCGCCTCATCGCCGGGAGAAAGCTCCGCTCCCCTCGGCGGCGTGATCGACGTGAGCGATGCGTTTGCAGGGATCGACGTGAGCGGCACGCGTGCGGTGGATGTTCTCAAGAGTGGATGCAGCCTGGATCTGGAACCGCAGTCCTTTGCCGTGGGCGACACCGCTCGAACGGCCCTTGCAGAGGTGCCCGCGATTCTCTGGAGGCTGACCGAGACTCCTGGGCCCGGCCTCTATCGATGCTGGGTCGAGCGCGGCTTCGCCACCCATCTGGCCCACTGGCTCGCCGAGGCTCCGGCCGGATGGTAAAGCGCGTGCGAGCGGAGTGGCTCGAGCTGGCTCGCGAGGCGCTCATTCACGGTGGCGCCGACGCCGTCAGCATCCAGGGCTTGTCGCGCACCCTTCATGTGACCCGCGGTGGGTTTTACGGCTACTTCGGCAGCCGTGCCGCGTTGCTTCGGCAGTTGCTCGAGGACTGGCGCCGAATGAATACCCAGGCACTGCGGCGGATCGCCGCGCGCGACCGCCACGATGGCCCTCGCCAGTTTCGTGAGCTCGTGCGCATGTGGGTCGAGGACGAGGATTATCGGCCCGATTACGACGCCGCGATCCGTGACTGGGCGCGCCGCTCGAGCGAGGTGGCCCGCACGGTGCGCCGCGTGGATGCCGAGCGCATTCGCCTCATCACGCGCATCTTCCGCAATCTCGGCTACCGGGCGCCCGAAGCTCACATCCGCGCACGCATCACCTACTACCACCAGGTCGGCTACTACGCGCTCGCCATCCGTGAAAGCCGCCCCACGCGCAGGCGACTGAGTCCCGCTTACACGCGCGTGCTGGCCGGTGCGCGGTGATGTCGATCGGCTGATATCATGCCCGCGATGTCCAACCGCCGCATTTCCCTCGCCTTCACAGGCGCCTCCGGCATGCAGTACGGGCTGCGCTTGCTGCAATACCTGCTGGCGGCGCAGATGGACGTCTACCTGATGGTCTCGAAGGCCGCACGCTCGGTCCTCGCGTGGGAGCTCGACGTTCGGCTTCCCAAGCACGGCAAGGCGGTCGCCAGTTACTTCGCCGGCCAGTTCGGGGCCCGGACAGACCAGTTGCATGTATTCGGCGAGCAGGAGTGGAGCGCGCCGGTTGCGAGCGGCTCGGGTGCCCCGCACGCCATGGTCGTGTGTCCGTGCAGCATGGGAACGCTGTCTGCGATCGCCGTGGGCAGCAGCCACAACCTCATCACCCGCGCAGCCGACGTGGTGCTGAAAGAGCATCGCCGCCTGATCCTCGTGCCCCGCGAGACTCCCTTCTCGCTCATCCATCTGCGCAACATGATGACCCTGGCGGAGCTGGGCGCAGTCGTCCTGCCTGCCAACCCGGGCTTCTATCATCGCCCGACGAGTGTTCAGCAGGTCATCGATTTCATCGTCGCGCGGGTGCTCGATCAGCTGGACATTGCGCACGATCTGGGCGTGCGCTGGGGTGGACCGGAGGGGATGAACGACGGCGACGGCGATGCCGATGCGGAGGGATGACTCGCCCCTCTACGGTTGGCAGATCATGGTCGCGGCGGTGGTGGGAAGCGCACTGAGTCCTGCAACTCTGGTCAACGTGCCGTTCAGCCTGTTCGTCACCGAGCTACAGCGCACCTTCGGCTGGTCGCGCTCCGCAGTCACCGCCGGACAAAGTGTCTTTCTCGCCTTGCTCGTGGTCTCGCTACCCATGGCGGGCAAGCTCGTCGACCGGGCGGGCGCCCGGCGAGTGGCAATCCCATCGATCGTGCTCTACGGCACCGCGCTGGCATCACTGTCTCTGCTTCACGGCTCGCCCTCCCAGTACTATCTGATGTACGGACTGATCGCCGTGCTGGGCGCGGGTGCCCAGAGCCTCACCTTCATCAGAGTGATCAGCGCGTGGTTCGATCGTCAGCGCGGACTTGTGATCGGAATCTGCATGGCGGGCTTCGGCCTGGGCTACGCGATCGTGCCGCTCATCACCCAAGCGCTCATCGCGCGCTGGGGATGGCGCTGCGCGTACGCGGGTCTGGGTGCACTCGCACTCGCCGGCCCATTGCCCGTCATGGTGCTGCTGTTGCACGATGCACCGCCCCAGAGCGGCCCGCAGGTGAGCAGGCGTCCAAGCACATCGGAGGCCGCCTCTGCCGAGGCCCACGGCCACGGCAGCACTCTCGCACAGGCTGCCCGGTCGCTTGACCTCTGGCTTCTGGCGGCGAGCTTCCTCCTCATGTCTTTCGCCCTGAACAGCGTGCAGTCGCAAATCGTGCCCTTGCTCACCGACAGAGGCATGGCCGCGGGCACCGCCGCCCTGATGCTCTCGGCTATCGGAGTGGGCTCATTTCCCGGACGGCTCATCATCGGCTTCACGATGGACCGGCTCTTCGCGCCCTGGGTGGCGCTCGGCTGCTACGCTGCCGCGACCATCGCCGTGATCGGATTGCTGGACCATCCTGCTGCTTCAGCCGTGTTCGCGTGCGCGGTCGCCGTGGGGATCGGACTCGGCGCCGAGAATGATGTGCTCGGATATCTCGCCGGCCGATATTTTGGCTTGCGTTCCCTGGGGCAGATCTACGGCGCGCTGCTCAGCGTCTATCTGGTCGGCGCCGCGCTGGGCGCCTACGTCAGCGCACGAATTCACGATGCAACGGGCTCGTACGACGGCGCGTTGCGTCTGGACACCCTGGCCATGCTCGCCGCGAGCGGTCTGCTGCTGCCATTGCGCCGTTACGATCGTGGAGAATCTACGCCATGAGAGAGCTCATCGAACGACTCGCCGCCGCGGGCGAGCTGCTGGTGGTCAACGAGCAGGTGGATCAGCGGTACGAGCTCGCAGCCGTCACCAAGAGGATCCAGGCTGCAAGCGAGAAGGCGGTCCTGTTCAAGAACGTCGCAGGCACGAGCCTTCCGGTCGTGAGCAACCTCTATGGCAGCCATCGCAGGCTTTGCGAGCTCATCGGGGCTTCCTCGGATGCGTTCTGCCCCGTGTGGCTCGCAGCGTTGCGCGCCCCGCTTGCGCACCCGATCTACGAGCCCGGTGCCGCCCAGACCGACCTCCTCGAATGTGCGCTGAGTGAGCTGCCGCTGATCACGTATCACGAGAAGGACGCCGGACCATATTTCACCTCGGCGATCTTTCTCGCTCAGGAACCCGACACGCGCGTGCCGAATTTGTCGTTCCATCGCTCGATGTACGTGAGCGATCGGGAGCTGCGAGTGCGCCTGGGCTCCTCCCACGACCTGGCCCGGTATCAAAAGAAGGCGGAGCAGCGCGGCGAGGCGCTCGAGGCCGCGTTGCTCATCGGCGTCGCACCGGAGATCTTCCTTTCGGCCTGCTACTCACTGCCGTACGAGGCGGACGAGCTGGAGCTCGCCTCGAAACTGAGGGGCGGACCGATCCCGATGCGACCCTGCAAGCGCATCGGCCTGTCCGTGCCCGCCTCGGCGGAGATCGTGGTCGAAGGTCGGTTCCTGCCGAACGTGCGCCGTCCCGAGGGACCCTTCGGCGAGTTCATGGGCGCCTATGTGCCGGTCGGCGAAAACCACGTGTTCGAAGTGCTCGCGGTCACTCGACGGGCCGATGCCTGCTTCCACTCTCTCATCTGCGGCTCGCCGGAGGACCTGCGGCCGCTCGAGGCGCTCACCGCAGCGCGTGTCTACGAGCACGTCAGCCGGGTGGTGCGCGGCGTGCTCGATGTCTCGACGCGGCCGAACTGCATGATCACCATCCTCAAGATCAAGCAGGAATACGAAGGACATGGCAAGCACGCGCTGCTGGCGGCGCTGGGCTCGAACATGGACTTCAACAAGGTGTGCATGGTCGTGGACCAGGACGTGGACATCTATGACCTGAACGATGTGATGTGGGCATATCTCACGCGTGGACCCGCCGATCAGCGCGCGATGGTCCTGGAGCGGATTCCGGGCTTCTATCGCGACGAGATGAAGGACCACTGGGGCCGGCTCGCGATCGATGCAACGATGCCCTGGGGACGCTTCGCGGAGTTCGAGCGCAAGCGTATCCCCGGAGAGGACGCGGTCGATCTCGACCGCTATCTCGGCCGGCAGACTCGGAGGTAGGACCCGTCGCTCCGGCGCATCGGGAGCGCCCGGCCTCCCGGGCGCTCCTTCGGCGGGTCAATGGAACTTGTAGCTGACATCCAGCCCGTAGGTGCGCGGCTGATTGACGAGGTAGCGTGCATAGGCCGCCATCTGCAGGTCGATCTGCGGCTGCGGGTCGAGCAACGCCTCTTTGTTGGTCAGGTTGTTGATGAAGAAGCTTGCATTCCAGTTGTCCCCGGTCGGCCCGAAATGCAGATTGAGGAGGCCGTACGAGGGCAGATGCACCAGGTAGCTGTTGATGTTCAAGAGGGTGATCGTCTCGCCGTAGGGTGCATCGGTGCGGGTGCCGACGTAGTCACCCTCGAGGGTTCCCACCAGGGAGACGTTGGCAGTGACCTCGTGCTTCCAGTGCAGAACGGCCGATGCCGTGAAGTCAGGGATGTCCGGAACGCTATAGCCCTCGGGGTATCCCGTGATCGGGCTGGCGGCGGTGAACTCCGCGTTCGTGTAGCCGGCGTTGACCGATAGATCCCACTCGGGCCCGAGCAGCGCCTGCAACTCTCCCTCGACCCCATAGATGCGCGCATCGGCGCCGTTGGCCGTGATGCCGAAACCGGCGAGGTTGGTTGCGATCTGCGGGTTGGTCCAGCGCTCGTAGTAGCCCGAGATATCGAGGGTCAGCCGCCGATCGAGCAGCGTCGCCTTCTCGCCGACCTCGAAGTTCCACACCGAGTCGGAGCTGAAGGTCGAGGGAGCCTGCAGCAGCACGCCTGCTTCGCACGCGCTGATCGGGATCAGCAGCAGCTTGCCCTGGAGCGAGCACTCATTGGCCACGAGCACTGCGTTCGAGCCGCCCAGAGGCTGGACCGGGATTGGCTGATTGACACCGCCCAGCCGAAATCCCTTGGACGCGGTGGCGTACACCATCAGATCCTTGCTGAACTCGTAGCGCAGATCGAACTTGGGATCCGTGCCGCTCGCGCCTTGGGAGGCATAGGTGTTGTACGGGACGGCATTGCCCTCGGCGCCGTACACCGTGAAGGCGCCCCACTCGGTGTTGCTCTGGCCGAGACTGTAGTGGTAATGCCGCAGCCCGACGGTCGCCGTGAACTGATCGATGGGCTGCCAGGAGAGCTGGCCGAACTCCGCATTCTGGGTGATCACCTGCGGCTGGTAGTCGACGTAGAGATTCGGACCGCCCAGAATCGGGCCGGCCTCCGGGTTGATCGCCCACTCGTCCCAGTCGGAATCGAGGTTCTGATAGAAGTAGCCGACGAGCCACTGCAGCGGGCCCGTGCCGTTCGACGTAAGGCGCAGCTCCTGGGTGAACTGCGAAGTGGCATCGCGCTCCTCGACACCCGGTGCGCTCGGTCCGGGGCCGGAGGGCCCCATGCCGCCGGCGGCCGCGTCGTACACCGGAATACCCACCGCCGCCGCGTTCTCCTCGGTGGCGTCCTGCGAGATGTACAGCTCGTGATGCCAGTTGCCGGTGGCCGAGGTGATCGTGAAGGGCTCGAGCTGATACTCGATCTTCAAGGAGGTGATCGTGATGTTGTCGGTCTGGGGCTCCGGCGTATCGTAGATTTCCCAGTGCGCGTTGATGGCCGGCACGGTGGGATGCGTGGGATCGTCATTCACATCCACCGCGCTCGGTGCGCCCTGCTGCGAGCTCTGCCACATCACCGACGGGGTGATCGAGAGCGCATCGGTGGGCTTCCACAGGATCTCCGTGCGCACGGAGTCCACCTCGGTGGTGTTGGCCCCGTTGATGGTCTCCTGCAGCGGCGCCGTATAGAAGTTGGCCGGGCGGAAAACGCTCGGAAATGCACCGGAATCGACCCCGACCGCACCGTCCTGGATGACAAGGCGCTTGATCCAGCCGCTGTCGTCGGTGATCGAGCCGACGATGCGCACCGCGAGCGTGTCGCCGATCGGCAGATTCACCATCCCTCGCTCGGCGTGATTGATGCCGCCGCCCGACCCGGTATCGGAGAATATCGTCTCGCCAGAGGCAGCGAACGTACCGAGCTGCGGGGCATTGGGCACGAATTTGACCGTGCCTCCCATGGAGCTCGATCCATACAGCGTGCCCTGAGGACCGCGCAGGACCTCCACGCGATTGAGGTCGTAGAGGTCCGGATCGATGAGAACCTTGCCGACCTGCGCGGCAGCGGGCGATGACAGGGGTGTCTCATCGAGATACAGACCCACCTGGGAGGTGTTGCCGCCGGCGGAGTTCAGGCCGCGCATCTCGAACTCCGTCTGTCCGGGTCCGGCGGTGCGCATGGATATCCCCGGCACCGACTGCGCCAGGGTGTCGAAATCCACCACGCCACGCGCGGCGATATCCTCGGCGGAAACCGCCGTGATGCTCGCAGCGGTCGTCTGAACGGTCGTCGTGCGCTTGGTCGCCGTGACCACCACTTCCTGGATCTGATCACCCGATGCGGCGCTTTGCGCGTCGGCGTAGGCGCTTGCGACCAATGCCGCACCCACTGCGATGGCGACCGCCTGCGGGAGGCCGGCTCTGGCTGTTCTCGAACTCATGCTGCGAACCCCGTGTGAATGTTGTCGCTTGTATGGGCACGGCTCCCCGAGGGACCGGCGCTATTGCGTGAGTATACATATACATGCGAGCCAACGTATGTTCGTTATGGTTGTCGTAAACCCGCCACAGCTGGTGAGAACCGACAGCGGCCTGTCGTATTCAGTGCACCCCTCAGGCGGGCGCGGCTTGCGCCGCCGCGCTCGTCACTCCCAGCACCCCCGCGACATTCAGGCTATCCACCATCGAGGACGGCACGAGGATGGTCGATCCGCGCTCCTTGGTCGTCTCGTAGATGATGTTCATCGCGCGCAGCTGCAAGGCGACGGGATTGTGCCCATAGGTATTGGCAGCCGCGAGGAACTTGCGGGCAATCTCCTCCTCGGCCGAGCCGAGGATCACCCGCGCCGCCTTCTCGCGCTCTGCCTGCGCCTGACGACTCATCGCATCCTGCAACTGGGCGGGGATGGCCACATCGCGGATCTCCACGGAGACCGCGGCGACCCCCCACTCGGCAGTCTTGCGGCCGATCTCCTCCTTCAGCTGCTGATCGGCCGCCTTGCGCTCGGACAGCAACGCACTGAGTGGCGAGGAGCCGATCATCTCGCGCAGCGAGGTCTGCGCCACACGCAGGATCGCCTGGCGGTAATCCGCAATCTCGAGCGCCGCGCGCTCGGCGTCGTGAACCTGCCAGAAGAGGATTGCATCGATGTTGGTGGGGACGGTGTCGCGCGTGAGGGCTTGCTCGGCGTTGAATTCCGTGGTCTGGATGCGTTGATCGATCCAGGTGGTCACGGTATCGACGAAGGGCACGATCACGAAGAGCCCGGGACCGCGGATGGCGTGCAGCTTGCCGAAGCGCAGCACCACGGCCTTTTCCCACTGCTTGGCCATGAGCAGCGCTACCGGGACGAGCGCGGCACACGCGACCAGAAGCGCCACCACGAAGAACCCATCGACCCATCGCTCCCGCACTGCGATGAGCGCGGTGGCAAGTGCCGCAAGGAGCAGCAGCACCGCAATGACCGTCGCGGGGGCGTTCTGGCCATAAGGATGATTACGCGAATAGTCGTTCATCGCCTTCTCCCTTCTTGCTTTGCGAGCTGTAGCATCTCCTGCGCAACCTCCGCCGGATCGACCCCCGCGGAGGTTGCGAGCGCCATCAACTGGTGAGCCAGCGCCTGAACCTTCTTCGCCTGCCGCGCCGTATCGAGAGCCGGGGGCCGCTCGGCCACGTAGGTACCGCGTGCTCTCAGCACGACGATCGCACCGGTTTGCTCCAGCTCGTCATACGCATGACGGACGGTGTTGAGATCCACCTTCAAACCCACCGCGAGCTGACGCATGGTGGGCAACTGCTCGCCTGGCCGCAGAGCCCCGCTGCCGATCGCGCGCAGGACTTGATCGCGGATCTGCACGTAGATGGGTACCCCGTTGCTCTCGATCCTGAGATTCAGCACACTCGCCTACTGTATGATAGTATGCATACAGTCCTACATGAGCGCTCCGTTGTCAAGCGCAAGGGACCTCGAGCGGGGCTTCAGAGGATGGCGACCCCGCTGGGCGCGGGATGACCGGTGGCGCGGCGCGACCAGGTACGACCCAGATCCTCCGACAGGTACAGGTTGCCCGCCCAATCGGCCAGAGCGACGTGTGAGTCTCTGACATCGATGCAGCCCGTATCGCATTTGCCCTCGATCCATCGCGGAATGCCATCCACCGGATGCAAAGGGCCGGGTGCATGCATCGATCTGCGATAGATGGCGCCCTGAGGTGCGAACGGATCGCTCGATGCGCTCACGAGGATGTCATCTCCGGCGAATGCCACGGCCGAGCAGTGACTCGCGTGCAATCCGTCCTGCTCGACGCTCCAGGTGTTGCCGGCATCCCGACTCACGCAAACACCTGCAGCGGCCGCGGCGATGACCCAGTCGGGACGCGTGGCATGAGCACGCACGTCGTGCACGTCGATGTCGATATCGATCGTGGGGTGCCAGGTCTCACCCCCGTCGATGGACCGTGGGATGCCACCCACGTGAACGTTGACCAGGAGCACGCGCTCATCTGCGGTTGCCGTCATGGAGCGCACGCCGAGCGGCGGCCCGAGGACCTTTCCGTCGATGAGCGCAGTGCCGGCGTACCACCGGTCTCTGCCGGGTGTCGCGTCGAATCCCAGGAGCGGCATGCAGCCGCCGCGGGAATCGATCCGCAAGACTCGCGCATCATCCGTGCCTGCGTAGATCACATCGCCGAGGCGGATGCAGCACGCAAGCTCCATGGAGCTCGTGAGAATCGGGCGCCACTGACCATCGGGTGTACCGCGGTACAAGGTTCGCCCGTCCACGATCGCCAGTGCGCCCCCGTGCGCGTCCCGCGTGAGGCCACGCACCGGGCGGCCGGCGAACTCCCGACGCAGTTCTCCCGCAGAAAGTATGAAGAGTCCTTCCCCCCAGGTTGACATCAGAACGGTGGGCGTCGTCATCACGGGATCCTCCGTGTGCAGGTCGTCAACAACTCCGATGAGCCCTCATAATAAGCAGAAGTCGCATCGAGCTGGACAGAGGAGACCGTCCCATGAGACACCGAGCCGCATCTGCACCGGCACTCGCGCTCGCTTGCGCATCTTTGCTCGCTGCCTCCATCGCAAGCTCGACCCAGCCGAGCGATTCAGCACCGGTCGCGGCGCGGGGCGATACGGTGGAGCAGCTCTACGGGTTGACCCTCCGCGACCCCTATCGGTGGATGGAGGGGCCGGGAAATACCGCCTTCGAGAGCTGGTTGAAAGCGCAAGGGGCGCTCGGCCGCTCGAGGCTCGATGCCTCGCCCGCGCTCGAGAGATGGCGCGCGCGGCTCAGTGCGGCAGGCGCGAGCACCGTGACCAACCGCTTGCAGCATCGGGTCGGCCAGCGCCTCTTCTATCTGCGGCTCGCCGCGGGCCAGCAGGGCGTGCTGCGCGTGCGGCTCGAGGATGGCACGGATAAGGTGCTGCTGGATCCCAACGCGTCGACCGGCGCGGCGCACGCCTCCATTACCGGCTTCAGCGTTTCCCCGAGCGGCAAGCGTGTGGCCGTCAACGTCGATCGCGGTGGGCAGGAGATCACCGAGATCTCGTTCTACGACGTGGACACAGGCGTCGCGCTGCCCGACCGGCTCGAACGGATCTGGGGCGAATTCCAAGCCCAGTGGCTCGCGGACACCGGTGTCTTCTACACGCAGATGGCCCCACCGGGACAGTCCGACCAGATGCTGAACATGCGCGCCCGGTATCACCGGCTAGGCACTCCGGCTGCGCAGGACGTGACGCTGGCCCAGGCGGGCGACGGGCGCAGCGTGCCGCTGCTGCCCCAGGAATTCCCCTCGATCGCCACGGACCCCTCCTCCGAGTGGGCCTTGATGATTGTCGCAGGTGCACGCCCGGAGGCGCGTGTCTGCGCCATCAGCGTGCACGAGGTGCTGCGTCCCTCTCCCCACTATCACTGCCTCGTGGACTATGCCGACCAGGTCACGGGAATCGCCTTGCAAGGCCATGAGCTATATCTGCAGTCGGTGCACAACGCGCCCAACGGGCAGCTGCTCGCACTCGATCTCTCGAGGCCCACCGCAAGTGTGGCGCACGCCCGCGTGCTCCTGGCTCAGAATCCCGAGTGGGTGTTGAGCGCGTTCACGGCGGCGCGCGATGGGTTGTACGTCAAGCGGACGCGCCAGGGCGTGGACGGCTTTCTGCGCCTGGCGGATGGCGCCGGGGCACGCGCGATCGATCTGCCTTACGAGGGCCAGGCCGCGCTCATCGACTCCGATACGCGGCGCGACGGCCTGATCTTCACGTATCAGGGTTGGACACGGCCGCGAACGCTGTACGCCTACGACCCACACACCCAGGCGCTGAGCGATCTGCAGCTGGGTGCGTCCTCGCCACGCGATTACAGCGCATTGGTTCAGACCGAGACGGCGCAAGCGCGCAGTCTCGACGGCACTCTCGTGCCCATCACCATTCTCGAGCCAGCTCACTACAAGCCGGACGGCCGGACGCTTGCGATCGTCCTGGCGTACGGGGCCTACGGCATCATGCTCGATCAGCCGAGCTTCGATCCGATGATGCTGGAGTGGGTGGCCGCGGGCCACCTGTACGTCGTGGCCGGCATTCGCGGCGGCGGCGAGAAAGGCGATGCCTGGCGGCTGGCGGGCAAGGGGATTCAGAAGCACCACAGCGTCGAGGACTTCGTCGCGGCGGCCGATGCGCTCACGTCGAAGGGCTACAGCACTCCCAAACGGATCGCGCTCTATAGCGCAAGCGCAGGCGGCATCATCGTCGGAGGAGCCATCGACCGGTTTCCGACCCATTTTGGTGCTGCGATCAGCCACGCGGGCATGCTGAATCCGACGCGCCTTGGAGCCGATACCAACGGCGCCAATCAATACGCGGAATTCGGCAATCCCAACACCCCGGAAGGATTCAAGTCCCTCTACGAGATGGATGCGTACCTGCACATCCAGCCTCACGTTGCCTATCCCGCGGTGCTGCTCGATGTGGGCCTCAACGACAACCGCGTCGCGCCGTGGAACAGCGGCAAGTACGGCGCCGCGCTCCGGGCGGCCAACTCCGGCTCGAACCCCATCCTGTTTCGGACCGATGCCGATTCCGGACATTTCGGCACGTCCTTGAGCCAGGAAGCCTCGGAGAAGGCCGACCACTACACCTTTATCGAGATGACCCTGGGAGGGTCGTAGCGGCGCTCACGTCCACTCTGCGGCTCTTTCGGGGCTTTGCCGCCCTGGATCACGGCAGAAATCCGCGGGGTTAGAAATTGGTGAGTCTCAGTAGGCCTCCGATGAGGGGCGCCGGGCGGCCTTCTGTGCTGGGATGAAGCTGGACGCGACCGGTGCCATCTGCAAGGGCCGGTCCGCGGGAGGATCAGCGGAATCTCGGTGAATGAATAACACGGCGATGATCGGTGCCGAACTCGCGCACCGAGTGCTCAGGGGTGACAGAGGAGCTGAGGCCGAGCTCGTTGCCCGATTTCAGAAGGGCGTGCGTCAGGTCATCGTCAGGATGACCGGAAACCTGTCGCTGGCGGAGGAGCTCACACAGGAGACGTTCATCGTGACGTTGCGCCGCTTGCGATCGGTTCCCCTCCAGGACCCCACCAAGCTGGCGGCCTTCATCGCACAGACCGCCCGGAATCTTGCGATCGCGGAGAAGCGCAAGGAGCGCCGCCGGCGCACGGACACGGGCGGTCAAGGCATCGAGCAGCTGCCGGGTGCCGAGGACGACGAGGACCGCTGGGCGGAAGCTGCCTCCGCCGCATGGGCCGTCCGCGTGGTACTGAAGGAGCTCCCTTCCGAGCGGGATCGTGGCGTTCTCATCCGCCACTACCTGCACGACGAGGACCGCACGGCGATCTGCCGCGACCTCGGCATCAAGGAGTCTGCCTTCAACGTCATTCTGTTTCGCGCTCGCAAGCGTTTCCTCGAGAAGCTCGTGCGCCGCGGGATCGGCCGCGCGGATCTGTTCAGTCCCACGTTCCCGTGAGCAGCGGCCGGGGCCTCGCTCCAGGTCCGCGACCGGGGTGGATGGGTTAGTCTCCTCACGATGACTCCTGAGGACCCCCGCATGCGTCCACCGCGCGGTTACTCCTTCGTGAAGGGAAGCGCACATCCCCAGCCGGAGGGGCACCGCAAGCTCGAGCCGATCCCGCACGACCACCTCGTGAGCGTCACCTTGATTCTGCGCCGGCGGCCCACAGGCCCGCGCATGAGAGCTGTCGAGGACTTTGCCGTCGGCCCCAAGCCGCTCCCTGCGCCGGTCTCCAGAGCGCGCTTCGCCAGGGCCCATGGCGCGGACCCTCGGGATCTACGGGCCGTCGGCCGCTTTGCGAAAGAGCACGGCCTGAAGGTAGTACGAAGTCACGCGGCGCGGCGTTGCGTCGTGCTCGAGGGGCGCGCGGCGTCCGTGAACGAGGCTTTTGCCGTGCGCTTGCATCGTTACGGCTTCGCAGGCGGCACCTATCGCAGCCACGACGGTCGATCGAGCGTGCCGCGCGCACTGGCCAAGATCGTCGAGGCGGTCGTCGGGCTGACCGATCGGCAGGTGCCGGCCAAGCACTACGCCGAGAGGCTTCAAGAAAGCGGCGACCCGCAGGACACACGTTCCCTCACCCCGCAACTCGTGGAACGTCTCTATGACTTTCCGCCGGGAAATGGGGAGGGCCAAACCATCGGACTCTACGAGATGAGGACCGGCGATGGTCCTGCGGGCTATGCGCTGCGCGACATCGAGCAGTCGATGGCCGCCTTCGGCGGCGGCCTCAAGGTGCCGAAGCTCATCGATGTGGCGGTCGATGGCGTTGCGAACTCCGGACAGTCGGATGGGGAGACGGGCCTCGACATCACGGTTGCGGGCGCGGTGGCCCAGGAGGCGACGATTGCGGTGTACTTCACGGGCGGCAGCGTGCAGGCCATCATCCATGCGCTGCAGAGGATGATTCACCCGGATCGCGGGGACCCTGGGCCGACGATCCTGTCGGTGAGCTACGGCTGGGGCCCCGATGATGGCTCGAGCGCCGGATTCTCCGCCTCTGAATACACCCAGCTCGGCAAGCTGTTCCAGGATGCAGCCGCACTCTCGATCACCGTGCTCGTCTCCTCCGGGGACACCGGCGCCTTCATACAGAGTCCTACTGGAGCCCAGACGAGCTATCCGGCGACCGAGCCCTGGGTGATCGCCTGCGGCGGAACGACGATCGGTGACGTGCAAGGGACCTCGTTCGAGGAGTATGCCTGGAACGACCGCAGCGCCGGATCCGCTCACGCACCGGGCGCGACGGGGGGTGGCATCAGCGCTCGCTTCTCCGTGCCCGAGTACCAGTCGAGCACGCAGCTCCCCAGGAACCGGGTCACGGGCAAGACGGGCCGCGGCATTCCCGATGTGGCAGCCAATGCCAGTGAGAACAGCGGCTACGTCCAGTACGTGCAGGGTCAGCAGGCGCTGATCGGCGGCACGAGCGCCGTTGCGCCGCTGTATGCCGGCCTGATCGCACGCATCAATGCAAATCTGGGCCGACCGGTCGGCTTCATCAACTCTGCACTGTATCGCCTGGCCGGCCGCGCCTTCCGCGACATCGCGGGCCCAAGTGGGCCTCAGAACAATTCATTCGGCCGGGTGGTGGGCTATCCGGTGGAAGTGGGTTGGGATGCTTGCACCGGACTTGGAAGCGTTCGAGGCATCGCTTTGCAGAACGGGCTCACCGATGCCATAGCGGGGCGGATACCCGCCAAAGGCGCACTGCGGCGTTTGCCGTCCGGACGTAGACACCGCAAGGTGTTCACGCAGGGGACCTTCCGCGGCGTTGACGTACGTGATCCCTTTGCCGTCGCCGCGCTGCAGGAAACCCCGGTGCGAGCGCCGCTCGGCGCCGTACCTTGGCCGCGCGGACTCGCACCCAGACCCGTTGCGCTCGGCCGCTACAAGCCTGGCCAGAAGATCACGGGACCCCTTGAGGCCAAAGCCGACTTTCTGCTCGTCCTATACACCGACCCCGAGACCCAGGCGCTTCTGGAGGTCTTCACGGGCAATGAGGCATGGTCGCCCGCCCGCAAGCGCACGTGGAACGGCTACGCGCACAACTTCGCGAAGTATCGATCGATGATCGCCAACGCAGGAGGCGACCTGGCACTCGCTCAGGGAATCATGGGATATCTCTCGGCCGTCACCATCGATGGGAAGACGGTCGTGCTCTACAAGTCCGAGCTCCACCCCAAGCAAAATGGCGATCAGCTTCCCTTCATACCCGTCATGCAGCAGCTCTTGACCGAGCTACAACCGGCTTGCGTGATCAGCACCGGCACGGCCGGCGCCATCGGCAGCAAGCTCGATTGCGGCGACGTCGCCATCACGAAGGCTGCGCGCTTTCATCTGCAGCATGCCTACCCCGACTTCCCGCAGATCGGTCAGATGAGCGCAAGCCATGCGGAGCTCACGAGTACGGCACAGGTCAATACCCGCTACGTGGAGTACGCGGCCGCGCACCTCACGGCGCTGTCGCTACCCGGTCTTGCCAGGTGCCATGCGCAGCTGCAAGAGAAAAGCGGCTTCGGTTTCGTGCGGGATAGCACAGCGGCACCGGCCATCTATGTGGCCGGGGCGAACCCCGTGCCGGGGCCCGAACCGATGGCCATCGTGTCGGCCGACTATTTGACGGTGGACGACAGTCACGATACCGAGGGCCTGGAGGCCGCGGGGATCATGAACGACACCGATGATGCCTTTCTCTTCTACGCGATCAGCAAGCTCGCCGGCACCAAGCCCGTCTGGCTCTCCATCCGCAACGCATCCGAGCCGCAGATCGTGCTGAGTCCCCACCCGAGAGGATCCTCCGAGGCCGCCGTAGCCAGGCAGCTCGGAAGAGTTGCCGGGCGCATCTACGGCATCTATCAATATTCGACTACGCTCAACAGCGCGTTCGCCTGCTGGGGGGTGGTCGCGGGGGCCTAGATGCGCCTAACGTGACTCGCGAAACAAGTGGGCATGTGCGGCGCTCACGGGCAAGAGCTCCTCCCGCCCCTTCATCTTGATCTCCAGGGAACCGCGGAAGCTGCGGTAAATTCGCTCGATCGCGCCGACATTCACGACCACACTGCGATGGATCTGCCAGAACAGCTCTGGATCGAGCCTCTCCCTCATCTGGCGGAGGGAGGTCGTGAGGAGGAACGCACCCTGCGGAGTTGCGACGGTCGTGTACTTGTGGTCTGCACGCAGGTAAGAGATCTCCGCCACCGCCACCACGCGCAGCTCCGCGCCTTGGGGCACGGTGAGCCACTTCAGGTACCTCGACTCCGACGGCGCGAGCTCTTTCAGAAGCTCCGCGATCCGGCGCAGGTCAGCCGGCGGCTCGGAAATGCGAGCGCGTAGTCTCTCGATGGCCAGCTGCATCCGGGACAGGGAGATGGGCTTCAGCAGGTAGTCGAGCGCGCCCTGCTCGAAGGCAGAGACGGCGTACTGATCGAACGCCGTGACGAATACGACGTGTGCCCGGCCGTTCAGGCGCTGCGCAACTTCCAGGCCGTTGAGGCCCGGCATCTGGATATCGAGGAACAAGACATCGGGGTGATCTCTGTCGAGAGCCGCCAAGGCCTCCAGACCGTCCCCAACCTCGGCCAGGACCTTCAGCTCGGGCCACAGCCGCGCCAGTGCCTCGCGGATCTCGCGTCGGACGAGCGGCTCATCCTCGGCAATCACGGCGCTCGGCGTGCTCATGATCGAGGTACGTGAAGCTGTGCGGCGGCGCTTCGAGATGCGCTCTCGCGGAGGCTGCCGATCAGCTCCTCGAATCGCTGTTCGGCCTCGGGTCGCCCCGTTGCGTAGAGGTCTCGAACTTCAGCGAGCTGATGCAGCAGCGCCGCGGGGTCGATCTGAGCTTCGGCGGCCGCAAGACGCGACGCAACCAGATGACGCTCCGCCTGCACGCGCTCGAGCTCACCGGAGCGCAAACGACTCAGGAGCCTCTGGGCGGTGCGGCGGTTCAAAAACACCACCAGGGCCGGGCCCCACATCGCACCCAGGATGAAGAAGTTGTTCAGGATCTCGGCCGGGCCACGCGGAGCATCACCCAACATGGATGACAGCAACTCCTGGAACAGGACATTCGCAACCGAGGCGCACAGCATCACGACCACGAAGGCGCGCCACACGCTCCAGCCGCGACGGACGGCTTCATCACCAGAGAATGCCCCGAGCATCACGAGTAACGCCGCGGTGGCTTGCCGGATTGTGCTGGGCAGCAATGAATATTGCGTCGGCTGGTGCCACTGCTGCAGCCACGGATATACCGCAAAAATGAGCCCCAGCGCCTGGGTGAGCAGAACTGCGCGCCAGGTCACCGCGCGCAGCACGGCCGCCGCGAACGCGACCCACCCGGATGGGTGCGCGGAAGAGAAAGGAGGTGCTGCCCCCATGGCGACCCCTCCGGCCTCAGCGCACCGGCACGCTAATGCTGGCGACCACACCCCGCGGGTCGGCGGGACGCAGCGTCAGCGTTGCCTCCTGCCCATACATCATCAACAGGCGCTGGCGCAGATTGGCAAGTCCGGAGCCGCGCCCCAGACGCGCATCGAGACCACGCCCGGAGTCGGCCACCCGCAGCAGAAGTCGATTCTGCTCGCAGCTCGCGCTCACGCGGATGAGGCCGCCCTCGACCGTCGGACCGACCCCGTGCTTCAAGGCATTCTCCACGAGGGTCAGCAGCAGCATCGAAGGAATTGTCGACCGCTCGAGGCCTTCCTGAAGGTCGATCTGGTAGCTCAGGCGCTTGCCCATGCGCATCTGATAGATCGCGAGGTAAGCCTCGACCAGCTGCAGCTCCTCCGACAGCAACACTTCACCGGCGCGCAGTCGCGGCAATGCCGCCTCGAAGTAGCGAATGAGATTGTCGAGCATCGCGACGGTTGCCGCACGGTCGGTGCGCGACAGTGAGCGCACGACCGACAGGGTATTGAAGAGGAAGTGGGGCTCGATCTGCGCGCGCAGCAGCTGCAACCGCGCCTGCATCAGCTCGGAATCGAGGCTGGTCCGGCTGATCTGGGAGCGCAACAGCTCATCGGCCGCCTCGCGCGTATCGCTGTGATAAGCGCACAGCCCAACAACCATTCCCGGAGTGAGCATGCCATCCAGCGTGTACCCGAGGCTCGGCCAATCCCAACCAAAGTGGATACCCTCGATCCACAGGCACCACCAGCCCATGACGAAGGTCAACGTCAGCAGCCACGCGAGCCGCGCAGGTCCGGTGCGCGGAGCGAGGTTGACGAACACCGGAACCAGTGCGAATCCGGGGATCATCGCGATCAGAGTCCAGCCAAAGCCGAGGAGGAAATTCGCGGTGAATGCATGCACATTGCCCGCGAGCAGCTGCGGCAGTGCGGCCTGAGTCGTCCACCAGAACGCGAGGAGAAGGCTCACGGCGGAGACATAACCGAGCCCGTTGTACAACCCTCGGATTCGGTCGAGGTGGATCAGGCGCCGGCCCGGGAGCGCGATGGCGGTGGTATTCATGGCAGCCCCCGGGATACTAATCAACCCACGCACCGCAAGTCACGCCGCGAACCGCCCGAACCACTCCAGATAACCCTCTTTCCACCGCTCCCAGCCTGCTCATCCGCCCATTCAATCCGCCGACGCGGGCATTCGGTCGTCCTCCGGGGTCGTTCGTCGGAAAGTCGCGGCAGCAGGGCTTGCCCCCGGGGAATCTAGGTGCCGTGCAAGGGCGCCAATGGATGCTCCGAGGCCGCCCCGCCTACCGAATTCACCAAAATATCGTACGGGAGACACACCGATGAAAGCATCAATCACCTCATCCGCCGCGGCGATTATCGCGTTCGCAGGCCTCGTCCTTGCCACCGGACAGGCCGCTGCGGGCTGCGGGGCAGGACCGGGCATCGCGGGCATGAAGCCCATGGCCTACCGCGACGATTCAGGGGGTGGGCTGTTGCGGACCGGGTTCGGACCGTTCAACACCTCCGAGATCACGGGGCTCTGGAAGTTCACCTTCACGGCGGAAGGCGATGTAGGCCCGGGCGCGCCCCCCAATGCACTGCCCCTGCCGAACGGCACGCCCGTTGATGCCGGGTTCGTGACCTGGCACGACGATGGCACCGAGCTCATGAACTCGGGCCGCACCCCTGCCAGTGGCAGCTTCTGCATGGGTGTGTGGAGGCAGATCGGGTTCTCGACATACAAGCTCAATCACTGGGCGCTGTCGTGGATCCCGGACTATCAGCCAGGCGTGACGGATTCCTGGGCGCAGATTCCCGGCGGCCTCGACGAGCTGTTCCAGGCGTTCGGTCCCACGAACATCGAGGAGACGATCTCCATCACCGACGGCGGCAACGCCTACAAGGGAATGTTTCGCCTCACGCAGTACGTCAATAACGGCACCAAGACCCCGATCAACGATACCAACGGAGCTCCGGTCGCGTTCGTCATCGTGGGCACGGTGAGTGCGACGCGCATCACGGTGGACTGAGCGGTGCGCGGCCGCCGTCGCCGCGGCGGCCGCGCCCCGGATTCCTTGCAGCGCCTTCGGATCGCGTGCGCTATGCTCGCCCGAGCAGCCCGCCAGCAAGGCCGCGCAGCGCAGCGTTGCAGCCATCCGGAGTCCCCAGCAGTGAAAACCCAGATCAAAGGCACCACGATGCCGGTGCTCGAAATCGGCCTGGACCCCACCGATCGCATCGTCGCCGAGCCGGGCGAGTTCTCGTGGATGACCGAGGGTGTGCAGATGCGCACCACGGCGTATGCGGCCGGAGCCCGCGGCATCCTGGGCGCACTCGGACGTGCGCTCTCCGGCGGGGGGCTGTTCATGACCGAGTACTCGGCGCCCGGAGGCCGCGGGGTCGTGGCATTCGCCGCGAAGGTGCCGGGTGCGATCCTGCAAGTCGATGTGCCAGCGGGGCATTCTTATCTGATTCACCGTCATGGCTTTCTCTGCGGCACCGAGGGGTTGCAGCTCGCCACGGGATTTCAACGCTCGCTCGGCGCGGGGATCTTCGGCGGCGATGGGTTCTTGTTGCAGCGCCTGACCGGCCCCTGCACCGCCTGGGTGGAGCTCGGCGGAGAGGTGGTGACCTACGATCTCGCCCGTGGAGAAACGTTGCAGGTGCATCCGGGCCACATCGGCATGTTTCAGGACAGCGTGAATTTCGACATCACGTTCATGCGCGGCTTTGCCAATGCGCTGTTCGGTGGCGACGGCCTCTTCGTGGCCCGGCTGACCGGGCCCGGGAAGGTGTGGTTACAGACCCTGACGGTGCCCAATCTCGCGCACGCCCTGGCGCCCTATCTGGGCGGTCACGTGACGCAGAACGTGCAAAGCGGTGCGGCCGGCGGGATCGCCGGTGCGGTACTGCGGGACATGTTCGGTAACCGATGACGCGCGGCTGAGGTCTAGGGAACCGTCATTCCCCCATCGACCACCAGGGTGTGGCCGGTCACGTAGGATGCCGCATCGGAGCACAACCAGAGGATTGCGCCAGCGATCTCCTCCGGCCGAGATATCCTGCGCATGGGAACCGAGGCTGCGATGGCGCTGATGTCGATGTGACCTGCAACCATGCGATGCAATAGGCCGGTATCGACCGGACCCGGTGCGACGGCATTGACGCGGATGCCGGAGTCGGCGAGCTCCAGCGCCGTCGCTTTGGTCAGACCCACCACGGCGTGCTTGCTGGCCGTATAGAGCGCAACGTTTGCAATTCCGGTGACACCCGCGCTCGATGCGGTATTGACGATCGCACCGCGCCCGCCGGTGAGCATTCGTGGGATCTGCGCCTTGAGGCCATGCCACACGCCACGCAAGTTCACTCCGATGATCTGCTCGAAGTCATCGGCAGTGGCATCCTGCACGGGCCCAAACCGCCCTTCGATTCCGGCATTGTTCACCGCGATATCGAGACTCCCGAATCGCTCCACCACCTCGCCCGCCGCCGCCTCGACCTCGGCCTGGCGGCGCACATCGCATTCGATGAAGTGCACTTGCGCGCGAGTCTTGTGCCGGACCTCTCGCTCGATTGCGCGCCCTGCATCACCGCCCAGGCCGGCGAACACGACGTTGGCGCCTGCCCGCGCAAAGGCCTCGACGGTTGCCTGTCCGATCCCTGCGGTCGCGCCCATGACCAGCGCCGTTTTGCCCGAGAAGTTGAAGGTGAGGTCGCTCATGGGATGGCTAAGTTAGGTGAAATCATCGGCACAGACAAACTTCGGCTCTGCTCGATGGACTTTGTCAGGGTCGCGGGGCATCCTGCGCGCGCCCGTCGCGGTCACTCTCGTATGCACGATCCCACCAGACTTCTGTGCCGGCTCGATGAGCTGCCCCTGGGCGGCTGCCGGGAGTTTCGGCTCGGCGAGGGGGATTGGCCGTTGCGGGGCTTCGTCGTGCGCTTGAGCGATGGCGTGCGCGCCTACGTCAACCGCTGCCCGCACCTGCACTATCCGCTGAACTACCTGCCCGATGAGTTCCTGACATATGACCGTCTTCTCATCCAGTGCACCATGCACGGAGCGCTCTTCGAGAAGGAATCCGGATTGTGCGTGTACGGGCCGTGTCTGGGCCGCTCGTTGCCGTCGCTGCCCGTGCGCGTGGACGCAGACGGTGTATGGCTCGCGGAGGATGCGGACGTGGGCGCGCTGCGGTTGCGCTACGTGTGAACATCGCAAACTGCAGGCGCCACGGTTGGCGCACCGCAGTCATGTGAGCTAGCATCGATTCAACATGCGATTATCAGTTTCTCAAGAGCAGCGCGCTGCAGGGACTTACCGCACGTTGCGTCTGAGTGAGACCACGGACGGACGGACGATCGAAGCTTACTTCGATCTCGTGGGGGAAACATTTCCCGAGCCATTCGCGCTGGATGGCTTCGTCAATGCAGTCATTTTCCATGCGATGGGCTCCAGCCAGGACATCCAGGTCGATGGCCGGATGACCCGATCGGGATTGCTCAATCTGACGGCCTTCCAGGAAGCATGGTGCCGCTGGAAGCCGGCGGTCTACAAACCGGTCAGGATCGAGCCGCTGTCGATCATCGATGATCCTCCCCGCGCGAAGGCCAGCAGTATCGCGGCATTCTCCGGCGGGGCCGATGCGATATTCACGGCACTCCGCCACGCGAACGATCGGTTTGCTCTGAACTCCGTGATGCTCGTTCACGGGTTCGACGTTCCTCCGGATCGCGCCGATCAATTCAGCAAGCTGCTCGAGCGCGCTCGGCCATTGCTCGATCGCCTGAATTTACGACCGCGGGTGGTGCGGACGAATATCGCAGCCCTGCGAATTCAGAACTGGCACGACAGCTTCCTGGCGCAGCTGTCATGCTGTTTGCACAATTACTCGCACGAGTTTCGATTCGGACTGACGGGAAGCGGGGAGCCCTACGACGCGCTGGTGCTGCCCTGGGGCTCGAACCCCTGTACGGACTATCTCCTCTCGGGCGATGGCTTCTCGATCGTCCATGATGGAGCGGGCTTCTCCAGAACTGAGAAGATTGCCTTGATCGCCAAGGACCCCGTTGCGACGCGGGTCGTCAAGGTCTGCTGGGAAGCTGACGATCTATCGACCAACTGTGGAACCTGCGAGAAGTGCGTTCGCACCAGGCTCAACTTCAAGGCTGTCGGAGTCGACAGCCCGTCCTGCTTCGCCGGTGAGCTCACACCCGAGCAGATCCGTCTCGTCCGATTCGGCGACGACACTCAACGCGCAGGGTTTCGGTCGATATTGGCCTATGCAGAGAGCCACGCGTTGCAGGGCGATTGGCTGGATGCCATGAGGGAATGCCTGCGCTACGATGAGAAGGGAATGCTGGGGCGTGCGTTCGATCACCTTGCGCACGGTGATTTTCGCCTGCTCTCGAAGAAGATCAGGCGCAAGCTAACGCAGCCGCGCAAGGCCCAGGCGCGCTAGCCCGATCAGGGCGGGAGCGAGGCCAGGTACGCCGCGATCGCCAGGATGTCCTCGCCCGTGAGTTCCCGGGTGACAGGCATCATCAAGGCAGTGAGCTTTCCCGCGCGGTGGCCGGTCTGCATGTCATAGAGTTGCCGCGCGATATAGCTGGGTGAGCGCCCCGCCAACCGAGGCGCCTGCCCCAAACCGCGCAGATCGGCACCGTGGCAGGTCACGCAGGCCGCAAACCTGTGAGCACCGCTCCTGACGAGCCCTGCGCCTCTTTGCACGGCGCCTCGCGGGACATAGGCGACAAAGCCCACTCGCGGATTGCGCAGCAGCTTGGTTTGATACGCATCCTCGGGCATCTCGATGATTCGATTGCCGAGGGGCTCGCTGCCTGCCTGCGCGCCGGTCAGTGCCAGAAACAGACCGTTGTCGCTGCGCGTCTTGGGGACAGTGTCGCTTTCGATCACCCGCGTCCATCGCTGCACCGGAATCGCAGCGAAGTATCTGGCCACGGACTTGATCTGTTCCGCCGATAAAGCCTGCGCGAATTGCGCCATCAGCGCCGTGTTGGTCTTGCGGGAATCCGAGGTCCGGCGAGCGCCGTCCCTGAAATCCTGCAGCTGCTCGACGATGTAATCGAAAGTCAGGCCCGTGAGGTTTGCGTTTTCGGGGCGTCCATGGCCGTTCGGCAGGTGACACAGAGCGCACGCGTAGATCTCCTTCGCGCCCGTCCTGGCACCGTGCGCCACAATCCCCGGCATCGGCGGATGATCCCCCGGAAACCAATCCGCAGGACCGAATGGATTGATGATCTGGGCGCGCGTGAAGCGCGCGCCCGAGCCCTCTACGCGCAGCAGTGCCCGGTCATCCGGCTTGTCATTGGGCTCCGAGGACGAGCTGGCCGCAGAGGCCTGTGCGCTCGCCGGCATCTGGAAACCCCATGCCCACAGCGGTTCCTCGGCCGCCTGGCCCACAGCGCTCACCACGAGACTGAGTGCGGCTGCCGCCGCTGCGATGCGCCCGACCAACCTTCCCCCTGCGGTCAGCCCCCGCCATTCAGCCCACGATATTCCAGCAGCGGACCGATGTCGGGCGAGTGTCCGTAGAACTTGCGGAACAGTAGCTGCGGATCCTCGCTGCGGCCGCGCGACAGCACCATCTTGCGCAGATAGTCGCCGTTGGCCCGTGTCAGCCCACCGTGCATGTGGAACCACTGGCCCGTGTCGCGCGCCAGCACCTCGCTCCAGAGGTAAGCGTAGTAGCCGGCCGAGTAACCGCCCGCGAAGATGTGCGAGAAGTATGGTGAGTGGTAGCGCGGCGGCACCGGCGGATACTCGAGCCCGGCCGCCTGGAGCGCGCTCAGCTCGAAGGCCGGCACCGCCTCGGGTGGTGGCGCCTGCGCGGCCGTGATCAGGTGCCAGGCCATGTCGATGTGCGCAGCCTCGAGATATTCGAGAGTGGCATACCCCTGGTTAAACTTCTGCGCGGCGAGCACCTTGGCGAGCAGCTCGGGCGGCATCGGCGCGCCGCTGCGGTAGTCGCGTGCGTAGTGTGCGATGACCACCGGCTCGCGCGCCCACATCTCATTGAATTGCGACGGATACTCGACGAAGTCGCGCGGCACGTTGGTGCCCGACAGGGTCGGATAGCGTACGTTCGAGAGCATGCCGTGGATCGCATGGCCGAATTCGTGGAACATTCCGGTGACATCATCGAACGTCAGCAGCACCGGCTGTCCGGGCGCGGGCTTCGGGATGTTCAGGTGGTTGGCGACGACGGGCTGCTGCCCCAGCAGGTGTGACTGCTCGACGTAGCTATTCATCCATGCCCCGCCGTCCTTGTTGTCGCGCGCGAAGTAGTCCGCGAGGAACAGCGCCAGCGGCTTTCCGTCCGAGTCGTACACCTCGAAGACGCGCACGTCGGGCTGGTAGACCGGAAGATCCTTGCGCTCCTTGAAGGTAAGGCCATACAGCTGGTTCGCGGCCCAGAACAGCCCATCGTGCAGCACGTGCTCCAGCTCGAAATACGGCGCGACCTGCGCCTGATCGAAGTCATAACGCGCCTTGCGCACCTGCTCGGAGTAGAAGAACCAGTCCCAGGGCTGAAGCTCGAAAGGCGCAACGCCACGCGCCTTGGCCTGCGCGTCGATGAGCTTCTGCATCTCGGCAGCCTCCTCACGCGCGCGCGTGAGCGCCGGCGATGCAATCTGCCGGATCATGTTGTTGACCGCGAGCGGCGTGCCCGCAGACTCGTCGGCGAGCACATAGGCGGCATGATTCGGGTAGCCGAGGAGCGTTGCGCGCTCCGCCCGGACCTTGACCAGCTCCGCGATCACCGCGCGGTTGTCAGCGCTGGAGGCCATCCCGCGGCCAGTGGAGGCCTTGTAGATGCGCTCACGGAGCGCGCGATCGGTCAGGGCGGCGAGCAGCGGCTGGTTGGTGGTGTTCTGCAACGCGATGAGCCATTTGCCCTTCAATCCGCGCCGCTCGGCCGCGGCGCGCGCTGCTCCGATCTGCACGGGGGTGAGCCCTTCGAGCTCGCTGAGCCGCTCCACCACCACCGCTCCGTCGACGGTCGCCTTGAGCACGTTCTGCTTGAAGCGCGTGGTGAGCGAGGAGATCCGCTCGTTCAGCTGGCGCAGCTGCGCCTTGTCGGCCTCGGAGAGCTGCGCACCGGCGCGCACGAAGCGCACGTGGTAGCGGTTGAGCAGCTCGAGCGATTCCGGATCGAGGTGCAGCCCGGCACGCTCGTTGTAGAGCGTATCGACTCTCTTCCACAGGTCCGGATTCAGAAAGATCGCGTCCTCGTGCGCCGTCAATCTCGGCGCCATCTCCGTATCGATCCTCTGCATCTGCGGATCGGTATTGCACGAGTTGAGGTTGGAGAACGTGAGCTCGACACGTTGGAGCAGCTGCCCGGAGCGCTCCAGCGCAACGATCGTGTTATCGAAGGTGGGTGGGCGCGCATCGTGCACGATCGATGCAACCTCGGCCAGCTGCGCGCGCATCCCTGCCTCGAAGGCGGGCAGATAGTCTCCGTCCTGGATGCGATCGAAAGGCGGCAACCTGAAAGGCAGCGTACTCGGATGGGCAAATGGATTACCGGCGGGCATGGTGGCGGTGTTTCCCTGTGCAGTTGCCGTGCCGGTGGCAAGTCCGGCGAGTGACGTCGCCGCCGCCGCGACCAGCAGCTCCTGTGCAAATCTCATGTAATGTGTCCCTCGGAGGAGTGAGCGAGCGCGACGGGAGGCAAGTAGCTTGTGATCACTCTCAGGAGCGGGCCGGCCTATAGATCACGCCGATGACGATCCCAACGACGCACCATTGTACGAAATACGCGAGCGCCGACATGGCCGTCAGCCTCAAACCGATGTTGAGATTGGCGTAGTTGTGTAGCACGAACGATCCGATGATGAAGAGTCCAATCAGTGCCCCGAAAATTGCACCCTCCGTGAGTCCCGCCCCGCTCTGATAGAGCCGTCCGTACAACACTGCCAGCACCAGAATCGAGCCTAGTATCGCCACCATTGCGATCGGCAGATGGTTCATCTGCCCATCGTGGGATCGATACACTGCTGGATACTTCAGAAACTCCTGCTTGAGGGAGGGTATCAAGACGAACATGAGCCCGCCCACACCCATATAGGCGACAAATGCGCCCACTGTGGCCATGCCCAGTCGTAGATAATTCATGTCTGACTCCCCCACTTGACTACCGGCCTGGCTAAAAATTGCGGCCTTACGGCTCTGCTCTTCCGGGTAGTCGCCCGCCCAGCTCATGCTACGCCAGGTTTGCCGAGCCCAGCCACTTGCCCGGCGGTATACGAGCTCGATCCAAATTGGGCGGACCGACCCCCCCGACCGCGCCGTGGACGCTCGCGACCCTCCAGTGCCGCTGCTCGGGTGAGCCCAAGGTGGACGAGTCTCAGCGGGTTTGCCGAGCCAGGACCACATGCGTGGCCCGTTCGCCGGCCACGTGCTCCTTACAGGTATAGCCGAGCTCGACCAGATCGATGTCACCGAGGAAGCGCTCGCCGGAGCCGAGAAGCACCGGGCAGATCGCCAAGTGCAGCTGATCCACGAGTCCGGCTCGAAGATACTGCCTAACGGTGGCAATGCCTCCGATGCAAACGTCTTTCCCATCCGCGGCGGCCCTGGCTCTCTCGAGGGCGAGGTGGATTCCTTCCGTCACGAAATGAAACGTCGTTCCGCCCTGCATGGGGATCGATTGACGTGGGTAATGGGTCAGCACGAACACCGCGCCGCGAAACGGCGGCGTGTCTCCCCACGGACCCTTCCAGGAGTCGTCCGGCCACGGCCCTCGAACAGGCCCAAACATGTTTCTGCCGAAGATCCAGGCGCCGACGTTGCGGAAGCCTCGAGCGAAGAACTCATCGTCGACGCCGGTCGTCCCTTCGTCCTTGCGCACATCCTGGACCGTCCAGTCATCGGCGTGCATGCGCTGGAACGTCCGGGTGGCGAATGCCCATTCGCCCAGCGCCAGCCCGCCAATACCCTGCGGATTCTCGAGGCTTTGCTGGGGACCGGCGCCGAACCCGTCGATGGAAATGGACGCGCTTACTCTGACGTTGGACATGGACGGCCTTTACTGTGCCACAAACCGACCGTCGGCGATCGTATCCCAATTCAAGCTGGGTGCCTGAATCAGCGGCTGATCCAGCCGATCTCCCGAGCTGTCAGCGGTCCGACCCGCTCATCCTCAAGGCCGTCGGGCAGCCGTGCGTCCGTGGGACTGAGCGGCATCCTTGCGGCCATGATCTCCGCGAGCTGCTGCGGATAGCGGGGCACGCGTTGTGGATCGGCGAAACCGTCCGGGTATGTCGGCAGACCCGTGGCCAGATCGTATTTGTCCGTGGCCCCGAAGGTATGCAGCAGCTCGTGGGTAATCACGATGCGGTTCTGTGCCTCCTGCGATCGGGTGGCAAACAGGTGGACCACGGCAGTCAGCCCGCGCTGCAACCCCGCAGAGTGCGGGAGGCTCGAGGCCAGCGCTGGATCATGGTAGAGCAGGAACAAGGCAATCTTTGGGCGAGGGGAAACAGCGGCGAGCGCGCGGGAGCGGTAATAGCGCAACCTCAAGCTCCAGATGATGCGCGTGAGGATGCTCGCACCCGGGTCGAGCGCCGGGGGGGCCGCTGCCAGGGGCGGGTAGAGCTCCAGCTCAATCGGCTCGTCCACACCGACTCCGTAACGCCGCGCCTCGGCTCTCAAGAAATCGCCGACCTCATCGATCTTCCTCTGATCGAGCCGCGCGACGTAGTTGGCGGTAACAGGGCTCGCATCCGCACTGACCGGGAACGCCCCGACGAAGACCGTGCGCTGCCAGCGAGTGGTGGTGAACCGGTCGAGCCACGCCTGAGCGGCCACGATCAGGAGCACCAGCAGAAGGATGCTTATACGTAACGCTCGCCACATAGGACTTCCACGGCATGGATCGTATGCCTTACCCCACCCTGGATGATGTGCGACAAATCAAGTGTTCTACACATCTGCAGGGCAGGTGGCGCGTTGCAGATGCAGGCTACGTCAGGTCGGAATGGCCGCACGACCGCGTCGGAGATCGCAAGGAAGGCGGTGCAGGATCGCCACCCGTTTACAGCCAATGGAAGGGGGGGTATAAGCGAAGAAGTATCCGAAAATTATCATGCCGAGCACGCATACGAGCGCGCCAGCGCTCATCAGCTGGGGAGGTTGAAGGCATGCGGTACCGTACGCTAGCGGGTGCGTTTGCGGCGTGTCTGATTGGAATGGGCCCGTGCGTCGCCACAGCCGGACCGTTCGCGGACGACATGGCGAAGTGCCTCGTGAGATCAACGTCCGAGTCGGACCGAGCTGACTTGGTGCGCTGGATTTTCGCGGCCATGACGATGCATCCGGATCTTGCATCCATGGCGAAAGTCTCCGCGCAGCAACGTGAGGAAGTCACCTCTAAGGCTACCAAGCTGTTCGGTCGGCTCTTATTCGAGTCGTGCAAATCGGAGACTGTGGAGGCGGTACGGAACGAGGGCCCTCAAACGATTCAATATGCGTTTGAGATCCTTGGACAGGTCGCTACACGCGGGTTGATGACAGAGCCCCATGTGGGTCAAGAGCTTCAGGCACTGGGCAAAGGCATTGACCAAGAGAAGCTGAAGCAGCTGGTAGCATTGGCAGGCAAGAACTAACGTCGATCCAGCCCACGGGCGGCTCAACGCTATCACCACGCCTTCGTCCCTCATAGCCACGTCGAGGGAGCTTCTGCGGCCATCGAGTTCCGCAAGCGCTTTGGGGGCCGTTGAGCCGCTTTTCGTTGCCGCACGCACCGACTCCGCGCCCACGCGGGAGGAAGCACTCCAGTCAATCACGGCCGCGGCCCAAACCGTGCCGCGGCTCTGGCGCGTGACCGATTGGCCTCTACCTCGCGGTCGCGCGGCTCCGCTGTTGTTATTAGCGCATCAATGAGAGCTCGGGCGGCGCCCGCCACCTCCCCGACCGCACGATCAAAAGCCGCATTGTTGGCTTTCGACGGAACGTTGAATCCGCTGATCTTCCTGACGAACTGGATCGAAGCGGCTCGAATCTCTTCCTCGGTGGCAGGCGGCTCGAAATTAAACAGCGTCTTGATGTTCCTGCACATGACCTCTCACCTCTAGGGTATATGCACGCCGGGAGATGCCATCCGGCCGACTCGAGCAATTCTACTCCCATACAAATCGCCCCACGGCACCCTTGCGCGCAGCCAATTCGTGTGTTAAATACTGAACCATATGGTTCAGTATAATCGGATGCGTGTCGATACCTCGTTCGCTGCGCTCTCGGACGCCACCCGACGGGGCGTTCTGGAGCAGCTCGGGCGTGCAGATGCTTCGATCACGGAGCTGTCCGAGAGATTCCGCATGACCCTGACGGGCATGAAGAAGCATGTTGGCGTCCTGGAGCGGGCGGGGCTCGTTACCACGGAGAAGATCGGGCGCGTGCGGACCTGCAAGCTCGGCCCGCGCCGCCTGGAGGAGGAGGCGGCGTGGATCGAGAGGTACCGCCAGCTCTGGGATGCACGCTTCGACGAGCTGGACAGGGTTATCGAGGAACTCAGACCGAAGGAGAGGGTTGATGGGCGCAAGAAGTGAGAGTGAGCTGACCCCCATGAAGAAGCGCACGACGGCGGAGCGAAAGTCCGAGCGTGAGATGGTCGTTACGCGAACCTTCGATGCCCCGGCGCACGTCGTGTTCGAGGCGTGGACCAAGCCCGAGCTGCTGAAGCGGTGGTGGGTACCGAAGTCCGCAGGCATGTCCCTGCTTTCCTGCGAGGCGGATGTCCGTGTCGGGGGGAGGTACCGTTTCGAGGTCGGCCGCGAAGCCTCAGAGCCCATGGCGTTCTTCGGCAGGTACGTCGAGGTTACACCGAACTCGCGCCTGGTCTGGACCAACGACGAAAGCGGCGACGGCGCCATCACCACGGTGACATTCGAGGAAAAAGGAGGCAAGACGCTGCTGGTCTTGCACGAACTCTATCCCTCGAAGGAAGCTCTCGATAACGTGCTCGCCGGGATGGAGGGTGCGATGCCCGAGACCTTCGAACAACTGGACGAGCTTCTCGTCACCCTGGGTGCGAGCGTGGGACGGTCGTAAAGGTCGTCGATCCTGCGGGAGGCCCGCCGCCGGAGTCCTTTAGGCCACTGGTACCAAGCAGCAGGCGGTGTGGGCGACAGTAAGAAGCACGGCGCTCAGCAGCAGTACGCTGAATCCGACCAGCAGCAAGCCGTTAAGCAGCCGGTTGGCGGCGGGCGCCGCGGGCGCCAGCAGCCGATCGAGGCGACGGCTGACCAGCGACGTTGCCGCCGAGCGCAGCACGAGGGAACTCTCTGGTGCGGCCAGCTTCGCCAGCGCAGAGACCAGCCAGCGCCCCTGGCTCGCACGGAGTACCGACTCGTCGCAGGATAGCTCGCGATACAGCGCCAGGCGGGCACTCGTGACCCACAGCAGCGGATGAAACCACAGCAGGCACTGTGCCACCTCGTGGATCAGGCCCAGCAGGTTGTCGCGGCGCTTGGCGTGGGTGACCTCGTGCAGTAGCACGGCATCCAGCTCGCGCCGGCTCAACAGACTCTCCATGCCCGCGGGCAGGCAGATACGAGTGCGTACCATGCCATACACAGCGGGGCCGCGGCGCCCGGCAGTGATGTGCACCGGCACGCCCCGTACGTGAAAATCTGGAGCGCCGAGCGCGTCGCGGCCGCGCTCGTGTCGTTCGCGCACGATGCGCACGGCCAATCGCAGCAGCATCAGAATCGCACCGCTCAGCCACAGTGCACAGAGCAGCGCTGCGAGCAGCGGATGCTGCGCCAATCTCAGGTCGAAGGCGGCGAGCGAACCGACTTGGCGTGCTCCCGGAAAATCGGCAGCGCCGAAGCGGTCGATGAAGCCACCTATCGGAAGCGCGAAGTTGAGCGACGCGGCCGTCCAGACCCAGAATTTGGTGGTGACGCTCGCCCTGGGCAGTGAGGTGAGTGCCCAGGCACCACCGGCGACCAGCGTGGCGCATAGCAGGTGGACCTGCACGAAGTACAGCACAGGCACCACATGCTCACGCACGCGGCTTGCTCCCCGGGCCGTGCTTACTGGCGGCATCCTGGAGAGCCTTCAGATCCTTCAGCGTGAGGGTGCCCGACTCGAGGAGGTTCGAGACCAAGAGCTGCGGGGAGCCGCCGAACATCTCCAGCAGCTCACGCACCAGGCCACTGCGGAACGCGCTGCGATCGATCGCCGCCTCGAACAGCTGCGCATTGCCGATCTTCTTCACGCGCCGCACCGCCCCTTTTTGCTCGAGCCGGTACACGAGCGTCTGCACCGTGGTATAGGCGACGCGCTCATCCTCGGGCAACCCTTCGAGAATCTCGCGCACCGAGCGGGTGCCGCGCTTCCAGAACTGCTCCAGGACGCGCTGTTCGGCCCTCGACAGTCGCATGGCGGTTGACATCTCCTACAATGTGCGTAGATGCTACTACACAGTCCGTTATCTGTCCAACGGACAGCATCTGCCGGTTTTGCATCCAGGGAGACTTATCCGTGAATCCGCGCATCCGCATGTTTGTTTCTCTGCCAGCGATCGTTCTGGGACTTGCCCCGCTCCGCGCGCTGCCGCAGACCGCGCCGCCCAATCCGCCGCTGCAACCCATATTGCACGATGGGCGCCACGACTTCGATTTCGAGGTGGGCACCTGGAAGGCGCATGTGCGCACGCTGAAACACCGGCTGACCGGCTTGAATGACTGGGAGGAGTTTGATGGCATCGTTGTGACCCGCACGCTCCCCCTGCTCGAGGGGTGGAACGAGTCCGAGATGCGCGTGGATAGTCCTACCACGCATAGACGCATCGAACTGCTCGCCGTGCGCCTGTACAACCCGGTGTCGCGTCAATGGAGCATCTACGGTTCCAGTCTCAAGACCGGTGTGTTCGACCCACCCGAGATTGGGCAGTTCAACAGGGGACACGGCGAGTTCTACGCCCAAGACGCTTGGGAAGGTCGAGCGGTGACTGTCCGATATGTGTGGGACGCCGTGAGTCACGACAAGACGCACTTCGAACAAGCCTTCTCGCAAGACGGCGGCAAGACCTGGGAAGTCAACTGGATCTACGATGGCACTCGCATCGAAAAGTAGATCGCACGTAGACGCCCCAATGTCACGACACGTTGGCAGCTGACGGGCGTGCGCGGACGGTCGTCTTGGGATGCCAGATTCGCCCCGTGGTCCCTAGAGTCTCGTGAAGCCGTCCCTGCTCCACCCCTCCGAGCCAACTCCGTTGTGGACGAAGAAGAGCCCACCGGGGTCGTACTTCTGCTTGATCTCCGCGAGCCGTGAATAATTGTCGCCCCAAAACGCTCGCTGCCATTCCTTTTGGAAGTAGTCGGTCTCGTTCACGTACGATCCGCTCTGCCCGGCAACCGCGCGCAGTTGCTCCACGCATTGATCGATTGCCTTCGCGGCGGCGCGTCCCTTGACGAGGTCGGGTTCATGCCCCGGAATTCCCGGATACGCGGGACCCTGTCCGTCGGCCACGATTGCGAGCGCGAACGCGCTCAGGACCGCGGGATTCATCGCCGTGTCTTTCGCAGCCGCGAGCGCGTGTGGCGGTGCACCCGCGAGACCCTTGTTGAAATGCAACTCTATGTACGCGTGCCGCGACGCTGCGAATAAGGCGTCGGCAAGCCGTACTTGGGAATCGGCCGCGAGCAGAGCCGCGGGCATCCACAAAGACTGGTAGCCCCAGAGGTACTGTCCGACCTGCCCCGCGTCGCCGCTCCACCAGACGTCCGACGGCGCCGCACCGGGCCGTTCGTCCCGCTGGAATAACGGCTCGTGCATCACGTGCAGAAGGATATCGTCCACGATCGCGTTGAGCGGATGTCCGTTGCGCGGGAACACCAGCTCCGGCCAGTGCTCCATGCGCCAATCAGCCTCCCACATGCGTTGCGCCGGAACGTCCGAGATGATGGGCCCCGGCCGCGGTATCGAATATCCGTTTGGCGACTTCCTCACCCAGTCCAGGAATGGCTCCCAGACCCGTTGCGACTGCTCTCGGTCCAGGCCCTGCGAAACCATGCTGATCTCGAGCACGTTGTCTCGCCGCACGTGGACCTGTTCCCCCCAATGCTCGTTGAAGAGATGCTCGGCGTAGAAGCTGACGAACGCACGAAGCAGACTCCGGTACGCTTGGTCCGAAGGCGCATTGACTTGGAAGTTGGCGCCGCCGAAGTACTCGGGCAGATCGTGCGTCCGGACGGTGAGCTTGCTCACCACGCCGAACGTGCCACCTCCGCCGCCCTTGAGCGCCCAGAACAGATCGGGATTAACGCACGTGTTCGCGATCCGGATCTGACCGTCCGCCGTAACGACTTCGGCTTCCAGCAAGCTTGCCGCCGCCGTGCCATACCGCTTGGAGAAGCTTCCGAAACCGCCGCCCTGGATCAGGCCGGCGACGCCAACCGTCGTGCATCCGCCGCCCTGGACGTACCTACCGCTCTGGGTTGTGACCGCCTGATACGCTCGCATCCAGTGTGCGCCTGCGCCCATCGTGACGGCGGGTTGTGGTGAGATCTTGCCCTGACACCCCTGCGGCACGAACGCGGAATGCATCTCGATATCGGTCATGTGGCGCGTCCAGATCATCAGCGAATCCGGCGCATTCGAGGCGCCGAGATAGCTGTGCCCGCGCCCCTTGACGACCAGCCGCAAATGATGATCGCGCGCAAAGTTCACTGCGGCCGCGATGTCGCCGGCGTTGCGCGCGGCCACCGCATAAACGCTGGGCTTGCTGGTCCACGCGTCGACCCATCCGAGGGTCTGCGTCAATCCGGGCTGCTCTGCGATCCAGTACGGATTCCTGAGCTGTTTCAAGAGAAGCCCGGCGGCGGGGCCGTCCGGAGCAGTTTTGAGCACATTGAGCGGGAAGGGAACCGGGATCAGGTTTCCGGCGACGTCGTCCTTGAGTCGCATCCACGCTTCCTCGGATGGCCATGCCGTGTCCGACGGCCGTACCCGGCGGATGTTCGCGCTCACTCGGGCACTTGCCAGCCGACCGCGCGCCATCACACCCAGCAGCATCAGCGATCCGGCGCCCTTGAGAAGTGCGCGTCGATTATGCGACATGAATCTCGCCCTCACTCGCAAGCGCCCCTCCGGAGCGAGTAGCTTACATTCCTCGGTGCGCGAGGCAACGGGAATCCAGCCGAGCGATTTGATGCGCACGATGCTACCGGAGGAGTTCATTGTTCAGCCCAAGGACCTCGAGGCCCTGCGCAGAACTCGAACGGGGATCTTGATCACGGCAGACATCGGCAGGAAATACGGATGGCATATCGGGGATAGGATCCCCCTCACCTCGAGCACGCTTCAGACCAACGGGTCGGCCACTTGGACGTTCGATATCGTGGGGATGGCCACGCTCAGCCTTCGCGACGAGGGAGTGTATGTGTTTGCGCCAGCTTACCGGCTGACCTGGATGCTGTTTCCACCACGAGGACCGCCGCGGAGGCTGTCACCGTTGGAGACCACCTTGACCCAGAGTGCATCCTTGCCCTTGTAGTACGACGTGTCGCCCGCCTTGCGCAGGGCATCCAGGCTGTCCTGCGGCGTACCGGAGGCTGCGGTGGTGAATCCCGGCAGCTCGAAGATTACCCACGAGCCGCTTTCCAGTTCGCTGAGGCGCAGGGACACGGACGGCCTTTCGGTGATCACCTTAATCTCGGTACCGGCTCGTACGTTGGTGCGGGTCAGGTTGTACTGCTTGCCGTTGCGGCTGAGAACGACGGGCGGCTGAGCAGCTGCGCCTGCACCGAAACCTCCGCCTGGACCACCGGGTCCACCAAAGCCAGCAGGTCTACCAGGACCGGCACCTGCGCCAGGACCGGCACCTGCGCCAGGACCAGCGCCTGATCCAGGGCGAGCACCTGGGCCGCGCGCTCCGAAACCACCACTGCCACCGGGGCCGCCAATGTCCAGGCGCCCGACATCTCCCTTACACACGGCAGCGTCCCAGGTGGGCTTGAACTCACAGGCTCCTGGGTCGGCTGCGATGCTGTCGTTGACGCCGTCGTTGATGAGAACGTAGGAATCGGGGCCATCGCCGAAAGAGCCGTCCTTGTCGCGGATCACCGCGGTCTTGTAGGCCGTGCTTCCAAAATTGTCGCTGCCCCACTTGCGCTCCATCGGCGGGAAATATACCGGCTTGGCGTTGATGAATTTTACGTGTTCGACGGAGTTTTTGGAGCTGACCCCGAAGCTGGTAAACATCAGATAAGAGATCGCTCCGGTCTTGCGGGTGGCGTTGTCCTCGAAATTCCGGAAGGTGACATTCTCCACGTCATGACGGTAGTCGTAGTACTCGTAGCCGCGGATCGGGTAATCCGGCATTTCGGGCTTCGGCAAGCTGCGACCGTAAGCCTTTTCCGCGTCAGTTCGGGGATTGCCGATGTTTTCGGTTTCGCCCACGATCAGCGAGTCGACGAGCTTTGAGGTAAAGGCGTAACGACCGAATGCGCCGGAGGCGTGCGTAAAGCCGATCGCGTTGTCGGCCAGCTTCACGTTCCTGAACACGTGCATCTCACCTCGGCCCCAGATGGCTCCGTTGCGGTTTTTGTAGGCGGTGAGATCCTCGAAGTCCGATTCCAACGCCTCGCTGTTCGGGTCAGCGGGATTTTTGAGGCCGATATGCGAGCTGCCGGTAACACTGAAGGTGCCATTGGGCGCAACGTTTCGGTCGAACATGAACGCGTCGTAGTTGGAGTGGGCGACGTTGCCCTTGAATTCGAGGAATTTAATTCGACGCGGCCAAGTTGCCTTGCTGACATCCGTGCCTTGAAACGCACCCGTCGGGTGCTCCGGTAATGACATCCAGAAGCCGTTCGATTCGGAGCCCGCGGCGACGTTATCCCGGTAGATGTTGTCCGGGTTGGTGATCCAGAAAGTCGATGCGGTGTTGTCGGAAGGGATCAGGATGTCCTTGGCAGCCTGGCCATTGGATGCCGCCCGGCGCTCTCCGGCTGCCGCGAGGTTTGTCGGGATGCACGGCGCGTCAGGATGGCACTTCGTCAGGATCCCCAGGTTGTGGACGAACTGGTTGCCGTGCTCCACGCCGTCTTCGAGGAAGAAGCAGTGACCAATGTTGTTGTAGGTCACATTGTTTTCGACGCGCACGAAGTTAGTGCCATGCACGGTCACGCACCGGCTGTAGGTGTCGTGAATCGAGGAGTTCTCGATGTACTGGCCTCGCGCATCGCCGACGAGGTGCCAGTGGATCGGATACCGGGCGAGATGCATGTTCTGGCCCATCCGATTGAACTCGACGCCAGAGACATACATCTTGCTGCCCAGCCCGGCCATCACGTGCCCGCCGAAGAGTGTCTTGTCTGCATCCGGCGAAGCCTGGATGAGGATATTGCGCGTCAGCATGCCGACCTCGCCGCGCTCATCCACGCCGAAGGTGATCCTGCCGTAGTGCATGTAGTCCAGTTTTCTGTCGAGCGTGATCGTATCGCCCCTGATGCCGGAAATGGTGCGCCGCTCTGCCTGATGGGGATCGAAATCCGTTGACGCAAGGACAATCACGTCACCGACCCGCCAGCCAGCGGCGTTCAGGACTTGTATCGAGGTACTGCCTGCTTCGGCTGTCTTGGCCAGCTTGGTCCAGGAGTTTTTCCGGTTACCGTGCAGGCTCAGGGTTCCGCCGGCGACCATGATCCCGCGGTCACCCATACCAGCCACTTCTTCACCAGGGACATTGTCGGTGAGGGTGATGGTCGCCTTGCGCCTGTGGGGTTTGGCTTCGGTGCCGATTTCCAGCTCCCCCTGCACCATGATCCATTCGGTGGTCAGCTCGAGGTCGGCGTTATCCGAGAAACTCAGTTTGCCGTCGACGTGCACCCCGCCCAGCGGCGGCGGACTCACGTCGAGGACCACGTCCTTGCCACTTTCAATGGTGACTTTGTCGCCTGCGCGGGGCACCTGCCGATCCGGCCAAGTGGCAGGATCAGACCAGAGGGCCGGCTTGATTGCCGGCGACTTCTCGTCCTTGGCCTGCACGACAGCGAATACGCTGCCGAGAAGGACCAACGGAAGGAGCGATACAAAAAGGAATGAGCGATTCTTTTTGCTCATGACATCAACCCCCGTACTCGATTACGACGCAGTACTTGTGCCGCACAGCAAAGCGCGCCTGTCGTGAGAAGGACGCCGCATGATGCGACGCCGCCGCGGTCGGCGCAATCGGGCGGTTGCGCCGTCAACTGGGAAAGGCCAATAGAGGCTTTTATGATGGGGCGTGAGAGAATCGAAGTCGAAAAATGCCTCGGCGTTTCCTCCGTTTTCGGGCGGATAGCCCCAAGTTACCCCCAGGGTTACCCCCTCCCGGTGTCTCAAGATCGGCCGGTGGCGTGAATCCGTGTCAGCCCGGAGTCCAACCCGCAGCTACAGACGACCATCCGCCGCTACCGCTCGTAGTTCTGGTTGCCGACAGCGGATCGTGTCTCCCACCGCGAAGACACGCTTGCCCGCACGATCGTGTATACACAACTCTCGTCCGCCGCGCAGTTGGACCACCACCACCCTACCCTCGCGTTGTCAGCGGCCGATCAACGGCCCTGGGCCGGCTCGTCCATTCGTATAATTGACTCCGCATGAACGACGTTCGAAGGTGGCTATGTCTGGACTGTGGAAAGAACACGTTTGAGCACCCGGATGACTATTACATCTTGCGAAATCGACTGTGGCGTCGATTGGTTCCCAGGGACCAACGGCACGGGATGATTTGCCGTGCCTGCATTGAACGCCGGGTGGGTCGATCGCTCACTCAAGACGATTTTCGAAAGGCCACCGACGACGAGTCGGCGCCGGAAGACCAACCAATGCAGCGGGAGGACTACGGAATCGTCGATTCGCTGACCCCAGCAGCGCTCTACGCGATCGACTCCGCAATGATCGCCTTCGCATCCGCTCGTCCCCGCAAGGTCATCGCGATCGTTCGCCACATGTGTGAGCTGTCGCCGGCAGCCGAACCAGGGCTACCCGAAGGATCCAGGTGCCGAGTGCCTGATTCCCGCCCCAACCTATCCGGCGGGCAAAAGCCCGCCGGATTTTTTCACCGCTCATTGCCTCTTCTGTGGGACAAGGTCGGGTCGCCTCGATTTGCGCCAGCTCGCCACGTCCACGATCAGCCGTTCAGCCTCGGAAATGCACTGTTGCGCCGTCGATTCGTCGACGTCGTCGCCCGTGTAGTCCGCTACGTTCCGTTGCCGCCGCAAGGTGTCGAGCACGATAACTCGCTTGGGAGAGATGCCGATCGTGAGCGGCAGACTCTGGATAACGGTCATGTGGGGGCAAGCAGCAGCGCGCCTGCGCCCCTGGTCGATTCGTATCGGGTCGGTACCGTGCATCATCAGTGCGGCCAGCGCACTCTGCATACATTGCTTTATAGGCCGCGTCGAAGCGCGTTTCGGGGCTGATGCTTGTCACGCGCGCGTCACGCAGATTTCGGCGCGCTGCGCTTAGAAGCCGTCAGGTGCACCAAATTTATGTGGTGTGGATTTTTTCCTCGTAACATATTGATTTAATTGGGGCGTGACGGAATCGAACCGTCGACCAGCGGATTAAAAGTCCGATGCTCTACCGACTGAGCTAACGCCCCGTGCTGCTGCGATCCCGGTTAACCGGGATGTTCTCACTGCGGCCCGCTCGGCATGCGCGAGTGGGCCCAAGGGGGCGGGAATCATACTATAGAGGCGTCTCGTGTCGCCCGGACCTCGCCTCGCACCGTCATGAATCCCCAAACCTGGAATGCCGCCGAATACGAGAAGAACGCGCGCTTCGTCAGCGATCTGGGCGCACCCGTGCTTCAGCTTCTCGCGCCGATGCCAGGCGAGCGGATTCTCGATGTCGGCTGCGGTGATGGTGTGCTCACGAAGAAAATCGCCGAGGCGGGGTGCTCGGTGGTGGGGCTCGACTCGAGCCCCGACTTCTGCAGGGCCGCGCAACAGCTCGGGCTCGAGGTGATCGAGTCGGGCGCGGCGGAGATGACCTTCACCGGCGAGTTTGACGCAGTCTTCAGTAACGCAGCGCTCCATTGGATGAGAGACCCGGCAAGAGTCGTTCGCAACATCGCGCGGGCGTTGCGCCCCGGCGGCCGCTTCGTGGCCGAGATGGGCGGCTACGGATGCGTCGAGACCATCAAATCCGCACTGATCGATGAGCTCGATCGTCGTGGACTCGACGGAAACAAGGCGAACCCGTGGTACTTCCCCACCCCGCAGGAGTATTCGGCCCATCTGACCGCCGCGGGCTTTGACGTCGCCTATATCGAGCTCATCCCAAGACCCACGCCGCTCCCGAACATCATGGGCTGGCTCACGACGTTCTCGCATTCCTTCACGGCATTGCTTCCCGAGTCGGCACGTCGGTCGTACCTCGAGCAGGTGCGGGATCGCATCAAGCCCAACCTGTGCAACGCACACGGACAATGGATCGCGGACTACGTGCCGCTACGTTTCAAGGCACTGCTGAGCCGCGGCGCCGGCCGGCAGTAGGGTCGATCGGGATGGTCGAAGAACCGAATCACACGGCGGTGCGGGTTGCGCTCTGGCGCGCGATGCACGTGCAGGTCGACCCGCCACCCCATGTGCTCGAGGATGAGATTGGCTTGAAGCTCGCCGCTCCGGACGATGCGTGGCGGCAGCGTCCAGATATGGACCCCGAGGGCACGCGCGGCTACCGGGCGCACATCGTGGCGCGAGCTCGCTTCATCGAGGATCTCATAACCGCCGAGTCGGCGCGCGGCGTTGCTCAATACGTCATCCTCGGAGCGGGCCTCGACACCTTCGCCCAGCGGCGGCCGGAGATCGCATCGCGCCTGCGTGTCTTCGAGGTGGACCAACCAGGCCCTCAGGCGTGGAAACGGCGTCGGCTGATCGAGCTTGGCTTTGGCATTCCGGACTGGCTGCGGCTCGTCGCGGTGGACTTCGAGCGCGGCGCATCCCAGTGGGAGGAGCTGGCCGCCGCGGGCTTCGACGCAAGGCAATCCGCGGTGGTCAGCTGCACCGGCGTCTCCATGTACCTCACCCACGAGGCAAACCTGGCGCTGCTGAGGCAAACCGCCGCCCTCGCTCGCGGCTCGACCTTTGCGATGACGTTCATGCTGCCGGTTGAGCTCATCGATCCCGAGGAGCGTGCAAAGCTTCAGGGCGTGCAGACGTCCGCCCGCGCCGCCGGCACGCCATTCGTGAGCTTCTTCAGGCCATCCGAGATGCTCGTGCTCGCGCGTCAGGCTGGATTCACCGCGACTGAACATGTGTCTACAGCCGACCTGGCGCAGTGCTACTTCGCCGGCCGAGCCGACCGCCTGCGACCCACGCGCGGTGAGGAGTTCCTCGTCGCCACTGTTTAGAACTCCGGCTGAATCGGATTGCTAGAATCACTCAATGTCGATCGATGACTTCGTACGGTACAGCAAGGTGCTCCATGCCTTGACCGCTGATTTTGTGCGCGCAGTCCCCGAGGATAAGTGGGACTTTACGCCCCACCCCCCCGGCAAGTCTGGGCGCGCACCGGCGCCGCATCGAGTCGGTGACGGCTTCGCACCGTTTTGCAAGCAGCTGCGACACCTCGTCTGTGTGCGTGGTGTCTACAATGCCGCGCTTGCGACGAGAAAGGTCGATTGGACGCGAAAGCACGAGCACTATGTCGGTGCGCTGACTCGGGAGGCGCTGCTCGCGGGGCTCGATGAGCAGCAGCGCCACTTGCTCGCCACGCTGGAAACGGTCGATATCACCGCGCCGATCGATTGGGACGGAACCCGCTTTACTTTCGCACTGTTCACGTGGGAATTTGTGCAACACGAGGCGATCCATCACGGTCAGTGGAGCCTCTATGCCTCGCTCGCCGGGTTCGACACACCGCTCAGCTGGCGCAGGTCGTGGGGTTTGTGAGGTTCGGCATGAATGGTTCCGCGACCGCCGTGAGCGACGACACCATCAAGCTGAGAAAGGCCGTTTCGACGGATCTGCAGGCCGTTACGTCCTGCGCGCAGGTCGCTTACGGGAAGTACATCGAAAGGATCGGCAAAGCTCCTGCGCCGATGCACTCGGACTTCGCTGAGCAGATCGCACAGGGGCTCCTCTACATCGCGATGCGCGGCCCACGCTTCGCAGGTTACGTCGCTTTCTTTCCCGAGGGAGATCATCTTCATCTCGACGCCGTGGCGGTGTTACCGGAGCACTCGGGGAAAGGTGTGGGCAAGGCACTCATCGGCTACGTCGAGCAGGTCGCTCGGGACGAAGGATTCAAGGCGGTCGAGTTGTATACGAACGAGGCGATGACCGAGAATCTGGTGATGTACCCGAAGCTGGGGTACCAAGAAACGCACCGCAAGTACGACGAGGGTTACAACAGGGTTTTCTACCGTAAGACGCTGTGAATGCCCTGGCCAGGCGTCTCCGGCACAACCAGCGCACCGTGGGCAGCTTTCCTTCCAACCCCTGGGGGTCTCCTTGAACGTCTCCGAAGCCATCGATACTCGCATGAGCTGCCGCGCATTCCTGAGCAACCCGGTGCCGCTGACCCTGGTCCGCCGAATTCTCGATGGTGCCAAGCGCGCGCCCTCCGGCGGAAACCTGCAGCCATGGTTCGTGTACGTCTTGACGGGCGAGCCTCTGCAGGCGCTCGTGACGAGGGTGCGTGCTGCGGCCGTCGATCTCCCGATGGGAGAAGGCACCGAGTACAACATCTACCCGCCCAACCTCAAAGACCCGTATCGCTCACGCCGTTTCAAATGTGGCGAGGATCTCTACGCCCTCATCGGCCTCGGACGCGAGCAGCGGGAACAACGCCTCAAGCAGTACGCACGCAATTACGAGTTCTTCGGTGCTCCCGTCGGGCTTTTCTTTGCCGTCGATCGCATCATGGGCCAGGACCAGTGGGCGGACATCGGCATGTTCATGCAAAACATCATGCTGCTCGCGCGCGAGCACGGACTGCACACCTGCCCGCAGGAGTCCTGGGCCGGTTGGTACAAGACCGTGGGCGAGTTCCTGAGCATGCCACCCGAGCTCATGCTTTTCTGCGGCATGTCGCTCGGCTATCGAGACGAAGCGGCGCCCATCAATCTTCTGCGGACGGATCGCGCGCCGCTCGAGGAGTTCGCGACCCTCCGCGGCTTTGAGACTTAAGGTGAGCTCACAACAGGCGAGCGATGCCATGAGCGTCGGGGGAACCCAGGACGTCTTCTACAAGCGCGGATCGATCGGCCCACTTCCCACCATGACCCGTGCTGAGGGAATCTGGTTCTGGGACGACGCCGGCAGATCCTACATCGATGCCTCATCCGGCCCCATGGTCAGCAGCGTCGGCCACTGCAATCCCCGCGTGGTCGAGGCAATGGTTCGCCAGGCGCGAACGCTCGACTACGCGTACAGCCGTGTTGCACGCAACGGACCGAACGAGGCCTACAGCCAGCGACTTGCCCTGCTCGCTGGCCCTGGCTTTGAGCGTGTGAATCTCTGCTCCGGCGGCAGCGAGGCAGTGGACAACGCGCTCAAGTTTGCGCGTCAGTACTGCCTTGCCACGGGCCAGAGCTCGCGCCGCAAGGTCATCTCGCTTGATCCTTCGTACCACGGAGCGACGCTCGGCTCGCTGGCAGCCGGAGGAAACGTGGCGCTGCACCCCTTCTTCGACGGCTTCGTCGTTCCCGCCGAAAACGTGCCTGCGCCCCTGTCCTATCGAACTCCCGCGGGTGGGACGGTCGACAGCTACGCTGCTGCATGCGCCCGTGCCCTGGAGGCCAAGATCGCAGAGCTCGGTAGCCAGAACGTGCTCGCGTTCATCCTCGAGCCGGTCGGGGGACTCGCGACCGGGGCCGTGGTGCCTCCTGAGAGCTATTTCCGTGCCATCCGCCAGACTTGTACACGGCACGGCGCCTTCCTGATCTTCGATGAGGTGCTGTGCGGTGCAGGACGGACCGGGGAGTTCATGACCGCCCATCACTGGTCCGATGCGCTGCCCGATATCATCGTCCAGGCGAAAGGCCTCGGCGCTGGTTATTACCCGCTGGGCGCGATGTGGGTATCGGCAGCCCGCGCCGATCGGCTCGCAGAGTTGACCGGTTTTGAATTCAGCTACTCGTACAATGCGAATCCGATTGCGTGTGCCGTGGGACTTGCGGTTCTGCAGGAGCTCGAGCAGCAGAACTTGTGCGCCAACGCCGTTGCCAGAGGCAACGAGTTGCGCGCCGGCCTGGAGAGCTTGAAGGAGCGCTGTCCAATTGTCGGGGATGTTCGCGGGAAGGGACTGCTGTTCGCAGTCGAGCTGGTGGCCAGCCGCGAGAGCAAGGCGTCGCTGCCCCTGGACTTCCTCGCTATCAACCGGGTTCTCGCTCATGGGCTCCGTAATGGAATCATGCTGTATGCCCGCTCGTCCGCCGGGACGCGGTTCGGACAGTGGTTCATGGTGGCACCCCCGCTCACGGTCACCTCGGGCGAGATCGGCGAGATACTGAACCGCATCGACACCACACTGCGCAGTGTTTGCAGCGAAGCGCATCGGAGCGGGTTGCTATCCGGAGTCCGATGTCCTCTGTAAGGGATACCTTGGACATGTAGCCCTCATCGCGCATGCCGGTAAGCGGCTCGCCTGTATAACGGCCCGCAGGCATACCACCCTCGAGAGAGGCTCCCGGCGCCCATAGGCGCGCGCGCCGATTAACGATACCTCGTCGGATCCGCAACGCCCGCGGCCTCGAACCCCGCTCGGCGAATGCGGCACGAGTCGCAGCGGCCGCACGCCCGCCCCTGCTCATCGGCCTGATAGCACGACACGGTGATCGCGTAGTCCACCCCGAGCCGCACGCCCTCTTGAATGATCTGCGCCTTGGTCCACTCGATGAGCGGTGCATGAATGTGGCACGGCTGGCCTTCCACGCCGGCCCTGGTTGCCCGTGCCGCCAGACTCTCGAAGGCCGCGATGAACTCGGGGCGGCAATCGGGGTAGCCCGAGTAATCCAGGGCGTTCACGCCGACGAAGATGTCGCGCGCTTCGAGCACCTCTGCCCACGCCAGTGCGAGCGCCAGCATCATCGTGTTGCGCGCCGGGACGTAGGTGACCGGAATACCGCGGGTCGGGCTCTCCGGGACGGCGATCGAAGCATCCGTCAGCGCGGAGCCGCCGATCCCGGCAAGATCCACGTGCATCACGCGGTGCTCGCGCGCACCCAGGGTTCGGGCGACATTCGCCGCCGCTTTCAGCTCGGCGATGTGCCTTTGTCCATACGCGACCGAAAGCGCGAAGCACTCGAATCCGCGCTCGCGCGCAAGGGCCAGCGTGGTCGCCGAGTCGAGCCCGCCCGAGAGCAGGACCACCGCGCGATGCGCAGCGCCACCCGCAGCGCGATTCTCAGCACGCTCGCTCATGCTTACTTGCCCGGCACGTTGCCCCACAGATACTTGTGGAGCTGGATCTGAAAGCGCACCGGTAAGCGATCCGCGAGGATCCAGTCGGCAAGCTCACGCGCCGGGAGCTGCTCGTGGCTTGCGGAGAAGAGCACCGAGCAGCGCTCGGGGAGCCTCAGCTCCTGCATCTTCGCGCGGCTCCACTCATAGTCCTCGCGGCTGCAGATGACGAACTTCGTCTGATCCTTCACCTGCAGCCGCTCGAGCTCGCCATAGAGATTGCGCCGCTCCTCGCCCGAGCCCGGAGTCTTCACATCCACGACGAGCACCACGCGCGCATCCACATCCTTGAGGGCCATCGCCCCACTTGTCTCGAGCGAGACGCGCAGACCCTCATCGCACAGCCGCGTGAGAAGCTCGATGCAGGGCTTCTGCGCCAGAGGCTCACCACCGGTGACGCAGACATAGCGCGAGCCGAGCTCGTGGACCCGCCCGACGAGGTCCTCGATCGTCCACCACTCCCCGCCGTGGAACGCGTACGCGGTATCGCAGTACTGGCAGCGAAGGGGGCAGCCGGTCAGGCGAATGAAGACCGTCGGCACACCGACGGTGTCGGCCTCACCCTGGAGCGAGTGAAAGACTTCCGTGATCTTCAGGCGCGCCATGAGCCATCAACGTGACTCGGCCCCGCTGTCCGCGCCCGAGCCGCTCGTCGAGCTCGAGCTCGATGCACCGCCCGAGGACAGTGCATGCAGCTGAGTGGTTGCGAGCTTCGCGGCATTCGAGCCCGGATAGCGGCGCGTCACGTCCGTGAGCGTCGTGCGTGCCTGGTCATACTGCTTGAGCTCGAACTGTGTGTAGCCAAGCTTCAACAGCGCATCGGGGGCCTTGCGTGAGTTCGGGTACTGATCGAGCACCCCTTGGAAGGCGATCGCCGCCTTCGGGTAATCGTGCGAGGCGTAGTAGGCCTCGCCCATCCAATACTGCGCGTTGTCGGCGAGCTGGCTCTTGGGATAGGTCGCGAGGAACTGCTGCAGGCTGTCGATCGCCTCGGGGTACTTCGCGTTCCGGAGTTGATCGAGCGCAGCCATGTAGGCGCTCTGCTCGGTGCCGGGCGCCGCCGCGGGGCCCGCGGTCGAGGCGCTCCCGCCACCCGCCGCGCCGCCCGATCCGGCTCCTCCCCCTCCTCCGCCGCCGGCGGCGAGCTGGCTGATGCGCCGGTCGAGATCCGAATAGAAGGCGAGCTGCTGCTTGCGCAACGCCTCGTTGGTGTTCTCCAGCTCGTCGATCCGGCCTTGCAGCACCCGCACCTGGTCCTGCAACGAGTCGATCGTCTGCGCCATGGAAAGCAGGCTCTGGTTGGATACCACACGCTCGATCCGCGCGGTGCGCGAATCGAGGCTGTTGAGCTTGTCCTGCAGCACCGGATCGTCCTCCGGTGTGGTGGCACAGCCTGCGATAGTGATCAATGCGAGTCCGAGGCTCGCGCAGGCAATCAATGTGCGCATGAGAGCACCTCGCCCGGAACGCTCACTTCAGGTAGACGATATCCACACGCCGGTTCTTGGACCAGGCAGCCTCATCGTGCCCGGCATCGACCGGCCGCTCGGCACCGTAGCTCACGGTGCTGATCTGCGCATCCGAGGCGCCCTGCAGGAGCAGCGCGCGCCGTACGGCCTGCGCCCGGCGCTCCCCGAGTCCGATGTTGTACTCGCGCGAGCCTCGCTCGTCGGTGTTGCCCTCGAGCCGCACGTGCACGTTGGAATGCGCCGAGAGGTACTTCGCATGGGCTGCGACGATATCGGTGCCCTCGCCCTTGATCTCGCTGCTGTCGAAGTCGAAATAGATCGTGCGCTTGGCGAGCAAGCCCTCATCCGGGCCTTGCGTCTCCTGGCCCTCGTTCGCCCCGCTCCCGGGGCCGCCGTTGGCATTGGCGCCCGAGGCGCCCGAGGACTCCGCTCCGCCCTGATTGGCCGGCACCGAGGCGTTCGTCTGCGAGGTAGGCTGCGGCGGCTTGTGCGCGCAGCCCGACAGGATCAAAGCAGCGGCGGCCATGAGGACTGGCAAGGTTCTACGCATCACATACCCTCCGGTTGCGGGACTTTTTATCACAATTTGGGGTGCAGGAAGGGTCCCCACACCGGATCACGCACATCGGCCTGCTCCGAGGCGAGCCGCTGCGAGGTGAGGCCATCGAGCGAGACGCGCTTGAGGACCACTTGGCCATGCTCGGTCCCCGAGTAGATGAGCATGGCCCCGTTCGGCGCGAAACTCGGCGCATTGTCGAGCGGCCCATGCGAGAGCACGCGCACCGTACCGCTCGCCAGATCCTGCACTGCAATGCAGTAGTTGTTCCCGGGCTCGAGCGTCACCATCGCGAGCTGGGTGCCGTCCGGGGAGATCCGCGGCCGCGCGTTGTAGGTGCCCTCGAAGGTGATGCGCCTGGGCCGCTGCCCCGGACCCAGCCCGATCTGATAGATCTGGGGCCCTCCGCCGCGATCGGACGTGAAGTAGATCGATTGCCCATCGGGCGCCCAGACGGGCTCGGTGTTGATGGACGGATCGTCCGTCAGGCGCGTGAGCTGCTGAGTCGACAGGTCGAGCGTGTAGATCTCGGGGTTGCCGTCGCTGCCGCTCAAAGTGATGGCGAGCTTGCGCCCATCCGGCGACCAGGCGGGCGCCCCGTTGATACCGGCCCGCGCCGACACCAGCTGCCGCACCCCACTGCTCACCTGCTGAACGTAGACCGTCGCCCGCTTGTGCTCGAACGACACGTAGGCGAGCCACTTCCCATCCGGTGACCAGGCCGGAGACATGACCGGCTGCTGGGAATCGAGCACGACGCGCGCACCGGCGCCGTCGGCATCCGCCACGACCAGCTGGAAGCGCTGCATCGGCGGGTTGCCCTCGACTGCCACGTAGGCGATGCGTGTGGCGAAGGCCCCGCGCACACCGAGGATCTTCTCGTAGATCACATCGCTCACCTGGTGAGCCGCATCGCGAAGCGCGCTTGCCGAGCCGGTGAAGCGCTGGTTCGCGAGCTGCTCGCTGTTGAGCGCGTTGAGCAGCTGAAAATCCACGGCGAACTGGTCGGGGCCGAGGGCGCTCACATGGCCCACGACGACATAGTCGTTGCCGGCGGCGCGCCAGTCGGGCAGTGCGACGTCCTTGGCCTGTGAGGGGGTGGCACGCATCTGATCGCGCGGCATCAGACGGAAGCGTCCGCTGCCGGCCAGGTCCTGATCCACCACACTCGCAACCGTCGAGCCGGCGCTCGGGTCGGCCGGTATCCCGCCCGCGAAGGGCACCACGGCGATGGGAATCGGATCGGTGACGCCCGAGGTGACCTCGATCTGCAGCTGCGCACGGGCAACGCTCAGGACGCAGGCGGCAAGCGCTGCGGCAAGCAGCGCGGCGCCGGCCCGCGGCCGGCTGTGGGGAGATCTCATGGTGTCGAGTTATCGCTGTGAGTGAAGTGAATCGTCAGCTCCCGCACGAAGAGTGCGGGATCGGGCGGCGGGGGCAGCGGTGAGGCACGGTAAGCCGCATCCTCGATCGACTGCTGCACGGCTGCATCTCCGTTGCAGGAATCGAGCTTCACGTTGGTGATCTGTCCTCCGGGGACCTCGGTGACGGTGAGCGTGCAGTCGAGACCCGCTCGCACGGTGGGCGGCTGAATCCATGCCTGATGGATGCGTGCCTCGATCAGCTGCTTCCAGCTGGCCATGGCCGGCCCGGTGCGGGCGGCGAGCGATTTTTCCTCATCTGCGACGCTCTGCTCCAGGTCCGACTGATTCATCGCAAGCTCCTTGGCTTCCTGCACTCTGCGCTCCTCCTCCGCCTTGCGCTTGGCCTCCGCGAGCCGCTGCCGTTCAGCCGCAGCCGCACGCTCCTTCGCCTCCTTCGCTTCCTTGGCCTTTTGCGCCTCCTCCGCCGCCTTCGCCTGGCGGGCAGCGTCGGCTTTGGCCTCGCGTGCCTGCTCGGCAGCCTGCTCCTTCGCCTTGCGCTTGGCGTCTTCTGCAGGCTTCGGGGTCACCGGTAGGGGCTGGGCTGCGGCAGGCTTGGGCATGGGCTCGACGGTCTGGTCGTCCTCGGTCGGCTGTGCAGGCCGGGGCGGAGGCTGCACCGCGGCCACCGGGGGTGGGGTGTGCTTCGGTGCCCCGCCCCCTGCAACGGCCTGTGCGCTCACCACCGTCGCATTGATGGCGAGCGTCGGCTCGGGCTTGGGCTGCTGCCGCAGCGTCCACCACGCGTACACGATGACGCCGACCAGCCCCGCGTGCAACAGCACCGAAAGGCCTGCCGAGACCCAGCGATCGCTCCGTCGTTCCGCCTCTGGCATCAGCTCGGGCAACCTAGCTCCGTTTCGAGGGCTCGGTCTCGGGCAGCGGCTGACTCACGAAGCCGACCTTCTTCGCCCCGGCGCGCTGCAGAAGCACCATCACGCTCATCACCTGGCCGTACTCGATGCGGTAGTCGGCCTTCAGGAGCACCGGCAGGTCGGGGTTGCGGCGCAGGGCCGCTGCGGCCCGTGTCTCGACCGTGACCGCATCCAGCGCCTCGCGTGGATTGCTCCCCACGTTCAGGTACAGCCGGCCTTCTCGATCAATCGACAGCACGAGCGGGTTCGAGTTCTTGGTGAGCGCGGGATCCAGGGGCTCCGCGCCCGCCCGCGGCAGGTCCACCTTGACGCCCTGCGTCAGAAGCGGCGCCGTCACCATGAAGATGATGAGCAGCACCAGCATCACATCGATGTAGGGCACGACATTGATCTCGCCCATCAGGCGCCGGCCCCGATAAAGCTGTGCCATCTCAGTGCCCTCCGCCGGACGCACCGGTATGCAGGGAGGTGGTACTCGCCGCTCGCTCCGGGCTGCGCGCCGCGTGCCGCTGCAGGATCGAGGAGAACTCCTCCATGAAGGCGTCGTAGCGCATCTCGAGGCGTCCCACCTGATCGGCGTAGCGGTTGAAGGCCACGACGGCCGGAATGGCCGCGAACAGCCCGAACGCCGTGGCGATCAGCGCTTCGGAGATCCCGGGGGCCACCATCGAGAGCGTCGCCTGCTGAACGTTACCGAGCGAGGAGAATGCGCTCATGATTCCCCAGACCGTGCCGAAGAGCCCCACATACGGACTGGTCGATCCGACCGTGGCCAGGGTTGCCAGGCTGTACTCCAGGCGATCGATCTCCTTCAGCTGCGCAACCCGCATCGCACGCCGTGCACCTTCGAGCAGCTGATCGGTAGGCACCGAGCCTTGCTGCCTCAGCCGCGCGAACTCGCGGAATCCGAACTCGAAGATGCTCGCCATGCCGGTGGCCCCACCGCGCGCCTCGATTCCTCGGTAGAGCTGGGCGAGGTCCCCACCGGACCAGAAGGTGTTCTCGAACTGCTCGGCTTCCTGGCGCGCCCGTCGCGTGACCATGCGCTTCTGGAAGATGATGGCCCACGACATGAGCGAGGCGAACGCGAGCAACCCGATGACGATCTGCACCGGGATGCTCGCCTGCATGATCAAACGAATGATGGATAGATCCTGCGGCATCTCAGGCACGCTCCTCGTACTGCATCAACCGATCCTGCAAGAAATCCGGGAGCCGCAGCGGACGCAGCGTGCGCGCATCCAGGCAAGCCACGCGCACCCGCGCCGTGGTGAGCAGCTCCTCTTGGGTGCCCGCGGTGCCGCCACTGGCGCGGCGATAGACACGCTGCGCGAACCGCAGCGACGCCCCGCCCGCCCGCTCCAGCTCGCACGTGACGAGCAGCTCATCATCAAGTCGCGCCGGGCGTTGGTAGCTCACCTCGATGCTCGTCACGGCGAACAAGATCCCGGGCTCCTGCGCCAGCTCGTGCTGCGAGAAACCCTGGGCGCGCAGCCACTCCGTGCGCGCCCGCTCGAGGAACTTGAGATAGTTCGCGTAGTAGACCACCCCGCCGGCATCCGTATCCTCCCAGTACACGCGCTGCGGTGAGCGGAACGCGCTCACCTCGGAGGCTCCAGTGCGAGCGGCATCGAGCCCGCTGTCTCGGGCTCCTTGCGCCCGAAGTGCCGATAGGTCTTGGCCGTGACCATCCGCCCGCGCGCGGTGCGCACCAGGAAGCCCTGCTGGATCAGGAACGGCTCGATGACCTCCTCGAGCGTCCCGCGGTCCTCCGCCACCGCGGCGGCGATGCTCTCGATGCCCACGGGGCCGCCGCCGAATTTGTCGACGATCGTCGTGAGCAGCTTCTGATCGAGCGTGTCGAACCCCTCGGGGTCGACCTCGAGCATGTTCAGAGCCTCCTTGGCCACCCGCTCGTCGATGCGTCCGTCGGCGCGCACCTGAGCGTAGTCGCGCACCCGCCGCAGCAAGCGATTGGCGATGCGCGGGGTGCCGCGGGAGCGCTGCGCGATGGCGCGCGCGCCGCTTGCATCGATGGCGACGCGCAGTATACCCGCGGAGCGCTCGACGATTCGCTCCAGGTCCTCGATGCTGTAGAACTCCAGGCGCTGCACGATGCCGAACCGGTCGCGCAGCGGCGAGGTGAGCAGCCCCGCCCGGGTGGTCGCCCCGATCAGCGTGAAGGGCTTCAGGCTCAGCTTGATCGAGCGCGCCGCGGGCCCCTCCCCGATCATGATGTCGAGCTGATAGTCCTCCATCGCCGGATAGAGCACCTCTTCGACGATCGGGCTCAGGCGATGAATCTCATCGATGAAGAGCACATCGCGCGGCTGCAGATTCGTGAGCTGGCCCGCAAGGTCTCCGGGGCGCTCGAGCACCGGCCCGGAGGTCTGACGAAGATTCACGCCGAGCTCTGCCGCGATGATGTGGGCGAGCGTCGTCTTGCCCAGCCCCGGCGGCCCGAAGATCAGCACGTGGTCGAGCGCCTCGCCGCGCAGGCGAGCGGCACTCACGAACACATCGAGCTGCTGCTTCACGTGCGCCTGACCCACATACTCCTGGAGCCGACGTGGACGGATGGCGCGCTCGACGGCCTCCTCCTCCTGGCGCGGCTCTGGGCTCACCATTCTCTCGGGGCTCACGGCGGGCGACTCTCCCATCTCAGTCTCGCACGGCGCTCTGCAGGGCGCTGCGGATCAATTCCTCGGTCGTGTGCTTGCCGGGACCTGCCGCCTCGAGCAGCTGCGTCGCCTCCGCAGGCTTGTATCCGAGCTTCACGAGCGCATCGAAGGCCTCGCCCTGGGGGCTCGACGGGGAGGGGTGGGCGCCCGAGCCTGCGCCGTCCATCCCCATGGGACCCAGCCGATCGCGCATCTCCACCACCAGCCGCTCGGCGGTCTTGCGGCCGATGCCCGGCACGCGCGTGAGGGTCGCCACATCCTCGCTTTGAATGCAGCGTGCGAAGGCCTCCACGCTCATGCCCGAGAGCAGCGCGAGCGCAATCTTCGGTCCGACACCCGAGACCTTGAGAAGGCTGCGAAAGAGTTGCCGCTCCTGCTCCGTGCCGAAGCCATAGAGCACGTGCGCATCCTCGCGCACGACCAGGTGTGTGAGCAGGCGCACCTCGTGGCCGATCCCCGGCAGATGAAAGAACGTGGACATGGGCGCCTCGAGCTCGTACCCGACGCCGCCCACATCGACCGTGAGTTGCGGCGGGCTCTTCGATGCGATACGCCCGTGCAGCGACCCGATCATCGCGAGGTGCCGACCCCGAGCGCGGCGGCCGCCTGCTCCAGAAGATCCGTGCGCCGCGCATGAGCGTGACAGACCGCCACCGCAAGCGCATCGCTCGCATCGGCGGCGATGCTGCCGGCGAGATTCAGGAGCGCGCACATCATGTGCGCCACCTGTCGCTTGTCGGCCGCACCGAAGCCGACGATCGACATCTTGATGGCACGGGGTGCGTACTCGAAGACAGGCGTGCCGCGAGGCACGGCGCTCAGGGCCGCCCCGCGCGCCTGTCCGAGCTTCAGTGCACTGTCCACGTTGCGATTCACGAATACACGCTCCACGGCGATCTCATGCGGGCAGTGCTCGCCGATCAAGCGCTCCACGGCCTCGAAGATGACGCGCAGGCGCTCGGCGAGGGGGCCGTCCCGCGCGATGACGCAGCCATGCGCGACGTGGATGGAGTCACCGTCGACCCAATCGACGAGGCCATACCCGGTGCAGCGCGAGCCTGGATCGAGGCCCAGGATGCGCACGCGCGCACCGCGAACACTCGTGAGAGTCGCGCTCCTCTCCCGGATCGCCTCCGGGTCAAACGCTCGCCACGACCTCGCCCGCAACCTCGGCATTCGTGTAGATGGCCTCAATGCCCTCGAGCGACTCGAGGGCCCGAAAGAGCCGCTGCATTTGTGTGGCCGCCGCCCCGGCAAGCTTCACCGTCGCAGCCGAGCGGCAAGTCACCCCGCTCTTCGCGGGCTGATAGCCCGCCGCCGCGAGGCTTGCGCGCACGGCCACCAGCTCGAGGGGGTCCGTGAGCACCTGGGCCGAGCCTCTTGCATCCACGGTCACCTCTTCGGCCCCGGCCCCCCAGGCCCACTGCGCAAGAGCCTGGCAGTCCGCGCCGCACGAGTACTCGAGCAGCCCGACCTCCTTGAAGAGATATCCGACCGACCCGGCGGCCCCGAGGCGCCCGCCATAACTCGCGAAGGTGCGGCGCAGCTCGGCTCGCATCCGCTCGGGGTCGTCGGCGCGAACATCGACCACCACTGCGGAATCGCCCGGGCCGTAGCCTTCGTATCGCACGCTAATACAGCTCGAGCCGGCATCGGCGCCGCACCGCGGTTCGAACGCGTATCATAGCGGCAAACCCGCTCGACCACACGTTCGGGGGCTCAGCCGTTGCGCGTGCGGCTCACGTGGAAACCGCTCAAGTCTGTCCTCCTGAAATTCTGGGCTCGATCGCGCAGGCACGCTCGGCGATCGAGCAGTCCTTGCCGCTCCCGCCGGCCGACCTGGCCGATGCCAGCGCCGCAGCCGAGCTGATCGGTGCGCTCTCCTTCGACCCGGAGCTTGCGAAGGCAGTCCTCGCCCTGCCGGCCCTCGGGCACTCGGAGCTGACCGTCGAGGCGCTCACGCGCCTCATCGGCGCCCGCGCGGCGCGCATCGCCATCGATCTGTCACGCTTTGGGGATCTCGGGCTCGCGCACGATTGGTCGCCTGCGCAGGGGCTCGATGCGCGTCAGGCCGAGTCGGTCCGCAAGATGCTGCTCGCGGTGGTCAGCGATCCGCGACTGGTGCTCGCGCGGCTGGTCATGGAGCTCGTGCACCTCAGGCGGGCCCGGCAGCTCGAGCCGGCCGAGCGCGAGCGGCTTGCGCTCGCGACACGAGCCGTCTATGCGCCCCTTGCCAATCGTCTGGGCGTCTGGCAGCTCAAATGGGAGCTCGAGGATTTCGCCTTCCGCTACCTCGAGCCCGAGGAGTATCACCACATCGCCACGGCGCTCAACGAGAAGCGCGCCGACCGCGAGCGCTACATCCAGGTGCTGTGCGAGACGCTGCGCGCGGAGCTCGCCGCAGCCGGCGTGGAGGCCGAGGTCTACGGCCGGCCCAAGCACATCTACAGCATCTACCGGAAGATGCAGCGCAAGCAGCTCGCGTTCGAGGGGATCTTCGATGTGCGCGCGGTGCGCATCATCGTCGGGTCCATCCGCGACTGCTATGCCGCCCTCAGCGTCGTGCATGGGCGCTGGACGTACATCAAGAGCGAGTTCGACGATTACATCGCAACGCCCAAGGACAACGAATACCGCTCGATTCACACCGCCATCGTCGGGCCGCGCGGGGCGAGCGTGGAGGTGCAGATCCGCACGCGCGAGATGCACGAGCACGCCGAGCTCGGGGTCGCCGCGCACTGGCAATACAAGGAAGGCGGCACGCGCGATCTGGGCTACGAGCGCAAGATCGAGGCGGTGCGCTTGCTGCTGCGGCCCGGCGGGGGCGAGGATGCCGAGCGCGACTTCCTCGAGGGCATGCGCGAGCAGCTCTTTCACGACCGGGTATATGCGCTCACCCCCAAGGGCGAGGTGGTGGATCTTCCCCGGGACTCAACGCCGCTCGATTTCGCGTACCACGTGCACAGCGACCTGGGACACCGCTGCCGCGGGGCGAAGGTGAACGGCCGGATCGTTCCGCTCACCCATCGGCTGGCGAATGGCGAGGTGGTCGAGATCATTGCCGGCAAGCATCCCGCGCCAAGCCGCGACTGGCTCGCACCCGAGCTCGGCTATCTGGCATCCCCGCGCAGTCGCTCGAAGGTGCGCACGTGGTTTCGCCGCCAGGACAGCGGGGACAACCGCATCGCGGGACGCTCCATCGCCGAGCGCGAGTTGAGCCGCGCAGGCGTCGGACCCGAGGCATTGGCGCCCCTGTTGCAAGCGCTGTCGACTCGCAACCTTGCGATCTCGAGCACCGAGCAGCTCTATCAGCTGCTCGGCGAGGGAGAGATCACCACGCAGCTTGCGCAGGCGATCGCACGGCAAAACAAGCGGCCCGGCTCGGAGCCGGAGCCCAAGCGCCTCCCCCGCCGCGCAAGCCCCAAGCGTCGCAGTCCCGTCGAGATCGAGGGCGTGGGCGACTTGCCGATCACGCTGGCGCGCTGCTGCGCACCCATTCGCCCGCAGCCCATCGTCGGATACGCCACCGTCGGGCGCGGCGTCACGATTCACCGCAAGGACTGCCCGAGCTTTGCCCGCATGCAGTCCGGCAAGCCGCAGCGCATCCTGCAGGTGGACTGGACGCAGGGCGACTCGGAGCTGCTCGCCGTGCAGCTCGCGGTGGCCGCCTACGATCGGCGCGGACTGGTGCGCGACCTCACCGATCTCATCACGCAGGAGCGGCTGAGTATCGAGGAGATGAGCACCAAGACCGATCGCGACGCGGGGACCGCCCACGTCGCGGTCCGCTTTGGCGTACGCGATCTCGATCAGCTCGCGCGTCTGACCAAGCGCTTCAAAGAGGTGCCCAATGTCCTGACCGTGCAGCGCACCGCTTGAGCGCCACGACGGAGCATGCTGCGCCGCAGCATCACCCGCGCAGCAGCATGAGGTGGCCTGGTGCGTCGCAGCAGCAGACAATACCGGTGCGGCACATCGGGTGGGGGCAGACAAACGCAATCGGGGGGGTGATGCGGGTTCTCTTGGCGGACTGCGATCCGGAGCTGCTGGAGGGCACCGCACGGGCGCTCGCAAGTGCCTTCGTCATCGATGTCGCGACCACCAAGGCCGGGTGTATCGATCTGCTGCGCCCCGGGCGTTACGACGTGCTCGTGGCCTGCGAGCGCCTGGCGGATGGCTCGGGCCTGGAGTTGCTCAGCCGTGCAGAGCAGCGCTGGCCCAACGTCCTGCGCGTGTTTGCCGCCAACCCCGAGAGATTGCGGCTGCTGAAGGGGCGGCTCTCCCCGTTCAGGCTGTACCGCGCCCTTCCTTACCCGATCGATGCCGGACAGCTCCGCAGGCTGCTGGTGGCAGCTGACAAGAAAAGCCACGAGCCCCGGACGAGGAGCCGACGAGCCTCGAGCGCACGACCGCGCCGTCGCTGAAGAGCACACCGCCCGCGGAACTTGCCCTCAACGGCTCGGAACTTGCGCAGGCTTGGCCCGTATAGCTACCACCCTCCCCGAAAATCCAGCAACAGGTTGACACCATGCACTACATGATCAGCATCGGGCCGCTCGCCGCGCTCATCGCCGGCATCTTGATCCTGCTCATCCCGCGGCTTCTCAACTACATCGTCGCCATCTATCTGATCATCATCGGCGTGCTAGGCCTGTGGCACCCGGGGACACACATCTAGAGAGCCTGGCTCCATGGCCCGCTAAAAGGGCAGGCGATCCAGATCGACGTTGCCGCCGGAGAGGATCACTCCGACTCGCCGGTCGGTGAGCGGAAGCACCCGATCGAGCAGGACGGCGACCGGAACCGCCGCCGAAGGCTCGATCACGATCTTCATGATCTCCCAGACCAGGCGCATCGCCCCGATGATGGCGGCCTCGCTCGCGATTGCAATGTCATCGACATGAGCGCGAATCAAGGGGAATGTCAGCTCACCGAGGGAGCTGCGCAGTCCGTCGGCGATCGTATGAGGATTGCCGGCGGGAATGATCCGGCCCGCGCGGAACGAGCGCGCCGCATCGTCCGCCGCGGCGGGCTCCGCACCGATCACGCGGATGGCGGGCGCGATCCCCTTCGCCGCAATCGCAATCCCGCTCAGCTGTCCTCCACCTCCGACGGGACAGAGGATGGCCTCGAGCTCCGGCACGTCCTCGAGCAGCTCGAGCGCCGAGGTACCCTGGCCTGCGATCACCCGCAGGTCGTTGTAGGGGTGCACGAAGTGAGCCCCGGTCTCGGTCGTGATGCGCGCGGCCGTGCCTTCGCGTGACTCGAGCGTCGGCTCGCACAGCGTCACCTGGGCGCCGTAGCGCGCCACCGCGCGCTTCTTCACCTCCGCCGCAGTCGAGGGCATCACCACGAACGCCGGGATGCCGCGGCTACGCGCGGCAAGCGCAACGGCTGCGCCGTGATTGCCGGAGGAGTGCGTGACGACACCGCGCCGGGCCTCCTCCTCGCTCAGCGCGAACACCGCGTTGTGCGCCCCTCGTGCCTTGAAGGCACCGGCCTTCTGCAGATTCTCGCATTTGAAATAGAGTCGCGCGCCGGTGAGGGTATCGAGCGCCGAGCTCGTGAGCACGGGGGTCCGATGCACGAAGGGGCGAATGCGCTCGTGGGCCTCGCGGATGTCGCGCAGTGTCAGCTCGGGTGCGTGCGCGTGCGCGGACAGGCTCATGGAGGGCAATCCCGGATCGCCTGATGCTAGCGGTTGATCGAATCGATCGAGCGCTTGTCGGCGGCCAGTGCCGCCTCGTGCACCGCTTCGGCGAGCGTGGGATGGGCATGCATCGTGCGCTGCAGATCCTCGCTGCTCGCCGAGTACTCGAGCGCGAGCACAGCCTCGGCAATCAGCTCGCCGGCGAGGGGCCCGATGATGTGCACGCCGAGGATCTCATCGTCATCGCGTGCGGCAACGAGCTTGGCGAAGCCCGCGGTGGATTCCATGGCTCGCGCGCGCCCGCTCGCCAGGAAGGGGAACACGCCCACCTTGTAGGGGCGCCCGCTCGCCTTGACCTCCTCCTCCGTCACACCGACGGTTGCAATCTCCGGGGCGGTGTAGATGACCGAGGGAACTGCCTTGTAGTTCACCTCGCCGAAGCGTCCGGCGATGAGGTCGGCGACCATCACGCCCTCCTCCTTGCCCTTGTGCGCAAGCATCGGCCCGCGCACACAGTCCCCGATCGCCCAGATACCCTCCACCGGCGTGCGGCAGTGCTCATCCACCTCGATGAATCCGCGCGAGGTGAGCTTCACTCCGCTCTCCGGATCGAAGAGGTTCCAGGTGAAGGGGCGCCGCCCGACCGCAACGATGAGCTGGTCCACGGTGAGCTGCTGCGTGCCTCTCGCATCCTCGTAGGTGACCAGCACGGCGTCCTGCTCCACGCGCGCTCCTTGAACGCGCGCGCCCAGACGGATATCGAGGCCCTGCCGCTTGAAATTGCGCAGCGCTTCCCGGGCGAGCTGCTGATCCGTCGTGGCGAGGAAGTCGGCGAGCGCCTCGAGAATCACCACCTCGCTGCCGAGCCGCCGCCAGACGCTCCCGAGCTCGAGCCCGATCACCCCGGCGCCGATGACACCCAGCCGCTTCGGGACCTGCCCCAGCTCGAGCGCATCCCAGGAATCGATGATGTGCTGGTGGTCGAACGGCACCGAGGCGAGCTCGATCGGCTGCGAGCCCGAGGCGAGGACAATGTGCCTCGCAGAGAGCTCGCGGCGCGCTCCGTCGTGCGCCGTGAATTCCACCCGTTTGCCGGCGAGCAGCCGACCGTGTCCCTGCAGCGGGGTGACGCCGGCTGCTTTGAAGAGTGCGGCGATCCCGTCCGTCATCTTCTTGACGATCCCGCCGCGACGCTTCTGCATCGTCGCGAGGTCGAGCTCGATGCCCGAGGCTCGAATGCCGTGCACGGCGAATTCCTCGCGCAAGCGATGGTACAGCTCCGTGGACTCGAGCAGCGCCTTGGACGGAATGCAGCCGGCATTCAAGCAAGTGCCGCCGAATGCCGCCGTGCCGTCGTGGTTCTTCCACTCGTCGATGCAGGCGACCGTCAGCCGGTTCTGCGCGGCGCGCAGCGCCGCCGGGTAGCCAGCGGGTCCCCCGCCGATGACGATCACATCGAAGGCATCGGCCATCACGTACTCCTTGAGCTGTGCGAGCCGCTACAGCCCGAGCAGCATGCGCCCTGGATCCTCGAGGCCTTCCTTGACCGCGACGAGGAACTGCACGGCATCGCGCCCGTCGATGATCCGATGGTCGTAGCTCAGCGCGAGATACATCATCGGGCGGATCGCGATGGCGCCGTTCACCACCATTGGGCGCTCCTGGATCTTGTGCATGCCGAGAATCGCGCTCTGCGGCGGGTTGACGATCGGCGTTGACATGAGCGACCCGAACACCCCGCCGTTGGTGATGGTGAAGGTTCCGCCCGTGAGATCCTCGAGCGCGATGGTGCCCTCGCGCGCGCGGGCCGCGTACCCCGCGATCTCCTTCTCGATTTGCGCGAAGCTCTTCGCATCCGCATCGCGAACGATGGGCACGATGAGTCCGCGATCCGTGGACACCGCAACGCCGATGTCGTAGTACTCGTGATAGATGATGTCGTTGCCATCGACCGAGGCATTGATGATCGGATGGCGCTTGAGGGACTCGATGCACGCCCTCACGAAGAACGACATGAACCCGAGCTTCACGCCTTCGATCTTCTCGAACCGATCCTTGTGGCGGGCGCGCAGTTCCTGCACGGCCGTCAGGTCCACCTCGTTGAAGGTCGTGAGGAGGGCCTGCGTGGACTGTGCCTCGAGGAGGCGCTGGGCGATGCGCTGCCGCAGCCTCGACATGGCCACACGCTGCTCGGCGCGCGCACCGCGCGGGGCGCTCGCAGGCCGAGCCCCCGCAGGTGCAGCCGGGGCGCGTGCTGCGGGCGCCGGTGGTGCGGCCGCGGCAGGTGCCGCCGCTGCCGATGCGGAAGGCGCCCCCGTGCGCTTCTCGCCGAGATAACCGATCACGTCGGCCTTGGTCAGCCGACCGTCCCGGCCCGAGGCGGGGATGGCGGCAGCGTCCAGCTGGTTCTCCTCGATGAGCCGTCGCGCCGAGGGGCTGGGCTTACCGGCGGACCGTCCCGCATCCTCGGCCCGAGCAGCGGCGGGCGGCGCGGATGCTGGCGCAGCTTTTCCGGCCGCCGCACCCGCTGAGGCATCCTCGAGTAGCGCCAGTACCTGTCCCGCAGTGACGGTCGCGCCATCCTGCACCTTGAGCTCACCCATCACGCCGTTCACCGGTGCGGGTACCTCGAGCACGACCTTATCGGTCTCCAGGTCGGCGAGGTTCTCATCGCGGCTGACGGGCTCGCCGGGCTGCTTGTGCCATCCGACGAGGGTCGCCTCGGTGATCGACTCGGGGAGCTGCGGTACGCGAATCTCGATCGTCATCGGCAACTCTCCGACCTTACAGGCTCTTGCGGATGGGCGTCACGGTGAGTCGCGCCGTGTCGCGGCCCGTATCCTCGGTCGCCGTGGCGCGCAGCGCAGCCTCGATGAGCGCCTGCTGCTCCGCCTCGTGGATCTTCATGATGCCGGTGGCCGGCGCGGCGGCGGGCGCCCGTCCGGCATACAGCACGGGACGGTGCTGACTCAAGCTGTCCAGGCGATGACGAATCTGGTACCACGCGCCCTGATTCTGGGGCTCCTCCTGGCACCAGACCACCTCGCGCGCATTGGCGTACTTGCGCAGCGTCGCCTCGTACTCACCGCCCGGGAAGGGATAGAGCTGCTCGATGCGCAGCACCGCCACGTCGCGGATGCCTTCCTTGCGGCGCGCCTTGAGCAGATCGAAGTAAACCTTGCCGCTGCAGTACACGACACGCCGCACATCGCGCGTCGCAAGCTCGTCGATCTCGTCGATCACGTTGGCGAAGGCGCCGCGCCCGAGGTCATCGAGCGTCGACACCGACAGCTCGTGGCGCAGCAGGCTCTTGGGTGTCATCACGATGAGCGGCTTGCGGAACGAGCGCAGCATCTGCCGGCGCAGCATGTGGAACATCTGGGCGGGGGTCGAAGGCACGCACACCTGCATGATGTTCTCGGCGCACAGCTGCAGGAAGCGCTCCAGGCGCGCCGAGGAATGCTCGGGGCCCGCACCCTCGTAGCCATGCGGCAGGAACAGCACCAGGCCGCACAGGCGACCCCACTTGGATTCACCGGAGCTGATGAACTGGTCGAT
>DATKPP010000086.1:0-7455 GCA_035524075.1 Steroidobacteraceae bacterium | reverse complement strand
GCGCGACGCAGCCGCGGGTGCAGGAGCAGCCGCGGGAGCGGACGCGGGCGTGGAGGCGGGAGCGGGGCTGAGCGTCAGCCGCGGCGTACTGCGCATCGTATGCTCGATGGAGGTGGCACTGAGCGCCGTCTCCACCAGGCGCCGCTGCTCGGCCTCGTGCAGCTTGGCGAGCCCGGTCGCCGGGGCGGCGGCGGCGGCACGGCCCGCGTAATACACCGGCCTGCCGAGCGCGAGGTCCTCCAGCCGATGACGGATCTGATACCAGGCGCCCTGGTTCTGCGGCTCTTCCTGGCACCAGACCAGATCGGTCGCGTTGGAATAGCGCGCCAGCACCGCCTGATACTCCTCCACCGGGAAGGGATAGAGCTGCTCGATGCGCACGATGGCCACATCGCGCGCACCCTGGTTGCGCCGTGCCTTGAGCAGATCGTAGTACACCTTGCCGCTGCAGAAGACCACGCGCTGCACCTGCGAGGCGGCGATGTCGTCGACCTCGTCGATGATGTGCGCAAAGCGCCCGAGGCTCAGCTCGGCGAGCGACGAGACCGCCTGCTCGTGACGCAGCAGGCTCTTCGGCGTCATGACCACCAGGGGCTTGCGGAACGAGCGCAGCATCTGCCGCCGCAGCATGTGAAACATCTGGGCCGGAGTGGACGGCACGCACACTTGCATGTTCTGGTCTGCGCACAGCTGCAGGAAGCGCTCGAGCCGCGCGGAGGAATGCTCGGGGCCGGAGCCCTCGTAGCCGTGAGGCAGGAACAGCACCAGGCCGCACAGCCGTCCCCACTTGGCCTCACCGGAGCTGATGAACTGGTCGATGATGATCTGTGCGCCGTTGGAGAAGTCCCCGTACTGGCCCTCCCAGATCGTGAGCGCGTTGGGCTCGGTCGTGGAGTAGCCGTACTCGAAGCCCATGACGGCCTCCTCCGACAGCACCGAGTCGATCACCTCGAAGCGCGGCTGATGCTCGCGCACGTGCTGCAGCGGCACGTAGGTGGCATCGGAGGCCTGGTCGTGCAACACGGCGTGCCGGTGGAAGAAGGTGCCTCGCCCGCTGTCCTGCCCGGTGAGCCGTACGGAGAACCCATCATCGAGGAGGGATGCGTAGGCGAGGTTCTCCGCGAAACCCCAGTCAAGGGGCAGCTCTCCGGCCAGCATCCTGCCCCGGTTGGCCACGATCTGGGCCACGCGCGGATGCAGGGCAAAGCCTTGCGGAAGCTGGATCATGCGCCCGCCGAGCGCGGCAAGGCGCTCCGGCTGGACGCTCGTCTGCACGCGCTCGCTCCAGTCCGCCTGCTTGTACTTGTTCCAGTCCACCGTGAACTTGTTGCCGACCCCGAGCGAGGCGTGCGCCTGGGGCCGGCCTTCATCGAGCCCTTGGCGGTACCGCTCGATCATCTCTGCGGCCTCAGCCTCGGGCAGCACGCCCTCGCTCGCCAGGCGATCCGCGTAGAGCTTGCGTGCGGTGGGATGCTGACGGATGACCCGGTACATCGAGGGCTGAGTCGCGGCAGGCTCGTCTGCCTCGTTGTGGCCATGGCGGCGGTAGCCCACCAGGTCGATCACCACGTCCTTGTTGAACCTCATGCGGTACTCGAGCGCCAGCCGGCCGACGAACACCACCGACTCGGGATCGTCCGCGTTGACGTGGAAGATGGGCGCCTCGAGCATCTTTGCCACGTCGCTGCAATAGATCGTGGAGCGCGCATCGCGCGGGTCCGACATCGTGAAGCCCACCTGATTGTTCACGATGAGATGGACCGTGCCTCCGGTGTAGAACCCGCGGGCTTGCGAGAGCTGCAGCGTCTCCATCACCACGCCCTGGCCCGCGAAGGCGGCATCCCCGTGGATGAGCAGCGGCAGAACGCGCTCCCCGCGGGTATCGCCGCGTCGCTCCTGGCGGGCACGCACCGAGCCCTCGACGACCGGATTGACGACCTCCAGGTGCGAGGGGTTGAAGGCGAGCGCGACATGCACGTTGCCGGCGGGCGTGCGCACATCCGAGGAGAACCCCTTGTGATACTTCACATCGCCCGAGCCTTGCTCGTGCGCAAGATCGTAGCGGCCTTCGAATTCGGAGAAGATCGCAAGCGGAGGCTTGCCGAGCACATTGACGAGCACGTTGAGCCGTCCGCGGTGCGCCATCCCGATGACGATCTCCTCCACGTGCACGGCGCCGGACTGCTGGATGATGTCATCCAGAAGCGGGATCAGCGCATCTGCGCCCTCGAGCGAGAAGCGCCGCTGGCCGACGTACTTGGTGTGCAGATAGCGCTCGAGACCCTCGGCGCTCGTCAGCTGCCAGAGAATGTTGCGCTTGTCCTCGGCGCTGAAGCGCTGGCGCACCCGTCCTGCCTGGAACTGATCCTGCAGCCACAGGCGCTCCTCCGAGTTCGACACGTGGGCGAACTCTGCACCGATCGTCCCGGCGTAGATCGCCTGAAGCTGCGCGAGGATGTCGCGCAGCTTCAGGCGCTTTGGGATCGCATCCGTGCGGCTGCCGGTGAAGAACTCGGTGTCGAGGTCCGCCTCGCTCAACCCGAAGTAGTCGAGCGCCAAGGCTTTGGGGCGGGGGTGTACGGTCAGACCGAGCGGATCGAGATTCGCGATGAGATGACCGCGATTGGACCAGATCTGAATCAGGCGCGAGACGGCGGCCTGCTTGGCACTGGCCCCGGAGCCGGGCTGGGCCTCACGCGGGCTGCCCGCTGCGGCCGCGTGAGCGCGCCCCACGATGACAGCCTCCAGGGGGCCGCGGGCGGTCTCCGTCGCGGAGCGCGGACCCAGGCGCTCGAAGTAGACACGCCACTCAGCCGGCACACTGGCCGGGTCGTTCAGGTATCGCTCGTAGAGAAACTCTTCGAGGTAGGCGGCATTGCCGCCGTACAGGGGCGTGGGTTCGAGCATGCGCATCTGCAAGCAGCGTGCCTCGGAGTGTAACGGAAGCAGCGCCGCCAGGAAATGCTAGAGGTCACATTGCGTTGGATCGCCGTGCTGCGGCTCTTACCCCGTGGACCTATGAGCCCGCGACGCTGCGCAGGAGCCAAACCTCGTAGCTCACGAGCCCCACGTAGACGGCGAGCAGTCCGCACAGCAACGCACTTACCGGTACTCGCCCGAAGGCTCGCACCCGCACCAGCGCCGTGAGCATCACGACCCCGGCAGCCGTGAGTCCGATCTTCACCGCCGCGAAGGACCCCCAGTCGCCGCTCACGAGCCCCGCCATGATCGGGTTTTCCTCGAGAATGCCGCCGTGCTGGAGCAGCGTCAGCGTGAGCACCGCGTCCGCGATGGACAGCAGCAGGATCAGCAATGCGACCGCGAGCCATTGCGGCTCGTGCCAGTCCGTGGCGGCAATACTGCTGTCTTGGGCTCTGCGTGGGCCGCGGCGGCGCGGCTTGAGGCCACCGGCCACGAGCGAGCGCAGCGTGCGCGTTCTGCGATCCATTCCCCGGCGCCGCTCGCCCTGCTCGCCATGCGGCGAATCTGCCGCAGCCGCTAACACGCCTGCCCGCTCCCTTCCCCTGCGATGCACCATTGTAACGACCTCCGGCGGTGTTGCCTTCCCAAAGTGTGGCTTGGAGCCCAGAAGGTGCCGAGGCACCCGCCCGGCGGACAGCGCTTCCGACATCCGGTCAGTCTTAAGTTCAATCAGTCCGACCTGGAACTCCGGAAGGAGACGGATCGTTCCACTCCCATGCCCGCAGTTCTGGTCGCGCTCTATGACAGCCATGCAACCGCCGTGCGTGTGCGCACGCAGCTGGTGCACGAGGGCTTTCCGACGGACCGCGTGGATCTGGCCTCCCCTGGCGAGCCCGGCCCTGCCGGGATGATCGTCGCAGGCTCGGCCTCGGATCAATTTCGCGAGTACTTCGAGAGTCTCTTCGACGATGAGCATGACCGCCGTCACGCGCAGTTCCTCGCAGATCGGGTGCGTGGGGGGGCAGCCGCGATCACCGTGCACCCACGTGGACAGACCGAGATCGAGCGCGCGATTGCCATCCTTGCGCATCATCGACCGCTCGAGATAGAACGCGAGCATCTCGACGACACCACGCTCGAGAAGGCCGCGAGCGATCACGAGCGCAGCTATCTGTCGCGCGTGTTGACGGGCGAACGGCCCGACGACTCGCGCTCCAGCCACTGAGGCGAGCCGTTGGCGCCGCGCACGCTGGCTGCGCTTGCACGTTCCGATCATCTCCAGCTTGTTTGAGAGCTCGAGCGAGCCGCGACCGCGGTCCTGCAAGACCTGGCGCCGGCAGGATTCGTGCCATGGAGCCAACGCGGGTATCATCTGCACCGCATGCAACGACTCGGAGCACACATGCGCAGACCCCGCTGGATCTTCTTCGCTGTTACCCTGCTGATCACCGCGGCCGCTGCGGCGCAAGCGCCCGCGACCTGGCGCGAGGGCGAGAACTACTTCGTCATACAGCCGGCGCAACCGACCAACCTTCCGGCGGGCAAGGTCGAGGTGACCGAGGTGTTTTCCTACGCCTGCCCGGCATGCAACCAGTTCTACCCCATCGCGGACCGGCTGCGCTCGAGCCTACCGCCGAACGCGGTGATGGACTACGTCCCGGCCGGATTCAATCCCTCCGAGGATTGGCCGGTGTTTCAGCGCGCCTACTACGCTGCGCAGGCGCTGGGGATTGCCGCCAAGACGCACGATCAGATGTTCAACGCGATCTGGCAATCGGGCCGCCTCCCCATCGTCGATCGCGCGACGGGTCGGCTGAAGGATCCGCTGCCGAGCATCGAGGATGTCGCCGCCTTCTATCACCAGGCCACAGGCGTCAGCGTCCAGCAGTTCGTCGCGGTGGCCAACTCCTTCAGTACCGACGTGAAGGTCCGGCGTGCGGACGCCTTCATCCAGGCCTGCCAGGTCGATCAGACCCCCACCATCATCGTGAACGGAAAGTATCGAGTGACCGCGGCCTCTGCCGGCGGATACGATCAGATCATCTCGCTCGTGAAGTGGCTCGTCGCCAAGGAAAGCCACTGAAGGACATTAACCCTCGTTCTGGCGGGCGAGGCCTTGCGGCCGGTGCCCACTGACCAATGCGCCGGCGTGCCGTGGCAGTCTCCAGAACGGGATGAGCGAGAACGATCCGATGAGCGCCATTGCGATGAGCGCCACCTGGCAATTCCTCAGAGTCACGTGGCCCATCGGCTCGCCGACGCTCCACGAGCTGAGGTTCATCAGAATCGCGGCGAGGGAGACACCCAGCGCGTTGGTGACCTGAATCACCAGATTCCACAGGACCGTTGCGCTTCCCAGCTCCTCGTGCGGCACATCCGCGAAGGCAAGCGTCCCCATGCCGCTGAAGAGCAGCGAGCGGGCCATCCCGCCCGCCGCGAGCAGCGCGAAGATCGCCCAGTAGGGGGTCGCGGCCGAGAACGTGGCGCAGCCGACGACCGTGACGAGCAGCCCCGCGGCGCTCGCAATCAGCACGGAGCGAAACCCGAAGCGGCGCATCGCCCGCGTGACCGCGGTCTTCAGCACCAGGTCCCCGCCATTCATTGCGAGCAACAGCAGCCCCGAGAACACGGGGCTGTAGCCCAAGACCTCCTCGAAGAGAAGTGGCAGGATGAACGGCAGTGCGCGCACGGGCAGCCGCACCAGAACCCCACCGTTGAGCGAGGTCGCGGCAAAGGTCTGGATGCGCGCCGCCCGGAGCGAGAGCACCGGATGCGGATGTCTCGTGAGATGGCGGATCGCAATCCATCCGAAGCCGAGTCCTGCGAGCGATAACACGGCCCCGGCGATCCACGGACCGCTACTCGCGCTCATCAGCTCCAGCCCGAAGAGAATGCCGCCGGATGCCGCCCCCAGCAGGGCGAATCCAACCGCATCGAAGGGACGGCGCGTCTCCCCGGGCATGGCGGGAATGAAACGCAGGACGAGCGCCACACCTGCAATTCCGACCGGCACGTTCAGCAGAAAGATCCACGGCCAGGAGAGATAGGTCGTGATGAAGCCGCCTACCGGCGGCCCAAGAGTCGGCGCGACGAGCATCGGCACCGTGCTGATCGTGATCACCCCGATCAGGTCCTCCTTCTCGGTGGATTTGAGCAGCACCAGACGCGCGATCGGGGTCATGAGGGAAGCGGCCGCCCCCTGAAGCACGCGTGCCACGATGAACTGCGGCAGCGTGCGGCTCAAGCCGCACAGGACCGAGGCCAACGTGAAGCCCGCGAGGGCAAGCACGAAGACTCTGCGCGCCCCGAACCGATCGGCCACCCAGCTACTGCACGGCAGCAGTACCGCCTGCGCGAGGATGTAGATCGTGATGCCGACATTCAGATCGACCGGCCTCACGGCGAAGCTGTGCGCCATGGCGGGCATCGCCACCACGACGACCGAGGCGTCGAGCCCCGCCATGAACATGGCCGAGGCAACGATCAATGCAATCAGGCGTGAGCTTGCACGCGATGCGGGATGCGCGGCCATCGATCAGTTCGTCCGGGTTGGCATTCGGCCGCGCCGCGACCGAGCCTCGGCAATATACTCCATGACCGGATACTCCACGACCTGCCTCGGACAGACGCGCAGGCGTGGGCCAACGACCAGAGGGGGGAGACAATGCAATCGGCCTTTTGGGGCGAGCTTGCTGGAACCGCCATACTCATCCTGCTCGGCAACGGCGTCGTCGCCTGTGTCGTGCTGAAGAGATCCTACGGCCACGGCTCCGGCTGGATCGTGATCACCACAGGGTGGTGCTTCGCCGTGATGGCGGGAGTGCTCACGGCGCTCGCCCTGGGCAGTCACGCACATCTCAACCCTGCAGTCACCCTCGGCGTAGCGCTCGAGAGTGGGAAATGGAATGAGGTCCCACAGTACATCGCCGGGCAGCTGCTCGGTGCAATGCTGGGGGCAACCCTGGTGTGGCTACATTACCTGCCCCATTGGAGTGTGACCGACGATGCCCCCGGCAAGCGCGCCTGCTTCTGCACCGCACCGGCGATTCGCCATCCACCCGCGAACATCTTGAGCGAGATAATCGGGACTTTCGTGCTGGTGCTGGTCGCAGCCGCGATCTCATCGAGCCATGTCGCGCCCGCGGGGCTCGCGCCGGGAATCGGTCCCTTGATCGTCGGCTTTCTTGTTTGGGGGATCGGCCTCTCGCTCGGTGGACCGACCGGCTATGCGATCAACCCTGCGCGCGATCTTGGACCACGAATCATGCATGCCCTGCTGCCGCTCGCCGGCAAGGGCAGCTCCGAATGGGACTACGCCCTCATTCCGGTCGCAGGTCCCCTCATCGGAGCGGTGCTGGCCGGACTGCTCGTCAAGGTCATCGCGATCTGATGCGCTAGGGAAGCTCTGCACAGGCGGTCACCAGTGCAGTCGCGATACGGTTTAGAAGGTTATTAAGCATGTTTTTGGGCCTGTCGTGTGCTTTAAGCGGGCTCAGGTGGAGCGTTTCGCGCAGTGCTCGTCCAGTTGTGCGA
>DATKPP010000085.1:0-6068 GCA_035524075.1 Steroidobacteraceae bacterium | reverse complement strand
TTCGTCGTCGGCTCCATCATTCTGTTCGACACCAATGCCCAGGGGCTCAATCTCGCCCTGCCCGCCATCGCGGGAGTCGCCACGGCGGGCGCGCTGATCCTCGCGGGACTCGTCTACCTCGCCACGCGCTCGCTGCGCCGGCCGGTCGTGACGGGCAGCGAAGCCATGGTCGGTGCGGCGGCCGAAGCTTTCGAGGATTTCGCGGACCGCGGTCGTGTACGCTTCGGCGGCGAGCTCTGGAACGCACACACGAGCCGACCGCTGCACGCGGGCGAGACGGTGCGCATCGTGCGCGTCGACGGGCTCACGCTGTGGGTCGAACCGGCCTGAGAGAAGCCCCGGGAGAGATCGATGCCAACCTTCATCGTCGTCGTCGTCGTCATCATCGCGGCGTTCATCTTCACCGCGCTGCGCGTGCTGCGTGAGTACGAGCGCGGCGTGATGTTCACGCTCGGCCGGTTCGGCGGTGTCCGGGGCCCGGGGCTCGTCTTCGTCTGGCCCGTCGTGCAGCAGATGACCAAGGTCGACCTGCGCGTGATCGTGCTGCAGGTGCCGAAGCAGGATGTGATCCTGCGCGACAACGTGTCCGTGAAGGTGAGCGCGGTCGTCTTCTATCGCATCGTCGATCCGGCTAAGGCGATCATCCAGGTCGCGAATCCCTTCGAGGCGACCAGCCAGCTCGCGCAGACGACCCTGCGCTCGATCCTGGGGCAGCATGAGACCGACGAGATGCTCTCCCAGCGCGAGAAGCTGAGCTCCGACATCCAGCGGGTGCTGGATCAGAACACCGACGCGTGGGGCATCAAGGTGGCGAACGTCGAGATCAAGGACGTGGATCTCGATGAGACGATGATCCGCGCGATGGCACGCCAGGCCGAGGCCGAGCGCGCCCGGCGGGCAAAGATCATCAATGCCGAGGGCGAGAAACAGGCGGCCGAGACGCTCGTCACGGCGGCTCTGGCGCTCTCGCGCGACCCGCGCGCGATCCAGCTGCGCTACCTGCAGACCTTGGTCGATATTGCCACCGAGAAGAGCACCATCGTCGCCTTCCCCCTGCCGATCGATCTGATCGCTCCTCTGATCGGACGCGGCCCGCCGAACCCGCCCAGCCCCTAGCGCGGCCCTGTCGCTGCGCGCTCCACGAGCTCGAGAGATGCCTCCTGCACAAGCTTCGCGCTGGATCCTCGCAAGCGGCGGTGCGCTCATGTGCGCGGCGACGGTGCTCGGTGCCCTCGGCGCGCATGCGCTGCAGGGCCGGCTGTCGCCCGATCGGCTGCATGTCTACGATACGGCGGTGCGCTATCACTTCTATCACTCGCTCGGGCTGCTCGCGATCGGGCTGGCGGTGCGCGCGGGCGCCGGCTCGCTCGCGCGCTGGTCCGCAGGCCTCGTCCTGCTCGGAGTCGTGCTCTTCTCGGGCAGCCTCTACGTCCTGTGTTTCGGCGCGCCCCGCGCCATCGGCGTGGTCACGCCGATCGGCGGTCTCGCGCTCATCGCCGGCTGGCTGATGTTCGCGGTTGCGATGCTGCGAGGCGGCTGAGCCGGCGGATGACCGAGCGATGAGCCCCCCGTTCTCGTTGCAGGCGGATGTCGGCAGCTGGCTGCGTCCGAACACCTTCGTCGGGGCGATCGCCTACTTCGTGCTGTTCTGCGCGCTTGCGGCGCTGCTCTCGCGTGCGCTGCGTCTTGCCATCCAGGCAGCGGTCAGCCACGCCCCTGCCGAGCATGTCGACCGCACGGCGACGAACTTCCTGCGCCAGCTCGGGGTGCTGCTCATCTGGGTGTTCGTGCTTGCGCTCTATGCGCATCTCATTCCCGACCTGCGCGCGCTCGGGACAGCCATGCTCGCCGGCGCGAGCGTCGCCTCGATCGTGCTGGGGCTGGCAGCGCAAACCACGCTCGGAAACCTGGTCGCCGGCATCTCGATTCTGATCTATCGACCCTTTCGCCTGGGCGATCTGCTGCAGATCAGTGCGCCGACCGGCACGGAGATCGGCACGGTGGAGGCGCTCTCGCTCGGCTACACCATCCTCGGCACGCAGGATGGGCGCCGCGTGATCGTGCCGAACAGCCTGGCGATCAGCCAGGTCGCCGTGAATCTCAACGCGCTCGCGCACGAGAGAGCCTCGCTCGTGAGCTTCTGGGTCGCGCGTGCCGATGTGGTGCGCGCCCGCACCGTGGCGCTCGGCTTCGCGCAAGCCATTCGCGCGCAGCAGGTCGCATGCTTCGTGACCAAGACCGAAACGACCGCGGTACAGCTCTCGCTCTCGATGCGTTTGAAAGACCGGGAGCCACCCGGGAGCCTCGCGGAGCGGCTCGCCGAGGCTCTCGGGAGCGAGGGCATCCCGATGCCACAGGGAAAGGGTGCTCCGACCGAGCAGGCCCAGTGAGGGGGGCCGGCCCGTCGGGCCTGCCGATCGACACGGTGCTTCCCGCGCTGGTCGCGGCAGCCGGCGCAGCGCCCAATGTCGTGCTGCAGGCACCCCCGGGCGCGGGCAAGAGCACCGTCGTCCCGCTGGCGCTCCTCGGCGAGCCCTGGGCCCGTGGCAAGCGCCTGATCATGCTCGAGCCCCGCAGGCTTGCTGCGCGGGCGGTGGCGCAGCGCATGGCACGCACGCTCGGCGAGCCGGTCGGCCGCACGGTCGGCTATCGCATGCGGCTCGAGACGCGCGTCTCGCGCGAGACGCGCATCGAGGTGGTCACCGAGGGAGTCCTCACTCGGTTGCTTCAGGCGGACCCTGCGCTCGAGGGCACCGCCCTCGTCATCTTCGATGAGTTTCATGAGCGCAGCGTCCAGGGGGACCTCGCGCTCGCCCTCGCGCTCGATGCGCAGGCGACGATCGCCCCCGACCTGAAGCTGCTCCTGATGTCCGCGACGCTCGATGCGCGAGCGATCGCAGACTGGCTCGGGGCCGTACCCGCGATCGTCGCGGAAGGACGCTCCCATCCCGTCGAGGTGCGCTTCGTGGGCAAGGGTGCGCCTGCGCTGTCGCCCGGTGAGGAATCCCCGGGGCAGCTCGTGACGCGGATCATCCGGCGCGCGCTGCGCGAGGAGCCCGGGGACCTGCTCGTCTTTCTGCCGGGAGCGGCGGAGATCCGCCGCGTGCAGTCCCTGCTCGCGGGTGCGCAGGAGGACGCCGCCAGGGTGCGGGTGCTCCCGCTGCATGGCGACCTGACGCTCGCCGAGCAGGACGAGGCACTCGCACCGGCCAGTGCCGCAGGACGCAAGGTCATCCTGTCCACGAACATCGCCGAGACCAGTCTCACGGTGGAGGGCGTGCGCGTGGTGGTGGACGCAGGTCTCGTACGCCGGTCGGTCTTCGACCCGGTGAGCGGCATGAGCCGGCTCGAGACGCGCCGCATCTCGCGCGCGGCGGCGGAGCAGCGCTGTGGCCGCGCTGGGCGGCTGGGGCCGGGAGTGTGCTATCGGCTCTGGAGCGAATCGGCTCATCGCGGGCTGGCCGCCTTCACCACGCCGGAGATCCTGGATGCGGACCTGAGCGCCGTTGCCCTCGAGCTTGCCGCCTGGGGTGTGCGTGATGCCGGCCAGCTGCGCTGGCTCGATCCACCGCGCGCGGCGATGCTCGCGAGCGCTCGCGAGCTGCTCACTCGCCTGGATGCGCTCGATCAGGCGGGACGGATCACTGCGCGTGGGCGGGCGATGGCCGCAATCCCCGCTCATCCGCGCCTGGCGCACATGCTCCTCGAGGCCCGCGAGCTCGGCTCGATCGAGCTTGCGAGCGAGCTGGCAGCGCTGCTCTCGGAGCGAGATATTCTCGCGCGTGGCGCCGGGCCGCGCGATGCGGACATGCGCACGCGGCTCGAGGTGCTCCGCCGGTCGAGCGGCGGGGATGCGCGCGAGTCGTTCGGCGTGCGCCGCGTGCGGGAGGCCGCTCGCGCGTTCCGGCGCCAGCTGCAGCCGCGTGTCGAGGACGAGGTCGAGCCTGCCGACCCGGCCCAGGCCGGGCTGCTTCTCGCGTTTGCGTATCCGGACCGCATCGCTCGCCGCCGCGATGATGCGGGGGCGCGCTATCTGCTGGCCAACGGCCGAGGCGCCTTTTTCGCCGAGCCGCAAAGCCTCGCACGGGCCGAGCTGATCGTCGCCGCGGAGCTGGACGATCGCGAGCGCGAGGCTCGCATTCTGCTCGCGGCGCCCATGGAGCGCGCGCTGCTGGAGAAGCATTTTGCGGAGCGTCTCGAGACGGTACGCACGGTCGAGTGGAGCGAGCGCGACCAGGGTGTCATCGCTCGCGAGACCACGCGGCTGGATGCTCTGACGTTGCGAGAACGGGTGCTGACGGACATCGCCCCGGAGGAGGCGCTCGCCGCGACTCTCGCGAGGGTGCGCAGACTCGGGCTGGACACGTTGCCGTGGAATCGCGAGGCGCGCGAGCTGCGTGCGAGAGTCGAGTTGCTGCGTGAGCTCTCGGGTCCGTCCACGCGCGAGCAGGATGAGTGGCCGGCACTCGACGATGCCGCTCTGGGCGCGACGCTCGAGCACTGGCTCGCCCCGTCACTTGCCGGGATCACCCGCCGGGTCGATCTCGAGCGCGTGAATCTGGCCGATGCGCTGCGCACACTCCTTCCTGCCCGACAGCAGCGGCAGCTCGATGCGCTCGCACCCACGCACCTCGAGGTGCCAAGCGGCTCGCGCGTGCGCATTGACTATCTGGATGAGAATGCCCCGGTCGTCGCCGTGCGCCTGCAGGAGGTGTTCGGCCTCACCGAGACGCCGCGCATCGCCCACGGACGCGTGCCGGTGACATTCAAGCTGCTCTCACCGGCGCAGCGCCCGGTGCAGATCACGCGTGACCTGGCAAGCTTCTGGCGCGGGGGCTACGCGCAGGTGCGCAAGGAGCTGCGCGGCCGCTATCCGAAGCACTATTGGCCCGACAATCCCCTCGAGGCGGCGCCCACGCGGCGCGTGCGGCCCGGCCGATAGCTCGGCGGCGCCTGTGGGCGCGGGCGGCTCGCGGTGGGCTTTGGGGCGCACCGTGAGCGTAGCGGCAACGCCGGGATCGCGCCGCGCGTGACGCAAGCAAGACGCCATTCCGGCGGCTCCATCACACCGACGATCCGGGTGGGCAAGGTGCGTGCGTAGCTCATGGTCAGATCATCTCGAGCGGCTGCGCATCCGTGGGTGTGGGAAAGAGCTGATCGAGCTCGCGGAGCTGCGCAGAGCTCAGCGGATGCTCGAGGGCTGCCAGATCCTCCTGCAGGCGCTCGCGACGGGTGGTCTTGGGAATGGCGATCACATCCTCGTGGGAGAGCAGCCAGGCGAGGGCGACCTGGGCAGGCGACATGCCGTGATGCTCGGCAAAGCCGACGAGCGCCGCGTTGCCGAGCAGGGCGCCATGATCCAACGGCGAGTAGGCCATGACCGGGATGTGCCGCTCGCGAAGCCAGGGGAAAAGATCCCTCTCGGCTCCGCGATGCAGAAGATTGTAGAGCACCTGGTCGGTTGCCACGGCATGCGCGCCCGCGAGGCCCCAGAGCTGGCGCATCTCGCCCAGATCAAAGTTGCTCACGCCGAAGTAACGGATCTTGCCTTGCTGCTGCAGCGCGAGGAATGCCTCGAGCGTCTCGGCGAAGGGCACCTCCCCGCGCCAGTGCAGCAGGTACAGATCGATCCGATCGGTCCTCAGGCGCATGAGGCTGCGCTCGCACGCGGCCACGACGCCCTGACGTGAGGCATTTCTCGGGTGCACCTTGCTCACGAGGAACACCTCCTCGCGGTGTCCGGCGAGGGCCTCGCCGACGAGCGTCTCGGTCGTGCCTTCGCCATAGAGCTCCGCAGTGTCGATGAGGCTTGCCCCCAGCTCGATCGCAAGACGCAGGGTCGCGATCTCCTCGCCCCGCCGCGCGCGCTTCTCGGCGAGCTGCCAGGTGCCAATGCCAAGGGCCGGAACACGCTCTCCGGAGGGAAAGCTGACACTTCTCATGGGGCACCGTGCCGCATTTTCTGTGCCGCTCGCTGGCGCGACTCTTGCTTCATACTGGGCTTGCCTTCAATCGGGCGACGATGCCGCGGACAGGAGCGCACCGTCATTCAAGGAATCCCTGGATGG
>DATKPP010000084.1:0-19572 GCA_035524075.1 Steroidobacteraceae bacterium | reverse complement strand
TCAACACGATGGTGGACCAGCTCAACAGCTTCGCGGCGGAGGTGACGCGTCTCGCGCGCGAAGTCGGCACCGAGGGCAAGCTCGGCGGCCAGGCGATCGTCTCGGGGGTCGCCGGCACCTGGAAGGATCTGACCGACTCGGTCAACGCGATGGCCACCAACCTCACCGGTCAGGTGCGCAACATCGCCGAGGTGACCACGGCCGTGGCGCGCGGCGACCTGTCCCGCAAGATCACCGTGGATGTGAAGGGCGAGATCCTCGAGCTCAAGAACACCATCAACACGATGGTGGACCAGCTGAACAGCTTCGCGGCCGAGGTGACCCGTCTGGCGCGCGAGGTGGGCACCGAAGGCAAGCTCGGCGGTCAGGCCGAAGTGCAGGGCGTGAGCGGCGTCTGGAAGGACCTCACCGACAACGTCAACTCGATGGCGAGCAACCTCACCGGCCAGGTGCGCAACATCGCCGAGGTCGCAACCGCCATCGCGCGCGGGGACCTCTCGCGCAAGATCACGGTAGACGTGCGCGGTGAGATCCTGCAGCTGAAAGAGACCATCAACACGATGGTGGACCAGCTCAATGCCTTCGCCGCCGAGGTCACACGCGTGGCGCGCGAGGTGGGCACCGAGGGCAAGCTCGGCGGCCAGGCCATCGTGCCGGGCGCGGGGGGCACCTGGAAGGACCTGACCGACAACGTCAACTCCATGGCGAGCAATCTCACCGGCCAGGTGCGCAACATCGCCGAGGTCGCAACCGCCATCGCGCGCGGGGACCTCTCGCGCAAGATCACGGTGGACGTGAAGGGCGAGATCCTGCAGCTGAAGGAAACCATCAACACGATGGTGGACCAGCTCAACGGCTTTGCGGCGGAGGTCACGCGCGTCGCGCGCGAGGTGGGTACCGAGGGCAAGCTCGGCGGCCAGGCACTCGTGCCCGGCGTCGCGGGCACCTGGAAGGACTTGACCGACAACGTCAACGTCATGGCGGCGAACCTCACCAACCAGGTGCGCGGCATCGTGAAGGTCGTCACCGCGGTGGCCAATGGTGACCTGCGCCAGCGACTCACGGTGGAGTCCAAGGGCGAGGTGGCAGCGCTCGCCGATACGATCAACAGCATGACCGACACACTGGCGATCTTCGCCGACCAGGTGACCACGGTTGCGCGCGAGGTCGGCGTGGAGGGCCGCCTGGGCGGTCAGGCGCACGTCCCCGGCGCCGCCGGCACGTGGAAGGATTTGACCGCCAACGTCAATCTGCTCGCGGCCAATCTCACCACTCAGGTGCGAGCGATTGCCGAGGTGGCGACCGCCGTGACCAAGGGCGACCTCACGCGCTCGATTCAGGTGGAAGCGCGCGGCGAGGTGGCCGATCTGAAGGACAACATCAATGCGATGATCGGCAATCTGCGCGTCACGACCGAGCGCAATACCGAGCAGGACTGGCTGAAGACCAACCTCGCGAAGTTCAGCCGCATGATGCAGGGCCAGCGCGACCTGGTCACCGTGGGACAGATGCTGCTCTCCGAGCTCGCCCCGCTCGTGAATGCTCAGCAAGGCATCACCTACGTCATCGATTCCGCCGCGGGCACCCCGTACTTGAGGCAGCTCGCGACCTATGCCGATCCGAACGAGGATGCCGACCCGCGCCGCTACCGGCTGGGGGAGGGTCTCGTCGGTCAATGCGCGGCCGAGAGGCAGCGCTTGCTGCTCACCGACATTCCGTCGGACTCCATCCGCGTGCGCTCGGGCCTGATCCAGGCCATGCCGCGCAACATCATCGTGCTGCCGGTGCTGTACGAGGGACAGGTCAAGGCGGTGATCGAGCTCGCCTCGATTCATGAGTTCACCGCCTCGCACCTGGCGTTCCTCGAGCAGCTGACCGGCAGCATCGGCGTCGTGCTCAACACCATCGAGGCGACGATGCGCACCGAGGGCCTGCTGCAGCAGTCCCAGCAGCTCGCGATCGAGCTTCAGACCCAGCAGAAGGAGCTGCAGCAGACGAACGAGGAGCTCGCCACGAAGGCGCGGCTGCTTGCGGAGCAGAACGCCGAGGTCGAGCGCAAGAACCAGGAGATCGAGCTGGCGCGCCGCGCGCTGGAGGAGAAGGCTACCGAGCTCGCGCTGACCTCGCGCTACAAGTCGGAGTTCCTCGCGAACATGTCGCACGAGCTGCGCACCCCGCTCAACAGCATCCTCATCCTGGGCCAGCAGCTCGCCGAGAATGCCGATGGGAACCTGAGCGGGCGGCAGGTCGAGTTCGCCAAGACCATCCATGCAGCGGGCACCGACCTACTGAACCTGATCAGCGACATCCTGGATCTGTCGAAGATCGAGTCGGGCACCGTCACGGTCGAGTGCGAGGATCTCGCCTTCACGCACCTGCGCGAGACGATCGATCGCAACTTCCGCCACGAGGCCGAGTCGCGCAAGCTCACCTTCTCCACCAACTTCGACGCGCACCTCGGCCGCACGATGCGGACCGACTCCAAGCGCCTGATGCAGGTGCTCAAGAACCTGCTCTCGAACGCCTTCAAGTTCACCGATCACGGCGGAGTGCGGTTGCACGTCGGAGTGGCCACGGGGGGCTGGAGCACCGACCACCCCACGCTCAGCCAGGCACAGACGGTCGTCGAGTTCTCAGTGAGCGATACCGGCATCGGTATCCCCCTGGAGAAGCAGAGGATCATATTCGAGGCGTTCCAGCAGGCCGATGCCGGCACCGCGCGCAAGTACGGCGGCACGGGTCTGGGCCTTGCGATCAGCCGCGAGCTCGCGCATCTCCTGGGTGGTGAGATTCGCCTCTCGAGCGTCCCCGGCAGCGGCAGCACGTTCACGCTCTACCTGCCGCTGGTCTACGCCGGTCCCGCCTACGCGCGCAATGCGCCGCAGCCTGCGACCAACGGCGAGCGCCCGGCGCCGGTGCCGTTCCAGCCGCTGGTCACGGCGGCCCGCGCCGAGGAGGTGCCGGACGATCGGGAAGCCCTCACGCCCGAGGACACGGCACTGCTCATCGTCGAGGACGATCCGCACTACGCCCGGGTGCTCCTCGACCTTGCGCGCCGACACGAGTTCAAAGGTCTCGTGGCCCGCACGGGCAGCGAGGCGCTGTCCCTCGCGCGCAAGTACAAGCCCACCGCCATCTCGCTCGACGTGTTCCTGCCGGACATGCTCGGATGGACGGTGCTCAACCAGCTCAAGCGCGACCCCGAGACGCGTCACATCCCCGTGCAGATCCTGACGGTCGAGGAGGAGCGTCAGTACGGCCTCGAGCGTGGTGCGTTCTCGTACATGAACAAGCCGCTCACGACCGATGGGCTCGAGAGCGCGCTCGAGCGCATCAAGGTCTTCTCGCAGCAGCGCGTGCGCCAGCTGCTCGTGGTCGAGGACGATCCGGCCGAGCAGCTCTCGATCGCCGAGCTCATCCGCCACGACGACGTCGAGATCACGGCGGTCGGCACCGGGACCGAGGCGCTCGAGCTCATGCGCCAGCGCGAGTTCGACTGCATCGTGCTCGACCTGAAGCTCCCCGATATGTCGGGGTTCGAGCTGCTCTCGGAGGTGCAGCAAAACGAGCAGCTGCGCAACACCCCGATCGTCGTGTTCACCGGGCGGGAGCTCTCCGCCGAGGAGGAATCCGAGCTGCGCAAGAAGGCGAAGAGCATCGTGCTGAAGGGCGTGCGCTCGCCCGAGCGCCTGCTCGATGAGACCGCGCTCTTCCTGCACCGCGTGATCGCGGACCTGCCGCCCGCCAAGCAGCGCCTGATCGAGACCCTGCACGAGAGCGATGAGGCTCTGCGCAGCCGCAGGGTGCTGGTGGTCGATGATGACATTCGCAACATCTTCGCGCTGAACAGCCTGCTCGAGCGGCACAGCATGGAGGTCATGAGCGCCACCAACGGACAGGACGCCATCAAGCTCATCGAGACCACCGAGGGTCTGTCGCTGGTGCTGATGGACATCATGATGCCCGAGATGGACGGTTACGAGACGATCCGGCGCATTCGCGAGAACCCGAAATTCCGCTTGCTGCCGATCATCGCGCTCACCGCCAAGGCGATGAAGGGTGACCGCGAGAAGTGCCTCGAGGCGGGCGCATCCGACTACGTCGCAAAGCCGGTGAACACCGAGCAGCTGCTCTCGCTCGTGCGCATGTGGCTGCACCGCTGAGCGCATGGAAACACCCGAGCACGAGAGCGTCAACATCCTGCTGGTGGACGATCAGCCGGCGCGGCTGCTGTCCTACGAGTCGATCCTGCAGGATCTCGGGCACAACCTCGTGCGGGCGGGCTCGGGCCGCGAAGCGCTCGAGAAGCTGATGAGCGGCGACTTCGCGGTCATCCTGCTGGATGTGAGCATGCCGGACATGGACGGGTTCGAGACGGCGAGCCTCATCCACGAGCACCCGCGCTTCGAGCGCACACCGATCATCTTCGTCACCGGCGTGAACGTGAGCGAGCTCGACCGGCTGAAGGGCTACAAGGTCGGAGCCGTCGATTACGTGCATGTGCCGGTGATGCCGGAGATCCTGCGCGGCAAGGTGTCCGTGCTCGCCGAGCTGTACCTGAAGCGCCGCGAGCTGCAGTCGCTCAACCAGGCGTTGCAGCAGGCGAACGCAGAGCTCGCCGAGGCGAATGCCATCCTCAAGGCCGAGAAGACCCGCGAGCTCGAGCAATTCAATCGCGACCTGAAGAAGGCGAACGCCGAGCTTGGATCGGTCAATCACGCGTTGCGGGCCGAGATCACCCAGCGAGCGCACATCGAGCAGCAGCTAAAGGAGGCCGACCGCCACAAGGATGAGTTCCTGGCGATGCTGGCGCACGAGCTGCGCAACCCCCTCGCGCCCATCCGCAACGCCGTACAGATCATGCAGCGCCGCCCGCTCGAGGATCCCCAGCTCGTGTGGACGCGCGATGTGATCGAGCGCCAGCTCGCCTCTCTCACCCGACTGGTGGACGACCTGCTCGATGTCTCGCGCATCACGCGCGGCAAGATCAATGTCGCGCGCGAGCCCCTCGAGCTGAAGAAGGTCGTGGAGAGCGCGCTCGAGACGGTGCAGCCCCTGCTTGCCGAGAAGGCACATCATCTCGAGCTCGAGGTGCCTGCCGAGTCCCTGCGCGTCGAAGGCGACCTCACCCGCTTGACGCAGCTCGTCGGCAACCTGCTCGCCAACGCGGCCAAGTACACCGACAGCGGGGGCCGTATCGGCCTTGCCGTATCTGCGCGGGGTCCGTGGGCGGAGATTCGCGTCCGCGATAGCGGCATCGGAATCCCCCCCGAGCAGTTGCCGCGCATCTTCGAGCTGTTCGCTCAGGTGGACCGCGCCGGGGAGCGAGCGCGCGGTGGACTCGGGATCGGGCTTGCGCTCGTGCGCCGGCTCGTGGAGTTGCACGGCGGCACGGTCTCGGTTCGCAGCGATGGTCCGGGGCGCGGCAGTGAGTTTCTGGTGCGCCTGCCGCGACGCTTCGAAAATGCTCGTGCCCCGACCGAGGAGTCCGCCGCGGGCGAGGGTGCTGCGACCACCGCGGCGCCGGCCAGGCGGCGCATCCTGATCGTCGATGACAACAAGGATGCGCTCGAGAGTCTCGCCACGCTCATGCAAATGGCGGGGCACACCGTGCAGACGGCCCCCGATGGCGAGCTCGCGCTGAGCGTCGCGCCGGGGTTCCGCCCGGACCTCATCCTGCTCGATCTCGGCCTGCCGAAGATCGACGGGTTCGAGGTGGCACGGCGCATACGAGCCGCTCCCTGGGGAAAGTCCGTCGTGCTGGTGGCACTGACGGGATGGGGTCAGGAGGCCGACCGGCGGCGCACGCGCGAGAGCGGCTTCGACTCGCATCTGGTCAAGCCTCTCGATCTCGATGCGCTCACCGAATTCCTGAGCCGCCTGCCGGCACCGGCTGCGGCGACCCCCGTCGGTTCGGAGCTGAGGCCAGCTATGCCGAGTTGAAATCGAGCACCACCCGCAGCCCGGGGTGGTTGTCCTCGAGCGCGAGTTGCGCATGGTGGAGCTTGGCGATCGCGGCCACGAGACTCAGGCCCAGTCCGGTGCCGGAGGTGGACTCCGCAGCGGGCAACCGGACGAAGGGCTGCAGCACGTTCGTGCGCTCTCGCTCGGGAATGCCCGGACCGTTGTCGGCCACGGTGAGGCGCGAGCTCGGGCCGATGCGCTCGGCCTTGACCTCGATGTGCCCGCCCGGGGGTACGTACTTGAGGGAGTTCTCGACCAGGTTTGCGACCACCTGCGCGAGCAGCTGTCGATTGCCGCGCACGTCGCACTTGGAATCCGCCTGCACCGTGAGCTTGAGCTCGCGCTCGCGCGCCGCGGGCTCGTAGAGCTCGGCCATGTCCGAGGCGAGCTCGGAGAGATCGACTGCGGCGCTGTTGGCAACCGAGAGCGCCGATTCGGCCTGCGCGATCTGCAGCAGCGTCGAGAGCGTGCGCTGGATGTGCTCGAGCTCCTGCAGGGAGGCTTCGATGCCCCTGCGCAGCGGCTCGTCCGCGCTCGAATTGCGCACGGCATCCTCCAGGCGGCCGCGCAGGCGGTACAGCGGCGCGCGCAGGTCGTGCGCGGCGCTGTCGAAGCTGGCGCGCAGCACCTGGGTCTTCTCGGCCAGTCGCTCGACCATCGAGTTGACCGCCTGAGCGAGCGCATCGAACTCGTCTCGCCAGCCCGTGACGGTCAGTCTGCGGGACAGGTCCCCACCGATGATCGCGTCGCAGGTTTCGGCCGCGCGCTGCACCCGCCGGGTGAGTCGCCGGCTGAGCCAGCTGCCGGCCAGCACGCCCGCAAGCGCCGTGAGGCCGATGCCCCACTGCGTCGCCTTGCGGAAGGTCGCGATGAACTGGTCCTGCTGAGTCACATCCATGCCCACCAGCAGCCGATGCCCGTACGCGAGCGTGATGACGCTCGCGCGAACCGGGTGCAGCACGGGATCGCGGCCCTGGATGCTGAACTGCGTCCAGCGGTCGCGCGGCACTCCGCTGAAGGGCCAGTTCTGCAGATTTCCGCCCTCCTTGGCCAGGTTCTTGTCCACCAGCAAATAGACTGCGCCGGTGCGTCCCCAGCTGTCGGAGCGGAACGTGAGCTCATCGGCAAGGCCCGAGAGGCCGCCGCGGTTGTACTCGTCGACGAGTCCGTCGACCTCGGCGGCGATCACGGCATCGATCTCGTTGTTCAGCGCCTTCTCGGTCAGCAGGAAGACCGCGCCGAGAAGCGCGCTCACGCCGAGGGTGAAGATCACCCCGTACCCCAGGCCGAAGCGGAAGGCGGAGGTCCTAAGCGGATTGATCTTCATCTCGGATCACGTAGCCCGCCCCGCGCACCGTGTGAATGAGGGGCTTCGCAAAGCCACGATCCACGGCCTGCCGCAGCCGGCTCATGTGAACGTCGATCAGGTTGGTCTGCGGATCGAAGTGCAGATCCCAGACCCCCTCGAGCAGCATGGTGCGCGTGACCACCTGTCCGGCGTGGCGCAGCAGAAACTCCAGCAGCTTGAACTCCCGGGCGGTCAGCTCGATCTCTCGCCCCCCACGCACGACGCGGCGCCTCAACAGGTCCATCTCCAGGTCGGCGACCTTCAGACGCGTGGGAGCGCTGTCGGCGGTGCTCCGGCGCAGCAGTGCCTCGATCCGCGCCAGCAGCTCCGAGAACGCGAAGGGCTTGGCGAGGTAGTCGTCCCCACCGGCCTTGAGCCCGTGCACGCGATCGTCCACCGTTCCAAGCGCGCTCAAGACCAGTACCGGTGCGCGCACCCCCTGCTCGCGCAGCGACTTGACGAGGGCAAGCCCATCCATCTGCGGCAGCATGCGGTCCGTGATGATCAGATCGTAGAGGCCATGCGTCGCGCGCACGAACCCCTCCTGCCCATCTCCGCAGTGCTCGACGGTGTAGCCGCTCTCGCGCAGGCCCTTGAGAAGAAACTGCGCAGCTTCCTGATCGTCCTCTATGAGTAGCAGGTGCACGACCAAATCTTACCCGACATCTTCCAAACGCCGCTCGCAGCCGCCCTGGATCGGCCCCCCCGGGGGGTCTCGCCAGCCCTCTCGGGCGGGTGCCCTTACACGCGCCGCGCTCGCCGCAAACGCTCGTACTGCGCGAGCACTCGTTCCCCGAGCTCCTCGTGGGGAGCCAGGAGGGCCGGCACCCCCACTCGCGCGAGCAGCGCGCATCGGCGCCGCGCGCGGGCTCGCTGCTCGCGTGCGGCCAGAACCAGCCACGGGTCGCTCCCCTCCTCGCCCGCCGCTGCAGCCGCCGCGGCGAGCTCGGCGCTCTCGATGCCTGCCACGACCACCAGATGCGGTGGGGTCAGGACGCGAGCCGCCCGGAGCAGCGAGTCCGCAGCCGCCGGATCCTCCAGATCGGTGAGCAGCACGATGAGACTGCGGTGCTTGAGCAGGCGGCGGGCCTTGATGGCCGCATCGAGCGGATCGGATTCGGCGTGGCGTGGGGCAAGCTGCTCGAGCGTGCGCCGCATGCCGAGCACCGCGGGCCGGCCGCGCTGCGGAGCGCACACCGCGAGCGGCCGATCACAAAAGACCAGCAGGCCCACGCGATCGTCGTTGCGAGTGGCGGTCTCGGCAAAGCGTGCCGCGACGTTGGCATACAGGCCGAGCCGATCGATGCGTCCGATGCGAATGCGGCTGGCACGACCCGCATCGATGGCAACCAGCACATCGAGGTGCTGGTCCTCGGACAGCTCGCGGCTGATGAGATGGCGCGCGCGCGCCGTGGCCTTCCAGTCGATGCGCGAGAGCGGATCGCCCGCAACATAGGTCCGCAGCTGGCGAAGCTCCGAGCCCGCTCCCCCGCCTCGCCACGGTCGCGCACCCGAGGCAAGCCGGTGGGGCGCGGCGTCGAGCGGTGACGCAATGTCCGGGGCAACCACGATCGAGCGCTCGAGCGATTGCTCGCGCGACCACCAGATGAGGCCGAATCGGCCGAGCGCGCGCATGCGCGCGCCGGGCCAGCGCTGCGCGCCCAATCGCATGGGCAGCAGCGTGAGCACCTCGCGAGTCTCGGCGTGCGCCCCCGCCCTCAGGCGCCGCGCCTGCCTCGGTCCATCGAAGCCGGACGGCAACAGCACGAGGCATTCGATGGTCAACGCGCTCGCACTGTCGTTGCGCAGCACAAGCCACACGCGGAGAGGGCTGCCGAGGAACGCGCGCGGCCGTGCCGCCACATCGAGGTGCCAGCTCCGTCGGCCGCTCGCAGCCGCCTCGAGCGCCACACCGCCGAGCAACAGCATCGCCGGCCAGCGCCACAGGCCTGCAATCATGGGCTCGGGCGACCAGATTCCGGCGATGGCCAGGACCGCCGTGAATGCCAGCAGTACGTACGCGCGCTGCGCGAGATGCATGCAGCCGCGGCCTAGCGTCGCTGCCTCATCGAGGCACCGGCGTGTCGCTCAGGAGCGAGCGCACCAGATCCACATCGCTCGCGCCCTCGAGCGCAGCCTCGGGCGTTGGAATCAGTCGATGCGCCATGACCCACGCGGCCACCTCCTTCACGTCATCCGGCGATACGAATTCTGCGCCGCGCAGGGCCGCTGCAATGCGGGCCGCCCGCACGAGCGCAAGTGCCCCGCGCGTGGACAGCCCGAGCGCGATGCGCGGGTGCTCGCGTGACAGGCGGGCCAGTGCCAGCACGTACTCGCTGAGCGCGGTGGCGACATGCAGGCTCTCGGCCTGCGCACGCGCGGCATCGAGCAGCTCGCAGTCCACCGCGCGGTGGGTCGGGAGCGGATGCGCCGCCATGCGCGACCCATACCGCTCGAGAATTTGAGCCTCGAGCTCGCGGGCGGGGTAGCTCACGTTGACTCTCAGCATGAAGCGATCGAGCTGCGACTCCGGCAGCGGATAGGTGCCCTCGAACTCACGCGGATTCTGGGTTGCGATGACCAGGAAATCGCGCGGCAGCGCAAACACCTCCCGCTCGACACTCACCTGGCGCTCCTCCATGGCCTCGAGGAGGGCCGACTGGGTCTTGGGCCCCGCCCGATTGATCTCATCGACGAGCACCACATCCGCGAATATTGGGCCCGCTCGGAACACGAACGCTGCGCGCGACTCGTCGTACACGTGGACGCCCGTGATATCGCTCGGCATCAGGTCCGCAGTTCCCTGGATGCGCTTGAATTCCCCGCCGAGCAGCGCGGCGAGCGACTTTGCGAGGAGGGTCTTTCCAAGACCGGGGACACCTTGCACGAGCACATGCCCGCGTGCGACCAGCGCGATGGTCAACGCGCGCAGCACGGCCTCGGCGCCCAGGACGTGGCGCTGCAGCTCGCTTGCAAGCGCCGCATGCAATTCCTGCACCGCCGAGCTCACGAGCGCAGCCGCCTCTCGGCACGCGCGATGAGGCTCTGCAGGCGGCGCAACGGGACACGCCGGCCCACCTGTGCATCCGCATACCAGCTCCTCAGTTGCTCCAGATCCGCGGCGCTCATGCGTGGATGACGCGCCAGGTACTCGAAGCGCTGCAATTGCACGTCTGGACGCTCCTGGATGCAGGCTGCAGGTACGGCCGCGAGGAAGTGCGCCAGCAGGCTGCGCGCCGCGTCGGCGCTCCCCAGCACGCGCGCGAGCAAGCCAGCCGTCGCATGCAACAGATCGTTCTCGCCCGGCGCGGGGCCATGATCCTCGGGCGCATGCAGGCGCGTGGAGCCGAGCACCCAGGTGAGCCACAGCGCAAGCAAGATGCTCAAGGTCGCGTACAGGCGAGGATCGCGATAGAACCTCGCCGGATCGTACACGGCTCCGCGACCCTGGCGCAGATCATCGAAGATCACGGCCCCTCGCGGGGTCACGTTCGCGGCGACCACGTTCGCGAGCAGTTGCGCGTTGTCGGCCAGCGCAAGCGTGCGGTTGGTGAAGAGGCTCCCGAGCGTGCTCAGGACGATGCGCCCGGCTCCGAGCGATCGCGTCCACAGCACACCCGCGCCGCTGCCGCGGCTGTGTGCCAGCTCCAGTGCGAACCCGGAGTAGGGGATTCGCAGTCCCCAGCTCCGATCGGCAAGCGCAGCTGCCTCGCGGACGTTCTCGAAGTAGAGATGCGCACCATTGGGCACGAGCAGTGAGACCTCCGCGGCGCGCGGGAATGCACGGCGGCGCGCCTCTCTGCGCAGGGGCTCGAACAGCAGCCCCGTCAACAGATTGACATCGGCGGGTGCGAGCGCGGAGCGGGGAGCGGCCCACGCGGGGGAGTCATCGAGCGCGGCCAGGACGAGCACTGCGTTGCCGGCCCGGATCCAGCGGTCGAGTGCCCGCAGCTCGCCGGCCTCAAAGCCGGTCACCCCGGGAAGGGTCTCGACCAGGAGGTTCCCGGTGGGGCGCACATCGCGCCGCCGCGCGAGTGCGGTCAGTCGCTCGCGCAGGGCCACCACATGCACACCCTGCTCCTGAAGCCAGGCGAACGCGGCGTGATAGCCCGCGGCGCGCTGCTCATCCGTGGCAGGCCGCGGCGCATCGCGTCGCTCCGTCACGCTGCCGGATTGCACGAGCAGGGCTGCGAACAGGACCAGCGCTCCCGCTGCGGCTGCGAGGGTGATCAGCCGCTCCCTCACGGCGTGCTGTTGCCCTTTCACGCTGCGAGCCTCTCGAGCAGAGCGTTCCCGCCGCGTACGGCAGCGGCGCAGTCGTCCGCGCTCGCGGGCATTGCCGCGTAGCGTACGCGCTCGGCGGTGAGTATCAGACGCTCGAGATGCCCGGCGGCGGCGGGATCCTCGAGTTGCACGGCTCTGATCAGCTCGCGCGCGGTGAGACTGCCCAGCCCCGTCACACCGCGAGTTCCCAGGCGCTCCAGCACCAGCGCCAGCAACAGTCGCGGCCGCTCGGTGATGCTCACCTCTTCGGGCTCGGCCGCACGGCTGACGAGCGCGAGGCGCACCGCTGCGCGCGCGCCGCGCCGCTGCGGCCGGATGTGCAGCATGCCGGCGGCGCGCAGCTCATTGAGCAGAACCACGGCGGCGAATCCGAGCAGGCCCACGAGCGCGGCCAGCGTGAGCAGCCGCGTGAGCTTCGGGGCAAGATCGACTCCGCTCAGCATGCCTGGGTGGCCGGGTATCGCGGACGGCTCGCGCTCGCGACCGATCCTGCGCCACCAGTGCTCGAGCTCGTCCCAGAGTGTTCCGGTTCGTGCGGGCGAGGCAAGTCCCGCGAGCACCTGTCGCAGCGCGCGGATGCTCGGTGGGCGGCTCACCGGGCGCATCGTGAGCTCGCTTGCGAGCAGCCCCCGCAGCTCCTCGAGTCCACCTGCAGAGAGGTCGTTGTCGGGGCTGCGCCAGTCCTGCGGCAACCAGCGCGCAAGGCCGCCCTGCTCGAGCGCTGCGGCCAGGCTCGGACAACGCAGCGCGATACGCCGATATCCCACGTCCACTTCCGCATCGAGCCGCGTGATGCACTGGTCGATCGCCGCGAGCGCTGCGCCCAGCGCATCGGGCCGCAGGGCAGCCGACCGGGCATCGGTTTGCGGACTCTGTGGCGCAGGCAGTGCGCTTGCGAGCGCGCTTGCGCCGAGGATCAATGCCGCAAACATGAGGGTGCGGAGCATGGGGTCAGCTCTCGGCGCGGGCGATGCGGGCGTGCAGATCGGCTGCCTCGCGACGCGCCCTGAGCTCACCGAAGGTTGCGAGGATCATGGCGCAGGCGAACGGCGCGAGCAGCGCTCCGAGCGCAACCCCCACGGCGCGTGACACGGCAGTCACCAGCGCCACATCCGCGATGCCGCTCGCCCCGAAGGCAAGCAGCGTCGCCGTGGCGAGCACCGCATACAGGGCGAGGACCACGATGGCGGCAACGGCCAGGATGAAAGTCGTGCGCCACCAGTGGCCATAGAGAAGCCGGGCGCAGTACTTGAGCGCATCGAGTGGGCCGAGCCCACACGTGAGCATCGCGGGCATGGCAAAGGCAAATGCGATCAGGAGATAGAGTCCGGGCACGACGAGCAGCGCCAACCCGACCATGCAGACGGCGGTCCCGACGCACAGCAGCACGAGCAGCTGCGGCGCTCGGGCGAGCACCGCCAGCAACTCCGCTCCCATCGAGCTTGCGGCCCCGGAAAGCAGCGCGCTCTGGCGTAGAATCAGCGAGCCCCAGATGAGGATCGACAGAAGCGCCCCCGAGACATACCAGAGCCACCAGGTCGAGTCGGCTCCGCCGAGGATTCGCAACGGCCGGCCTGCGGCCAGGTCATGCAGATTCGCGAGCTGCCCGAGGATGACCCACAGCGCCCCGTAGGGCAGGCACGGCAGAAGCGTCGATTGAAAGATCCGGAAGCCGGAATCGAGCACCTCACCGATCGATTGCGGTCGGGAAGGGCGGTACGAGCGGGGCGGCGACATCGACGGAATCTTAAATCAACCCGATGGTATCGAAGCTCACGACCGCGGCACTGCTGAGCGAAGGATGGCGCCGGCTCACTGCCGCAATCGAGCATCCCGGCCTCGATGCGGAAGTGCTGCTCGCGCACGTACTGCAAACCAATCGAGCACGCCTGCACTCGCATTCCAGCGAGCAGCCGGCCGAGCGTGAGCGGGAAGCCTACCTCGCGCTCGTTGACCGGCGGGCGCGCGGCGAACCCCTCGCTTATCTCATCGGTCACAAGGAGTTCTGGTCCCTCGAGCTGGCCGTAGGACCGGAGGTTCTGGTGCCTCGACCCGAGACGGAACTGCTGGTCGAGCGGGCCCTGCAGCTTCGTCCCGAGCCTGGCGGTGAGGTCGCGGACCTGGGCACCGGATCGGGAGCGATCGCCCTTGCGCTCGCGCGCGAGCGGCCGGGCTGGCATATCGTCGCGACCGACCTCTCGCAGGGCGCACTCGCAGTTGCGCGTCGCAACGCAAGCCGCCTGGGCGCGAGCACGGTCGAGTTCGTGGCAGGCAACTGGTTTGCCCCGCTCGCCGGTCGCTCCTTCCATCTGGTGCTGAGCAATCCACCGTACGTCGCCGCGGCGGATCCGCTGCTGCGCATGGCCCCGCTCAATTTCGAGCCTCGCATCGCGCTGACGCCCGGGGACGAGGCGCTGGCCGATCTGCGCAGCATCATCGAGGGGGCTCCCGAGCATCTCGAGCGCGGCGGATGGCTCCTCCTCGAGCACGGAGCCACTCAGGCAGCCCCGGTGGCCCGCGAGCTCCAGGCCCGAGGCTTCAGCGCGATCCGCGCGCATCGGGATCTTGCCGGGCACGAGCGGGTGACCGAGGGACGGTGGCCCTGAAGTGAGAGCGCTCCTCAGGCTCATCGGGGTGATCGTCGTGCTGGGAGTACTGCTCTCCGCGGTACCGGTGCTCGCCATGCGCTGGTGGCATCCGCTCACCAGCGCCTTCATGCTCAGCGCGAGCCTCGATGCCGCCCTGGCACACGATCGGCGCTACCGCACGCAATACGAGTGGGAGGACCTCGAGCGCATCTCCCCGAATGCAGCGCTCGCCGTGATTGCGGAGGAGGATCAGCAGTTTCCCTTCCATGCGGGCTTTGATTTTCACTCCATCCGCGAAGCAGTCCAGGCGAGCGAGCGCGGCAAGCGCTTGCGCGGGGCGAGCACGATCTCGCAGCAAGTGGCCAAGAACCTGTTTCTTTGGTCAGGACGCAGCTTCGCGCGCAAGGCGCTCGAGGCATACCTCACGGTGCTGCTCGAGATCTGCTGGCCGAAGGAGCGCATCCTCGAGGTCTACCTCAACATTGCGGAGTTCGGCCGCGGCGTGTACGGAGTGCAAGCGGCCGCGCAGAGGTTCTTCCACGAGCCCGCCGCGCGCCTCACGGCGGATCAGGCGGCGCTCCTGGCAACGGTGCTGCCGAACCCTCGCCTGATGCACGTCGACAGGCCCTCGCCCTATGTGCTCGAGCGGCGCGACTGGGTGCTCGATCAGATGCGCAGGCTCGGGGGCCGGGCCTACCTCAACACGGTCGAGGATCCTCCGCTGCGGAGCCGGCACGCGCGCGCTGCGCCCGGCGGCCGCTAGGCTCACTGCACCGACTTCGGCGCATCGGGCACGGTGCCTTCCGAGAAGAGCTCCGCAACGTCCACTGCATCGAATCGATAGGAGCGATTGCAGAAGTCGCACGTGACCGTGACGGCGCCCTGCTCCTCGAGCACATCGTGCACCTCGGATGCGCCCAGCGCGCGCAGCAAGCCCGCGACGCGCTCGGGGTCGCAGCGGCACTCGAAGCGCACCGGCGAGCCGGCATACAGCCTCAGGTCCTGCTCCGCGAAATTGCGCGTGAGCACGTGCTCCACCGGCAAGGCGAGCAGCTCGCTGGGCCGTACGGTCCGGATTCCCTGCTGGGCATCGAGCCATGCGGAGCGCGCCTGGAGATCCTCATCGCCTTCCGCCCCGCCCGGGAGCTGCTGGATGAGCAGGCCCGCTGCGTGCGTCTCGTCGGCGGCCAGGCGCACGCGAGTGGGTAGCTGCTCCGAGGAGGCGAAGTACCCCTCCAGACACTCGGCGAACGAGCTTCCGGCGAGGGGCACGATGCCTTGATAGCGCATGTCGCGTTCCGCAGCCTCTACCGTGACCGCGAGTCGTCCCTCGTCCCCGACCAGCAAGCGGAACAGCTCCGGTGTGAGGGTTGCGGACTGGGCGAGCTCGACAGACCGGGCCAGGCGCTCGTCATCCACCCGCACGAGGGCGCGGATGCGAAAGTCGTGCGTGCACTGGGAAACGAGCAGGCGGGCCGCACCCTGACCCTGCAGCTGCAGCGTGAGGGTCCCGTTGAATTTGAGGGTCGAGGCGAGCAGGACCGAGGCGGTGACCGCCTGACCCAGGAGCTCGCGAACCGGCGCCGGGTAGTCGCGGTGCTCGCGCAGGGCTCGCCAGGCATCCTCGATGCGAACGAAGTGCCCGCGCACGGGCTGGTTCTCGACGATGAAGCGACGAACCGCGTCGCCTCCGGGGCTGATGGCACTCATCACCCCACAATGAGGCACCGGGTACGGTAACTCAAGCCGACAGCGGCTGCGCTGAAGAACCGCTGGCGCGCCCTCAGCCGGACAGTTTCGCCTTGAGCAACTCGTTGACCTGTGCCGGATTGGCCTTCCCCGCGGTGGCCTTCATGACCTGCCCCACGAAGAACCCGAAGAGCTTGTCCTTGCCCGCCCGGTAGTCGGCGAGCTGTGCCGGGTTCTTCGTCATGACCTCCTCGATGATGCGGCCGATCGCCGCCGAGTCGGTGATCTGCTTCAAACCCTTCTCTTGGATGATCGCATCGGCGTCGCGGCCGCTCGCCCACATCGCCTCGAACACCTCTTTCGCGATCTTGCCCGAGATGGTCGCATCGCCCATTCGCCTGAGGAGCCCACCGAGGTGGACAGGGGTCAGGCGGCTCTCGGAGATATCCAGATTGTCGCGATTGAGCGCCGCGGCGAGCTCGCCCGTCACCCAGTGGGCGGCGAGCTTGGGCTCCTCCGGCGCCTGCCGTACTACTTCCTCGTAGTAGCCTGCAAGCTCGCGACTGGCCGTGAGCACCCCGGCATCGTACGGGCTGAGCCCGTAGTGCGCGACGAAGCGCTCAGCCTTGGCATCGGGCAGCTCCGGGAGGCTCTGGCGCACCTCCTCGATGAAGTCGCCAGAGAGCTCGAGCGGCAGTAGATCCGGATCGGGGAAGTAGCGATAGTCGTTCGCCTCCTCCTTGGCTCGCATCGAGCGCGTCTCGCCCCGATCGGGATCGTACAGGCGCGTTTCCTGCACCACGCGTCCGCCCGACTCGATCAGCTCGATCTGGCGCCCCACCTCGTACTGGATCGCCTTCTCCACGAAGCGAAAGGAGTTCACGTTCTTGATCTCGGCGCGCGTTCCGAACTGCGAGGCGCCCATGCGCCGCACCGAGACGTTCGCGTCGCATCGGAACGAGCCCTCCTGCATGTTGCCATCGCAGATCTCGAGGTAGCGCACCAGGGTGTGCACCTTCTTCATGTACGCGACGGCCTCCTTGGCCGAGCGTAGCTCCGGTTCGGAGACGATCTCGAGCAGCGGGGTGCCCGCGCGATTGAGGTCGATGCCGGACAGGCCCGCAAGTCCCTCGTGCAGCGACTTGCCGGCGTCCTCCTCGAGGTGCGCCCGCGTGATGCCGATGCGCTTGCGGGCGCCATCCTCCAACAGAATGTCCAGGGCCCCGCCCGCCACGATCGGCAGCTCGTACTGGCTGATCTGGTAGCCCTTCGGCAGATCCGGGTAGAAGTAATTCTTGCGTGCGAAGACCGATCGATTGGCGATCCGGGCCCCGATCGCGAGCCCGAACTTCACGGCCATGCGCACGGCCGTTGCGTTCAGCACCGGCAGCACCCCGGGATAGCCCAGGTCCACGAGGTCCGCCTGGGTATTCGGGGGGGCGCCGTAGGCGGTCGGGGAACCCGAGAAGATCTTCGAGCGGGTGGCGAGCTGGGCGTGGATCTCCAGCCCGATCACCGTTTCCCAGGCGTCGTTGCTCGATGTGGCGCTCACCGTGGACGCCGCGCTCATGCGTAGCCCGGCGGCACGCGCCGGTGCCAGTCGGTCTCGCGCTGGAAGGCGTGCGCCGCATTGAGCAGCCGCTCCTCGGCGAAGTGCGGACCGATGATCTGCAGGCCGACCGGGAGCTTGCCGACGAAGCCGCAGGGAATCGACACGGCCGGCAGGCCCGCAAGGTTCGCCCCGATCGTGTAGATGTCGTTGAGATACATCGTGATCGGATCGGCGGTCTTGGCCCCGAGCTCGAACGCCGGGGTCGGCGTGGTGGGGCCCATGATCACGTCCACCTCGCCGAACGCACGCTCGAAGTCGCTCGCGATGAGCTGCCGCACCTTCTGCGCTTTCAGATAGTACGCATCGTAATAGCCGGCCGACAAAACGTACGTGCCCGTCATGATGCGCCGCTTCACCTCTGCCCCGAACCCCTCGCCGCGGGTGCGTCGATACAGGTCCGTCAGGTCCTGGGGGTCCTTGCAGCGATAGCCGTAGCGCACACCGTCGTACCGGGCGAGATTGGAGGAGGCCTCTGCGGGAGCGACCACGTAATAGGCCGGCACCGAGAGGGAGATGCTCGGCAGGCTGACCTCCTTCAGCGTCACACCGAGCCCCTTGAGCACCTCGAGTGCCGCCCGGACCAGCCGCTCGTTCTCCGCATCGAGCCCCTTATCGAAGAACTCCTTGAGCAGCCCGACCCTCAAACCCGACACGGAGCGCTCGAGGCCGGCGAGGTAATCGGGCACCGGCCGGTTGACGCTGGTCGAGTCGCGAGGATCGAACCCCGCCATTGCGCGCAGCACGAGTGCCGCATCCTGTGCGCTCACGCAGATGATGCCTCCTTGGTCGAGACTCGAGGCAAAGGCGATCAGGCCGTAGCGCGAGACCCGTCCGTAGGTCGGCTTGATGCCGGTGACCCCACAGAGCGCCGCAGGCTGGCGAATGGAGCCCCCGGTATCGGTAGCGGTTGCCGCGGGGGCAAGCCGTGCCGCAACCGCCGCGGCGGAGCCTCCCGATGAGCCGCCGGGCACCAGCTGCGGATCCCAGGGATTGCGGACCGGTCCGTAGTAGCTCGTCTCGTTCGAGGAGCCCATCGCGAACTCGTCCATGTTGGTCTTGCCGAGCATGACCATGCCGGCCGACCTGAGCCGCGACACGACGGTTGCATCGTAGGGCGCGATGAATTCGTCGAGCATGCGCGACCCGCAGGTGGTGCGCACACCCTCCGTGCAGAAGAGGTCCTTGTGCAGCAGGGGTATGCCCGTAAGAGCGTTCCCCCGCCCGGCCGCAATCTCGCGATCGGCCGCGGCAGCCTGCGCGAGAGCCACCTCGCGCGTAACCGAGATGAGGGCATTGAGCCTGGGTTGCGCAGCCTCGATGCGCTCGAGGGCGGCGCGCGCGAGCTCGACGCTCGAGAATTCCTTGGCGCGCAAGCCGGCAGCAAGCTCGGCGAGCGTTTTCTGGCTGATCGCACTCATCGCGGTTCAGGGAAGGCGCTGTACGCCCCTCGTCACTCGATTACCTTCGGCACGAGATACAGTCCCGCCTCCGCGCGCGGCGCGTTGAGTTGATAGCGGTCGCGCTGGTCGCGCTCGGTCACCTCATCGCTCCGCAGCATCTGCGAAAGCCCCGGTAGCGGATGGGCCATCGGCGTCACGCCGGCCGTGTCCGCTCGGTTGAGCTCTCCCACGAATTCGAGAATGCTCGTGAGGCTCGACTGATACGCCGCGATCTCGCTCTCGCGCAGCTCGAGCCGTGCGAGGTGAGCGATGGTTTCGATCTCGGCGCGCTTCATAGTCTGATCAGTGTCGCAAACTGCAGAAAAAAACGGCGCGGAATCATACACCTCGCCTTGCTGAATGTCCGCTCGGTTGATATGTTACCCGCCACTTTTGGGGGGTCTCCCCGGGTCGCTTCCTTATCCCTTCATGTTCAAGCGCTTGCGCGGATATTTCTCCAGCGATCTCTCGATCGACCTGGGCACGGCCAACACGCTGATCTACGTGCGCGACAAGGGCATCGTGCTCAATGAGCCCTCGGTCGTCGCGGTGCAGGACGAGCCCACGCGCGGCGGCAAGATCATCGTCGCGGTCGGCTCCGAGGCGAAGAGCATGCTCGGCCGCACCCCGGGACACATCACCGCGGTG
>DATKPP010000083.1:0-35142 GCA_035524075.1 Steroidobacteraceae bacterium | reverse complement strand
GCGTGAGCGAGCTGCGCGAGCCCACGAACGAGCGACTGCGAGCGCACGTCGGTGAGCAGATCGTGGGTGAAGGATCCGTCGAGCTTCAGCATGCTCACGTCGAATGCCTTGAGGTAGGCAAGCGAGCTCACCCCCGTGCCGAAGTCATCGAGCGCGAACTGCGCGCCGCGCGCCCGCAGGTGTCGCATGAGGGTCTGGGTCTGTGAGACGTTCGCGACCGCCGCGGTCTCGGTGATCTCGAACTGCAGCCACTCACCCGGGACGCAGTGCGGACCGATGTTCGCGCTCAGCCATTCGAGAAAGTCGGGATTGCCGATGCTCGGTCCGGAGAGGTTCAGCGAGAACCGCACCGGGCGGCTCGGGTGCTCGCGGTAGGCCGAGCGCAGGCGCTCGAACACCCGCATGAGCACCGCACGGTCGAGGTCGATGAGCAGCTGGTAGCGCAGCGCCGCGGACATGAAATGCTGCGGGGAGACGAATGTGCCCGTCTCGCTCACGAGCCGCACGAGCAGCTCGTAGTATTCCGTCTGCGAGTCGCCCGTCAGGGAGATGAGCGGCTGTGCCACGATGCCGATGCGCTCGGTCTCCAGCGCCTTGCGCAGGCGATTCGCCGCCAGCACATCGTCATTGCGCTGGACGATGGACAGGTCGGTGTCCTGATAGACCTCCACGCGCCCGCGGCCGCGATCCTTCGCCGCGCGACAGGCGGCCTCGGCGGCAGCAAGGGCTTGGGTGAGCTGGTGATCCTGGGCCGGGATGGCCGCCACGCCGAACGAGATCGACAGGCGAGTGCGCAGTCCGCCGATCATGGCGCAGCGCTCGCTCACGATGCGGCAGAGCTGCTCGGCCAGGCGGCGCGCCTGACTCAACGATGTGTGGGGCAGGTATACCGCGAAGCGGTCCCCGGAGATGTGGCAGACACCGGCGCCGTCGGGCAGGTCTTGCTCCTGCAGCGCGCTGCCGACCGCGGCGATCGCCTGATCGCCCGCGGCGAGCCCCGCGAGCTTGTTGAGCACGTGCAGCTGGTCGACATCACCGTAGAGGATGCCCCCGGGAACCCCGGCCTCGGCGGCTTCGCGCGTACGCGCGCGCTCCTCGAATGCAGTCCAGGTCAGCAGGGAATGCGAGGAGGAGCCGAACAGCCGGCCGACATCCCGCGCAAGCTCCAGGATCTGATGGGATTCGTCGGGTCCGAATTTCGGCTGCTCGACCGTGCGTATCGCAACCAGCATGCCGACGAAGGCGCCCGCCCCGTCCCGCAGCGCAACTCCGACCAGCTTGCCGCAGACCGGACCGTTGCGCTCGCCGCGCAGCCGGTTGGTGCCAATCTTGCCATCGGGCGCCGCGCGCACCTGCTCGAGCAGCCCCTGGGCGCCGTGCCGCCACAGGTCCTCCAGCACGCGTGCGCCGGGAATCTCGTTGACCAGAGTGCGTGCGAGACCGCCGCCGTCCATCTGCAGCGCGACAAAGGCGGCGTCGAGCTTGGTCTGCACGCGCCTGAGCACGTCATCGAGCACCGCCGGTGCTGGCGCAGGGGGCGGGGCTCGGCCGGACGACTGCAGAGACGCTGGGCGCGTCATGCTGGGGGTGTGCTCGACAATGCCGAATGCTCGGTTCTGGCCACTGTACGGCTGGTGGGGCCGGCCGGCCGGAACCGGTTCGCACACTCGCCCGGACGCCTTATGATGTGTGGCGCACACCCCCGCGTTTTGTGACCCGGATCACAAGCCATGGCGAAGGTCATCCGTCTGCATCGATACGGCGGCCCCGAGGTCCTGACGACCGAGGAGGTCGAGATTCCGGCGCCTGGCGCCGGTGAGCTCCAGATCCGGCACACCGCGATCGGACTCAACTACATCGATGTGTACGATCGCACCGGGCTCTACCCGATGCAGCTGCCCGCAGGTCTCGGGCGCGAGGCTGCCGGCCTCGTCACGGCGGTCGGCGCAAAGGTGCGAGGCTTTCGCAAGGGCGACCGGGTGGCCTACGTCCACTTCACCCCGGGCGCCTACAGCGAGCTGCGCAACGTCGTGGCGGAACGGGTGGTGAAAGTGCCTGCGGGCATCACCGATTCGCAGGCTGCGGCGCTCATGCTGAAGGGCCTCACGGCGCAGTACCTGCTGCGGCGCACCTACCGCGTGAAAAAGGGCGATCCGATTCTCGTGCACGCCGCCGCGGGAGGTGTGGGCATCATCCTGTGCCAGTGGGCGCGCGCCCTCGGCGCGCAGGTGATCGGCATCGTCGGCAGCGAGGCCAAGGCGGAGCTGGCGCGCAAGAACGGCTGCCGGCACGTGCTGATCTCGGGTCGCGACGAGATCGTCGCGAGCGTCAAGCGACTGACGAAGGACGCAGGGGTCGCCGTGGTCTACGACTCGGTGGGCAAGGACACGTTCATGGAGTCACTCGATTGCCTGCGGCCCCTCGGAATGATGGTGTCTTACGGGAACGCATCGGGTCCGCCGCCTCCGGTGAGCCCGCTCGAGCTGACCAAGCGCGGCTCGCTCTATCTCACCAGACCGCAGCTGTTCACCTACATCGCCACGCGGGCGCAGCTCGAGTCGGCGGCGCGCGAGCTGTTCGCGATCGTCAAGAGCCGCAAGGTGCGCATCCGCATCGGACAAACCTATCCGCTGGCCGAGGTGGCCCAGGCGCATCGAGACCTCGAGGCGCGCCGCACCACCGGCTCGACGGTGCTCCTGCCGTAACCCCGCTACGCGCTCAGCTCGCGCGCGGAGTTCCGGGCAAGGCTCGTGATCACGGCGGCGAGCTCCTCGGGCTCGACGGGCTTGGCAATGTGATTCTGGTAGCCCGCGTGCAGCGCGCGCAGCCGATCCTGCGCCGAGGCGTACGCGGTCACCGCGACGGCCGGCACGCGCCCGCCGAGATTTGGATCGAGTGCGCGCACCTGCTCGATGAGCGCATAACCGTCCATCTCCGGCATGCCGAGGTCGGCGACCAGCACGTGGGGCCTGCGCTCGAAGAGCAAGGTGAGCGCAGCGGGACCGGAGCCGGCGAGACTCACGCGCGCGCCGAAGCTCTGCAGAATATTGGCGATGACCTCGCGCGCGCCGGGATCGTCATCGACCACCAGAACGTGAACTCCCGAGAGCTGCGGGCCGCCCGCGGGCTCCGCGCGCGCATCCGACGGCAGCTGCGCGGCAGCGGCGGCCTCGCGAATCGGCACGCGGATGGTGAACGTCGCCCCGTGACCCTCGCCATCGCTCGAGGCCGCAGCGGTACCGCCGTGCAGCTCGGTGAGGTGCCGAACGATCGCGAGCCCGAGCCCGAGGCCGCCGTGGCGGCGGCTGATGGAGCCGTCTTCCTGACGGAACCGATCGAAGACGTACGGCAGGAACTCCGGGTTGATCCCCTGCCCGGTGTCGCGCACCGTGATCTCGGCCTGGTCTGCGTGCCGGCTGAGCAAAACCTCCACGCGACCGCTCATCGGGGTGAACTTGATGGCGTTCGACAGCAGGTTGCACACGATCTGCTGCAGGCGCGCGGAATCGCCCCGCAACGAGCCGACGTTCGCATCGAGCTGCGCCGCCAGCTGGATGCCCTTGGCTTGCGCAGCCGGCAGCATCGTCTCCATCGACACCTCGATGATGCGCCGGGGGTCCACCATGGCAAGCTCGAGAGTCACCTTGCCGGTGACGATGCGCGAGACATCGAGCAAGTCCTCGATGAGCCGCTTCTGCGCCCGCGAGTTGCGCTCGATGGTCTCGAGCGCGCGCTCCTCCGTGGCGCCGTCGAGCCGGCGCGTGCGCAGCAGCGTGATCCAGCCGAAGATCGCATTGAGCGGAGTGCGCAGCTCGTGCGACATGGTGGCGAGGAACTCATCCTTCAGGCGCGAGAGCTCCTCGGCCTCGGCGCGCAGGAATTTCTCGCGCACGAGCGCCGCCTCCCGCTCCTCCTCCACCCGGCGCCGCTCGACGATCTCCGCCTGCAGCCGCTCGTTGCTCTCCTGCAGCTCGTGCGTGCGCTCGGCAACACGCCGCTCGAGCGCCTGGTGCGAGCGTGCGAGCTCGGCGTGCGCGCGATCGAGCTCGATGAAGACGCGCACCTTGGAGCGCAGCATCTCCGGGATGACGGGCGAGAGGATGTAGTCGACCGCGCCGAGCTCGTAACCCCGCGAGGTCTGCAGCTCATCTGCGTATGCGGTGACGAAGATGATCGGGGTGCGCTGCGAGCGGCGATAGCGGCGGATGAGCGAGGCGGTCTCGAGCCCATCCATGCCGGGCATGTTCACATCGAGCAGCACGACGGCGAAGTCGTTGTTGAGGATGAGCTTCAGCGCCTCGGTGCCCGAGCGCGCGATGACCAGCTCGGCGTCGAGATCCTCGAGCACGCTCTGATAGACGAGCAGCTTCTCGGGGAGATCATCGACAATGAGGACGCGCGCGCGATCCAAGCCGGTTCACCGCGAGATTCGCGTTTGCAGCGAGCGTCCGCTGCGCGCCATGCCGAGCGCGCCGCTGCGCACCACCTCGACGAGCTCGGCTCGTGCGGTCAGCTCGGCGATGAGCGCATTGATCTCCGCCTCGCTCGCGGTGAGCTCGACGATGAAGCCCTCCCGGGCGGGGTCGAGCACGCGCCCGCCGGCGCGCACCACGCATCCGCGCACCCCGTCGGCGTGCTCCGACCTCACCTTGAGCTTCATGAGCGCGAGCTCCCGCTCGAGGTGCTCACCGAGCGTCATGTCCTCCACGCGCACCACATCGATCAGCTTGTGCAGCTGATTGACGATCTGCTGGATGACGGCATCGGAGCCCTTGGTCACGAGCGTGACGCGCGAGACGGTGGGGTCGTCGGTCGGCGCGACCGAGAGGGACTCGATGTTGTAGCCGCGCGTGGAAAACAGGCCCGCAACGCGACCGAGTGCGCCCGCCTCGTTCTGTAGCAAGATCGCGATGATATGACGCATGAGCAGACGATCGACCGACCTTTCGCAACAATAACGCACCCCGGACGCCGAACACACGAGCGCGCCCGCGCTCGCCTACCCCGGGTCGTTCCGAGCTGCTAGGCTCGGAGGTCCCATGAACGATACCGTGATCATGGCCCGTCCCGGCGGGCATCCCCTGGCGGGCCAGCGCATGACCGGCGCGCAGATGATAGTCCAGGTGCTCGCCGATGAGGGCGTTGGCGCAATCTTCGGTTACAGCGGCGGGGCGATCCTGCCGACCTACGATGCAGTGTTCCTGTACAACGAGCACCAGTCAGCAAGCGGCGGCGAGCCGATTCCACTCATCGTGCCCGCCAACGAGCAGGGCGCGGGCTTCATGGCGGCCGGCTTTGCACGCGCGAGCGGCCGCGTCGGCGTGTGCCTGGTCACCTCCGGACCCGGGGCGACCAACACCGTCACTCCCGTGCGAGATTGCATGGCCGACTCGGTGCCCATTGTCGTCATCTGCGGACAGGTGGCGCGGGCCGCGATCGGTACGGATGCCTTCCAGGAAGCACCGGTGCCGGCGCTCATGGGCGCAGTCGCCAAGCACATCTTTCTGGTGACGGACCCCTCGAAGCTCGAGGCGACCGTGCGTACCGCGTTCGAGATCGCGCGGACGGGACGCCCCGGTCCGGTGGTCATCGATGTCCCGAAGGACGTGCAGAACTGGGAGGGCACCTACGCCGGCAGCGGGATGCTTCCCATTCCTGGCTACCGCAGCCGCATGCTGGAGCTGGCAAGCGAGGCGCTCGCGCCCGAGCAGGCAGCACGCTTCTTCGAGATGCTGGCCGAGGCGCGCCGCCCGCTCATCTATGCAGGCGGCGGAGTGATCAACGCGGATGCGGGCGCGGCGCTCAGCGACTTTGCGCTCACCTTCGGCATCCCCGTCGTGACGACGCTCATGGGTATCGGCGCGATCGACACCACGCACGCCCTCGCGATGCGCATGCTCGGCATGCACGGGGCGGCATTCGCAAACTACGCGCTGGACGACTGCGACTTCCTGATCGCTGCGGGGGCGCGCTTCGACGACCGCGTGGCGACCGCCCCGGCGCAATTCGCCGCGAACGCGAAGCGCATCGCGCACCTCGATATCGACCGCGCCGAGATCAACAAGGTCAAGCGTGTGCAATGGAGCCATGTGGGGCTCCTCGGGGATGCGCTGCGCGCGCTCACGAGCTTCGGACGGCAGCAGGATTTCCACCCCGACTACCGCGAGTGGCAGGGGCATCTGGCGGAGCTCAAGCGCATCCATGCGATGAACTACGACCGAGCGAGCCCTCTCATTCAACCGCACTATGTGCTCGAGGAGCTCAATCGCCGCACGCGTGGCGAGGCGATCGTGACGACCGGGGTCGGCCAGCACCAGATGTGGGCGGCGCAGTACTGCGACTTTCGCCATCCGCGTATGTGGCTCACCTCCGGGAGCATGGGCACGATGGGATTCGGCTTGCCCGCGGCGATCGGCGCGCAGGTAGCCCACCCGGACCGGATGGTGATCGACATCGATGGGGATGCGAGCATTCGCATGAACATCGGCGAGCTCGAGACCGTGACCACCTACGATCTGCCGGTGAAGATCGTCGTGCTGAACAACTTCGGCGACGGCATGGTGAAGCAGTGGCAAAAGCTGTTCTTCAAGGGACGCCTGTCCGCCAGCGACAAGTCACTGCACAAGAAGGACTTCGTGAAGGCCGCCCAGGCGGACGGCTTCAAGTACGCGGTGCGCTTGAGTCGCAAGGAGGATGTGCCGCGCGTCGTGGGGGAGCTGATCGAGTTCCCGGGGCCGGCCTTCCTCGAGGTGACGATCGATCCTGATGCCGGTGTCTATCCGATGGTGAGTCCCGGTCAGTCTTATGCGGAGATGATCACCGGAGAGTTCATCCCCTCGCGCCACGAGGTGGATATCAAGACGCCCGGACCCTCGGAGATGTTCTGATGAAGTATCTGCACACCATGGTTCGCGTGAGCGATCTCGCTGCGGCGCTGCGGTTCTACTGCGATGCGCTCGGTCTGCAGGAGATCTCGCGCAAGGAGTACCCGCAGGGGCGCTTCACGCTCGTGTTCCTGTCGGCGCCGGGGGATTCCGCGGCGCAGATCGAGCTGACGCACAACTGGGACCCCGAGGTCCTGGCGGGCGGGCGCAATTTCGGTCACGTTGCCTATGCCGTCGAGAACATCTATGCGACGTGCCGTCGGCTGATGGAGCACGGGGTCACGATCAACCGGCCGCCGCGCGATGGACGGATGGCCTTCGTGCGCTCCCCGGAGCAGATCTCGATCGAGCTCCTGCAGCATGGGCCGGCCCTGCCGCCGGAGGAGCCCTGGAGCTCGATGCCGAACGTCGGGCAGTGGTGAGTCTGGGCTCCTGAGGTGCCCACGCTGCTCGTCACGGGCGCAAGCCGTGGTCTCGGCCTCGAGTTCGTGCGTCAGTACAGCGCGGAGGGCTGGGAGGTGCTCGCGTGCGCGCGGGCGCCCGGGCAGGCGCGCGAGCTGCAAGGCCTGGCCGAGGAGCCCACGCGGCGCGTGAGCCTTCACCGGCTGGACGTGACCGATTTCGCCGCGATCGACTCGCTCGCGCACCAGCTGCGGGACGTGCCGATCGACGTGCTGATCAACTGCGCGGGCACGATGGGCGGCCGGGGCAGCTCCTTCGGGGCCAGCGACTTTGCCGAATGGGATGGCATCTTCCGCGTGAATGCGTTCGCGCCGCTCAAGATGGCCGAGGCATTCGTGGCTCACCTCGCCCGCGGGGCGCACAGGAAGCTCGTGTCGCTCAGCACCATCATGGCCTCGATGGGGTCGAACAACATGGGCGGCTTCTATGCATACCGCGCGAGCAAGGCGGCGCTCAATGCCATCATGGTCTCCCTGGCCATCGATCTGAAACGCCGCCATCGCATCACCGCTGCCGTGCTTCATCCGGGCTGGGTGCGCACGGACATGGGTGGCCCGCGGGCGCAGATCGATCCGGGCACGAGCGTTGCCGGCATGCGCCGGGTGATCGGCGACCTGGAGCCGGCGCAGGCCGGACGGTTCTGGACGTATGACGGATCCGAGCTGCCCTGGTGAGCCTCGAGGCTATTTACAGAATCAACAAACGGTGGAGAATTGTGCGTGAATCAAACAGCTCGCCGCCCAGCCGGAAGCCATCGCCGAACCGGAGTCGAGTGAGCGCTTAATACACCGCCAGCGGGGAGACACACGATGACCACTGCCGACGTTCAGGGGAAGTTCCTGTGGCACGAGCTCGCGACTACCGATCCGGCCGGCGCCGGCGCCTTCTACTCGAAAGTCCTCGGCTGGAAGTCTCAGCCCTATGACAAGGACCCCTCCTACACCGTCTTGTCGAACGCCAAGGGGCACGTGGGCGGGATGATGAAGAGCCCGGACGGCTCGTCCCACTGGCTCGCGTACGTGGGTGTGCAGGACCTGGAGGCGACTGTTGCCACGGCGCAACGTCTGGGCGGGCGCGTGATCAAGTCCCCGGCGCAGATCCCGGATGGGGGGCGCTACGCCGTGCTGTCCGACCCCCAGAACGGAGTCATCGGAGTGTTCACCCCTCCCGCATCCGGGGGAGCGGCCCCCGCCAGCGACGAGTTCGCGTGGCACGAGCTGGCAACGAGCGATCACTCAGCGGCCTTTCGCTTCTATCGTGAGCTCTTCGGCTGGGAGCAGATCCGCATTCACGATATGGGCCCGGCCGGGCAGTACCTGCTCTTCGGTCGGCACGGCGAGACCTACGGCGGCATGTTCAATCGTCCGGCGAGCATGGTGAGCTCCTGGCCGCACTGGCTGGTATACGCCAAGGTCCCCAGCGCGCAGAAAGCCGCGGAAGCGGCCGCCGGGGCCGGTGGACGGGTGGTGAATGGCCCGATGCAGGTGCCCGGTGGGAGCTGGATCGCGCAGATGACCGATCCGCAGGGCGCAGCGATTGCGGTGAACCAGCCCCAGCCAGCAGCGGCACCCGCCGCGGTCGCCAAGCCCGCTGCGCCCCCGCCGAAGCCGGCCGCACCCGCCGCTCCAAAGCCCGCTGCGGCGGCGGCCCCGGCCCAGGCGCCCAGGGCGCCTGCCGCACCGAAGCCCGCAGTGGCGGCGCCTCCCCCGGCCCCCACGCGCGCCGCAGCGGCGCCGACGCAGATGCCGAAGCCCTTAGGTCAGCCGGCGGCGGCCAAGCCAGCCGCGGCGGCTCCGGCTCCAGCTGCGGCTGCGGCCAAGCCGGCCGCCCCCCGCGCGCCCAAGGCAGCACCGGCTGCTCCGGCGAAGGCCGCGCGCCCCCCCGCAAAGAAGGCCAAGAAGAAGGCCAAGAAGAAGGCAAAAGTCGCGAAAAAGGCCAAAAAGGCGGTGAAAAAGGCGAAGGCGGCCAAGAAGGCGAAGAAATCGGCGCGACGCGGGAAGAGCGCTATGCGCCGCGCCACCGGCGCAAGGGGAAAGGCCGCCGCGAAGCGCTCAAGCGGTAGGGCGGCACGGAAGAAGGCCAAGCGCCGCGGGCGGCGCTAGGAGCGAGGGCCCTACTGGGCGTCGCTCTCGGCCGCCTGACGCTGCTGCGCGTCGATCTTCTGGTCGGCGTCGAGCTGTTGCTTCACGCGACCGAGGGTCGTTTTGGCCTGCTGGGCCTGCTGGACTTCCGAGGCTCCGACGGCCGCTGCCGTCGTCGTGGTGTCCGCAAGGCCGCACCCGGCGAGCAGTGCTGCAGCCGCAGTGGCGGCGAGCAAGCCCTTGATCGCGCTCGGGATCGGTTGCTGCGTGCGTGCGTTCAAATCCCATCCCTCCTCAGCCTCACCGAACGCAGCATAGCGCCCGCGCTGCGGCTCGATGAGGTACAGCGTCCCATTCGCACGGCGCCGATCTCGATAATATGTCCGGCGCGGCGCGGGAACACGCTGTGGCGTGCACCGCGGGAGGGGAACCAATGGCGATTCGTCGAACCGGGCAGCAGGTGCGCATTCGGCGCGGCTATTTCGAGTGCCGCTACGGCCAGCTGCATGTGCACAACGCGATCCCTCCGGGCGGTGGATTCGACGAAGGTACCCCGATCCTCGCCTTGCACCACAGCCCGATGTCGGGTATCGCCTTCGCCCCGGTGCTGCCGCTGCTTGGACAGACGCGCTCGGTGTACGCGCCGGACTTGCCGGGCTTCGGTGCCTCCGATCCGCCCCTCTCGCGGCCCTCTGTCAGCGACTACGCCGCCGCCATCGGGGACTTTTGCGAGAGCATCCGTCTGCGGCAGGTCGATGTGGTGGGTTATCAGAGCGGCTCGCTCGTCGGGGCGGAGCTCGCCATCGACCGCCCGTCCTTCGTGCGCCGCCTGGCGTGCATCGGCGTCCCGGTGCCCTCGGATGCCGAGCGGGAGGCGTTCCAGCGGGCGCCCTGGCCCGTGCCGCCGAGCGAGGATGGCCGTCATCTTGCGATCGAGTGGCAGCGCACGCGCGAGGCCCCGGGCTGGCACCTGGCGCTGCCCCAGCTCGCGCGGCTATTCGCCGAAAAGCTGCACAACGGTCCCCACGCCTGGTGGGGACTGCAGGCCGCGCTCGAATATCCCGCCCGGGAGCGGCTCGGACGCATCCACCAGCCGTGCCTGGTCATTCGCCCGAAGGACGAATGGTGGCAAGGGACCCTGCGCGCCCAGGAATTAATGTCAAAAGCGAGGCTGGTCGAGCTCCCGGACGCGGGAGCGGAAGCGTTCGAGAGCGCGCCGGCCCGCATCGCGGAGCTCCTGATCGATTTCTTCACACCTTGACGAGATGCGCACGTCGCGGGCTCGCCAACAGGTTAGACTCCAGAAGGAGAATGACAACAGGAACGCCCAGATGAGCGTGCCACGCCATACTGTGCAGGAACACGCGGATCTCGAGACCACTGCCGAGCTACCGGTTCTCGATGTTGCCGCTTACGAAGCCAAGCTGGATGTCGACCAGGGGCCGGGCGCATCGACGGTGCGCCTGCCGGTGCTGGCCGCTCCACCGGCCCCCGATGTCGCCGAGGCTCCCTCCCGGTCCTATCGCGGCCGTCTGGAGGAGGACCTCAAATCTCTCTCCACGAGCCTGGTGGAGTTCGAGGAGCGGCTCGCCACGCAGAGCAAGCGCTCCATGGCCCTCGAGAGCGAGCTCGAGGGGCTGCGCACCGCACGCTCGGCGGCCGAGCAACGCGCGACGGACACCAGCCGCGAGCTGACCGAATCGCGCAACGCGCTCGCCGCAGCCGAGGCGCAGGTTCAAGAGCTGATGGCGGTCCTCGAGCAGCGCGAGACTGCCTTGCGCAGCATCGAGATTCGCGATGCCGAACGGGAAGGACGTCTGCTCGAGCGCGAGCGAGCGCTCGCGGCAACCGAGCTGCAGCTGCGCGAGGCGCGCTTGCAAGCCGCAACGCATCTGGAAGTGCTGCAGTCCCTGGAGGGCCGCCGCAGCGTCTTCGATACGATGTTGCGTGCGCTCGACGGCGAGGCGACCAGCCGCGAGAAGGACGCCATCGAGCTGCAAGGGCGCATGGAATCGAGCGCCGAGCGCACTCGAGCGCTCGAAGCCGACCTCGCCGAGGCACGACGCAGGAGCGGAGAGCTGGCCGCTCGGGTGGACTCGCTCGCGAGCATGCTCGCCAAGAAAGACGAGGAGCTGAGCGCTCTCGCGCGCGCGAACGAGGGGCTGCAGGGCCAGGTACGAGTGCTCACCGAGGGCAGCGCCGCAAGCGACGAGCGTGCGAAGGCCGCGGAGCTCGAGCGTCAGGCGCGCGCGGAGTCGCACGAGCGCGAGCTGGCCGCCGCCGCCGCGCGCCAGCGCGAGCTCGAGGCGCAGCTCGAGGAGCGCCGGCGTGGACTCGAGGCCCAGCGAGGCGAGGGGGAGCGCCGGATCGCCGCGCTCGAGGCACAAGTGGCCGAGCTCGGCTCGCAAGTCCTCGAGCGCGCCAATGCACTCACGCAGGCGCAGGCCACTCATGCCGAAGCGCTCGGACGGCGCGACTCCGATGCCGCGCGGATCGAGGAGCTCGAGAGCCGCGTCGGGGATTACGCCAAAGCCGTTGTGGCGCTGCAGGAGGAGCTTGGCGAGAGCCGCGAGCGCGTGCGCGCCGTCGAGGGCGATCTGCGAGCGGCGGAAGAAGCCCTGCTGCGCCTGGAAGGCGAGCTGCGCGCAAAGACTGCGCGCATCGAGGAGCTCACCAAGCTCAACGACGACTGGCGCGAGACCCTCGAGGCGGCACGCCAATCGATCGAGGAACGCGACGCGCTCATCCGGCGCCTGGAGACCGAGACGGCGCACAGTGCGGCGCTGGTCGACAACATTCAACACAGCATCCGCTCGCTCGAGGCACAGCCTGCGGACCCCGCCACCGAGGAGGTCGGCGCCGCGCAGAGCACGGCACGCCTGCTCATCCGCATGCAGGGCGATACCGAGGTGGTCCACGTGCTCGGCCGCAAGACGAGCATCGGCCGCACCCCCGACAACGACCTGCAGATCGACACGAAGTTCGTGAGCCGCCATCACGCGGTGGTCCTGGCGGGTCACGTCCACACGATCGTCGAGGACCTGAACAGCACGAACGGGGTGCTCGTGAATGGCCAGCGAGTGACCCGGCACAGTCTCAAGGACGGCGATGCCATCGTGGTGGGCAATGCGCACTTTCGCTTTGCCGTGCGCCCCGGGGCTGACAAGCGTGCGGGCTAGCTCCTCGAGCTGAGCACCGCGCGACCCGCAGATCGTCTCCACGCACGTGGCCAGCCCGTACATCGAACGCATCCTGAAGGCTCGCGTCTACGACGTGGCGATCGAGTCGCCGCTGGAGCTCGCCCCGCGACTCTCCCAGCGCCTCGGCGCGCGCGTGCTGCTCAAGCGCGAGGACCTTCAACCGGTCTTCTCCTTCAAGCTGCGCGGCGCTTACAACAAGATCGCGCACCTGTCGGATGCAGTGGCGCAGCGCGGCGTGATCTGCGCATCGGCGGGCAACCACGCACAGGGAGTGGCGCTCGCGGCGCGTCGGCGCGGCATCCCGGCCGTCATCGTCATGCCGCAGACGACTCCGCAGATCAAGGTGGAGGCCGTCACCGCACTCGGCGCCGAGACCGTTCTGCACGGTGACGACTACGACAGCGCCTACGAGCGCGCGCTCGATCTGGCGCGCGAGCGCAACTTCGTGTTCGTTCACGCGTTCGACGATCCCGACGTGATCGCCGGCCAGGGCACGGTCGGCATGGAGATCCTGCGGCAGTGTGGCGGCGAGCTCGATGCGGTGTTCGTGCCGGTCGGGGGCGGAAGTTTGATCGGGGGCATCGCCGTGTACGTGAAGTACCTGTATCCGCGGGTGCGCGTGATCGGCGTGGAGCCCGAGGATGCCAATGCGATGTACGAGTCGCTGCAGGCCGGGCGGCGAGTGATCCTCGAGCGGGTGGGCATCTTCGCCGACGGCGTGGCCGTCAAGCGCGTGGGGGAGGAGAACTTCGCGCTCGCCCGGGAGCACGTGGATGAGATCGTCCTGGTGAATACCGATGAGATCTGTGCCGCGATCCAGGATGTGTTCGAGGATACGCGCTCGATCGTCGAGCCCGCGGGCGCGCTGGCGGTGGCCGGTATCAAGAAGTATCTCACCCGCGAGAGCGGCGCGCGCGGCAAGCGCTTCGTCGCGGTGAACAGCGGTGCGAACATGAACTTCGATCGCCTGCGGCACGTCGCCGAGCGCGGCGACCTGGGCGCGGGCCGCGAGGGGCTGCTCGCCGTGGAGATTCCCGAGCGGCCCGGCAGCTTTCTCGAGTTCTGTCGGACGCTCGGTGCGCGCAGCGTCACCGAGTTCAACTACCGCTACGAGAGCTCGGCGCGTGCACAGATCTTCGTGGCATTCGGCCTCTCGCAGGGACGCCCCGAGCGCGAAGGCGTCGTGCGCGAGCTGCGCGAGTCGGGCTACACCGTGCACGACATGACCGACAACGAGGTGGCCAAGCTTCACGTGCGCTACATGGTGGGGGGCCATGCGCGCGGCATCGCGGACGAGCTGCTCTACCGATTCGAGTTTCCGGAGCGGCCCGGCGCACTGCTCAAGTTCCTCGAGGCCATCGGGGCGCGCTGGAACATCTCGCTCTTCCACTATCGCAATCACGGCTCCGACTACGGACGCGTGCTTGCCGGTATCCAGGTGCCCGCTGGCGATCGCCCGGCCTTCGTGCAGCACCTGAACGAGCTGCGCTACGCCTACATCGAGGAGACGGCGAATCCTGCCTACCGAATGTTCCTCGGGGCGTGAGCTCGGGCGGCCGGAGCACCTCCGCAACAGGGTCGCAGACGCCCCTTGCGATGAATCAGTGCGGCGCCTGCGCCTTGAACAGCACATCGAGCGCCCGGACGGCATCGGCGAGCTGCTGGTGCGCGGCGGGCAGGAGAGCCGTGCGATGCGCGGTGGCCGCATCGCTCATCGCGCCCGAGGCGACTCGCGCCCGGGCGAGCACCCGCTCGACATCCCTGCGAAATTGCGCGGGACTGTCGCCGAGGCCCTGCTCGAGAGCGGCGGCGCCGCTCTCGAACCTGTCCGACTGTCGGGGCAGCTGATCGTAGCTGCCGGCCGCAATGAGGTGGCCCGAATCGATCACGACCTGATCGAGGATCGCGAGGCCCGACCGAACCGACTCCGGGGCCCGGATCGAAGACTGAGCTCGAGCGGCCGGGCCGGGCATGCTCACCACGAGCAGCACCGCCCAGAAGCTCATGACCGCAGCGCGCAACCCGCGGGGCATGTGGAACCTCCCGTTGCTATTGCACTCGATAACTCGCACCGGCGACGAAATATACCCCGGGATTGCGATATCCGAGCACCTCGATGATGTGCTCGTCGAGCGCGTTCTGCACGCGAGCGTATAGATCGAATCGCGACGCGAGATGCAGGCGGCCATACAGATCGAGGCGCGCGTAACCCGGCGCCCACACATCCCCCGCCCACCGCAGGCGAGGCGAGGTCGCAAACACATTCGCGCCCAGCTCGAAGCGCGCGCGGTGATAGTTGAGACCGAGGTTCCCCAGGTTGCGCGCGTTCTCGATCATGAGCTGCCACACGCCTGCGGCATTGGTCACCTGAGCGTCGGTGTAGGTGTAGTTGCCGGTCAGGGTCCAGTGCGAGGCGATCTTCAAGGTCGACTCGAGCTCGATGCCCTGGGATCGCTCCGCCTCGACGTTCTCGTAGCGGCCGTAATCGCCCGCGACGAGCGGATTGTAGATGCTGTAGTCGTAGATGACGACGTTATCGACGTAGGAGTGCCAGAGGCTCGCGGACTCGGCCCATTGACCGTCGAGCTGCTGGGCTCTGAGGCCGCCCTCGATCGTCGAGCCGTTCTCCGGAGTGAGGCTGCGATTGCCGTAGGTCGGGTTGTACAGCTGATCGAGCGTCGGCTGAGTGAAGCTCGTGCCGTAGTTCGTGTACAGCGACCACCCCTTCACGATGTCGTAGCTCGCACCGAGGCTGTAGGTGGCCTTGTCCCGCCACACGGTATAGGAATCCAGGCGCGCGCCGAGCTCGGTGTGCAGAGTGTTGTCGAGCCAGTCGAGCGCCGCATTGCCGTACACCGACACGATGCTCTGGCTCTCGTGCTGCCCGCCATAGGTGCCGCTCACATCGTAGCTCTGTCCCAGATACGTCGCGCCCAGCACGGCCGACACGCCTGCGGTGCGGTAGCGCAGGTTGTAATCGGCTTCGCGGTTGGTGTTGACGGTCTCGTCAACGTACGGGGTCTGGTAGACCGGCACCTGCTGTCCGGCGGCGTAGACGTCGTAGGTGTTGGGGTCGGTCCAGCCGGAGTAGGGCGCGGTGTAGTACCCGAGCAGGCCGCCGTTTGCGAGCACGCCGTAGTCGAGAAGATAGTCCTGGGTCGCCAGGCCGACCGTGAGCTTCTGCGAGAGCGCCTGCGAGATCTGCTGCTCGGCCCACAGGCTCGCAATCGCGGCCTTGGTCCGATCGAGAGCGCTTGGATCCGCAATCTGAGTCGCAAAATAGTTCGCCTGCGTGGCGCCGGGGATCGATTCGACGAGCATCGCGGGCTGGAACTCGTTGTAGGTCCCGTAGAAGCTCAGGCCAAACTCGAGCCCGTCCGAGCGATACGCGGTGCGCCCCACGAGCGTGCCGTTCCTCACGTACTCGTCCTTGATCTCCCCGCCGCCGTCCACGTACGAGCCGTTGAGGGAATAGCTCCACGTGCCGTTGCCGACCGGGACCGCATCCTCGGTGCCGGCGCGCACCTTCTTCCAGTCGACCGAGCCGGCCTCCACCGAAACATCCGTCTCGGGGTGATTGCCTGCGAGCGTGGTGAAATCGATCACGCCGGATGTGGTGTTCGCGCCGTAAAGCGTCGCGCGCGGCCCGCGCAGCACCTCGATGCGCTCGACCATCGAGGGGTCGAGCTGGCCGAGCAGGAAGCCCGCCTCGCCGCTGCCGCCCTGGTTCATGATGATTCCGTCGAACACGTAGAGCGTGCTGTCGGCGAATCCGCGCAGCCGCGGATAGATGAACTGGCCCGGCACATCGGCCTGCTCGACCTGGAAGCCGGGCTGCTCGCGCAGCACATCCATCATGTCGATCTGCGCCTGATCGAGGATCTGCGTCTGCGTGATGACCGTCGCCGGCTGGGTCATCTCGCCGGCCGGGAGCCCGAGCTTCGAGGCCGTCACGATGACCTCCTCCAGCGCCTGCGACCCCGAGGGTGGACCGGACTGCGCGCGAGCAAGCGCGCTCGAAAGGCAGAGCCCGAGCAGTGTGAGCCACGAAAGACAGTTGCCGGTGCGCCGGCGCGTGAGACCCGTCATGAGATGTGCCGCTCCTCGATTGCACCACCCGTGCCATGGGATACAGAGGCGCGAGCCGGACGGAATTGACGGTGAGGAGCGCTGAACCGTCGGACGAGGCGGGTAGGCGCCGGTCGGGAACGGCCTCAGCGCCGCCCACCGCGACACCGTCGGTTCGCATGCGAGGCCGGTCTCCGGGCTCTCGAGTGAAGCAGAGGTCGCTTCGAGCGAGTCGCCTTCCCGCGCCCGAAGGCAGCAGTGGCGTCAATGGACTCGCGCGTACTCGATTACCGTTGCGGGGGCAGCGTCGGTCTTGCACCGAACTTCCCGTTTACCCGAAGGTGATTCACCCTCGAGCACCTCGCGCGCAAAGCCTGCATGCGAAGCGCGCCGCAGTCAAGCTGCGCATGCCAGGTGCAATGAGGTCGGCGGCAGGGCAAGCTCTTGCGCGTGAGCACACCCTCCGCCGACCGGGACTCACTCGCGGGCGCGGCCGAGCTGGTCGCCTACGCCGGCATCGCGCCGCTCGCCGCGTGCCTGCTTGCGCTCGCCTTCCTGCCGAGGTATTCGCTGCGACTGCTCGCACAGCAGGCCGCCATCGGCTACGCGGCGGTCGTGCTGGCGGGGCTCGGGGCGATCCACTTCGGCCTCGCGCTGGCGGGCCGACTCGGCTGGACTCGCGAGCGCCTGATGGCGGCGGTGCTCCCGGGGCTTGTCGGTGCCGCAAGCGTCGTGGTGAGCGGCCAGCGCGGTCTCGCGCTGCTCGTCGTGGCCTCGGGGATGTTCTGGCTCTACGAGCATCGCCGCATGGGCCACGAGCTGCCGCGTGACTACCTGCGATTGCGCCGCAATCTCACCCTGGCTGGATGCTGTCTGCTCGCGCTCATCATGATCCTGTCAGATTCCGCCGGGCTCGACTGAGACGGTGGGAATCGGCAGATCGAAGAGCAGTGCGCGCACGTATCTGATCGGGGGCGAGCCGTAGGAGAGCACCGCGTCGTGGTAGCGCTTGAGCGTGAACGAGCTGCCCCAGAGCCGCACGGCCTCATCGCGCAGCGCGAGATGCTCCTGCAGGCCGACGAAGTAGGTCGGAAGCTGCGCCGAGCTGAGCTCAACGCGCATCCATTTGGCCTCTGCCTCGGTCGGCTCCTGGAAGGCATCGTGCACCATCAGGCGCATCGCATCCTCGTGCGACATGTGGTCCACGTGCACGGCCTGGTCGAGCAGGGCGTTCGCGACCGAGCGCAGATACCACTTGAGCTGCACGAGCTGCATGAGCGGATCGGAGCCCATGTAGCCCTGCTCGCGCATGAGCCGCTCGGCGTAGACAGCCCACCCCTCGATGAACGTGCCCGATTGCAGCACCGCGCGCAGCGTGGAGGGGTACCGGTCCGCGTGCGCGAGCTGCACGTAGTGGCCCGGCATGGCCTCGTGGATCGTGAGCTCGTGAATGGCGCGGATGTTGTACTCGCGTAGATACGAGCGTACCTGGGCATCGCGCCAGTCCGCAGGGATGGGCGCCACGGCATAGAAGGTCGTGAGGCCGCGATCGAGCGGGCCCGGCGCATCGCAGAACGCAAGCGTCACGCCACGCTCGAACTCCGGCATCTCGATGACCTGGAGCGGATCCGGATAGAGTGTCAGCAGATCCTTCGCCCGCACGAAACGCTCGGCCTGCGCAAAGGCGCTGCGTGCCGTCGCAAGCACCTCGGAGCGCTGCGGCTGGTCCGTCGCGGCAAGCTCCAGAGCGGCGCCGATCGCGGCCTGCTGCTGCTCCGGCGAGGGCGCATCGGGCAGCGCAGCGGCGCCGGCCCGCGCTGCAAGCACGCCACGCGCGATCTCGTACATCTGTGAGCGCGTGCGCGCGAGCTCGGCTTCGGCCCTCATGCGGATGTCCTGCCGCGACAGCGGCGAGTCGAGCTCGAAGCGCAGCTTCTGATCGTAGAGTGCGGCGCCCAAGCGGAAGTCGCCGCCCGCGGAGGGCAGCAGGCGCTTCTCGAGCCAGATCTGCTGCTGCAGGATGGCCGTGCGTGCCCGCTCGATGGCACTGCGCAGGCGCGCCTGGTCCGCCTCTGGAAGCGCTCCGATCTGGGGCTCGATCAGCTGCGCGACGAGCGTGAGAACACCGGGGCTCTGTTTGATCGCGGTCTCGGCGTAGATGCGCGGCACGCGCGCGGGATCGAGCGTTTCGCGCACCTGTGCAAGCAGGCGCGGCAGATCCTCGAGCCGCGCAGCCGCGTGCGCCAGGCGCACGGGCAGAGGCGCAAAGTCGCGCGCCATGAGCAGGTAGATGCCATCGCCCGCTAGGTCGGTGTAGAGGAGCGGGTTCCACCGCCACTCCTCGAGCGTTTGGATCTGCCACAGCGTGTACTGGAGGCGATGCTCGAGCAGCTCGCAATCGACCTGGTTCGCGCGTGACAGCTCGGCTCGATCGAGCGCTGCGAGTGCATCGAGCAGGCTGCGTGCGAGGGCAGCCCGCTCCGCGCGAGCGGTGGGTCCTATGTCGTCCAGGCGGTCATCGAAGCGATGGTCTCCGAGCCGGGTTGCAAATACCGGGGTCAGCGGCACCATCTCGTTCAGGAAGCGGTCGGCGACCTTCTCGAAAGCCACGTCGGCTGGGCTGGGCCCCTGGCGGGGCGGGGGCCTCTGCTGCGGAGCGGTGCAACCGGCGAGGATCAGGAGCGTGACCGCGCACCAGATGCGAGAGGAACGGTAATTGCTGTGACCGGTCACTCGGGGCTCCGGATGTCGTGCATCGGAATGATGCAGAACGCCGGTTCCGATGGGAAGCAGGAGCTCCGCGCCCGTGAGATCCATGGCCAGTCGACCCGAGATTGCGCCGGACTTCCATCTGCTAGCGGAGAGCCTGCCGCAGATCGTCTGGGTGCACCGAAGCGACGGAGCGCTCGACTTCGCCAACCGCCGCGGCCTCACCTATACGGGGCTCACGCCGGATGACCTCGCCTCACCGCTGCGGGTCGCGCGGCTGCTTCATCCGCACGAGCGGCGGCGCGTGCGGCAGGAGTGGAAGGCTGCGCGAGCGCGCTCGATCGGTTTCAGCCTCGAGGCGCGCTTGCGTCGCGCGGACGGTGTGTATCACTGGCATTTGATCCAGGTGCATCCGATGTCCGACGGGCGTGGCGCCGTCACCCGCTGGATGGGCACCGCCACCGATGTCCACGCGGTGCGAGAAAGCGAGGAGCGAAGCGCGTTCTTGCTCGCTCTGTCGACGGAGCTGGCGCGCATCGGCGAGCCGCACGAGCTGCTCTGTACCGCCACGGGGCGGCTGCGCGAGCGGCTGAGAACGATGCAGGTGACGCTCGCGGAGCTCGATCACGAGGCGCGCCAGGCGATCCTGCTCAGCCAGGCGGACGGGGATGGATCGCGGATCGAGATCTCCACCGTGCCGATCGAGTGCCTTGGCCTGCTCGCCGCGGAGTCACGCCGCGCCGTGACGATCGCCATCAACGATGCTCGACACGACAGTCGCGCCGAGCAGCTGCTTGCGAGCGAGATCCCTGCGCTCGAGCTGGGAGCGCTGATCTGCGTGCCGTTGCTGCGCGGCGGACTGCCGGTGGCGCTGCTGATCATCGTGTCCAAGGAACGGCGTCGCTGGACGTCCTCGGAGGTTGAGCTGGTCGAGCGTGTCGCGGACATCGTATGGCCGGCCTTCGAGAAGGCCCACGCGGATCGCGCGCTGGCTGCGAGCGAGGAGCGCTTGCGGCTCGCCCAGAGCGTCGCGCGCGTGGGCGCCTGGGAGTGGGACCCGACCACCGATGAGTGCTTCCTCTCTCCCGAATGCCACGAGCTCTTCGGGCTCGAGCCTTCCGGGCCGCATTCGCTCGGGGAGCTTCTCGAGCGCATCGCGCCCGAGGACATCCACGCCGTCGAGCAGGCGCTATCGGACTGTCGCGCATCGAACACGCGCGAGTTCGAGTATCGCTACCGGCATCCGGCGCGGGGGCAGCGCTGGATCCACTCCAAGGCGGGCGCCGTGCAGCACGCGGGGCGACAGCGCATCGTCGGCATCCATCTGGATGTGACCGAGCGCAAGCACGCCGAGGAGGCCCTGCAGGAGGTGAACCAGCGCAAGGACGAATTCCTCGCGATGCTCGCGCACGAGCTACGCAACCCGCTCGCACCGATTCGCAACGCGGGCCAGATCCTGCGGCTGTATGCCAAGGGTCATCCGCGGCTCGAATGGGTGCGGGCCGTCATCGAGCGGCAGTCGCGTCACCTGACCCGCCTGGTCGACGATCTGCTCGATGTGTCGCGCATCGTCCGCGGGCAGATCACGCTGGAGAAATCGGCGGTGGAGTTGAAAGATGTGGTCGGACATGCGCTCGAGACGAGCCGCCATCTGCTGCGCGAGCGCAGGCACGAGGTCACCGTCAACCTGCCGAGCGAGTCCGTGCTGGTGGAGGCCGACCTCACGCGCATGTCGCAGGTGCTCGCCAATCTGCTCATCAATGCGGCGAAGTACACCCCGGATGGTGGACGCATCTGGCTCGAGGCGGAGCGGCTCGATCGCGAGGTCTGCGTCCGCGTGCGCGACACCGGCATGGGTATCGCACCGAGCCTGCTACCGCGCGTGTTCGACCTCTTCACGCAGGGCGCGCGCACGCTCGATCGCGCGCAGGGTGGGCTTGGCATCGGCCTCACGCTCGTGAAGCGAATCGTCGAGATGCATGGTGGCACGGTCGAGGCGCGAAGCGCCGGACCCGGCGCGGGGAGCGAGTTCATCGTGCGCCTGCCGCTCCTCGCCCGCACATCGGCGGCCGTGCACGATGAGCACGCAGAGACTGCCGAGGCCGATCAAGGCACGCGCGCCCGGGTCCTGGTCGTGGACGACAACGTGGATGCGGCCGACAGCATCGCGATGCTGCTCTCGCTGCAAGGCCACGAGGTGCGCAGCGTGCACGCCCCACAGGAAGCTCTCGATGTGGCGCAGGCCTTCCATCCGCACCTGGTGCTGCTCGACATCGGCCTGCCGGGGATGGACGGCTACGAGGTGGCTCGCAGGCTGCGCTCGCAGCACATCCAGAGCATGCGCATCGTCGCCATTACGGGGTACGGACAGCCCTCCGACCGCGACCGCGCGCGTGAGGCAGGCTTCGACCAGCATCTGGTCAAGCCGATCGACCCGGAGGTGCTGCACTCGCTCGTCGGCTCCCTGCCCCCGCAGGGGGAGAGCAGGGGCTGAGCTGAGCCGAGCTTCGGCGGATTACCCGACTTTACAGGGTGACTGTATGTATCTACAGTAAGACATGGCCGATTCGCCCACGCGTCTTCACAAGGGACACGGTGCTCTCTCGAATCCGCCCAGCCGGTTCAACCGCGAGCACGTCGAGTCCATCGACGACGGCTGGTACATGGAGGACGCGGATGGCGCACGGCTTCCCACGACCGTCGAACCCGATCGGGCTCGCTCGGTCATCAGCACCAACGACTCGCCGGATGTGGGATTCGAGCAGTCGATCAACCCCTATCGCGGCTGCGCTCATGCTTGCACGTATTGCTACGCTCGTCCGAGCCACGCCTATCTCGGGCTTTCACCGGGCCTGGATTTCGAGACGCGCCTTTTCTACAAAGCCGACGCCGCCCGGGTGCTCACGGAGGAGCTCTCGCGACCGGGCTACCTGTGCAAGCCCATCGCTCTGGGTGCGAATACCGATCCCTACCAGCCCATCGAGAAGCGCTTGCGGGTCACTCGATCCGTTCTCGAAGTCCTCCGCGATTGCGACCATCCGGTATCGATCATCACCAAATCGAGCATGATCCTGCGCGATCTGGACATTCTGCGGGAGCTCGCCGGCAAGCAGCTCGTCCACGTCACGGTGAGCGTGACGACGCTCGATGCAGAGCTCAAGCGCAAGCTCGAGCCGCAGGCGGCGGCTCCGCAAGCCCGTCTAGCCGCAATTCGCGCCCTGGCTCGGAGCGGCGTTTCGGTGGGCGTGCTGGTTGCGCCGGTCATCCCTGGCATCACCGACCAGGAGCTGGAGCGCATCATCGAGGCGGTCGCGCAGGCGGGAGCGATCAGTGCGGGCTATGTCCTGCTGCGCTTGCCGCACGAGGTGAAGACGCTCTTTCGCGAATGGCTGGCCGAGCATTACCCACAGCGCGCAGCCCACGTGATGTCGCTCATCCACGAGCTGCGCGGGGGAGCGGACAACGATCCCCGCTTCGGTCACCGCATGCGGGGCACGGGTCCTTTCGCAGACCTGCTACGCAAGCGCTTCCAGCTCGCGGCCGGTCGCAGCGGACTCCAGGGCAAGAGCCGCCCCCCTCTGGTGACGACGCTGTTCAGGCGGCCGGGCCCTCAAGCCGAGCTCCCCTTCGGACCCTAGCCGGTGCTGGCTTCCGGGTCCTGCCGGTCAGCGCGGCACGGCCCGGCGCGTTCAATGGCTCATTCTCGGTAAAAACGTGGAACGGCCACCGCATGGCAATCGTTAAGCTTGCCTCGAGCCCGCGCGCAGGGCGGGCCGGAACCCGGCGCAAAGAACCAGAGTCTGAATTTCCCGCGGCAGCCGACGTGGCATACTCGAGTCGCTCGAGCGCTCCTTCGCGGCCGCGCACGTCTCTTGCAAGCCCCTTCCAGGGTTCTGCACCGAGCGAGTTCTAGAGCGATGCCATTTGCCGTCAACACAATGTGTCTAGGGGGGCGTTATACCCTCATCACGAAGCTGGGCGCTGGCGGGCAGGGGGAGGTGTGGCGCGTGCGAGACCACGCGCGCGGCGACGAGATCGCGCTGAAGATTCTCAACCCCGACCTCGCCAGAAGTCCCACCGCCTGGGCGGCGCTGCAGCGCGAGCATGCGATCGTGACTCGCCTCAAGCACCCGCTCATCTTGAAAGTCTTCGCACCGGAGCGAGACGAGGAGATCGTCGCACTTCCGATGGAGCTCGCGGCGGGAGGAGACCTGCGCCGGCTGCGGGGCGTGAGCTACCTCGAGATCGGGCCCGTGCTGCTCGAGGTAGCCGAGGCGCTCGCACATGCTCATGCGCTCGGTATCGTGCACCGCGACCTGAAGCCCGAGAACGTGCTGTTCGACTCGCGCGGCCACGTGAGACTCGCCGACTTCGGCGCCGCAGGCATCCTGGCCGGTGCGAGCTCCGCGCTCGCGATGCGCTCCGACGCGGCTGCGCCGCATCCGCACGGCGTGGGCGTCTCACCCTTCACCGCGAGCCCCGAGCAATTGCGCGGGGAGCCTCCGGCGGTCTCGGACGATATCTACGGACTCGGAGCGCTCGCCTACGAGCTGCTCTCGGGACGGCCCCCGTACTACCCCCGCTTCGAGCTCGAAAAGGCGATCGAGGAGCCGGTGCCGCCCGTGCAGCCGGCGCATCAAACACCGGCGCGGCTGAGAACGCTGGTCACGTCGATGCTGGCGAAGCCCGCGCGACGCCGGCCGGCCTCCATGCGCGATGTGATCGAGGCCCTGGATGCAACGCTCAACGACACCTTGACGTTCGAGACGGCGCCGACGTTCGCAGCGCCGAGCCCGGTCCCGGATGCGGCTCGCGAGGGTCAGGCTGCGCCCGTCTGTGACGATCGCGACCGCGCAGCGCCGGCCATGCTCCCCGCCGCTACGACCTGGCTCCCCCCGGCAGTCGAGCAACGGCCGGCTGCCGCGGCGCAGGCCGTCGTGGTGCCCGAGCCTGCGGCCGAACCCGAACCGGTAGTCGAGCCGGAGCCGCAATTCACGCCGGAGCCGCAATTCACGTCGGAGCCGCAATTCGTACCCGAGCCCAGACGGGTTGTGCCCGAGACCGCCTCGCGTGAGGCGATGGCGTCGGCCCGGCTTCCGGAGCCCTGGCGGCGAGCGATCGAATCCACGGCGCGGCCGCCCGCCCCAGCGCGCACCCCGCGTCCGAGCGAGGGCGATGAGATACGCGCCCGAGCGGCTGCCGCACGCCAGAGCACACCACCTGCCCCGCTGCGGGTGGCGGAGCCGGCTCAGCCAGCGCCGCCGGCGCATGCCCGTCCGCAACCCGAGCAGGATCTGCGATCGGTGTGGGCCGACATCAAGGTGGAACGGATGCCGAACCTCATGCGGCTCGAGCCCGTGCGCGCCTCGAGGTGGCCGTGGGTGCTCCTCGTCGGTCTGGCAGCGGGCGTCGCACTGGTACTGTTCTCGATGCCTCGCGATGCGGCCGGGGACGGGTCCGTGCTGCGATGGCCCTCCGAAGCGGATCTGCGCGGAGCGATGAAGAATATCGAGGACGCCTCGTTGCGGGTCGTCGCTGGCATCGCGAGCCTGAGAGCTTCGGCGGCAGGATCGAGCGGTGGGGAGCCTCGCACACTCGAACCGCCCATCCCCGCTGCTGCAGGCGCCGGTGTGGCGCATGCCATGAGCCCTGCCGCCAACCAGATGCCCACTGCTGGTGGCGCGAGCGCCGCTTCCCTCGATGCACCAACCCGCGGGGTGGCCCCGGCGGCAGGGGCTCCCGATGTGGCGACCAGGTCGGCCTCGGGCCACGCACTGCACCCCAGCCGCTCGCAGGTCCGCTCGCGCCTGGCCGCGCTCGCTGCGCGTGGCGCAGCGGTCTGGGGCGGCATGGAATACAGGGATGCGGTGGCGCGCGCGTCCGAGGTTGAGAGGGCCGATCAAGCGGGCGATGCCGCAGAGGCCAGGCGCGATCTGGCCGAGGTCGAGCAACTGCTCGATGCGGTCGAGCAGAGGGCACCCCGAGCGCTCAACGCCGAGCTCTATGCGGGAGAGCGAGCCCTGGAAGCGGGCAACCGCCCGATGGCACACCAGGCATTCGAGCTCGCCTACCGGATCGATCCCGGCAATCCAAGCGCCGAGCGGGGGTTGCAGCGCGCGAGCGTGCTCGACGGAGTTCTGCCACTTCTATCGGACGGCCTGAGAGCCGAGGCTGCCCGCAAGTACTCGCGGGCTGCGCAGGATTATGGGCAGGCGCTCGCGCTCGACCCGAACAACGCCGGGGCGCGCGCGGGACTCAAGCGAGCCAACGCGGCCTGGGGCGGCAATACCTATGCCGAGGCGGTGAGCACGGGCTTCGGCCTGCTCGGGGCGGGACGGCTCGATGCGGCGCGCGCGGCGTTCACCAAGGCGCTTGCGATCAATGCTCGGGGACCGGACGCACTGGAAGGCCTCGAGCGCGTGAACGCAGCTCTGCGGTCTCGCGGACTTGCCGAGCTCAGAACGCGCGCCGCGACGCTCGAATCCGAGGGTCGCTGGGGGGAGGCACTGCAGGATTACGACGCAGCGCTGCGACTCGACCCGACGCTTGCGTTCGCGCGCCAGGGCAGCGCGCGCGCCACGGCACATCTCGAGGACACCGACCAGGTGGGTGGTGTCGATCTGACGAGCCCTGCCAAGACGGTGCACCTGGCACTCGTCTCCGATAACGAGACCGAGGTCGAGATTCAGGAGATCGGTTCGTTCGGCACGTTCGCGCGGCGTGACATCGATCTGAAGCCCGGCCGGTACACCGTCATCGGAACGCGCGCGGGCTACCGGGCCGTGCGCCGCGATGTGACCGTCGCGCCGGGTGAGAGCGCGCAAACGATCAGCGTGCGCTGCCAGGAGCCGATCTAGAGCTCGCAATGGTAAGCTTCGCAATTACCATAATTCAAAAGCCGGGGTCATGGGAGAACCGGAAAGCAAGGTGGCATTGCTTGCGGGGGCCAGCGGACTTGCGGGCGGCTATCTTCTCGACGCGCTGCTCGCTGCGCCCGACTTCGCACGCGTGTACGCCATCACTCGGCGGCCGCTCGGACGCGAACATGCAAGGCTCGCCAACCGCATCGTCCAGTTCGATCGTCTGGAAGCGCAGCTCAAAGGGCTCGTCTGTCACACCGCGTTCTGCTGCCTGGGTGTCTCGTCCTCATCGAGCGCGGCGGCCCGCTCCGAGCAGGTCTCGAGGCAGGTGGAGCTCGATTATGTGCTCGCCTTTGCAAGAGCGGCCCGTGCCGGCCGCGCGCAGCGCTTCGTCCTGCTGTCGTGCGTGACGGCAGACTCCCGATCGAGGAGCGCGCCGCTGCGCATGAAGAGTGAGGCCGAAGAGGCGCTCGAAGCACTCGGCTTTCCTTCTCTCGACATCCTGCAGCCGGGACCGTTGATCGGCATGCGTCGCGAGATGTCACTGGCCGATACGGCACGAGGGCTCACTGCGCTGGCTGCGACGCCGCTGCTGTTCGGTCCGCGGGAGCCGTATAGGGCGATCTCGGTTCGCACGGTCGCGGCTGCGATGCTCGGTGCCGCGCGCTCCGGCCGCCGCGGCGTGTATCGCTACACGCATTCGGCGATTCGCGCGCTGGCCACCTCGGGCGAGCGCCCGCGCTCGGCTGGCATCCCCGCCCCGAGCGCCCCGCGGTCCGGTCAGCCACCCCCGAAGAAGCAGTAGACCTCGAGCGCGCGTATACGCGAGGGACGCCGCGCGGCTGTCAGGCGGCGAGTGCACGGGCGTGTAACGTGATCGAGTTAACATCGCGCGCTCCAGCTGCGTGCCAGATTCGCGCCGCGCAACCGGACCGGCAGCCGAACCTTCGGCGGCCCGGCGCCCGGTGTGGTGAGTCACACAACAAGCAAGCGGAGCCCCGGGGATCGCATCAAGATGAAGCGGACGGCATTGTCGAGCCGTATGGCGCGCCGAATCGCAGTTGCGCTCGTGGTTTGCTCCATCCTGCCGCTCGTGCTGTTCGCATCGCTCCTGCGGCCCGCACATTCCACGGCGCTCGCACTCGGCATCGCAGCGCTCTGCGGCGGGCTCTGCGCGATCATCGCGACGGTCTACCTCGAACGGCTGTACTTGCCCGCGCTGCGCGCCGCGCGGGCCGGTGTGGATGCACTGCATCAGCGCCAAGCCGTTGCGCTCGAAGCCTGCGGAGAAGATGAGCCTCGAGCCCTCATCGAGGCACTGAGCACTTGCAGCGCAGAGATCGAGGAGCAGTTTCGAATCCTCCAGACGCTTCACGAGGTGGACCATCTGCTCCTCGGCAGCGCGCCCCTCGAGCAGGTGCTCGAAGCCATGCTCTCACGGGTGCGCGCTCTCACGCACGGTCACTGCGCGGGCATCACGCTTCAGGACGGCGATGCGCCCGGGCGCGGCTGCGTGTACGTCACCGCGGAAGGCCTCGATGATCTGCCGGTGAGCCGTGTCGCTCTGGACCGAGGGATCCTCGCAACCCTTGCGGCGGAGGCCCACGGCCTCACGATCGCACGCTGCGAGGAGGCCCGGCACAGCTTCCTCACGCCGCTCAAGCACACCGGGGCGGAGGTATTCTGGGTCTGGCCGGTCATCGTGCTCGGCCGCGTGGAGGCGATCCTCGCGGTGGGCTTCAAGGAGGCCCCGCCGGCGGATGCGCGCATCAGCCGTTGCGGCGGGGAGTTCGCCGCCCGCCTGGGCGCGGTGCTGTCGCGCAGCGAGCGCGAGGCGCAGCTGTATCGCCAGGCACATTACGATCCGCTCACGGCGCTGCCCAATCGGCTGCTGTTCCGCGAGCATCTCGCGCAGGAGCTCGCGGCAGCCTCGCCGGGCGCGTTGCTCTACATCGACCTGGATTACTTCAAGCGCGTGAACGACGGGTTCGGGCACCTCGCGGGCGATCAACTGCTCGCGGTGGTGGCGCTGCGGTTGCGCGCTGCCGTCAAGGAAGGGGACCTGGTTGCGCGGCTGGGTGGGGATGAGTTTGCCGTCGTGCTGCGCAAGGTGGTCGATGCCGGTGCGGCGGCGGCCGTCGCCGAGCGCATCACGGAGTCGCTGCGGCAGCCCGTCACTATCGGATCCACCGACCATGCGATCTCGGCCAGCATTGGCATCACGCTCTTTCCCGAGGATGGCGTGAGCCCCGATGAGCTGGTCCGCAACGCCGACAACGCGATGTACCGTGCCAAGGACCTCGGCCGCGGACGCTTCGCCTTCGTCGAGCGCGAGCCGGCGGGCCCGGCCGCCGCGGCGACGATCGCCGCCAGCGGACTGCAGCGGGCGCTGCGCAAGCGGGAATTCTCGCTCTTCTATCAGCCGCAGTTCGCAGTGAGCGACGGTGCGCTCACCGGTGTGGAGGCGTTGCTGCGCTGGCATACCCCGACCGATGGCACTCGTCAGCCCGATGAGTTCGTCCCGGCGGCAGAAGAGAGTGGACTCATCGTGGATATCGGCGGCTGGGTGCTCGATGCGGCCTGCGCCCAGCTGGCTGTCTGGCGCGACCGCGGGAGCATGCCGCCGCGCGTGGCGGTGAACGTGTGCGCGCCACAGCTCGCGGACCCGGACTTTGCGCGCATCGTCCGCGCCGCGCTCGACAAGCATGGGCTCTCGCCCGAGTCGCTCGAGCTCGAGCTCGCTGCGAGCGCGCTCGCAGATCCGGAGGCCGGCGCGGCGCTCGCGCGCCTGGTGCAATCCGGCGCGCGGCTCGTGCTCGACGATTTCGGGAAAGCGTGCCCGCTCACCTACCTGCGGCGCCATCCGATCAGCGTCGTGAAGATCGATCGGGAGCTCGTGGCTCAACTGCCGCACGATGCAGAGTCCGCCGCGATCATCGAGACGAGCATCATGATGGCTCACGCGCTCGGCAAGCGTGTGGTGGCCCAGGGCATCGAACGCATCGAGCAGCTCGACTTTCTGCGCGAGCACCGCTGCGACTTCGCGCAAGGCTTCTACCTCGCACGGCCGCTCTCCGCCGCTGCGATGACGGAGCTGCTCGGCGCGCGTGGCGCGCAGGCCGTCAGCGGCTCGGTGCGCGAGGCGGGCTGAGATCGCGCGGCCCGCGCGCCGCAAGCTCGCGCCGGCGCGCGAGGTCATGTGAGAGCGCGCAATATGTATTTGCCGATACCCCTTATGTCCGCTCCGGTGACTCTCGCAGGCGACGTCTTCGCGCGGCGACGCTGTATGAGAGTCACGGCACGAAATTCACCCTTGACGGACAGTCGCGCGTTACCGACACTCTCGGTCGTGTAAAGAGCAAACCCGTCGAAAGACGGGGACGCAAAGCCACCGGTCTAAAGGACGTGCTCCTACGACGGCGGGGTTGCCACCGCGATTCGCGCTCGGCGCGCGCAGGTCTTCTCCCTCCGATCGGTCGGCATCTCCTTCAGAGCAGCGGCCGATCAGTTCCGGGGAAAACTTATGACCACACCGCGCGCTGAGCCCAGCTCGCTCGGAAGAGCCAACATGGATGCCGCCGCACGAGGCACCGCAGCGACTGGCGAAGGTCCGTTCGTCATCAATCTCTGCTCGTCCACCACGCCGGTCGCGCTGTCGCAGCCGCACGATGCGGAGCTCAAGCGCTTCAGCTTCTTCGTCAGCCGGCGGCTCGAGGACGGACGCGAGCGCTTCCGCTTGCACATGGGCTTCTTCGAGACGCTGCAGGATGCGGAGGACTTGCTGAGCGTCGTGCGCGAGGTGTATCCCGGAGCGTGGGCCGGAGAGGCGCCCGGCAAGCGTCTGCGCCCGCCCCCGGAGCCTCTGGCGCGCGCCCTGGGCGCAAGTGCCGCGGCTCCCGCGGTGGCGAAGCCGGCCTCGCCGAGCCGAGCGCCGCAGCCGAGCGCCGCGACCCCGAGCACGGCGATCCCGGGCGCAGCTGCTGCGCGCGTCGCTGCGGTGAGACCCCAGACCGCGACGCGCTCCGCCGAGGCAGCGCCGATCGTCCGAGCCGCTCCATCCAAGACGCGTGCGGCGGTGCGGCCGGAGCCACCGACGGTTTTCCCCGCGGGCACCTCGCGCACGAGCGCCGCGGCTGCGCGATCCGCTCCCGCACGAGCCGCGGCAAGCACCTCGACGGCCACGCCGCAACGGCCTGCGTCCCCGAACGCTGCGGTGCCGTCGAATGCGGCGAAAGCCCTCAATGCGACCCCGGGGGCACGGCTGCCGCTGTCCAACGTGCGAGAGGTGCTCCGGGCCCTCGACGAGACGGGCGCCACACAGCAGATGCCTGCGTTCGAGAGCGGCACTGCACGCGGTGCGGGGCGGGGCCTGTCGGACTCGCAGGTGCTCAAGCTTCTGGAGACCCGGCGCCCCCAGGCCGGACAGGCCCCAGAGGACAGCAGCATCGCCGTGCTCAAGCCGGACGATACGGGCACGCGCCGCGAGCTCAAGGATGCGGTTGCGACCAATGCACCGGTCTCGTTCGCAGTTCAGCTGCAGTGGTCGGTGCAGCAGATCGAGATTGCGAAGGTGCCGCCGCTTGCGATCTTCAGTGCCTACACGCTCTATACGGTGGAGGGCAGCCGTGAAGGGCGCCGCTGGTACGGTCTGCGGCTCGGCTTCTTCACCGACGCGGTCGCGGCAAAGCAGGTCGCACAGTACGTTCGCTCCGAGTTCGCCTCGGTCGCCGTGGTACCGGTCGGTGCCCAGGAGCGGGCGCGGGCCAGCACCACGGACAAGGGCGCAAACGCGAAGGCCCCCACGCCTCCGGCCCCGGTCCTCGACAAGCTGCCCCAGCATACTTCCGAATTCAAGCTGATCGACGAGACCCCGGCGCTGCCCGCCAGCACGGCCGGGAGTGAGCAGGAGCCCGCGAAGGAGCCGGCAAAGGCACCCGCGAAGCGCTCGGGCAAGGCGCCCGGAGGGCGGGTGCGCGCTCGCGAAAAGCGCTCGCCGCAGACGCTCGAGGAGACACTCGAGATTCTCGGCGCGGATGAGCTCGAGATCGACAAGGGCCAGGGGAATTTGCTCAGCGATACCGGCGTGCGCCACCTGAGGATGGAGGTGCGCAAGGAATCGCCCTTCACCAAGCTCCTCGATCGGCTGTCGGAGCGGGCGCGCAAGGGGCGCTGAGGCCTACTTCGGCTTGCCGAAGAGCTTCTCCAGCTCGGCGCGCGCACTGGCGACCTCGGCCGTGTTGGGCGGGGTGTAGGCGCCCGGGCGCGGCTTGAAGAAGTCGCAGAAGTTCGCGTGCTCCTTGTCGCGGACCTCCTCCGCGATGGGCTCCCGACAGTGCTTGGCGACTCGAGTGTCGTACTCGATGCACAGGCGGCAGACATGCAGCTCCGCGCGGCATTGCGGACATTCCTCCAGCCGGCGCAGCGGCAGGGTGAGCGCAGCGAGCGATGCGCCGCACTTCCAGCAAACGAGGTCGTGGGCCATCGGCTGACTCTACGCCTGGCGGGCTCGCGCAGGAATGTCGGGCGCGGCTCGCTCCTGCAGAAACTCCTGAAGCACGCGCCCGGTGTGCGAGCGGGCGCTCTTCGCGGCGACCTGCGCCGGGGTCCCCTGCGCAACGATGCGGCCCCCACCGTCGCCCGCCTCCGGTCCCATGTCGATGATCCAGTCCGCCTCGGCCATCACATCCAGGTTGTGCTCGACGACGACGGCCGTATTGCCGGCATCGACCAGGCGATGCAGCACCGCGACGAGCTTCTCCACGTCGGCCATGTGCAGGCCCACCGTGGGCTCATCGAGCACGTAGAGGGTGTGCTTCGGCGGCGCGCGGCCGGCGCTGCGCACCTTGGCAAGCTCGGTGACGAGCTTGATGCGCTGCGCCTCGCCCCCGGAGAGCGTCGGACTTTGCTGACCGAGCGTGAGGTAGCCGAGACCCACGTCCTTCAGCAGGCTCAGCGCGTGATGCACGCGCGAGTGCGCTCCGAAGAACTCGACGGCATCGTCAACGCTCAGCGCGAGCACATCCCCGATGCTCTTCTCGCGCCACAGCACCGAGAGCGTCTCGGAGTTGAAGCGCCGCCCTCCACATGAGTCGCACACGACCTTCACATCCGGCAGGAAGCTCATCTCGATGGTCTTGACGCCCTGCCCCTCGCAGGCTTCGCAGCGCCCGCCGGCCGTGTTGAAGGAGAAGCGCGTCGCGGCGTAGCCGCGGATGCGCGCTTCGGTTGTTCCGGCAAAGATGGCGCGGATGTCGTCCCAGAACCCAACGTAGGTCGCGGGACACGATCGGGGGGTCTTGCCGATCGGTGCTTGATCGACCTCGAGCACCCGGTCGATCTGCTCGACTCCGAGCAAGGCTCGGCAACCGAGCAGCTGCGGGGGCTCGCCGCGCTTGCGCCGGGCGCGCGGAGCCTCGGCGGCCAGCGCACGGCGCAGGTTCGCGTAGAGCACATCGCGCGCGACGGTCGACTTGCCGGAGCCCGATACGCCGGTCACCACGGTCAAGCGGCCGAGTGGAATACGCACGTCGATGCCGTCGATATTGTGCAGCTGTACCCGCTCGAGCCTCAGGGAGGGAGTGCGGGGGGAGGTCTCGCGACGCGGCGTGCGCGAATGCTGCAGCGGCGAGCGCAGATAGCGCCCGGTGATGGAGCGCGGATTCGCGATGAGGTCCGCGACGGTGCCCGCACCGACGAGCTCCCCGCCGCGCACCCCGGCCCCGGGTCCCAGGTCGAGCACGTGATCGGCACGGCGGATGGTTTCCTCGTCGTGCTCGACCACCACCAGGGTGTTGCGATGCGAGGTGAGCTCCGCGAGCGATGCGAGCAGCACGCGGTTGTCCCGCGGATGCAGCCCGATCGTCGGCTCGTCGAGCACGTAGCAGACGCCCTGCAGATTCGAGCCCAGCTGTGCGGCCAGCCGGATGCGCTGTGCCTCGCCGCCCGAGAGCGTCGGTGCAGCGCGATCGAGCGTGAGATAGCCAAGCCCCACACGCAGCAGAAAATCGAGCCGCGCGCGAATCTCGGCGTTGAGGTCGCGCGCGATCTCGCGCTCGCGCTCGTCGAGCTTGAGCTTGCCGAAGAATCCCACCGAGCCCGCAATCGATTGTGCGGTGAGATCGGCGATCGAGTGCTCGCGGAAGCGCACGTGCAGCGCGACCGGATTCAAGCGCTTGCCGGCGCACGCGGGGCAGGGCACCGGCTCGCGCTCGTACCACTCGTTCCACCAGAGCTCCTCGCCCGTCTGCTCCTCGGAGAAGCCCGCCATCTCGAGCCCCGTGCCGAAGCAGCCCTCGCACCAACCGTGCTTGGAATTGAACGAGAAGAGCCGCGGGTCGAGCTCGGCGAAGCTGCGACCGCAGGAGGGACAGGCGCGCTTGGTGGAAAACATCACGGGGCGTCGATCGCCCTCGGCCGGCAGCACGTTCAGCAGGCCCTTGCCGTAGTCGAGCGCGCGCGCGAGCGCCTCGTGCAGCGCGCCGTCGCTGCGCGCGTTGATGTCGAGTGTCGCGACCGGCAGCTCGATCGTGTGCTCCTTGAAGCGATTGAGGCGCGGCCAGCGCGCCGTGGGCAGCGCCGTGCCATCCACGCGCAGCTCGCGATAACCCTTCTTGGCGGCCCACTTCGCAAGGTCGGTGTAGAAGCCCTTGCGCGCCACGACGAGCGGTGCGAGCAGCGTCACGCGCCGGCCGCGAAACTCCTCGAGGAGCCGCGCCGCGATGGACCGGAGGCTCTGCGGCTCGATCGGCGTCGCGCAGTCCGGGCAGTGCTGCACGCCGAGCTTCACGTAGAGCAGGCGCAGAAAGTGATAGATCTCCGTGAGCGTTGCGACGGTGCTCTTGCGGCCGCCGCGGCTGGTACGCTGCTCGATCGCGACGGTGGGCGGGATGCCGAAGATCGCATCGACGTCGGGCCGCGCCGCGGGCTGCACGAACTGACGCGCATAGGCATTCAAGGACTCGAGATAGCGGCGCTGTCCCTCGTTGAAGAGGATGTCGAATGCAAGCGTCGATTTCCCCGAGCCCGACACCCCGGTCACGACGGTGAAGCGATCGCGCGGGATCTCCACATCGATGCTCTTGAGGTTGTGCTCCCGGGCGTTGTGGATCACCACCGAGTGGCGTGCGCGGCTGTCCCCGCCCACGCGGTACTGCGAGCGAGGCTCGGCGACCAGGGCCAGGGCATCGGGCTCGCCACCCACCCCGAGCGCTCGCTCGTACAGATCGAGCGCCTTGCCGGTGTGTGAGCTTGCGTGCGCGATCACCTCCGCAGGGGTGCCGGCGCACACGATCTCCCCGCCACGATCGCCCCCCTCGGGGCCAAGATCGATGATCCAGTCTGCCGCGCGCACCACATCCAGGTTGTGCTCGATCACCAGCAGCGAGTGGCCCGCCACCAAGAGCTTGCGGAAGGCCCTGAGCAGCTTTGCCACATCATCGAAGTGCAGTCCGGTCGTAGGCTCGTCGAACAGGAACAGCTTGCCTCGATGCGAGGTGGCGGCCGCCCCGAGGGCGGCGTCGGCCAGATGGCCGGCGAGCTTGAGCCGCTGAGCCTCACCGCCGGAGAGCGTCGGCACCGGCTGGCCGAGCCGCACGTATTCGAGGCCTACATCCGCGAGGGGACGCAAGCGCTGCGCGAGCTCGCGGGAGTCCCCGAAGAAGGCAAGTGCCTCGGTCACCGTCATGTCGAGCACATCCGCGATGCTCGCCCGGCGGCCATCCGCGCCCTCGCGCTTGACCTCGAGCACCTCCGGACGGTAGCGCCGCCCGTCGCAGTCGGGGCAGCGCAGATACACGTCCGACAGGAATTGCATCTCGACATGCTCGAAGCCGTTGCCGCTGCAGGTGGGGCAGCGTCCGCCTCCGGAGTTGAAGCTGAA
>DATKPP010000082.1:0-45951 GCA_035524075.1 Steroidobacteraceae bacterium | reverse complement strand
GAGCTTCTTGGTGCCCTCGGGCTCGACGGTGACGTGGCCGATCTCCTCGAGGTAGGTGAGCGCCGGGTAGATCACCCCGGGGCTTGGAACGTAGAAGCCCCCGGAGCGCTCCTCCACGGCCTTGATCAGCTCGTAGCCGTGGCTCGGTCTTTCGGCGAGGAGCGCCAGGATCATGAGCTGCAGATCCGCGGCGCCGAGCTTGCGGCCCGTGCGGAAGGCCATGCCCCCGCGGCCGAATCCGCCTCTGAATCCGCGCCCGAAGTGCCCGAAGCCGTGGCCGCCCCGGTGGGAGGCCATCCAAAAGGCCCACGGAGCACGGCGATGAGGGAAGTCGTTGTGATCGTAAAACATATCGTAAGATGTATCACACGATGTACCGATGCGCAAGCCCAAAGGACGCGCTGCCGCCCTCAGTTGCGAACTTTCCCGCAGGCAGGCGGTCGAGCTTTGCTAACGAGTTCCTCGAAGGACTCCGGCCGCCGGGGAAGGCCTCTGCGACTCACAGCCTGTGCAGATTCACTCTGGAGCCTCAACCGCCACCCTCTTCGGGGCGCAGCACGCGGTGGCGCCGCCGCGCTCCTGGTCATGGCGGCCCACATCGCGGCCTTCGTGCTCCTACGTGATGAGCTGTTGCGTGAGCGCTCGGTCGGTGAGACGCGCGAGTTCATATCGATCTTCGTGCCCCTCCGAACGCAGGGGAAACCCTCTCCTGCGCACCCGCGGCAACACGGCGCACAGAGGGTCCCCCGCGCAGCACTGACAGAAAGAGCGCGGGCCACGAAGGTCCCCCCGCAAGAGATCCCAAAGAACATTGCTCCACAACCCAGCCGCGCTGCTCCTTCGATCGACTGGCTCGGCGAAGCCGAGAAGGCGGTGCAGGATCAGCTCGAATCGGAGGCCGATCGCAAGCGCGGCGCGAAGTGGCTGTCCCGCGGGGCCAATCCGGAAACTCATCCGCTCGTTCGCGCCCTGAAGCCCATGTTCGGCAAAAGGCCCGAGTTTGGTTGGTCGCATGAGCACACGCATCGAGTCGAGCACGTGCCGGGGGGACCGCTGCTCTTCTGGATCAATCAACGGTGCGTCATCGCTTTCCTGGGCCTCGCCATCATCCCCGCCTGTGCAGTGGGACATATCGAGCCGAACGGCGCGCTCTTCGAGCACATGGATGATGACGTGGGCCTGACGGCCGGCGCCCCGTGATGCAAGTCAGCCGCGCATTCGTGCCTGCGCAGGCCGCAACGGGGCGCGAGCGTAGCGGGATTCAGGGGCTCTTGCTCAACCGCCGGTAATACTCCGCGACCGCATCCTGGTAACCCGGCGGCACCGCCGGCGCGCGGTCGCTGCGAACGTCCGCGGTTTGCGGCTCGCCCGCGTCGTTCCGGAGCTGAAGCTCGAGTCTGTCCACCTGCGTCACCACGCGCCCGTAGAGCTCCTCGACCATTGCGGGATTACCCGGAAAGCGGCGCGGATCGAGTCTCTGCATGGAACGGATGAGCTCATCGACCTCGCGTCGCCCCGACGCATCGTTCCCCACCGCACGCCGCAGCCGCCCCAGCTCGCTCATCTCCTGCTGGAAGGTCCGCTCGGGGTCGCCGGCCGGCGTCGCAGTGGGCGGTGCCGCTCGACCGGCGCCATACGGCCCGTTGTTGCCCGTGTTCCAGGCCCCGTTCACCCCGTCGGCGCGACCACCTCCTCCGGCCGTGACGGGTCCGTCGATCCCACCGTTACCGCGCGTTGCGGCCTGGCCTGCCGCTGCGCCCTGATCACCTGCAGAGCCGCGCAGCGAGGGATCGAGTGCCGCGAGCCGACTGCGCAACTGGTCCAGCGCATCGAGCGCATCGTTCGACGGAGGCTGCCCTTTTGCGAGCGCCTCACCTGCCTGACCGAGCTGGTCTTTCAAATGCTGCAGCGAGCTTTCGATATCGCTCTCGGTCGAATCACCGCGCGCACCGTATCCCCGGCGCAGCATGTCGGCGCTGCGCTGCAACTGGGTCTCGGTGTCCGCCTGGTCCAGATCGCTCAAGGCATCGCGAAGCTTCTCGGCGGCCGCGTGGCTGCGCGCGAGCGTCTCGCGCTCGGCATCGCGCATCTGCGCTTGCAGCCGCGCGAGATCATCTGCGAGTTGCTGGCGGTCATCGATCATCGTTTGAACATCCCCGGGCCCACCGCGCAGCCCCGGGACAGGTGGCAAGTCGGACGGCCCAATGCCAATGGCACCGCCGGGCCTCGCGCCATTGGGCCCAAAACTGCGCGGCGCACCACGGCGAGCAAGCTCGGCCATGCGCTCGGCCTGCCGGCGCTCCTCGTTCGCCAGCCGCCCGGCTTCGCGCTGCAGCGCCGCGAGCTCGCCTTGGGTCTGCTCCTGCTGCACCCCGCCCAGAGCCCGCATGGCCTCACGAAGCTGTTGCGCGGCAGCCCGCGCGCCCGCATCGTCACGCTGGTCGACGGAGCGTCGCATCGCATCTTCTGCCTGGCGCAGCTGAGCCAGCGCCTGCCCGATCCGCTCGCGCGCGGTCCGATCGCCGCGCCGATCGCTGCCTCCCTGCTGATCGTTGCCGGCCTGCTGATCGCTCCCTCCCTGCTGACCGCTCGCTCCTGGCGTCCCATTGCGAGCAAGCTGCTCGAGCTGGCGGCGCAACTCATCGGCCTGGCGTCGCAACATCTCCTGCTGCCAGCGCTGCTCGGCTGTTTGCGCCTGATGCGCATCGCTCGCGGCGCTCAGCTCGTCCTGCCGGCGTGCGAGCTCATCGAGCTTGCGCAAAGCCTCATCGACCGGGTCCGGACGCCCAGTTGCCGAGCTCGATGAGGCATCCGGTCGTGTCTCGTACTGGTTCTTCTGCATGTCGAGTTCCAGATCGAACAGGCTCGCAAGATCTCGGCCGGCCGAGTTCACCGCACCCGACCCCGCACCACCCCGGCTGCCAAAGGCCACCTCGATCTGGCGAAACGTGGCCTCGGCGCGCAGCAGGTGCTGCAGCGCCTTCTGCTCCTGCGGAATCGCCTGCTTCCACTGCCCTCCTGCGAGCTGGTCGGCTGCCGGACCCATCGCCTCCGCGGCCGCATTCATCTCCTGCTGGAAGCTGCCGATGGATTCGTTGGTCGTGGATAGATCACGCAGCTCGATGCGGCCGGCGAGCGACAGGGATTGCGTGCGCAAGGTGCGTTGAACGTCCGAGAGAAACTTGGCCTGCTCTGCGGCTTGCTTGGGCGATGGGGTCGTGGATCCTGTTTGCTGCCAGGTCGCCTGGATGATCTCCTTCTCGCGCTCGGTGATCTGCACCTCACCGTTGCCGAAGCCACCACCTCCGCCGCCGGCTGCCTGCGACTGGGAGAACTCGCGCTCGAAGGGCTCCACCTGGATGAAGGCCATGTCCGTGTGCGATTCGGCGCGCGCATCCTTCGCCGAGGCGTAGAAGCTCACCACATCGCCGGGCACGACCTTGAAGTTCTCGAGGCTGATCACGCCAGCCCCGCGGGCCTGGTGCACACCGTCCTGCTTGAGCAGCTTGATCGATCGTTCCGGACCGCCGTTCACCGAGTAATGCAGCGCGAGGTCGTCGAGCCCGAACGCATCGGCCGCCGCGGCGACGACGGTCACCTCCTCGATCGGACTTGCCCGGTAGTCGCGCCCGGGCCTCACGATGGCGACCTCCGGCGGCTTGACCTCACCGGCCTCGATGAAATAGTCCTCCGATATGCGCAGCGTCTCGCCGTGATTGCGCACCGCCACGTGGTAGGCGCCGTCGTGCTCGATGTTGATGAGTCCACGGTACGCGCCCGCAGCGCCTGCCAGGGCAATCTGCCGGCCATCATCCAGCACCAGGAACCCATCGCGCATGGGCCGGTCGGTATGCACTTCGAGCTCGGCCTGGGTGCCGGTCACCGCACGCAGATCCCCGCCGCGCGGCTCGAGCGCATCGGGCAGCCTCGTCCAGGCCGGATAGTGATAATGCACACGAATGGCGCTCACCACCGGCACATCGGCCACGCGCAGGTGATAGTGCGGACTCTTGAGAGAGCCGACCTCGACGTAGTAGTCGATGTCCTCCGGAATGCCGGTCAGGAGAAATTGAAAGCCCGATCCCCGCGGCTGAGGCTGCATGCTGATACGGTCCCAGCGGGAGGCGCTGCGGTAGCGCGCGTAAAGCTGCGCCCGCTCGGCCTCGAGACCGAGCGGTTGGGCGGTGATGAGCTCATCGCCCTGACGGCGCACCGTCGCATCCCCGGGGGTCACACGAATGGCGTAGAGCGGACTTGCAGGAGGGCCCATCCAGAGCGCGGCGGCCCCGTATCCCCAGTACCCGGGACCGAATTTGATGAGCCACAGCAGCACTCCGAGGCAGGCGATGCCCGCCCCGGCCAGTGCGACCAGCGCCGCATCCGGCACCATTTGCCGGGCGCTCGCCGAGCGGGTGATCCGCAACGTGTCCGCGGCGAGCAGCTCGATGAACGGGTCGCCGGTGCGCTCGCGATCGCGCTCGGCAAAGGTGAGCAGCCGCTGCTCGAGCTGCGGGAAAGCCCGCTCCGCGCAGCGCGCGGACCACCGACGCGTCAGCCGCCACAGAGGCAGTGCAAGCCCGAGGCCCGCACCTGCTGCCAGGATGAGCCACAGAATGCCACGAGCGCCCCACAGGCTCGCTGCGGAGAACGCTGCGAGCCGATCGATGATGAACGTCAGAAGGAGCGTCGAGAGCAGCGCGGCGCCGGCGAGAACGGCGATGCCACGCAGCACGGTCGCAAGGCGCAACCGGTTGCGCACGTGCTCGAGATACGATCGCAGTTCCTCGCTCGCAGTCACGGGTGCTCCCGTAGAGTCCCGAGGTAACGACTGCCGAGGGCGGATTCCGCCAGGGCGGCGACCAGCAGCAGCACCATAGCGTACCACCAGAGACTGCGTGCCGCGGGTTCCCCCTGCTGCGGCGTGGCCGCAGCGTCCGCAGCCGCATTCGCGCCCGCGCCACCGCGCCAGAGCGCAAGCACCTCGGGCGGGATCGGGGTGAGGTCCGACTCGAGCCGGTCCGGATTCGCGGCGATCAGATCGCGACGGCCGTTCGCCAGGCGCAACTCGTAGAAGCCCGCCTGGGCAAGCTGTAGCCACTGCGCGGATGCGGCGGAGGCGAGCGAGAGCGCTCGCCGTCCCTGGGGGTCCACCACCTCGACGCCGACCCCCTGCTCCCGCGCCGCCCGCAGCGCCACGAACTCGTCCACCGTGCTCGAGCTGCTGCGGGCTTCGGTACCCGTGAGGTAGCGAATCGTGCGGTCCACGAATGCGACAAAGACGGGGTGCAGCGGTAGATCATTGGTCAGGTTGTCGAATCCGGAGGCGAACAGCACCACGCGCCCCTCCCCGAGTGCTCGCTCGGCGAGCAGCGGCACTCCGTCGGAGAGCCGCAGGGCCACGCGGGAGCCGCTCACATCCACGTTCGCCGCGAAGAAGAAGCGCACGCCGTCCCATTGCATCGGCTGCCCGACCGAAGGATAGGTACTGTCTGCCACTCCCACCGATGCGAAGCGCTGCGCTTCGCGCGAATAGGTGTGCGTCCCGTGCAGCTCGCCGCCGAAGAGCGGCACGGCTCGTTGCTGGGCCGCCGCCGTCCCGAGCGAGATCAGGATGCCACCGCCCCGGCGCACGTATTCGCTGAGCCGATCGGCCAGGGTGTCCGGGAGCGACGCCACATCGGAGAGCACGACGAATGCGTAGCCTTGCGGATCGAGGCTCGCGGCGCGATCGACGGGGAGCTTCTCGAGCTGGAAGGCCGCGGGGGCTGCGGAGGCGAGCGCCGTTCCAAAGTAAAGCGGTGAGCGCTCATCGGAGCTCTGATGGATGAAAAGGCCGCGCTTGGGGTCGGATCGCTCCACGGCGAAGCGATACTCATCGTCGGCGGGCAGCGCGTCCGACGAGTCGATGCGCACCGCGCACCGGCTGAGGCCGTGTGGAACCTCGAGCGATGTGAACTCGACCGCCGCGCGGCCAGAGGCTGGCACCTGGACCTGCTGCGTTGCGACCGTTCGACCATTGATCAGGAGCGAGACGGTTTTGCGGGCGGCCGGCGTTGCATATCCGGCGATCACCGCGCGCACGCGCGTCGCACGGGGATTCCAGACCTCCCCCGGCACCGCGACGCTCTCGACCGCCCAGTTCGGCTCGGCTGCCGCGGCAAGCGGATGCAGCACCAGAGTCACCTGCGGGGGGAGCGCCATCTCGGCAAAGCTCGGGGGCATGCTGGTCCTCTTCAGATCGCTGAAGAGATGCAGCTCGATCGGCGTGCGCGCGGTGGCTGCAATCGAGCGCATGGCCGCCGCCAGCGCACCGAAGGATCCATGTGAGTCGCTCGGCTCGACGCTCTGCACGGCCGCGCGCAATGCACTCGGATCGCGCGTCGCCTGGGTGAGTGCGCTCACCTGCGAGCCGAGCGTGAGCACTTGCGCACTGTCGCCCGAGCGCTTGCGCGCCAGCACTGCGAGCGCCTCGCGCTTGGCCTGCGCGAGCCGGCTGCCCGCACGCATGCTGAGCGAGCGGTCGATGACGAGGACCATGAGCTTGTCGGGCGCCGCGCCCGCCGTGAGGCGCGGGATGTAGGGCTCGGCGAAGGCGGCCGCAAGGAGCAGCACCACCGCCAGGCGCAGCGCGAGCAGCAACCAGTACCGCAGCCTGCGGCGTCGCATGGCGCTTTGCTCGCGCGGCTCGAAGAACATGAGCGAGCTGAAGGGCTGCGGCGGACTGCCCTGCCGCCGCAGCAGGTGCAGATACAGCGGCAGTGCGACCGCCAGAGCACCGAGTAGAAATCCTGGAGCGAGAAAGCCCATGATCGTTTGCGACGAGGGGGTGCCGTGCGGTGCGAGTTGCGGCGGCCTTAGTTTCGCGCGCGCCTCAGGGTGAGATATTCCCGCAGCGCCGCGTCGAGGGGCTGGTCTGTGACGAGCAGCTGATAGGCGAGACCCGCGCCCCGCGCCCCGCTCTTGAGGGCTTCGATGTGACCGGTGATGCGCTCGCGGTACTCCTGCTCGGCATACTCGGCAGTCACCGCAAAGCGCGTTGCGCTCTCGAGGTCCTCGAGCACCGCCGAGCCGCCGATCCGTGGATGCAGCTCGGCGGGATCGAGGATGTGGAACAGTACCACTTCGTTGCCGCGAAATCTGAGCGGCTCGATGGCACGCACGATCGCCTGCGGGGATGCATAGAAGTCCGACAGCACCACGACGATGCCGCGCCGGCGCAGCAGCCCGTGGAAGTGCTCGAGAGGAGCCTCCAGGCGCGTCCGGGCGCGCGGCTCGGCACTCTCCAGTGCCGCGAGCAGGCGCTGCAGCTGGCCCGACCGCGTGGAGTGGCGCACGGAGTGACGCACTTCGTCATCGAAGACGATGAGCCCGGCGGCATCGCGCTGCTTGTGGATCGCAAGATAAAAGAGCGAGGCGGCGATGAAGCGCGCGTAGTCCATCTTCGTGACCGGATGCGAGGCGTACGCCATGGAGTTGCTCGCATCGAGCAGCACGGTGAGGAGGCTGTTCGTTTCGCCACGATAGCGCTTGAGATAGGCGCGCTCGGTGCGTGCAAAGACGTTCCAGTCCACGTGCCGCAGATCATCGCCGGGCACATAAGCACGGTATTCGGCGAATTCCTGGCTGAAGCCGAAATCAGCCGAGCGGTGGAGCCCGGCGACGAAGCCATCGACGACGGTCTTCGCGACAAGGTCGAGCCCCGAGATCGCGGAGAGAACGGCAGGATCGAGAAATCTCTGGATGACCGTGCTCGTGGGCGCCGCTCCTCAGGGGCCTTCGGGAGCCGGTACATGTGCAATCAGCTGCTGCAGGATCTCATCCGGACCCATCCGGTCCGACTCGGCATGGAAGTTGAGCAATATGCGGTGCCGCAGGACCGGGAGGGCCAGCGCGACGATGTCCTGGTAGCTCACGTGGTAGCGCCGCTGCCCGAGCGCGCGGGCCTTGGCGGCGAGCACCATGAACTGGGCTGCGCGCACGCTCGCACCGTAGTTCACGTACTTCTGGATCACGGCGGGGGCTGCGGGGCTGTCGTGACGCGTCGCCCGAACCAGCTCCACCGCATAGCGCGCGACCGACTCTGCGATGGGCACCATCCGAACGAGTTGCTGGAAATCGAGGAGCTCGGATGCCTGCGTCACGGCTCTCACCTGCGCGATGCTCGTCGTGGTGGTGCGGTCGATCACCTGCACCTCCTCCTCGGCGCTGAGGTAACCGAGCACCGTGTTGAAGAGGAACCGGTCGAGCTGGGCCTCGGGAAGCGGATAGGTGCCCTCGAGCTCGATGGGGTTCTGCGTCGCCAGCACACAGAACGGGCGCGGCAGATCGTAGTGGTGACCGCGCACGGTGCAGGAGAGCTCCTGCATCGCCTCGAGCAGCGCGGACTGCGTCTTGGGAGGCGTGCGGTTGATCTCATCGGCAAGCAGGATGTTGCCGAAGATCGGGCCGGGCACGAACGTCCAGCGCCGCCGCCCGGTGCTCGAGTCCTCCTCGATGATATCGGTGCCGGTGATATCGGCGGGCATCAGATCGGGGGTGAACTGGATGCGCCGGAACTCCAGGCCGAGCGTCTGGGCGATCGTGCGCACCATGAGCGTCTTGGCAGTGCCGGGCAACCCGGTGATGAGGCAGTGTCCGCCCACCATCAGGGCCGTCAGGATCTGCTCCAGAACCTCGCTCTGCCCCACGATCACGCGCCGTACCTCGGCGAGGATCGCCTCGCGCACCGCGTGAAAGCGCGTGAGCCGTTGCTCCAGGTCCGAGTGTTCGCTGATCTCCACGCGCTACTTTCCCTCGATTTGCAGGAGCAGCCTTTGAGCAGGCCGGTAGCCGGGCGCCACCTCGAGCGAGGCGAGCACTGCATCCTCGGCCTGACGGTGCTCCCCGGCCGCGAAGTAGGCCTGCGCCAGATCGAACTGCGCGGAGGCCTTGTCGAGCGGCTGCATGGCCAGCACCGCGCGGTACTCGCGGATGGCGCCGGCGTAGTTCTTCGCCTGTAGCCAGAGACCTCCCAGATGCCGGTGCAGGTCCTCGTCGTAGGCGGGGTCGATGTCGTTGATGCGATCGAGGGTCGCTGCGGCATCCGATGGGCTGCCGAGCTGCTCCTCGAGCCGCGCGAGCTCCTTCAGTGTATCGGGCTGGTGGCCGCCCCTCGCCTGGTAATCTTCGAGCACCTCGGCCGCCGCCTGTGGGTTGTGCTGCGCGAGGTCGGCCTGCGCGAGCATCTCGTACGCGTTTCCATCGTACACGTAGTCGGGATACATGCGAATGACGGCTGCGCCCTCCCGAGCCACCTCGTCGTAGCGCCGCTCCTGCGAGAGCTGCGCAAGGTGCACCAGGCGCGGGTGCCACTCCGGAAAACTTGCAAGCGTTGCGGCGAGCCCGGCGTAGAGCCATCTCTGGAACTGCTCGTCGAACGCCTGGGTCGTGAGCCCCAGAGTCTGCTCGATCGCCTGAGGGGTGCTCGCGCGCTGTGCGAAGGAGTGCACCATGTCGTTGAGCTTCTCGGTCCCCCAGCGGCCCTGGATGTAATCGCAGATCCGTCCCGCCTCGAAGTAGGACACCTCCACCTGGGCGGGGTATTGCGGCCGCACGAAGCCGCGATCGAGATCGGCGACCGGCAGGAGCTTGCGATCGCGCAGCGCCTGGACGATATCCGGCGTCATCGGGTCGCCCCACTCCGGGGAGGCCTGGGTCTCCTCGTGCACGGCGAGGCCCTCGGTGAACCAGCGCGGCACCCGGTGATGGGTCTGCGTGAGGATGAACACGTGGCTCATCTCGTGCCGCAGCGTGCTCGCCCAGTGAAACTCGCCCGGTTTTCGGCCCGAGGGGCTGTCCATCGCCACCACCTCCCCGAAGGTCACACCGAGCGCACCGAGTCCCGGCATGCCTTGCGTACGCACGGCGAAATCCTCGTGATCCGGATACAGCTCCACCTGCACTGGCGCCGGAAGCTTCATGTGGTACTTCCGCTCGTAGTCTGCGATGTCGCGCTTGAGCTCGGGCAACACGTAGGGATACAGCAGATCGGCTTCCTTCCTCGCGAGCCTCAAGATGGTCGTCGCATCCTTGAAGGTGACGAAGTCTCGCTCGCTGTCGAGGAGCCTCAGGCTGTTGACGGTCTCCTCGTTGCGATAGCCCGCCTGGTAGCACTGGAGGAGCTCGGCTCGCGCCTGATCCTGCTCGCCCAGCCGCATCAAGGTGATGCCGAGCTCGGAGCGGGCGGACCACAGCTTGGGATCGGCCGCGAGCGCCTTGCGGTAGTAGTCGATCGCCTCGCTGTAGCGCAGATGCAGGATGAGATGGTGCGCGATGATGGCATCGCCCTGCCCGTAGGCAGGATTGATCGCTCGGATGCGCTCGAGCCAGCCCTGTGGCGAGCGGTCTGCGAGCAGCTCGATGCTGGCGTGCACGGCCATCGCATCGAGCGCGTCGGCCGACAGTGCAAGCGCCGCATCCGCTTCGTGTGCGGCCTGCTGCGGCTCGGAATCCTCCAGCGCGAGAGTTGCCAGCAGCTCGTGAGCCGCCGTGAGTTGCGGATCGATCGCAAGTGCCTTGCGGGCCCACGCGATCGCCTGATCGTCGAAGCCATCCGCGCTCACGAGCGCAAGTCCCAGATAGGCGCCGGCGCTCCTCGGATCCCGCGCGAGGGCTTCCTTGAACAGACCCTCCGCGTCCGGATCGTTGAACCGCTCGTGCAGCAACATGCCCCAGCGCACGCGATAGAGCGCGCGCGCACGGGCGGCACCACCGGCATCCGCCTGCGCCACCGCTGCGCGGAACTCACGATTGGCCCCGTCATAGTCACCCAGGCCCCAGTCCCCTTCCGCGCGCCAATAGGCGGCCGTGGCCGCCGGACCCTGCGCGCCCTGGTGCACGAGCCCCTCGAAGCAGATACGCGCCTGAGCTTCCTGCCCGTGCTTGCGAAGCAGGGCGCAGTGCTCGGGGGTCTCGGCCGCAGATGCCAAGACCGACCCCATGGCAAGAAGGCCGAGCGCTGCGAGCAGGAGCACCTTGAGCCTCATCCCCCGGGGCGCCGCGGCTGTCATGGCTCGAGCTGCTGCTCGATCTTCGCAAGCTGCACCAGGGCATCGGTGAGCTCACGCTTGTAATCCTCGGCCGACATCGCCGCGCGCTGGTACTTGAGCGTGTCGATCCTGCGCTCCAGCTGCTCCTTCTGATCGAGCAGCTGGCGCTTGGCAGGATCGGCGGCCGCCGTGCGCGCCGCCCCCAGTCGCACCAGCACGAGGCTCGACAGGAACCGTCCGGCTCCCGTCTGGGTCGAGGCCGCACGCACCGGGGCCGCGTTCGGGGTGTCCACGAACACGGCATGCTCGGTCGCGAGCCGCTTCTGCGCCTCGTAGAAAGCGGCGGTCTTGGCGGTCGCGTACTCGAACGCCTCGAGCGCCGAGATCGCATCGTTCTTGTCGAGGTCCGCAGTGGGATCCTGCAACGCATCGACGAAGTAGCGTGCAAAGATGGTGGCGTTCTTCTCCGTGCCGCTCTTGGTCGCCGCAATCACCGCGCGGCCACCACGCGCCAGCACGGGGATGGAGCCGCCGCTGGCGCTCGTCGTGTTGATGATGAGCTGCCGCCTGGCCGCGATGCGGTTGCACAGCCCCGCGAGCGCGGCCGCCGAGATATCCGGGCCCACGAGATTGAACTTGTAGTCGATGCCATCGAAGGAGCCGTGACCGATCAGGATCAGCACGAACTCGTCGGCCGGCTGGGCGAGTCCGGCGATGAGCTGCAGCGTGTGGATCAGCTGCGCGCGGGAGGCATCCTCGCCCGAGAGCGTGTAGACATGCGCCTCGGGCCCCTTCAACGTGCGGTCGAGATCGGCGGCGAGCGCGCTGAACTCGCGCTCGTAGTCGGGCTCCCCACCCAGGCCCGCGACCGTCAGGAAATAGGCCTCCGCGCTCGCCGGGCGCACCGCGAGTGCCCATGCGAGGAAAGTGACCAGTACGATGAGCCTCACACCAGCCCCCACCTTCGCCGCAGGAGCCACTCCCCGCTGCGCAGGGCGAGGATAAGGAGGAATCCCGCGGGCATGTTCCACAGCTCCGCCAGGCGTTGGGCGCTCACTCCCGAGTGCGAGTAGGGCAGGCTGCGCGCCAGCTCGCCCAGGTCCCCAGGTTGCCAGTAGCGCCCACCCGTGCTCGCCGCCAGGCGCTCGAGAAGGTCACGATTCTGCTCGGTATGGAAGCTCTCGGCGATCCCATCCACGCGCTCGAACGGCACCACATCGCGCCCGAGCTCCTCGGCGCCGCGCCGCGCGGTGATCTCCGAGACGTACAGACCCTGGGCCGGCACCGTCCATTGGGCCTCGAATCGTCCGGGCTCGTTCGCAACCGGGGCCAGCGCGATCTCCTGCGGCGCACCGCCGGGGCCTATCACGCGCGCGGTGACGCTCGCATCCGCCGCGCTCGAGTAGTCCTTGTTGCGCACCTCCGCGGCGATGCGCAGATGGCTTTGATCGAGCAGGATCGGCGTGGCCACGGCCGCGGCGACCTCCCCGCGAGTGTCCCCCGCGAGCCATCTCAGCAGCTGCTCCCAGAACACATCGTGGGTGCGATCCCCGAGTGGCAGACTCATCTGCCAGCGCCACGTGCCGCCCGTTGCGAGCACCGCCGTGCGACCGCGCCCGTAGCTCTGCGTCACCAGCAGCGGCATCGTGTGGCCGTCATGGTGCATCTGAGCGAGCACCACGGCGCCGGGCTTGGCCGTGCCGGGATCCTCGTAGTCGATGAGGTAGGGGAGCCTCGCCCAGCGCTGGACGTTCGCGGTCGGATCATCCACCAGACGGCAAATCGCGCTTTGCTCGCCCGCGGGCGTGAGACTCACGGTGGCGGGGTCGCGATGAAAAGTATCCTGCGACTCGGGAAGCACGACGGGAAGGGCATCCGCCGCGAGCGAGCCGCCCCAGACCCCATCGGCGAGCGACTGTCGGCCGCCGAGGAACAGCACTCCCCCGCCGCGACGGTCGGCGAACTCCCGGATGAGCTCCTGCTGCGCGCGGCTGAAGTATCCGGCATCGACCGAGCCGATGATGAGTCCCTGAAAGGCGAACAGATCCTCCGCGCGCGTCGGGAATCCGTCCGCGAGCTCGCTCGGGTCCTTGATCCCTTGCCGATAGATCTTGTTCTCGGTGGTGCGCAGGATCGAGGCGAGCTGCAGCATCGGATCATCCTCCGCCGCGCGACGGATGAACTTGTATTCCCAGCGCGGCTCGCCTTCGAAATACAGAATGCGCCGCGGCTCGGATTGCACATCGAGGAGGCGCACCACGGTGTTGTTGGCGCGATTGCTCTCGCTCGGTAGCGGCGCCACCGCGAACTGCAGAGACTTCGCCCCGGCGGCGCCGACATTGAAGACGATGGGCTCGGCTTGCAGGGCTCCGCCCGGGGCCAGCCGGATCGGCCGGTCGGCCAGCACCTGACCGCCGTCGCGCACGATGAGCCTCGTCGTGGCTGCATCGAACCCGTGCTGCTTGAGCGTCACGAGCGCGCTCACGCGCGACTGCGCCAGGGCGCGCGTTGCGAGCGTCACATCCTCGATCTCCACATCCGGTGCGCCCTGCGTTGCGCCAAAGCCGACCGTATGCACGGGGATGCGGCGCTGGCGCAGCGCCTGGATCGCATCGCGGTCCACCCCGCCGGTGCTGTCCCCGCCATCACTCAGCAGCACCACCGCGCCGATCGGCAAATCGGAGGTCTCCTGTGCGAGCTGTTTGAGACTGTCGCCGATGTGCGTCGCCGCGCCCGCGGCCGGACCGAGCTGTGCGAGCTGCGCCCGGCTCACCCCGGTATCAAAGCGGTACAGGCGCACCTGGAATCTGGCGCCGAGCGCGGGCAGAAGCCCCGAGCGCAGAGCCGCAATCGCCTGATCCTCGCGCCGTGAGCCATTCTCCACGAGATTCATGCTGCGCGAGTCGTCCAGCAGGACGGCGATGATATTCTGCTGCGGCTCGAGCTCGGCGACCGCCAGGGCGGGCTGCCACAGCAGCACGAGCACCCAGGCGGCAAGCACCGTTTGGAGCAACCAGAGCGTCGTGAGGCGCCAGCCGCTCAAGGTGTGCGTGGCGCGCCGCGCCCGCCACAGGATGAGCACCGCGAGCCCGCTCGCGGCAAGCACGCTCAGCGCGAGCAGGATCCACGGTGGCCAGGAGCCTAGCAGGACCAGGTGTCCCTGGGCGAATGCCGCCGGTGGATATTTGAAGAGAAACTCGAACATGCTACCGAGCGGCTCATCCTGTCGCGCGCGCTCGGCGCACGTCCGAGGCATCGTCCCTGAGGGATGCAGCGGCTCGTGCCGTCAGTGCGTCATCCCGTAGATGATGTAGTTCATTCCAACCCGGAACGCCATCGAGGCGAACGGCTCCGGATACTCCGGCATGTCCGCCCATTCCCAGGCATCCCCGAGATGCATGTTGTGGCAGATCGCGACGATGATGCGCCCCTTGTCGTCGCGGATGGCACGCCACTTCGGCACGTAGCCGTCCTTCTCGTACGTACGTCCACTCCACACGTACTGCTCGCCCGGCACCTGCATGCGCTGGCCCAGATCGAACAGCACGTGGAAGATCTCATCGCTGTCGCTCAGATCCTCCACCGGCCGGTCCGGAAGCACCTGGCGCATGCCGGCCATGAAGCGCTCCCAGTCGAGCGTGCCGTGGAAGTCATCGACCATCAGGAAGCCGCCCTTCAGCAGGTACTCGCGCAGACGCTTCGCCTCGGCATCGGTGAACCTCCAGTTGGCGACCTGCACGGCGTAGATCCAGGGATAGTTGAAGATGTCGTCGCTGTCGAGGTCCACGACCTGCTCGGTCGGGCGCATTTGAATGCGGGTCAGGCGCTTGAGCGCCATCAGGAATTGCCGATCGGCCTTGGGATAGTCGCGCGACCAGCCGAAGAATCCGTAGCCGAACCCACCGCCGTAGCCGAAGCCGTAGCCGGAGGCTCCATAGCCACTCGAGGTGTACCGCAGTCGCGACCAGTAGAACTCGGCCTTCTGGTCGCCGGGCTGCGCCTCGTAGGGCAGAGCGCGCAGCCCCTGCGCGTAGGCGGGATGGTCGCCTTGCAATGCGAGCACGCCACAGGTGATACCGCTTGCCAGGACAACAAGGCGACAGTATCGAAGGACACCTGGGCGCCGCATGCGAAGGATTATCTCCTCCGCGGCTTCTCATGCGCCATTACATTTGGCATCGCCCGCCAGTACAGTGCGCCAGTCGTGAGGAATTCATGAAACGTCGAGATTTCATCGCCGGCGCCGGCGCGGCTCTCTCCCAGGCCGCCTCGTCCACCTTATGGGCAGGCGCTGATTCCTCCTCCGGCACGCCCGCGGACTTCACGTTGAACATCGGTGCGGCCGCGCTCGAGGTCGCCCCGAGCCACTTCGTCAGCACGATCGCCTACAACGGCACCTCCCCCGGCCCCATCTTGCGCATGCGCGAGGGCCGGCCCGTCACGGTCGACGTGGTCAACTCGACGGATGCGGCGGAGTGGGTCCACTGGCACGGGCTTGCGGTGCCGCCCGAGGTGGATGGCTCGCAGGAGGAAGGCACCCCGCCCATTCCCGCCGGCGGTCGCCGCCGCTACCAGTTCACGCCGCGACCGGCGGGCACCCGCTGGTACCACACGCACGCCATGGCGATGGGCGATCTGCACCGCGGGACGTACACGGGCCAGTACGGCTTCCTGATGGTGGATTCGGGCGCCGATCCGGGACGCTACGACCAGGAGGCCTTTCTTGCCCTGCGGGAATGGGAGCCGTTCTATACCGATCAGCCGATGGACACCGACGACCTGGGAGTGCCTGGGCCGCAGCCGGAGCGGCCCGCCGTGCTCGATTCGCGGCCCAATGGGCTCGAGCCCAACTCACAGCTGTTCTCGATCAATGACAAGGCGCTCGGATACGGTGAGCCCATCCGCGTGCGTGAGGGCTCGCGAGTGCTCCTGCATCTGCTCAATGCCAGCGCGCTGGAGAACCGCACGATCGCGCTCCCCGGGCATGAGTTCCACGTGCTCGCCCTGGATGGCAATCCGGTGCCGGTGCCCCGACCCGCCAAGGTGGTCACGCTCGGACCGGGCGAGCGAGTGGACGCCTACGTGGAGATGCGCCAGCCGGGCGTGTGGATCCTGGGCTCGACCTTCGATCCGCTACGAATGGCGGGACTGGGCGTGGTGGTGGAGTACGCCAACATGCACCGCGAGCCGCGCTGGGTCGCCCAGCCCGAAGCGCAATGGGATTACACGCTCTTTGGCCACGCCCCTGGGGAGGCCCCACCGCGCCCCGCTCCGGATCACACCCTCGACATGGTATTCGAGAAGGTCCCAAGCGGTGCCGGCCTGTTCGATGCTTGGACCGTCAACGGCAAACCTTATCCGCACGAGCGGGAATTCGTGCTCGAGCAGGGCAAGCGCTATCGCATCGTCTTTCGCAACCGCACCGACGATTCCCATCCGGTGCACCTGCATCGGCATCTGTTCGAGCTGGTGGACGTGAACGGCAAGCCCTCGAGCGGCATTCTCAAGGACACGGTCATCGTCCCGGTCTATGGTCGAGTGTCGGTCGATCTGGTCGCGGACCAGCCCGGCGCGAGCCTCTTCCACTGCCACATTCAGCAGCACATGGACTTCGGGTTCAAGGCACTCTTTCGCTACGCCTGATGGGCATCCGGCAGCGCACCTCGACCTCGGAGCGCTGATCGAAGAAGACTTCAGGATCTTCCCGCCGTTGCCGCTCGCGCGATGGCGAAGATGAGCAGGACGATGCCTGCCGCGAGCAACAGATGAATCGCGGCGAACGTCACCTTCAGTGCGAGCAACAAGACCAGCCAGGCGATGATGAAGATCACGCCAACCGTAGTTAGAACCGCTCTCATGCCAACTCCCTTCGCATGAGGATAAAAGCGGCCGGCGGGGCAGTGGTTCCCTGGTGAAGGTGCAGCTCTAGACCGTCGCGGGACGCTCGATCCCGGCGGGGCTGCCCGCGGGTGTTGCGCGCGCCTGCGGCTTCCAGCGCCGCAGCAGCAGGGCATTCGCGACGACGCTCACCGAGGAGAGCGCCATCGCCGCTCCAGCCACGACGGGGCTCAGCATCCCGAGCGCTGCGGCGGGCATGCCGATGACGTTATAGATGAATGCCCAGAACAATCCCTGTCGAATCTTCGCGTAGGTCGCGCGGCTCACGGCGATGGCGTCCGCGATCAGCCGCGGATCCCCCCGCATGAGGGTGATGCCGGCGGTCTGCATCGCCACATCCGTGCCCGTGCCCATGGCAATGCCGATGTCCGCCGCGGCCAGCGCCGGCGCATCGTTGACACCATCACCCACCATGGCCACGTGCTTGCCTTCGGCCTGCAGGCGGCGCACCTCCAGCACCTTCTCCGCGGGAAGCGCGCCCGCGATCACGCGAGGGATGCCGAGCTGCGCGGCGATGACGCCTGCGGTGCGCTCGTTGTCCCCCGTGGCCAGTACGGTCTGGATACCCATGCGATGGAGCTGCTCGACCGCCTCGTGTGCGGTGGGCTTCAGCGGATCGGTCACGCCGATGAGACCGGCAGGCTGCACGGGAGGATCGAGCAACGCGACCCACATCACGGTGCGGCCCGCGCTCTCGAGCCGGTCCGCTTGCGCAGACAGCTCCCCGATGGGCACGCCTTTCTCCTGCATCAGGCGACGGTTACCGATGGCAAGCGCCCGGCCCGCAACACTGGCCATCAAGCCCATTCCGGGCACGCTCTCGAGATGATCCAGCGCGGGCAACTCGAGACCGCTCGCGTGCGCGAGCACCGCGGTGGCGAGCGGATGCTCGCTGCCCCGCTGAGCGGCCGCCGCCAGCCGCAGCAGCTCGAGCGGCGGCATCCCGTGCGCCAGAACCTCCGTCACCTGGGGCTTGCCTTCGGTGAGCGTGCCCGTCTTGTCGAGCACGATCGTATCGAGCCGGTAGGCCCGCTCGAGCGCTTCGACGTCACGGATGAGAATGCCCCAGCGCGCAGCCGCTCCGGTGCCCGCGGTGAGCGCCGCAGGCGTTGCGAGTCCGAGCGCGCAAGGACAGGCGATGACGAGGACCGACACGGCTGCTATGACCCCCGCGGGAAAGTTGCCTGCGAGGAGCCACCAGCCCGCGAACGAGGCCAGCGCGACGAGCACCACGATCGGTACGAACACCGCGGCGACACGATCGACCAGGCGCTGCACGGGCGCCTTCCCAGCCTGAGCGCGCTCGACCATGGAGATGATGCGCGCGAGGGTGGTCTCGCGACCGATCGCGCTGGTCTCGATGCGCAGCAAGCCGTTGCCATTGATGGAGCCGCCGATCACTGCCTGCCCGGGGCCTTTGGCAACCGGGAGGCTCTCGCCCGTGATGAGGCTCTCGTCCACCCGGCTGCTGCCGCTCAGCACCGTCCCATCCACCGGCAGGCGCTCGCCCGGGCGAACCACGACGATGTCGTGGACCGAGACCGCACCCAGAGGCACTTCGATTTGCTCGCCCTCCCGCTCGACGCGAGCCTGCACCGGGCGCAGCGACAGGAGCGCGCGCAGGGCTGCGCCCGTCGAGCGCTTGGCGCGCGACTCGAGCCACTTGCCGAGCAGCACCAGGGCGATCACCACCGCCGAGGCATCGAAGTACAACTCCGTGCCCGGCCGGGAAACCACGAGCAGGTACGTGCTGTACAGGTACGCCGCCGAAGTCCCGAGCGAGACCAGCAGGTCCATGTTCGCGCTGAAGGCGCGCACTGCCTTCCACGCAGCGACATAGAAGCGCGCACCCAGCACCAGCTGCACGGGGGTGGCCAGGACGAGCTGGACCCAGCCCGGCAGCCCGATCCCGATCATCGGCAGGAGAAGCGGTGCGCTCAGGGCGATGGCGCACCCGGCACGCCACCCGTCGCGGTGCAGTCGCACCTGTTCCGCATCGAGCACCTGCCGCTCTTGCTCGGCGTCCCCGGTGAGGAGCTCCGCCTGGTAGCCCGCACGGCGCACGGCGAGGACCAGATCGGCGGGCTTGAGCGTCGGCTCCGCGCCCGAGACGGAGGCTCTCTCGGTCGCAAGGTTCACCGCGGCGTGCGTCACGCCCGGGACACTCGCGAGCGCCTTCTCGACTCGCCCTGCGCACCCGGCGCAGGTCATTCCGGAGATGACGAGCTCGACGTTGTGCATACCCGACGCCATGTCCCTGCCAGCTCTGGCTCAGCTCGCCGTCAGCCGCTGCAGATCCTGCGCGATCGTCTGCGCACTGTCGCCCTCCTGCGCGAGCAGGCGCGGCCGGCCAGCCGTATCGAAGATGAATATCGCGCTGCTGTGGTCCACGGCATAGTAGCCGTTGTGATCGGGTGGCTCGCGGTGGTAGGCGATGCGGTAGCGCTTGGTGAGCGTCGTGAGCGCACTGTCGTCACCGCGCAGCCCGACGAACTGGGGTCCGAAGAACGCCACATAACGCTTGAGCACGGCGCTCGTGTCGCGCTGCGGGTCGACGGTGACGAACAGGACACGCACGTTCGCCGCTTGCGGCCCCAGGCGGTGCATCACGCTCGCGAGCATCGTCAGTGTCGTGGGACACGCATCCGGACATTGCGTGTAGCCGAAGTACAGCAGCACGAGCTTGCCGCGGTAATCATCGGCGGTGACCGCCCGGCCGTTGTCGTCGGTGAGCTGGAATTGCAGTCGGGGCAGCAGGCCGCTCACGCTTTGCAGCGCAAAGTGAGGCTCGCGAGGCGCGCAGGCCGGGAGCGCAAGAGCGAGGAATGCGAGCGCGAGCGCGCCCCGGCGCAAGGTGATCATCGGGACCTCAATCGGTGAGCGGCCGCAATCGAGCCGGGCCAGGACCTTTCTCGCCCTCCTCGATCAGCAGACGGCGCAGGATGACCAGCATCGCAACGCCCGACATCATGGCCGCGGGGATCCATGTGAGCAGGCCCCCGAGCTCCTGGTCCGTGAGTGGGGCCAGATTCCAGGCGCGCCCGCAGATGCCGTACACATCGAACAGGACCGTACTATGCAGGGCGATGTACGCGCCGAGCAGGATCTGCGGCAGAGCCATCAGGCACACGATCAGGATCCTCGTCGGGTAGCCGACCGCTGCCTGGCCCTGAGCCCGCCGGGGCGCGAGCATCAACCACCAGAAGAGGATGCCATCGACCGCCATCCCCCAGTTCATGGCGCGGTAGCGATCGATATCGAGCATCGCTCCGAAGTGCACCGCGGGAATCAACCAGAAGAAGATGAGGCCGACGAAGAGCAGCGGTGCGATGAGCGGATTCTGAACGATCCGGAACAGCAGCTGCACGACCCGTGCCAGACCCGCAAAGGGGGCTCGACCGAGGAGCTCCCGGCCCCGCACGCGCCAGCTGGCCGGCAGTCCCGCGGCGATCACCGGACCGGGCGCGGCCAGCACGAGCAACACCGGCGCAAGGTGATGCAGCACCAGATGCTGCAGCCGATGCACCCAGAACATGTGCTGCGACAGATAGTCGTAGTAGGTCTGCAGCACGGCGTAGTCGAGCGCGAGCCCGAGAAAGAAAGCGAATGGCTGCCAGAAGCCCTGCGGCCTTCCCTGGGCCCCGAGCGCGCGCAGGCCGCGCGTGTAGGCGAGCGCAGCCGCAGCGCAGATCAGGGCGACCGTGGGCGAAAAATCCCACGGCGAGACGTACAGGAGAATCGCGTGCATTCCGGGGGTAGCTACCTGCGCTTGCCGCGCAGACTTACGAGCGCTCGCGCGAGCGGTTGGTTCCGCGGATCTTACCAGGGGCCGCAACCTGCAGCACATACTCCACGACCGCCGCGGTCATTGGACGGGTGATGGGAGCATGTCCGAACAGCACCCGGTAGTAGAAAGGTCCCGTCAGCATGTCGAGCAGTAGCTCCACATCCAGCCCGCCACGCGCCTCGCCGCGCGCCCGCGCGCGATCGAAGGCCGCGCGGAGCGAGCTGCGCCGCGCCGCGAGAACCTCGGTGCGTATGGTGCGCGCGAGCGCCGGGTCGTGCGCCATGTCCGCGACGAGCCCGGCGAGCGCCTGCCCGAGCGTCCCGGTGAATGCGCGTCGCAGTCCACGCACCGCCGCTTCCAGATCGTTGCGAAGCGCCCCGGTGTCGGGCGCAGGCTGAACGCCCATCTCGCGCAGCACGGCATAGGCGACGAGGTCGCGCTTGCTGCGCCAGCGGCGGTAGAGGCTGGTTCGAGCACGCCCGACCTTGCGCGCGATCCCCTCGATGGTCACGGCGCGATAGCCTTGCGCACGCAGTGTTTGCAGCACGGCCGTCACCACGTCGGCGTCGATGCGATCATCGCGCGGCCTGCCAACAACACGGCTCCAGCTGGCTTCGGGCCGTTTCAGCCGGGCACGCTTGAGCTCGGCAGGAGAATCGGGCATGCGGGGTCTGCTTGCTTCCATTACGCGACATACTGTAGCGTATATGGGCTGCCTGCTTCAGCCGCGGGCCCTGCCGAGAGGATTGCATCATGAAAAGGTCATCCGGTCTGGGCGTCTTGCTAGCCGCCTTGCTGTGCGCACTCCTGGTTGCTTGCAGCTCGAGCGAGGCGGATTGGCAGCAAGCCAGCGCGGCGAACACGACCGCCGCCTACATGAACTTCCTCAAGCAGCACCCGAACGGCGAGCATGCCGACGAGGCCCGCACCCGCATTCGCTCGCTCGAGGACGATCAGGCCTGGACGGCCGCCCTGAACGGCAACACCGAGCAGAGCTATCAGCAATACCTGACCAGCCGTCCAAACGGCGCGCATGCGCAGGATGCGCGCGACAGCATCACCAAGCTGCAGCGCGCTGCAGCATGGAAATCGGCCCAGGCGGACGGGTCGGCCTCGGCCTTGCAGGCGTTCCTCCAGAAGTACCCGCAGGGAGAGGAGTCCGACGAGGCACGCGCGCAGCTGGACAAGCTTAACAATAGCTACCGCGTGCAGCTGGCGGCGTTTCGCAGCAAGAGCGGCGCGCAGCGCGATAGCACCCGGCTCAGGGAGCGCTTTCACCGGGTGCTGCATGACGTGGCGGTGCTCCCGCCGATGCCTCCTGACAAGCTCTACCGCGTGACCTCCGACCCCATGAGCGAGGCCGACGCGAATTCCGCGTGCGCGAAGCTGAAGAAGGCCCATCAGTCCTGCAAGGTTGTCAAGCTCAGCTGATCGTCGAGCTGCGCTGATCGTCGAGCTGCCCTAGCCCGGCCCTGGCGCGCGGTAGCGCCTCGCGGCCGAGTACTTTTCACTTGCGCGCCGTCGATGGGCGTAGGAACATTTTGCCTGCCGGAAGCTCTCTCCGGCGACAATCCATCGGTCGTCTCGGTCACTCCCGGCGCCTGCGCGTCGCGTGGTGCGGTGGGCGCTGGGGCTATGCAGGCGAGATTCCTCAAGAACGCGATTGTGCTGGGGCTGGTATCGGCGATCGGACCGTTTGCGATCGACATGTACCTGCCCGCGCTGCCCTCGATCGGGCGCAGCCTGCACGCCGATCCGGCCGCAGTGCAGATGAGCCTGACCGCATTCTTCATTGCGCTGGCCATCGGCCCGCCGATCTGTGGACCGCTTTCCGACCGCTTCGGCCGCAAGCCTCCGCTCTACATCGGGCTGGGCCTGTTCGTGCTGGCGAGCATCGGTTGCGCCCTCGCGCCGAATATCGAGACTCTGATCGCCCTGCGGTTCGTGGAAGGACTGGCGGCATGTGCCGGCATGGTGATTCCGCGTGCCATCGTCCGGGACCTTCACACGGGAGCCGATGCGACGCGCCTCATGTCGCTGCTCATGCTCGTGTTCAGCGTCTCGCCGATTCTGGCGCCGCTCACCGGAAGCTTCGTGATCCAGCTCGCCGGCTGGCGCGCGGTGTTCTGGAGCGTCACGGGGGCGGCGCTGCTCGGTGCGATCATCCTCTCCGCAGTGCCCGAAACGCGCCCGCAGTCGCAGCGCGAGCTGGCAGCGACAGTGGGCGCCTTCGCCTCGTACAAGCGTCTGCTCGAGGACCGCACCTTCCTTGGAGTGACGCTCGTGGGCGGATTCGGGCTTGCGAGCTTTTTCGTGTACCTCTCGAACTCGCCCTTCGTGCTGATCGAGCACTACCACCTGTCGCCGCGGCTGTTCAGCGTGCTCTTCTCGACGAATGCCGCATCGTTCTTCGCGGTCGCTCAGCTGAATGGCTGGCTGGCCGGGCGTGTCGGACTTCGCCATCTGGTGCGCCGTGCTGCGACCGGCTTCGCCGTGGTGCTTCTGGTGCTGCTTGCGCTGGTTCTCTCCGGCGTCGATCGTCTCGATGCGCTCGTCGTCCTGCTCTTCATCGGGTATGGGTGCCTCGGCATGGTGCTGCCCACCGCGGCGGTCCTGGCGCTCGAGCACCACGGGAGCATCGCAGGAACGGCGTCCGCCTTGATGGGCACGCTGCAGTTCGCGATGGGAGCGGCGGTCATGATGCTGGTGGGAAGCTTCGCGAATGCCAGCCCGCTGCCGATGGTGAGCGGCATCGCGGCGTGTGCGCTCGCCGCGCTGGTGCTTGCGCGCGCAACACTGCGGGTGGCGCACGATCCGTCCGTGCAGCCCGCGACCGACGCCTGAGGATCGAAGCCTGCGCTGCCCCGCACCCGGGGTTTGCGCAACCCTAGAGGGCCGCGAAGTTGCGCGCCTCGGCGCTCCACGCCGGAGCGCTCTCGAGCGCCTGGGGCACCTGCTCCGGATGCGCAACCACCTGCCACATCTGCAGATGCCGCTCGTCCATGAAGCGCTCTGCGACCGCATGCGAGAGAAGCTCGATCAGCGGCTGGAAGAATGCGCGCGTATTGACCAGCACGATGGGGTTCAGATACAGACCCAGGCGCTTGAGAGTGATCGCCTCGAGGAGCTCCTCGAGCGTGCCGCAGCCACCGGGCAGCGCGATCGCGGCCTTGCTGCGCGTGAGCATGAGGTGCTTGCGCGTGCGCATGTCCTCGACGAGCTGCAGCTCGGAGAGCCGCTTGTGGCCCCACTCGAGCTCGGCCATGAACTTCGGCAACACTCCGACCACGTGCCCTCCGCGGCTGAGGGCGCCATCTGCCAGAGCGCCCATCGAGCCCACCGCCCCGCCTCCATAGACGATACGGTAGCCGTGCTCCGCGAGCGTAGCCCCGAGCTGGTGGGCCGCCTCGCGATACTCTGGATGGGACGTTTGGCTCGAGGCGCAGTAGACGCAGACCGCACGCCCGGCCGCGGCGCTCCCGGTGGCCGCCTCGCTGATCGTGCTCATGCCCATGCCCCCGACGGTGTGCGGACAGGTATCTTATCGTAGCCGTCTGCACGCCCGTCGGTGGCATGCAGGGCCGTCACTTTTTCTTCGGGACTTTCGCACCCGCGCGTCGCGCCTCGGACAGTCCGATCGCGATCGCCTGCTTGCGACTCTTCACCTTCATGCCGGAGCGCCCGCTGCGCAGCGTACCGCGCTTGCGCTCGTGCATCGCTCGCTTGACCTTCTGGGATGCCTTGCGGCCGTACTTCCTGGCTGCCATTGGAGTTCCTGCCCTTGCACCGTGGTGCTGGCCTCAAAGCACGAATCGTGCCGCCAAAACAGCCATCACGCCGCATGCGGGCCGCGCGCCCGCACGCTGGTTTACACTGCCGGGCGTTCCAGACCGGTATGGGGGTGGCTGTGGGCACTCGAGGACTTCTTCATCTCGTCGCAGGCGCCGCGGGTGCGTGGTGCTGTCTTGCTCATTCGGCCGCAACTGCGGCAACCAATTCCTCGCGTGATGCACCGCTACCAGCCGCTTTCGTCACAGCTGCGCGTCTGACCAATGCCAATGCAGAGCCCGGCGAGTGGATGTCGGTGGGGCGCACCTACGATGAGGAGCGCTTCAGCCCTCTCGTGCAGATCGACACGGAGAACGTCTCGAAGCTTGGCCTCGCCTGGTACGCCGATTTCGACAGCAACCGCAGTCAGGAAGCCTCGCCTCTTGCGATCGACGGTGTCCTGTATCTGTCCACCGCGTGGAGCAAGGTGAAGGCCTTCGATGCGAGGAGCGGGCGTCTGCTCTGGGCGTACGATCCCAAGGTCCGGGGGGAGTTCGCCGGCCGCGGTTGCTGCGATGTGGTCAATCGCGGCCTCGCCGCCTGGAACGGCAAGATCTACGTTGCAGCCTACGATGGCCGCTTGATCGCACTCGACGCCCGGACGGGAAGGGTCATCTGGTCGGTGCTGACCGTGGACCATGACAAGCCGTACACGATCACGGGAGCCCCGCGAGTTGCCAAGGGACGAGTGCTCATCGGCAATGCCGGGGGCGAGTTCGGGATTCGGGGTTACCTCTCCGCATACGATGCGCAGACGGGCAGGCTCGACTGGCGCTTCTACACGATTCCGGGCGATCCCGCGAAGGGCTTCGAGCGCCCCATCCTCAAGAGCGCTGCGCGAACCTGGCACGGTCAATGGTGGACCGCGGGCGGCGGGGGAGGAGTCTGGGATGCGATCGCCTACGACCCGGCGCTGAATCTCGTCTACTTCGGCACGGGTAACGGCTCGCCCTGGAATCGGCGCTACCGTGGCTCGGGTGGCGGCGACAATCTGTTCGTCGCCTCGATCATCGCAGTGAACGCAGATACGGGCGCGTACGTGTGGCACTACCAGGAAGTGCCGGGCGAGGAATGGGACTTCGACGCCACCTCGCCGCTGATGCTCGCGACCTTGAAGATCGGCGACCGCTCGCGCCGGGTGGTCATGCAGGCCGCGAAGGACGGCTTCTTCTACGTCCTGGATGCCAGGACCGGCAAGGTCATCTCCGCGAAGAGCTTCGTCCCGGTCAACTGGACGCTCGGAATCGATCCGGAAACCGGCCGGCCGATTCCCAATCCGGCCGCACGCTACGAGGAGACCGGCAAGCCGACGCTCGTCCAGCCGGGCGGCCAGGGTGCGCACGCCTGGCATCCCATGTCATTCGACCCGCTGACCGGCCTGGTGTATTTCTCGGCGATCGACACCCGGGGCACGATGATGAGTGCCCCGAACTACAAGTTCGTGCCGATGGGTGCCAATACCGGACTCGCATTCCCCTCGGGGCGCGGCGGGGCAAGACCACAGCCCTCACCCGCCCATCTGCTCGCGTGGGATCCCATCATGGAGCATGAGGTCTGGCGCAGCGGGCCCCTGGGCAGAATCGGAGCAGGGACACTGTCCACGGCCGGCGGCCTCGTGTTCGAGGGCACAACCACCGGCCAGCTCATCGCCTATCGCGCGACCGACGGCAAGCAGCTGTGGTCGATGGATGCGCAGACCGGAGTGGTTGCAGCGCCCGTGAGCTTCGAGGTCGGAGGCGTGCAATACATCGCCGAGGAGGTCGGCTACGGGCTCGTTCGCTTCGGCATGAGCAATCTCTCTCGACTGCTCGTCTTTAAGCTCGGCGGCACCGCGAGCCTGCCGCCGGCACCGCCTCCCCCGCCGCCGCCGGTTCTGAATCCCCCGCCGTCGACCGCCGCGAAGGCCACCATTGCGCTCGGGCGCGAGCAGTTCGCGAGCCACTGCGCGACGTGCCACGATGCGCAGTACGCCAATCGTCAGCTGTTCCCCGACCTGCGGTACTCGGCGGCGCTGAACAGCGCCGCCGCGTTCAACGCCATCGTTCTGGGTGGGGCGCTGCAGGCCGGAGGCATGGCCTCATTCAAGGCGCGAATGAGCGAGCATGACGTGCAGGCGGTGCGCGCCTACATGATCGAGCGCGCGAACGAGCTGAAGGCAAATCCGGAACCGCCGCGCTGATCGGCGGGCACCTACCCCGTGCCCTGGATCACCGGGCGCTGCAGGCGCCACGCCGCGCGTTACTGCCGGATCTCGGGCGCCAGTGTGAGCCCCAGCACCACCGGCATCGCCAGCAGCACCAGCGGCAGCTGCACGAGGACTCCGGCGATGATGGCGATGGCGAGCGGCTGCAGCATCTGGTCTCCCGATCCGCTGATCGCCGCCCCAAGCGGCAGCAGCGCGAGGATCATGGCGAGCGTGCTCATGGTGATCGGGCGCAGCCGGTTGGCGGCTGCGGCCTCCAGGGCCTCGCGCGGCGGCCTCTGCTTCTCCAGCGCCTGGAACTCGGAGGCCAGGAAGATCGACATCTCGGTTGCGATGCCGATGATCATCACCGTCCCCATCATCGCCGTGATGTTGAACTCCACGCCCGCAACCCAGAGTGCGAGGAAGACCGCGCTGCTGGAGACCACCGCGCTCGCGATGATGATGAGTGGCAGCCAGATGCGGCCGTAGAGGAACAGGAGCAGCACGAGCTCCGCAACTGCCGCCGCCGCGAATGCCGCCAGCATGTCGTGCAGCGCGAGCTGCTGCTGCTTGTAGGCTCCGCCGATGGTGTAATACACATCCGCGGGCAGCACGCCGGGACGCTTGAGCGCCTGCCGTACGGCCGCAAGCGTCGATCCCAGATCATGGCCCCCGCCGATCTCGGCGGTGACCGGCACGATCTGCGCCAGGTTGTCGCGGGTGATCTCGGGCTGGCCGCTGACGAAGCTCACCCGGGCAACGCTGTCGAGCGGGAACACGTGCCCGGTGGAGGAGCGAATGAGCAGCTGCCCGAGCTCGTCCCGATAGGGCTTGGCGCGCGGCGGATCGAGCGGCGCATCGAGCCACAGCCGCACGCCCACGTCCTGCACGCTGGACAGGTAATGCGTCACCACGTCGCCATTGAGATAGTGATAGACCTGACTCTGGATGTCATCGGCCGTCGCGCCCTGGGTCGCCGCCGCCGCAGGATCGACGCGCACGTCCAGCGCATCGCCCGCGGGAATCACACCGTTGTTGACCGAATCGGGCACGATGCCCGGAACCTGTGCGAGCGCTCGCGCGACATTCACTGCGGCGCCGCCGAGCGTGTCCGGATCCTTGGCGCTCAGGTCGATCACGACCGGCTGCGGCCGCCCGACCATGTCGCCGATCATGTCATCGAGCAGCTGATGGGGATCGATGTTGATGCCGGGCACCTGCCTTGCAATCTCGTCGTTGATACGGTCCATCACCGTCCATGCCGGCGACCGGTGCGCCGCATCGGTCAGCCGCACGAAGAAATCGCCCTGATACGTCTCCTTCAGATCCCCGCCCAGTCCCGCGCCCGTGCGCCGCGAGAATGTGTAGACATCGTGATCGGATCTGAGGATCGACTCGATCTGCTCGAGCTCACGGTTCGACTCCACGAGCGAGGTGCCGGGCGCCGTCTGGTAATCGAGCACGAAGCCGCCCTCGTCCATGCGCGGCAGGAAGCCCGTGCCGACACGCGTATAGGCGAGCACGCCGAGACCGACCAGCACCGCAAGGCTCGCGGCGATCCACCCGGGACGCGCGAACAGCCGATGCAGCAGGCGCCGGTGCGTACGCGCGAGCCAGCCCTCGCGCTCCTGCGCCGGATCGTGCCAGGTGCGAAAGTCGATCAGGCTGCGTGCCAGGAGCGGCACGATCACCGCGGTGAGAACGAACGAGATGATGAGCGCCGAGGCCATGGTGAGCGACAGGAAGCGGAAGAAGGCACCGGTCACCCCCGAGAGGAACGACAGCGGCGCGAAGATGATGATCGTGGCGAGGCTCGAGCCCAGGAGCGGCTGCAGGAATTCACGCGCTGCCGGCAGCACCGCCGCGGTCGCATCGCTCAGCGCAGGAGCACCCGCGCGCCGCGCAATGTGCTCGATCATCACGATGGCATCGTCGATCAGCAAGCCGATCGCAGCCGCGATACCCCCGAGGGTCATGATGTTGAAGCTCATGCCGAGCAGATACAGCAGCAGCACCGTGACGAGCACCGAGAGCGGCACGATCGCCATGGCGACGAGCGCCACGCGCCAGTTGCGCAGGAACCCGAACACCACGGCTGCGGCGAGCAGGATGCCGATGAGAATCGCCTCCGTTACCGCACTGATCGAGGAGCGCACCAGCTCGGTCTGGTCGTACCACTTGTACACGTGAATGGACTTGGGCTGCGTTTGCATGAAGGCCGAGAGGCTTGCATCCACCTGCTTGGCGAGGCTCAGCGAGTCGGCGCTGTCTTGCTGATAAACATCGATGGTCACCGCGGGCTTGCCGTTGTCGTTGACGATGAGCCATTGCGGAACCGTGCCGAGCTGCACCTGCGCGAGGTCGGCGAGCCGCACGATGCCGCTCGAGCCGGTGCGGATCGCGACCTCCCGCACCGACTGCAGCGAGGTGAATGCGTTGTTGTCGATCGCGAGGTACAGGAGGTCGTTGTCCTCCAGCCGCCCCACGGCGGTGATCGAGTTGGTCGCCGCGATCGCCTTCGACACCTCATCGACCGTGAGGCCGTAGGCCTGCAGACGCTGCGGCGTCACGTGGACCTCGATCTCCGGTGTCCGGCCGCCGAGCAGGCCCACCCGTCGAATCCCATCGATTCCCGTCAGCCGCGGCGCGATCTGATACTGCGCCAGGCGGCGCAGCTCCGTCGCCGGGACGCGGTCGGAGATGAGCGCATACGAGACGAACGGCATGAGCACGTTCGGGCTCATCTGGATCGCCTGATAGCTCGTGCCCGCGGGCAGCTGCGGCAGCGTCTGGGCGAAGACCGCCTGCACCGCGAGCAGCGCCTGATTCATGTCCGAGCCCCAGGGAAAATCGACGAAGATCTCCGCCGCTCCTCGCGAGGTAGTTGACTCCACATCGAGCGCGCGAGGCACGTTGCGCGCGGCCTCCTCGAGCGGCTCGGTCACGTCGATCAGCATCTGGCGAGCCGGCATGGCGCCGGCGTCGATCTCGATGCGAATGCGCGGAAAGCGGGTGACCGGGAACAGACCCACGGGCAGGGCAAGGGTGGCGAACAGTCCCGCGGCGGCGAGCGCCAGCGCCACCGCCAGCAGCGCCGGACGATGCCGTTCGATCAGGCGCGCGAACATCAGCGGGTGTCCGACAGACGCACCTTCATGCCGTCCTGCAGCTGGTGATTGCCTGCCAGCACGACGGGTGCGGCAGCATCGAGCGGCCCTGCGATGATGTCCTCCGCGCCATGCGTGCCGAGCACGCGCACATGGACGATCCTGGCGATCATCTTCTGTGTCTGCACGATGTAGGTGTCGCCGCTCTCGTCCACCAGGATCGCCGGATGCGGCACGATGTAGCCGTGCACCTGGCCGATCGTGATCGCAGCCTGCGCGGTCTCGCCGGGGAAGAGCGCCCCCTGAGGGAGCGAGATCTGCACCGGCACGAGACCGGTCGTCGCATCCACGACGGCGCCCCGCAGCACCACCCGGCCCGAGACGGACTGTGCGCTCCCGACCGGCCTGACCTCGGTCGCATCACCCGCGCGGATCGCGCGTGCCTGCGCCGGTACCACTCCGACCAGCAGCACGAGCTCCCCGGGCGGGGCCAGCTCGAGGAGCTGGGTGCCCTCGGTCACCAGCGCGCCGGTGGCGATCGGCAGCGCCGTCACGATCGCATGAAGCGGAGCGCGCACGCTCGCCGGGCCGCTTGCACCCTGCTTCGTGAGCGCACCCAGTGCCGCTCGCGCATCGGACTCGCTCTTCTGCGCATCCGCCAGTTGCTGGCGGGTGGCAAGCTGCTCGCCGAGCAGCTGCTGCAGGCGTCTGGTGGCATCGGATGCGACCTTGAGCGCCACGACCGCCTGCGAATACGCGCTGGCGGTCGGGGCAGTCGGGACGAGCTGCAGCAGCGGTGCTCCCCGAGCGACCTCCTGGCCCAGGTGCACGTACACGGCACCCACGCGCGCCGCCACCGGTGCCATGAGGGTGTTGCGTGCCGAGGCATCGGCCTGCACCGTGCCATATGCCGTGACGGTCTGCGGCAGCACGCCCACTCGCAGCGCAGTCTCCTGCACGAGCACGCTTGCGTTGGCGGTACTGGATTCACCACCCGACTCATCGTCACCGAACACCAGGTCGATCCAAAGCACCGAGGCGAGGCAGGCGGCGAGCGTGGCGAGCGTGAGGGTCGCGAGGGAGCGGGATCTCATGTTTGAGTCCCCAGCAGTGTCGCGAGCGCAATCGAGTCGGACCACAGGCTCTGAAGCAGGTCGAAGTGCGTCGCCTGCGCGCTGAGGTAGGAGCTCACGAGCGTGAAGTAATCGGCCGCGGGGAACTCGTGACGCTGATAGGCACCGCGCGCGTCGTGGACGCTGGCCTCGAGCCCCGGGAGCCTGCGATCCAGATCGGCCAGCTGGCGGCTGAGCTGGCGCATCTCGTTCCACAGCTGCCACGCATCGCCGATCGTCTGATCCAGGCGGCTCTGGTAGTCCGCCCGCAGCTGCGCGCGGGTGGCCCGCTCGATGGCGATCTGGCCCCGGCCCCGATTGAAGAGCGGAAGTGTGAGATTCACCGCACCGCCCAGCAAATGAACGTCGCTGTCGTCGCGCGCCTTGGTGAACCCGATCCCGACGTTGGGGAACTGGGACAGGATTGCCGTGCGGACCCTCGCCTCCTCGGCCGAGTAGCCGGCTTGCAGAGCGCGCAGATCGGGTCGCAACTGCGTGAGCCGCGCGATGCTCGCCACGACGCTGGCGCGATCGGGTACTGCGGGCATGCCGAGCCGGGTGAGCGGGATGACTACCTCCGGCTGCACCCCCAGCAGCGCACGCAGCTCCTGCTGGGCGGTGAGCAGACTGCGCTCGGCGGTGCCGAGCTGCGCCTGCAGATCGATCAGCACCGCGCGGTCCGTGCTCACCTGCTCGAGCGTCACGTTGCCCTCGGCGAGCGCCCTTTGGGAGTCTTGCGCCGCGTGCGCGTAGATCTGCTCCGCGCTCGCAAGGTAGGTCCGCCGGGCCGCGGCGATCGTCTGCTGCACGTAGAGCGTGCGGGCCTGTGCGACGGTCTGCCACTCCTGCCACAGCAGCTGCAGCTCGGCCTGACGGTAGTCGCCCCGGGCGCTCGCACGCACGCTCGAGTGCGTCAGCAGCGCAAGAAGGTCGACATCCAGCTCCAGACCATACTCGTTGTACTCCGGATAGCGCGGATCGGGCGGCAGCACGTGATCGGTGGCGTGGCTCGCGGTATACGAGAAATGTGGGTCGGGCAGCAGGCCGGCGGCGAAAGCTTGTGCCTGAGCGATGCCCAGGCTGGCGCGCGCGCTGCGCAGGCCGGGATTGTTCAGCACGGCGAGCGTCGCGACGCGATTCATGTCGAGCGGCAGCACGCCGCCGGGGGCCTGCCGGGCAAGGTCGCTGCCCGCAGGCAGCGGCACCGGATGATAGATCGCACAGCTCGTCAGCACGCCGACACCGGCCACCCAAGCACAGCGCCTGCACTTGCGCACCATCCAACGGCACCGCCCGGCCGCCCAGGCGGCAACGCGATCGCCGGTGATATAGTGATCGCCCGCGGTGCTCATTTTGGATTGGCGCGCGCCTTGCCCAGCATCGCTTGTCGACAGCTTTGATTATCGCCGTCGCTTCGACCACACAAGCTTGTATTTTTGTAAACCTCGAATCGGGTGCCGCAGACCTCTGAAATGAAGGTTCTTCTGGTCGAGGACGACCTCGAGACCGCAGCCTACATCGTCGCGGGTCTCAGGGCGCAGGACATCGACGTTGAGCATGTCACCGATGGCAGCCTGGGTCTCACGCGCGCGCTCGGCGGGGAGCATCAGGTCATCGTTCTCGATCGGCGGCTGCCGGGACGCGATGGGTTGTCGCTGCTGAAGGAGCTGCGCGGCGCAGGCATCAGAACCCCCGTGCTCTATCTCACGGCCATGGACGGGCTCGACGATCGGGTGGAGGGGCTCGAAGCCGGCAGCGATGACTATCTGATCAAGCCGTTCTTCCTGATCGAGCTGCTCGCGCGTCTGCGGGCACTGGCGCGGCGCGCGAGCGATGCGCAGGCGCAGACACGGCTGCGCGCGGGCGGCATCGAGCTCGATCTGATTCGCCGGCGAGTCGTGCGCGCGGGCTGCGAGATCGCGCTGCTGCCCCAGGAGTACAAGCTCCTCGAGTACCTGCTGCGCAACGCCGGCAGCGTGGTCACCCGCAGCATGTTGCTCGAGCAGGTGTGGGGCATTCACTTCGACCCACAAACGAGCGTGGTGGAGAGCCATATCAGCCGGCTGCGATCGAAGCTCGCCCAGGGCGCCCCTGCCGGCGCGCCGAGCGAGTACATCCGCACGATTCGCGGCTCGGGGTACATGTTCCTTGCTCAGCCTTAAGCGCCTGGTGAACGAGAGCTCGCAGCTCGCCGCGCTGCTGATCGGCTTGTTCGCGGTGTCGGCCCTGGTTCTGGGCATCACGGCCTACTGGATTGCCGATCGGGCGATGCGTGGGGAAGTGCAAGATGTCATCGACGCCGGCGCCGGCGCGGTGCTCAGCGGCTATCGCAGCGAGGGGCGCGCCGAGGCGATCGAGGTCGTGCAGCAGCTCAGCGCCGTACCCGGCCTCTGGGGGCGCTATCTGCTGCAGAGCGCGGACGGACACTGGCTCGCAGGCAATCTCGCGGCGATGCCCCCGAAGACGGGACTGTTCGAGGTGGTCGTGGTGCCGGCAGGCAGCACGGGAGGCGCCCCTCGCGGGGACGCAGCGCAGCGCCGCACCGATGTTGCGCTCGGGGAAGGTCGCTTTCTTCCCGACGGCAGTTACCTGTTCATCGGCGAGGATACCCGGCCGCTCGTGGCAGCTCGTGAGCGCATCCTCGGCGCCTTCGCCTGGATCATCGGCGCCACGGTGCTGGCCGCCCTGGCGAGCGGAGCGCTGCTGAGCGCCGCATTTCTTCGGCGCATCGATGCGATCACGCGGACCTGCCGCGCCGTGATCGACGGTCGTTTCGGCGATCGCATCCCCGTCGCTCATTCGCAGCTGCAGCTCGATCGCCTGTCCGCGACCATCAACGAGATGCTCGATCGCATCGCAACGCTCATGGAGAGCCTGCGGCAGATATCGAGCGATATCGCGCATGATCTGCGCACACCACTCACCCGGTTGCGCCAGCGGCTCGACTCGGTGCGCGGCAAGAGCACGACGATCGCCGACTATGAGCGGGTGGTCGAGCGCGCACTCGGGGACTGCGATGCGATCCTCGCGGTGTTCTCGGCGCTGTTGCGCATCTCGCAGATCGAGTCGGGGACGCGGCGCGCGAGCTTCGCACGAGTGGCGCTGCCACCGCTGCTGCGCCGGGTTGCCGATCTGTATGCGCCGGTGGTCGAGGATGGGCAGCAGACGCTGCAGGTGGATCTTTGCAAGTCGATCGATGTATCCGCCGACGAGACTCTGCTGATGCAGATGCTCTCGAACATCATGGAGAATGCGATCCGGCACGCAGGCGCCGGCGCGGCGATCCGAATCGAGTGCCGCAGCGCACCGGGCGAGGCGCTGGTTCGAATCACCGACTCGGGCCCGGGCATACCCGCGAGCGAGCGCGACCGTGTTTTCGATCGGCTCTATCGCCTGGAGAGGAGCAGGAATACGCCAGGCCATGGACTGGGTCTGGCGCTGGTTGCGGCGATCGCGAAACTCCACGGCTACACGATCGAGCTCACCGATGCCGCCCCGGGCCTGTGCGTGAGCATCCACATGCCGCTCGCGGGGCTTGCACTGCAGGCGGGGCCCCCGGACGCAGCACACGCCCGGAGCGCACCTGCGGCTAGGGTGCCGGATCGAGGAACAGCAGCCTGAGCGAGCCGGCAACGAGCGGCGGGCGCATCCGGCGCCCCGCGGCCCGCGCCGCCTGATAGGCCGCCATCGCGGCTTGATCGAGCTCGGCCGCGGCCACGTACAGCCGGCCGCTCTCGGGATCCACCGCCATGGTGCGTCCGGACAGCATGGTCTTGATCGTGCCGGCGGGCACGAAGCGATCGGCGTCGACCTCGCGAATGGCCGAGATCGTCCCATCGACGCCATTGGAGCTGAAAACGAGCTTGCGCCTGGAGTCGAATGCCGCCGCATCGGTTCCGCGCCCGATGGGGACGGTGGCAACCACCGCACCGGTGTCGGCATTGACGACGACCAGGCGCTGATTCTCGCAGCTCGAGAACAACCGCTGGGTCTCGGCGTCGATCGCAAGTCCATGCGGCGCCTCGCACTCGGCAATCGGCCAGGTCGCATCGACCCGGTTGCTCGCGGTATCGATGCGATAGATCACGCGCTTCTCCACGCCGTTGACGTAGAGCTTGCCGTTGTGACCGGCCACGGCGTATTCGAGCTTGCTGCCGACCTGCACGGTCGCAACGACGCGATCGCTCCGCGGATCGATCACCGTGAGCAGTCCCGGATCGCCGTCGACCACGAACACATGACCGCTCGTCGGGTCGATCGCGAGGGCATCGGCGCCATCCTCGGCTTTGAGCCGCTTGACGACCTTGAGCGTGCTCAAGCTGAAGGCGACGGCCTGTGCATGCTGCCCATCGTCGGAGTAGCCCAGGCCGGCCGGATGGGAGATCGCAATGCCATGCGTACCGCCGGGCATGCCTTCCACCTGGCCCACGATGGTGCCCTGGCGCCCGTTGACCACGGTCACCCGATCCGCGTGCGCGACATAGACCCGATGCGAGGGGGCATCGTAGACGACGTAATCCCAGCGATCCGGCGCACCGAGGGCTACCTGCTTGACGATCTGATACTGCACCTGCGGCGCGGAGGGGGATGAGCCTTGGGCCTGCGCGCCGGCAGTCGCCAGACTCGCCAGCGTGGTGGCGAATAGCCGGGTAGCTGTGGTGACGGTGAAGGCGCTTCGGCTGCTCATGGCGCGGCTTTCTCGGAGGGGGCCCAACATCCTACCGCATTGCGCGGCGGCGCCGTGCAGGGCCTCTGCGCCGGTCCGATCAATCGCGCGGCGCAGCCAGCAGTTGCACCCAGTAAAGACCGCGCCGCTCGCCCGCCTCGCCCGCCGCATAGCCCAGGCCCATCTCGGCGAACCTCGGGTCCATGATGTTCTCGCAGTGCTCGGGACTGTCGAGCCAGCCCTGCACGACCTCCTCCACCGTCTGCGGTCCGTAGGCGATGTTCTCGCCCACGAGCTTCTCGCGATATCCAACGGCGCGCACGCGATCTGCGGGCGACTGCCCCGCCAGATCCTGGTGCTCGAAATAGTTGTGCTCGGCCATGTCGGAGGCGTGGCCCAGGGCCACGTCCGCCAGCGTGCTGGAGAGCGTGAGCGGCGGGGCGGGCGCAAACGGCCGCGCTCCACAGCGCGCGCCCTGGGCGCGGACCTGGTTGACCAGCTGCAGCGCGCGCGTGGCGAGGGTTGGCGCCTGTGAGCGCATCGGCTGCACGTACGCGGTGGCTAGCACGAGCCAGGTGTCCTCGCCCTGGCGATAGACTCCGATGTCACGCAGCGTGGGGCTTGCGATCTTGCGGCAGTCCGAGCGGCGCAGCAGTTGAATGAGGGAGGTGTCCGGGCCGGTGACGTGCCAGCCGGCGGTGGACTTGGCGTGGTAGCCGCTGCGCTGGGTCGCCGTGAGCAGCGGCCGGCCGGCCGCCCACTGCGCGGCGCTCCAGTCGAGCAACGGGTCGCGATGCAGAGGCTTCGCGGCGGGTACCGCGCCACCACAGCCACCTTCGCGCAGCACCTGCACGGCGAACAGCGCATCGGCGCGCGCACTTTGCGCTGCGGCAAGCGTCGCGGTGAGCAGGGCGGCGAGCATCCCCAGGAGCCGCAGCCAGCGGGGCAACGAGCGATTCATAGGTGCGCTCCGATCCTAGTGGACGGGAACGCGCGGAGGCCGTGCGGGATGACCCCAGGGGTGGAACCGCGTCACAGAATCCAGGCACTCGGGGCCCCTGGAGTAGCATGGCAGGATGTCTCCACCACCGGCGGAGCTCGTGTCCATCGCGCTCGGGAGCGAGCACCGCGTCTCCGGCCTGCTGCAACTGCCCCCCTCGGCTCGAGCCTGTTACGTATTTGCGCATGGCGCCGGAGCCGGGATGGCTCACCGGTTCATGGAGGCGATCGCATCGGGCCTGAGCGAGGCGAGCGTCGCGACCCTGCGGTTTCAGTTTCCCTATCTCGAGGCCGGCAGGCGCCGGCCCGACCCGCCGGAGCTCTGTCATGCGACCGTTCGCGCAGCGGTCGCCGAGGCGGGGCGGCTCGTCCCCGGGCTCCCCCTCATCGCAGGGGGCCGCTCATTCGGCGGCCGAATGAGCTCGCAAGCGCAGGCCGGGGCGCCTCTGCCGGGCGTGCTCGGGCTCGCCTTCCTCGGGTTCCCCCTGCATCCGGCTGGGCGACCCTCGCAGGAGCGGGCGCGCCACCTGTTCGAGGTCGCGCTTCCCATGCTCTTCTTGCAGGGCGCTCGTGACGAGCTCGCCGAGCGCAGCTTGATCGAGCGTGTGACGCAGGAGCTCGGCGAGCGTGCAACGCTCAGCCTGATCGCAGAGGCCGATCACTCGTTCCACGTGCCGGCGCGATCCGGGCGCAATGACCGTCAGGTGATGGCCGAGTTGGTCTCGACGCTCGCCGAGTGGATCGCTTCCCTCAGCTGAGCGCCGGGTGCCTCTGCGTCACTGCGCGCCCGCCGCCTGCGCGCGTGGGTCCTTCTCCCCGAGTCCGGGATAGAACAGCTTGCGATTGGGCAGCGACTCGTTGAAGACCTTGCGGACCTTGAACAGCCAGTGGCCGTTGCGCTTGACGAGCTCGTCCTCGTAGTGCCCGAAGAACACCAGCTGCACGTCCTTCTGCGGAGTGTTGTTGGTGATCTCGAACCAGTAGGCGATGGTCTTTGCCGTATCGCCGTGCACGTCGATGACGTGATTGACGATCACGTGGCGACTGCGAGGCCGCGATGTGGCGCCGGCCGGAAGGTTGGCCGGGCGCGCGCCGCCGAAGTTCGACATCGCCTTGCGGATGGCGGCCTTCCCGCGCTCGATGCCGCCGGCCCAATCAAGCACGCCATCGTCCGCCCACGTGCGCATCACGGTCTCGATGTCCCCGGCATCCACCGCGATCATGTACCGGTTGGAGATGTTCTCGATCTCCGCACGATCATCGGCATAGCTGGCCAGGGCCGGCCCCGACAGGCACGCCAGGACGGCGCTGATTCCAAGAGCGAGTATCTTCATGGCTCCTCCGCGCATGGGCATTGTTGGACTTCTGAGGCATGCCCGGCAGCCGTCCGGGACGCCGTGCCCATTATGAAGCTCAGGAGCGATTCAGGCGAACCACCCGTGTCGGATCCGATCGCGGACCGAGGACCGTGGCGGTCGTGCGATTGCGCCCGGCATTCTTGCTTCGGTAGAGAGCCTCATCGGCGATCTTCAGCATCCGCTCGGCGAGCCGCCGCTCTCCCGCCGGGATGCGATCCACGCTGCACAGCCCGAAGCTCGCCGTGACCTGCACAGTCTTGTTGCCCACCTTGAACGCGGTGTTTGCCACCGTCGCTCGCAGCTTGCGGCTCACCTCGATCGCGGGCTCCGTCGGCGTCTCGGGCATGACGATCGCAAACTCCTCACCGCCGATCCTTGCGACCCAGTCCACCCCGCGTCGCAGGGACTGCTGCAGTCGCTGACCGAATTGTCTGAGAATCTGGTCTCCCGCCGGATGACCGAGGGTGTCGTTGATCTGCTTGAAATGATCGATATCGCAGAGGATCAGCGACAGGGCCCGCCCGTAGCGCCCCGCGCGCTCCACCTCGCGCGGGAAATGCCGCCCGAAAAACCGCCGGCTTGCGGTACGCGTGAGCTCATCGGTTGCCGAGAGCTTGCGATTCTCCTCGAGCGTCACGCGGAGCACCGATTCGAGCTCGGCGATCCGCCGCGCAGCACCGATGCGCGCGCTCCACTCGCGCTCGCTCGCCCGGCGGCCCACGCAGTCGTCCGCTCCGGCAACCAGCGCCGCCTCGCGCTCGGCGGCGTCGTCGAGCTCGGTGATGCAGACGATGAACGGTGCGCGCGTGCCCTGCCGCGCCCGCAGCTTGCGCACGAGCTCCAGGCTGTCCGTCAGCACGACCGGACGAAATTCCGCGGCGAACTCACGCACCGCGTCCTGCTCCTCGTCGATCGACTTCACGTCGAGCACATCGGCGGTCACGTGCCGTTCCACTTGATCCCGAAGGACACTGTCGGCGAAGAAAAGAAGCGCCCTGGGGGCGGGCAGCAGGCGCACCATCACGGCGACGGTCGCCGTGGTGCCCTCCTCTGCGGTAGGGGTCTTTTCGGCGCGCCGCTCCAGTACGCGCCGGATCACGGTTGTTTGACCGCCGGCCATGCGATTATTGTCCTCTCACCGCCCGACCCGTCCCGCGACCGCTGTCACAGGCAGGGGTTGGCGCAAACGGCATGAGGGCCCGAAAGGCGGTCGCAGTGCTCAGAATGCCCCGCCGACCACCAGATGCACGGTCAAGCGGGGTGCCCACCCTGCGAAAAGGGCCTCCCGTCAATTATGATCGTGCGGCGATGCCTGGACTTCCGCGGAAAGCCCCTGCGCTCACCTGTGCTCTGCTGGTCTGGGTCGCTGCCGCGACGCCCGGTCGGGCGCAGGTGGCGGATGATGCCTACCTGCGCAGCTGCGCAGGCTGTCACGGCGCGGAGCTGCGTGGCGGAGAGACCGGGCCGCCGCTGATCGGAAGCGCGTTCGAGCGGCGCTGGCTCCCGCTTCCCCCGGAGGCGCTCGCGCAATTCATTCGCGCAACGATGCCGCCCACGAATCCTGGAAAGCTCAGTCCTTCGGACTACGCCGCGGCTCTCGCGCACATTCGCCGCGCCAACGGCTGGTCGCTCGAGACGAGCGGCGCCGCGGGATCCTCGGAACCGCGCCGGGTTCAGGGCGGCCGCACGGAGTGGCTGTACAACCGCGGGGATCTCGCGAGCACCAGTTACTCCCCGCTCGATCAGATCGATCGAGCGAACGTCGCGACGCTGCGCATCGCATGGCGCTGGAAGTCGGACAACTTCGGGCCCACTCCGGAGTTCTATTTCCGTGCCACGCCGCTCATGGCCGATGGCGTGCTGTACGTCAGCGCGGGGTTGCGTCGCGATGTCGTCGCGATCGATGCGACGAGCGGCGAGACGCTCTGGCTCTATCGGCCGGATGAAGGCGCGCGCGGCGCCGTGGCGCCCCGCCGAAATTCCGGTCGCGGCGTTGCCTTCTGGCGCAGCACCACGCCGGGCGAGGCCAGCCGCGTATTCACCATCACGCCGGGATTCCAGCTCGTCGCGCTGGATGCACGCACCGGTCAGCCGGTGGCGACGTTCGGCAATCACGGCGCGGTGGACCTCAAGGTGGGACTCCCCCGGGCCGAGGAGCTCACGCAGGGGCCGCCGGGCTCCAGCTCGCCGCCGCTGATCGTGGGCAATGTCGTGGTGGTGGGGGCCGCGTTCGCGGCGAGCGCAGTTCCGCGCTCGAAGTACGCCGTACCGGGCTGGATTCGCGGCTTCGACGCGCACACGGGCGCGCTCAAATGGACGTTCCACACGATTCCACAGGCCGGTGAGCTCGGCGTCGAGACCTGGCTCGGCGAGAGCTGGCGCTACAGCGGCAACTCAGGCTCGTGGGCGCCCTTCTCCGCCGATGTGGCGCGCGGGTATGTGTACGTGCCCATCGCGCCGGCCAACTCGGACTTCTATGGAGGCGAGCGTAAGGGCAACGACCTCTTTGCCGACTCGCTCGTGTGTCTCGACGCAACGACCGGCAAGCGCATCTGGCACTACCAGATCGTGCATCACGATGTGTGGGATTACGATCTGCCCGCCCCGCCCGTGCTGGCCGACATCGTGGTGGGCAGGCGGAAGATCCCTGCCGTCGTGCAGGTGACGAAGATGGGATTGGTGTTCGTTTTCAACCGCGTGACGGGCAAGCCCGTCTGGCCGATCCTCGAGCGGCGTGTGACTCAGACCGATGTGCCCGGTGAGCAAACCTCGGCCACTCAGCCCTTTCCCACGAAACCGGCCCCCATCGAGCCTCAGGGCCTCAGGCCCGAGGATCTGATCGATTTCACGCCTGCGATCAAAGAACAAGCGCTCCAGATCGTGAGTCACTATCGCTACGGGCCACCGTATATGCCTCCCTCGATCGTCGCGGGCGAAAAACTGGGCACGCTGCTCAGGCCGTGCCTCTCGGGCGGGGCGAACTGGCAGGGTGCGGCGGTCGATCCCCAGACGGGTATTCTCTATGTCAGCTCGATCTCCTCGGTCTGCCCCATCGGCTTGCGACAGGATCCAAAGATCTCGCAGATGCCCTACGTCGGCGCATACGGGGAAGGCTTTCCGCACGGCTCGCTCGGCGGACCCGACGGCCTGCCGCTCATCAAGCCGCCCTGGGGCCGCATCACGGCGATCGACCTCAACACCGGCGCGCACGTGTGGACGATCCCAAATACCGACACGCCCGACTGGGCGAGCGCCAACCCGGCGCTCGCCGGCATCAAGCTGCCCCGCACCGGCTCGTTCGATCAGGTGGGACTGCTCGTCACGAAGACGCTGCTGTTCGGCGGTGAGGGCAGCGGGTTATACCGTGCAGGCGGCGGCGGGAATCAGTTCTTCGCCTATGACAAGGCAACCGGTGCGATCGTCCACGCACTCACGCTGCCTGCGAACCAATCCGGCGTGCCGATGAGCTACGAGGTTGACGGACGCCAGTACATCGTTCTGGCGGTGGGAGCGAAGGATGTGCCCGGGCAGCTCATTGCGCTCGCGCTGCCCTGAGGCTCGAGAGGAAAATCCGAGCAAGCACCTCGAGCCCCCGGGCGTCCGACTCGTCGAAGCGCGCGACCTGCGGGCTGTCGATGTCGAGGACTCCCAGCAGAGCGTCTCGTGCGAGCAGCGGCACCACGATCTCGGAGCGCGAGGCGGAATCGCACGCGATGTGACCGGGGAACTGGTGTACATCGGGTACGACGATGGTCTTGCGCTCGGCAGCCGCCGTGCCGCAGACGCCTTTCCCCAGGGCAATGCGCACGCACGCAGGCTTGCCCTGGAAAGGTCCCACGACGAGCTCTGCGCCGCGCAGGAAATAGAAACCCGCCCAGTTGATATCGGGCAAGGCCTCGAAGATCAGCGCGGCCGTATTCGCAGCGTTGGCAATCTCGTCGTGCTCGCCCGCTAGCAGGCTCGCCAGCTCCCGGGCGAGGTGCGCGTAATCGGCCGCCTTGTCGAGAAACTCGTAGCGCTTGACTGCGTGATCCATGGTGCTGAGGGCATCTTAGCGCAGGCGGCCGAGCCTCACGATGGAGTACGATGCGCGCAAGGGGGAAGGCCATGCCAGAAGAACGATTCCCGTGGCGAACGCTGCGCGCTCTGGGTGGTGCGCTCGCGGGGGTTCTTCTGCTTCTCATCGGCCCGATCGCCGCGGCGCACGCCGCAAGCTCGGGCCAGCCGGTACAGGACTCCATCAGGCCGAAGGTCCGCGCGATCACCGGATTCGTACGGCTCGATCGCTCCGGTTACGCGCACCAGATCGCCGCGGCTCTGCAGGTGCTGCACGCCGCCCAGAGCGACTTCGAGCACCAAGGGTATCAGGTCCAGACACTGCGCCTGGTGACGCAGCCGTTCGGCGAGCTCATCGCCGGGCAATCCGAGCACGAGGCACTCGCTTTCCTGGCAACGCTCGGGGGGCTTGCCACTCGGGACGGCTTCGATCTCAACTTGGGGCCTGCGATGCTCCACGACGGCGACGACCCGCGCCCCATGCACCTCCTCGCGCGCGCGCTCTCCTCACTCACCACCTTCAATGCGAGCGCCATCGTTGCAGGTGAGGATGGGATCCACTGGAACGTCGTCCGCGAGAGTGCCGCGCTGGTGCACTACGTCGCCGAGCACAGTGCCCACGGCCAGGGCAATTTCAATTTCGCGGCCACCGCGATGCTCGAGCCGTATGGACCGTTCTATCCGGGGGCTTATCACACCGGTCCCGGGCGGCAGTTCTCGATCGGCTTCGAGGGGGCGGGCGTGGTGCAGCAGGTCTTTGCGCGCACGCACGGTGATTTCGACCGCTCGGTCGCCGAGCTCACGAAGCAATTGACCGTGCATGCGAAGGTTGCCGAGTCGGTCGGTGCGCGCGTTGCCGCCGCCTCCGGCTGGACGTTCATGGGCGTGGATCCCACACCGGCGCCGCTGGGCGATGTCTCGATTGGCCGTGCGATCGAGACCTACACCGGCGCGAGGTTCGGATCGAGCGGCACGCTGACGGCGGCGCTCATCATCACCAGCGCCGTCAAGGCGGTTCCCGTCAAGCAGATCGGGTACTCGGGCCTCATGGTGCCGGTCATGGAGGACAAGACGCTCGCGCAGCGCTGGGCGCAAGGCACTTTCACGACGGATTCGCTGCTCGCCTACTCCGCGGTGTGCGGCACCGGGCTCGACACGGTCCCCTATCCGGGCGATATCACCGAGGCGCAGCTGGCGCGCATCATCGGGGATATGGCCTCGCTCGCCTGGAAGTGGCACAAGCCTCTGTCCGCGCGGCTGCAACCCGTGAAGGGCCTCAAGGCGGGCGATCGAACGCAGTTCAGCGATCAGCATCTCTTCAACACGACGCTGCATCCACTGCCCTGAGCAGCGGTGTGCTAGCCTGTCGCTCGTGCAGTCGAGCCGGAGAGACATCGGCCTCGTGCGGGTGGTAGGACCCTGGGTCCTCGCTGCGGGGGCCATCAGCATGATCGTCGGTGCGGGCATTTTCGCAGTGCCCGCCGCCCTCTCCGCCAGCATTGGCCCGTATGGTCCCGTTGCTTTTCTCGGTTGCGGCTTTGCCGTCGGAGCGGTCGCGATTTGCTTCGCCGAGGGTTGCAGCCGGCTACCCACCAGCGGCGGCGCGTACGGTCTGATCGAGGCGATCTTCGGACCACTCGTGGGCTATGTGACGGGCACGCTGCTGTGGGTCTCCTGCGTGCTCGCATCCGGGGGCGTCGCTGCCGCGCTCGCAGACGTGGTCTCCACGCTCCTCCCGCAATCGGTGCGAGCCTTGGGGCATGCCGTGACGGTCATCGCCGTGATCGGTGGCATTGCGCTGGTCAACATCCGTGGAATCGCCACGGGCGCCCGGCTCGTCGGGGCAACCACCGCGGTGAAGCTCGTGCCACTCATCGTGTTCGTGGTCGCCGGACTGAGCGCCGCGGTCCATGGCTCGGGCCTGCAGCAGGGCGTGCACCTCGACGTCCAAAACGTGGGACGCGCCCTGATTCTCGGGGTCTTTGCCTTCATGGGCTGGGAGACGCCGCTGTGCGCAAGCGGCGAGGTGCGCGAGCCCAATCGCACGATTCCCCGCGCGATCGCCGTGGCGATGCTCTCGACGATGCTGCTGTACGTGGGCATTCAGTTCGTCGCGCAAGGCATACTGGGGCCTGCCCTGGCAAGCTCCAATGCCCCGCTGGCGGATGCCATGGCGCACATCCACCCGGCCCTGCGCGTGCTGATGCTGGCCGGCGCAGCGCTCTCGATGTTTGGTTATCTGAGCAGTGACATCCTCAGCAGCCCGCGCCAGCTGTTTGCGCTCGCTCGCGATGGCCTGCTGCCGCGTGCGCTGGGGCGCCTTAACGCCCGCAGCCACGCCCCCTACATCGCAATCCTGTGCTATGCCGCGATCGCCACGGCACTCGCGCTCACCGGTACGTTCGCCGAGCTCGCCGTGCTCTCGACGCTCGCGCTTGCGCCCATCTACATTGCAGGTTGCGCGGCGGCCTGGCTCCTGGCGCGGCGCGGGGTCGCGCTGGCGGGTCCGCCCCTGCGTTTCCGCTTTGTGGGCACCGCCGCCGCGCTCGGGATTGGCAGCATGCTCGTGCTGGTCGTTCTGGGCTCGCTGCGCGAGATCGCCGGGCTCGTGGCACTGCTGGTGGTCAGCACGGCGATCTATCTCGTGCAGACCCGCGCCTCCCCTGTCAGAGTGAACACATGACTGCGAACCACGCCGCTGCGCTGCTCCTGGGAGCAGTGCTCCTCGGCGCAACATCATTCGCCCACTCGGGGTCATTCACGATCGAGCAAGCCTTGAGCGCGCCCTTCGCCTCCGACATCGTTGCCGCCCCGAGCGGACGCGCATTCGCCTGGGCGAGCGATGCCCGCGGGCGGCGCAACGTATGGCTCGCGGTGGCACGATCCGGGGAGGCGCGCTTCGACTCGCGCCCCCTCACGCACTACGCCGCCGACGACGGTCTGCAGATCGCAGACATCGCTTTCATTCCAAAACGCGAGGAGCTGCTCTACGTCCTGGGCGGCGATCCAGAGTTTCCGGACAAGCCGGCGCCCGATCCCGCACAGCTCACGACGGAAGTCATCGAGCAGGTTTACCTGGTTGACTTCCACGGCCACGCGCCCGTCAGGCTGGGCGACGGTCACGCGCCGCTCGCCTCCCCCGACGGCGAGCAAGTCCTGTTTCTGCACAAGGGCAAGGTGTTCGTCGTCGCACCTCACCAGGGCGCCAAGGCCGAGCAGCTCTTCTACGTACGGGGCATGGTCGACTCGTTGCGCTTCGCGCCGGACGGCAAGCAGCTCGCGTTCGTCTGCACGCGCGGCGATCACAGCTTCGTCGGTGTCTACAGATTCTCCGACCGCTCGCTTCATTGGCTCGATGCGAGCTTTTCCTTCGACGTCGAGCCGCGTTGGTCACCGGATGGCACGCGCATCGCCTTCCTGCGCATTCCGTGGACTCACGACGAGGTCGGCTTGATTCCGCATCGCACCGGGCTTCCCTGGTCCATCCGGGTCGCAAGCCTCGCCGATGGCCACGTGACCGAGATCTATCGTGCCCCGGGGGGTGCCGGCAGCGTCTTCCACGGGCTGAGCTCGGATCAGCAGCTCATCTGGAGCGGCAACGATCAGGTGGTATTTCCCGCCGAGAATGACGGCTGGCTGCATTTCTACTCCGTTGGCGCCAATGGCGGTCCGGCAAAGCTCCTCACCCCGGGCAGCTTCGAGATCGAGTACGCATCGGCGAGCGTCGATGGCAACCACATCGTGTACGCCGCCAACGCAGGCGACATCGGCCGGCGCCACCTCTGGCGGCTCGACCCCGCCGAGAGTCACGTCGAGGAACTGAGCGAGGGCACCGGCATCGAGACGCAGCCGGCGCTTCTGGCCGATGGCACGACGATCGCTTTCTTGCGCTCCGATGCCCGCATCACGGCACACGCGGCGTTGCTCG
>DATKPP010000081.1:0-85762 GCA_035524075.1 Steroidobacteraceae bacterium | reverse complement strand
CGCCCGAGACGTAGATGAAGGAGGCAGCGGGTGAGCTCTGCAGGAGCGTCTGTGCGGCGGCGAGGGTGATGCCGTAGGTGATCCGAGTGTAGTCCGCCTCGCTCATCCCGGCGGATGCGACTCCCAGGCAGAAGAATACGGCATCCACCGCGGCGAACGCTGTCCCAGCGATCGAGGCGAAATCGTCGAAATCCGCATGCACGATCTCGCGCAGCTTCGGGTCGTGCACGGTCCCGGCCCTACGCACGATCGAGATCACCTCGTCAACGCCGGGGTCGGCCAGGCACTCTCGCAGGACGCCTCCGCCGATCATGCCGGATGCGCCGAACAGAACAATCCTCACGGCGTGCTGCCGAAGCGCACTGGGGTACTGGGGTACTGGGGGGCTCGCAGTGACCGACACGAATTCTATCGGTCTTGTCGCCTTTCGTCTTCGAAATCCGTCAAACAACAGTGAGGCCACAAATTTCGAGGATCACTGGCGGGGAAGTCGGATGCGCAAGCTAGAGGAGTTGTCGAGATGAGGAAATTTTCGTCTAGATTCGGTGCGACTGCAGGTTCTGGTCGCCGCGGGACTGGGTCTATCCCTCGGGGCTCCTGGATGAGAATCGTAGTTACTGCGGCCGCCGCCACCACGGCGCTGGCCGGAGTGGCGGTCGCGGGCGTCATCCCCGAAAGCGGGACGATGTACGACTACCCCTTCGTGTGGTCGCAGGATCCAAACAACATCGGTGCGGCAGGAGAGGTTCCGAGCTTCTGGACGACCGCGGGGTTTGTCTCCGGCCCCGATCCCACCACCGATCCGATCATCGGCTGGAGCGTGACCCCGGCGGCCCACTTGTCCTGCTGCGCGGTGACGAACCTGAGCTTCGACAACACGGCAGCGGGCGGACTGGCGGGGGATTTCAACGAAGCCGCTGGTGTGGGCTCGGCGACATGGGCCTCGCCCAGCTCGGGCGCGGTGAGCCTCGACTACACTTACCTGCTCGTGGCGCAGACGGAGGTGCCGGTAGGCTTCGGCCTCACGTCGCTTTGCCCATGGAATTGCCTGGTGGCCGGGCACGACTGGGGATACGCGTTCCAGACCGACGAGCCGGGCGCCGTGACAATCGATTATGACGTCGTTGCGGGCAGCACTCCGGCCATCGGCGATGACCCCATGCAGGGGTGGGCGCTGACCGTGAGCGGGTTCGCGAATGGGGGGGGCGTTGTCGATGACACCTTCACGCCGATGGGCAACGGCGCACTGACCGTCAGCCTCCCGCCCGGCGAATACACCCTCGGGCTCAACCTGCTGGTCCCCTACTTCTCCTCCGACGACCCCATCGTCGAGGGCGGTTCGGAGACAGGCCAGTTCGACTGGAGCATCAGCCAGACTCCGTTGGCCGCGGTGCCCGAGCCCTCGACCTGGGCCCTGCTGCTCATCGGCGTGGGAGGACTGGGCGCGATGCCACGCATCCGCCGCCGGGCGCTCAGGGCGTAGACCACCCTGCGCCGAGCCACCCGGCGCGCAGCGCCGTAGCGGACTTTCCGGTCGCGAAAGCGCTCGCACGTGAGGTGGTGATCGCGAGCTGCCACCTTGCGTGTCCCCGCCGACACACGTGCGTGGGACAATTGCAAGGTGAGCGCTTATTTTTACGCCTCGTGTGATCGAGCGGCCGCGCAAGCTGCTCGGTGTACGGGGGCTGTCAAGCACCCTGTCGGGGTGCTGGCAGCCACCATCCTGGCATCCAGCCTCGCATTCATCGACGGATCCGTGGTCAACGTCGCGCTGGTGGCGATTGGCCACAATCTCAAGGCCGATGCCAGCGAGCTGCAGTGGGTCATCAACGCCTATCTGCTGCCCCTGAGCGCACTACTGTTGCTGGGCGGTGCCACCGGGGATCGCTTTGGGCGCCGGCGCTATCTGAACCTCGGAATCGCAGTGTTCGCCCTGTCCTCTATCGTGTGCGCGGCCGCTCCGGATCTCAAACTGCTGCTGGTTGGAAGAGTGATGCAGGGGATGGGTGCGGCGCTGTTGCTGCCAAACAGCCTTGCGATTCTGGGCGAACATTTCGCCGGGGAAGCCAAAGGACGCGCCGTGGGGCTGTGGGCTGCCGCAGGGGCCATCGCCGGCGTAATCGGTCCCCTGCTCGGGGGGTGGCTCATCGACCTGGGTAGCTGGCGCGCTATCTTCCTGATCAACCTCCCGCTAGCCGTTGGCGCGATCGTGCTCGCTCAGCGCTTCATACCCGAGGATGCCGCATCGGGGGGCGAGCGGCTGGACTTGGCAGGGGGCCTGCTCGCAACGGTCGGGCTCGGCTCTCTGACCTGGGCGCTGACGCTCGGCTCGGGCTCTGCGGGTTGGACTGCGGCGGCACTCGGCGGAGTGGTGTTCGCGATCATTGCGCTGATCGTTTTCCTCACACTGGAAGGCAGACGCGGCGAGCGTGCGATGCTGCCGCTGTCACTTTTCGCAACCGCGCCATTCATCGGGCTCAACCTGCTGACTTTCTTTCTCTACGGCGCATTCGGGGCCCTGCTCGTGCTCGTGCCGTATTTCCTGATCGAGGCTGATGGGTACTCTGCGGTCGGCGCGGCCGGCGCGCTTGTTCCTCTGCCGATCACCCTCGCGCTGACCTCGCCACTCGCCGGGGGTCTTGCTGGACGCGTGGGCGCAAGAGCGCTGCTCGCGAGCGGCTCGCTGGTGGTGGCGGCGGGATTCGCATTGGCAGTGCGGATTGAGGTCGGAAGCAGCTACTGGACTCATATGCTTCCGGCCATCCTCGTCATGTCTCTCGGCATGGCCGCCGCGGTTGCTCCCTTGACGACTGCGGTTCTCAGCTCGGTCAGTACCGACCATACCGGGGTGGCTTCAGGCTTCAACAGCACAGTCGCGCGCGCCGGTGGACTCCTCGCCACCGCTTTGCTGGGATCAGTCTTCGCGGCGCACGGTTCCTCGCTGGTGATGGAGTTTCACAGAGCTATGATCGCCTGCGCGGTTGTCTGTCTTGCGGCTTCGATGAGCGCACTACCCATCGGGAGGGCTCATGGGACCGCCGCCACATAGGACGAAAAAGTAGAACAGGCCGTGCGGGTACGATGCTCCCATGCAGCAATTGACGCCGCGTGCGTGAGGATAGGTAAACGTACGAATGGCGAAGAACCAAAGATGAGAACAACGTAATCTGCGTGAGTGTGTTCACGTTCTATCGCCAAGCGATGAGCGCGTTTTGCGGTTTGACGCGAAACATTTGCCCAAAGGTACGAGGTTCGTATGCCTGCCGTGCTACGTGATCCGCTTTCGCTTGTCGGCGAATTGCGCCGCTCCTGGGGATGGCTGCTTGGGCTCGGGATAGCCTTCGTGGTGCTTGGCGCTCTCTGTATCCTCGGTGATGTCGCGGCAACCTTCACGACGGTGGTGTTTTTTGGCTGGCTTCTGCTCATCGGTGGAATCATCGCGCTGATCCACTCGTTCACGGCGGGGAGCTGGCAGGGATCGCTGCTGTACGTGCTGAGCGCGGTCCTGAGGGGATTCACGGGGTACCTGCTTCTCCGCTACCCGGGAGCTGGGGCCATGAGCCTCACTCTTTTGCTCGCCTCATTCTTCGTGGTCGGCGGCCTGTTCCGGTCAATTGGTGCCGGGATGCTCCGGTTCCCCCGCTGGGGTTGCATACACCAGATCCCCGGCCCTCATATCCAGCAGCGCGCCTGACCGCAATCCGGCCGGTGGGCGCGGAGGACGTTCTATCGCAGGTTGACCGGCTGATATGCATGCTCTTCGGGATCTTTACCCCAAAGGACGTAGCGATGACAGAGCGTACCTGGATTCCAGGCCCGATTGCTGCCGGACTTGATGAGATTCATCACTCCTGGGGATGGGTCCTCGCACTAGGCATCGCGCTCATCGTTACCGGCGGCGCCTGCATCATGGCCGCCTCGATGGCGACCCTCGTCACCGTTCTGATCTTTGGATGGCTGCTGCTCGTCGCAGCGGTCATCTCCGTGGTTCACGCTTTTCGAACCCGCGCGCGCAGCAGCTTTCCCCTCCACCTAATGAGCGCTGTGCTGCGCGGCGTCACGGGTTTCTTGCTCGTCCGTTATCCACTCGCCGGAGCCATGAGCCTAACGCTGATACTCGCGTCGTTCTTCATCGTCGGTGGCATGGTTCGCGCGATTGGTTCTGCGGCCCTACAGTTCGCGCACTGGGGTTGGAGAGCCTTGTCCGGCGTCATCTCCATTGCGCTCGGCATCGTGCTGCTCTTGCAACTGCCCGTCTCGAGTATCTGGTTCATCGGATTCGCCATCGGAGTGGACCTGATCTTCGATGGTGTTGGAGTGGCGGCCGTGGGCATGGCTCTACATCGTGTCCCCACCAGCCAAAGGCTCGCCAGTTCTTGAGCCATGTTCTAACCCGGACTCTTTGCTACATGAGGAACTAGATAATGGACAAGCTCATAGTGGTGGTATTTCGTGACGAGAAATCCGCTTATGAAGGAGTCTCGGCTCTGCACACTCTGGATGATGAAGTGAGCATCGTGCTCAATCGGCTGGCGGTGATCAAGAAGAACGCCGACGGCACGGTCGTGACAGAGCGGGTCGACGATGATTTTCCCCCTCCTTCGGGCACGCTCGCCGGGACGGCGATCGGTAGCCTCATCGGAATACTGGGAGGACCCATCGGCTTTGCCGTTGGTGCGGGCGTCGGTGGGTTGGTCGGCGTGATCCGTGATCTGCGCACGGCGCAAGTGGACGCCGATTTCTTGGCCGATGTGACGAGTGCGCTAACCCCGGGGCACTATGCGGTACTTGCGGACGTGGAGGAGGAGCGGATCACGCCGCTCGAGAAGCGAATGGAAGACCTCGGCGGAGTGGTGTTCCGCACCCTCAAAGTCGACGTGGAAGACACTCGTCGCGAGCGTGAGGCGGCCGCCCGCAAGGCGGAGCTCGAGGAGCTCAAGGCTGAGCATGCCAAAGCGAAAAGCGATCGAAAGGCCAAATTGCAGGCCCGAATCGATCAGCTCCGAGCACGCATGGAAAAGCACCTCGAACAGGATCGGTCGCGATCGGAGCAGGCCGCTAAGGAAACGCAGGCGAGAGTTCAAGCGCTGCAGAAGAAAGCCGACAATGCGAAAGGCGATGCGAGGTCCGCCATGGAGGCACGAATCAGTCGTTTGCGTGAGGAATATCAGCACCATCAGCACGCCTGACGTGCGTTCCGAAGGGTGGCACGGCGCGTGATCGTCCGGCATTCGGGCCGCAAACAGGTCAGGGGTTCGACGTGTTTGCGGCCCGGAAATGCACTCTGACGCATGAACCGGCCGCGCGCGGTCCGGCCCTGCAGAGGTCAATTCCCATATGATTCCGCTTCGCGATGAATCGCGGCGACCGGCAGGTTTCCCCCTCATTACAGCGCTGATCATTGCGATCAACGCGCTGGTATTCGTTCTCGAGCTGGCAGGCGGCGAGGCATTCGTCACGCGCTGGTCGGTTGTACCGGCAGACATCATTGGTGGGCACCATTGGGTCACCATCCTCACCGCAATGTTCATGCACGCGAGCTGGTCCCACATACTCGGCAATATGGTCTTCCTCTGGGCATTCGGCCCGGAGATCGAAGAGGCCATGACAGCTCCGCGGTATGTGCTCTTCTATCTGCTCGGGGGCTTTGTGGCGATGGTTGCGCAAATTGCAGCAAGTCCGACCTCCACAGTTCCGTGCCTGGGCGCGAGCGGGGCGATCGCGGCCGTGATGGGAGCGTTCATCGTCACGTTTCCGCACGACAACATTCGTACGCTTCTTGTATTCGGCTGGTTCGTGCGAATCACGGCCGTTCCGGCGGTGCTCCTCATCGGACTTTGGTTCTTGGTCCAGCTTTTGAGCGTGGGTACCGTCGCTGACGTCCAGTCGGGCGGCGTGGCCTACATGGCGCATATCGCCGGTATGATCTTCGGTGCGGTAACCGCACGGCTGTTCGAACCTTCGGGAAGGTTGGCCGAGCGATGACCCCTTTGTCGGCGTCCTGAGGAGAAGCGACATATGGTCGCTATCGTTCCACTGAGTGATGCGTCGCGACGGCCAACCCGCTTCCCGGTTGTTACGGTGTCCATCATCGCACTCAACCTCGCGGTCTTCGTTCTGGAGCTCACTCTCGGTGACACGTTCGTGCTTCGATGGTCGGCGGTTCCCGCCGACATCACCTCCGGACATCATCTAGTAACGATCGTCACATCCATGTTCATGCATGGGGGCTGGCTCCACATCATCGGCAACATGGTGTTCTTGTGGGCTTTCGGGCCCGAGGTCGAAGATCTGATGACGCCGGGACGATACCTCGCGTTCTACCTCATCGGTGGACTGGTCGCGATGATGGCACAAGTGGCGGCGATGCCCGCGTCCACGGTGCCCACTCTCGGAGCAAGCGGCGCAATTGCCGCCGTGATGGGTGCGTTTCTCGTCACTTACCCGCACGACAGGATTCGATCGATCCTGGTAATTCTAGTGTTCGTCAGCGTAAGGTATATCCCCGCGGTGATTCTCATCGGAGTGTGGTTCCTCATTCAGTTTCTGAGCCTGCATTCGGCCACCGCGCGGTCGCCCGGCGGCGTGGCATACGCCGCGCACGTGGCAGGATTCATCTTCGGCGCCGTCGCTGCACGTCTCTTCGAATACCGGCGGCCCGGCTGGGGTCAGCTGGACTAAGGTCGATATCCGAGCTCTTGGATCGATCCGCCATACGGATTTTCCGTCCGCGCGAAAGGACAGAGTCACATAAGAGCGCGCCTAGCCGGCACCCAGCGGGCGGGCAGGCACGACCACGCGGAGAGCGCCGGGGCGAACGCGATAGTGAAGCGGTGCGGACATGAGGCTCACCTCGCCGTCCCTTGATACATTTACCCAAGGCGTTGCGGGCTCCACCCAGAACTCCTCGGCCTCGATCGCATTCAGCTCATGCTCGCTCGTACGGCGCATGAGCGTCCTGAAAGCCATGCGGATCAGGTTCAGGCGACCGGTGCGGGGCGGCATGCACACCCATAGCCGCCCAGAGTTCAGGCTGATGCGCCGACCGATCTCAATCCCCGAGACCTCATATCTATTGTTGCCGACGAACAGGAAGGGGACGATTCGCGCGAGCGCTTCCGCTTCACTAATGTGCAGTTTGATACGCAGCCGCGTATAACGCCGCAGCACCGAGGCGGCGGCGCGAACGAAAGCGAGCCACTTGGAGCGTCCGCGGTGCTGCTGTTCTTCGCGCACGCGTACGAAATGGGGATAAAAGCCGATTCCCGAATTGTTCACAAACACACGGCCATTGACCTCCCCGACATCGACGTTAATGACTCGGCCGGTGAAGAAGTTGCGGACTGCGTCTTCGAGCTGCAGCGGAATCCCGGCGTCCTTGGCAAAGTGATTTAGCGTTCCCATCGGAAGGACACCGAGTGCAACATCAGTTCCCACCAGCGCGCCGGCAACGGCGTTGACGGTTCCATCACCCCCGCCGGCCGCGACTCGCGAATTTTTCTCACCGAGGGCGCGCCTCGCCAGGGGCACGAGCTCGTCGCCGGTTCGGGTCATGATCACCCGTGACTGCGTGCCGAGCTCGCTCGATATGCGGGCGATGAGTGCACGGGCCGCTTCCGCATGAACGGAGGCCCCGTTGAGGATGCAGGTGGTGTCGGCAATCTCCCTCACCAGGGCCACCTCTTGATTCAGCCATGCAGGAACGTCGGGCCTACCTCTCATTATGACCCAGGTGTCCGAAGAGGTCCGGAGTTTGGCCAGAAGGATTTCCTGTCTGCCGACCCATCGCAGCTAACCTTCGTTCGTGCATCACCTGTTCGCAATACTTCGCACCGATGGCGGCCGAGGATTCCTGGAGCTCACGCTCGCCTGGATCGTCGCAGCCGTCACGGTGGCTCTGACGTTGGATCTCAGGCCCGATCGTGCTCGCGGGGCTCGTCGAGCCGACGCTCTGTGGGGCAACATCGGCCATTGGTCCTCCGACAAGGCGTACGGCCACGCTTCACGCTGCTGTTGCAGTGAGCCTGCTCGGAGCCGATCGTCCGACAATCAGTAGTAATGCGAATAGTCCCAGCTTCGCATTTGTCATATTTCTAAGCAGTCTTTGAGATGATACCTGAGCTGGTGAGTCGTGCCGGCCCGAGTGAAGAGGTCGTAGATCAACAAAAACCTTCGGAGATATCGTCATGGCAATCACACGTGATCCGTTGTCGCCGCTCGGTGAGCTGCGTCACTCGTGGGGATGGGTTCTTGCCCTGGGAATCGTGTTCGTCGTCATCGGCGGGATTTGCATCGTCGGTGATATCACCGCCACCTTTGCCACGGTCTTTTTCTTTGGCTGGCTGCTGCTGATCAGCGGCATTGCCGCACTGATCCACGCCTTCACCGCGGGGAATTGGCGCGGATCGCTGCTCTATGTGTTGAGCGCGCTGATCCGGGGATTTACAGGCTACCTTCTGATTCGCTACCCAGGCGCCGGGGCGGTCAGCCTGACACTCGTGCTCGCTTCGTTCTTTGTGGTGGGCGGACTCTTTCGAACCATCGGCGCCGGGACGATCCAGTTTCCCCGCTGGGGATGGTCTGCGTTCTCCGGCATTTTGTCGTTCGCGCTCGGCGTGATGCTGCTCATCCAGTTGCCGGTATCGAGCATCTGGTTCATCGGCTTTGCGATCGGCGTCGACGCCGTGTTCGAGGGGGTATCGCTCATCGCCTTTAGCAGCGCGGTTCATCACCTTCCAGGTCCCTCGGCGCACCAGGCTGCTTGAACGCTGCGCAGTGACCACTCAACACCCATCGTCAACGTTTCGTTGACAAGGAGTCCGTCGTGGAAAAGATGCTGGTCGTGATCTTCGATGATGAGAAGAAGGCATACGAAGGCTCGCGCGCGCTGTATCAGCTGGATCTCGAGGGGAACATCTCGATCCATGCCGAATCGGTGATTTCCAAGAACACCGACGGCAAGCTCACCGTCAAGGAAGCCGATGGTGACTTCCCGATCCGTACGTTCGCCGGCACGGCCCTTGGCAGCCTGCTCGGTCTGCTGGGCGGTCCGATCGGCCTTGGCATAGGCGCAGCGGCAGGGGGCTTCGCGGGCATTGTGGGGGATATTCGCGCTGCGGGGGTCGACGGGGAGTTCCTGGACGACGTTTCGAAGGCGCTCAAACCGGGCAAGTCTGCGGTCATCGCCGATGTGAGCGAAGAGTGGGTGACTCCGGTCGATACGCGCATGGAGAGTCTCGGCGGCGTCGTATACCGCACCGCGCGCAGCGGTGTGGAACACGAGCAGATCGCGCGCGAGGAAGCGACCACGCGGGCGGAGATCGCCGGATTGAAGGCTGAGCATGCGAAGGCCCAAGCCGAGCGCAAGAAGCGCATGCAGTCGAGGATCGAGCAGCTGGAGGCGAAGTTGGAAGCAAAGCTGCGACGCCAGCAACAGCAGCGCGAGGAGCTCAAGCGGGAGATGGACGCCAAAGTGCAGGCTGTGCAGCACCGCGCAGCGAAGGCGGAGGGCGATGCCAAGGTCGCACTCGAGGCGCGGGCTTCCGAGCTGCGGCGGGAGTATGAGCTGGGCAAAGCCAAACAGGCCGCGGCCGGGGCTCCGAGCGGTCGCCATTAGGGCCTTTGCATCGCGGCAAGTCGCACCTGTCGTAGCTGCGAAGTGAACTGCCTCAGGCGATGCGGGCTCGGCGGCCCGTGCTGCTCCTCAGGCGGTGCCTGAACTCCCGCGGTGCAGCTTTCTTCCAGCGTCGGAATGCATGCCGGAAGCTCGCAGCCTGGCCGAACCCGAGGGAATGCGCAATTTCTTGAACGGTCAGATCGGTATCGCGCAGGTAGTTGATAGCCATGCGCATCCGCAGCTCATCGAGTAGCGCTCTAAAGGACGTGCGCTCTTGGTGCAGCTTGCGCCGCAGAGTGCGTTCGGTCATGTAAAGCTGTTTCGCTATGTCGGCGAAGCTCGTCGGCGCCAGGCGTCCCCTGAGTAGCCGTTCCCGCACTCGTCCTGCGAGTCCCGCGCGCAGCTGAAACTGCTCCATCAACTGCTCGCACAGCTTCACGGTCTCCTGATGTGCGATCGCATCGCCCAGCCGCGCCTGGCGATCCAGGAATTTGCCATCGTAGATGAGCCTGTTTTCCATCTTATCGAACAGGGCGGGGCACCCGAAAATGGTCTCGTAGTTCTCGGCGCCTCGGGGCCGTCTGGATGCGAAATCGATCTCCAAAAGGACAAACGACGGTCCCATCACATCGCGGTGCAATGAGGTCAGGATGCTCAGATGAAGCTCAACGAGAAAGTCAAAAACATGAGGCTCGGCGTTCAAGTGTGCGATCGGACGGAAAGTCCAGATGGCGCGCCCCCGCTCCTCGTGGAAGGAGATGTCGATGACGGGCATCGCCAGTTGGTGGTAACGCATGGCGAAGTCGATCGCCTGTCGAAAGGAAGTGCTGCTGAGGATTGCGAAGCCGTACATTCCATAGCTCGAGAGGTGAACTCTCTGGCCCGCGTGATAGGCGAAGTGCGGATCCGCTGACAGCTCTGCGGCGTTCGCGCAGACTTGGACGAATTGATTCAGGGACACACGTGTGCCGGCGGAACGCATGGCACGAGGGCTGAAGCCGACGCCTTCTAACGCCCGTCTCTCGTCAATCCCCTCTCGCCTCAGCGAATCAACGATCGAGCCGAGCAGGCTTACGGAATAGATCTTGTCGTCTGGACCGATCCTGACCATGGTCGCGCTCAATCGGTGAAGATTCCGTCACGGCCCCTCGCGGAGCTCGCTCAACTGCGGCGCCACGCCTCAGTGGCACGTGTTACTGCCAGACAGCCTCTGCAGGCGTGCGATGGGAGCTTCGACGAATGACTCTGAGCGTTCGCAACTCGAGTGCGCCTTCGCGGTCTTATCCACGTTCCCTCGCGAGCCTCGCCATCCAACATATCCATCTTGCGCCCGCTTGCACGGGTGCGCAATCGCCGAGAAGTCCACCGCTGCGCAGGCGCGCCGCCGCAGCACGAGTTAGATTGTGGTGTCGTCGGCGATGTGCGTCGCGACGATCCTCTGGTGCGAGTGAGGCTCCCTTCTCTGCACGCTTGTCCGCGCGCGAGTGGATTTTGGCCGAATGCGTGCGGCGCCAGAAGGCGCATGGCGGTACGCTCTCGATCCCGACCACTCATCGATAACGATGCTCGAGTTGCGTGTCGAGGTGTTAGTGTTTCTTGCGATCGCCGACTGCTATGAGGAACCCATGGAGCTGTCGCACCGGCGAGACCGGTTCACAGCGACGGGATATGACCGGTCCATTTCTTCCGATGGGAAAACGGGCATGCTGGAACTTCATCCGGGCGAACGAATCCTCCGCGTCAGTGCCTCGCGGGCGCACTACGAGCGCATCCGAGTCTTCGCCGAGGACGGCCGATTGGTCGGCGCGATGTCGTGCAATTCCGACGGCCTCGTGCAGTGGGTCGAGCCCATACGACCTGCGTAACTGATCACCACCTGTCTTCGATTTCCGGGGCTCCAGCGCGCGCCGTTCCACATTGCGCTCAGTTTCCGTAAAATCGTACGATTCAACGCGACAGCTAGATCGGACGGGTGTAGCTCATATCGAGCATGAGCGCGGCGGAATCCAACTTTGCGCGCTCGACGTCCGCGACAGAAGCCATTGGAAGGCGCTTCAATAATCGCCGGATGAGTCGAAAGTAGTTCGCCTGTGCGCTGGCCGGCAGGCGCTCCGCCAGCGAGTCCCGAAACCGCGCTTCGTAGGCCGCAAGGCACCTCGAGAAAAGATCGATGATGGGGCTTTCGGCCAGGCGAGACACGCACTGCACGAGGTTGAGCAGATCGCAACGGTCAAAAGGGTCGCACGATTCGACTCGGGCGAGCGCGGCCTCGAGATCCCGACGTTCTTCGGCATCGGCACGGCTGACCGCGAGCGCCGGCACGACGCAATTGATCTGGAAGAGAATCGTGCCCGCCACCAACGGATCCGTCTTTTCGCCGATGAGGTAGGCGAGCATCAGCCGAATGGCCCCCGCAGCGCGTCGGTCGCGAACGAGCAAGCCGTTACCGCGGCCGCGGCGGCACTCGACGAGCCCGCAGTCCTGCAGTCGGCGGATGGCTTGCCTTAAGGTCAGCCGACTCACATTGAAGCGTTCGCAGAGATCGGACTCCGAGCCGAGCCGCGCTCCTGCGCGGCTGAGCGCCACGATTTCGGCTGCCAGCTTGCTCGCGATGACGGCCGACAAGGATCGATCCCGGCTCGTTCGACTCGCAGGCGGGGTGGCCATGGCACGCGGGGGGTGACGATCGACGAGCCACGCGGCGAGCCCCGCGTGAGCTTGCCTCGCCGCGGTGGCGGCGGCCTCGGCATCACCGGCGCGCAAGGCGCGATGCATCTCCCCGCGGAATTGCCGACTCGCGTGCGGCACTGGATGGCCGGCACGGCGAAAATCGACGGTGAGACGATTGAGGCATTCGACGAACAGCACCAGAATCGGTTGTGCGGCGAGCCGCGCGATCGCGAGACGTGCCGAAAGATGGCCCGACAGACCCTCCGGCGCGCTCGACGCATCCATTCGTGCGAGCTCGGAATCGAGGGGTCTGGCCGCAGCCGCAAACCGCGCGGCCATCGCATCGACCGCCTCGCGCGCATCCATCAGCTGAGGCAGTGTTACGCCGGTGGAGCGAAAGTAATCCGCCAGCTCCTCGCCGATCGCTTCCGCACGTGGCTTCTCGAGGATGAACCCTCCGCACGGCCCGGGACGCATCCTGCCGAGGCCGCGTCTCTCGAGGAGGCCAAAAGCCTCGCGGGTGACCGACCTGCCCGCCGCGTAGCGCTGGGACAGCTCGCGAAGCGATCCGAGCAGCCCTCCCGGAGGCAGATTCCGGGAGAGGATCTCGTTCTCGATGCGCTTTGCGAGCCCATAGGCGAGCCGCGAACCGGCTTCCCCTTCGCTGATCGATGCGGCATAAATGCGCTCTGCCGCGCTCATGTGGGATCGCACTCGAGCCCCGTTGCGGTCTTGATCTCGGCCGCCTACCCTGACTGTCCGGGCAATTATCGGCACTATTTTCACCCGCGTCACCCCTGCAGAATCGAGGGGCGCGCCGAGCGCTGAGGATGCGGGTGCCGTCGCCATGACGCGAACTTTTGCCGCGATCGTCGAGCGGACCTCGAAATGGGACCCTGCCAAGCCGCCGCAGGAGCAGGACGGCTTCGAGCTGCATGCGAAGTACATGGGGAGTTTGGAGGCGACGGGGTTCATCGTCCTTGCAGGCCTGCTGCAGAAGACCAATGACGTACTATTCCTCTTCCGTGCGGAGAACGAAGCCGAGGTTCGCCGCCGGCTCGCCGCGGACCCGTGGCAGCAAGACGGACACGCGCGTCTTGTGCGCCTCGAGGAGCTGAGTGTCCGCACAGGTCCGCCAGAGCTGCGAGATCACGTTTAGCCAGGCTGGATCGATCCGAGAACAGGAGAGCGCGCGGTGCGGGTATTCGTGTTCGACTGGCTGGCGTACGCGGAAAACGTCGATAAGTTCCGCGTGAACGGCGAGATGCCTCGCCTCGGCAGATCGCACTTCAATGCGCAGGCCGCCGTCGAGACCTACTCGCAGCACCTGCAAGCGTGGGTGGAGCTCGAGCGGCAGGGTTTCGACGGGATCGCCATCAACGAGCATCACGCAACCCCCTATGGCCTCGGCAACTCGCCCAACCTCATCGCCGCAGCGATCGCAACGCTGACCCGGCGATTGCAGATCCTGATCTATGCTAACCTCCTGCCGCTTCACGAGCCGCTGCGCCTCGCCGAAGAGCTCGCAATGCTCGACTGCCTCTCGAACGGACGGCTGATCGCGGGAGTCGGCCGCGGCGCACCGCGCGAGTACAAGATCTTCAACGTCCCCATGGCCGAGTCGCGCGAGCGATTCGAGGAATGCTTCGAGATCATGCGCCGCGCCTGGGTCGAGGAGAGCTTCTCGTTCGAGGGCCGGTTTCACACCTACCGGGATGTGTCGATCTGGCCACGCCCCGTGCAGCGCCCGCATCCTCCGGTGTGGGTGCCGGCGACGGGCTCGAGGGAGACCATCGAATGGGCCGCTGCCCATGACATCGCGATCACCCCCGGCGTATTCGCCGGAACCGTGCGCGAGGACACCATCCGCCACTACGCGCGCTGCCAGGCGCGTCATGGACGCAAGGTGACCCCGGATCGGCTGAACATCATGATCGACTGCTACGTCGCCGATTCCAAGGCGAAGGCCGTCGAGGAGTACGGACCCTATCTGCTGTACCTGTTCAACACGCTTCTCGCGTACGGTCAGGTGCTGCAGAAGGACGTGCCGAGAGGCTATTACAGCTCGACGGCATTCGAGCACCTGCGCATGGGATCGAAAGGCACTCTTGCCGAAGACAATACGATCTTTACGACGTGGACGATGGAGACGCTGCGTGGGGCCGCCGAGAACATGCCGATCGGGACGGCGGATGAGGTGACCGAGCGAATCATCGCGGAGTGCGACGAGGCCGGCGCGGAGACCCTGCTGCTGGTCTGCAACCGTGGCCACATGCCGCAGGAGATGTTTCTGAACCAGATCCGTCGAATCGGCGCGGAGGTGCTGCCGCGACTCAAGGCGCACAAGGTCCTGCGAGTTCCTTTTGCCGAAGACTTCAGCCCTTCGGATGCGCACGCCTGATGAGGAGCGATCGCCATGCCTGAGACGACCCCGCGGCAAGCTCCGGCCTACGTGGATGCGATCATCAAGTACCCCGAGCGGGCGGCGCGGGGAGGCCGGATCTGGGGCAACAAGGACTTCAACTTCAAGCTCGAGGACCACCGCATGCGCATCCGCAATGCGCGCCTCGCGGGCGTCCGCTTCCAGACTCAGGGATTCGCACTCCTTGAGCGCTCGACCGACATCGACTTCACGGATAAGGAAAGCATCGAGAGTCGCTGGCATCCCCAGGTGCGGCGGCTCGTTCAGGAGCTGACCGGGGCGCGCGAGGTCTTTCCCTTTCTCGGCATCCTTCGGGGCGGCGAGAAGGAGGAGGCGGGCGGTCCGGCGCTCATGGCCCACGTGGATTTCACCGCCGATACGTTGCGCACGTGGGTCGCAAGGCTCGCCGGGGCGGCCGGAGGGGAACGCTCTCGAGGCCGGCTGGTGAACGTCAACGTGTGGACGCCGGTTCGAGCCGTCGAGAACATGCCGCTTGCAGTGTGTGATGCGAGCAGCATCGAGCCCGATGACCTGCTCGAGGTGGGCTTCGGCAAGCCCGAGACGCAGCACAACGATGAGTTCGCCGCGGGGTTCGACTCGAGGGGGTTCGTTCTCGCGTTCAACCCCGCACACCGCTGGTTCTATTATCCGCACATGCTCTCGAATGAAGTACTCGCGATGCGGCTCTGCGATACCGAGGATGCAAGCGGACACATGACGGCGCATACGGCATTCATCGATCCTACCTCGGTGCCCGGGTCCCCCAAGCGCATGAGCTACGAGATCCGCACGATCGCGGTCCTCGGCTAGCGAACGGAGTCGGCAGTTCGCACCGGGTGCGCACGACGATCGATAAGGGGGAGGGACCTTAGAATGGCAAACAAGCGCGCAACGATCGTCATCGTTCACGGCGCATGGGTCGGCGGTTGGCGTTGGCGCCACGTGGCCGACGTGCTGATCGACCGCGGGCACCACGTATTTACGCCGACGCTCACTGGCCTTGGCGAGCGCGCGCACCTCACAAGCCCTGCGGTCTGTCTGTCCATGCACGCTCTGGATGTTGCGAACGTCATCAAATACGAGCGGCTCGAGAACGTGCTACTCGTGGGGCACTCCTATGGCGGCATGGCGATCTCGGCGGCGGCAGAACTCGTCGCGGAGGGCGTCATTCAATCGATCATGTATATGGATGCCTTTCTGCCCGAGGATGGTGAGTGCCTCAACGATCTCGTCCCCGGCCCGCCGCACTTGCCTCCTCAGCCCGAGGGTTATCTCGTGCCGCCGCCCCGACGAAACGCGGTGGGATTCAATACTCACATGGACGCCGCGGCGCGCGCGGTATACGAGGAATTGCGGACGCCGCAATCGGTGTATTGCTTCACCGAGAAGGCGCGCCTGAAGGGCGCGCGCGAGCGCATCCCGCAGAAGACCTATGTGCTTGCCACGGGCTACGAGAACGACACCTTCACGAAGTTCGCGGAAAGGCTCCGCAAGCGGCAAGGTTGGCGGGTGGAGGAAATGCCGTACACCCACGACATCCAGCATGTGGCTGTGCAGGAAACCGCCGACATGATCCAGTCGGGGCTGCCTTGATGCGATGCTGAGTAGCAAACGGTCTTTGGGCGTCGCAGGCATGGTGTCCAGCGCTTGGAGGGTGTGATGATCAAAATTCGCCGGTTCGTTCATTTCAGCGCAGCATCGATTCTGATCGGTGCAGCGGCGGTGAGTCTCGCCGCAAATTCCACCCCTACCGCTCAGCGGGGCGCCGCGGCCGCCCAGCGGCCGTTGCCGCCCGGCACCCCTCTCGGTTCGGGCCCGTTCAAGAGCATCATCGAGCAAGATCCTGGGCTACCCGATCACACTATTTACCGGCCGCGCGACCTCGTGGCGCTCGGCGCCACGAAGCTGCCCATCGTCGCCTGGGGCAACGGCGCCTGCGTCGACAACGGAACGGCGTTCCGCTGGTTCTTGAGCGAGATCGCCTCGTACGGGTTCCTGGTCATTGCCAACGGTCCCATCGGGCGTGACCCCATCGAGTTCCGGATGCGAGGACCGATTCCGCGGATCGCACCCAACAAGCTCCCACCGCCGGCGACGCACACGAAGGACCTTCTGGATGCGATCGACTGGGCTATCGGACAGAACACACGGGCGGGCAGCCCGTTCCACGATCGCGTGGCCACCGATGAGATCGCGGTGATGGGTCAGTCCTGCGGAGGCGCCCAAGCCATCGAGGCCGGCGCCGATCCGAGGATCAAGACGGCCGTGATCTGGAACAGTGGGCTCTTTCCGCAGGCGACGACGATGGGCGGTGGCAAGACCCTGACGAAGAAGGACCTTGGCTCCCTGCACAGTCCCGTGGCCTATATCTCCGGGGATTCCGAAGACATCGCCTTCGTGAATTCCAACGATGACTACCGGAGGCTCTCGCAAACGGCTCTACCGGTCTTCCGCGGCTATGAGCGCGGCGTCACGCACGGTGGAACCTACTCGCAGCCGAACGGCGGTGAATTCGGCGGCGTCGCCGTGGCGTGGCTCCTGTGGCAGTTGCGCCACGATGAGAAGGCCGCACGCCTGTTCACGGGGTCCGATTGCGGGCTGTGTGTCAATCCGCGCTGGGTGACGGCGAAGAAGAACATCCAATAGGCCGAGCCTCCGGATCGACGCCACCGAGCCGATCGCGTGTCGAGCAGCACAGAATGCCGGCGCTCGCTTCTCGACGGAGCACGCGTGTGTGCCCTCGTGATACTCGGGGCGGCATTCCTCGGCGCCTTTTCCGTACGGTCCGGGGCGGGGGGGTGTCGCCCCCGCGCGGGCGCGCTACAAGGACTCTGCCGGCTGGAGGGTGATCGACGTCAGTGATTGTGACGCGGAATGCCCTTCGTTCGCGCGATCCTCTGGTACTTGACGGCAAGCTCCAGTACCGCGCCGGTCGCGAGCTGTCCCGCAGTGCCGCGCTGGATCTCCTGCCACGGTGTCTGGCTTGCCGGGTAGGGGTAGCCTCCCGCCGCCTCGAGCGCAGCGCGGCGCCGAATCAGTTCCGCCTCCGAGATCTGAGCGTTCACTTCACCCTTGCGCAGATCGATGCGGATACGATCGCCCGTCTGAAGTAAGGCGAGGGCGCCACCGATCGCAGCCTCCGGGCACGCATGCAGGATCGAGGGCGAGGCCGAAGTGCCGGACTGCCGCCCGTCCCCGAGGCAGGGAAGCACGCGAATACCCCGCGCGATCAGGTAAGCCGGCGCGCGCATGTTCACGACCTCCGCGGCACCTGGGTATCCGATCATGCCGGTGCCCCTCATGACGAGAATGCTGTGCTCGTCGATCTCGAGGGAGATGTCATCGATCCGGGCGTGATAATCCTCAGGGCCCTCGAACACGACCGCACGCCCCTCGAAGGCGTCTGGATCGTCAGGGTTGGACAGGTAGCGCTTGCGGAACTCCGAGGAGATCACGCTCGTCTTCATGATGGCGGACTCGAAGGCGTTCCCGCGCAGCACCCGAAAACCAGCCTGTGCTGCGAGCGGCCGTGCGAAGGGCCGGATCACACCTTCGTCCCGGATGAGGGCGCCCCGGCAGTTCTCCCCGATCGTATTCCCGTTGACAGTGAGGGTGTGTTCGAAGATGAGACCGTGAAGCATCAGCTGCGCGATGACCGCTGGAACTCCGCCGGCGCGATAGAAGTCCTCGCCGAGGTATTCGCCCGCAGGTTGGAGGTTCACGAGGAGCGGGATCTCGAGGCCGTAGGTCTGCCAGTCCTCGAGCGACAGCTCGACGCCGGCGTGCCGCGCGAGCGCGATCAGATGGATCGGGGCGTTGGTGGATCCGCCGAGAGCCGAGTTGACGCGGATGGCGTTCACGAAGGACTCTCGCGTGAGAATGTCCGAGGGCTTGCGGTCGGCCCCGATCATCTCAACGATGCGGCGGCCCGTTTCGTACGCGCATTCCTGCCGATCCCGATGAGGCGCTGGGATCGCCGCGGAGCCGGGCAAGGACATGCCGAGCGCCTCGGCGAGGCTGTTCATGGTCGTCGCCGTACCCATCGTATTGCAATAGCCGACCGAAGGTGCAGCGGAGGCCACGAGCTTGATGAAGGCCTCCCGATCGATCTCGCCCGCCGCCAGGCGCTCGCGCGCCTTCCACACGATCGTCCCCGAGCCCGCGCGCTGGCCGTCCACCCAGGCGCTGAGCATGGGGCCCACCGACAATGAAATCGCCGGGATGTCCACCGTGGCCGCAGCCATGAGGCACGCCGGCGTGGTCTTGTCGCACCCCGTCGTGAGCACGACGCCATCGATGGGATAGCCATAGAGGCTCTCGACCAAACCCAGGTAGGCGAGATTGCGGTCCAGCCCCGCGGTCGGCCGCTTGCCGGTCTCCTGGATCGGATGCACGGGAAATTCGATCGGGATGCCCCCGGCGTCGCGGATGCCGTCGCGGATGCGTGCCGCGAGTGTCAGATGATGCCGGTTGCACGGGGAGAGATCCGAGCCGGTCTGCGCGATCCCAACGATCGGTCGGTCCGACTGCAGCTCGCCGAGGGTGAGCCCGTAGTTGGTGTACCGCTCGAGGTACAACGCCGTCATGTCGGTGGCCTGGGGATCATCGAACCAGGCGCGGGAGCGCAGGCGGCGGGCCGGAGGCGTGAAGCTCATAGCGGTTTGTCCCGGCCAGTGTGTGGCCGCATCGGCTTTAGAGAGGCCGCCACGCATGGCGGGGTGTCGATAACTCGGACAAATTGCCACGCGGGCTCCGACCTTGGCAAGATGAGCGCTCGCGACCCTCTGCGAGGAGAGAGCCGTTTGTCCGCGAGCTTCTTTCGGAGCCTTCCAGAGACTGCGGCCCGACGAGCGCCGCGCGCGGCGCGCACAGCCCTGTGGGCGCATGTGCTCGCAGCCACGGCATCGGTGACCCATGCCGCCGCACCTGCCATGACGAAGGTCCCCTTCGGGCACGTGGGCGATCAGAGCGTCGAGCTCTACACCCTCGCCAACGTGCACGGCATCGAAGCGCGCATCATGACGTACGGCGCGACGATCGTGTCGCTCAAGACGCCCGATCGGAGGGGCCGGCTGCGGAGCATTGTCCTCGGCTTCGACACGCTCGCCCCTTATCTTGCCGGTGTGCCGTACTTCGGTGCGACCGTCGGCCGCTATGCCAATCGGATCGCGCACGGGCGCTTCGTCCTCGACGGAAAGACGTATCAGCTGCCGCTCAACGATGGCCCCAACAGTCTGCACGGGGGATCACGCGGCTTCGACAAGCGCGTCTGGACCGCGCAGCCGATCGAGTCCGCCGCGGGCCCCGCGCTGCGCCTCACGTACGTCAGCGCTGCAGGGGAGGAAGGCTATCCGGGCACGCTCACGGCGCGCGTCACGTATCGTCTGACGAATGATGATGCGTTGAGCATTGAATATGACGCAACGACCACGGCGCCCACGCCCGTCAATCTCGCCAATCATGCGTATTTCAACCTGACGGGCGACCCGCAGCGCACGATCCTGGGTCACGTGCTGATGATCGCGGCCTCCCGCTTCACGCCCGTCGATGCGATGCTCATACCCACCGGCGAGCTGCGTGCGGTCGCCGGCACCGCATTCGACTTTCGCTCACCGCAAAGGATCGGTAGCCGCATCGACGCGGCGGACGAGCAGCTGCGGCTCGGCCACGGCTACGATCACAACTGGGTGCTCGACAAGCCTGCACCGCATGCGATGGGCCTCGCGGCGGTGCTCTCGGAGCCCTCGAGCGGGCGCGTGGTGGAGGTGCGCACGACGCAGCCGGGCCTGCAGTTCTATTCGGGCAATTTCCTAGATGGCAAGCCGGCCGGCACCGGCACGGTGTTCGCGCATCGCACCGGGATGTGCCTGGAGACGCAGCACTTTCCGGATTCTCCGAACCACGCCTCCTTTCCCTCTACGATCCTCAGGCCAGGTCAGAGGTACTCCGAGCTGACGGTGCTCAGGTTCCGCGTCCGCTGAGCGTCCCGCGGCGCCCGCCGCACGGCTCACTCGAGATTCAGCACGACGAGGCTCTTCGGCGGCAAGGTCACGGTGAGCGTGCCGCCCGCTACCGAGGCGCCGACGAAGGCCACCGGCCGGATGGCCTTTGGCTGCGCGAACGTGTTGTGTGCGTCGGTGGCGGATGCGGTGAGAAGATCGCCGCTCACGCGGCGGGCCGCGAAGCCGCGCAGGTCGAGGGCGAGCCGGACGGGCTTGTGCGGATCGAGGTGAACGAGGGAGAGCACGAGCGCGCCTTGGGCGGTGCGGGCAGCGGACAGGCTTACATCCGGCACGGAGACGGCACCCAGCGCGTAGTGCGGGGCGGTGAGCTCGACCGGCAGAGCGGTCGCATCCTGAAAGGGCCGGTATAGGCGAAAGACATGATAGGTCGGAGTCAGGATCATCTCCCGTCCGCGCGTCAGGATCATCGCCTGCAACACATTGACCATCTGGGCGATGTTCGCCATGCGCACGCGGTCGGCGTGGCGCATGAAGATGTTCAGATTGAGCGCTGCAACGAGCGCATCGCGCAGCGTGTTCTGCTGATACAGGAACTGCGGCTCGCGCCCCGGCTCCGGGTCGTACCAGTCGCCCCACTCATCGATCGCAAACCCGACTTTCTTCTGCGGGTCGTAGCGATCCATGACAGCGCAGTTTCGCGCGATGAAGTCCTCCATCTTGAGGGTGTGCGCGAAGGTGGAGATCCACTGCACCTCGCTGAAGCGCAGTGCCGGACCCTTGGCGCGCCATTGATCGCCGGGAATGGTGTAGTAGTGAAAGGAGATCATTCCCGCCTGATCGGCGGCCTTGGAGATCAAGGCCTCGGTCCAGGACGTGTCCTCATCGTGGCCGCCCGCCGCGATGATGATCGGGCGTGCCCCCTGCGGTGCCTTGAGAAAGGTGGCGAAGCGGCGGAACAAATCGACGTAGTAATCCGGCCGCATGTTCCCACCGCAGCCCCAGAGCTCGTTACCTACCCCGAAATACGCGACCTGCCAGGGCGCGGGGTGGCCATTGCGGGCGCGCTCTGCGGTGAGCGCCGTGGGCTTGTCGGAGGTCAGGTACTGCAGCCACTCCGCCATCTCGCGCGGCGAGCCCGTGCCGACGTTGCCGTCGATGTACGCCTCGGCGCCGATGAGTCCCACGAAATCCAGGAATTCGTGGGTCCCGAAGGTATTGGGCTCGGGCACGCCGCCCCAGTTGGTGTTGAGCGTCACCGCACGGCCGGCCCGCGGACCGATGCCGTCGCGCCAGTGATACTCATCGGCGAAGCAGCCGCCGGGCCAGCGCACCACCGGGACATGCAGCTCGCGCAGCGCCGCGAGCACGTCGTTGCGGAATCCGCGGGTGTTCGGGATGGGTGAATCCTCCCCAACCCAGATCCCTTCGTAGATCCCGCGGCCGAGATGCTCCGCGAACTGTCCGAAGAGATGCCGGTCGATGCGCGGTCCAGGCTCATCCGCGTGGACCACCGCGTGGACCGCCGGCGGCGGATCGGCGCGGGCGCAGAGCGTAAGGAGGGGTAGGCTGAGGCTAAAGAAGAACGCGCAGGCACGCGGAAATTCGCGCATCGATTGGACTCCTATGCGCTCCGCTTTGTTTGACGCGGATTTCTTGTCTGTCGACCATAGGCCAATCGCGCCACCAGATCAACATATTGTCTGAGTTTTACGCCTGGCGGGTGTCAACCGCGATCGGATGCAGCACTGGCGCATCGGGCGGGCTTTGCGTTTGCATACACCGGAATATACGATTGACGTCCTCCAGCGTCGGTGATGCAAGTGAGAAGCGCATCGTGAGCCGCAGTGATTGCGGAGTCGATCTTTCCCGCACGCCGGGCTCACACGTCGCGATGCGCCCGGTGCGGAGCGCGCGAGCGGTGGGAGCCTTGAGGCTGCACGGGGGGATTGCGCGCCGCCTCGGAATCGCGATCGTCTCGGGCCGCTACGCGCCCGGGGATCTGCTCGACAGCGAAGTCGCCTCCAGCGAGCAGCTCGCAGTCTCGCGCACGGCCTATCGCGAGGCGGTGCGCATCCTCGCCGCGAAGGGCCTGGTGCATGCGCGGCCGAAGATCGGCACGCGCGTCAATCCGCGCTCCAAATGGAGCCTGCTCGACCCCGAAGTCCTCGACTGGATCTTCGAGTCCGAGCCCGACCGCACGCTGCTCAACAGACTCTTCGAGCTGCGCAAGGTGGTCGAGTGCGCGGCAGCGGGGTTTGCGGCACGGCGCCGCACGCGACGGCACCTCGAGGCGATGCGCTCCGCGCTCGCGCGCATGGCGAAGCACACGCTCGCCACTCCCGGAGGGCGCGAGGCCGATCTCGATTTCCACGAGGCGCTGCTCGATGCGACGGCGAATCCCTTCCTCCTGTCGCTTGCCACGGGCGTGAGCGCGGCGATCCGTACCACGACCGTCTTCAAGCAGCGCGAGCATCCGCTGCGCCGGGATCCACTGCCCGATCACGAGGCGGTTCTGGAGGCGATTGCCGCGGGCGATCCGCGCAAGGCCGAAAAGGCAATGAGACGACTCATCGATCTGGCCCGCTCGGACACCCCGAGCAGGCGCGCTCCGGCGCGCGCCCGCTCGCGGGCGAGTCGCCGCAGGGCTCGCTCCAGGCCCCACCCGTGAGCCTGCGTCTGATCCAGATGCTCACGCCTCGGGGAGAGCGAGTCGTGGCGGTCGCAGCAGATGGTGCACGCATGCGGCGAGTGTGCGGGGTCTCCAGCGTCGTTGAGCTTGCTCGGGGGGCGATTGCCGCCGGCACGACGCTCGCGGCCGCCGTGCAGCAGGCAGGATACGGTGAGGAGATCGACGTGGGCGCCGCGCTCGGCGAGCAGCGGGTGCTGGCCCCGGTCGATCATCCCGACGGTGCGCGTATCCTCCTGAGCGGCACCGGGCTCACGCACCTCGGCTCCGCCGATGCCCGCGATCGGATGCACGCGCGCGCGCAGGGGCAGGATGCGAGCGACTCCCTGAAGATGTTCCGCCTAGGCGTGGAGGGGGGCAAACCTCCCCCGGGGGAGACGGGCGTGCAGCCGGAGTGGTTCTACAAAGGGGACGGCCGCAGCATCGTGGGCCCGGAGCAGCCGCTCGCCATGCCGGCGTTCGCGCTCGATGGCGGGGAGGAGGCCGAGCTCGCCGGCATCTATCTGATTGCGGACGACGGTACCCCGTACCGGCTCGGGTTCACGCTCGCGAATGAGTTCTCTGACCATGTCACCGAGCGGATGAACTATCTGTATCTGGCCCATTCGAAGCTACGCCCCGCAGCGCTCGGGCCGGAGCTCCTCGTGGGTGCGCTGCCGGCGAACATACGCGGGGCCGTGCGCATCCGGCGCGGCGGAGAGATCCTCTGGGAGCGAGTGTTCCTGACCGGCGAGGCCAATATGTCGCACAGTCTGCGCAATCTCGAGCACCACCACTTCAAGTACGGCCAGTTCCGCCGCGCGGGCGACCTGCATGTGCATTTCTTCGGTACCGCGACGCTGTCCTTCGCCGACGGGGTGCGACCGCAGGCCGGTGATGTGTTCGAGATCGAAGCGCCTCCGTTCACGCTCCCACTGCGCAACCCGCTCGTGGTGGCAGCGCCTTCAGCCACGTCCGTTCGCGTGCTGTGAGCTCCGTATCGTGGCGCACGCCACACTCAAGGCGGCATCAGGAGGCGGCATCCGAGGCGAGGCGCTCGTGCAACCGATCCGGATTGGCATAGTCGGCGTTGGCAAGATCGCGCGCGATGCGCACGTGCCCTCGATCTCGGCCAACCCCGCATTTGTGCTCGCGGCCACGGCGAGTCCGCACGGCGAGCTGCCGGGAGTGGTGAGCTTCGCCAGCCTCGAGTCCATGCTCGATGGGGTCCCGGAACTTGCCGCCGTGGCGCTCTGCACGCCGCCGCAGGTGCGCTACGAGGCCGCGCGATTGGCGCTCGAACGCGGCAAGCACGTGCTGCTCGAGAAGCCACCGTGTCCGTCGGTCGCCGGGCTCGAGCACCTGAGCGCGCTGGCGCAGACCACCGGCAGGACGCTCTATCAGACCTGGCACTCGCAGGAGGCACCCGCCGTCGCGCGGGCCGCGCGCGAACTCTCGGGGCGCACGCTTAAGCGGGTGCGCGTGACCTGGCAGGAGGACGTGCGGGAGTGGCATCCCGGGCAGCGCTGGCTGTGGGAGGCGGGCGGGTTCGGCGTCTTCGACGCGGGCATCAATGCGCTCTCGATCCTCACGCGCATCATTCCCGAGCCGCTTCTCGCCCGCTCGGCGCGCCTTCACGTGCCGGAGAACTGCGCGACGCCGATCGCTGCGGAGCTCACGCTGGCGACGGCGAGCGGGGTGCCTATCGAGGCCAGGTTCGATTTCCGACATCCGGGAACGCCGCGGTGGGAGATCGAGATCAGCACGAATCGAGGGCCGCTGACGCTTGCGGACGGGGGAGCGACGCTGCGCCTCGCGGGTGCTAGGGCGGCCACCCCGCAGGTCTTCCTCGGCGGCGAATACGCGGCGATCTATCGACGCTTCTGCGAACTGATCGCGCGTGGCGAATCAGAGGTGGACGCTCGCCCGCTCCGCTGCGTGGCAGACCTGTATCTCCTTGCTACGCACGTCACAGTGGAAGCCTTCGCGGGCTGAATCGGCAGCACCGGATGAGTCACCCCGCGACCCCCTCTGTTTTCGACCGGGAAGACTGGCTCGTCGTGGCCGTGTTCGTCGCCGCGATGCTCGCCATCATCGCCTACGCGATGCGCGGCAAGGCACGTTCGGGCAAGGATTACTTCCTCGCCGGCCGGCAGAGCAACTGGGTGCAGATCGGCACCTCGATCTTTTCCTCGAACATCGGCTCGGAGCACTTGGTGGGCCTTGCGGGCGCGGGATTCGCGAGCGGCATGGCGATGGCGCACTGGGAGATCCAGTCCTGGCTCATCCTGCTGCTTGGGTGGGTGTTCGTGCCGTTCTATGCCCGCATCAATATCTTCACCATGCCCGAGTTCCTCGAGCTGCGCTTCAGCCGCGGCTCACGCAATATGCTGAGCTTGCTCACCATTGCGAGCCTCGTCCTCACGAAGATCGCCGTCACGATCTATGCCGGTGACGTGGTGGTACGCACGCTGCTCGGGATCGACAGCGTGAGTCTTTTCGGCGTGCGCCTGGACATCTTCTGGGCGATCGCCCTCGGACTCGCACTGACCACGGGCCTGTACACCGTGCTCGGTGGCCTGCGCGTCATCCTATACACCGCCGTGCTCCAGGCGCCCGTGCTGATCCTGGGCTCGCTGTGCATTCTCTACACGGGACTGCGCGCGCTCGGCCATGGCAGCCTGCTCGAAGGCTGGCGGGCCATGCTCGTCGCGGCAGGCGCGAACGCGCACCTGATCCGGCCGCTCAGCGACCCGGACTGGTCGTGGGCGGCGGTGCTGCCCGGCTCGGCGATCATCGGCTTCTGGTACTGGTGCACGGATCAGTACATCGTGCAGCGGGTGCTCGCCGGCAAGAACCAGAGTGAGTCACGGCGCGGGACGATCCTCGCCGCATTCCTGAAGCTCACGCCGGTGTTCATCTTCCTCATCCCCGGCATGATCGCCTTCGGACTCACCCGGGCCCCGCGCAGCGGATTCACGACCAGCGGGGATGCCGCATACACCTCACTCGTCGCCCAGATCCTGCCGCATGGCCTGCGCGGCATGGTGGCCTGCTCGATGATCGTGGCGTTGATGGCCTCGCTCGCCTCGAAATTCAATGCCTCGGCGACGCTCGTCACCATGGACTTCTTCCGCGAGCGCTTCCCGCACGCTTCGGGGCGCGCGGAGGTGATCGTCGGGCGGCTCGCCACGGTAGCGATCGTCGGTCTCGGCATCTGCTGGGTGCTGGTCATCAAGAGCCTGCATTCCGACCTTTATGTCTATCTGCAGAGCGTTCAGGGCTACCTCTCGCCGGCAATCGCGGTGCTGTTCGTGCTCGGGGTCTTCTGGAGACGCGCGAGCGCGCCGGCGGCCTTCTGGGCATTCCTCCTCGGCATCGCGGGCGGATTTGCGCGGCTCGCCGCAGACCTTGCGATGCGCAATGACGGCACCCGCGTGACGAGCCTCAAGGAGCAGCTGTACACCCACGCGATCACGCCCGCACAGTATGCGGCGGCGATCGCACCCGTGCGAGCACGCCACGGCGTGCTCTTTGACTTCTGGGACATACACTGGCTCTACTACAGTCAGATCCTGCTCATCGTGACGGCGGTGGTGATGATCGTTGGGAGCTTCGCCACCGCACCCCCCGATCCGCGTACGGCACGGTTCACCTGGTATGGCGCGACAGCGGCGGAGCGCGCCGCCACCCGCGCGAGCTGGAGCGGGGTCGATGTGGCGCTGAGCGTGATCGTGCTCGCGATCGTGATCGCGTTCTACGTCGTCTTCTGGTGAGGCGCGTGACTCACGGCATCCGCGCGGAGCTCATCGATATCATCGCTGTCGGCAACACGCTCGGCGAGGGGATGTCCTGGGATCCGATCCACGAGCAGGCATGGTGGACCGACATCCAGGAACGGCGTCTGTATCGCTACGAGGTGCAAGGAGGCGCCCTCACTCGTTTCGAGCTGCCCGAGCGGCTCGGCTCATTCGGATTGGTCGAGGATAGCGAGCGCCTCATCGCGGCGTTTGAATCGGGGTTCGCGCTCTATGACCCGCACTCATGCGAGATCGAGTGGATCGCACGCCCCGCGCACGGGGGCGCGAACGTCCGCTTCAACGACGGACGAATCGATCGGCTGGGCCGCTTCTGGGCGGGCTCGATGACGGAGGGTCCGGGAGCCCCGCTCGGTAAACTGTACTGTCTCACCGGACGCGAGGTGCGCATTCATCTGAGCGGTATCGCAATCTGCAACAGCCTATGCTTCAGCCCAGACGGCCTGCATCTCCACTTCGCTGATACACCGCACCGCGCCATCTTTCGCTTCGACATCGATCCGAAGAGCGGTGCGCTCTCGGGTCGCCGACTCCTCGCGCGTACGCCCGAAGGAGCATTCCCGGACGGTGCAACAGTGGATGCCGACGGACACCTCTGGATCGCGCACTGGGGCGCCGGCCGCATCGTCTGCTACGCCCCGGACGGCAGAGAGTGCGCGGCGATCGAAGTGCCCGCCACCCAGCCGACGTGCGTCGCATTCGGCGGCAAGCACCTCGACCTGCTGTTCGTCACATCCGCCCGCGAGGGGCTCTCCGCATCCGCCCTGCGTGAACAGCCGCACGCCGGTGACGTGTTCATCTATCGGGTGAATGTGACCGGTCTGCCGGATCGGCGGTTCAGGCCGGTGCCGGCGGCGAGCACGACGGGTTCGAGGCCACCGCCGCGGCGCGAACCGTCCACCGAATCGATGCCACGCTCAGATCCGAGGGGGCCTGATGAAAGACCGAAGTGCTGATGCCACCCAAATGAACCGACGCACCTTCGTTCACTCGACGCTGGCGCTTGCGGCGTTGCCGACGCTCGCGTCCGCCACCTCCCGGGACTGGGGACCGCTCCCGCACTATCCGGATGCGGACATCGAGGCGCTCGACAAGCGCTTCCGCTTCGATGTCCACACGGGCGGAATCGAGCGCCTCGCAAGCGGTTTCCGCTGGTGCGAGGGACCGGTGTACTTCGCCGATCTGCGCTGCCTCATCTTCAGCGACATCCCGAACGACCGGATGCTGCGCTGGAACGAGGAGGATGGCGCGGTCAGCGTCTTCCGCCGCCCCTCGAACTACGCGAACGGCAACACCCGGGATCGCGAGGGGCGACTCATCACCTGCGAGCATGACACGCGGCGCGTCACGCGCACCGAGCATGACGGCACCATCACCGTACTGATCGACCGCTTTGAGGGTAAGCCGCTGAATGCTCCAAACGATGTGGTGGTCGCGGCCGACGGCGCCGTCTGGTTCACCGATCCGGGCTACGGCATCCAGAGCAACTACGAATCCTCCGCCGAGCGGCCGTTCGAGCTGCCGACCAACGTCTACCGGCTCGAGCCTACCTCGGGCCGCGCGACGGTCGTCGCGGGCGACTTCGTCAGGCCGAACGGGCTTGCGTTCTCACCAGACGAGAAGCAGCTCTACATCGTGGACTCCGCCGGTGCAGCGCTCGGGGGGCCCTCGCACATCCGGGTATTCGACGTGAGCGGCAAGCGACTGACGAACAATCGGGTCTTCGCCGATATGGGGAAGGGCTCGACGGATGGCATCCGAACGGATGTGCACGGGAATGTCTGGTGCACCTACGGCTGGGGCGATCGTCAGGAGGACGGGGTGCGCTGTTACGCCCCGAATGGTGATCTGATCGGTAAGATCCATCTGCCTGAGACGCCAGGGAACCTGACCTTCGGGGGCCCGAAGCACAACCGGCTCCTCGTGTGCGCCAGCACGTCGATCTATTCGGTGTACCTCAACGATACGGGCGCGCAGCGGCCCTGATCCACGAGATGATGACGGTCCGCCGCTCGCTTCCGGTCCGCTATGGCATCCTCGCGCTGCTCTGTGGGTGCGTGACGATCAACTATCTCGACCGCGCCCTGCTCGGGGTGAGCCTGCCGAGCCTCGAGCGTGAGCTCGGTCTGGTACCGGCGGTGGCGGGCGTGCTGCTGTCGGCCTTCTCGTGGACGTACTTCCTCGCGCAGGTGCCCGCAGGCGTGCTGCTCGATCGACTCGCCGTGCGCGGGATGTACTCGGGAGCGCTCTTCGCATGGTCCCTGGTGACGCTTCTGCACGCCGTCGCTGGCGGCCTGCGCTCGCTGCTCGGGCTGCGTCTGTTGCTCGGGCTTGCCGAGGCACCCTGCTTTCCCGCCAACAACACGATTCTCGCCAAGTGGTTTCCGAGCGGCGAGCGGGCCCGCGCCGTCAGCCTCTATACCGCCGCCGAATACGTGGGTCTGAGTTTCTTGAGCCCGATCTTGTACTGGACACTGAGCGTGGCCGGTTGGCGCACGCTGTTTCTGGCGGCCGGAGTCATCGGCGTCACCTACAGCGCGCTCTTCGCGCAGCGCTATCGCGACCCGCAGGATCACCCCGCAGTGAGCGCCGCCGAGCTCGAGCTCATCGCACGGGGCGGGGGACTCCCCCGTGGCGTGACGCCTGTGCGCTTCACGCTCCCGGCGGTCCGTGCGCTTCTCTCACACCGGCAAATCTCGGGACTGTGCCTCGGGCAGTTCGCGGTTCACTCCACGCTCACGTTTTTTCTCACTTGGTTTCCGAGCTATCTCGTCACCGCACGACACATCGGCTGGATCCGGGCGGGTCTGTTCGCGGTGCTGCCCTACGCGGCGGGGTTCTGCGGGATTCTGGTGGCCGGGTGGTGGTCGGATCGGCTGCTCGCACGTGGCCGCTCGCTTACCTTCGCCCGCAAGACACCGGTGATCACGGGGCTGGTGCTCGCCACCGGCATCATCGCCGCGAACTGGGTGGAGTCGAACGGCCTCATCGTGCTGATTCTCGCGATCGCCTTCTTTGCCCAGGGCATGTCGGGCTCCTCCTGGGCGGTCATCTCGGAGGTCGCCCCGGCGGGGCAGCTCGGGCTGATCGGCGGTCTGTTCAACGCCTCCGGGAATCTGGCGGGCATCGTCACCCCGCTCGTGATCGGTGGGATCGTCCAGATCACGGGCTCGTTCGTGGGCGCGCTGTATTTCGTGGGTCTGGTTGCGCTCGTCGGCGCGGCCGCCTGGATCTTCGTCGTAGGGCCGATTCAGCCGCTGGAGCAGGCGCATGCCGCTCCGTAGGCGTTCAATGCACACAGGAGGGACGATGAGGTGCGCACTCCGCCAAATGGCGACCGTCTGCATGGCATTGCTGAGCAGCGCCGAGATCGCGCGGGCGCTGCCCGTGGAGAGGCCTCTGGCGCCGATCACGACCACGGGTGGCCGCGTGGCGGGTCTGGTGCTGCCGTCGGGCGTGAAAGCCTGGTTCGGTGTGCCGTTCGCGCAGCCCCCGACCGGCGCACTGCGCTGGCAGCCGCCGCAGCCCCTGCACTGGAGCGGAGTGTGGAATGCCGACCGCAAGATGCCCGAGTGTCCGCAGGTCCTGCGGGCACACGACATCAATCATTACTACGGAGAAGAGGCGACCTCGGAGGATTGCCTCTATCTGAATGTATGGGCGCCCCCGCGCTCGGATGAGCGATCGAAGCTGCCGGTCATCGTATACCTGTACGGCGGCGGCTTCACGATCGGGTCGGCGGGCATTCCGACCTACGGCGGTGAGATCATCACGCAACGTGGCGTAGTGTTCGTGAACTTCAATTATCGCATCGGCGTGCTCGGCTTTCTCGTGCATCCGGAGCTGACCCGTGAGCAGGGCGGGCATTCGGGTAACTACGGGCTACTCGACCAGACGCTGGCATTGCGCTGGATCCATGAGAATATCGCAAAGTTCGGCGGCGATCCGGCTCGCATCCTCATCATCGGCCAGTCTGCCGGGGCGGGCTCCGTCGCTTATCAGCTGTTCAGTCCGCTGTCGAGGGGACTTTTCTCGCGGGCGATGATGTCCTCCGGCTGCAACTGGACGGGCCACCTTCCCTCGCTCGCCGTCGGCGAGCGCACCGGGGTGGAGATCCAGAAGTATCTGGGCGCCGCAAACCTCGCCGAGCTGCGCAACATACCAGCCGATCGAATCGTCGCCGCGCAGCTCGAAGGCCAGATCGGCGTCAAGGTCACGAAGGGCGTGCGCGCCGGTCCCGTTATCGACGGCTATTTCATGCCGAGAACACAAGCCGAGATCCTCGAGGCCCGCGCCATGACCGACGTACCGATCATCGCGAGCTTCAACAAGGATGAGTCCATAAGTCCATTGATGAGCGCACGCAGCGTCGATGAGTACCGGGACATCGCCCGGCGGATGTACGGCGCGGACGCGGACGCTTTCCTCGCGCTGTATCCGGTCCGCAGCGCAGCGGAGATCCGTGCAGTCGGTGGGCAGGTGGCGCGTGAGGGCGGACTGGAGAACAACGCGAGAACCTGTGCACAGCTGCAGACCCGCTTCAATCATTCCAAGGCCTACATCGACCTGTTCTCGAGGCGGCACGCGTTCGCCCCTGGTGTACACATCGCCGACTACGACGTGGCGACGACCGGTGCGTACCACACCGGGGACATCCCCTTCTGGTTCGGAACGCTCGACGCCTTCAACCTGCAGCGCAAGACGCGGCTGTGGAGGTCGGCCGATTACGAACTGTCGGGACTCATGATGGACGCGCTGGTCGCTTTCGCAGCAACCGGGAATCCATCAACCAAGGCCGTGAACTGGCCCGCCTGGTCGCCCGATCGCGAGGTGAAACTCGAGTGGGGCGGGCGCGAGTCCGCCGAGGTCGTTCCGATCAACGTCACGGGAATCGAATGGCTGAAGACCCATCCGGCGCGGCACCTCGATTCCGGCCGGGATCTGGAGCGGTCGACCGGCGGACCGAGAGACTGACCGGGCGCGGGCGATCTTCCCAAGGATCATTGACGCTGCGCGCGCCGCCCGCCCGGGAGCCTCGGGTTCGCGCGGTCGCGCGCGAGCTCCGTTCGGGCGGCATGGGCCGGGATCGAGGTTCGAACCTCCTCCGGCTGGTCGGTGCAGTACCTTGCGCGCTGGGAGTCGCCGGAGATGCGTTCCGGTATCGGTTCGCGGTCGTTGCGCTGAGGCGACGCGGGAAGGCCGTTTTGTGAATTCGCCATCTCCATTTCTTGCTGCGAAACGCCGCATTCAGAGTCGAGGCGTTGTTGATCTGAAGCCACGCATCTAGCCTTTCCTCTCAGGATGTTTTTTGCGATGCGATGGACAGAAGAGGGTGAGAAGTGGCGCGCGTGGCTCGTCGACTACGGTGCCGCGCGAACGCGGGCCATCGAATGGCTCGGGGACCGATACCTTTCGGCGAAGCCTATCAACCGGAGAGAAGCGAGCTGGCTGCACGACGGGCGACCCCGGATTCGCAAAGGAAAGGCCACCGGATCCGGGCCGCCTGCCGATCGAGGTGCAATGATCGGGGCGGAGGCGAGCCGGTGATCGACCTCGCAGTTGCTTGGGGCGAGCGCCGACAACGATTGCGGCTGCTCTGCACTGTGCTGCTGGGTGTTTCGCTGACGACCGGGTGCAGCGGTCCGCCCCGCAGACCGGCGCCACCCGCACTGATCGCTCGGGTCGTTCCGCCGGGGTTCGCACCTTCGGTACGCTTCTTAGCCAACGATCGCGACGCCTTCGTCGCAAATGCAGAGCGGGCGCTACGCGGTGTCCGGGCTGCGGCAGGTGGTGGCGCGATCAACATCCTCGCGCTGTCTGGGGGAGGGGCAGGTGGCGCATTCGGGGCGGGTGCGCTCGTCGGAATGACTCGGCGCGGTGATCGCCCGCAGTTTCATATCGTGACGGGCGTGAGCGCAGGTGCTCTGATCTCGCCATTCGTCTTTCTCGGGTCGGAATGGGACCCGCAGCTCCAGGAGGCGTTCAGCGGGCGACGGACCGAGCACCTTCTGCGCAAGCGGGGCCTCGCGTTCCTGTTCCGTCCCGGGTTCTACAAACGGCAGCCCCTCGTCGACCTCGTGAACGAGTTCGTCACTGATCGGATGTTGAGAGAGATCGCTGCCGAGCGAGCGAAGGGCCGGCTGCTCCTCGTTGCAACCACCGATGTCGACAAAGAGGAAACGGTCATCTGGGACATGGGCGCGATAGCCGCACGCGGCGGGCAGACGGGGCGTGCGCTCTTTCGGGACGTGCTGGTCGCATCGGCGAGCATTCCCGGTGTGTTTCCGCCGGTGATCATCCATGTCCAGGGGGACGGTCGATCCTACGACGAGATGCACGTGGACGGTGGGACCACGGTGCCTTTCTTCATCGCCTCGGAGATTGCCCAGCTCGCGCCGCAAACACTGGAGCCGCTGAGGGGCGCACACGTCTTCGTGCTCGTCAACGGGCAGCTCAGCACTTTTCCGCAAACCACCCGCGAACGGCCCATCGCGGTGCTCACCCGCAGCTTCTCCGCCGCGCTGATGCACTCGTCGCGAAGAGCGCTGGACCTCGCGGTGGAATTCGCACATCGTCAGTCGATGTCGTTCCGTTTTACGTTCATACCGATGAATCACCAGTTCGCGGGAGCGCTCCGGTTCAAGGCCTCCGAAATGAGCCCGCTTTTCGACTACGGCGTGCGCTGTGCTGCGAGGAACGAACTGTGGACGACGCTCGATCACGCCCTCGAAGAGGCGCAACGAGCCGCGACTGCTCTTCCCAGGTTCGATGACGCCTGTCCGGTTGCCGGTATGGACTAGGCCTGAATCGACGAAGCTCAACCGGCTTCTCAGGTGACCCACAGAGCACGGCGTGCGCACGCGGTCTCTTTGCTGGCAAGTGCGATGCGGTGGTCGAAGTTCTCCCAGCCGCTGTCGCGGCGGCGTGTGAAGTTGAGCTCTTGAGCCGTCGCGAGCTCTTGCTGGGATAGGGCGACTGACCAGGTTCCGAAGGGGGTGGCCTCCGCGATGCGGTCCTCGGTGCGCTGCCAGCCATCAAAGCCGAAGTGCAGCATGAACGGCACTCGATCCTCGATCGCGACCGACTTGTCGTGCGGAAGCTGCAAAACGGGTACTTCGTCGCGCCAGTGCCACACGCTTGTCGCCCCGGTTGCACTGGCGATTCCCTGCACGCGGCGCTCACCGGATGTGCCGCGTGCGCGATGGCCGAAATGCTGCTCGATGCGCTCGAGCCACTCGACAGGCCGCCCCTGCTCGCGCGCGACAAGGAGCTTCAGGAACTCGGCGTGCGCCCACACGAGCGGCATGGCGGACCCCGAAGGTCGGCCCGGCAGGAGTCCGCGATCGGGAATCGGGGCGCCGTCCCACACCTGCTCAGGCAGAAGTCCGCCTACACTCGCGCAGCGCCACATCGTTTGCAGATAGGGCATGGGGTCCTCGCCCGACTGCAGCGCGAGATGACCGCGCTCCCCGACGAGCAGCGGCCAGCCGCGGCCGATGCCGAGGCCCTCGAAGGGACCACCGTCCGCGCGCTCGCCGTAGCCGTCGCCGTTGTAGCGATGGTAGAGCGGTCCAGATGGGGTCTCGGCTTTCAGAACGTGATCGACGACGCGCAGCGTGTCCGTCACCCGGGGGTCGCGCCCGTCGCGTAGACCCAAGCGCACGAGATAGGAGAAATCCAGGCTCACATGGGCCGAGGCCAGCACGCTCTCGCCCTCGCGGTTGCGCAGCTGCACATGACAGGTGCCCTTACCCGCCGGCGACAGCGGGGCAATCCTCACGTAATAGCCCCGCACGCCGACCTCGCGTGCGAGCTCAGTGTCCTCCACGTAACACCAGCACTCGAGCCGCTCGTTCCAGTCCTCAGCGATGCTGAGCGCATAGCGGCGTTGCGCGGGCTCGAGCCAGGGCGTTGCGGCAACCAGCGCGGCGATGGCGGTGGCCATTGTGAACGGGCTCACGCCGGGATTCTCTTCCCACCGATCCTGGGGGCTGCTCGGGCCGGTGCGCGCGATGAAGCCGACGGCCGCGCGCACCATCTCGGTAGTTCCCGGCAACTCGGGCTCGCCGAGCTCGGCGAGCTTCGCGGCGAGCAGCACCGGCAGGGCGCCCTCATCGAGCTGGATGCCGCCCCAGTAGGGTTCGCCGCTTGGAAAGTAGTTCTGCGGCCAGTGCCCCTCATGTCGCTGCACGGCGATGAGGTGCGAAAGGATGTGGCGAGCGTCGAGCCGCTGATTCGCAGCCAGTAGCGCGAACGCGGTGAGCGTCGCATCTCGTGGCCACACGAGGTGATAGCCCCCCAGAGAATCGGTACTGTTACCCCACGGGACAGACAGGCTCGCCACGACTGCCCCCGGATAGGCACGGTCCTCGTGGATCTTGAGGATCGCTGCTGAAAGCGCTGCGGCATCGCCGAGAGTCTCATCCGGCCGCGGCAGGCTGAGCGTCGCGCTCCACGCGCGCCAGGCATCCAGAAAGTCGGTACGCAGCGCATCGAAGTCGGCCGCCAGCGCGGTGCGCGCGCGGGTGTACGCACCGTACGCAGAGTACGCAAAGCCGAGCGCGAGCACGCCCGTGGGGGAGCGCAGCTCGCCGCTGATCGCGACCGTGCCGTCGGTGGCGGACTGAAAACCGTAGGTCAGCTCAGCGTTGCGGGCGAGGTCCTGCCAGCCGTCGGAGAAGCCTACGAATCCGCAGCTCAAGTGCTCGAGCGGCACGCTCGCTCTGAGACAGAGCGCAAAGCCGCCGCCGCGCGCGCAAGGTACTCCATATTGGATCCAGGCACTGTTGTTGCGTCCGGTGCTGCCGAGGTGGGGCGCGAGAATGAACGCGAGTCGGTATGGACCGGCCAGCGCGAAACGCACGAGGAGCGCGTCTCGGTGCGGATCGGGTAGCATCTCGAGCAGGAGCTCGTAATCCTCGCCCTCGTGCACGATCGTGAGCGCCGGCAGGGTCGGTCCCGGAGTCAGCAGGCGATAACGGCGCTCCCGCTTCAGATCGACCCAGCGTCCATCGCCAACGAGGTAAAACCCGAGGTCGCGGATCTGCGGCTGCCCCGTTGATGGCCAGTACACCTCGTTGACAATCCCGTGTCCGATCGTGGCCCAGAGCCTCGAGCGGCCGAGCGCAGTGGTCACGAAATCCTTGTCGCTCGAGGTCCAGGTCGGTGCAATTCCGGGTGCACCGAAGGCCTCGCCCGTTTCCGCATTCGAATTCATGCCCGAAGTCTCCCGCGCACGAAAACGTGCTCTCCTCGAGTGACCGACTAGCGCCCGCGGCTCGCGGAGGCTGGGTCTAACCCTCCAGGTTCCTCAGTCCTGCATGTCCCCAGCCGATGCCGGGCGTGAGCACGTATTGCTCGGCGGTGTAGTTGTGCGGATCGATGGTGCGCAGCTGCCAGCCGTACTCGATGAACCACCGTGAAGGATTGCGGAAATAGAAGGAAACGGACCGGTCGTTCGGGTGACGGCCAATCGAGGTGCTCGCGATCTTGTGCTCGACGCACAGGTCATAGGTTGTTCCAATGTCATCGAGCGAATTCGTCTCGAAGAACACGTGCTGCACCTTGCGTGGCGCTTGGGGCCATTCGATGAAGGCCATCGAATGATGCCGTGGGTTGCAGTGGAGAAATGCTGCAAGCCGAGCTCGCTCCGGACTGACCACCCAGTCGGAGAGTCCAAATCCGAGGGTGCGAACGTAAAACTTCGCAGCACCCTGGACGTCGGAGGTGTACAGGACGAAATGGCCCATGCCGAGCTCACCGGTGCGGAACCCGGACAGGTCGCGCGAGGGTCTGAATCCAGGATTGAAGAGGGTCTCGTTGCCGAAGGTCAGCTCCATGCGGACGCCACTGTAGGGACAGGTGAAGTGGAGAAGCTCGAGCACGCGTCGATCGGCGATCTCGCTCGAGGTTCCGGATTCGACCTCGACGCCTTGCCGCTCCAGGTTGGCGGCAGCTGCCTCGAGGTCCTCATGGCTCGTGAGCTCCCATCCCACGAACGCCAGGTCGTCACCGCCGGCTGCATGAATGCTGAGGCGATGGTGGCGCTCATCCGCACGCAAGTACAGCAAGCGCTCGCTGCTGTCGCTGCCGATTTCGAGCCCCAGGACCTCGGTGCCGTACTTCTTCCATGCGCCGAGGTCGGTGGCGTGGGCTCCCAGATAGGCCAGCTTCGATACTCCCATGGTGCATCCTCAATCAGACTGACGTTGAGTTGAAACTTGAAGGTTCGAAGACCCGCTAGGATGGGTCGGCCCGTCTCAGCTGCCGCACGAAACTTGCGAGGGCCGTTCCGATCGCATCGGGGCTGTCCTCCTGCAACAGCTTGCGGCCCTTCACGGTGACCTCGGTCTGGTTCGGCCAGCCTCGAATGATCTCGCGCAGGCGTCCTCGGACGAGCTGGCCAGGCTCGCCGTTGATGAATAGTTTTGGTGTGGCACTTTGGGCAAGCCAGCTCGCGGACTTGCGAATGATTTCGACGACCTCCGACGGCTCGCCATCGAGTGGGAGGCTGCGTGGCCACGAAAGCGTCGGACGACGACCCTCGCCCGGCTGGTCGAACGGCCGCCGGTAGTACGCAAGCTCCTCAGCGGTAAGGTGGCGCAATACTGCTGCGGGCAGAATTCTCTCGATGAAGATGTTGTCTTCCAAGACCATTGCCTCGCCCGCGGAGGATCGCAGTGTCTTGAAGATGGAGTGAGCGGCCTCCGGAAGATCCGACCAAGTCATCGGCGCCGCGACCGCTTCCATATGAACGATGCCCTGCACGCGCTCGCGGTGGCGATTGGCCCAGTCGAACCCGAGCGTGGCACCCCAGTCATCGAGCACCAGGACTACGCGGGTGCCCAGCGCGAGCGCATCCCACAGCGCAAAGAGGTATTCGCGATGTGCCGAGAAGCTGTAGCGATCCGGACCCAGGGCTGGACTTAGTTTCTCGGATGCCCCCATCCCGATGAGGTCGCAGGCGACCAACCGACCATATCCCTCGAGGTGCGGCAGGACGTTGCGCCAGACGTAGGACGATGTGGGCTGACCATGCTGAAACACGATCGCATCGCCTTCACCCTCATCGACATAAGCCATCTGCCGGCCGTTGATCTGGCGGTACTTGAGGGTCCCGTAGGGTCTGGTTCCGATCATCTGTTTGCCTGCTGGGTGAGTGGTCTGCACGCCGATGCCTTTTGGACTTCAAAGTGCAGCGCTGGAGATCGGCGTGCGGCTAGCCCAAGAGAGGTCGTCGTGTGCGCGCAGAAGTGGTGCGAACGCAGAGCGATATGACCAGGCGAGGAATACCTCGAGTGCGAGCAGGGCGATCGCATGGGGAATTCCCGAGGGGTTGAGAAATAGGTGGATGGCGCAGATGTTCAGGATGAGCGGCGCGAGTACGAGCAGCGCGAGCGGAACGAAGCGCCGGGTGAGGAGCGCGGCGCCGGCCAACGTCTCGGTGAGCGCCAGGAGCGGAAAGAAGTATTTGCTGGCGGCGAGCCCGCCCATGACCTGAGCTGCCGCGCCCTGCATCGGGGGCATCGGGATGAAGTTCAGGAAACCGTTCAAACCAAAGATGAAGAACACGAGGCCCAGAAGGATGCGGGCGGTATGGGTTGCTGCTTTCATGGACTTACCTCTCTGAGGATGTGGTGGCCAGGTGATGCGAGCGTACGCAGCGAGATGCCTGGCAACAACGCCGCGAGAGCTAACGACCCGTTTCGTGTTCCGAAAGCTGAGCGTCCGATGCGGCGGCGCTATACGAGGTGCTGGGTGCTCGAGGTCACGTGCCGTGAGCGTCAGGGCACGGTCAGGACGACTTTGCCTCGGAGCGAGCCTTGCTCGAGGTGCCGAAGCGCGGCGGCCGCGGCGTGCAGCGGAAACATCTTGTCGATGTGCACCTTCAAGACGCCTCGCTCGACGAGCTCTGTCAGTTTGACGAGCCGCTCGGTCGTGACCTTCGTGATCTGCATGAGTGCTTCCACGCCGAACTCCTGCGCGAGATCCTCGCGGGGCCTCTCGAGGAGCGACACCAGCCGACCTCCCCGCTTGAGTATGCGGAACGAGCGGGTGTAGGTCTCGCCACCGACCGTGTCGAGGACGGCATCGATCGAGCGTCCGACATCTTCGAAGCTTTGCGTGCGATGATCGATCACCTCCTGTGCACCCAGGCTCTTTGCATACTCAACGTTCTTCGTTCCGACGGTCGTGACGACCGTCGCACCGATGTAGCGAGCGAGCTGGACCGCGAGGCTCCCGATGGCGCCGGCTCCCCCATGAATCAGGATCTTCTGGCCCGCCGCAAGACGCAGGTGCTCCGTCAGCGCCTGCAGCGCGCTCACGCCCGCGAGCGGCAGTGCGGCGGCCTCGGGATGAGCGATGCTGCGTGGCTTGCGCGCACTGCTTCCGGCAGGGGCAATGACCCCTTCCGCAAAGGACCCGGAACCGCCCATCATGACCGGCGCTTGCCCGTAGATCTCTTCGCCGATCGTGAACGGGGAGCCGCCGGGTCCGACCGCCTCGACGGTGCCGGAGAAGTCGCCGCCCAGAGTGAAGGGCAGCGGCAGAGGCATCATCTTCTGCAGATACCCCTGGCGGATCTTCCAGTCGATTGGATTGACACCCGCCGCGCGGACGCGGACTAGAAGCTGGCCCTGCCTGGGCTCGGGGAGCGACGCGGACTCGATGCGGACCACCTCGGGGCCGCCATACTGGTGAATGCGCGCGGAGGTTACACTCTTCATCTCACTTCTCCTTGAATTGACATTCGATGATGGTTTCACGGTGAGGAATCGGTGGGCGAACTCACCGCGCCGAGGCAGTGCGCTTGTGCCAGCCTCCGCCGAGAGCCTTGTAGAGCGTCACCTCGTTGGCGAGCTCTGCCTGCCGCAGCGCGACCAGCGTCTGCTGCGCGGCGAAGAGCGAGCGCTCCGAATCGAGCGTGCTCAGGTAGCTATCGACGCCCTGGCGAAAGCGAAGTTCGGAGAGCCGGTATGCATCGGCATCGGCTGCAACCAGCGCCTGCTGGGCTTGCAGCTGATCGCGATAGGTACTGCGGCCGCTCAACGCGTCGGCAACTTCCCGAAAGGCGGTCTGAATCGTCTGCTCGTAAGTTGCGATCTGGATCTTCTTCTCGACATCTGCAAGGTCGAGGTTCGCCTCGTTCTGGCCGCCGGTGAATATCGGCAGCGTGATCGAGGGAGAGAAGCTCCACGTCCCCGAGCCCTTGCTGAAGAGGTCCCGCAACCGGCCGCTGGCAGTGCCCGCAGACCCGGTGAGCTCGATGCTGGGAAAGAACGCCGCCCGCGCAGCGCCGATGTTCGCATTGGCAGCTCGCAAGGCATGCTCGGCGCTTAGGATGTCGGGCCTGTTCTCGATGAGGCTGGAGGGCAATCCGACGGGTAGATCGGCCAGCAGGCGCTCCCGATCGATATCCGGTTCGGGCGCAAGCCCCGGGGGGATCTCCTGTCCCAGGACGAGCGTGAGCGCGTGTCTGTCCTCAGCGAGCTGTCGCCGGTATTGCGCAAGGCTTGCGCGTGCCGCATCGACGGGGCTCTCGGCCTGACGAACGCTGAGGAGCGCCGTCGTATCACGCTCGTACATCGCCTGCGTGAGCGCATACGTCTCGTTCTCACTCTTGAGCGTTTCCTCGGTGAGCTTGACGAGTGCATCGTCGGCGAGCACGGCGAAGTAGTCTGTTGCGACTTCGCTAACCAAGGTGATCTGAGTGCTCCGCCGGCTCTCGTACTGAGCCAGGTACTGCTCGAACGCTTCGGTGGTGAGGCTGCGCTGCCGACCGAAGAGATCGAGCTCGTAGTTGGTGAATCCGGCAGTGGCGCTGAAATAGCGAAAGGTCGTGCTGGCTGGACCGGTCGGAATGACGGTGCTCCTGGCCGAGGAGCCGATCGCATTGAGCGGGAGTGCCCCGTTAGGGGGAAGCTTCTCGACGATCTCCGCGCCCGTTGCGGAGATGGATGGAAACAGGTTGCTCCGCTCAACTCGGAATTGCGCCTCCGAGGCGGCCACATTCAACACTGCGATCCGAAGGTCGCGGTTGTTCTCGAGCGCGATCCCGATGAGCTCACGCAGGCGCGCATCGAGGAAGAAGTCGAGCCAGCCGATCTGATCGGCTGCGAAGCTCTGAGGAGGCTGCGCCGCTGCCGAGGCACTGGTGTCGCGGCTCTTTGGCGCGGCGCCCGCATCCTGCGGCCAGCTCGCCGGCACCGGCGAGGCGGGTCGCTCGTAATGCGGCATCATCGTACACGCGCCGAGGCTCGCCACTGCGAGTGGTGCAACTAGCGCGACGAGCGCGCTGAGTGTCGGTCTCATCGGCCTTCTCCCATCACCGGCTGAACGTGCGAACGTGCGGGAGTGTCGCGGGGACTCCTGCACCTCTCCACGAGTTGCAGAACCGCCACGAAGAATGCGGGCACCAGGAATATCGCCAGGAAGGTCGCGGTGAGCATGCCGCCGATCACGCCCGTGCCGATGGCGTTCTGGCCACCGGATCCAGCACCCGAGGCAATCGCAAGCGGAGCGACGCCCAGCAGAAACGCGAAGGAGGTCATGAGAATCGGGCGCAGGCGCTGGCGCGCCGCCTCGATCGCAGCATCAATCAGGCCGCGGCCCTGCTCGTAGTTCTGCTTGGCAAACTCGACGATGAGAATCGCATTCTTGATGGAGAGGCCCATCGTCGTGAGCATGCCGACCTGGAAATAGACGTCGTTATCGAGGCCGCGTGCGAACGTGGCGAGCACTGCGCCCACGATTCCGAGCGGCACGACGAGCAGTACTGCGGCCGGAATGGCCCAGCTCTCATAAAGCGCTGCAAGACACAGGAAGACGACTGCGAGCGAGAGCGCGTAAAGGTACAAGGCCTTCGAGCCGGTGGCCTTCTCTTCGTAGGAAAGGCCGGTCCATTCATGGCCGATCCCGTGCGGCAGCTGGGCCGCCAGTCGCTCCATTTCGGCCATGGCTTCCCCCGTGCTGTGTCCGGGGGCCGGCATGCCCAGGATCTCCACCGAAGGAAGTCCGTCATAGCGCTCGAGCTTGGGTGACCCAAAAATCCACTCACCATGGGCGAACGCCGCGAAGGGAACCATCTGACCCGCGCCGTTGCGCACATACCAGGTATCGAGATCCTGGGGCAGCATGCGCGCGGGCGCATCGCCCTGGATGAACACCCGTTTGACGCGTCCATGATCGAGAAAATCGTCGACGTAGGAAGACCCCCAGCCACTCTGGATGGTGTCGTTGATGTCCGAGAGGGTGAGCCCCAGTGCACTGGCTTTTTCACGATCGATCGCGATGCGGTACTGCGGCTCGTCATTGAGCCCGTTGGGACGCACGGCGACGAGCAGCGGATCCTTTGCCGCAAGCCCGAGCAGCTGATTGCGTGCCTGCATGAGGGCTGTGTGTCCGAGTCCCGCGTGGTCGATGAGTTCGAAGTCGAAGCCGGTGGCGTTGCCGAGCTCGAGGGCCGCGGGCGGCGCAAACGCAATTGCCATCGCATCCTGGGACCCTGCGAAACGCCGGTTGAGACGCGCGACGATCTGCTCGACACGGTTGCGCCTGCCGGGCCGCTCCTCCCAGGGCTTGAGAGGAATGAACGCGAGGCCCGCCGTCTGGCCATTGCCGCCGAAGCTGAAGCCGCTGACCTGGAAGACGCCCTGGACCGCCTTGCGCTCCTCGGTGAGCATGTAGTGGGTGATTTGATCGAGGACTGCCTCGACGTGCGAGCTGGTCGCCCCGGGTGGTGCGGTCACCTGCACGAACAGAAATCCCTGATCCTCATCGGGCAGGTACCCACCCGGGAGACGCAGGTAGCCGAGCAGCGCGATGGCGGCGACGACGGAGAGGACCAGAAGCGCGCGGGCTGGCCGGCGAGTGATCCCCGCGACCTGCCGCCCGTAGCGCGTGTGCGCCCGCTCATAGAGGCTATTGAACCAGCCGAAAACCCCACGCTGGCGCCCCGCGCCGTGCTCCGGCGGCTTCAAGATCGATGCCGTGAGGGCGGGCGTGAAGATGAGTGCGACCAGCACCGACAGGATCATCGAGGAGACGATCGTGATGGAGAACTGGCGATAGATCACCCCGGCCGAGCCGCTGAAGAAGGCCATCGGCACGAACACCGCCGCGAGCACGAGCGCGATGCCGACCAGCGCGCCGGAGATCTGCTCCATCGAGCGGCGGGTCGCATCCTTGGGGGGAAGATGCTCCTCCTCCATCACGCGCTCGACGTTCTCCACCACGACGATCGCATCGTCAACCAACAGGCCGATTGCGAGCACCATGCCAAAAAGGGTCAAGCTGTTGAGCGAATAGCCGAACGCAGCGAGCACCGCACACGTTCCGAGCAGTACCACCGGGATTGCGATGGTCGGAATGAGAGTTGCGCGCACGTTCTGCAGGAACAGCAGCATGATGACAAAAACGAGCGCGATGGCCTCGGCGAGCGTCTGCATCACATCGCGAAACGAGTGCTTCACGAAGGGCGCCGTGTCGAGCGGATAGATAACCTCGAGCCCGTGGGGGAAGGTGGGCGCGAGCTTCGCGATCGTCGCCTTGACCGCCGCGACCGTATCGAGCGCGTTGGCACCGCTTTCGAGCTTGATCGCGATGCCCGCTGCGGGATGGCCGTTGTACTTCTCGGATACGGAGTAGTTCTCACCGCCGTGGCTGATGCGCGCGACATCGCGCAGTCGCACCTGCGCGCCCGTGGGCTCTACGCGCAGCAAAATCCGCCCGAATTCCTCGGGAGTCTCGAGGTAGGTGGGGCCGACGATGGTGGCATCCATTTGCTGACCGGAGAGGGATGGGAGACCGCCCAGCTCTCCTGCGGCCACTTGGATGTTCTGCGCCTTGATGGCATTGCTCACATCCAGGGGTGTGAGCCCGTAGCTGTTGAGCTTCACCGGATCGAGCCAGATGCGCATGGCGTACTGGGCGCCGAACAGCTGGAAGTCGCCCACGCCGGATGTACGGCTCACGGGGTCCTGGATGTGCGAGGCGACGAAGTCGGCGATATCCTCACTCTGCATGCTGTTGTCGGCGGACACGAAGCCCACGACGAGGAGGAAGTTCCGGGCGGCCTTGGCGACTTTGAGCCCCTGCTGCTGAACCTCCGCGGGGAGACGGGGGAGGGCGAGCTGCAATTTGTTCTGCACCTGCACTTGGGCGATGTTCGCGTCCGTCCCCTGCGCGAAGGTCAGCGTGATGGTCATGCTCCCGTCTTTGTCGCTCTCGGAGGACATGTAGATGAGGTGGTCGAGGCCGCTCATCTGTTGCTCGATCACCTGGACCACCGTGGTTTCCACCGTCTCGGGAGAGGCGCCCGGGTAGGTGACGGTGATCGCCACTGAGGGTGGCGCGAGCGGCGGGAATTGCGCGACGGGCAGGTTGTAGAAGGCGAGCGCCCCCGCCATCAGCACGAGAAGCGCCAGTACCCACGCGAAGACCGGCCGGTCGATGAAGAAGCGGGACATGGTGACTCCCTGTTCGATTGCCCGGAAACTGCGGAGTGTCGTCTCAACGTGCGGCGAGCTGTCGCGCCTCGGCCGATGAGGTCGGAGCGACCGCCGGGGAGGTTGGAGTGACCGGCGGCGCAGCGTCGCGCACCGCGACCTGCATCCCCGGATGAACCCGCTGCAGGCCACCGACGATCAGGCGGTCACCGCCATGAAAGCCCTGTGTGACGACCCACTGATCTCCGAGCGCCTGACCGAGCTCGAGCGTGCGCAGCTCGACCGTATCGTTCGCGCCGACCACGAGCGCCGTGGCGGTGCCGTCGGGCGCGTGCGTGATCCCCTGTTGAGGGGCGAGGATGGCCCCCTCGCGCACACCTTCCTCGATGGTCGCGCGCACGAACATGCCCGGCAGGAGCAGATCGTTCGGGTTTGGAAAGATTGCCCGTAGCGTCAGCGAGCCGGTCCCCTGATCGACAGTGACCTCCGAGAACTGCAGTGTACCGGGGAGGTCGTAACGGGTGCCGTCCTCGAGCAGCAGTCGGGCTGGGGTCTTGTTCGCCCCCGCGCTGCGAATTTGACCGGACGCGAGCTCGCGCTTGAATCGCAGGATGGTCGTGGTCGGCTGGGTCAGATCGACGTACACGGGATCGAGCTGTGTCACGGTGACGAGGCTCGTGGTCTGGTTGGCGGTGACGAGTGCTCCCTCCGTCACGGAGGAGCGGCCCGTTCGCCCGCTGATGGGAGAGTAGACCCTCGTGTACGCGAGGTTGATCTGCGCCGTCCGTACGGATGCCTGCGCAGTGGCCACGTCGGCTTCGTCCTGCTCAAGAGTTGCGATTGCGTTGTCGTAGTCCTGCCCACTGACGGCGTGCACCTCGACGAGCGACTTGTAGCGTTCGGCGGTCAGCTTCGCGACGGCGACCGCCGCATGCGCATGAGCGAGCGAGGCCTGCGCGCTCGCAAGACTTGCCTCGTAGGGGGCGGGATCGATCAGGTACAGCTGCTGTCCGGCGCTGACGCGGTCCCCTTCAGCAAATAGCCGTTTGAGGACGACTCCACCCACCTGCGGGCGAACTTCGGCGACCCGATACGATGAGACGCGACCGGGCAGCTCCGTCGTGAGAGAGACTGGGGAGGCATGGAGCGTGACCACGGTCACCGTCGGCCTCGGCAGCGGAGGAGGCGAAGCACGTCCGGCGCAGGCGTTCAGAAGCAATGCAATGACGCCGGAGAGCACGCCCCGCGCGATGGGTGCAGGGCTCGCCCCGGCGATAACGTGACGCAGGTCGGCCGCGTAATGCGCAAGGGGTGTGAGCCAACTCGTTCGCGGCAACATCATGGCTGTCTCCTCTCAGGCTATAAGCTAGGAGGACCGCCCACGGGGAACAATCCGCTGTCGGGACATGCCCCGTTTCGTGCCCGCGAATGTTGAGAGCGGCTTTGTACCGGGAGTCGAACCCCGACGGTTCGGGCCGCGCGGTTGATATCTGAGTCAGGAACCTGCGGCGCGGCCCTGCTCAGCGTTTCGCGGCCGGTTTCGGCTCCGGGAGCTCGGAAATGGATTCGACGAGGAAATCGACGAACACGCGGATCAGCGCCCCGAGCCGCTTCTCGATGTGCATCACGTGCTTGCTGACCATCGCGGTGGACAGGTCCAGGCGCTCAGCAGCCGCGACGAAGCTGCCGGCCTCGACGACCTGGCGGAATACCCGGCGGCCCATCAGCGTATCCATCAGCCTATGCCTCGCGAGTTGCTCATGCGCTGGATGAAGCTGGGGATACCTCAAGCGGCGTGTGCTGCCGGTCCAGCGCGATCTGGACAGCGGCAGCGAAGGAGCTGACCGTGCAATCCGCCAGGGCGGGAACGGTGCCGGAGACAGGTTGGACGGAGAGGCCGGGAAGGAGCACGGCGACGAGCAGCGCCCCCGGAAACAACTCGCGAACGCGCTCGCAAATCTGGTCACACTGAGCCCGCTCCGCACTGGGAAACGCGCTCACTACGTATACAATGCCGATGCCGGATGGATTTGCCCCGGACGGCGGCGACCAGCCGTTCAACTCCTCGATCGAGACGTGACGCGCATCGAGCTTTTCTTCCCGAAGCGCGCGAACGAGAAGTTCTGCTGCCAGCACGTGCCCGGGCAAGCCCCCCAGCCCGACACAGAGCATGATCGAGCCGGGCGGCACCGTCACCGGTCCCTGCCATCTTCCCGTCAGCTGCTCACGTTGGTGTCGCAGCACTGTGCCGGGCCCCAGGTCGTCCAGTACGGAGCGATGGCGTTTTCGATGCCGACGAGGCCTCTTTTCGCCGGCGAGCGCGGAGACGACGGAGACGACAACGTTGCGCATGTTGATCTGCTGCTCCTGGCTCATCGCACCGGCCGCAAAGTCGAGCGCTGCGAGGTGCACTGCCGGAATCAGGACGCTGTCGCAATACTCGGCGAAGGAATGGCGCTTGAGGAACGCCCGCGCACCGGCAACGATCTCGTCAGCATCCCCTGACAGGACGCGCTGGTAGAGCCTCTGGGGCGGCGTCAATGCCTGGCTGTCAGCCAGCAAGAGCTCCAGGAAGCTGAGCGCCTTGATGTGCCGGCCGATGACCAGGAGACACAAGGTCAATGGGGTTGACAAAATCAATCCGACCGGACCCCACAGTGCGCTCCAGAAGATCGCCGCGACGATGACCGACAGCGGGGAGAGCCCGGTGGCGTGGCCGTAAAGATGCGGCTCGACAGCCTGTCCGGCGATGAGCTCGACCAGCACGAAAGTTCCCAGCGCGCTCAGTGCGAGCGACCAGCCTGGCACGACCGCGATACCGAGAGCGGTCGCGAGCAACGCCGCCAACCAGATGCCAACGTACGGAACGAAGCGCAGGAGGGCCGCCAGAGCCCCCCACAGCATCGCGTTGGGCAGCCCGATAAAAGCAAGCCCGAGCGCAATAGCTGCACCAACCCCGAGATTGACAGCGAACTGGGAGACGAAGAACCGCGAGAGGCGCTCGCCGGCATCGGTGAGCGCAAGCGTGGTGAGCCGTATGTTCGTCGATCCCGCCAGGCGGATGAATCGGTCGCGCAGAGCTTCATACTCGAGCAGCACGAACAGGAGTACTACGAGGACGATACCGGTCGCCTCGATTGGCGGCCAGACGGCCGCCACAATGCGCACAAAGACCCGGAATGGGCTAGCGAGCGGCGCGTTCATCGCCGCCGAACCGGGGCCGATGCCCGAGGAGGGCTCAGCGGGTTCCCCATTGGGCGGAGGCACGTCCGATGCCCTGGGCGTGCCGCGAGCGTCCATGATTTTGCTGAGCTCACGGGTCAGCACATCGAGCCGGCCGACTGTCAGGGCGTCCAGCTGCCTCAGCTTTGTCTGGATCGTCCGCTCGTACTGCGGCAGGCCCGAAGCCATGCGCAAGAATTGCGTGCCGAGCAACGTGGCCGTCGCCGTGAACGCCAGAGCCGAGACGACGACCGCGGCGAGAACCGAGGTGACTTGTCCAGCCCCTATCTGCCTCAGCGCCCGCACCATCGGAGCGATCAGAAGGCTGAGCATCAGTGCAACGGTCACCGGTATCAGGACCCCGCGACCGAAGTACAGCAGGCCCAGCAGGATGGCGAAAACGAGGAGACCGGCAGCCCGATCGCGCATGGTAACTGTCGCGGAGGCCTCAGATTCGATGCTACGGTGGGCTTTGGGCGTGTCTTCCGGCTTGGGGACGCGCATGTGGCTGCACGGTGTGTTCCCGATCCGCCATCGGCCGGCCCATTATACAGCCAAGCGACCGCTGAACCTGCTCGAGGGGTGAAGGGACGCCCATCGCGCGCAGGATCGCTCGCGGAAGGGCTGAGTCGATGAAGCGGCCGCCGCTGGCGGGGGTTGAGATGTTTGGGAAGACGACGCCCGTTTATCAGAGGTTCCGTAGCGTCGGATGGGCGGCGGCTAACCCACGGCGTGTAGGCGACCGCCTTTGCCATCGAGTACAGTATTGTCTCCACGGACTGCCGCTCCAGGTGGCGCATGTTGGGCAACCAAAGCGAGGCTCCCCATAGCCCGTCAGGTCCGAGTCAGCCGCGCGACGGGACTGGGCAAGGTGTGGCCGAGGGTGCACTCCGGGCGAGCGAGGCGCGATTCAGAAGCTTCTTCGATCACGCGATCGATGGGCTCTTTCTTTTTGATGATCAGCTAATGGTACTCGACGTCAACCGTCAAGCCTGCGAAAGCTTGGGCTACAGTCGCGAGGAGCTGATCGGCATGCATCCTCGCGACTTCGACGCCGGTCTCGACGAGGCGGCCATCGAGCGACTAAAGCAGCGCACCCTCGGCGGGGAAACCCTCACCGTCGAGACCCAGCACCGACGCAAGGACGGAACCTCGTTCCCGGTGGAGGTCCGTGCCCGCCGGATCGAGCAGGGCGGGCGCTTCTTCTTGTGTCTCGTACGCGATATTACCGAGCGCAGGCGCGCCGAAGAGGAACACACAGCGCATCTGTGGTTCCTCGAAGCCATGGATCGTGTCAACCGCGCAATGGAGGGCACCAAGGACATCGAGAGAATGATCGGCGATGTGCTCGAGGTCGTGCTCGGCATCTTCGCTTGTGATCGTGCCTGGCTACACGATTGCGGCCCTGTGCCTCCGAGTGCTCGCGTGCTGGTGGAGATCGCACGGACGGAGTACCCGGGTCCGGAAGCACTTGGAATACATGACCCGCTCCCACCGGAGGTCATCGCGCACTTGCAGACTCTGCGAAGGCACGGGGGCGCCGTCACCTGTGGTCCCGGAGGCGAAGTGCCCCTGCCCGAGAGGGTCGCAGAGCAGTGGATGATCCAATCCCAGATTCTCATGGCGATCGAACCGAAGGTCGATCATCCGTTTGTGTTCGGCTTGCACCAATGTTCCCATGCGAGGGTCTGGACATCCCAGGAAAAGCGCTTGTTCCAGGAGATCGGACGGCGCCTCGGAGATGCGCTCACGAGTCGGCTGATGCTGCGCAGCCTGCGCGAGAGCGAGCACAGACTGGATGAAGCCCAGCGCCTCGCGCACGTAGGCTACTGGGATCGGGACCTCGAGACGCAGCAGATGACGCTCTCGGAGGAAGCCTGTCGCATCTTCGGGCTGCGCGCGGACGAGCGTACGCTGGATTTGCCCGACTGGCACGAGCGCTGGCTCGAGCTCATCCACCCCGAGGACGCCCCGCGCGTAGCGGAAGTCACTCGTGCCGCATTGGAGGGTGGCTCGGTCTACGACGTGGAGTACCGGGTGATTCCTCGGAGCGGTGACGTGCACATCGTGCATAGCCGCGGCGAAGTGACGCGCGATGCATCCGGTCGACCTCGGCGCATGTTCGGGATGATGCAAGACATCACCGAGCTCAGGCATGCCGAGGACGAGCGGCGGGCGAGCCAGGCACGTTTTCGCACGTTCGTGGACCACGCAGCCGACGCTTTCTTCGTGCAAGACGGACAATTGCGCATTGTCGAGGTCAACCGTCAAGCCTGCGAGAGCCTGGGCTACAGCCGGGAAGAGCTGATCGGGATGCACCCGCGCGACTTCGACATTTGTGTCGATGAGACGATCCTCGCGCAACTGATGCAGCGAACCGTTGCGGGGGAAACGCCCGCTTTCGAGAGCTATCACCGGCGCAAGGACGGAACCGTGTTCCCGGTCGAGATCCGCGGCCGCGTATTCGAGCAGGATGGCCGGTGGTTCTTGACGACGGCACGCGACATCACGGAACGCAAGCGCGTCGAGCAACGCCTGCTGGCGCATCATAGTGTCACGCGCATACTGGCGGAGGCCTCTACGTTCGAGGAGGCGACGCCCAAGATCCTGCAGGCCCTGAGCGAGTGCCTGCGATGGGACGTCTCCGTCCTCTGGCGCCACGACCGAGAACCGGGGGTACTGCGCTGCGCAGAGCTTTGGCGCAGCCCGGCGATAGAAGCCACGCAGTTCGAGGCCGCGACCCGCGCAAGTACCTTTGGTCCCGGAAGCGGAATCCCGGGCCGCGTCTGGGCGAACCGTTCGCCCGTGTACATTGCGGATGTCGTGACCGAGCCGGCCCTGCCCCGCGCCAGCTACGCGGCGCGCGAAGGACTGCGCGGGGCCTTGGCCTTTCCGATCATGCTCGGCGACGAGGTCCTCGGTGTCTTTGAATTCTTCGGTCGTGATATCCGCCAGCCCGATCAGGAGCTACTCGACATGATGGCGACGATCGGCAGCCAAATCGGTCAGTTCATCGAGCGCAAGCGCGCCGAGAGCGCGTTGCAGCTGGCGCAGACGGAGCTTGCGCATGTGACGAGGGTCATGGCCCTGGGCGAGCTCACGGCCTCCATCGCCCACGAGGTCAATCAACCCCTGGGGGCGATGGTCACGAGCGCTGCGGCCGGCGCGCGCTGGCTGGCCGCCGACCCACCGGAGATGGGCAAGGCGCGGCGCGCGCTCGAACGTATCGTCAACGATGGAAAGCGCGCCAGCGCCGTAATCGAGCGAATCCGTGCGCTCATCAAGCGCCAGGCGCCTCGCAATGAATCGTTGGACATCAACCAGGCGGTCCGTGAGGTGATCGCGCTCGCACAACCCGAGCTGCGCCGCCACGACATCGCACTGGAACGAATGCTGACGGAGGATCTGCCTGCGGTACGGGGGGACAAGGTGCAGTTGCAGCAGGTGCTTCTCAACTTGATCATCAATGCAATCGAGGCGATGAGTGGGGTGGTCGATCGGCGTCGCACCCTGAGCATTGTGACCGCAATGGACGGCCCGAAAGCCGTGTGCGTCGAAGTTCATGACTGTGGCACCGGCATCGATCCGCAAAGTGCGGCTCGCCTGTTCGAGCCGTTCTACACAACCAAGACGCAGGGGATTGGCATCGGCTTGTCTATCAGCCACTCCATCATCGAAGCCCATGGCGGGTCGCTATCGGCAGCTGCGCGCATGCCGCATGGCGCAGTGTTTCGCCTTTCGCTGCCGCGTGAGGGATCCGGCTGGGTTTCGGGGGCGGCTCATGGCTGAGGAGCGGGCCGTCGTCTTCGTCATCGATGACGACCCCTCGATGCGGGCAGCACTCGAGGACCTCGTCAGCTCCATCGGCCTCGAGGTGCGGCTGTTCGCCTCGCCTCGGGAGTTCCTGGAAAGCAAGCGACCGGACGCTCCGGCGTGCCTGGTGCTCGATGTGCGACTGCCGGGGATGAGTGGGCTCGCATTTCAGCAGGAGCTTGCGAAGAGCCAAGCGGCACTGCCGGTCATCTTCATCACCGGCCATGGTGACATCCCGATGAGCGTCCGGGCGATGAAGGCTGGCGCCGTGGAGTTCTTGAGCAAGCCGTTCCACGAGCAGGAGCTGCTCGACGCAATTCATGTAGCCGTCGAGCGCGACAGGCAGCGCCGCGGCGAGGCCGCAGCGCTCGCCGAGCTGCGCGATCGCTACAGAGCCCTGACCGAGCGCGAGCGCGACATCATGGCGCTGGTTGTCGTGGGACGGGCGAACAAGCAAATTGCGGCCGAACTCTCGGTCAGCGAGATGACGGTCAAGGTCCATCGGGGACACGTGATGCGCAAGATGCACGCCAGATCGCTGCCCGAGCTCGTGCGCATGGCCGACCGGCTGGGTGTGCCCACCGTTACGTCGTAGGCGACCGCTACCAAAGTCGTAGCGTTGCCTCACTGAAGTTCTCCCGACAGTCCTTTCGTAAGGCGGACGCTGCTGTCGTCCAATGGCTTTGGGTGGCCGCGCGGACTACGCTCCCTCCCAGCGCCCACGTGGAGGCTCGAGTGCCCGAAGAACCGCTCGTTGCGATCATCGACGACGACCAGTCGATCCGCCGGACGACCGAGGATCTGCTCGAGTCGGCGGGCTTCTTGGCTGCGAGCTTCGCCTCCGCCGATAGCTTTCTCAGATCCAAGTGGCTGAAGCGCGTCTGCTGCATGATCGCCGACATGCGCATGCCCGGCATGAGCGGCATCGAGCTGTATCAGCGGCTTTCAGCATCCGGTCGCGCAATCCCGACGATCCTGATCTCCGCCTATTTGGACGAGCGCGTGCGGGCACGAGCACTGCAAGCTGGCGTCGTTTGTTGTCTTGCAAAGCCCTTCGCTCCGGAGGAGCTGCTCGCCTGCGTGCGCGCGGCGCTGACTCGTACCCCGAAGTCGTAGCCGCTCCTTACTCAGGTACATTGCGGTAAGCCCGAGGTCGTCCGAACCTCAAAGGCGCACACACGCGCTTTCCTCACGTGCAATAGCCTCCGTGCGCACGAAGTGGTTTCCTGTATTGCGTAACGCATTCGCAGCGGATGAACGGGAGATGCGATGGACACACTGACCAGCATCAAGGTATTCCGGCAGGTGGTGGAGTCGGGTAGCTTCGTGGGTGCCGCGGAGCGCCTGGATGTGTCCACCGCCACTGTGAGCAAGCACGTGATGCACATCGAGAGGCGCGTCGGGATGCGCCTGCTCAATCGAAACAGCCGGAGTCTGAGTCTCACCGAGCCCGGCAGTCTGTACTACGCGCGCTGCAAGTCGATGCTGGACAATCTCGAGGCGACCGAGTTGGAGCTCGGGTTCCTGGGCTCTGCGCCGCGCGGCACGCTGCGAATCATCTGTCCGAGCTGGTTTGCCGGACGGGTGCTCGCGGATGCATTGGTGGAGTTCCGCCGCCGCTATCCCGAGGTCGTGGTAGACGTGTCGTTCGAGGATCGAGAGGTCGATCTGGTGGAAGAGGGCTACGATCTCGCTTTCCGTGTGCCGCGCGACCTCAACTCTCTGCCGGCTGATGTGGTCGCACGGCCCATCCGTGCGATCACCGGTTATGTCGGGGCATCGAAGACCTATCTGCAACGGCACGGCACACCGCGGTCCCCGGAAGAGCTTGCGGCGCATGATTGCGTTGCTGCGGGCGACATGAGCTCCTGGCTGTTCGTCGGAGAGGCGAGGACCCTGGAGGTCCCGGCTAGAATCGTCGCGCGATATCGCTCGATGGCCGGGGTGGCGAGCGCGGTGGCTGCGGGTCTGGGTCTGGCCCCCCTTCCGGCGATGCTGCTGGAGGATCCGGCGTACCGGGACGTTCTGGTGCCGGTCCTGCCCGAGTTTCCTGTGCAGCAAGCCACCATGTACGCCGTATACGCCAGCCGCAAGTTCGTTCTGCCGAAGCTCCGGGCGTTCATCGACTTCGCCCTGGAGTGGGACTCGAGGGCTGCATGAGGGAGAAATATGAGGGGGTACTTCGTCAGTGTGATCTGGGGTGCGGCAATCCTGGCGGCCCAGGGTGTCGCGGCGCAGCAGCCGCCTGCGAACGACGGTGAGCCGGCCGAAGTCGTGGTCACGGCTACCAGAAGCGAAACGCTGGCCTCGAAGACGCCGATGACTGTGATGGCAGTGACGGGTGGAGAGCTGTATTCGGCCGGCGTGACAAACCCCACCGAGCTCGACGATCTCGTCCCGGACGTGTCGATCGACCGCGGCATCAGCGGCGTGCAGATCACAATCCGCGGCGTCACGAGCCAGGACGTGACCGATAAGGGCGACTCGTCGGTTGCTTTCATGCTCGATGGGATCGACATCGCACGCGCGACCGCTCAGGAGGTCAGCTTCTTTGACCTCGCACGCGTCGAAGTACTGGAAGGACCGCAAGGGACTCTTTACGGGCGCAATACGACGGGCGGTGTGATCAACGTCATCTCGCAGAAGCCGCAGCTCGGGCAGTTCGGCGCCTCGTTGGATGCGGTCTACGGAAATTACGACACCCAGCAGGGCACGGCCGTCGTGAATCTACCGGTAAATGATCACGTGGCCATCAGAGCGGCGCTGAACTACGACCGCCGTGACAATTACGTCAGCGCCGGGACGGGCTGGGAGGCGCCCCTTGATCCGTTCAAGGAGAATCTATCCGGGCGGATCTCGGCTCTGTTCGATCTGGGCCGGGGCGAGCTCATCCTGCGCGGTGATTACTCGAGCCAAAAGGGCGTCCCACTTAGCGTGGTTCCGGCCGGCAATTTCTACTCCAACTTCGACACCGGCCCCCCCACAGCGACCAGTACGGCTCGATTGACGCCGGTATACATCGGCGCGGGGGAGAGCGCGAGCGCGCTCATGACGCTGAATTCTGCATTTCCTTTTCCGCCCGGCTCGCCCCCGCCGCTCGACCGAGCCGACGACTCCTGGGGAGTGATGGCGGACTTCGGCTACGACCTCGGTTGGATGAAGGTCAACTATCTCGGATCACACCGGGGAATGGTCCAGGATGAAAACGGAGCATCGGTGTTCGGGTACTCGTTTGCTCCCGGAATCCTCCCACCCTTTGCGTCTCCGAACCACGTCGGTGCAAGTCAATGGCAGACGACCCAGGAACTGCGCTTCTCCAGTACCGAGAGCGGACCGCTGAAGGTGCAAGGCGGCTTCTATTATTTCGGGGAAACGAATTACCTCGACACCATCTATCACTCCGGAGCGGACCTGTTGATTTTCGTCACTGATCCCGATCATCCCGTCAAGGCCGAGTCCTGGGCTCCATTCGGGCAGGCGACCTACAGCATCACGGACACACTGCGCTTGACGGGTGGCGTTCGGTACACCCGCGACATGAAATCGCAGGGCGGCGCGTCGGAGATTTGCCTGACCACAGCGTGCACGGCCCCCGGGGACTCCGTCGCGCCCAACATAGCCAAAGGCACCTGGAGCAGAGCAACCTGGCGTGGCGGGGTCGATTACGATCTCAACGATGCCAGCCTGCTGTACGCGGTGTACTCCACCGGATACAAGGCCGGCGGCTTCAACGACGGTTGTGTCAGCGGCGCGAGCGGATGCCCCGGGGCCCTCGGCGTACCGCCGTCCGTTCTGTACTACAAGCCCGAGACTCTGACCTCCTACGAGGCGGGCCTGAAGACGCGGTTCCTGGGAAATGCCCTGCATCTGAACCTCGCCGCCTTCCACTACAACTACGGCGATCTGCAGCTTCTGCACCTCAACTCGAGTGCAACGGAGTCTGAGGTCACCAACGCGGCGCAGGCGAAAGTAGACGGTGTGGAGCTGGAGAGCCTGCTCAATCCCACGCCCTCCGACAGGTTCGAGCTCGATTACTCACGGCTCAATGCGCGTTATACGAATTACCCGATCGTCGGCACGCTGAACTGGAGTGGCAGGCCGCTGGACCGCTCGCCCGCTGACCAAGAGATGCTCGCCTATACGCACACGTTCAGGCTTGCCGATGGCGCCAACATCGAGGCTCGCATTCACAGCCGTCTATCCGACCACTATGTCCTGGCGGACTACAACGTATTTGATCAGTTCCGGGTGCCGGGGTACGTGAAGACTGACCTGCTCCTTGCCTATCAGGCGCCGAATGACCGCTGGTACCTGCAGGGCTTCGTCAACAACATCGAGAATCACATTGCTGTCACCTACATCGCGGTCAGCGGACTTTGGAATGCGCAGTTCGCCGACCCGCGCACCTATGGCGGACGTGTCGGGGTGAGGTTCTGATCGATGCCGCCCATTGACAACTAACTAATCAATTAATTAACATCGAACCATGAACCCACGACACACTTCGCAACGCGCGTCCCACCGTATTGCCCGGGCCGGCCGGCGCGCCCGTCCGGCCCATTTCGATGGCCGTGAGCGACTGCTGGATGCCGCCATCGCGCTGTTTGCTGAGCGAGGCATCGCCAACACGACAGTCGGGCAGATCGCCGCGGCAGGACGGGTCACCTCGGCGATGGTTCATTACTGGTTCGATACGCGTGAGAAGTTGCTCGACGCGGTCGTCGATGAGCGCCTCGTGCCGCACATTCGCCACCTCTGGGATCCGGCGGATGCCGATCGCGACAGCCCGCTTGGCCTTGTACGGGGGCTCGTCACGCGGATGCTTGACATCACCGAAAAGGCGCCGTGGCTTCCTTCGCTGTGGTTGCGCGAGATCATCCAGGAAGGCGGCCTGCTTCGCGAACGGGTGCTGCAGCGCATCCCGGCGGATCCCAATGCCGCGTTCCGTCGCAACATTGCTCGTGCTCAGGAGCGAGGTGAGATCGACCCACAGATCGCACCAGAGCTGCTTTTTATCTCCATGTTCGCACTGGTCATGCTGCCGCAGGCTGCCGTGACGATGCCTTCCACCACGAAGATGGTGCGGCGCTTCAACCCGAGCTTTGTCCTGGATCGGGCGAAGCTCGAGCGCCATGTCATGGTGCTCCTGATGCACGGCCTGATGGGGACGGGCGCAACGTCTGCGGGTTCTAGCACGTCTTCTAGCCGGAGTACCGAATGAGCGCCGAATCAAAGCGTGACGTGACGAGCTTTGCGCGGAATGCGTTCAGATGGGCAACCGTGCTTGCGCTTGCTGTGCTCGAGAGCGGCTGCGCTCGCACGCCGCGGAACACGTACCAGGGCTATGTTGAAGGCGACTTCGTCTATCTGGCCTCATCGCAGGCGGGCCAGCTCCAAGATCTTCACGTCGAGCGCGGGCAGACCGTCGCGGCGGATGCACTGCTATTCGCGCTTGAGTCACGGAACGAAACCGATGCGGTTCAACAGGCTGCCGATCAGCTTGATGCCGCACAAGCGCAACTCTCAGACCTCCTGACTGGAAAGCGCCCACCAGAGCTCGATGTCACGAAGGCCCAACTCGAGCAGGCGCGCTCGGATGCCGAACGCGCGAACCTTCAGTGGCAACGCGACGAGGCGCAGTACCGAGCCGGAGGCATCTCCAAGGGCCAGGCCGATGACTCGCGAGCCTCCGCGCTGAGCGCACAGGCGCACGTGCGCGAGCTCGAGGCGCAGCTGGAAGTGGCGCGACTACCGGGGCGCAGGGAGCAGATTCGCGCGCAGGAGGCCCAGGTCGAGGCGGACCGCGCCGCGCTCGCCCAGGCGCAGTGGAAGCTCGATCAGAAGCAGGTGCGCGCGCCACACGCCGGGCTCGTGTTCGACACGATGTATCGCGCCGGCGAGTGGGTCCCCTCTGGAAGCCCCGTCGTGCGAATGCTCCCGCCGCGTAACGTCAAGGTGCGCTTCTTCGTGCCCGAAGCGGTGCTCGGCGCACTGACGCCCGGGCGCAGCCTGCTCATTCATTGTGACGGGTGCGAGACTGCGGTTCCGGCGGTCATCAGTTACGTCTCGAGCCAGGCCGAATACACCCCGACGAACATCTACAGCAACGATACGCGCGCCAAGCTCGTCTTCATGGTCGAGGCGCGGCCGGCGCCTTCCGATGCGATGAAACTTCATCCCGGACAGCCGGTGCAGGTGAGCTGGAAATGAATAGGGCGGCCGCCTCGGACCTCGCCATCGATGTGCGCGGGCTCAACAAGCACTTCGGCGCCAAGCACGTCGTGAAGGACGTCTCGCTGCAGGTGCGGCGCGGGGAGATCTTCGGTTTTCTCGGACCGAACGGCAGCGGCAAGACGACCTGCATCCGGATGCTCTGCGGTCTGCTTCGGCCCGACTCCGGCAGCGGGACGTGCCTCGGCGCCGATATCGTACGCGAGAGCGCCGAGATCAAGCCGCGGGTCGGCTATATGACCCAGCGCTTCTCGTTCTGGGAGGACCTGAGCATTCGCGAGAACCTCGAGTTCGTGGCGCGCATGTACGGGATGCGCGATCGCGAGCAGGCCGTGCAGAGGGCACTCGAGGAGCTGGGCCTGGCGGATCGCTCGGCGCAGCTCGCCGGAACACTTTCGGGCGGATGGAAGCAGCGTCTGGCTCTTGCGGCGTGCTTGCTCCACGAGCCGCAGCTGCTGCTGCTCGATGAACCCACGGCGGGGGTTGACCCAAGCGCACGACGAGATTTCTGGGAGGAGCTGCATCGCCTCGCGGCGCGCGGCATCTCGGTCCTCGTCAGCACGCACTACATGGACGAGGCCGAGCGGTGCCACAAGCTCGCCTACATCGCGTGGGGAAAGCTCTTGGCTCAGGGCAACGCCGAGGAGGTGATCGACTCGGTGGGGCTATCCACCTGGGCGATATACGGGGAGAACCTCGTCGGTCTCGCCGACCGGTTGCGGGGCCAGCCTGGGGTTGCGCAGACGGTCGCCTTTGGCACAGCGCTGCACGTGAGCGGCACTGATGCACTCGCCCTTCGCTCCACGCTCCAAGCCCTCTCGAGCGAGCCGGGGCTGCGGATCGAACCGATTGGCACGAGCCTGGAGGAGGTCTTCGTGTATCTGATGAAAGACGCGCCGAGTGACGAGGATCCTCGGGCGGGACGGCCATGAGCAAGCCGAACGGATTCTCCTTCGCGCGCTGGTGGGCGATCGTGCTGAAGGAGTTCCTGCAGCTGCGCCGCGACCGCATCACATTTGGGATGATCATCGGGGTACCTGTCTTCCAGATGCTGCTGTTCGGATTTGCGATCAACTTCGACCCGAAGCACCTGCCGACTGCCGTCATCGCCGAGGATTACAGCGAATTCACGCGCAGTTTCATTGCGGGGATGCGCAATTCGGGTTACTTCGACATCGTCTCGACCCTACCCGACGAGCAGGCGGGCCGCCGGGCGCTGCTGCAGGGGCGCGTGCTCTTCGTAGTCGAAATCCCCGCGGGGTTCACCCGTGACCTGGTCAAGGGCGAGCATCCCGTCCTGCGTGTGGACGCGGATGCCACGGACTCGGTCGCCGTTGGAACGGCAGTTTCTGCGCTTCCCGCCATCGCACAGTCGGTGCTGCAGACGGATCTGACAGGTCCGCTCACCGCCCTCTCCGGGAGCGGTGCGTCAGCTTTCGAGGTGCAGGTGCACAAGCTGTACAACCCGGAGGCAATCACCCAGTACAACGTGGTGCCGGCGCTCATCGGGGCGATCCTTACGATGACGATGGTCGTGATGACCGGGCTTGCCATCACGCGCGAGCGTGAGCGCGGCACCATGGAGAACCTCCTCGCCATGCCCGTGCAGCCGCTGGAAGTGACGACCGGGAAGATCATCCCCTACATCGCGATCGGCCTCTTGCAGGTGACGATCATCTTGCTCGCATCATTCTTCCTGTTTCACGTGCCGATATTCGGAAGCCTGGCGACTCTTTATGCGGTGGCGCTGATTTTCATCGGCGCGAGCCTTTCCGTGGGGATCATGCTCTCCTCGTTCGCGCAGAATCAGCTGCAGGGCATGCAGCTCACCTTTTTCTGGTTCTTGCCCAACATTTTGCTCTCCGGGTACATCGTTCCGTTTGCCGGCATGCCGCGCTGGGCACAGTGGATCGGGTCTGTCTTGCCGCTCACCTATTTCAACCGCCTGATGCGGGGAATCATGCTCAAAGGGGCCGGATGGCCCGATCTTTGGCCCAGCGTTTGGCCGATGCTGGTCTTCATGACCATCGCCATGCTGATCGCCGTGCGCGTCTACCGGCGCACTCTGGACTGACGATGCCAAGAGCTGTGCGAAAAGCCCCCGTGCAGGCGATTGCCGCGCAGATTCTCGCCGCGGCCGCGCTCTCCGGCTGTACAGCGGGACCGGACTTTCGCGAGCCTGCCCGGATCGCGGATTCGAGTTACACGGAAGCGCCGCAGCCAACGTGGACGGCGCAGGCACAAGGGCCGGGAGGTGCCGCACAGCGGTTCGTCGTGGTCGAATCTGTCGGCGGCGCCTGGTGGCGCTCTTTCGGCTCCGCCGATCTCAATCGGCTGGTCGAGCAAGCACTGCGCGACAGCCCGACGCTTGCACAGGCGGGCGCGAGACTCGAGCAGGCACGTGAGGACTATCTGGCACAGACCGGAAGCACCGAGTGGCCGCAGGTCACAGGATCGCTCAATGCCACTCGAGAAAAGGTGAATCCCGCGGCATTCGGCATTGGTAGTTTGCTCGGCAACAGGACGTTCCCGCCCTTCACGCTCTATCAGGCGCAGGTCAATGTGTCGTACGCGCTCGACATCGCAGGCGGCAATCGCAGAGCTGTCGAGGCAGCTGCGGCGGAGATCGACTATCAACGCTACGAACTGCAAGCTGCACGGCTCACGCTCGCCGGCAACGTCGTGACATCGGTGATCCACCGGGCATCGCTCGCCGCGCAGATCTCATTGAGCGAACAGATGCTCGTGGAGCAGGTCCGCCAGCTCGAGATCACCGAGCGACGCTTCCAAGCAGGCGGCATCTCGGAGAGCGATCTGCTCTCCCAGCGCTCTCAGGTCGCGCAAACACGTGCCAGTCTCGCCCCGCTGCGCATCCAGCTCGCGCAGGCGGACCACCAGCTCGCAGTCTATCTCGGACGCACACCTGCACAAGGAACCTCGCGGATGCCCGATCTCGATGCGCTCCAGCTGCCCACCGAGTTGCCGGTGACAGTGCCGGCGAGGCTTGCCTGGCAGCGGCCCGACATCCGGGCCTCGGAGGCGCTGCTGCATCAGGCGAGCGCAAACGTCGGCGTCGCGACGGCCAACCTGTTTCCGCAGATCAATTTGACCGGAAGTGTCGGGCCCGAAGGCACGGCGCTCACGAACCTCGTGAACGTCTGGTCGATCGGAGCAGGCCTGACGCAGCCGATCTTTCGGGGCGGGGAGCTCCGCGCACGCAAGCGCTCGGCAGAGGAGGCGTACGAGGTTGCGGAGGCGACCTACCGACAGACCGTGCTGCAGGGACTGCAGCAGGTCGCCGATGCGCTGCGCGCGCTCGAACAGGATGCGGTGCAGCTCGCGGCGCGTGATCAGGCGCAGCGCGATTCCGAGCGCGCCGCGCGGGTATCGGCGGACCGCTATCGGGCGGGCGGCCTGAGTCAGCTCTCGCTCCTGGATGCCGAGCGCCAAGCGCTCCAGACGACGCTCGACCGGACGCAGGTGCAGGCTCAACGCCTCTCCGACTCGGCGGCGCTCTACCAGGCTTTGGGCGCGAGGCCCTGAGCTCTCTTATTAGGCCTAACCATGTGAAGCGAGGAGAAGAGAACCATGAGCACGATCTTTGAAAGTGTGAGCCTCCATGTCGCCGATGTGGAGCAGTCAGTCGCATTCTATTCCAAGCTGCCCGGCGCGAAGCTGATCATGCACCATCCGGGTCAGTTCGCGAAGTTCAAGTTCGGTGGCGGCCATATTCAGGTCGTTGGAATACCGGCGCAGGAAAAGAGCTTTCACATCGAGTTGGACGCTCCAGACCTACGCGTGCTCTACGAGCAACTGAAGGCTGCTGGTATCGAACCGGACGGACCCCCGACGATGCAATCGTTCGGCAGGACAAACTTCCACGTACACGACCCGGACGGCAATGTCCTGGAGTTCGATACGGCTTGAGGCTTCGGCCAATCACCAGCTATGCGGGGTTGCTCCTAATCGCGCCACTTAGACGTGAGCGGTTGTTTTGGCCTCGCGGCGTGGTTTATTTCACAACCAGCGGATTGACGATTGTCACCCCTGCGATCGTCTGGCCAGCATTGAAGTCTTCACTGTAGAGCTGTGAGGCACCAGCCTGTTCGGCCGACGCCACGACAAGTGCATCCCAAAAGGAAAGCTGCGCGAGATCTGCAAGATCGGCGGCTCGAACCACGGTCTCCGCCGTCGTTGGTTCGCGAATCCACGTTCCGTATGCGCTGACGATCTCGCGTGCGGTCGAGCGAGCAAGGGGTGATCCCAGTTTGCGTGTTACGTTGACGTAGAATTCTTGCAATACCTGGACCGAGAGGCGCCCCAGTCCCGAGTTCCAGAGTTCCCTTAATGCGGCCGCGGCACGCTCACGTTTCGCTCCGGCCTGCCCGTCTTGGGCGTAAACCAGAATATTGGTGTCGACAAAGACGACTGCGCTCAACGAGTGCGCTCGTGCAAGGCTTCGCGGGGGAATAGCGCACCTCCCAGCGGTAGTGGCGCAGAAAGCAGTGTGAGTGCACGGCGTCGTGCCGCCTGGTAGGCGCGATCCTCGTCAACCAGCTCACGCAGCTCGTGCGCGAGTAAAGCACTCACACTGAGGCCGCGCCGCGCCGCTACCGCGCGGGCCTTCTTGAGCAGTCCAGGATCTAGCGCGACAGTTATGTTGTGCTTGGTTGCCATGGGAGAAGTCTGCTTGCGATCATTCACGTAACTTACGTGAAGGCCGATGGTGCGTCAACCTGTGTGGGCGGCGCCGCCGTGAAGTCACTGAGGCCATGAAGAAAGAGGGGATCGGCAAGAGCGAAATGGCAAGGCGAATGGGAACCAGCCGTAGCGAGCTCGAGCGGCTTCTCGACCCTGAGAATCCCAATGTTCTGCTTGAGACCGTCCAGAAGGCCGCCGTCGCCGTCGGCAAGCGGCTCACGATCGGACTGACGGACGCTCCACGCGCGGCTTGAATCCCGAATGGTGGGCGGTACAGGATTCGGACCAGTGGCCCCTGCCGTGTGAAACGGGGGTGATGGGCCTACGGATCAACGATATGTGAGCCGGTTCCTCAATTGCAACAGGCACTTGATATCACGTGATGTCACGCGACATCACGCAATGTCACGATCGGACTGTCCCAAAATTGTTCCGGCACCACCATTACGGCGGGCGGCGGCTCAGACGCCCAGTGCGGAAGGTGGATCTCGGTGCGGCCGTGCTCAATGACGGGCAACGTGGCCCGGATCAGGTGCATCACGTTCTGCCGGCCAAAACTTTGGCGGACACGCTCTGCAAAATGCACGTCGGATCTCTGAGTCATGTGCTTTATCCATTCAATAGCGTAGAGAACGTTAGGCAACTCGAACACTTGCGCCTCGGCGGCGGGTATCCTCGCAGCCGATCATTGCATCTCGTACCGCATAAGGTACAATGTACCTTGTAAGGTACATGGGGAAAATGGCTGCCAAGAAGCGCAAGATCCTGCCGGCGATATTTTACAGAACGACAACAGGTGCCGAGCCCGTGCGCAAAGGGCTCAAGGCGTTATCGCGCGAGGACAAGCGGATCGTAGGGACGGACATCGCTACCGTCGAGTTTGGCTGGCCGGTGGGCATGCCCACTTGCCGGTCTCTGGCGTCACGGCGGGGACTGTGGGAGGTAAGAAGCTCTCTCACCCAGAATCGGATCGCGCGGGTCTTGTTCGTCGTGTATCAGGGGCAAATGGTGCTGCTGCACGGGTTCATTAAGAAAACCCAGCGGACACCCGAGGAGGAGTTGGACCTTGCCGTAAAGCGGCAGAGGGAAGTGGAAAGTGGCAAGACGGCGAAATAAGCATCTGGGCTCCTCGTTCGACGAGTTTTTGCGGGCCGAGGGGCTTTATGAAGACGTGACGACGCTCGCCTGGAAGCGGGTGCTGTCTTGGGAAGTCGCTGAAGCGATGAAGAAGGAGGGTATCAGCAAGAGCGCGATGGCGAAGCGGATGGGGACCAGTCGGAGCCAACTCGAGCGGCTTCTCGACCCTGAGAATCCCAATGTTCTGCTTGAGACCGTCCAGAAGGCCGCCGTCGCCGTCGGCAAGCGGCTCACGATCGGACTGACGGACGCCCCGCGCGCGACTTGAATCCCGAATGGTGGGCGGTACTGGGATCGAACCAGTGGCCCCTGCCGTGTGAAACGGGGGTGATGGGCCTACGGATCAACGATATGCGAGCCGGCTCCTCAATTGCAACAGGCACTTGATATCACGTGATGTCACGCGACATCACGCAATGTCACGAGCGCAGTGTCCCAAGATTGTCCCAGCTCGCGACTCCGAGCGTCTTAGCTCCCTGAAATCTCCTTCATAGCTTCCTGCAGCACCCTCTCCGCAACGCCACGGCGCTTAAGGGCCTCCGCTAGTCGGCGCGCGGTGTGTTGGTCGACCTGGGCTTCGTCACGGCGCAGCCCCTCGCTGATATAGCTCTTCAGAAGCGTTTGATAGGCGGTAAACCCGCGCATTGGGGCGACGGCCTTCAACGACTCGACGACATCAGCCGGAATCCGCATGGTAATCGTCGTGCTGGGTCGATCCTTCTTCAGTCGCCTCTTCACTCGCTCATTGATCATAAAATGCCTCCTCAGCCGGCGACGCACGCCACGCTGAGATGATTCGGATGAATTCTCCTTCGAACTCGATGTGCACCACCGTGAGTAATCGGCCCGCAGAGCTGAAACCAATGACGGCGTCTCTCTGTTCCTCGTTCCGACTCGCGTCCTGCAGCACAAATAGGGGATCGTCGAACACGGTTGCAGCCTCTTCGAAGGAGACGCCGTGGCTGCGCTGATTCTCCGCGGCTTTCGACTCGTCCCAGCGGAAGCTAGTGCCTCCGTGTTCAAAGACGCGGTCCATAGGTCCAGTTTATCAACTCGTATTTACGATGTAAATACAACTATCATCGAGTACGCGGACGCCCGCCTTTCCTCCCATTTCTTCGCGCTGCAGCTGTTTTGGCCGCCGATGATCGCCCGCCGCCGACGCGACCTAATTCCGCCATCCATTCGGGTCCGGCAAACACCGACGACACCAGGCCAGGGACACTGAGATCTAAGTCCAGGCTCTCCCAGTGCAGTCCACTGCCCCGACCGAGCACTTCGACCGATCGCACGTCGCTGCGTGCGGCTCGCTTCAGATCCGGAATTAGCTTCACCGGGAGCGTGATTACTGCTCCGTTAGTGAGCGCAATCCGTATAGCGTCGCCCCGTGCGCGATATGTTGCCCGGGCAGCTCTCGGCTCGGTCTTTGCAGCCCGCCGCCCGGCACGGGAAGCTCGCACAAAGACCGAGCGCAGCTCCTTCTTTGCCCACTCAGGGATCGCCAACGACCTAGTTCCTCAGAGTGCCTGCCTGAATGTGAACCGAACGCTTGGGTTGCCCAGCCACGTTCGCTGTCCCAAAGGCGAGTGAATCACAGTTAGGGAACCTCTGTAAGATCTTGTTCTGAATGGTGGGCGGTACTGGGATCGAACCAGTGACCCCTGCCGTGTGAAAGCAGTGCTCTACCGCTGAGCTAACCGCCCTTCCGGGAAGCGGACGCGAGAGTCTAAGCAACCGCTCGTATCGACGCAAACGCGCCTCATGCGAGCGGCCGCCGTCGCCCACTCCTGTGCGCGGCACCGAAGCGGCAGACGTGGCCCAGATCCCGAACCGCACGGCCCCGTGTGGTCCCCGCCAGAGCCTCGCAGGCCCTTGGGCTGCTAGTATCCTGCTCCATGAGTGTCGTCACCCGCTTTGCGCCGAGCCCGACCGGGCTGCTCCACATCGGAGGAGCCCGTACGGCGCTTTTCAGCTGGCTATACGCCCATCGCAAGGGCGGCCGCTTCATCCTGCGCATCGAGGACACCGACCGGGAGCGCTCCACGGAGGAGGCCGTCGGGGTGATTCTCGATGGCATGCAATGGCTCGGGCTTGCGGCCGATGAGGGTCCTTATTACCAGACGCAGCGCTTTCCGCGGTACCGGGAGGTGGTCGAGCAGCTGCTCTCGTCGGGACTTGCGTACCGCTGCTACTGCACCAAGGAGGAGCTCGAGCAGATGCGCGCGGACCAGATTGCGCGCAAGCAAAAGCCGCGCTACGACGGGCGCTGCCGCGAGCGTACGCAGCCGCGTCCCGGGATCGAGCCGGCGGTGCGTTTTCGCAATCCGCTGGATGGCGAGGTCGTGGTCAATGACCTGGTGCATGGGCGAGTGGTCTTTCAGAACGTGGAGCTCGATGACCTGATCATTGCCAGATCCGACGGCACGCCGACGTATAATTTCTGCGTCGTGGTCGATGACTGGGAGATGAAGGTCACGCATGTCATTCGCGGCGATGACCATCTCAACAACACGCCCCGGCAGATGAACATGCTGCGCGCCCTGGGGGCCGAGCCGCCCGCGTACGCCCACGTCTCGATGATCCTGGGTGCAGATGGAGCCAAGCTCTCCAAGCGTCATGGCGCGGTGAGCGTGCTGCAATATCGCGATGAGGGGTTTCTTCCGGAGGCGCTCCTCAATTACCTGGCGCGACTGGGCTGGTCGCACGGCGATCAAGAGATCTTCACGCTCGATGAGATGGTCGCGATGTTTGATATTGCGGACGTGAACAAGGCCGCGGCTGCGTTCGACCCCGAGAAGCTCCTGTGGGTGAACCAGCAGCACATGATGCGCGCCTCGAGCCGGCGGTTGGCCGCTTTGCTGCGCGCGCAGCTGGCGCGGCTCGGCATCGAGTGCAGCGACGAGCACCTGCTCGAGGGCGTCGCCACCGTGCAGCGGGAGCGGGCCCGCACCATGAAGGAGATGGCCGAGAACAGCCGGTACTTTTTCATCGACAAGGTCGAGATCGAGGAGAAGGCAGGTCACAAGCACCTCGCGCGCGAGAGCGCACCGGTGCTCGAGCAGGTGCGCGAGCGCTTGGGGTCCGTGCCGAGCTGGTCATCCGAGCATGTGCATCGCACCTTGCAAGAGATTGCCGCAGCGCTCGGGGTCGGGCTCGGCAAGGTGGCGCAGCCGCTCAGGGTCGCGGTATCCGGCGGAGCGGTATCCCCTCCGATCGACGCCACCGTGACGCTGATCGGCCGCGATCGCACGCTCGCACGCATCTCGAGCGCACTCGAATGGTCGCGACAGAAGGGCGGACAGGGGTAGCGCCGTGAAGTTGACAGGATCGAAGGTCACGCTCGGACCGCTCACCGCGACCGACTGCATGCCCCTGTTTCGGTGGCTCAACGATGCCGACACCGCGCGTCTGGATCTGGCCTATCGTCCCATCGACTGGTCTTCGCACAAGACGTGGTTTGACTCGGTGGGCAGAGACCCCTCGAAGGTGCTGTTCGCCGTTCGTAAAAACGGTGACACGGGGATCGTCGGGGTAGTGACCGTCGCACAGATCCACAACGTGCACCGCTCGGCCGAGATCGGCGTGCGCATTGGAGAGGAGCGCGATCGCGGACGTGGATTCGGCAGCGAGGCTCTGGCGCTGACCCTGGATTTCTGCTGGGACGCGCTCAATCTGCAGCGCGCCTGGCTGCACACGTTCAAGCATAACGAGCGCGCCATACGCACCTATACCAAGGCCGGCTTCAAGAAGGAGGGCGTGCTGCGGCGCGCCGCGTACATCGACGGTCAATGGGTCGATGTCGTCGTGATGGCGAAACTGCGCGGGCCCGGGAAACCCCGCCCGTAAGGGACCCGGGAAGCCACGGCGCGCAGTACGCTGGGTGCGTCGAGCGGCTCGGGCTTGGTATCATTGGTCGTCCCGCATTGCTGCAGTCGGCCGCCCGGAACGGCGGCCCGGAACTGAGCCTCGTTCATCGGCGTGGGGCCATAGCTCAGCTGGGAGAGCGCTTGCATGGCATGCAAGAGGTCGGCGGTTCGATCCCGCCTGGCTCCACCAACAAAAACAAGGACTTATTGGCGCCGAACTCCAGTCTCCTTCGGAGCCGCCGTATTGACGAAGCTGACCGATTGCGAGCCGATCGTGTGATCGAAGTCCAGCAGGTGACCGTCCCGTGACACGGCACCATTTACAACGGCGTGCACGGTGCCTAGTCTTCACTCCACAACAAAACCGGCGGAGGGGACTCCATGAAGTACGCCGTGTGGTTCGTGCGCTTGGTGTTCGGCGCCTGGATGGTCCCGGCGGGCCTCAATCACTTCTATCCCCTGTTTCCGCAGCCGATGGGCTCCAAGCCCTTGAGCCATGAGTTGATCGTAGCCCTGTTGGGCAGTCACCTGTTCGACATCGTCAAGGCTGTGGAGCTGATCGCCGGCCTCTGCGTGCTGACGGGGTTCTACGCCCCGCTCGCGCTCGTCGTGTGCATGCCGGTCTCGTTCTGCGTGTTCTACTGGGATACACCCCTCGAGGGATGGGGCTCGCGCGCCTCGCTCTTCGGCGAGGCTGTGCTCATGTGCAATTGCTTGCTGTGCCTCGCCTACATCAAGAGCTACCGCTCGATGCTCGTGCTGCATGCCAGGCCCCGGCGCCTCGGCTCCAGTGATGTGCCGGCGGGAGTCGCGCCCGCTGGGGTCAGGTCATGAAGCCGCTCGTCGTGGCCGGCCGGGTGATCTTCGGTGCCTGGATGCTCGCCAATGGCGTGAATCACTTCTTTTTGGCGCTTTATCCCGAGCCCACCGGGCACCAGCCCCTCGCACTGTTGCTGATGACGGCCCTCGTTCACAGCCGACTGCTCGATGTCGCCATGGCGATTCAGCTGGCGAGCGGAGCGCTGTTGCTCGCGGGCGTTTTCGTCCCGGTGGCTCTGTGTGTCGTGATGCCGATCTCCGTGTGCGCCCTCTACTGGGCGGTGCTCCTGGAGCATCGGGCCCTCGGTGTGGCTCTGGCGCTTGCCGCCTTTGCGCTCAATGGGCTCCTGATGCTGGCCTATGTGGATTACTACCGGGGGATGTTGCAGCCCATCGCGGCAACCCTCGGCGAGGCTCGCGATGGCACCCCGCGCTATGAAGACCTCTTCGCGCGCCCCGGCGGCCGCACCTCGCGCGGCGGATTCGTTCGCGCGCTCGTGCCGCTGCTTGCGGCCGCTTCGCTCTATTTTTTCCTGGTGAAGGGCCGCAATGGGGAGTGGGTGCTGGCCACTTTGTTATTGCCGGCCCTGGTGCTGCACGCCCGTCGCCTGCACGACATGGGGCAAACGGCCTGGTTGGTGCTCATCCCTGGCGTACTCGATGCGATCGCCATCGGGCTTCACATGTACAGCCGCAACTTTGAGCTTCGTCCGACCGTGAGCTGGGCCGCGCTCGTCGTCTCGGCCGCATTCGTCCTCTGGGGCTTGCTGGGTCAGGGGCAGGCCCAGGTCAATCGCTTCGGCGAGCCGGCGACCGCATAATGCAGCCACGCTGAGCCCATCGACCTCGCCGGCAAAGATCCACACTCGAATACAAACTCAACGCATGAGGAGGAGAGTCGTCGTGAAACGTACTGCATTGTTAGCCATCACCGCAGGGCTCACGTTCGCAGCCATGCAGCTGCGCGCTCAGGAGCCCGTGATGGGAGTGTCAGACCCCGAGGCACTGTTCCACAGCTCCGATCCGAAGCTCGACACCAATCTGCAGGCGGCCTATCACATCGTGAAGGACCTCATCGAATCGGCGCACTGGGAGATGGCTGACCGGTACTTGACCGCACGCTACATCCAGCACAATCCCAATGCCAAATCAGGCCGGGCGGGCGTGGTGTACTACTTCACCCAGGTCGTCAAAGCCAAACCCAAGCCGATCCCGGCGAAGATGCACACGAAGATCGTCTCGGTGCTGGCGCAGGGCGATCTCGTCGTAGTGGCTTATCCGCGCGAGCACCAGGATCCGAAGAACTCTGCCAAGAGCTACACCACGACGTGGTTCGACATGTGGCGCTTCGTGGACGGCAAGGCGGACGAGCACTGGGATCCGGCGACGCTACCTGCGAAGTAAGAAGTAAAAGGAGCCTCGCCGGCTGCCCGTTACCAGTCCCAGCTCCAGGCGAGGCCCCCGAGCACGATATCTCGGTCGAGGCTGTCGTTGGTGAAGGCGCGGTCCCAGAGGATGCGCGCAACCAGGCGGCGCGAGAGCTGCAGGCTTGCCGTCATGGCTACAACGCCCTGGGCGTGGGGGGCTTCCTGGCCGTCCTCGGCAATGTGGGTGCGCAGTGCGACGTAGGGGCCCGCACCGATGCCCAGAGTCAGCCTGGGTGAGAAGAATCGATCGGTGAGCCACACCTGCGCGACGAGCCCATCATGGCGGCCCGTGATGCCATCTGCTTCGCTCAACCAGGTCCCGGAAACCTCGACGTGTCGGCCGAGTCCCTGGCGGTACTCGACGCCATACGTGGCGCTCTGTGTCGCGTTCCAGTTGCTGTCGCCGGTACGTCCCGCCAGCACACCAAGCTGCGCCTCGTGCAGCTGTGCGGATGATTCCCCGGTCGTAGGTCCGGCCCGGTAGCCGAAGCCCAGCTCGAGGATGCGCGCATCGAGGCTGCCGGGTGCATGGATCTCCGTCACGTCGAGCCGCACGAACCACCCGAGCGGGGTGAAGTAGCGCAGCGACGCGGTATACATCTCCGCGACGGAGTGATAGTCGCGGTAGCCGAAGGGGGGCGGCTCGGACTGGGTGTCGAAATACACGTACGGCCCTGCACCGATGGCCAGCTCGAAGGGGTGGAACCAATCTGGCGGAGTGATCGCCCACAGCTGTACGGCACCGCCGTCGCGGGCGTGATGCCATGGCGCCGGCTGGTCGGGAGCTCGGTATTGAGACTCGTTCAGGTAGCTGAACGAGATGCCCAGATCGGGAATGGGCTCCTGCAGATATTGCAGCTCCCACGGCAGACCATTGATGTGTCGCACATCCCCGATGTCGCTGCCCGCGAGAAAGGAAAGGTCCGCGCAATGCGCGTGCAGGGCAAAGGCCACCAGCCCGATGGCCGCGGCGATCGCGGCCCAGCGCGAACGCCGACCCGGTGCGATCTGCGACATGAACCCCCGGAAAAGGCAGCGATTACGTCTTGACCATGAACGAGGCGCACCAGCCTTGTGCGCTCACGGATTTGCCCGCGAAAATCTGGCAAGGTCCCCACGCCTGTCCAGCCGTTCCTTGATAGAAGCGACACTTGCTGCACATGTCGCCCGGCTTGTATGTGGGGTACCTCGTTCGATCAACCTGGCCGGCGCCGTTCGCGTAGCCGAGCGCCTTGGCGAGAGGGTCATTCGGTGAGAGATGCGGCAGGTTCTGCGCCGCCTGTGCCCGCGCGACGCGAGCCCTCAGCCCGGCAAGACTCGCGATCGCGAGCGATGCTGCCCCGAGTGTGGTGAAGAGAAAGTTGCGACGAGAGCGAGAGAGCCGATTTTTGGTGTACACAGACAAACACTCCTCACTCCTAGTCTCTCGTAAGCTGCGCAACGCGCGCAAGCCCGGGAGCGCTCGAAGTGCGGGTGGCTCCCCCGGGGCAATCCGTACCTCGGGGGAGCCCCAGCGTCCGCACCGCAGCTCACCTCACTGCGTCGCGGCTCGCATCGTCTCGTGCGTCAGCGCGTTGCGACGTGCGTGGAGAGCGCCTCGCGCAGCGGATCGGCGGCCGGATTGCGGGTGTTGCCGGTCAGGATCTCTTGCGCGTCGGAGCGCTGCTGGTAGTAGGCGTGATCCAGCCTGTCCGAGGGCGTGATATCGGTGACCCCGGCTGTGAGTCCACCGTACAGACCCTTCGCCTCGGACCACACGAGCACATCGCCTCGACCCACCTGGGCGCGGTTGTTGTGCGAGTACCGGACCACCGTCAGGCCCGCGCTCGCACCGAGCGACCATTTGCCGTGCGAGCTCTCGAACTTGTCGAGCGCCCGGTCCGTCATGAGAAACATGGCGACGGCACCCTTCTCACCACCGGCCTGCGCACCGATGCTCGCGCCGCCCACATCGAAGAATGCGGGATCGCTCCACTTGCCGTCTGCGCGTGCGAGCACCACGCCGGCGCCGCCCTGACCGCCCACGATGAAGCCCGCCTTGCCATAGCGCGGGATGATGAAGACGCCGCGCGCCTCGTGCAGCAGTCGCGCGAGGTCCGGGTCCTGCTTCATCCGCTGAACGACATGGATCGCGGCATTCACCCGCTCCTGGGCGTCGCGCGCATAGCGCGCATCGTGCCCGGAGGCCGCCGCGGTATCGGCCGGTTGCGCGTGTACGGTCGCGGCCATTCCGAAGGCTGCGGCAACCAACGGAATCGCGGTGAGAATCGACAGTCTCCTGTGACGCATGCTGAAACCTCCTACGCTTTTGTCCTGCTTACGAATGACTACGGGTAAGCCCCCGTTCCCCGCGGAAGTGTGAAATCCCTGTCATGAAGGGGCTCGCATGCCCATCAGTAGGCGCGGACGCTTCGCCTTAGCACCTCGGCCAAGCGCTCCGCTTCAGCCAAGCGCTCCGCCTCAGCCAACCGCTCCGCCTCAGCCAAGTGCTCCGCCTCAGCCAAGTGCTCAGCCTCAGCCAAGCGCTCAGTCTCAGCACGAGCTCGAGCTGCCCGTGCTCGCGGGGCTGCCGATGCGTGCGAGAGTCAGTGCGCCGGCAGACTGCTCGCGATCTCGTCGGCCAGCTGCCCGAGCAGGGCGCTCATGGTGCTCACCTCATCCGCGGTGCTGTGCGAGCTTGCGGCAGCCGTGTAGCGGAAGTCTCGGATGAGGATCGGGGAGGTGGCGTGGGAGGGCACGAGAGACCAGCTGCCCTCGAGCACGACGCTCCCACTCACATCGCTCTGGAACTGCAGCACATTCAGGGCAATGGATTGGAGGTTCGCCGGGGCCGGTGCACTGGGCAGGATGACTTTGCCCGCCGGCAGCCGCGTGAGCAGATCCCGGGTGAGGACCTGCTGGATCATCTCATCGAGTGGCGCATCCCATCTCTCTTGGCCGTTGATCTCGAGCTGATTGCCGGCACTGGGGCGGGCGATCTCTTGCCGGTCGAGCATCGGTGGAATGTGAACGCTGGCTACCCGGATGGGCAGCGCCGCAGTGGCAGCAGCGGGCGCCGCTGCGCTCGCAGGCGTGGAGGTCAGCGTGTAGAACTTCGAGGGCGGGCTCGAGGCACAGCCTGCCAGCAGCAAGGTTGCCAGACCGCAGAGTGCAAGGCAGCGCGCGCGCAGGCCGCCCTTCGCACCCCAGCACTGCACGCCGCTGGGCGATGTGTGGTTCATCGTGATTCTCGCTGTTCGCTCGTGGCCGGTTGCTGCTCGGGGAAGTGCGTCATCATACAGAGACCGCATCAGCGCCGGCCGTGGATGAGCGCCTCGGGGTGCTGGTCGAGGTAGTCGGCCAGGGAGCGAATCGAGCGCGCCGTCTGGGTCAGCTCCTCGAGCGCCTGCTGCATGCTGCCTCCGGGCGCGGCCATATTGCCGCTCAGCAGAACACGCGCCGATGCGGCGGTGGAGTCGATGTCGGATGCGCTGCGGCGCAGCGCATCGACCGTCGCGTGCACGCTGCGGAGCGTCGGTGCGAGCTGCGGGCCCACCTGATGCGTGGTCGCGTCGAGCTGCGCAAGCGTGCTGTCCAGATGCCGCAGGCTCTGGTCCAGGCGTGGTGAGGTGCTGAGCGCGCGGATGCGCGCCGTGATCACACGAACGTTCTCGCCGATCTGCGCGATGGGCAGGTGGCCCACCTGTGCTGCAATCGCCTGGATGTTTGTGCCTTGGACCGTGGGAATCGCGGGATAGCGGCCGCTGAGGTCGAGGCTCGCCGGTTGTGCCCCGGGCACCATTGCAAGGGTAATCTGCGCATCCCCGATGAGCGGGGGCACTTGCGCCGTTCGGGCGCGCAGTCCGCGCTGCACGAGCTGCGCCAGAGCGGCGTTCATGGTGCGACTCCAGCTCTCCGATTGCGCTACCCCCTCGAGGTGGAACCGGGTGGGATCGAGCAGCACCACGGCGTGCGTCTCGATCCGGCCCGTGCTCGGTTGCGTTGCCAGCTCGGTGCTTGCGACCTCGCCCACCGCGAAGCCGCCGAGGGTCACGGACGAGCCGGGCCGAATGCCGCCGATCGGGGCGTTGAACGTCACCAGGTAGGGCAGCGCGACTGCGAGTCGCTCGGGAGGCTTGCCTTCGCGGCCCACGAAGTGCCGAGCCGGCGCGCCATCCCCCGGGACCAGCTCGAGGATCGGGCCCGACACGATCGACTTGAAGGAGGCCGGATCGGTCAGACTCGGGTGCGCCCCCTCGAGGTAGAACTGACTTCCAGAGTTGACGTAGGGGGCGAGATCGCCGTCGATGTCCAGGGTCGCCAGGATCTGACGACCTCCGCGCGCCAGGCGCAGATTGCTCACGACGCCCACGTCGAGCCCGCGATAGAGCACCTTGGTGTTGTTGACGCTCATTCCCGCGGCGTTCTCGAACGAGACGGTGACATCGATTCCGCGGCTGCTGAGCGCTCGCAACATCAACCACACGACGATTCCGACCGCCGCGATCGGCACCGCCCAGATCCAACCGGGCCACCAGGTCGTTCGTCTTCCCGTCGCGGTGCGAAGCGCAGCGCTCATGGTGCACTCTGCAGAGCGCGGGGGAGGGCGGCTGCCGAGGGTGCATCGGGCGCATCCTGCAGCGCCGCGTCCCACATCAGGCGGGGGTCGAATGCGCGCGTCGCGAGCATCGTGAGGACCACGACGAGAATGAAAGCCGTGGCGCCGGTCGCCGCATGCGCGCTGGCGAGCGCGCCGAATTGCAGCAGGGGCACGAACACCACGATGGTAAACACGTCGGTGTTGGACCACCGGCCGATCTCGTGGATGAGCCGGTACAGGCGGGTCTTCGTCCGCAGCCTGCGCCCGGAGCGGCGGTAGATCGAGGCGAGAAACCACCCAAGTCCGGCGAGTTTGAGAAAGGGAATGGCGATGCTGGTGCAGAAGATGAGGATGCCGAGCGGCCACAGACCCGCCCGGTACAGCTCGACGATGCCATCGATGATGCGATGAGGCACGAGCTGCCCCAGCTGGCTGTCGGTGCTCATGGGATACGTATTGGCGGGAATGTAGAGCACGAATCCCGCGATCGCGAGCGCAAGGGTGCGCATGAGCGCATCGGGCTTGCGGGTGTGCAGGCGCAAGCCGCACCGGGGGCAGCAGGAGCCCTCATCCTTCGCAGGCACGACCAGGTCGCAGGCGGTGCAGGAGATGAGGGGTGTGTCCACCTGCAACCCGGGCTGCTCGATCGGGATCGAGCGCCAGACGGTGCGCCGATCGAGCGCCGCGCGCGAGAGCATGGAAAGAAACGCAGCGCCGATGAAGCAAAACCCGCCCCAGCCGATCGTGACGGGGAGCGTCGCGACGATGCGGCTGTAGCCGACGGCCAATCCGAGGAGGAACACATCCGGCATGCTCCACGCATCGAGCGCCAGGGCCCAGCGAAACCCCCGGCCGACCCAGCGCGCTTTGTGCTCGAGGAGCACCAGCGCGAGCACCGTCGTGAGCAGCCCGTAGCGCACGAAGGGCAGAATGACGGCGAAGGCCGCCACCAGCATGGCAACCAGCACCCACTGATGATTCCAGAGCTCGACGACACCCGAGCCCAGGCGGCTCACACGGCTGACGCCGAGCAGGGAGACCCTCAGGAACGGGAGCAGGTTTGCCGGAAAGAGCAGGAGCAAGGTCGCCGAGGCGCAGGCGAGCGCGGCGGAGATGCTGCGGCCGCTGGTGCGCTCGAGCGGGTTCTCGCAGACCTCACAGAACGCCGTGGTTCTGGGCGGCAGTGGGACGAGCTCATGCAGCGTTCCACAGTGTGAGCACGCGAGGATCATGACTTCGCGCTCATCGAGCGCGGCTCCTACACCCCGCCCCGGATGGTCCGCCGCTGCACGAGATGCTCAGTTCAACGCGACATGCGTTTGCAGCGCGTTGCGCAGGGGTTGCGCGCTCGGATTCGTCACGGATCCGACCAGGATCTGCAGCGGCGCAACCGGGCTACGATAGTACGCATGGTCGGCCGAGGTGTCGGGGGTCACGTCGGTCGCGCTGAAGGCGATGCCGCCGAACAGACCCTTCATGGCCGACCACACGATCACATCGAGGCTGCCTGCGGGATGCTGCTTCTGGTCCGAGAAATCGGCGACGGTGAGCCCGGTGTTGCCGCCCAGGGACCAGGTGCTCAGGCTGTCGCGAAACTTCTCGACTGCCTTGTCGCTCATCAAGAGCATCGCAACGGGACCGCTCGTGCCGCCCGCCTGCAGTCCGATGCTGACACCGCCCATGCGATAGAAGACGGGATCCGTCCAGGCACTCCCACGCCGGGCCAGGAGCACTCCCACTCCCCCATGCGCGCCGATGATCACGGCTCCTTCCTTGTAGTGGGGCACGATGAGCACGGCCTTGGCCCGATCGAGCAGCGGCGCCATCCGCGGGTCTTGCCTGAGGAGCCGGGCCGCTTGGACCGCACTGTCCACGAGGCGCTGGGCCGAGGCCGCCACCGCAGCCACGTGTGGGCTTGGCGGATCCACCGGGGGCGCGGAATCTTGCGCTTGGGCGAGGCGCGGGCACGTCGCGCCGATCGTGATCGCAGCGAGTAGCCACGCCACCGAGCGGATCCAGCAGTTGCCGCGCATGGTGCGCTCCAAAGGGTTCCTGTCAGGCCAATGCTTGGTCGGGACGCAGGTTCCATGCCCGGGGCCGGGCGATGCTGCGCAGACATCGCTATGCTAGCCAGCCTCAACCCCGCTTCGGCGCGCATGGCGAATCACGTCCGCGATCTTCCTCAGCTCTCCCTCTCGCTCATCACGCGATTGAGGCTGCTGCTGTTCGGGCACGAGGATCTGGCGGGGATCATTTTCTGGGCCGCTCTGACCGGGTTCCTCGGGGCCCTCGCAAGTGTGCTCTTCCGCGAAGGCTCGCGGCTGCTCGAGCGCCTGTTCACGGGGCAGAACGCCCCGGGGCTGGTGGAGGCGGCCGTCCAGCTGGTGTGGTGGCACCGCATGGTCATCCCGATCGCCGGGGGTGTGCTCGCGGGGCTGATCCTGCACTGGGCAGGCCGTGTACTGACCGTGCCGCGAGCCGTGGACTACATGGAGGCGGTGCTGGTCGGGGACGGTCGCATCGGCTTTCGTACGACGCTTCTTTCGAGCCTCTCCTCGCTGTTCTCGATTGCTTCGGGGGGCTCGATCGGACGGGAAGGTCCGATGGTGCAGCTCGCGGCGATGATCGGCTCGAAGATGGGCATCCTCGCGCGTGCGTCCATTCCGCGTCTGAGGCTCATGGTGGCCTGCGGTGCGGCCGCGGGCATCGCGGCTGCGTACAACGCCCCGATCTCCGGGGCGCTGTTCGTCTCGGAGATCGTGCTCGGGAACACGGCGATGGAGAGCTTCGGGCCGCTCGTGGTCGCCTCGGTCACCTCCAACGCGACCATTCATCGCTTTCTCGGCTATGGCCCTTTGTTCGCCGTACCACACGTGCATTTCGCCTCGAACCTCGAGCTCGTGTTTTTCATCGTCCTCGGTGTCTTGCTGGGCCACCTCGCCCCGCCGTTCCTCAATTTCGTGGACTTCGCCAAGTCGCGCTTCGTGCGTCTGCACTGGCCGCCGTACTGGCAGCTCGGCCTCGGAGGCGTGATCGTCGGGGCCATCTCGATCTGGGTGCCTCAGGTCTGGGGAAATGGCTACAGCGTCGTCGGAGACATCCTGCAAGGCGATCTCTTCGGAACCTGGCTGCTCGCCGTTCTGGTGGCCAAGGTGCTCGCGACGGCAGCGACCGTCGGCTCCGGCGCCGTGGGCGGTATCTTCACGCCGACGCTCTTCATCGGCTGTGCGATCGGCGCGCTGTTCGGAGAGCTGATCCACACGGCGCTCCCGACGGTCACCTCGGTGCCCGCGGCCTATGCGCTCATTGGCATGGGCGGGTTTCTCGCGGCCACCACGCATGCACCGCTCACCTCGATACTGATGATCTTCGAGATGACGGGCGACTACGATATCGTGCTGCCTCTCATGCTCGCGTGCGTCGCTGCGCACTACACCGCAAAGGTCTACCGTCACGGTGAGTCCGTGTACCACGGCTCGCTGGCGCGTGCTGCGGCCGCCGCTGCCCCGGATGACTGGCGATTGCGCACGGTCGAGCCCCTCGTGAAGCCTCCCTCGGCCACCGTGCCGCGCACCGCGACCGTGCAACAGATGCTCGAGCAACTGCCCGCGCGCCCGCTCGAGCGCGTCTACGTGGTCGACGGCGACCAGCTCATCTCATGGCTCGATCCGCGGCGCGTGCTCGATGAGGTCCAGAAGGGCACGATCCAGGGTAGTACGCTCGTCGAGCAGATCGCGCATCCGGTGAGTCTGGTGCTCTCTCCGGACATGGCGCTCGGCACCGCGCTCGATGGCTTCCTGCGCGAGCAGGCGACGGTGCTGCCGGTCACGCGCGGCCCGTGGCGCAACTCGCTCGTGGGCGAGGTCTCGCGGCGTGAGGTGTTGCTCGCGATTCAGGACCGGTTGACGTTTCCGAAGTAGCCGAGTGCGCCCCTCACCGCGCGTATTCCTTGCGCAGCACGGCGGCGGCGGCGACCAACGCCTGGAGCTTGCCGAAGGCCACCTCACGCGGCAGATACTTCATTCCACAATCGGGTGCGAGGATGACACGTTCCGGAGCGATGTGGCGCAGTGCGCGCCGCACCCGCTCGACCACGATCTGCGGCGTTTCCACTTGCATGTCGGACAGATCGAGCGCACCGACCATGATCTGCTTTCCGGGCAGCCGATCGAGCACCGCGCAGTCGAGATTCGACTGCGCGGTCTCGATGGAGATCTGGGTGCAGCGGCACTCGGCAAGCTCGGGCAGGAAGGAGTAGCCCGTCGGGCGCTGGTGGATGATCGCGGCGTACCCGAAACAGATATGCACCGCCGTGGGACCTGAGATGCCCTCGAGCGCATGGTTCAGGGCCTTCAGGCCGTACTGGCGCGCCTTCTCCGGACGCGCCTGCATGTAGGGCTCATCGATCTGCACGATGTCGGCGCCGGCTGCGAACAGATCGCGGACCTCCTCGTTGACGGCGACCGCGTAGTCCATCGCCGCCGCCTCGTCGCTCGGATAGAAGTCGTTCTGCGCTTGCTGGCTCATGGTGAACGGCCCGGGCACCGTCATCTTCACGGTGCGCCGGGTGTGACGCTTGAGAAAGCGCAGATCATCCAGCTGCACGGGGTGCTTGCGGCGGATGCGCCCCACGATGCGCGGTACCGGGTTCGGATGCCCGGAGCGATCGAGCGCGGTGCCCGGGTTGTCGATGTCCACCCCCTCGAGCGCCGTGGCAAAGCGGTTGGAGTAGCTTTCGCGGCGCATCTCCCCGTCGGTGAGGATGTCGAGGCCGGCCTCCTCCTGGGCCTGAATCGCAAGCAGCGTGGCATCGTCCTGTGCCTCGGGGAGGAATGGCTGTGCAACACGCCAGAGGCTGCGCTCGCGCACGCGCGGCGGAAAGCGGCCGGAGAGCTTCGGACGATCGATCAGCCAGTCGGGCTGCGGGTAGCTGCCGACGAGAGTGGTGGGAAAGAGCATGCGGTGCGCCCTTACGCAAACACCCCGTACTGCACCTGCAAGATCTCGCCGGTGGTGATGTTCACGAGGAGCGCATCGTCATCGTCGCGCACCCACTCATAGCCTGCCGGCGGCACCTGCAGGCCAAAGAGCCAGTAGTCGCCGATGTAGTACTCGGGTGCCCAGTACACGCGCGGCAGGATCTGCCCGTAAACCCAGTGGTGCGCCTCCCAGCCCGGCGGGCGGTGATACGGCCCGATCCTGTAGCTTCGCGGCGCCTGATAGTTGTGCTGATAGACCTGGCGGTTGGGGGCTTGGGGACGGCTGTTCCAGCCCTTCGGGGGCGCCACGCGATGATAGCGGCTGGGACCCGGATAGGCCTCCCCGTGCGCCGGCGGGCGCGCCATCGTCCCATGCTCGCGCTCGGGCTGCTGGGCCGAGGCGGCAAACGGTCCAACCAGGAAAAGCGCAAGAGTCAGTGACAGAACGGGTCTGGATAGGGTACTCATGGGCATCTTCCTCATGGCTTTTGGCGCGGCGATGCTAGCAGCCGCCGTTCCTGCGAAAAAGCCCACCGCTCAAGTGGGGTTCTCCAGCGAGAAGACGGCGGTCTCGTCGTCGTAGGCGAAGGCTTCTGCGTAGCGTCCCCAGCTGATGACCGTGCGCAGCGTCTGCTCGGCCTGCTCCTCGCCCATGTAGTCCTCGAGCTCGTCGAAGAAGCGGCTCTTGCGCGCACCGTGGCTCGAGCGCTCATCGAGAACCCGGCGGATGTGTGCTGCGAGGGGAACATAGCTCAGCAGCTGGCGCGCGAAGATTTTCTTGCGCTCATCGAGTGCGGCGTTGGCGAAGGCCAGTCCCACCTCCGTGAGCTTGATGTCCCCGCCGGCAACCTCGGCGAAGCGCATCATCTGCAGCACCTCGGCGACCGGGAACAGCTCGTCGATGGCCATCTGCAGGTCCTCGGCGATCTTCGGCAGGTCCGCGGTGCCGTTGAAGGGCGGCGCGGCCACCATCTCGAGCAGGCCGGCGAGCAGGTTCGAGCCCACGCGGGGCAGCACCGTGCCGATGCCCAGGCCCGGCATACGCTCGTTGCGCGTGTGGGCGTCGGCGGCGGGCCTGGCCGTCATCTCGACGTAGATCCGCTCCACCAGGGCACGGAACGAGGGATCCAGGCGGCTGCGGGGCTGCGGGAGGGAGACCTTGATCTCGGTGAGGATGCGCCCCGGGTTGCTCGCGAACACCAGGATGCGATCGCACATCAGCACGGCTTCCTCGATGTTGTGGGTCACGAGCAAGACACCCTTGATGGGCATGCGGCCTTCGGTCCAGAGGTCCAGGAAATCCGTGCGCAGGGTCTCCGCGGTGAGCACGTCGAGCGCGGAGAACGCCTCGTCCATCAACAGGATGTTGGGATGAACCACGAGTGCTCGGGCGAATCCGACCCGCTGGCGCATCCCGCCGGAGAGCTCGCGCGGGTAGGCGGACTCGAAGCCATCGAGTCCGATCAGATCGATCGCTGCGAGGGAGCGGCGCCGGATCTCCGCCCCAGGCAGACGCAGGGCCTCCAGTCCGAGCGCGACGTTCTCGTACACGGTGAGCCAGGGAAAGATCGCAAAGCTCTGGAATACCATTGCAATGCCGGGGGCGGGCCCGTCGATCGGCTGGCCGAGATAGGTGAGGGTGCCTCCGCTGGGCTCGGCGAGGCCTGCGATCAGCCGCAGCAAGGTCGATTTGCCCGACCCCGAGCGACCGAGAATGCCGACGATCTCCCCGCCGCCGACCGCAAGATTGACTCCCTCGAGCACGATGAGCTCGCCCTCCCCGTCGGGCCGCGGGAAGGCCTTGCACACCTCGGAGACCTGCAGCAGAGGGGTGGAGATGTTCATGTGAGGCCCGAGTGCTATCCCAGCCGGAAGCGGCGCTCGGCGTAATAGTACAGGCGGCGCCAGAAGAGTCGATTGATGGCGACGACGAACAGGCTCATCGTGACGGTCCCGAGGATGATCCGGTGGAAGTCCCCGGCCGCGGTGGCATCGAAGATGTACGCACCGATGCCGTGGGCCCGCACCTGCGTGTTGCCCCAGCTCTCCACCTCCGCCTGGGTCGAGGCGTTCCACGAGCCACCCGAAGCGGTGATCGCACCGGTGACGTAGTAGGGAAAGACCCCGGGGATCGCAAAGCGCATCCACCATAACAGGCCGCGGACGTTGAAATTCTGCGCCGCGTAGCGCAGCTCTCCCGGAATCGCCGAGGCCCCGGCGATCACATTGAAGAGAATGTACCACTGGGTGCCGAGGATCATGAGCGGGCTCAGCCACACGTCCGGATTCAAGCGCCAGGCGACAATCGCGTAGGCACTGAACGGGTACACGAGATTGATCGGAAAGGCCGCGAGGAACTGGGCAATTGGCTGCACGATCGCCATGACCTGCGGCCGCAAGCCCGCCCATACGCCGACGGGTACCCAGATGAGGCTTGCGAGCGCGATCAGCACGAACACGCGCAGCATCGTGAGGAATGCGAGCCCGCAAACCTCGAGCACTTCGTGGAGCGTCGTGCCGATGATCAGTGTGCGAACGATGTGCCACAAACCGAAGGCCATGAGCGCACCGATCACGATGATCCAGGCCCAGTCCCTCTTGCCTTGCCCTGCGGCTGCGTGCGCACGCGGTGTGCTTCGACCGATGGGCATGGCCCAGCTCGTCCAGCGCACCCCTGCGTAGAAGGCGTCGGTGACCGAGGAGATCAGGCGCGACCGCTGCATCACGGTCAACGCCCAGGAGCGGGGCGGCCGGGCGGTGGGGTCCTGCTCGTAGCGCAGTCGGTCCACCCACGCGACCAGCGGGCGGAAGATGAGCTGGTCGTAGATGAGAATGACGACGCACATCGCCGCAATGGCCCAGCCGATCGCGCCGAGGTTGCGCCGGTCGATCGCGGTCTGGATGTACGTCCCGATCCCCGGCAGTGCGACCGCGGTGTGGCCGACCTGGAACGCCTCCGAGGCGACCACGAAGAACCAGCCCCCCGACATCGACATCATCGTGTTCCAGATGAGCCCGGGGAGCGCGAAGGGCACCTCGAGCTGCCAGAACTTCATCCAGGGGGAGAGATGGAAGGAGTTGGCGGCCTCGTCGAGCTCGACGGGCACGGTGCGCAGCGACTGGTAGAAGCTGAACGCCATGTTCCACGCCTGGCTCGTGAAGATCACGAAGATGGCCTCGAACTCCGCGCCGAGAACCCGGCCCGGCGCGAGCGACATGAAGAACACGATCGTGATCGAGAGGAAGCTGAAGATCGGGACCGACTGCAGGATGTCGAGAATGGGCACCAGGAGCCTGCCGGCGCGGGGGCTCTTGGCCGCCCAGGTGGCATAGGTGAACGTGAAGATGAGCGAGAGAAAGAGCGCCGCGAACATCCGCAGCGTGGTTCGCGCGGCGTAGAAGGGCAGGTGAATCGGATCGAGCGATAAAGGCGTGGCCCGCAGCCGCGACAGCGGCTCGAACAGGCCGTGACTCGCCTGGGCCAAAAATACGATCACCCCGAATACGATGACGAGCGCAACCGCATCCCAGCGGGTTGCGAGCTCGCGGGCAAAGCCGAACGGGTCCACCACCCTCTGGGGCGGTGTCTCGGCTCCTGCTCCTTCTTCTTCCTCCAGCACGACCGCTCGGCCCCGGGCAAACGAGGCGCGCATTGGACCATTACATAAGGGCGCTGCGCTACCCTTCCAAACGTGTTGTTGTTGCCACGCGAAACGCGCCTGCTCGCATGGAAGGTTGCGCCCGAAAGCTCCCGCGCGAATGGGCGCTTCGGATGAGAGTGCCCCCTTAGCGGCTCGGTGTGCGAATCACCTGTATGGTCAAGCTAGTTCGCAGGAAAGTTGACATATTGCTCGAAATTTTTTGTCACATCGCACGGGCATCATGCTATAGAATTCGCTCGCGCTGCCAGGAAAGCAGCGATACCAACAACAGGGGGGTGTAGCGATGAAGACCGTCCACGTGGGCCTCACGGTGTATGCACGGGCGAAGGCTGCAAACGACGAAGAGAACGCGATCCTCTCGTCCGAGGACAAGCACGAGGACACCCCAGACCCCGCAAACCTGGCCCCCACGGGCTGGGACCCCTTCGAGGTGTGGCGCACGCGGATCAAGGCCGCGAAATCCGGACCCACCGACAACTGACCGCTCACTCGACCCTGGAGATTCAAGGATGAACACGAGCTTTCGCAGCGGGGCACTGCCTGCAGGCCTCCGTCTTCTCGTAGCGGCCAGCTCTTTGATGGCCACCAGTCTTGTTGCCCACGCGGATGCGATCAGTACCTTTCAGCTCTCGGGGAGCACCGACACGAGCCCCAATATCACGGTCTCCGGGCAGATTGTCATCGACACGACGACCGGTGCCGTTCAAAGCAACGATCTGGCGGTTGCCGAAGGCGCATCGAGCGAGACCCTCGTAAACGATGTGACCTTTGCTGGACAGACGCTGAACTCCTCGAGCGTCTATGCAGTCGAGTTCGGGACCTTCGACTCCCCCGGAGGCAGCATCACACTGGACTTCAATCAGTCGAGCCTGGTGGGATTTACGGGCGGAATCTGCACGACCTTGAGCCGATGCTCGAGCGGCGCCACCTCCACGGCGGAGTTTGGCCAGAATTTTGGCGATTCGATCTACTCCGGTTCACTCACGCTTGAGGCCCCACCGCCACCCCCGCCCACCGTTCCCGAGCCGGGTACCCTCGCGCTGCTCGCCGCGGGGCTCGTTGGTCTTGGCGGTGTTTTTCGAGAGCGCCTGCGCTCGGGCGCAGACCGCCAGGGCCGACGTGGGCATGACCCTTCCGTGCACGCGTAAGTGATTTGATCTCTGGCGTCCCCAAGGGGATTCGAACCCCTGTTACCGCCGTGAAAGGGCGATGTCCTGGGCCTCTAGACGATGGGGACTCGGGAGGGGGCGGAAGCCTACCCGGAAGCACGGCGCAGAGGCAATAAACGAGCATAAGCCGGCCCGAGCCAACCGCAGCTCGGTGGCGTCACCCGCGCCACTGTCGGAGCGCCATACAGGTGCGAGGATCCGCGGCGCATCCGGGTCGCCGCAAGTCATTGATGCAGCGCGGTAGCGCCAAATCTGGCGCGCGGATTGCACCCTTCCCGGCTGCGAACTCCGATCGTCGAACGCCGCAGGGAAGTGAGCATGCGACAGAATAAGTCTCTGATTTTGCTGGAATGCGCCATCACCGCGATCGCGAGCGCACCGCTCATCGCGCACGCAACTCCCGAGCCTCCCTTGAGCGGTAGCACCGTATCGATGGAGCTGACGGGCGTGACCGGCGCGTCGATGGGGGGCTATTACACGAGCCCCTACTACGCGCTCGTGGGTCCGAGTGGCTTCACCTCCGCATCGCAGTTCACCTCGACGAGCTCCTTCTCCACCGCCATCTTCTGCGATGACTTCCTCACGGAGGTGAGCGTGGGACACATCTGGCAGGCGACGGTCACCGACCTGAGCGCGCTGTCGGGGATCACCTCCCCCTTGAGCACGCTCAAGTTCGACAACGGCAGCAGCGACACTGCCTCCGAGCAGCAGCACGCCTACATGGCGCAAGCGTGGCTCGCCGAGCAGATTCTCGGCGTGAATCAGTCCACCTCGGCGGGTCAGACCGAGGCTGCCGAGATGAGCTATGCGATGTGGGCCATCTTCGACTTCAACGCCCTCTCGGGTCTTACGAGTTCCGAATTCGATGCAGCATTCGATTACGGCCTCGACGCGTACTTCTCAACGGCCAACGACACACCCAGCGACTTCTCGAACGTCTACATCTTCACGCCGACGCCGACCGGCGCGAGCCAGGAGTATCTGGCCGTGTTTCCCGCACCCGCGGTGCCCGAGCCGGCAACACTCGGGATGCTCCTGAGCGGCCTTGCAGGTGTGATTCTCGGAGCACGGCGCCGCAAGCGCGCCCGCTGATCCCGAGCCGCGGAAGGAAATCTCCGCACGCCGTGACTCCCGATGGTTGTCGGGGAATCTTACAGACCTCGACGGCCGAGCCGGTGCGTGAGGTTTCCCCCAATATGTAAGTGTCTGCTTTGATTGCGATCACGCCCGCGTGACAACTCTGGCGTGAGGCTTGCATGGTGACGTCCTGCATCCACTGCGTGGGCGTGCCGTGCGTGAGTTTCGCGGCGACGCCGGGACTGTTTTGGCCCTCGTAATAACGGATAAGAGCGAGCGGGCCGGCCGACGGGGAGTTAGAGTATGCCGCGCAAGGGCCCCAAGACCCGAGTCGCTGTTCGTATCGCCGCCTTCGCCCTCATCGGGCTGGCAAGCGCCGGGGCTCGCGCTCAGACCTTCACCTGCACGTGGATCACCACGAGCGGCACCACTTCGTGGTTCACGCCTGCGAGCTGGTCGAGCTGTGATGGGAGCGACCC
>DATKPP010000080.1:0-27595 GCA_035524075.1 Steroidobacteraceae bacterium | reverse complement strand
TGTGCGGACGGGATAACCGCTGAAAGCATCTAAGCGGGAAGCCCCCCCCAAGATTAGATCTCCCTGGGAGCTCGACTCCCCTGAAGGGCCCACGAAGACTACGTGGTTGATAGGCTGGGTGTGTACGGCCAGTAATGGCTTCAGCTAACCAGTACTAATTGCCCGTGAGGCTTGACCATATAACCTCAAGGCGTTTGCTTCCGAAGCTTATGCCGAAGAGGACTGATGCTGTGATGGAGCGATCCATCGCGAACGCGACAGCGTCGAAACAGAAAACGCTTCCATTGCTGCGGTCACAAGCCGTGGCGGTGGGAGATCCGGATTGGAGGCAGTGGGTCGGTCCGCAAGGGCCGGCCCATCGGCCTCGAACAGTTTGCCTGGCGGCTATAGCGAGCGGGAACCACCCGATCCCATTCCGAACTCGGAAGTGAAAACGCTCTGCGCCGATGGTAGTGTGGCCGCAAGCCATGCCAGAGTAGGTCACTGCCAGGCTCCAAATCGCAACGCCCCCGAAGTCTTCCAAGGCTCCGGGGGCGTTTCGTTTGCGGCTCTGGGTCAGGAGCTTCAAGATGAACAACACCAATGCCAACCCCATCGCTCGAATCGTCTCCGTCCCGATCGCGTGCGTCGCGCTTCTGTGCGCGAGCGCAGCCGCGCCGCTGCACGCGGATCAAAAGGCCGGGGCGCCAGCCGTGCCGGCAATGAGTCGGGGCCTGAGCCTGGAGCAACTCGCACACACCCGAGGAGTCATCTTCGCCCACGCGATGAAGGATGTTCCGGGCAAGAACCTCGTCGTCGTCACGCTGGGATTTCGTCCTGCCGCAGTGGCAACCTCATCAGGCGCGCCCGCCCCGTGCACGGCTCACCGTCATCCGGGCTCGGTCTGGGTGTACGTGACGAAGGGCACCGTTCGATTGGGCGTGGCGGGACACCCGGTGCAGGTGGTGCACACCGGGGAGAGCTTCTACGAGCCGATGGGCGCGATCCACACGGTGGCAGAGAGCGCGAGCGCCACGGAATCCGCGTCGGCGATCGCCGTGATGATCGTTCCGGATGGCGCGCCGCTCGTCATCCCGGAAAAGTGTGACAAGCCATGAGAGGCGCTGCTGGGGTGGCGAGGGTCGCTGCAGCCGGTATCGCTGTGCTGGGCATCGTCGCGACGATCGCGGCCTCATTCGAACCTGCCAGCGCAGATGCCGCTGCAGTGCCGGATATGATGCTCGCAGTGGCCATGGATCGGGGCGGCGGCCCCGAGGTGCTCACGATCCATCACCTGCGTGTCCCCAAGCCTGGCCCGGGTCAAGTACTGATCGCCGTGCATGTGGCGGGCATCGGCGTGTGGGAAGCGGACATGCGGCAGAAGCCGGGAGCTCGTGCGCATTTTCCCATCGTCCTGGGCTCGGATGCGGCGGGCACCATCGCGGCCGTGGGTCCTGGTGTGCGCGCGTTCAAGATCGGTGATGCCGTTTACGGCATCGTCAACGGCTCGTACGCTCAGTACGCGACCGCTCAAGAGGCATATGTTGCACACATTCCCAAGGGCATGGCCTTCAACCAGGCCGGTGCTCTTGCGATCAGCGGTCTGTCGGCGCTCCAGGGGATCGATGAAGTCCTCGAGCTGAAGCGAGGCGAGACGCTCATCATCCATGGCGCCACGGGCGCTGTCGGTACGCTCGCGGTGCAGCTGGCCAAGCTGCGCGGCGCGCGAGTGCTCGCGACCGCCTCGAGCGACGCTGGCATGGCACTTCTCAAGCGATTGGGTGCGGATGCCGTGGTCAACGGGCGCACGGGTGACATTGCCGCGGCGGCGAGAAGCTTCGCGCCCAACGGTGTCGATGCCGTGTTTGGACTCGCTGGAGGCAATGCGCTCGAGCGTTGCATCGATGCGCTCAAGTCGGACGGCCGCGGACGGGTCGCGTATCTATACGGCATGGAGCCTCTGCCACGCCCGCGATTCAATATCCGCATGATCCTGTACAGCTTCATCCCGGGCCGCGCGGAGCTCGGGCGGCTGAACGCGGCGGTCGAGGCGGCGAAGCTGCAGGTGCCGATCGCTGCGGAGTATCCGCTCGCTCAGGCGGCCGACGCGCATCGTCGCCTGGCGGCAGGACACCTGAACGGGAAGGTCGTCCTGCGCGTTCAGTAGCGGTCGCGCCACGCATCGCGCGCAGACCGGGCCGTCAACTTCCTCCTGTGTGGTACGTTCTATGCGGGACGTCCTCGGCCAAGGAGAACAGGAGTGAAGTCCGCAAGCGTACTGGGATGTTTCGCGGCCGGATCGTTGTTGCTGTCGGCGCACGGCGTGCGCGCGCAGGAGAGTTCGCTCGGTCCGCTCGGTCTTTACGTCGGGGCGGGTGTCGGAACGGCCACGATGCGGCAGGATCCCGAGCCGGATACCGGATACTACGGTTTGGCACGAGAGGACCTGGGTTGGGATGCCTTCATCGGCATACGCCCCTCGCCATACCTCGGTGCGGAGATCGGATTTCTCGACTTCGGCAACACGGACCATTACGGCTACTATCCCGCGTACTACCTCCCGGCTAACGCCTCGGCCCATGCGCCCGTGGGATTCGCCGTGGGATATATACCGGTGAACCCGTGGTGGGATGTCTTTGCCAAGGCCGGTGCGGCACATCTGTACAAATCCTGGAGCTTCAATCCGCAGATCGCTTGCGGCGGGTTCGGACCCTGTCCCGATGAGCCCACGATCGCGTTCCCGTCGTATCAAGGCTCCTCGACCGAATGGGACTTCGCGTGGGGTCTTGGCACCCAGTGGAAGTTCGGCCCCGTCGCGCTGCGACTGGAATACCAGCGCGTGGAAACCGGCAGCGGCACGAATGCCGGGGATCCAGACATGCTGTCGGTCGGAGCGAGCTGGACGTTCTTCTGAGTGCGCGCTCGCGCAGCTCAGGCCGCCTCGACCTGCGCTTAGCCGACCGCCGCCGGAGCGCCGCGGGTGGCGAGCCACGAGCCCAGCAGAATCAGCGCGAATCCGGCGTAGCCACCAACGCCCAAGTGCTCGCTCAATAACAGCACTCCGAGGAGCGTCGCGATCGCGGGATTGATGTAGGTCACGATCGAGGCGCGCGAGGCGCCGGCGTGACCGACCAGATAAAACATGAGCAGCATCGCCGCGGCGGTGCACACGACTCCGAGCATCGCGATCGAGGACAGGGCGAGAGCGCTGGGGGTGCTGCGGGGCATCGCCAGCGCGGCCGGAACGAGCAGCACGATGCTCGCGACGAGCAAGCTCATGGCCACCGGGCCGATCGAATCGAGGCCGCGGAAGTGGCGCTGAATGATGAGTGGGCCGATGGCGTAGCCGAGCGTCGCCACCACCATGCAAGCGACCCCCATCCAGCCGAGCAGGCCCTTGATGCTTCCGAATCCGAGCAAGGCCGCCACTCCGGCGAGCCCGAGCGCAAGGCCGAGCAAGCGAGCGGCTCCCAGGTGCTCGGCCAGACCGAAGAACCGTGAGATCAGAACGATCGTCAGCGGAACCGCCGCAATCAGAATGCCTGTCAAGGATGAGTCGATCCAGCGCTCGCCGAAAGAGATGGCGACGAAGGGTATCGCGAACTCCACGACGGCGAAGGTGCAAACCGCAGCCTTGTGCGCACGAAGCGGCCGCAAGGCTCCGCGCCGCCAGGCAATCGGAAGCAGTATCAAAGCCGCGAGGGTGATCCGTGCCCAGGCCACCACCAGCGGGGAGAGCTCCTGGACCGCCAGCTTGATGAAGAAATACGGCACGCCCCAGATGATTCCCAGAGCAATGAACGCGGCCCAGACTCGCCAGCTCACGCGAGCGATTCCTCGAAGGGGGTGGTGGATTCGAGGGATGCTAGCACGAGTTGACTGTCGCCCAATGAATCATGCGATCGCCTGCAAGTCACGGTACGATCGGGCTCGCACTCGGGCGAATTCCTCGAATCCGGAGACAGCGTATGGGCCGCAAGATCGCGATGGACACCGCGCCGGTCACGACCGGCACCCGCTATCCGCCACCTTACGATGAGCCGTGCCGGGCTCGCGTTCGCCAGCGTCTGGGCGATGCGGCCGGCCTCACGCAGTTCGGCGTGAACTTGCTGCGCCTTCCGCCCGGAGCCTGGTCGAGTCAGCGCCACTGGCATGCCGCGGAGGACGAGTTCGTATTCATCGTGGAGGGCGAGGTGATCCTCGTGACGGATGCGGGCGAGGAGACCTTGCGCGCCGGGGATTGCGCGGGATTCAAGGCGGGTGTTCCCGATGGTCACCAGCTGCAGAATCGCTCCAAGCAAGACGCGCTGGTGCTCGAGATCGGAGCGCGACGCCCGGAACACGAAGAGGTGATCTATCCGGGGATCGACCTGAAGCTCCCGCGGGGCCTCAAGGCCTTCACTCACGCGGACGGGACGCCGTACCCCGACAAGCGCTAGAGCCGCAGGTGCGCCTTCCATGACCAGCGTTCAGGAGCTCCACGTGTATCCGGTCAAATCCTGCCGCGGCATCGCGCGCCAGTCGGTGCGATTGTCACCGACGGGATTTGAATGGGATCGTCAATGGATGGTGATCGATGCCACCGATTGCTTCATCACCCAGCGCACGCACCCCAGGCTCGCCACCATCCAGCCGGAGCTGACCGGGAACGCATTGCTTCTGAGTGCGGCGGGGGCCGGTACGCTTCGAGTATCGCTCGATCACGAGGGGCCCTCGACGACTGCCCGCGTGTGGAACGATTTCTGTGTCGCTCAGGATCAGGGCGACGAGGCGAGCGAGTGGCTGAGCACGGTGCTCGGTGATGCCGTGCGGCTCGTGCGGGTGGGCTCGCAGATGACGCGCACCGCGAACGCACTCTACGCAGGCCCGAATCCGCCACCCGTCACGTTCGTGGATGGCTTCCCGATCCTCATCTGCAATCCTGCCTCGCTCGATGAGCTCAATACCAGGATGGCGCAAGCGCTGCCGATGTCGCGCTTCAGGCCGAATCTGGTGGTCGCGGGGCTCGAGCCGTTCGTCGAGGATCGGGTTGCGACCCTCAGCATGGGTCCCGTCACGCTGCGCCTCGTGAAGCCCTGCACGCGCTGCGTCATCACCTCGACCGATCAGCAAACCGGTGAGCGCTCGATGAACCCTCTGCCGGTCCTGCGGCAGTTCCGCTTCAGCCGGGAGCTCAGGGGCGTTATGTTTGGTGAGAATGCGATCGTCGCAGCCGGAGCAGGCGGCACGATTGCTCTGGGTGCACCCTGCGCCGCACGCATGGACGATGCTGATTAAGACAAATGCAGTGGCTCGGATGTAGCCCGGCTCACCACTCCGCGAACGCGTTCCATCAAATCGGGATGTCTGAAGCGAAACTGTGCGCGACACCCATGACGCGACGCGCCACGTCGGGAAGACTCTGCAGAATTTGAGCGTGCTGCGGATGTGGCGGGGGTTGGGCGCTACGTGGGCAGGTGCGGGTCGCGCAGGAAAGCGTGGGTGTGGTCGTGATCTGGCTGCTCGCGGCAATCGTGGTCGGCGTGCTCAGCGCGCTGGCGCCATGGGTCCTCAAGCGCACGCGGCGGGCCTTCGCGCAGGACGGACACTTCAGCGCCGCGCTGGAGCAGTCTCCGAATGGCGCGCTGATCGTCGACGCGGAGAGTCTCCGTGTCATCCATGCAAACCCGGCGTTCCTTCGCTCGCTCGGCTATTCACCGGCTGAGGCGCGTGAGCTCACGGTTCAGCAGATCTTCATCGATGAGAGCGGCGATGCCGCAGCCCTCGCTGCAAAATTGCGCAATCCCGATCCTCGCTTGCCCACACGCCTGCGGCAGCAGTGCCGGAACGGCACGTCGCTCGAGGTAGAGGCGACCGGCTTTCCGATGCAACTGGACGGGCGCCCCGTTCTGTCGTTCACGGTGAGCGACGTGACGCTCAAGCGCAAGATCGAATCGCAGCTGCTCGAGAAGCAGCAGCACCTCGACCATCTGGCGCACCACGATCAGCTGACGGGACTGCCGAATCGACTGTATCTCGCGCATCATCTCCCAGGTGCGATCGAGGAGGCAAAGCGCACCGGTACGATGCTGGCCGTGCTGTTCCTGGATCTGGATCGCTTCAAGGACATCAACGACTCACGCGGGCACGAGACCGGCGACAAGCTTCTGAAGACGGTCGCCGAGCGGGTGCAAGAGACGGTCCGTGCCGAGGACATCATCGTGCGCATGGGGGGCGATGAGTTCATCGTCATCCTGCAGGGCGTGCGCAGCACGGACCTGATTCACGAGCTTGCCGCGCGCATCAACGAGGCGTTGAGCGCTCCGGTCGTGGTGGATGGTCGCCCGCTCGTTGCAACCGTCAGCATCGGGGTAAGCCTCTTTCCGCGCGACGGCCAGGACATGGGCGAGCTGCTGCGCCACTCCGACACGGCCATGTATCAGGCGAAGGAGCGCGGTCGCAACAACTTCCAGCTCTTCAGTCCCATCATGGCGCGCAAGATCCGCGAGCGTGTGGCCGTGGAGGCGAGCTTGCGAGCGGCGCTCGAGCGCGGGCAGCTGGATGTGCACTATCAGCCGATCATCGACATCGGATCGAACAAGGTGATGGGACTCGAGGCGCTGCTGCGCTGGCGACACCCCACGCAGGGGTACATCCTGCCGGGGCGCTTCATCGACGTTGCCGAGGAGACCGGTCTCATCGTTCCCGTCGGGGAGTTCGTGCTCCAGCGTGTGATGCAGGACGCAAGCTACTGGCGGCGCGCGGGCGCAACGCCGGTGCCGGTTGCGGTCAACATCTCCGCAGTGCAGCTGCAGCGCTCGAACCTGCGCGACAAGATCGTGAACCTGGCGCGCGCTCACGACGTGAGCCCGGGGATGCTGCAGCTCGAGCTGACCGAGAGCACCATGTTCGAGCGGCGCGAATCGCGGGGCGGGGAGTCGCGGCGCGATGCGATATCGCAGCTGCGCGATCTGGGCGTGAGCATCGTCATCGACGACTTCGGCACGGGCTACTCGAGCCTCGGGTATCTCAAGCAGTGGCACGTGGATTACCTCAAGATCGATCGCAGCTTCGTGCGCGACCTGGTGACGGACATGAGCGACCTTGCGATCGTGGGCGCGATCATCGCGATCGCACGCCATCTCAACATCCGAGTGGTCGCAGAAGGCATCGAGGGATGGCAGCAGCTCGAGAAGCTGCGCCAGCTCGGCTGTGGGCTCGCGCAGGGCTATCTGTTCGCCAAGCCGAGTCCTGCGGCGCAGTGCCTGCGGCTGCTCTCCGGAGTGCCGCTCAGATTCACCGAAGACGGCCCGATGCCCGCAGAGCTCGTGGACACGACTCCCGACCTCGCGGTGAAGCTTGCGTGAGCGCGCGGGCGGCACGGGCGGCCCGCAGGGCGCGCAGGGCGCGCAGGGCGTGCGTGCCACACGAGGTCACTGCGCTGTGCCGCGGTGTGCCCGGAGGATCTCGTGCAGCAGGGCGAGCGAGTCGGCATCACGCGCGGGCTTGTCGATCCTGCGGCGCAGGATGCGCGGAAACCTGAGCGCAATGCCCGACTTGTGACGCCCGGAGGCCGCGATGCCTTCGAAGGCCACCTCGAAGACCTGCGTCGGCTCGACCTTGCGCACCGGCCCGAACTTCTCCTGGGTGTGCGTGCGAATCCAGCGATCGAGCTCGCCGATCTCCTCGTCACTCAGGCCCGAGTAGGCCTTGGCCACGGGCAGCAGCTCATCGTCTTGCCAAACGCCGAACGTGTAGTCGGTGTAGAGATTCGAGCGTCTGCCGTGGCCGGGCTCCGCATAGATCATCACGCCGTCGAAGGAGTAGGGCTCGACTTTCCACTTCCACCACCAGCCTCGCTGTCGGCCCGTTCCGTAGGGCGAGCCGAGCGCCTTGAGCATGAGGCCCTCGACGCGTCTGAGCCGAGATTGCTCGCGAAGATGCGCGAGCTCATCCCAGGTTTGCGCCTGCACGGCGGGTGAGATCGTGATGATCGGCGGATCGCCTGCACCGGGTGTCGCACCGGCCCTCTCGAGCAGCCGTGACAGACGCGCGCGCCGCTCGCGCAACGCCAGTGCGCGCAGGTCGAGCCCGTGCTCCTCCAGCAGATCGTAGGCGAGAAAGTGCACCGGTACGCGCTCGAGAATGGCCGGCACGAGCTTCTTGCGGCCGATGCGCTGTTGCAGATCGGCGAACGGCTGTACGGCGCCGTCGCGCCAGGCGACGATCTCGCCATCGAGCACGCTGCCGTCGGGCAGCGTCCGGGCGGCGGCTGTAATCTCGGGAAATCGGGGTGTCACCAGCTCCTCGCCGCGCGACCACAGGAAGCACTCCCCCGCGCGGCGGATGAGCTGTCCGCGAATACCGTCCCATTTCCATTCCGCGAGCCAGTCGGTGGGTGAGCCCAGGCTCTCGGGCGGATCCTCGAGCGGGGAGGCGAGAAAGAAAGGATACGGCGCGGAGCTCTGGACTTCAGTGTCTGCGCCCGAGCCCAGCGACTCCCAGAACTTCGCGCTCGGGTGCCATTCGCCCATCAGCCGGCGCGCAAGATCGGCGCGGGGCAGATCGAGCACCTCGGCGAGCGCGCGCGTGACGAGCAGCTCCGAGACGCCGACGCGCAGCTCACCCGTCAGGAGCTTATTGAGCAGGAAGCACTCGCGCGGGGGCAGGGTGCGCCACCAGGCCGTGATCTGGTCGCGCTGCCGCTCCTCGGGCTGCCCGCGCAGCGGCAGCACTCGATCCTCGATCCAGGTGGCGAGCGGCAGCTCGGGGCCCTCGGTCGCGCGCACCGCGTCTTCCTCCATCAAGAGCGCGACGGTCTCGGCAAGATCACCGACGCTTGCGAAGGCCTCCTCCACGAGCCAGCCGGGCAGCGTCGAGGCTTCGACCAGCCAGCGAGAAAGGAGCGCCGGACCGATGAGGCGCTTCAAACGCCGGCCGGACAGGATGTACGCCGCCCAGGCGGCATCCGCGGGCGGGGCACTCCTGAAGTAGCGCGCCATCGCATCGACCTTCTCCAGCGTGGAGGTCGTCGCATCGAGCTCGTCATACAGCTCACTGAAGGCTCGCATCGGAAGGTGGACTTGAGCTGGAGGAGCCCGCGAGCGGGCGTGCCTCGATGCCCTCCTCGGTGAGGTATCGCGCGAGGGCCTCCGTATGGCCGTGCATCGTGAGCACGCGGGAGGCTCGCGTCTGGCGGCAGGTCGCAACGAGTGCGGGCCAGTCTGCATGGTCGGACATGACGAATCCGCGGTGGTAGCCTCGACGGCGGCGCTCCCCGCGCACACGCATCCAGCCCGAGCAGAAGCCGCTCGAGTAGGGGCCGACCCGACGCACCCAGGACGTTCCCACCGAATTGGGCGGCGCGAGCACCAGCGCGCCGCGATAGGCTTCCTTGTGGTGCTCGGTCGCGGGTGCGGTGGGTGCCATCGAAATCCCGGCGGTGCGGTAGATCGCGATGAGGTCGCTCATCGCGCCGTGAACGTACACAGGAGCCGCGGTATGCGGGGCAAGCTCCGCGAGCAGGCGCTGCGCTTTGCCGAGGGAGTAACAGAAGAGCACCGAGGCGAGCCCGCGCTCGGCGTTCGAGCGCCACCAGAGGAGGATCTGCCCGATGACCGAGGTGGTGGGTGGCCAGCGATAAACCGGCAGACCGAAGGTGCTCTCCGTCACGAACACATCGCAGGTGAGCGGCTCGAAGGAGGCACACGTCGGATCGGGTTGCCTCTTGTAGTCGCCCGAGACGACCCAGACGGTGCCCTGGTGCTCGATGCGGATCTGTGCAGAGCCGAGGATGTGTCCTGCCGGGTGGAGCGAGATGCTTGCGGCGCCGAGGGCGACAGAGGCTCCGTAGTCGAGCGGAACGATCTCGGGACGACCCGTCAGCCGTGCGCGGGCAATCCCCTCGCCCGGACGTGCGAGAATGTAGCGTGCATGGCCGGGGTGAAGATGATCGCCGTGTCCGTGCGTGACCACCGCGGTCTGTACGGGCTGCAGGGGATCGATGTAGAAGTCGCCCGGCGGACAGTACAGTCCGCGGGGAGTCGTCACGAGCAGCTCCGGGCCGTTGTTCATAGGGTGCGATCTGTGGGGGGTACGCGCGAGCGACACCCTCCGCGGGAGGATAACGAGTGCAGCAGGCACAATGTGCCGGCGCCGTGCTGATGGTGCGGCCGGCGGCATTCGATTACAACCTGGAAACCGCCGCGACCAACTCTTTGCAGCACAAGCCGCAGAGGGGTGCGGCGGTTGCGCAGCTCGCCCGGGCAGAATTCGACCTCGTCGTGGCAAGCCTGCGGGGCGAGGGCGTGCAGGTGTGCGTGGCCGAGGACACGCCCGAGCCTGCCAAGCCCGATGCGCTCTTTCCGAACAACTGGGTGAGCTTCCACGCGGATGGCACGGTCGTGCTCTATCCGATGCACGCGGAGAATCGACGGCGCGAGCGCCGGAGCGAGGTCATCGAGCAGGTGGCGGACGAGCTCGGCTTTCGCGTGCGCAGGACAGTCGATCTGACGCACCTCGAGGCGGAGGGGAAGTATCTGGAGGGGACTGGCAGCCTGGTGCTCGATCACGTGCGGCGTGTCGCGTACGCCTGCCGTTCGGCCCGAACGCATGAGGAGGCGCTCCGGATTTGGTGCGGGCAGATGCAATACGAGCCAGTGCTCTTCAGCGCCGCCGGTCGCGACGGCAAGCCGCTCTATCACACGAACGTCCTGATGTGCCTGGGCGAGCGTGCCGCGATCGTGGGTGCTCAATCGATCGCGCCCACCGACCGCGAGCGCGTACTCGAGCGGCTGAAGGCCTCCGGGCGCGAGATCATCGAGATCGCACCGGAGGCGGTGGAAGGCTTCGCTGGAAATACGCTCGAGCTTGCCACCTGGGACGAGGCGCTCGGCGACAGCAGTCTGCTCGTGATGTCCACCACGGCGCGCCAGGCCCTCGGGCCGCAGGCATTCGCACGCCTTTCGGCCTGCGCGGACACGGTGCTCGCCATTCCGGTCCCGACGATCCAGACGGTGGGCGGCGGCGGCGTGCGCTGCCTGCTCGCTGAGGTATTTTTGGCTCCGTGATCGACATGCTTCTCAAGATCGGGGGCAGTTACCTCATCGGCTCGATCCTCGGCAGCCTCGTGCTGGGGCGTCTGATGGGTCGAGACGATCTACGCAACGTGGGCAGCCACAACCCGGGCAGCACGAATGCGCTCAGGACGTACGGCAAAGCCTTTGCGCTCGGTGTTGCGACGATCGATGTGGGCAAGGGCTGGGTCGCCACACGCATCGTGCCTGCGCTCGCGTTGCCTCTTGCCCCCGCATCGAGCGAAGCGCGCGCCTGGCTGCCCGCCGCCTGCGGTGCAGCGGTCATGCTCGGTCACGCGTATCCGCTGTGGTTCGGCTTCAGGGGCGGGAAGGCGGTGGCGACCTTCTTCGGTGCGGTGCTTGGACTTGTGCCGCGGCTTGCGCTGCCGGTGCTCTTCACCTGGGCTGCAGTGATCGCGCTCACGGGGTTCGTGGGCCTCGCGTCGATGGCGGCGACGCTCCTGCTGCCTGCCTGTATCGCCTGCGCGCGCGGTGCGATCGACCGCCCCCTCCTTGCGTTCGGGATCTTCGCGGTGGCGCTGGTGGTCTTTGCGCATCGATCGAACATCGCGCGCATGCGCGCGGGCTGCGAGCCACGAGCGCGCAGCCTGTGGCTCTTCGGCCACCGCGCAGCTCCCGAGCCATGACGCGCAGCCTCTCGAGAGGACCCATGGGCACGACGCAGCCGCTCGCAGCGCGGGTGCATGCGCAGCTCTCGCGCGGCGGATTTCACTCGGGCGCGGACCTTGCGCGGCGGCTCGGGGTGAGCCGCAGCGCGATCTGGAAGGCCGTGGGCTCGCTCAAAGCGCTCGGCCTTGCGGTGCACGCCGTGCGCAATCGAGGCTACCGGGCTCCATTGCCTTGCGAGCCGCTGCAGGCGGAGCAGATCCGCACCCGCCTGCCCGGCCGCATCCGCGAGCGAGTCCGGCATCTCGAGGTGGTCTGGTCACTCGAGTCCACCAATGCAGCGCTTCTCGAGCGCATGGATGTCGCACCCGGGGCGGCCGATGTGTTGCTGGCGGAACATCAAAGCGCGGGACGCGGCCGGCGCGGCCGCAGCTGGCTCGCACCGCTCGGAGGTGCGATCTGCCTGTCACTCGGGTGGAGCTTTCCGCAGCTCCCGCGTGACCTGGCTGCTCTCGGGCTCGCAGTGGGGGTGTGCGCACGGCGCGCGTTGGCGGGCCGATGCCGCGATCCGATCGCCCTGAAATGGCCGAACGACCTCACGATCTCCGACCGCAAGCTCGGAGGCATCCTCATCGAGATGCGCGCCGAAGCGGCCGGCCCGGCGTACGTCGTGATCGGGCTCGGAATCAACGTCGCGCTGGGCAAGCATGTGCGTGAACAGGTCGAGGCCACGGGGACAGCGCCCGCGGACCTGGAGACGGCCGGCGCCGATCCTCTGCCGCGCAACGAGATCGCTGCGGCGTTGATCGCGGCCATCCTCGACGGGCTCGTGCAATTTCAGCTCGAGGGGCTGCGCCCGTTCATCGAGGAGTGGAAAGAGGCGGATGCGTTGCGGGGGCGGCCCATCAGCGTGCACTGGGGCGAGACCGCCACACGCGGCATCGCTCGTGGCATCGATGCGAGCGGGGTGCTGCTCGTCGAGACGCCGCACGGATTGCAGAAGCTCGTCTCCGGTGAGGTGAGTGTGAGGCCGCGAGCGTGAGGCCAGGCTCTCGTTCGCGCCAGGTGCTGGCACGGTCATCGCAGGCACGGGCCGCAGCATTGCTCGTGGACATCGGGAACACGCGCATCAAGTGGGCGATCTGGCGGGCCGGCCGGCCGGGACGCATGCGGGCCGCCTTCAATGCGGACTGGTCGCGAGCGGATTACGAGCGGGAGCTCTTCGGCGAGCGGGTTTCCGCGATCATCGTGGCCAGTGTCGCCGCAACGCGTGTGAACCATCTGGTTGCCAGCGCGGCGCGGCGCGCGTGCGGGATTGCGCCGCGATTCATCGCGACCCCGCGGCGGGCCGCGGGCGTCACGACGCGGTACGTCGAAACGTGGCGCCTGGGGGTCGACCGATTTGCGGGCGTCGCTGGCGCGCGCGTGCTCCTGGGTGCACGAGCTGCGTGCGTGGTCAACGCGGGAACCGCGGTGACGATCGACCTGCTCGATGCGAGCGGCGTGCATCGCGGCGGAGCCATCCTGCCCGGTCCGCGGATGATGGTGTCGAGCCTGCTGGCCGGGACTGCGGGGATCGACAGACGAGCACGCAACAGCGGCGCGACGCGCGCGGCACGAGACAAAGGGCGAGGGGGCCGAGGGGGACTGTTTGCGCGAAGCACGCGCGATGCCATCGAGGAGGGTGCACGATACGCGGTTGCATCCGCCGTGGACCGGGCCGCCGCGGAGGCCCGGCGTGTGCTCGGTAGAGCTCCGCAAGTACTCCTGACAGGGGGCGGGGCCGAGGAGCTCGAGCCGCTGATCCAGGCCCGCCACAGGTGTGTGCCCGACCTTGTGCTCCGGGGCGTTGCGGCGGTTGCCGGACTTGCGCGCCGTGCTTGATAGAATGCGGCGGGGGACTACCAAGACTTGAGCTTGCGCGCCGCCATATTCGCCCTCGTGTTTGCCAATCTGGCGTTCTTCGGCTGGGCTCATCTCGTCGATGTAGCACCGGAGCCACCGCCCAGCGAGAGCATCGAGCATCTGCCGCAGCTGAAGCTGCTGAGCGAGGTGCAGAACAGCTCGGCGGCCGCGCGCAGCTCGGTGACGCGGCGGGCGCAAGCAAGCTCGGGCACGAGCAACTCCGGGGGCGCCTCAGTGAGCGCATCGGGGGGCGCATCCGTGAGTGCCGGCGCTGGGAGCTCGAGCAGCTCCGCCGCCAGTCAGGCTGTGCCTGCTCCCGCCACGCCGGTGACCCGCATCGCTGCAGCATCGGGCTCGGCGCAGCGCTGTGTCACGGTGGGACCTTTCAACGATCCCGATCGCGTAGCCAGAGCCAGCGACATACTGCGGGAACGCGGCTTCACGATTCACGACCGCATCGAGCAAGTCCCCGAGCAAGGCTTCTGGGTGTTCGTCGGGGACCTCAGATCGGAGTCCGATGAGACCACCGTGGTCCGCAAGCTCCAGCAGAACGGGGTCTCGGACGCCACGGCGATGCCCGACTCGAATGCGGGCAGGCGGGTGTCGGTTGGCTTCTTCACAGCGCAGGACGGGGCGGAGCGCCGCGCCCGAACGGTCAGGGGTCTCGGTCTACATGCCGATATCGAAAAGCGCACCCAGGACGCGCCGGTGCATTGGGTCGATGTGAATATCGACTCGAGCACTCAGTCCCTTCCGGCCGAGGGGCTCCTCTCGCTCGAGGAGAGCGGGGAGCGGCTCGAGATCAAGGAGTGTCCCCACGAGCGGACAGGAGAGCTCCGCAGCGGCCCGTCAGCGGGCCTACGCTAGAATACGTGCTCCGCGAGGCGTTGCCGGCTTAGCTCAGTGGTAGAGCAGCGGTTTTGTAAACCGTTGGTCGGGGGTTCAAGTCCCTCAGCCGGCATCAAATTAACTCGTCGCCTGCTCCCACTTGTTCGCCGTGCGCTCGCCGGGCCTTGAGGTTCACCCGGCTTCACCCGCCGAGCGGGTCTTCACTCCATTGACGCGCCGCTTCGTGATGAAGGACTGCAGGCTCCCCAACTGAGGAAATCGGGTGGTCCCGAACTCAGGAAATCAGGTGGTACCCAAACGAGGAAATCGGGTGGGTCCGATCAGAGGAAATCCTGCAGATCGTATACTATACTAGGGGTATAGTATCAGGAGGAGGAGACTTGAGCCACACCATCCACGAGAAGGCGAAGCTACTTGCGCGAGTGCGTCGGGTTCGCGGCCAAGTCGAGGCTCTGGAGCGCGCGCTTGAAGCTGAAGCAGGCTGCTCCGCAGTGCTGCAGCAGATCGCGGCCGTCCGCGGAGCCATGAATGGGCTCATGAACGAGGTGATCGTGGATCACGTGAACACGCACATTGCGAGTCCCTCGATTACGAGCCACGCCGACCGCGCCCGAGGTGCCGAAGAGCTGCTCGACGTAGTTCGCGCCTATCTGAGGTAACGGCGAACGATACGCCTCAGCGGGAGATCTTATGACCTTGCAGCCGCAGCAGGTCAGTCCGAATGACTTAGCCGAACAAGCACTTCAGCGCACGACCGTACCATCCGCGATCGGCGAGGCGGGCCACGACCAGCATGAGCATGGGCTCGAATGGTCGGAGATCCTGCGTATAGCGATCGTCGCCATCTCGGCGGCATGTGTCTGGTTGCGCATTTACGAGCCCTTCCCCTCGGTCAGCCTCTTCGGGGTCGCCGGACTATTGATCGGAGGTTGGCCGATCTTCAAGGAAGCCTTGGAGAACGTTCTCGCGAAGCGGATGACGATGGAATTGTCCATGTCGATCGCTATCGTCGCGGCTGCGGCCATTTCTGAGTTCTTCACCGCTTTGGTGATTACGCTGTTTGTGCTGATCGCCGAAGTGCTCGAAGAGATGACGGTATCGCGTGGACGGCGCGCCATTCGGGATCTGCTCGACTTCTTGCCGCGTGCGGTGTCAGTGCGCCGCTCCGGAGCCATCGCCGAAGTCGATGCCGACGCGCTCGCGGTCGGTGATGCGGTTCTGGTCAATCCCGGCGGCCGAATCCCGGTCGACGGCGCGGTAATCGCCGGGCACTCTTTCGTTGATCAAGCCCGGATTACCGGCGAATCGATGCCGGTTGAGAAGGGCGCAGGCTCGCCTGTGTTTGCCGGCTCGATCAACCAGTCCGGGGCGCTTGAAATTCGTGCTGAGCACATCGGCCGTGATACGAGCTACGGAAAGATCATTGAGGCCGTGGAGCAAGCGGAACGTTCTCGCGCTCCGGTGCAACGTCTGGCAGACCGCTTGGCCGGGTACCTCGTCTATTTCGCCCTCGCTGCGGCGCTGCTCACGTACCTGATTACGCGCGATATCCGCTCGACCATTTCGGTCGTCATCGTCGCGGGCGCCTGCGGCATTGCGGCCGGGACCCCGCTGGCGATCCTCGGCGCCATCGGCCGAGCGGCACGCGCGGGTGCCATCATCAAAGGCGGCTTGTTCCTTGAACAACTCGGTCAGGTGAACACGGTTGTGCTGGACAAGACGGGCACACTGACGTTCGGGCGGCCGGAGCTGCGCGCCGTTATCACCACCGAAGGCACCGAGGCCACTCGGGTACTCGATAGCGCCGCATCGGCGGAATTGCGCTCCGAGCACCCGCTGGGCAAGACGATAGTTGCCCATGCGCGAGCGCTCGGCCGGGACGTGGGCGAGCCCGATCAATTCGGCTACACCCCCGGTCGCGGCATCGATGCCATGCTCGACGGTGAGCGCGTGCTGGTCGGTAATCAAGCGCTGATGCGCGAACATGACATAGCGGTGCCCGCCAGCCTTCTGGCTGGTCACCCCGAGGCGTCCGAGGTCTTCGTGGCGCGCGCTGGCAAGTTGCTCGGCGCCATCGTAATCGCCGATACCCTGCGCCCGGAGACCCTTCAGGCGATCCAGACGATTCATGCGATGGGGATCAAGACAGTCCTCTTGACGGGCGATGCCAAGGTGGTGGCCCAGGTCATGGCCAAGGAGCTCGACATATCGGAAGTGGCGGCCGATTTGCTGCCCGAAGACAAGCGGGTGCGTGTCAAAGAGTTGGTCGCCGCCGGGCGTCGCGTGGCAATGGTTGGTGATGGGATCAATGACGCGCCTGCCCTGGTTGAAGCTCAGGTCGGTGTGGCGATGGGCTCGGGCACCGATGTGGCGCGCGAGAGTGCAGATGTGGTCTTGCTCGGAAACGACCTATTACAATTTGCCGAAACGCTCGCCATCGCGCGCCGAACAAGACGCATTATCTGGGCTAACTTCGTCGGCACGATCGGTGTGGATGCGCTCGGCATTGGCCTGGCCGCTTGCGGCTTTCTCAATCCTCTCCTCGCCGCGTTCATTCACGTGGCGTCCGAGCTCACCTTTATCTTGAATTCTGCGAGGCTGCTGCCATCTCGCAAGAGGGGCCAAACAGAAGTGGTCGCTCCGACATAGGCGCAAGTCCTGAACAACTGCGCCCGGCCGCGGCCCGACAGAAACTGCCCCCGCTGCCTCGGATCACCCCACCTTCGCCTCGCACCACTCCGAAGCAATCGATGCACAGGTAAGTCGCCCAATCGTGATTTAGGCTAGACAAAAGTGTTTCCCGAGAAAATCTCCCACACACTCGCTCGAGAGCATGGGTATGCGCATTGTGCAGTGCCTGGGAAGCGATCCCCGCCCATAACTGCTAGCGGCAGACTCCATCCACATCCCCTCGGTCGCGGCCGGAGCGAATCGGTTTTCCGCTTGAGATTCGCTGAGCCCGCTCCTCGCCGCTTGGCCTCAGAGTCCGAGTTGGATCCCTCAGCCGCGCTCTCTTGAGGTGCATGGCAGGCAAGATTGCCTTCTCGTGGTGCACCGGAGTCGATACTCTTGACAGCGGCATCACCGCTGACCGATTCTAGATTTGTCTAGACAAGATATAAGCGGCAACAACAAGGGGAGTCATCATGAAAAACGCTTCGAGGGCGGCGGTCACGGCGGCGTTGTTCATGGGGGGCGCGATCTCGACGAATTGCGGCATCGCACATGCCGATGGCGATGCGGATCAGCAACTCGAAGAAGTCACAGTCACGGCCGCGAAGCTGCGCGCACTGGATCAGTTCACTCCCACAGGCAGCCGTCTAGGCTTGAGCGAGCAGGAATTGCCCGCGACCCTCGAAGTTATCGACTCGGACGAGATGCTCGGGCGCGGCTTCAACACCGTCGAGCAGGCCGCCGATAGTCAGGCGGGCGTGATCTCCGGTGGCTCCCCTGGAGATCAGATGCAGTTCTCGATGCGTGGTTTCACCGGCGATCAGATCACGCAGCTTCGAAACGGCCTTTACATCGGCCCTGCTAACATGGTGAATCGGCCCGAGAACAGCTTCAACGTCGCCAGCGTCGAGATTCTCAAGGGACCGGCTTCGGTTCTCTACGGCCAAGGCGCCATTGCCGGCGTGGTAAACGTCGTGGATAAGGGACCAAGCTTCGGTACGCCGAGCGCCGAGGGCCTGCTTTCCTATGGGTCCTTCAATAGCACTGTGATGGGGGTCGGTGGCACGACGCACATCGATGATGTAGTTGCCTTTCGCTTGGATGTGAGCCGCACCGCAAGTGATGGTTACGTGGAGAACACGCCCTCGTACTCGAACGAGATCACCACATCAGCCACCTGGAAGATCGCTCCGCGCCTGCAGCTACAGCTATCGATGGACTACCTGCAGGACAGCCCGTCCGACTACTTCGGAACCCCCCTCGTGCCGGTTTCCTACGCGACCGACCCCCTAAGAGGCGTTCTCACTTCCGCGACAGTGGCCATCGATGCGCCGATGCGCTTCGTCAATTACAACGTGGGCGACGCTCACATCGGATCGACGCAGGAGTGGCCGCACCTGCTACTGACCTGGGAGCCCAGTGATAGCGTCACCATTCAGAACTACGCGTATTACCTCCATGCATACCGCAGCTGGTTCGACGCCGAGACGTACACATTTAGCCTGACAGAGCCTGGCTACCTCGGCATACCGCGGATCGACCGCGACCGTTTCTTCGTCAAGCATCAGCAAAACATGCTCGGGGATCAAGGCAGTCTCGCCTGGAGCGCGCATTTGGGACCGATGCCAAATAAGGCCGTGATAGGGTTCGACTATAGCCATCTCAATTTCAACCGAACGCGTGGCTTTCCGCCCAACGACAGTGTCGATCCGTTCGAGCCAAGTCCCGGACTCTTCAACTCTGCCTATCCTGCGCCGGTTCAAGGCGCGAAGAGCCCCACTTACTGGAACGACTACTCGGCTTTCTTCGAAGACGTGCTGGAGGCCACTTCCGCACTCAAGTTCGTGGTCGGCGCGCGCTACGACCAACTTGCATTGACGCGCCAAAATTTCAACTTTAGCGGAGAGTTCGTCCCTTCGACGAGCTTTCAACAGACGTATACGACGGTATCCGAGCGAGTCGGCATCGTCTACGACGTGACGAAAAATATCACCCCTTACCTTTCCTATAACACCGCCGCAGATCCCCCGAGTACGAACAACATCTTTCTGGTGAATGCCAACAATGCCTTTGCCTTGAGCCACTCTTGGCAGATCGAAGCCGGTGTAAAGGGCCGCACTGATAATGGCATTGCGGACTTCACGGCGGCGATCTACGACATCAAGCGAGACAACATCCTGACCGAAACATCGATAGACACGCTCACAAACGTTGGTAGTCAGAAGTCCAAGGGCGCCGAGTTGACAACTGACATCAAGCTTACGGACAACTGGACTGTGAGTGCCAACGCCGCGTACACGGACTCCTCGTTCGGCACTTTCATTGACCCAAACACGGGCTTGGACGATCGAGGAAATCAGCCGGCCAATATTCCTCGCTGGACGGCAAATGTCTGGACCAGTTATCGCAACATCGGCGGACTGCCCTTGCAAGTGGGAGGCGGCATGCGCTACATCGGCAGCCGCTACGGAGATGAAGCGAATACGCTGCTCTTGAACGATTACGCGCTCTTTGACTTTTACGCGAGCTATGGCATCACGCCCTCGACCTTACTCACCGCGCGCGTCAATAACGCATTCGACAAGGCGTACGTGCAATGGGCGGACATCTATTATCCTCCCGAGGTCATGCTGGGAGCACCGCGGTACTTCGAGGTGAGCCTGCTGGTCAAGTTCTAGGTTCGCCGCACGTCGAGGAGGGGGCGGATGTGGACGTCGGTCAATCGATGGTTGACCTGGCTCCATAGGTGGGTCGGCGTAACCTTGTGCCTGCTCTTCTGCATGTGGTTCGCCACGGGCGCGGTTCTTCATTTCGTGGGCTTTCCGGAGCTCACGGCGCAGCAACGTCACGCTCTAAGCGAGCCCATTGACCTCGCTACCCTCAAGTACGGGCCCACCGTTGTGCAACCGTACCTACGCGGGCCCGCAGCCGATGTGAGTCTGATCAGTGTGGCTGGCAAACCGGTCTATATCGTTTCCGACACGGGTTTGCCCCCCGTCGCGGTCGATGCGGCGTCGGGACAACGCCTTGCAGACTTTTCTGCGCGCACCGCACAGACCGTCGCCGAGCGCTTCGCGCGCGCCCGCGCGATGGGGGTCGTGGGACCCTTCTTGTACGATCAGTGGATCGTTCACCAGCGGTTTGACCCGTTCCGACCCTTTTATCGGGTCCGCCTGAGCGATGCTGCGCGCACCGACATCTACGTGTCGGCTCGCACGGGTGAAGCCCTGCAGCGAACGACACGCCAGGAACGCGTGCTCAATTGGGTCGGGGCGGTGCTGCATTGGATTTACTTTACGCCACTTCGGCAACGCTGGTGGGCTTGGAACGAGCTGGTCTGGTGGCTCTCTGCAGTCGCACTGCTCACGAGCGCCGTCGGTACCTGGCTCGGATTCGTACGACTCATCGCCGGCCGCGCGGCAGGGCGCTCCGGACTTTCGCCTTTTCGTGGATGGATGAAGTGGCATCACGTCATTGGACTCTTCGCAGGCATCGTTGTCCTCGTTTGGATTTTCAGTGGCTGGCTGTCGATGGATCATGGGCGGCTGTTTTCCACCGGCGCGATTGATCCCGCCGAGTCGGAGCGCATGTACGGGATGGCACAGTCCGATGTCATTTCAGCTGCGAGCTTGACTGATGTGCGATCGATGACGCGTGCGACTGAGATCGAGTTCCGGGCCATCGACGGCAGGCCATTCCTCGTGGCCTGGCGGTCAAATGGCGGGACGCGCATTCAGTGGCTTGATGGGCTGCATTCGAATGCCGTAAGCGCGCCCCTCGCTGAGGCGCAATTGCTACACGCACTGTGCAGGGCTTGGCCCAATTCCATCGTGCGACCGAGCGCTGCAGATGGCACCGACGAACTCTACCGTCGCGCTGAGTCGATCGGTGCAGACGCCCTCGGAGTGGACGTGCTGTCCGCACACACACTCCGTGTGTACGTGGACCGACAGGACGGCCGACTGCTCGTGGTCATGGACCCCAGTCGCCGTGCATACGCATGGGTCTATTACGCGCTACACACATTGAAGTTTCCAGCACTGCTGAATCTGCCCGCAGTGCGAACCGTATTGGTCGTCATCCTCATGGTATTCGGCCTTGCCTTCAGTACCACCGGAGTAGTGCTGGCTTTTAATCGGCTAAAACGGCAATTGAGCGCATGAGAATCGATTGGAGTACGATGCGATGAAAGATCAACTGTATCTACTGAAGCCGGGATTTAAGAATGCGGGCTTGGGTCCGCTTTATTGCTCAGATTCGACCCCGATAGAGGGAATGCTCAGCTTCTTCCCGAAGCTGCGCGAAGTCATCGACGTTCACTATCTTGAGTTCCCACGACCGCGCGCTGCATTGGTATCACTCTTAGGAGAGCATCACCAGTCGCTGCCCGTTCTGGTTCTTGCCGAGGGTCGTAAGGTCAAAGACAAGAACATGAAGCCCGTGACGATCGAAGGTCATCGGGTTTTCGCCGACGAACGCAGCATCCGGTCCTACCTTTCGGTGCAGTACGATTTTCCGCAAGCCAGCTAGCCAGGCTCGCTCGGATCTGCACAGGCGCTTAGCGTGATGGTTTGAAGTGGCCCACTAGATGATGCGTTGAACCGGCATGCCACATCCTCGCGAGCGACACCGGCGTATTGTGATTCCAGGTGCGCCTATCGACCACTAAGCATGCGGTACCCACCTTGACTCGCATGTCGCACGCAATCTCTGCGGGGGCCTCGCGAGCATAGATCTGGTGCTGAGCCTCGCTCCACGGCACCGACGCAAGGAGCCAACTGCCGGGACTCTCGGTCTCCAACGGCTGGCAGGTGATGTTGGGCGCCGCATCGATGTTCACGAGGCGTTCCTCGAGCTGGAACGGCTGATCATTGCTTAAGTGAAGACTGCGCATCCACAGAATTGGGGTTCGCGCCGAAACACCGAGCAACTCTCGTCTTGGCAGATCATCGCCCAACTTGCGGCATTCCAAGAGACGATAGCGGTACCGTGCGCCGTTTCGGCGCACGAGATCCGCAATGTCCCAGATCTCGAAGACCGGTCGCTCCTGGGCGCGCTCGGTCACGAGGGTACCGACTTTCCGATGGCGCTGGATGAGCCCATCCCCCACGAGGCTCTGCAGCGCCTTGCCTACCGTCATCCTCGAAGCACGAAACCGTCGCGTCAAGGTAGTCTCGGTCGGGATGCGCGTCCCAGGAGGCCACTCACCGCTTAAGATAGGATCCGCGATTGCCCTGCGAATCTGCTGCCAGATATGTCCGTTGCCATCGAGACGTGGCACCGCGCTTGCGCTGAGGGATCTTGGCTTTGGGGCGTCGCCCCCGCGGCCGTTTGCTGGCGAAGAACTAGGCATGCTGTTCCCTGAAGCGCTACCCACCAAGTGCGGCCGTAAAGGAAGTCGCCCGGAGGTAGCTCGCACCGGTTTTGTCTAGTCTAAATGGGATGATGGCGGTGCACAAATTTTGCCGCTGCAAGAGCTTGCCGGGTCTATGGCGTCGCACAATGGTGGAGTGCGCCAGGGGCACCCCCGAGCGGCCCCGCCTGTTTAGCATTGTGAACAATGGGTGCATCAGAACTCTTGGCGACACGAATTACACGGGCGATCAAGCAGCGCGTCGCTGGCCTTGTTCAAGCGGATTTTTTGACGGAGTCGATCTGGCTCCGGCGGCTGGTATTGAAGGAGCTGCAGGCCGCGCCGGAAGACGGTCCGCGACATCACAATGCCGAGACCATTGCCGATAACCGCCGGTGTTGCTCCGAGCACCGTGCGCTCGGTCAAGTCTTTACGTCCGCCTGCGGCCGGAAGACCGACTGCTGTTGCACGAGCGCGCGGCGGCGCGTGGGATGGCATCGGCTACGTACGTGTCCGTGCTCGTGCGATCCCACTTGCGATCGCTGGCCCGTTGCCGAAGGACGAACTCGTCGCCCTGAAGCGCGCCGTGAGCGAGTTGGGTGCCATCGGGCGCAATCCATTGAAAACAACGATGACCACCCGCGGCCATCGTGCGAATCAAAACAGGAGGATTGGGGGCGTCTCGAGGGCGGCCGTGTGGTAATGCTCGACTATGGCTACGCATGTGACAGCGAGACTAAGGTCCGAGAGGCGCGTGCATACTTCGAAAGGTTCCCATCACGGTAGTTGCCTCCGCCCAATCTGCCGGATTATGCACCGGCAAGTTGCCAGCAATAGAACAAACGGCCGTTATATTGACTAGTCAGAAGACTAGTCATAGCATGACGGCAACATGAAGGTAAAGAGCTGGCCTGTGCAGGATGCCAAAGCACGCTTTAGCGAGCTCCTGGAGACGTGTGTTCGCGAAGGACCACAAATCGTCACGCGCCGCGGCAAAGAAGCCGCGGTGCTAGTGCCGATCCACGAATGGAAGCGACTCTGCAAACACGCGCGGCCATCGTTGAAGGCTCTCCTGCTGACGGATTTCGCGCGCGCCGAGCTCACGGTGCCGCCGCGAGGACGTAATCGGCGACGTTCGATTCCGTCGCTTTGAGTTCCGCGGTGTATCTGCTAGACACCAACGTGGTTTCGGAGTTGCGCAAGCGGCGCCCAAATCCGAAAGTGGTCGCTTGGCTTCATGACGTGGAGGACCCGGATCTGCATCTTTCCGCAGTCACTATCGGAGAGATCCAGGCCGGTATCGAGGTGACGCGCACTCAGGATCCGACCAAGGCGGAGGAACTCGAGGTTTGGGCCGATCAAGTGGCGGATTCTTACAATGTCCTCGCGATGGACGCAGCATGCTTTCGACGATGGGCCAAACTCATGCACCGCCAGTCCAGCACCGTCTACGAAGACGCCATGATTGCAGCAACGGCATTGGTGCACGACCTGACGGTTGTAACGCGCAACGTACGTGACTTCTCCCGTTTCGAGGTGCGCGTTCTAAATCCGTTCGAATGAGCGCGCCCTAATTCGCACTTTGGCGGTGTTGTGCGAGTTTCGCGGGAATCGGTGGTGCTCTGTAGTGCTCAGTGGTGACAGGTGGCAACGGGCGTCACGCGGTGAGTGTTAGATGAATCAATGACTCGCGAAGCGGGTTTGCTTGAGCTGATGGATTTGTAAACCGTTGGTCTGGGGTTCAAGTCCCTCAGCCGGCATCAATTACATGCAGCTCGGGCAGTCCGGTGCAGGGGCGAGCTGAGGATTTGTAGAGCCGACAATGCCGGGTGTTATATTCGACTCTCCGCGAAGCTTCGGGGGAGATCAGTCAGGAGAATCAAATCATGAGGCGTGTCTTCGGCTTCGCAACTGTCCGCGTGCTCCTTGTTTTCACCATTGCTGGATTGATTCCCGCGCTTGCGGGATCGCAACACGCACCACCCCTGACGCCGCAAGCCCTCATGAGTCAGCTCAAGTGGCGTTCGGTGGGGCCGTACATCGGTGGCCGCGTCATCGCCGTGACTGGTATTCCCGGGAACGCCAACCTGTTCTATGCCGGGACGGTCGGTGGTGGCGTGTGGAAGAGCTCCGATAACGGGGTCAAGTGGGAAAACATCACTGACGACAAGCTACCCGGGCCAAGCGCCAGCATCGGGGCGATTGCCGTGGCGCCGTCTGCGCCTTCGACACTCTACGTGGGCACCGGCGAGGACGATATCCGCAACGACATGATCCCCGGCGATGGTATTTATAAATCCACTGACGCGGGGAAGACGTGGCAGTACGCGGGCCTGCGCGAGACGCACTCGATCAGTGAGATCGTGGTGAGCCCGCAGGACCCGAGCGTGCTCTATGCATCCTCCATGGGACACGTGTTCGTGCCCGACCCCGATCGCGGGGTATTCAAGTCCACGGATGGAGGCAAGAGTTGGAAGAAGATTCTGTTTGTGAACGACATGACGGGAGCTATCGATCTGGTGATGGATCCAACCCATCCGCAGGTGCTATATGCCGCGATGTGGCAGGCGCAGCGCATGCCCTGGGGGCTGATCAGTGGCGGACCGGCGAGCGGACTTTATAGGACGACCGATGGCGGCGAGCACTGGGCGAATCTCAGCCACAATCCCGGACTGCCGAAGGGGGTTGTGGGGCGGATCGGCGTTGCCCTCGTGGGTAGCCGGCCGGATACGGTGTATGCCATTTTTCAGGCGGAGGATGGCGGGGTATTTCGCTCCGACGATGGCGGCGCGACGTGGAAGCGGGTGAACGACGAGATGAAGCTGCGGCAGCGCGCTTTCTATTACATGACGATCTATGCGGACCCCAAGGATCCCAATACCGTCTATGCGCCCCAGGTGGACGCGCTGTGGGTTTCCCGAGACGGGGGCAAGACCTTCACCAAGCTGCACACGCCGCACGGCGACAATCACACGCTCTGGATCAATCCGAACGACACCCGGATTCTGCTCGAGGGGAACGACGGCGGCGCGACGGTTTCCACCGACGGCGGCAAGACGTGGAGCCCGGATCACAATCAGCCGACTGGGCAGTTCTATCACGTCAATATAGACGATCAGTTTCCCTATCACATCTACGGGGCGCAGCAGGACGAAGGCTCGTTCGAGGGACCGAGCTCTACTCCAGCGGGGCAAATTCCAGTGGGCGATTGGCAGAGCGTGGCGTACGGAGAGAGCACATTCACCGTGCCGCAACCGGGCAATCCAAACATCACCTACGGCAGCGGCTACTACAGTATCTTCGTGAAAGAGGACGAGCCCACGGGGCAGCTGCGAAGCGTCAGCCCGTGGCCGCTGTATCGCAGCGGGGCTTCCTCCGCTGAGCTCAAATACCGTTTTGGGTGGACGCATCCGATTCTGTTCTCGCCGGCGAACCCGAAAGAGCTGCTGACTGCCGCGCAGTATGTGTTCAAGAGCGACGACTACGGACAGACGTGGACCCGCATCTCGCCGGACTTAACGCTCAACCGGCCCATCACGGAAATCCCGAGTGGAGGTCCGATCGATCTGGATCAGACCGGAGCGGAAGTTTATCCGGATGTTTCGTCGCTAGTGGTTTCACCACTGGATGGAAATCTGCTGTGGGCAGGATCCGCCGACGGGCTGGTGCATGTAACCACGGACGGCGGGAAGAGCTGGCGGTTGGTGACTCCGCCGGGGCTGCCGGAGTGTGAGATCAGCTCGATTGAGCCCTCGCATAGTGCGAGGGGGACCGCTTACCTGACCGCGTGGCGGTATATGTGGGACGATTTCCGACCGTACGTATACGAGACCACGGATCTGGGCAAACACTGGACCGCGATAACCACTGGCCTGCCCAGAAACGAATTTGCATACGTTATTCGGCAGGATCCCAACGACTCGAGCCTGTTGTTCCTAGGGACGTACGGTACGGTCTACGTCAGCCTTGATGGGGGTGCGCACTGGGAGCCACTGACGCTGAACCTACCGGTCGCCGAGGTGCGGGATATCGCGATCAACACGCGCCAGGGAGATGTGGTGGTGGCTACGCATGGTCGCGCCTTCTGGGTACTCGCTAACCTCGCTCTGCTAGAACAGGTGACGCAAAAGCCGGCCGTGACAGCCGACAGCAGCTACGTATTCGCGCCGGAGAAGGCGTGGCTGACCCACACCTACGGCGTTCCGTCGGACCCGGACGAGCTTCAGCCGAACTCCGGAGAGAATCCGCCTTTCGGAGCCACGGTGTTCTTCCACGTTCCTGATCAGTACAACGGCAAGACGCCGGCCACGCTGGAGTTTGAGGATGCGCAAGGGAAGCTGGTGCGCAGCTTCCCCCTGCATCTTGAGACGAAGGAAGAGAAGCAGGAGAAAGCCGATGAGAAGGCTGGGAAACCCGAACCGGATCACAGCGAGGAGAGCGCAATCGAACAGACACGGGAAGCGGAAGCGAAGCTGACAGGGATTGAGCCGGGGATGAATCGATTCCAGTGGGACCTACGCTACACGCCCGCGGTGGAGGTGAGGGGCTACCATGCGCCCAAGGCAGCGGGAGGACTGGACTACTCGACCCACGGCCCGCTGGTGATGCCGGGCATGTATTCGGTTATCTTGAATTACGACGGACAGAAGGCGCGCCAGACTTTCGTGGTCGCTCTAGATCCACGACTGCATCCGACCGCAGATGACCTGGCTGCACGTCTCGCGCTCACTCAGCAGATCGAGGCGGATATGAATGCCCTGAATCAGGACGTGAACACGGCTTTGGCCGCACGCGCGAAGCTGCAGGAGGCTGTGTCCGGACACAGTCTGAGGGAGGGAGAGGTGGCGAGCGCCTTGGACGCGCTGAGCGGGGCGATTGACCGCGTTGTGCAGATGAAGATCCGCTCGAGCGAGGGCGACACGATGCAGGAGGTGCAACTGCACGCATATCTGGCGTACCTGGTGGCGGACGTCGAGGTGGCCTATGAGCGGCCGACCGAGGCCCAGTATGCTGTCTTCCGCGACCTCGATCAGCAGGCAAAAGCCGGCGAGCAAGCGCTTCAGGCTGCCGTTGCCAAAGCAGACCAAATCGCCAGATAGAGCCGCCCCACGGCGGAAACCGCGGCGGCATCAACGGATCGATGGTCAGATGTCCG
>DATKPP010000079.1:0-39200 GCA_035524075.1 Steroidobacteraceae bacterium | reverse complement strand
GGTCAGACCGAAGGCTCGGGTCTGAGCTTGCGCAAGGCCTACCACCGCATGGAGGGCACCGAACAAGACCTGGCGCGACTCGCCTCCGTGGGCCAGGCCATCTACGACACAGCCGTGAAGATCGTGGATGAGCAGGATGCGCAACTCCCAACCGGCAGTGTCGGTGAGATCTGCCTGTGCTCGCGGCAGAACATGGTGGGATACTGGAACAACTCGGTGGCCACCATGGAGACGCTGCGCGGCGGTTGGCTGCACACCGGCGATCTCGGGCGCATGGATCAGGACGGCTTCGTGTACCTCGTCGACCGCAAGAAGGACATGATCATCAGCGGCGGGGAGAACGTCTACAGCCGGGAGGTGGAGGAGGCGCTGATGTCGCATCCGGCGGTGGCCGATGTCGCGGTGATCGGTGTGCCGCACCTCAAGTGGGGTGAGGCGGTGAAGGCAGTGGTCGTCCTGAAACCCGGCATGACCATCGCGGCGGCCGCTCTCATCGCGCACTGCCGCGGGCAGATTGCCGGCTACAAGTCCCCGAAGAGCATCGAGTTCACGCTCGAGCTTCCCCGGTTGCCGAGCGGCAAGACCAACAAAGTGGCACTGCGCCAACAGTTCAGCACATCCGAGGAGTCTTCCGTATGAGCAGCGTCATCGCGGACCGCGCGCCCGCCCACGTACCTTCGAGTCTCGTCACCGATTTTGACTATCGTGCGCCACCCGGCCACGAGGACGACGTGCAGCTCGCCTGGAAGCGGCTGCATGAGGGGCCGGACATCGTGTGGTCGACTCGGTATGGCGGACACTGGATCGCCACCCGTGCCGAGGATATCGATGTGATGCAGACCGATCACGATCGCTTTTCCTACCGCCATGTCACCGTGCCGCCGATTCCCGGGCAGCCGCCGCTCGCTCCGTTGGAGTATGACCCGCCGCAGCACGCCCCGCTGCGGGCCGTTCTGTCGCCGGCATTCGGTCCCAAGCCGATGCAGCAGCTCGAGGGCGATCTGCGCCGCCTGACTCATGAGTTGCTCGATGGCATCGTGCCACGAGGCGGGTGCGAGTTCGTGGATGCCTTCGCCAAGCGCCTGCCCATCGTCACCTTCCTGAGGCTCGTGGCTTTGCCTCTCGAGGACCGAGAGCTCCTGCTCGATCTCACCGAGAAAAGCGTCCGGCCTCATTCGGAGCAGGACCGGCTCGCCGCCTACTCGGGATTGCGGCAGTACACCCAGCGATGGATTCTCGAGCGCCGCCGCCATGCGGGACCTGACCTATTCAGCAGGATGGTGAACGCGCAAATCGGCGGTCGGCCGATCAACGAGATCGAGCTCGCGGGGATGATGGTGAACGTCATCTTCGGCGGATTGGACACGGTGGCGGCCGCGCTTTCATTCACGACACGCTGCCTCGCGGAGCAGCCCGGGCTGCGCGCCCAGCTGCGGGAGGATCCGGCGATCATCCCGGGCGCCATCGAGGAGTTTTTGCGGCGCTTCGGCATTCCCAACACCGCGCGTGTGGTCACGCGTGATATGCAGTACAAAGATGTCGAGTTCCATGCCGGCGAGCAGGTCCTGCTCCCCAAGACGTTGCACGGGCTCGATGAGCGACGCTACCCGGACCCTCTGCGCATCGATTTCAACCGTAATATCCAGCGTCACGCCGCCTTCGGCCACGGCCCGCACCGCTGCCCCGGCTCGTTCCTTGCGCGGCTCGAGCTCAAGGTGTTTCTCGAGGAATGGCTCAAGCGCATACCCGATTTCCGTATTAAGCCCGGGGAGCGACCGCGCACCGAGAGTGGGCCGGTCAATGGCGTGAAGTATCTTCCCCTGCAATGGGGTCGCGGTAGCTGAATCGCGGGGGGCACGATGAGCGGGCTGGCAGAGTACGCGGAACGGGACTCGCCCTCGAGGGGCTTTCGATCCTGGCGGGGAGTGAGCGCGGCAACTAGCCGAGCCAACTCATCGCCTGCGAGAGTGCTCCGCGGCACTCTTGGACCATGCGCTGCAGGAGCTCCTCGCAGCTCGGGATATCCTCGATCAGCCCCACGCCCTGGCCACCCCAGACCAAGCCGCCGTTGGTCTCGCCGCGCTGCAAGGCATCCCGGCCGCGTGCGCCGGCGACCAGGGGTCTCACGTCCTCAAAGGCGCAGCCCCCTGGACGCCGCTCGAGTGCGACGACCTCATCGGACACGGTGTTCTTCAGCACCCGGCCGGTATTGTGCAAGGTGCGGAAAATCAGGTTGGTGTCACGCTCCGTCAGCTTCACCATCATCTGCTTGATGTTCTCGTGGATCGGCGCCTCGCGGGTGGCGCAAAAGCGGGTTCCCATGTTGACGCCCTCGGCACCGGCCGCGAGCGCGGCCGCCATGCCGCTCCCATCGGCGATGCCGCCCGAGGCGATGACCGGGATCCTGAGCCGCCTGGCGGTGAGCGGAAAGATGACGAATCCGCCGACTTCATCCTCCCCCGGGTGTCCGGCGCATTCGAACCCGTCGATGCTGACGATGTCCACGCCGCTGCGCTCGGAGGAGAGTGCATGGCGCAGAGACGTGCACTTGTGGAGCAGTGTGACACCCGCGGCCTTGGCCTTGGCAATGAACGCCTTGGGGTTGTTGCCGGCGGTTTCGAGAACCTTCACTCCCGAGGCAATCGCCACATCCAAGTAGGCCTCGTACGGGGGCGGGCTCGTGGTCGGAAGGATCGTGAGGTTCACGCCGAAGGGTTGATCGGTCATCGAGCGACAGCGCTCGATCTCCTCGCCGAGTGCCTGGGGGGTTGGCTGGGTGAGGGCGGTCAGAATACCGAGTCCGCCGGCGTTCGAAACGGCCGCCGCAAGCTCGGCTCGCCCGACCCATTGCATGCCGCCCTGCACGATCGGATAGCGAATGCCGAGGAGGCGAGTCACGCGGTTGTGTATCGAAGGCTCAATGTCCGGCATATGGGCCTTGCTTGTTCCGATATTAGAACGATGTTAATAAAACCGTGCCAGTGATGGTAGGAAACGCGCTTTGGGTGTGTCAATCACCGCCGGCGCGTGCGGTTGCTCGCCGCTGCTGCAGAAGCATCAGCCCAGTGTCTGGGGCGCTTACTGAACAACGTTCATGATTTAGAACACGGCTTGTGAGAGAATGCCAGTTGAGCCGTAAAGCGGGTTCCCGAAAATCAACGCGTGCGCTAGAGAGCCGTCACATGCCAAAGCCAGAGCACTATCGAGCCCGTTTGACGGGCAAGGTTGCCATCGTCACGGGGTCCGGCTCACAGGGCGATGGCGTCGGCATCGGCAAGGCCATTGCCGCGGTGCTCGCGGGCGAAGGTGCGCGCGTGTGCCTCGTGGATCTCAGCGCGGAGCGGCTCGAGCCAACGCGCAGCCTCATTGCCGCGGAAGGTGGTGAGGCCTTCAGTACCGTGGCGGACGTGACGCGCGCTGTCGACTGCGAGCGGGTCCTGGCGGAGGTGCTCGCCCGATATGGCGGCGCCGATATCCTCATCAACAATGTCGGCATCGCCGCCGGACCGAGCCGGCTCGAAGATCTCGATGAGGCAGCCTGGGATCAGGTCATCGCAGTGAACGTGAAGAGCGCGCTCCTCATGTCGAGGAGCGCAATCGCGAGCATGCGCCAACGCGGAGGCGGCGCGATAGTCAATATCTCCTCGATTGCGAGTCTGCGGGCCTACGGAACTCTGGCGTATGGGCCATCCAAGGCTGCCATGAACAGCCTGACTGCTGAGCTCGCTCTCATCTACGGGCCGCAAGGCATTCGCGTCAACACGGTGGCACCCGGACACGTGATGACGCCGCTCGCGATGGGTTTGCTCGGCGAGTCGGCTCGCGAGCGGCGCCGCAAGGCTGGGCCCCTCGCGATCGAGGGAGACGCCTGGGATATCGCCCTGGCGGTGCTGTTTTTGGCGAGCGACGAGGCTCGATTCATCACCGGGGCGATGCTGCCGGTCGACGGCGGCGTGATCGAGGTCGGATCGCTCGCGGCCTACGACCTGTTGACGTGCAAGTGAAGGCACCCCGCAAGGCGCGCGAGGCAGGGCATTGCAGGTGGCCTGGGGTAGTCGTATATGAGTGATCTTCTGGCGCAGCTGCGCGTCGTCATCCCCGACCGGCCGCTTGCGCAGACGACGCTGGAGCAATTCGAAGTGTTGCAGTCGGCGAACCAGCGCTCGACATTTCTGCTGATGGGCGAGGGCGTGCGCCTGATGCTCGAGGCGCGGCTCGCGGCCGGCGGGGCGCTCGAGGGGCCCGGGACGGATGCGGAACGGCGGCTTTCTGATCACCTGAGGATGGTAAGTTCTGGTTCCAACGTGACAGGAGACACGATCTCATGATGAATAACCTGGATGAGCGCCGCGCGCGAGGACGGCAGGTTCTCAAGGAGATGTTCGGCGATAAATTTCTCGCGGGCTATGAAGCGGCCATCAGCGGCGATGGCTTCGGGGCCGAGGTCGGGCGCATGGCGCTCGAGTTTGCCTTCGCCGAGACCTGGGGCAACCCTGCGCTCGAACGCAAGAGCCGCAGCTTCGTCGTCATCGGCGCGCTGATCGCACAGGGCAGGGCAGACGAGCTCAAGAATCACATTCGCGCGGGCTTGAACAACGGCATCACCGTCAAGGAGCTGGAACAGGCGATCCTGCAGATCGTGCCCTATTGCGGCTTTCCCGCGGCGGCGCAGGCGCTCGAGAGTGCGCACGCGGTATTTCAGGAGCGCGGCATCGCGAGCACGTCGGCCAAGGAGCGGGGGATTTTGTGAGAGCCGCGGTGTTCACGGGCGTAGGCCGGCCGTTGAGCATCGAGAACGGGACGCAGTGCAAGGTCATGCTCGATCCGCAAGCAGGCGCACGTCCCATCATCTCGTTACAGCAACCTGGAGCCCACCATGACCGCATTTCCTGCTGAACTGCAACAGCTCATCGACCGCCAACAGATCTACGATTGCATCGTGAGGTACTGCAGCGGCGTCGATCGATTCGATCGCGAGATGCTGCGCAGCGCCTATCACCCCGATGCCGTGGATGATCACGGCGCCTTCGTCGGCAGCCGGGATGAGTTCATCGAGTGGGCGATCAGCTATCACCAGAAGTATCAGCACCATCACAAGCACTACGTGCTCAACCATCGCTGCGAGCTGGAGGGGATGACGGCACATACCGAGACGTACTGGCTGTTCTCGGGCAAGAACAAGATTGGCCCGCCGCTGAGCCTGTGTGGCGGGCGCTATCTGGATCGATTCGAGAAGCGCGACGGCAAGTGGGCCATCGCCGCGCGCAAGTGCATCATCGAGTGGACCAGCGAGCCCCCCGAGACGGTCATGCCGAAGGAGAATCTCGAGGCCGCTGCGCTGACCGGAGTGCCGCTGCGGAACAAAGACGATCCATCTTACATGCGGCCGCTCAAGGTGACGCGCGCCAAGTTCGTGCTGCCATTCTGAGGGAGGCGGCTCGAGCGATCGGCGCCCCGGCGGCGCGGGGCCTCGGCGGTGCGGGCGTCGGCCCCGGCGGTGCGGGCATTGGCCCCGGCGGTGCGGGCGTCGGCCCCGGTTCGCTCAGGTAGGAGGAGATTTCTCGCGGAGCTTGATGATCTCGACGAACTCATCCCGCAGACTCTGCGGCACGCAGAAGCTCTTCGTGCTCGAGATCTCGCCGAAATGGGCCGCGATGTCGTCGGCCGTGCACGGCTCATCGCGCGGTCCTATCCAACCGTCGCTGACGCCGATGAACACCCGGGCATAGCGACCGAGCGTCGAGGAGTAAATTCCATGTGTCACCTGGCAGGCCTCGCTCACCAAATAAACGACCATGGGCGTGACGAAGGGCGCTGTCCCGGTGTTACCGAGTTGCGATGCGGCGGCGCCAAACAGTTCGCCGATATCCTGCATCTGTTCCGCGGGCATCGCAGCGGCCATGCGACTCTGTGCCGTGGGCAGAAGCGCATTGCACAAGACATTGTAGGCGTGGCCCTCCTGGGCCAGCACGTTCATGAGTCCCACCACGCCAGCTTTGGCGGCGCCGTACGCCGACTGAGTGGCGTTGCCCAGCATGCCGGCCGCTGACGAGGCGAACAGAATGCGCCCATAGCGTTGTTGCTTCATCAGCCGAAACGCCGGTCGCGTGACGTAGAAAGCCCCCTTGAGATGCACGGTGATCATCTCATCCAGCGTCGAGTCCGGCAGCGCCTCGAGCGGCGCATTGCGCAGCGTCCCCGCATTGTTGATGAGCACATCGATACGGCCAAAGGACTCGATCGCCTTCGCAACCACGGCCTCTCCGCCGGCGGCGGAGCTGACCGAATCGTACGAGGCAACGGCCTGACCCCCCGCGCGGCGAATTTCCTCGACCACCTGGTCGGCCATACTGGATGAGCGGCCCGCACCGTCGAATGCACAACCGAGATCGTTCACGACGACGGCAGCTCCCCGGCGCGCAAGGTCGAGCGCATACGTGCGCCCCAAACCGCCACCCGCACCCGTGACCACGGCCACTCTGCCATCGAACCGTACCGTGTTCATCGCATTCCTCCGCTTCAAGATGAGTCCGCGGCCTGTCGCGCGGCCGCTTCCGTCGCGAGGCGAGCGATACGCTCCGCTCGGCGCAGTGATCCGAGTGTCGGGGCTGGGGGCTCGATCGGGACCTGCGGCATGGGCAGGCCGCGCCGCTCGAGCTCGCGGGTGAGTCGGGTCGTGAACACCCGGCGCGTGGTCTCGCTCGGCTGCCACAGCTCCCGTGGGTCCGCGACCGTGGGCAAGGTCGGCAGGACTCGCCCGACCACGAACGCGGTGGCGCCTGCGTGCGGCTCGATGTATCCAATGAACGTGATTGTGCCAAGGAAGCACAGAGAGGCCGGTCCGCGCGTGGCCCAGCGGGCCCCGGCGGGGACTTCGATCAGGAAGCCGCCTTCCATGGGCTCGACCTTGCGGGCGCGCACGGGCAGCGGATAGCCCTCGGCATCCAGCGCGGTGAGATGCGGGAGGCCGAGTGCGAGCGCCTCGGTCACGCGCTCCTGCCAGGGGCGCGAAGGCCACCGGGGCGATGGGCTGCTCGCGGCCTTGGGAGCGGGGTCCGAGAGCGCATACACGGTGTCGCGCGGCGCTTGCCACTCGTGCGCGGGTTCCTCCATGGCGGCCGCATTGGGCCACCACAGGATCCTTAGCGGCAGGCAGCAGATGAAGATTCGCGACCAATACCATACGGATTGCCGGGCGACCGGCCACGGGTTGCCAGCCGAATAAGCGGCCAAATAGGCAATCGTCTCCGCAATGTAGCGATCGACATTCGCCTGGATGTTGGCATCACGCACCGCTGCGTGCGCAGCGATGGCGACGACAGGCTCCCCCGGCACGCCTTCCATCAAGAGGCCGACCCGCGGATTGCGCCGGGCGCGCTCAGCCTTAGCCGGGTAAGCGAGTCCCGTGGCGACATTGACGCTGCCGCCGGCCGCATCGCAAAACGCGAATGCCGGGGTGTCGATCGGTGTCCCGGCCGCGCTCACCGTGGCGAATTCCGTGAAGACGGCCGATTCGAGCAGGTGATGCACCGGGGCGGGCAATGAGCTTCCGGACTTTGCGCTGTTCATTCAGGTTGTGCTCGCGTCTTGGCGGGGCATCAGGCCACCCTATCTTGCTGCTTGTGAACGGCGTGCGCAAATCTGAATTGGACGCGCCGCTCAGATACATGAACGGTGTACAGGTAATTGACCTAGCTCAAATGGTGTCTCATAATCGCCAAAAATGCTTCAGCCGTTTGGTAACGGTGTCTTCGGGTGGGGGGGATATGGCGGATTCTAGCTTTCACATGATGAGTCGGACTCGCACCATTTCAGGTCAACGCATCGTCTGCGCTCTGCTGCTGGTGTCGGGCATCCTGGCGAGCGGCCTCGCGGATGCCACAGAAAGTGCGGTCGATGCACTCACGGATAGCGCGGCGAGCGATGATAAATCCAGCGGCGCCCTGCAAGAGATCGTCGTCACCGCGGAGAAGCGCTCCGAGAGTCTGCAGAACGTCCCCGTTGCCATCTCGGCCCTGAGCGCGGAGCAGCTTCAGTTGCGCGGGATCGACAGCGTGGCGAGCCTCATGCTGGGTGACATTCCCGCGGTGAAGGTCGAGCCGTTCGCCGGCAACCAGTCGGTGCTCGAGGTCGGGATCCGCGGTTTCATCAATTCGAATGGCACGGATGTCACCAACGAGAATCCGGTTCCGACCTATGTCGACGGCGTCTACTACGGTCGTCAGACCTCGATTGCGCTCGAGCTCAACGACCTCGAGCGCATGGAGGTGCTGCGCGGACCTCAGGGAACCCTGTTCGGCAAGAATGCCGAGGGCGGCGCGATCCAGCTGATCTCGAAGGAGCCCACGGGCGAGTTCGACGTCGACGCGCGCGTGGAAGGCGGAAATTATGGTTACTGGAAGGGCGTCGTGCACGTCAACCTGCCGCAGATCGGCATCATGTCGGCGAAGATCGACGGGATCTCGACCGGCAGTAACGGCTGGACGAGCAACCCCGCCGAGAGTCAGGGGCAGTACAACTATGGCGTGACCGACTCGAATGGGGGCAAGCTGACGCTGCTCTTCAAGTTCTCCGATGACTTCCGCGTCGAGTACGCGGGCGACTACACGGTGCTGAAGACGAGCGAGGCCTGGAACGCGCAGCTCGCCTACAGCCCCATAGGGAGCCCTTGGAACGGGGTATGGCCCAATCAACTCACGACGCCGCTGAGCGAGCCGTGGGACACCTACCGTCCGCTCGACCCGCAGACCTACTGGGGCAACCGCTTGAACATCGACTGGTCCCCGTCGGAAGCGTTCTCGGTCAAGTCCATCACCGCGCTGCGCTCCGATACGGACACGCTGTACAACACCGCGGCGACTTCCGCGGTACTGCCCGGCCCATTCCTTCTGCCGGCGGGCGCCTGTCCCGCGGCCGGCGCGCTCTGCACCAGTCTGATCACGGACCCGGTTCCGGAATACATCCAGACTCACCGGCAGTTCTCACAGGAGTTCCAGTTCATCGGCAAGAGCGAGCACTTCGACTGGGTCGGAGGGCTGTTCTACATCAAGGAGACCGCCGCCGAGACCGAGCCCACGTACTTCGGCGCGCTCCTACCGAACTCGATTCCGGCGGCGTACCCGTACCTGCCCGCCTCGCCGACGACGTCCGCGCTCATCTTGCCGCTGCTCGGCCCGGTCTCGCTGGAAGGCGCCAATGTGGCGCAGAGCTCCAAGGCGGTCTTCGGTCAAGTCACCTATCGGCTCGACGATCAGCTCTCGTTCGACCTCGGCCTGCGCTACAGCCGTGACGACAAGTCGGCGCTGCGGGCGGCCGGTGACGGCGAGGTGTACCTCACGCCGACCTATCCGGCATTTCCCAACGGGCCGGTGCCGGCGGGATTGCCGTGCCCGCAATCGCCCGAGTGTGCGCCGAGCGTCGTTCATAACGAGGTCACGCCGCTCGCGGCCGTTAAATACGCGTTTACGCCGGACGTCTTGGGCTATCTGCGCTTCTCGACCGGCTACCAGGGCCCGGGGCTCAGTGTCGGGTCGCAGACCTTTCGCTACACCGAGCCGAGCACGGTCGATTCCTATGAGATCGGTGTCAAATCCGAGTTCGCGCAGCACACGGTTCGACTGAACGTGGCCGCGTTCTACGAGGACTGGAAGCAGCCGCAGGAGAACATCCAGACCACCTCGAGCTCGACGGTCGAATTCTTCAACGGCCCGCAGATCGAGATCGAGGGCCTGGAGTTCGATGCGTCCTACCGGCCGGCGCCCAGCCTCACGTTCGATTGGAGCGGCTCCATCGATACCGGCCATCAGGGACCGGTCACGAATCCGTTCCCGCCCCCGGTGGGCTTCCCGCCTGTGAGCCCGGAATTCCATCTGACGGCGCTGCCGCACTGGGCGACCTCGCTCGCCGTCGTCGACGATCTGGTGCGCACCGATTACGGCGTGCTGCGCCTCAATGCGCAGGTGAACGGCACGGCCTCGTACTATTCGGTGCCCAACGTCAGCATTCCGGTCGCCAGCTACTGGCTCACCAACGCGCGCCTCTCTTTCGCCGGCATCCCCATCGGGGCGGGCAAGCTCGATGTCTCGATCTGGGGCAACAATCTCTTCAATCGCAGCTACACCCAATTCGTGTACCAGACGCCGGGTCCCGACACTTTTGCCGCTTATGGACCCCCGCGGATGTACGGCGGCACGGTGCAGTACCACTTCAAGTGATCTGGCTGGATTTTGGGCGGGCGACGGTGATCGAGCACCGTCGCCCGTGCGTGCGCGCCTCTGTGAGGTGGCTTTAGAACGAGCGTGGCAAGCCGAGCACGTGCTCGGCGATGTAGGAGAGAATCAGGTTGGTCGAGATCGGCGCGACTTGATAGAGGCGCGTCTCGCGAAACTTGCGCTCGACGTCGTACTCCGATGCGAAGCCGTAGCCACCGTGCGTCTGCAGACAGACGTTGGCCGCCTCCCACGAGGCTTTCGCCGCGAGGAGCTTCGCCATGTTCGCCTCGGCGCCGCACGGCTTGCGGGCGTCATAGAGCTCGCAGGCCTTGTAGCGCATCAGGCTCGCGGCCTCGACCTCGATGAAGCACTCGGCAATGGGGAACTGCACGCCCTGATTGCGGCCGATCGGCCGGTCGAACACCACGCGCTCGTTCGCATACTTGGTCGCGCGCTCGACGAACCAGTAGCCATCACCGATGCATTCGGCGGCGATCAGGGCCCGCTCCGCATTCAGACCATCGAGAATGTACTTGAACCCTTGGCCCTCCTCGCCGATGAGATTCTGGGCAGGCACCTCCAGCTGATCGAAGAAGAGCTCATTCGTGTCCTGATTCAGCATGTTCGCAATGGGACGCAGGCTCAATCCCCGGCCTAGCGCTTGCCGCAGGTCCACGATGAAGAGCGACATGCCATCCGACTTGCGCTTGACCTCCGCAAGCGGCGCGGTGCGCGCGAGCAGCAGCAAAAGATCCGAGTGCTGGACGCGGGAGATGAAGACCTTTTGACCGTTGATCAAGTACCGATCGCCCTTGCGCACGGCCGTTGTCTTGAGCCGGGTGGTGTCCGTGCCGGTGCTCGGCTCGGTGACCGCCATCGATTGCAGACGCAGCGCCCCGGAAGCGATCTGCGTCAAATAGTCGCGCTTCTGCGCCTCGGACCCATGGCGCACGAGCACGTTCATCACGTACATCTGGCCGTGACAGGCACCGGAATTGCCGCCCGCCCGGTTGATCTCCTCCATGATGACCGAAGCCTCCGCGAGACTCAGTCCCGAGCCGCCGTACTCCTGCGGTATCAGCGCCGCAAGCCAGCCCGCCTTGGTCAGCGCATCGACGAAAGCGGATGGATACGCGCGCTCCCCGTCGACTTTACGAAAGTATTCATCGGGAAACTCGGCACACAGCGCGCGCACGCCGCTGCGGATCTCCTGGTACGGCTCCGTCTCGGTCTGAAGACCCATGGCTCTCATCCTTCTACGGTCTAAGGGGTCGACGGCGGGACGATGTATCAAGCCGTCAGCTGCGCGATCTCGCTCTCGCTATAGCCGAGCCCGCTCAGGACCACCTGGTTGTGCTCCCCGAGTCGCGGAGGGGGCCGGTGCACGCCGGCAGGCGTGGAGGAAAACTGCACCGCCGGAGCGGTGGTCCGCATGGGTCCTTCGCTCGGGTGCTCATAGCAATGGAAGAAGCCCGTCTCGTTCAGGTATTCATCGTGGAGCAGCTCCTCGAGGCTGCGCATCGGGCCGTTCGGGATGTCCTCGCGGTCGAGCAGATCATGCCATTCGGCAGTGGTTTTTAGTGTGAGCTGCTCGGCCACGATGGCATAAAGCTCATCGTAATGGCGCACTCGCGCATGGGTAGTGCGAAAGCGCGGATCATCGAGCAGGTCGGCCCGGCCCAGAACAGGGAAGATCCGCTGCCATTGCTCATCGTTGACCGCGAGCACACAGATGTAGCCGTCGAGCGTGCGGTACGGGCGCCGATGCCTGGTGAGCAACCGTACGTAGCCCACGCCCGGATCGAGCGGCGGATCGAACGCGGCACCCCAGAGATGCTCCAGGTAGTTGAAGGCGAGGATATTCTCGAACATGGGCACATGCACTTGCTGCCCCAGTCCGGTGCGCTCGCGCGCGAACAAGGCCATGCTGATGCTCGAGGCGAGAATATAGCCACAGAGCTTATCGATGATGACGGTGGGATAGAAGCGCGGCTCACCGTTCACCTGGCTCATGAGTGCGGCAATGCCGCTCTCGCCCTGCAGAACATCGTCGAACGCGGGATAGTCCCGATGCGGACCGTCTTGGCGGTAGCCGGGACCGAAGGCGTAGATGATCTTGGGATTTCTCGCGGCGATGGCGGCATAGGAGATGCCGAGACGCTGCGCGGCCGCCGGGCGCATGCTGTGCACGAACACATCGGCGCTCTCGGTGAGACGCATGAGGGCCTCGAGCGCCTCCGGGCGCTTCAAATTCAAGGTCACGCTGCGCTTGTTGCGATTCACGTTCATGTGCATCGCGGACATGCCCGGGTGCCGGTGCGGACCGGTGTCGCGGTTGGGATCACCCTGCGGCGTCTCGATCTTGATGATATCGGCGCCCATGTCCCCGAGAATCTGGGTGGCCACGGGCCCTAGAACGTTCGTGGTGGCATCGATGACACGCACGCCGAGAAGCGGCCCGCGAGCGGGCGGCAGCTCAGTATGCCTTCGAACAGCGGTCATCGGGGCGTGTTGCGACACTTGATCATGCGCAGCGGCGTGTATTCCTGCACCATGGTGCCATCTTGCTTCAGGATTCGATTGCGCGTACGAACCAGTCCGCGACCTGGACGACTCTTGGAGAGTCGCGCTTCGATGACCTCGCACTCGACGTGAATCGTGTCGCCGGCGATGACCGGGCCCTTGATATCCCATTGCATGCCGAGAAAGGCGTAACCGGTCTTCTGCATGGTCGCCTGCGTGAGCAGGCCCTCCGCCAGGGCGAACACCAGCGATCCCGGGGCGACGCGCCCCTTGATGTCGGATTCATGCTTCTGGAACTCGACGTTGGTAAAGAGCACTTCGGTCATCCCCACCGTGTTCACGAACAGCACGATGTCCGTCTCGGTGACGGTGCGGCCCACCGTTTGAAAGCGGCGCCCGACGGGCAGATCCTCGAAGTAGCAGCCCAGGCCCAGTGTCTCGAGCGTCTCGCCGGCCATCAAAGCGGATCCCAAGGAGTGAGCGTCATGGAGGGCACATTCGGGAAGAAGCTCGCCTCGAATGCCGGCATGGCATGCTCGGCAATGGACTCCGGTGTCCAGCCCTCGCTCCGGTGCACCGAGCGAATCATGCGGATTTGACTGAAGAAATAGAGTTCGTTCGCCCGCACACCGAAGATCTGGCCGGTCACTGCTGCGGCGCGGTCGCTGAGCAGGTACACGGCGAGCGGGCCTATCTTGGCCGCCTCCATTTTCTTCATCTTCTCGATGCGCGGACGATTCTCCGGCGTGTCCGGGATGGAGGCGGTCATCGCGGTCCAGGCCCAGGGCGCGATGCAGTTCGAGCGCACGTTGAATTTCGCCATATCGAGGGCAATGGACTTCGACAGCCCCACGATCCCCATCTTGGCGGCGCTGTAATTGGCCTGGCCGACGTTACCGATCAATCCGGAGGTCGAGGTCATGTGGACGTAGGCGCCGCCGGCCTGGGCCTTGAAATGGGGCGCGGCGGCCCGAGCCACGAAGAACGAGCCATTGAGGTGCACATCGAGTACCGCCTGCCATTCTTCCGCCGACATGTTGAAGAAAAATCGATCGCGTACGATGCCGGCGTTGTTGACGACGCCATCAATCCGCCCGAAATGGTCGAGCGCCGCTTGCACGATGCGCCCTGCGGTTTCCGGACTGGCGACGCTATCCTCACTCGCGACGGCCTCGCCGCCCGCCGACCGGATCTCTTGCATGACGCCTTCGGCGGCACTTTTGCCCTCAATGCGACCAACGTCATTGACGACGACGCGGGCGCCGTTGGCGGCCATGGCACGGGCGATTTCCCGCCCGATACCGCTCCCCGCCCCCGTGACCACCACTGATTTGTCGCGCAGCATCTCGCCCAATGGAGGCTCCCTCGAATGCTCAGGCACAAATAATTGAACGTTGTGCGATATTATGAATCAAGCGACGGGCATGTCAATTGCTCGCCCACGCTGCGGCCGGGCGGGACTCGCCCCTAAAAGGTCTTGAAATCGCGGGCCGCGAAAATTCGATTTGAATTTCGTTCGATAACAGAAACCGGACGGCCGGGACGTCCATGACGGAGGCGGGGAGGGCGAAATGTCGACGGTCGAGAAGGAACGGACCAAGAGCGTTGCCGACCTCTTTTCACTGCGCGGCAAGGTGGCGCTCGTCACCGGGGCCTCGCGCGGCCTCGGTCGATCCATGGCGGGTGCGCTCGCCCGCGCCGGGGCGACCGTGGTACTCGCGGCCCGTGACGAACCCCTCCTGCAACAGGCTGTCCATGAAATTCGCGGGGCGGGCGGTGAGGCCGATCTGGAGGCATTCGATCTGACGGACGAGGGGGCGGTGATCGCCGCCGTACCGAAGATCATCGCGCGGCACGGCCGCCTCGACATTTTGCTCAACAACGCGGCGCTGTGCATCTGGAGCGGGCTGTTCGACGCATCGCTCGATGTCTGGAAGCGCACGATCGATGTGAATTTGACCGCCGTTTATCTCCTCTCGCGCGAGGCAGCGCGCCCCATGGTCGCGCAGCGCGCCGGACGTATCATCAACATCGGCTCGTACGTGTCGGTGATCGGTCGTGAGCGCCTTCAGGCCTATGTCGCGAGCAAGCATGGCCTGGTCGGGCTCACCAAGTCGCTCGCCGGCGAGCTCGGTCGCTACGGGGTGACCTGCAACGCCATCGCGCCGGGGTTCTTTCTCACCCAAATGGCGGAGCCCGTTACGCAAAACCCCGAACGCATGCGGATCTTCACCGATGCGATTGCGATGTGGCGCTGGGGAAAACCCGAGGAGCTCGCCGGACCGGCGATTTTTCTCGCTTCGGACGCCGCGTCCTACGTCAACGGTCACACGCTACACGTGGATGGCGGGGTCGCCGAGGTCTTATCGCTCCCGGTAACGGTGAGCTCCTGATCAAGCCGCTCCAAGATCACGGACTGTTGAACGCGGCCGAACGGCCCAAGGGTGCCGGAGAAGATGCTGCTCATCTGTGCGAGGCGCCCAGCCGCGATGCGGCCTCGCTCGGCTAATCGCGCCCCGGAGCTGCATCCGACAGCCTCCGGATGTCGGGGAAGTATCGTGCGGCCCCCGCCTTATCGCGTTCAATCGCGATCGGTTCGCACCCATCCCAGTTGCTGATTCCCATCATCTGAACGCATCCGCTCGGTTGTACTCAGAGACGGATCAACATTCCATCTTTACACTGTTAAGTAAATAGTCTCAATTTACTTTACACCGTTAAAATAGTAGACCAATATATGAACACTATGCGATAACGTGAACATCCAAAGAACCGTGGCTGGACGCACCGGCGGCACATGGACCGCCTCGAGGATCGAGCGCCATACATGCAGCGGCCGGGAGACACGACGGCGATACAGTTGCAATCGCGAGGGGGAAATTAATATGAAAAAAGGATCATGGGCTGCAGCCCTCGTTCTGGTGTGTGGGTTGAACTCCGCCGTGGCGAATTCGCAAGGTGCGAACCAGTCGCCGGAGGCTGGCGCGGTTAACGAAAGCTCTAGCGCGGTTAACGAAAGCTCAAGTGTCGCGACCGGCGGCAATGAACTCCAGGAGGTCATCGTCACGGCTCGCCGCAGGGAGGAGAATCAACAGAACGTTCCGTTGGCAATTACCACGCTAAGTGGCGAATTTTTGACGGAAAACTCCATCGTCAGCCTGCAGGGTCTGAATGGGCATGCGCCCGGACTCAACATCGATAGTTACAACTCGCCGGTGTACACCAATATTGGCATCCGCGGGCAGCGCAGCACGAACATCGCCCCGGGTCAGGACCCCGCCGTGGGTTACTACTTCGGCGAAGTCAGTTATTCCTACCCGGTGGGAATTAACCAGGAAATGTTCGACTTGCAATCCGTGGAAGTGGTGAAGGGGCCCCAGGGGACGCTATTCGGGCGCAATACCACGGGAGGCGCCGTCCTTGTCACACCAGCGAAGCCGACCGACGAGTTCGGCGGATCCGCAACAGCGGGCATGACCGACTTTAACAACGGCACGGGTTGGTACACCACGGATATCCTCAATCTGCCGATCAACGACCAACTGCAGTTGCGTGCTGCCTTATCGCTGGTGGAGCATGACGGTTACGTTAAGAATCTCATCACGCAAGAACAGTTGAACGACTTCGAAATCGCACCATTCGGCGGAGTTTCGAGCGCCAATCCCGACGATGAGTACTCCCTTGCCGGGCGAATCTCGGCGCTGATGCGCCTGACGGATAGCCTCGAAAGTTACTTTATGGTGCAGGGCAATGACTACCGCGATCATGGGGTGGCCTATTCGCTCACAGCGCTTTCGCCCACCGGCTATGCAAACTACGCGCTTTCGCTGATCGGCGTGAACGGCCAGCAGGTCTTGCAGACGCGTCAGGCTCAGCACGCGAGCAATTTCTGGACCACCGAATCCGGATTGGATGCCTACAATCATTCGGACAACATCGGTTCGTCCAATACCACGACGTGGACCGCGTCGGACGCGCTGACCGTGAAGAACATCGTCGGCTATCGGCATTTTGATCAGAATCAAGCCGTGCCTTTGGATGGCGTTCCCTATCAGATTTTGAATTCGTACATTGGCGATATGGGTCACGAGTTCTCGGAGGAACTGCAGTTTCAGGGCAAGACAGCGGCCGACCAATTCAACTGGGTGGGGGGCTTCTACTACGCCAACCAGCACATCGACCACCCGCGCGCCACCGTGGCTTTGCCTCAATTTGGCGCGCCACCGTCGCATGCCGAGGAAATTTCTGAAAACGACAGCTACGCCGAATACGGCCAGGGTACCGTCAAAATCCCCTGGGTTCAGGGTCTGTCCTTCACTGCCGGCCTCCGCAATACCAGGGATCAGCGCAAGATGACCTCCACGTCATGGAACGATCCGGCGCAGACCTCCTGCGCGATCGCCGGGGTTGTCGACTGCGAGCTCAGCGGCGATGTCGGTTATGACGTGCTCACATGGAACTTTAGCCTCGAGTACAAGCTAGACACCGACACTTTGCTATACGCGACGCGGCGCAAGGGCTACCGCGCCGGCGGATGGAATTATGTAGGCAGCGATCCGGTGAGCTTCGGACCGTTCAGGCCGGAGTTCGTGTATGACTGGGAGGTTGGTTTGAAAAGGGACTGGCACTTTGGGGACGCGGTCCTGCGCACCAATCTGGCGATCTACCGATCGAGCCTCGAAGACGCACAGAAGTTCCTTTCGCCGGTATCCAATCCGAACGATTTCGAAGTGATCAATGCCGCTTCCGCAACCATCAATGGCGGCGAACTCGAAATCACGTTTGTTCCGGTCAAAGGACTGGAGTTGGGCGGATACCTGTCGTTGATTGATGCCTACTTCAATAGTTTCGTCTTCGGCGGAAATAATTTTACGAACAACTCGTTTGCGCAGACTCCGAAGACCCAATACTCACTCAGGGTGTCTTACGAATTACCCCTAAATCCGGCGCTCGGCACGATCTCCCCGATGGTAGAATACTCCTATCAAAGCCACGTGTTTTATACCGACACGGCGCAAGGTCCGACGCAGGGACCGGCGGACAGCCAGGGTCAGAGCGCTTACGGCATTCTCAATTGTCGCCTCGACTGGAAATCTATCTTTCAGTCGAAAGTGGATGCCGCGTTTTACGTCAAGAATGCAACAGCCACGAAGTACGACAGCTTTGGCGTGCTGCTCTATCCCTCATTGGGCTATAACATTGCCACAATTGGCGAGCCGCGTATTTTTGGTGTGGAAGCGACTTACCGTTTCTAACCACCACGTTAATCACAGGAGGAGACTCAGAGATGACATACGTTCAGCAGCCCGCCAGCGGACCGACTGAGCTGGACCGGGTCTATGGTTTGCGTCGGCAGTACTACCACCTGTTCATGGCGGACTACAATCGCTCGATCGAACGCCTCGATCCGGTGCTGATCGAATTGTGCCGCCTGCGCATGGCGACGCTGCTGCAGAGCCAACACGACCTGTCGCTGCGCTATAAGCCGGCGATCGATGCGGGTCTGAGCGAGACTAAACTGCGCGAACTGTCGAAGTACCAGAGCTCGCCGTTGTTTTCCGAGCTGGAACGGCGTTGTCTCGAATTTGCCGAGCAGTTCGTGATCCAGTCGAGCAACATCAGCGACGAGGACGTCGCGCGCGTACAGAGCGTCCTCGATGCTGAGGCGTTCATCTATTTCGTCAAGGCGCTCAGCGTGATGGACCAACTGCAGCGAGGCTGCGCCGCGTTCGACATCCGGCCCTCTGGTGTCGTGCCTTCAACCATGAGCAATTTCCGGTCGACGGCAAATGCTATCGAATGATTGTGGAGGACCAGACAATGGGTAAACAACTCAGAATTCCTGAAGAGCTGGCGCGTGGCTTTACTATGATGGTTGAAGGCGGCGACACTCCCGCCGCTAAGATCGCCATTCCGACGGAGTTGACACGACTGTCGGGGATTCCAATCGCAAGCGAGGGCTCATTTCAGCTCGATCCGGTCTTGCACGAGTGCATCCGGCTATTCAATGCGAACTATCAAGGGTGCGAGTATTGCCTGAACGCGCGTGCCGCCGGGGCCGTGCAAGCCGGGCTCGATGAGGCCTTGGTCTCGAAGCTCACGCGCTTCGAATCGAGCGACCTTCCCGAATACATAAAAGCCGCCCTTCGCATCGCCAACGCGGTCTCATCCGGCCCCACGACTCTCACCAAAGCCATGTGGGACGGTGCGCGGCGCTTCTTCAGCGAACAAGAAGTGGTCGATATCGTGCTGCTGTCGGTGCACACGACCGGCAGCAAAGTGACGATCACACTAGGCCTCGACCCCGGCAAGGAAAACTCATCGCGGATCTTCTACCCATCCGAGGAAGTCTACGGCCACTCCCCGGCACTCAAGCGCGCGGTTGAGGAGATGGAACGCAGGGGCCTCGCCGTGCGCCCGTCGGCCGATCGTACCTACGCCGTGGATGTGAAAGATTCCCGGGCCAAGTGAAGCGGGGTGCTGTCATACGCTACCGGTGATTCGGATAACCTGCAGGAGGTCCACACATGAAAGGCCTGAACGATAAAGTTGCCATAGTGACCGGCGGCGCCTCCGGCATCGGCGCCGCAGCCTGCCGCCGCTTTGTAGCAGAAGGGGCAAAGGTGGCGATCGGCGACATCAATGGCCCGCAAGCCGAGATACTGGCCGCCGAACTTGGAGCTGCTGCGATACCGGTGCGCTTCGATGCCGGAGACGTGACCTCGGTCGAAAACCTGGTAAAGACCACGGTCGCGCATTTTGGCCGGCTGGATTTTCTGTACAACAACGCGGCGTTGATGTCGAACGACATCATCCGTCGCGATACAAATCCCGTGGACGTCGAATTCGAGCTCTGGGACCTTACCATGCGGGTAAATCTTCGCGGCTACATCGCCGGCTGCAAGTACGCAATTCCGCACATGCTCAAAGCTGGCAAGGGATCGATCGTGATGACGGGATCTGGCTCGGGATTGCTCGGCGACATCTCCAACATTGCCTACGGCGCCTCGAAGGCTGCGATCATGAGCGTGGCCCGTTACGTGGCCACCCAATACGGGAAGCAAGGCATTCGCTGCAATGCGATCAATCCGGGACTTATCAGGACCGAAGGCGGAATGAAGAACGTTTATGGACCGATGGTGGATATCATGGCGCGGAATACGCTCGTGCCACGGCTCGGCCGCGCGGCGGACATTGGCGCGATGGCCGTGTATCTATGCTCCGAGGATGCCGAGTTCATCACGGGGCAGGCCATCAACGTCGATGGCGGCATGCTCTCGCACATGCCGTACTACAGCGACCTGATGAACCAGAACCTGAAATGGGACACGCCCCCGCCAACCAGCGAACGCGGCTGAGAGCTACCGGTGCGGGCGTGGTTCTCGGTGCACCGACGTGCGTGCAGCCCCCTGTCTAGATCGTTCGAGTCGCGCCGCGATTCCCGCGATCACGCCGTCCAGTGCAACGGGGAGGTAGGACTCGTATGGGGCCTCAATCAGCGCCGGCATCAACTGCGTCAAGCAAGGATAACGCGATGAGTCTGTTTGAAGGCGCTGCGCCAACCGCCTCCGACGATAAACTTGTTGAAGACCAGGGTGGGGCCGGTCATCGACCAACGTGAGGGGGTGCACGAAGAACGAGAGCGTCGCTAGGGCTCGAGTCATTTCTTTGTCGCGAAATCCCGCATCGTGTAACACCGCGAGAATTGTCTCTATCCAACGCAACGCACCCGCGGACTCTCGATAGTGAACCATAAATCGGGCCAGTCCCGGGTACGCCATTAGCGTGGCCTGCTGGTTCAGGACTACCTGCCGAAGTCGCTCGCCCCAAGGCAAACGCCCATCCGGGATTTCGATCGAGTCCATGATGTGCCCGGAAACTCGGTCGAGCAGCTCGTTCTTGTCATGAAAGTGATAATAGAGCGCCGTCGCGGTGACCCCGAGCTGGGCGGCGATTTGACGCATCGATAGCTGCCCGAATCCGACTTTGCGCGCTAACGCCAGGGTCACCGCGATGATATCGGCGGCATCGAGCCCCTCCGGCTGGTGCGTGCTCCTTGCCTTTGAAGAGCGCCTCGATTCCACGAGCCCGCCGCTTCTCGGTCGCGACGTCGGTGTCGAGTGCAATTTCGCGCTCGTGCGCGCCCCGCGCCCAGAACGCCGTGGTTGCTTCGGATTTCGATTCGACGCACGCATTGCCGCTGACCTCTCGCTCGCTCGATGATACCAATCGCTGAAGAGCGGCGATCCGCTTTCTTCAGCTGCACGGTCGGCGGCCGCGGCGGCCGGGATCACTCTTGCGGACTGCGCAACTCGCCTGCAGAAACCGGGAGCGTTCACCTCCGGTTGTCCGAGGGCTTGGTGGTGAGTTTCCGCTGGGGGATTCGACCATTAGCGCTGCCGCGCGAGGAGCCGCAGATGATGGTGACTGTCCCCGAACAAAAGCTCGAGCATCGTGAGACGGCGATAGTAGTGACCGACCTGACATTCCTCCGTCATGCCGATGCCGCCATGCAGCTGCACCGCCTGCTCGCCGACGAAGCGTCCCGCGCGGCCTACGAGGTACCTTGCCGCCGAGAGCGCACGGGCTCGCTCCTCAACGTCGGGTTCGCCGCTCATCATGGCGGCATAAAGCGCCATGCTGCGCGCCTGCTCGACGAGGACTAGCATATCGACGGCGCGATGTTGCAGGGCCTGAAACGAGCCGATTGGAACGCCGAACTGCTTGCGTATCTTGAGGTATTCGACCGTGATCTCGAGCGCCCGCGCCATCGCGCCGACCGCCTCGGCGCAGAGCGCGGCGAGCGCATCGCCCACGACCCGCTCGATGAGAGGCAGCGCTTCGCCCGGCTCGCCAATCAAGGCACTGCCCTCGACGCGCACCCCGGAGAATCGCAGATCGGCCGCGAGGGTTCCGTCCTGCGTCACGTAGCCGCGGCGCTCGAGACCCGCGGCGCTCGAATCTACGAGGAAGAGCGCGAGTCCCTGTGGATCGCGCGCCGCGCCCGAAATGCGAGCGGAGACGACGAGCGCGTCGGCGGATTGGCCATGCAATACATAGTGTTTAGCGCCATCCAGTCGCCACCCTTCACCATCCCGATTCGCAGTGGTTGCGACATGCGCGAGCTCGAAGCGGGCGCCGCGCTCGACGTGCGCGAGCGCAAGAATGCTCGATCCGTCGATAATGCGCGGCACGAGGTGCTGTCGCTGCTCGGCCGATGCGCCGTAGCGCAGGCAACCGCCCCCGAGGATAATGGAGGCGAGGTAGGGCTCGAGCACCAGGTGCCGCCCGAACGCCTCCATCACGATCGACATCTCGACGGCACCGCCGCAGAGGCCCCCGTCGCTCTCCGGGAATGGCAAGCTGAGAAGTCCCATGTCCGCGAAGCAGCTCCAGATGTCGCGACTCATACTCCCGGCGAGGAGGATGCGTTTGCGCGCTTCGAAATCGTACCGATCGGTAAGGAGACGCGCGAGGCTCTCGCGCAAAAGCTGCTGATCGGGGCTGTAGGCAAAATCCACCGTGAATTTCCCTAGAGGCCGAGCACTTGCTTGGCCAAGATGTTGCGCTGGATCTCGTTCGAGCCCCCGACGATGCTCACGTGCCGCGTAAAGTAGTGATTAGGGGCGATCGTCAAGGCCCAGTCGGACTCCGCGCGCGCCGCCGCGGCTTCGCCCCGCAGAAACTCGCGGTCGTATTCGAGCGCATCGTAGCCCGCCACGTCGAGCAACAATTGAGTCGCCGCCTGTTGCAACTCCGAGCCCTTCATTTTGAGAATCGACCCCTTGGGATCGGGCGCGTTACTCGCGGCGCTGGTCTCGGAGATGAGCCGCATTTGTGTGATCTCGAGCGCCTTGAGCTCGACTTCGAGCGCCGCCACACGCTCGCGAAACTGGGCCTCCTCCGCGAGCGGGCGACCCTCGGAGCTGACCAGCGCTGCGAGTGCCTTCGCTCGGCGCACTCGCATCTTGGAGACGCCGACGCGGGCGATTCCGCTTCGCTCGAGACCGAGCAGATACTTCGCGTAATCCCACCCGCGATTCTCCTCGCCGACTCGATTCTCGACCGGGATGCGCACCTCCTCGAGGAAGAGTTCGTTCGTCTCGTGGTGCCCATCGAGCGTGATAATCGGGCGCACGGCGATGCCCGGTGATTTCATGTCCATCAGAAGATAAGTGATGCCCTGCTGCTTCCTCGCTTGAGGGTCCGTGCGCACTAGAAGAAAACACCAATCGGCGAAATGCGCGGTAGAGGTCCAGAGTTTCTGCCCATTGACGACGTAGTTATCCCCGTCGCGCCGCGCCTGAGTGCGCAAGGAGGCGAGGTCGGATCCTGCGCCCGGCTCGGAGAAGCCTTGGCAGAACCAGTAGTCGAGACTGGCGATCTTCGGCAGAAAGAGCTGCTTCTGCTCGGTCGTGCCGAACGCGATCAACGTCGGACCAATCATATTGACGTTGAACGATAAGGGCTCGGGCGCGGGCGCGAGATGCAGCTCTTCCTTGAAGATGTATTGCTTGACCGGATTCCAGTCCGTCCCGCCCCACGTGGGAGCCCAGGCGGGCGTTGCCCAGCCCTTGTCATACAGCGTGCGCTGCCAGCGTTTGAGCTCCGCGCGGGTCAAGCGCTGGCCGAGCACGCACTTTTGACGAATCGAAGCCGGCAAGGCAGTGCGAAAGAACTCGCGCACCTCCTCGCGGAAGGCAAGCTCCTCGGCAGTGAAACGCAGGTCCATTGATTACTCCGAACAGCTCATTGCTGCGCGCTTTTGGGTCACTTTATCGCCTTGACTCGCGCCCGAGGAGCATATTGGCGATGATGTTGCGCTGAACTTGGTTGGTGCCTTCGATGATCTGCACCACCTTGGCGTCGCGAAAGTAGCGGTTAATCGGATACTCATTGGAGATTCCCGCCGCGCCGAATAGCTGCACCGCATCCGTCGCGACTTGCATGGCGACATCCGAGGCAAAGCACTTGGCCATGGCCGCCGCGCTCGCGAGCTCCTCGCCCTCGACACCCGCATCGACCAGCGAGGCCGCTCGATAGGTGAGCTGGCGCGCGGCCTCGGTGCGCATAGCCATGTCGGCGAGCATCCAGCGCAGCCCCTGAAAATCCGCGATGGGACGACCGAAGGCGTTGCGGTTCTTGACGAACTCGAGCGAGTGATCGAGCGCGCCCTGTGCCAAGCCCACCGCCCGCGCCGCGACGATCGGGCGGCTCGTGTTCAAGGCTTCCATCACCCGCCGGAAGCCTGCGCCGCCTTCGGCCCCCATGCGGTTCGCTTCCGGAACGAAGGCGCCGTCAAAGAAGAGTGGACACGAAGGCACGCCGCGCGCGCCCATCTTGTCTTCCTTGCGGCCCACCGTGAACCCGGCGGTCCCTTTCTCGACGATGAAGAGATTGATGCTGTCGCGATCGTCGGCGTCCTTGCACTTGGCCGCCACCAAAACGAAGTCCGCGATGTCGGAGTTCGTGCACCAGATTTTCGCGCCGCCGAGCCGATAACCGCCCGGAGCGCGTTCGGCGCGGGTCTTGATTCCCGAGACGTCCGAGCCGCTCTGCGCTTCGGTGATCGAGAATGCGCCGCGCAGCTCTCCAGAAGCCAGACCCGGCAAAAAGCGGGCTTTTTGTTCCTCATTGGCCGCTGCAACCAGAGCGCCGAAGGCGGTCCATTGCACCACCAAGAGGTAGCCGGTGTTGTAGCAGACCCGGCCGAGCTCCTCGACCGCCAAGCAGGCGGTCAACAGGCTCCCGGTACCGCCGTAGCTCGATGCAAACGGCAGGGCGAAGAGACCTAAGTCCTTGAGGAGCGCAAACATGTCGTGGGGGTATTCGGCCGTTCGATCGATCGCGGCCGCGCGCGGCGCCACCTTCTCGCGCGCCACCCGCCGGATGAGCTCGCGGACGGCGAGTTGATCTTCGCTGAGCGAGTAGGTTGCTTGCGACATCCAAGGATCCATCATTCCGCCGGAGTCATTAATATAATAGAACGACGTTCACAAAGTTGACAATGGCGCCGTGATACCGCTCGCGGACCCTCGGCCACGGCAAGCACGGCTCGGGGCGCCGCAGGCCGCCCAGGGATCAAAATATAAGCTAAACGGGCTGGGTGCCGGTCAAGGCGGCCCACCCGCTGCCGCTGGATGAGGCGTTGCACGTCGCAGGCCGGTGCCGAGAGCCATGAGGGCCACGAGCACGGCCACGGCAAAGAACGAGCCGCGAATGCCGATCCACTTGCCCAAGGGCGCAAGAATGACAGGATTCAAAAACCCGCCGAAGAAGCCAAAGGCGTTGACCACACCCAAGGCTCGACCGCGGGTGGAAGATTCCGTGCGCTCCGTGACCGTGTGATACACATAAGGGGCCGCAAGCCCCACGTAGACCCCCAGCAGGGAGGCGCCGACGATCGCCGCGACCACACTTGGGCTCGCGCCCAAGAGGGTGAGCGAGAGGGCGGCGCTGAGGAGTCCACCCAAATACGTACCGCGCGGCCCGAGACGTTGATGAATCCAGCCATACGCGAAACTCGTCAAGGTGCTGATGACGGTCAGCATGCTCATGATTGGCCCACGAATCGCGGGATTCTGGATCCCGTCCTCCTGCAACAGAAAGGCAAGCTGCGTCGATCCCATGAACATGACGAGGAACAGCACCGAGGCGAGCACGAAAAACGGCAGCAGTCGTGCGAAATAGGGTTCCAAGCGCTGACCCACTGCCGGTTGTGTCGGCTTGATCTGCCGAATGCTCAGAGACGCGAGGATGAACGCGGCGACCGCGAAAACGGGATACTGGATGAACGCGAATGCCCACCCGTTGCGCTGCGCCAGCACCCCGCCCACCACCGTCGCGAGAAAGGACGCTAAACTGCCCACGGAAGTAGCAATGCCGACCGCCCGCGCGCGGCGGTTTCCGCTGTATTCCGCGGCGATCCCCCACAGACATGTGGTCGTCATCGTGGCCGCGGCGAAGCCGACCGCGAACCGCGAGGAGAGCAGCCAGGCGGGATTGCGTAGCACCATCGCGCCCGCGCCGGTGATGCCGAAGAGCACGATCGAGGAGAGGAGCGTGCCACGAGTGCCCGCGCGCTCGAGGATCCAGCCGCTCGCAAGCGCGCCTACGAGCAACCCCAGCGCCGCCACCGCAATGGTCATTTGCGCCACGAACTCGCCGCGCTCGCCCAGGTCACGCGCCATCTGCGGCAGTGCCGCGACGAAAGCCGTGAAGGCGAGGCCCTGAGCCATATGACCGATGGTGAAGGCCGCAAGCAGGAGCCGCGGGTGGCCGCGACCGACGGAATGACTTACCCCGGAGGTGCAATCGAAGGTTGCGGCATGCGCGGGCGTCGCCTCGAGACTTGTCATCGAACCCCCCGAACGACGCCGGCTGCGAGATCGAGCGACAGCGCGCTCGCAACAGCGTTGAGTGGCCATACCCTGCCGTTACAATACTTGAACGGCGTTCACTTATCAAACTGCCAGGCACTGAAAGCGACTCTTGGCGGGTCACGCCCGAAAGGGCGCTGCCGGTGCTCGATGAGTAGAGAGCAGGGGAGGCGCAGCTGCCCGAGCTCAGTCTTCAGACTGCCGCGACAACCTCGCTCAATCGACGGCTGTAGCTGGCGAGTCGCTCCGCCATCTGGCGGCGGCGCTCTTCAGCCGTCACGCGCCGGGTTCCCTTGGGCAGCACCGTGTCGAGCCGCGAGAGCTTCACGACCTGCTCGAGGCGAATGGCCTTGTCCTGTGTCACCGTCTCGGGGTCGTAGCCTTGGTATCGGAACATGAATAATCCCGCGTCGAGGCCAGTCGGGTCGAGCCAGTTGTAGACCCCCGGATCCTTGATGGACAGCACATAGGTGAGCGTGCCGTCCTCGTTGCTCGCCATCTGTGATTGAGCGAGGCTCGAGGTGTGATGCGCGTACTCGAGCGACGCGCCGTAGAGGTCCGCGAGCTGCACGCCGAGGTAGGAACTGCCCAGTGGATCGAGGGTAAGGACGTAGGCTTCATCGTCCGCGAGCTTGAAATGGCCGTTGCCCGTGAACTGGCCGCCCTTGGCGATAGCCGGATTCGTGGTGAGGAACAGACGATTGGCTTCCCCGTGGTAATAGTAATGTGCGGGCAGGTCCAACCAGAATTGCGCCGAACGATCCACATTCCTCGCCGCGATCTCGCTCAGCATCGCCTCATCCCGTGGCGCTTTCGCAGGCGGCCCGGAGACACGCTTGACCGACAGATAAACCGGCGTCTCACGGGACCAGTCCGACATGGAATCTCGCACGAACAGCACCTTTGCGCCCGGCCGGGTCTGCAGGTGGTTGCGCCGGCCATTGGCGGGCGCGGGATCGAGCGATAGGGTGAAAGCGCCCGACTCGACCTCGAGCGCCTTGAGCGAAACCCCACCGAGGGACGCCGGAAAGATGCCCTTGGTCTCGATCACGCCGGGCCACACCGGAAACACCGTGAAGGTCACATCGACCGGTCCGGTTGGCGGCGCGTAGCCCGTAACGACGTAGGAGGCCTGGTCGTCGATCGCGATCAAGCGATACGCATTGTCCGGATTATCGATTCCGCAACGCGAGCCCGGCACATCTCGGCCGAACCAGCGATGAGGCATGTTGATTCCCCAGTAGACCTTCGGATCATCGGGACTATCGCCCGCAGCGATCGCGCAGGCGCCAAAGGACAGTTCGTTCAGATCGAGCTCGAGAGTTGCCTGCCCGGAGCTGCTCCGAGCGCGCGGGTCCGCCTGCATCAGCCGGCGGCCCCGCTCCATGGCGCGCTGCACGGACCGCGAGCGATACAGGCGCATGGCAAGGTCCTCGAGCTCGACTTGATCCCGGGTCGCGAGGGGATTGCCGCTTGCCGCACGCGAACCTGTTGCCGACATTGATTCTGCCATGACAAAGTACTCAATTTACTCGAGGTGTCACACCCGCTGCAGCAATAACCTACCACGCCGCTTTGAGCTGCGTCGCGACAATAAACCCCTTTATGAACTCTCGTCGGATAATGGAGAACATGTGAGCAAGATCGACTTTACGCACCGAGTGGCCGTCGTCACCGGCGCTGGGGGCGGATTGGGTCGGGACTATGCACTTCAGTTGGCCGCCCGCGGCGCGGCCGTGGTGGTCAATGACCTCGGCGCGACAACGACTGGCTCCGGTCAAGACAAGGCACCCGCCGAGGCGGTCGTGCGGTCGATCGTCGATTCCGGCGGATGGGCGACGGCGAGCTACGATTCAGTGGCGACACGAGCAGGCGCCGAAGCGATCGTCGCAGCGGCCATGGACCACTTCGGCCGGATCGATGTCGTGGTCAACAATGCCGGAAATCAGCGCAATGGACGCATCGAGCAACTGTCGGATGAGGATTTTGACGAGGTGCTCGCGGTGCACCTGAACGGCGCCTTCTATGTCAGTCAGGCGGCCTACAAGCAGATGATCAAGCAACGCTACGGCCGCTTGATCTTTACCTCCTCGGCTTCCGGCGTCTTCGGTAACTATATCCGGGCGAACTACGCGGCAGCGAAGGCGGGTCTCATCGGGCTGATGCATTCGTTTGCCCTCGAGGGCGCGTACGCGGGAGTACTCGCCAACGCCTTGTTGCCAACCGCGGCGTCGCGTCTCGGGCAGGCCCCCGCGCACGCGATTCTTCCCGAGTGGGAGGCGTTTCAACCTGAGAAGGTCCCGGGAATCGAACGCATAGGCGCGAAGATTCGGGCGGAATACGTGACGCCCCTGGTGCTCTATCTGGCGAGTGAGCGGTGCACGAGCTCCCACGGGATGTGGTCGGCCACCGGCGGCCGCTACGCCCGGGCATTCGTCGGGGTGACGCGCGGCTGGCTGGGGCCGTCCGGTCGGCCGCCCACGCCCGAGGAAATCGCAGCGAACCTTGCGCAGATCGAGGATCGCGGTGGCTTCACGGAGCCTCATACCGTGGCCGCAGAGCTCGCCGATGTCGCGCGCATTAGCATCGAGCGTGGAGCGTAGCCCAACGCGCTCAGTGCGAGTCCAGGGTCGCGGCTCAGCTCGCGCCTCTTCCGCCGTCGATGAGATAGTCGGCACCGGTGATGTGCGGGGCCTCATCGGAGGCCAGGAAGGAACACAGCGCAGCCACTTCCTCCGGCTCGCAGATTCGACCCTGTGGCACCCGCGCGACCAACATGTCCTTGAGCTCCTGACTTTGCTTGTCGACCAGCGGCGTACGGGTGACGCCCGGACAGACGGCGTTGACGCGAATGTTGTCTCTGGCATATTCGAGGGCTGCCGTGCGCGTGAGCATCAGTAATGCCCCCTTGGAGGTGATGTAGGGGGATGACTGCGGCGAGGCCCGGTGGCTGCCGATCGAGGCCATGTTGATCACCGACCCGCCGCCGCTCTCGAGCATCAGCTTGAGCGCATGCTTGAGCACCAGGAACGCGCCGCGGACATTGACGTTCATGACCCGATCCCATTCGGCCGGGTCGGTCTTATGGACTCGAGCCTGAACTCGATTGCCGACTCCGGCGTTGTTGACCAGAATGTCCAAACGGCCGAATTTCCGGCGACAGTGCTCCATGAGCGCGATCACCTGCGGCTCATCCGTGACATCGCACCGAAAGAATTCCATGCCGTCCCCAACCATCGCCGCGGTGCGTGCGGCGCTGTCACTCGCTGTTACGCCGACCACATGAGCGCCGTCCTTCACGAATCGCACGGCGACGGCCTGGCCCAGGCCGTTGCCGGCGCCCGTGACCAGCGCGATCTTGTTCTGTAATCGAATCGTTCTCTCCTCGATGCAGGGGAGCCCCCATGAGAGCGACCGGTTATCAGTGTGGATCAGCCCGCTCCTGTTGATAAAGGCTTTTGCGCCAGACAAGCCCGATGATCCCGCTTCGCATGCCCGGACTGGCAGTCATTTTCCAGCGGTCCGAAATCGTTGCGCACTCACGCCCGCGAACCTGCGAAACACCTTCGCAAAGGCATGCGTATCCTCATAGCCCACGAGCCCGGCTATTTGCTGAACGGGCCGAGTGGTACGCAGCAGCAGTTGTTGAGCTGCCTCCATCCGGATCTTGCGCACGTAATCGCGGGGCGTCATCGCGAGGTGCCGGCGAAAGTGGCGAAGCAGCGTCTGCTGGCTCACGGCCATGGCGTTGGCCAACTCGGCAATCCGAAGCGGCTGGGCGACCCGGTCCTCGAGCCATAGCTGCGCTCGCGCCACGAGCTCATCCTGCGCCAGCTGATCTTCGGCGATCTGATTGAGCCCCGCGACATCGCCGAACCAGCGCGAGAGTTCCGCCGTGGTCACGAGCTCGAGAAGCCGTGATAGAAGCTGCGCGTCGGCGGCGAGTCCCGTTGCCGTGATCATGCGACGCTGCTCGACCAAGGGCCTGCGATGATCGACGCGGATCGCGGGGAAGCGCCGCCGAAAGAGCGGAATCAACGGGCGGCCGAGGGCGGCGACGCCGGCCTTGAGCAGCTCGGCGTGCGCCAGCACGAACACGGCGGAGCCGCTCGCGGAGATCAAGGCACCGCCTTGGTATTGGCGGCGCAGCCACTCGCAAAGGCGAGTCGCATCAGCCAGCCGAGCATCCAGAGCCTCTTCGCTACCGACCACGAAACCCGGAATGTGGATGAGCGCATAGCGCGCATCCTCGTCCAGTCCCGCATCGGCGCTCATGCGCCGTCCCCCGGCGACCCGCACGGCTCGACCATTGGGCGTGAGGAGACGGATCGGTGACTCCATGGCAAAACGCGCGCGGGTCGCGAAACGGCGCGTCACCTGTCCGCGCACCAGCTCGAACGCGTCAAGGAATATCCCGAGGCTCGACATGTAGACATTCTCGAGCGCTATCGCAGCAAAGCCACTCATCGGGGATCCCCAGGAAGGTGTTGAATTCGAACCCACATAATGTCGTAATCGACCCCCCGCCGCCAGGTGTCCAGGTGCGAGCATGAGGCCGGGAAGGTGCCGAATCGGCGGCATTGGCGGCGGGCAAGTCGGAGTATCCAATGCTAAGTGCGCAGAAGATGTCTTCCGGAAAGCTGACCATGGGTCAGCTCAATGTATCCAATCACCTGCTCGGCAATCGAGAGGCGCTGAAGCAGGCCTGGGAGCGCGACGGGTACTGGTATTTCAAGGCGGTGCTGGACCGGGAGGTCATCGCAGCGATGCGCGCCGCGTGGCTCGATTACTTGAAGCGCGCGGGGATGATCGATCCCGATTGCAATGAAAACCGTTACACGGGCTCGAAGCCGCTCGGCCCGCAGTATTTCGATGCGCAAGCCGAGTCGCGGCTCACGGCGGATTCCTTGAGCCGGGTGAATGAATTCAACGAGCGCAACATTCACACGATGTTGACCGAGAACCCCAAGATCAACGCGACCATGAAGCAGATTCTGGGCGATGACCCGTTCTGGCTGCCAATCGCCGAATATCGTGCCAATCCGCCCGGGTACGACCCGGCGAGGGACCGGTTCATCTACCCTCACCAGGATGGCTTCTACAGCCGCGGCATGCCGATGAAGATCTGCTGGATTCCGATCGATTTCGTGGACGAGGATGTGGGCGGCTGCGCCTGGGTCGGTGGTGCGCATCGCGGCCCGATCTTGCATGACGTCAATAATCCACCCCTTTTTCCGATTCCCCGGGAGCTCGTGCCCATCGAGGGTTGGCAACGAGCGAACTACGAGCCGGGCGACATCGTCATCTTCGACCTCAATACGCCGCACAGCGGACTCACCAATATTTCCACGGACCGGTTCCGCATGACGATGGATATCCGCGTCACCGAGGCATCGGGACCCACGCCGACGATCGGCCGGCTGGTGAGTCTGAACGAGTCAGAGGTGACCGTGGTGGATGCGAAGAGCGGTCTCACCAAAAGCTATGTGGTCAACCTCGATACGTATGTGCGCAGCATCGACGGCAAGAAGCGGGAGGGCGCGGAGATCGCCAGCACCTTCAGGACCGGCGAGGATGTGATCGTCAACGCGATCGATGGCAGAAATGCCACCCTGGTGCGATCGATTCACTGATACCGCGGTCAATCAGTCACCGCGATTGCTCAAGCGACGAGCATGCCTGAGAGGCGCGTGCGGATGAGTGTCCTCGCCTCGCTCACGATCCGCTGGATGAGCTCGGCGCAGCTTGGAATGTCATCGATCAGCCCGATCGAAAGACCCGCCGGGATCGCTCCGCCGTCGAAATCTCCGTCGGCGAGCGCTTTCATCCAGCGCGGCGCTCCGACGAGCGGCGCGAGGTCCTGGTGAGTCACGCCGCCCTTTTTCTCGAGCTCGAGCGCTTCGGCGGAGACGGCATTGCGCACGACGCGGCTCGGATCACCGAGGCTGCGCCCGACGAGAACGGTGTCGCGTTCGCTCGCTCCGATCAGCCGCTGCTTCAAGGCGAGTGGTACCGGCGACTCCACCGTCAGCATGAAGCGCGTGCCCATGTTGATGCCTTCGGCACCCAACGCCAGCGCGGCGATGAGTCCGCGTGCATCGGCGAGCCCGCCGCAGGCGAGTATCGGGATACGGAGCTTGGCCGCGGCAGCAGGTATCAAGATGAGTCCCGGAATGTCATCCACGCCCGGGTGCCCGGCGCACTCGAATCCATCGATACTCACCGCATCGGCGCCGAGCTGTTCGGCCTTGAGCGCGTAACGGACTGCGGTTGCCTTGTGAACGATCTTGACGCCCGCCCGCTTCAGCCGCTCGATGTACTTCGCGGGATTCGCGCCCGCGGTCTCGACGACGGCCACACCGCTCTCGATGATCGCGGCGACGTAGCCGTCATAGTCGAGCCCCGCGAGCGAAGGCAGGATCGTGAGATTCACGCCGAACGGGCGCTGGGTCAGGGCGCGCGTACGACGGATCTCCTCGGCGAGCGCCGCCGCTGTCGGCTGCGTGTGGGCGGAAATGAAGCCGATGCCACCCGCGTTGCTCACCGCAGCGGCGAGCTCGGCGCGCGCCACCCAGCGCATGCCGCCCTGGATGATGGGGTAGTCGATGCCGAGTAGTTCGGTAATTCGGGTCCTGAGCATTGTTTCTCCCATACCAGCGCGAAAGCGCTCTAGCGACCCTGGAACCTGGCCGCGCGCTTCTCGAGGAATGACTGGATTCCCTCCTTGGCGTCGTCGCTGTTATAGAGACGCTTCTGCGTGGCCGGAATCGCAGCAACCGCCGCCTGCCAGCCTTGATCCTGCGCAAGGCGCGCGCTCTGCATCATGGCGTAGACGGCAAGCGGGGCCTGCTCGGCGATGCGTTCCGCGTAGGCGCGCGCACGCTCGAGCTCCTCGCCGGCGGGGACCACCTCCTGGACAAAGTTGCACTTGAGAGCTTCCGCCGCCGTGAACTCATCGCCCGTCAACAGCAACCTCATGGCATTGCCCCAGCCGGCACGCTCGACCATACGGAAGGTTGCACCACAACCGGCCATGATGCCGCGCTTCACCTCGAGCTGAGAGAATCGACAGCTATCGGCGGCAATCGCGATGTCCGAGGCGAGCATGAGCTCGACCGCGACCGTGAAGCAGATACCCTTGAGGGCGATGACGAGGGGTTTCGTGCGAAAGGGCGCCCGCAGATTGAATGGGTCGACCTCCTCGGGCGGATAGAGAGGCTTGCCCGCCTGACGAAGCGGCGCGATCTTCGGCATGTCGAGGCCGGCAGTGAAATGATCGCCTTGCGCATGGAGCACGGCGCAGCGCAATTCGTGCGTTTGCTCGAGCATGGTGCAGGCTCGCGCCAGCTCGGCGAACATCTTGGGTGTGAAACCGTTGCGCTTCTCGGGCCGATCGATGCCGATCAAGAGCACGTGGCCGCACGTCTCTGTCTTTATCTCGCCATCTGGGTCGCGCATGGAATCAATGCTCCTTCAAGTCCCAAGCCCGGCCGGGCCGCCGCCGCGATGGAGGGCCTAGTAATTGGTGCTTGCCGAAAGCTCGGCCCAATCATCGTAGTCTTTGGTGACCGACGCCATGCGCTGCCGCAGCATCGTGAGCGCATCGAGTCCGAGCACGAGTCGCAGCGGCGGGTGGGCGATATCGACCACGCGCAGGATCGCCTGAGCGGCCTTGGCCGGGTCGCCGGGCTCCTGGCCGTGGTAGCCCGCAAACATCTCACGCACCTTGCCGGCCGGGGAATCCGCGTACTCGGCCATCACGCGCTTGGCCTTGCCGATCGATGTCCCGGAGAACTCCGTGCGGAAGCCGCCCGGCTCGACGATCGTCACCTTGATGCCGAAGGGCGCGACTTCCCCCGCGAGCGATTCGCTGAGTCCCTCGACGGCAAACTTGGACGCACAATAGATGCCGAAGCACGGGATGCCCGAGGAGCCCGCGATCGAGGAAATGTTGACGATGTGTCCTGTCTTTTGCGTGCGCATGCCGGGCAACACCGCTCGCACGAGCTCCAAGAGCCCGAATAAGTTGGTCTCGAACTGGCGGCGGATCTCGGCTTCGCTCAGCTCCTCGATGAGACCCATCTGACCGTAGCCCGCGTTGTTGACCAGCACGTCGATTCGGGCGAGCTCATGAGTGACCTCCCTCACCACCCGGGGGATCGCCGCAAGATCCGTCACATCCAGCCGGTACGCATGGGCGCGATCAGGCGCGAGTGCACGGAAATCGGCGAGCTGCGCCTCGGAGCGCAACGTCCCCGCGACCGTATCGCCGTGTGCGAGCGCGGCTTTCGCGATCTCCCGGCCGAGCCCGCTCGAGACGCCGGTGATGAGCCATACCTTGCCCTGCTGCGCCATGAATTCCCCCCGCGCCCTAGCCGACGTTCGCCCCAGTAGCGAAAGACCGGCTTAGCTGACGTTCATAAATATGTACGATGTTCGAATAATATACCGGGCGCCGTCAACGGCCAAGCGCCCGCTCCGAGAAGAGGCCCGCTCAGAGAAGGCCCAAGTGCCGCAGATCCCCCAGGTATTTCAAGATGAACTCGCGGGAAAGATGCGGGATATCCTTGTCGGGACCCACCTCGTAACGGCGCACATCGGCGCGGAAATGGGTGGCGGAGACGGCCGCGCCCGCCTGCGCGGGCATCGGGCGCTGCCATTGATGCAAGAGCGGGAGCGAGGTTTGGTTACGCTGCTTCTCAGGCAGCGCGCGCAGTGCCGTATCGAAACGGCGGTACCAATCGGCGTAATCCTCGATCCGCCGGATGGGATGGCCCGCCTCGATGGCCCAGTCGACGAAGGTGTCCATCGAGATGCCGTCATCGTGGGGGTTGACCACATGGTAGGTGCGAAAGCCGCTGACCGCATGCGCTCCGATCGTCGCCACGGCAGCCGATGTGAAGTCGACCGGCAGCCCATCGTAGTGAGGCCTGCCGCTGCCTGTACTGCCGCTGCCTGTATAGAAGGAGCGCGGCGCCAGCCCGGTCGCGACGATGCTGTAAAGCCAGCGTGTGAACATGTCGGGCACGTTGATCTGTCCCCGGTATCGGCTGTGCGCCAGGATCATGTCCGAGCGGAATACCGACACCGGGAGTCCGAAGCGCTCGTGCGCATCGCGCAGCAGCACCTCGCCGGCCCACTTGCTGTTCGCATAGCCATCCGCATAGCAGCCGCCGTCCAGGCGGCGCACCGGCGTGGCCGCACGCACATCGGCATCCTCGTCGATTGGATCTTGGCCCGGAATCATCGCCGCGGCGACGGTCGAGACATTGTTGAAAGTCTTGAAGCGCCCGGTGAGAGCGAGGCGTATGAGCTCGGCCGTGGCCACCACATTGGCGCCAAAGAGCTGCGGGTAGGGCAGCACATGGTTCACGAAGGCCGCCGGGTGCACGATGAGATCGACCGTCTCGGCGAGGGTGCGCCAGTCCCCGCGCGAGAGTCCGAGATCGGGCTCGCTGAGGTCCCCGGCAAAGACCTCGAGGTGCGTGCGCGCGAGTGGCTCGAACAGTGAGATCAGCTCCGCGTCCCGGGTGTCGTAGGAGGATGCGATGCGCTGCCTCGCGGCGGCGGCATTCTCCCCGCGCGCGATCGAGACCACGCGGCCGCCGCTCGCAGCCATGCGCTTCAGCCACTCGAGGCAGAGGAAGCGGCCGAGGTAGCCGTTCGCGCCGGTCACGAGCACCGTGCGGATATCCTTCGCCGGGGCGGCCGCGCGCGGCGCGCCCGCAAGCGTCTCACGATCCAGAAATCGCTCGAGAGTCAAATCGCTCGCCCGGATCTGCGCGGCGCCGCGCCCGTGGATCGCGGCGAACGTGGGCCTCATCGAGCCCGCCTCGCGCGCCCGCTCGATGTACTGCGCGACCTGCTGCAGGCTTCCCGCGGGATTATTGATCACGCTCGCCGGCACCTCGACCTCGTAGATGTCCTCGAGCAACACCGAACAGGCGAGCGCCGAGAGCGAGTCACCGCCGAGATCCGTAAAGCGGATGCGCAATGAGAGGTCGAGGCTCTCGATCCCCAGCGTCGCCTGGACCGCGCGCCCGATGGTCTCGAGCACCGGCGCGTGCCGTCCGGCCGAGCGCAGTGCCTGGAGCTCTTGAGCCTGACTCGCCGCGATGTGCTCGCAGAGCCGCTCCAGTTCGGGTCCGTAGCGCGTCTTGAATTTCGGGCGCTGGTACTTGCCGATGCCCGCCAGCAATCCGTTATCGACGCTGAAGGGCTCGTGCTCGACGAGGAAGTCCCTTGGCACCTCGAAGGCGGCCAGCTGCTCGGCGTCCGCGACCTCCTTGATGGCTCTGCGCAGCACGGCCTTGACGGCCTTTGAGTCGTTTCGCGCGATGCCCATCTCGCGAAGCGTCTCCTCATTCGGAACGACGACGCCGACGAGATAGGAGCGCTCGCTGGTGCCGTGCAGATACACCTGGCGGACCGCGGCATGGCCGTTGGTGTAGAGCGCCTCGAGCCGTGAAATCGCAACGAACTCGCCCTGGGCGAGCTTCAACACGTTGTTTCGCCGATCCACGTAGATGAGCTGATCCGGGCCGATCTCGGCCATGATGTCGCCGGTCCTGTAGTAGCCCTGCGCATCGAACATCTGCGCGGTGGCCTCGGGGCGCTTGAAGTAGCCGAGCATGATGCTACGGGTCTTGAGCAGTAGCTCGCCGCGCGGATGCGGCTTGTCGGTCCCGAAATAGCCGAGCTCGGGCACGTCCTCGAGCTTGTAGTCGATGACCGGTGGCTTCAAGACCCGGGTGTTGCGGATCGCGCCCGAGATCTCGGTGGTCCCGTAGTTGTCGTCGAGCGCGAAGCCGAGGCAGGCCCGCATGAACTCGCGCAGCTCCGGTGCCAGCGGCGCGGAGCCGAAGAGACCGACGAGCAATCGGCCGCCGAGGATGTTGTTGCGAAATTCGATCAGCAGTTGCTGCTCGAGCGCCTCGAGGTCGCTCGCGCCCGGGGTGCGTCGCTCGACCTCGAGCTGGTAGCGCTGGAAGATCATCTCGCAGAGCCTCGGCACGATGCTCATGAAGGTCGGCCGAACCAGCTTGATATCCTCGAATAGCTCGGAGAGGTCGCTCTTGGCCGTGAAGTACACGGTGCCGCCTGACCCCAGCGTCTGAAACACACCGCTTCGCCCGAAGGAGTGATTCATCGGCATGTAATGCAGGAGCAATAAAGGGATCGGTGCCACGGTGCGCCACGTGGGCTTCACCATCGACTCCGGGTACATGGCACCCTTGGGAAGTCCGGTGCTTCCCGAGGTGTAGTAGATGGTGCAGAGCCGCTGGCTCGTTTCGCGCTCGGCGTAGAGCGGCGCGGGCGGCAGCGCCTTGCCCAAAGCGCACGCCTCATCGAGCGTGATCAGCAGATGGCCGAGACCCACGGCCTCGAGGCGGGCACGCGCTTTGTCCAAACACTCGCGCTCGCCGTCCACCTCCGGGTGGTAATTGAAAAGGAGAACACCCGCGGGCTGATATCCCTCGAGAACGAAGTCTACGGTCGTGTGTAGGCATTCGAGGCTCGTCGCGAGCCAGCGCGGTGCCACCTCTTTCACGATGTCGATGAGCTGTGGCGTCGGGGCATTGGTCTGCAGCGGGACGACCACCGCACCGTTATGCAGAGCGGCGAGGTCGACGGTGGCAAAGTCGATGCCCGCAAAGGCGATGATGCACAGGTGATCGTCGGCGCGAACTCCGCCCGCCCCGCGCTGGTGCCAGAATGCAGCAAGGGCACGAGCACGGTCCCAGAGCTCCTGGTAGCTCACACTGTGGTAGCTCTTGAGATGTTCTCGCCGCGTGCGGCCGGTCGCCGGATCGGTCACCAAGCGCGCGGCGCGCTCGGCAAGCGCGGGCCGCGTGCTGTACGCCTCCATGCAGGTCGAAGCGACCTGAGCGAGCCCGAGCTCGGGGCGGCACTTGGCCTCAGCGACCGCCGGCAGCGGCAAGGCGTTGCAGAACTGCGTGTCGCTCCTCTTGAGCGCCTCGAAGCGCTCGGCGACCTGATCCACGGAGCTCATCGAGAGAACCGCCGGAAGCTGCTGTGCGGACGCAGTGTTCAAGAGCCGCTACCCCTTTGCCATGGCGACGGTGGGCCTTCGCGCGCCGCTGGTTTCGTGTGCGAGCAATGTCGGATTTGCGATGCGCCTGAGCAGGCCGCTCAGGAGCTCGTACTCCTTACGGTCGACACGGCGCAGTACCTGGTTCTGCGCTTCGACCACTCTCGGAATGCAGGCGCGGGTCACCTCGGTCCCGGCGGGCGTCAGCTGCAGGGTGATGACGCGCCGGTCCTCGCGGCTGCGCTTGCGCGCCAGAAGCTTGCGCTTCTCGAGCACATCGAGCGTGTAGGTGATCGCGGCGGTGTGCCGGTAGCGAAGTCGCGCGAGCTCCGAGGGGCTGGTCGCCTTGCCCCGATAGATCGCATGCAGGACACCGAACTGCTCGGCCGTCACGTCGTATTCGGCGAGGGCGACGTCGATCTCATCGACGATGCGGTTCATGCAGCGCCCGAGGAGGAAGCCGAGGGAATCCTCGGTGCGGTAGGAGCTCGTCGTGTAGATGCCAGTCACCGTTGTCTCCCGGGGGCGGGTATCGCGAGTGCTCACTAGGAGAGAACGGGCGCCCGCGATCAGGGGGAATATTAATACAAATTTTAGCTAAAATTTAAGTAATTATGCCGCGACGCAGCAAGAGGTGCCTGTCGGAAGGGCGGGTCGTCAGCGCGTCGGTCGTCAGCGCGTGAGTCGTCAGCGTGTGATTCGCTTCGTTCCAGCCACGGGGCGGTCGCGCTTGGCGGCATCTGGAAGCTCGCGGTGACGCTGAGCGAGGAGCATCATGTCATTGTCGCGGAATTCCTGGCGAAGCAGAAGCGCGGCCAGTCCCCTTCCTGAGTTGACCCTGCCGCTCGCCGCGTTTATATTGTTGACCGACGTTCAAATACTTACATTTGGTGTGGGAGATGACGGCTCTCATGAGCAAGTATCTGCATTCCACCGATCACATCCTCTTCGAGGTCAAGGATCGCATCGCTCGCATCACCTTGAATAAGCCGGAAAAGCGCAATGCGCTCTCGCCTGCGATGCTGGCGGAGCTCT
>DATKPP010000078.1:0-63388 GCA_035524075.1 Steroidobacteraceae bacterium | reverse complement strand
AATTATGCCTATACCGACGCGCGTTATACGGATGGCAGCACTCATTTCACGCAGGTCGACGCCATCACGGGTGCCATCGACAACCGCACCGTTATCTTGGGACCCTATGGTGATGCACCGAGAAACACGGGCTCCCTGTATTTGCGCGTCGCCCATGATCTGCCGAACTTCCTAGGCCAACTGGTGGTGCGCCAGGACATCTACTCGCAGAGTTACTTTTACTATACGAACTTCGCCGCGAGCGTCAACGTTCCTCCCAATGGGATCGGGCCGCTCGATCCCAACACCAAGATCGGCGGCTACACCCTCCTGAACGCCAGGGTCGAATGGAACAATATTGCTGGATCCAAGGTCCACGTGGCGGCCTACGTGAGGAATATGCTGAATAAACAATATGAGGTCGGAGGTGTGGGCTATGGCGCAGTTATCGGTGTGGATTCCGTAGTTCTTGGTACCCCACGCATGGCGGCGCTTGAGGTCGGGCTCAAGTTCTGATATGTCCCGTGAGCTCGAGCGAAGGCACGGCTCCGACATCGCTTAGTATCCATCCGCCTGAATCCGGAGGGACGTCGCCAGACGAAGAAGCGCCGCGCGACCGTCCCGATCTGTCCCACACTGGCATGCGAGCTCGAAAGCTGGCACAGGGCTCAGAGAGGAACACGCGCTCTATCAGGCGATTGTCCCGCCGGAGCCTGAGGAAATATTTCCTCAGAATTTCCTCACGGAAAATCGCTGGGCAGCGTAAGTGACGATATAAGAAGGAATTTTGGAGCGGGAAACGAGACTCGAACTCGCGACCCCAACCTTGGCAAGGTTGTGCTCTACCAACTGAGCTATTCCCGCCCCCGGGGAGCCGTCGATCTTAGGGGCAACGACGGCGAAGTCAAGGCAACGCACCGCGGTCACGGCTCCCGCAGATCGGGCCATGCCATGCGCAGGTAAGCGAGCATCGAAACCAGGGTTAGCGCCGCGGCAAGCACCGTGAGCCCGAGCCCAACCCGGTAAGTCGGCATCCCAAGGAGCGGGTGGCGGTACAGCATCATGGCAAGGCCCACCACCTGGAAGATCGTCTTGTACTTGCCCAGGAGCGAGACCGCGACCTTGCGCCGCTGACCCACCTCGGCCATCCACTCGCGAAGCGCGGAGATGGCAATCTCGCGCCCGATGATGACCGCCGCGGTAAGGACCACCACGGGGCGATGGTCCCGGCTGACGATCAGCACGAGTGCCGTCGCGACGATCAGCTTGTCCGCCACCGGATCGAGGAACGCTCCGAGCCGGGAGGTCTGCCCCAGACGGCGCGCGAGGTAGCCGTCGAGCGAATCGGTCACTCCCGCCGCGGCAAAGATCAGACCGGCTGCAGGATCCGCCCAGCTCGAATGCAGGTAGAACGCCACGACCACCAGCGGGATCGCCGCGATGCGAACCCACGTGAGCGCGTTCGGCAGCGACCAGGATGCGGAGGTGCGAGCGGCACTAGGGTTTGAGGTTTCCACGATGGTATTCGGCGCAGAGCTTGGGCCTCCACGCGGCCGTTCGTCCGGTTCAGGCGCCCGGGTGGAGGTGATCGTAAAGGGTCCGTGCGAGGGCTGCGCCGATGCCCTCGACCTGCTCGAATTCTGCCATACCGGCGCGCAGGACACCTTGCAGACCGCCGAAGTGCTTGAGCAGCGCGCGCCGCTTGGCGGGGCCCAGGCCGGGGATGGTCTCGAGCACAGACTCGCTGTACCGCCGTGCGCGCCTGCGGCGATGGCCGGTGATTGCGAAACGATGCGCCTCGTCGCGCACACGCTGCACCAGTCGGAGCGCCGGGGAATGCGGCGCAAGCACACGAGGTGCGGCTGCGCCATGCACGAAGAGCCGCTCCTGTCCGGGTCTGCGGTCGGGGCCCTTCGCGACGCCCACGAGCGTGAGGTCATCGAACCCAAGGGGGCCCAGAACGGTGTGCACTTCATTGATCTGACCGAGGCCTCCGTCGATCAGCAGCAGGTCAGGTGCGGGGATCTCGCCCTCCCGGATGCGGTTGTAGCGCCGCTCCAGCGCCTGGCGCAAGGCGCCGTAGTCATCGCCCGGAGCGACTCCGGTGATATTGAACCGGCGGTACTCCTTCTTCAGCGGCCCCTCCGGACCGAATACCACGCAGGAGGCGACGGTGCCCTCGCCTGCGGTATGGCTGATATCGAAGCACTCGATTCGCGCGGGCGGCTCGGGCAGGTCGAGCTCGGTCGCGAGGTCTGCGAGCATCTCCTCGGCGCCGCGTCGCTGTGCGAGGCGCATCCGCAGCGCTTGGGTCGCATTCTCCTCGGCAAGCTCGACCCATTTGGCGGCAATTCCACGCTGCGGCCGGTGGACGCGCACCTCGTGGCCCACACGGTCGTGCAGAATCCGGGCAAGCGACTCCGCATCGGGGAGCTCCCGTGCGACGATCACCTCGCGCGCCGGCTCTTGCGAGCCGTAGTACTGCAGCATGAAAGAGGCGAGCGCCTCCTGAGGCTCGGCAAGCGTGGCACGCGGGAAGTAGCTCGTCGTGCCGAGATTGCGGCCGCCCCGCACCAGCATCACGCTCACGGCGTATTCACCCGGCTCACCCACGATCGCCACCACGTCGGCGTCCCGCGCGGTCTCCGCCGTCACGATCTGCTCGGCCTGGATGCGCTTGAGCGAGGCGAGCTGATCGCGCAGACGCGCTGCGCGCTCGAACTCGAGCCGCCCGGCCGCATCCTCCATCCTCGACTGCAGCTGCGCGTTCACCTCATCGCTGCGGCCCTCGAGGACCTTCACCGCAGCGTCCACGTCCTCGACGTAGGCCTCGCGGCCGATGAGCCCCACACAGGGCGCCGAGCACCGGCCGATCTGATGCTGCAGGCACGGCCGGCTGCGGTTGGCGAAGAACGTGTCGCGACAGTTGCGGATGAGAAAGAGCTTCTGCAGGCCCTGGAGGGTCTCGCGCACCGCTCCGGCACTCGGGAACGGGCCGAAGTAGCGACCGGGCGCGTTGCGGGCTCCGCGGTAAAAGGCGAGCCGCGGGTACTCGTGATGAGTCTCGAGATGGATGTAGGGGAAGCTCTTGTCGTCACGCAGCACCACGTTGAACCGCGGCTTGTGCTGCTTGATGAGGTTGTACTCGAGCAGCAGCGCCTCGGTCTCGGAGTTGGTGACGGTCACCTCGATGCCGGCGATCTGCTGCACGAGCGCCTGAACCTTCGGCGCGACATTGCTCGGACTGAAGTAGGTTCCGACGCGGTCCTTCAGATTGCGGGCCTTCCCGATGTAGAGGAGCGTGCCCGCGGTGTCGTACATGCGATACACGCCCGGGCGGCGGGGCAGTGTCGCCACGTACTCCTTCGCATCGAACGAGCGCGCCTCTTCCACCGCGACTCAACCTTCAGCGCGCCGGCTCGGCGAGCTCGCGCGCACGCTGCAGCACCGCCTTGAACATGGGCGGCGTGAGCCTGCGCGTTTGCGTGTTGTAGCGGCTGCAGTGATACGAGTCGAGCAGGTAACGCGTGCCCTCGAGCACGTGCTCCGCGCCGTGGGAGAAGGCGAAGGTCGAGCGCTTGAGCCCGAGCGCAAGCAGTGCCGCCTCGTGCCCGATCCTGCCGAGGGCCACCAGGACGCGCGTTCCCGGCAGCGTGTCGAGCTCGGCCTTCAGGTACGCGTTGCAACGGCGTATCTCATCGGGTAGCGGCTTGTTGTCCGGCGGTGCGCACTTCACGGCATTCACGATCCGCACGCCCTTGAGCTGTAATGCATCGTCCGCCGATACGGATGTGCGCCCCGTGGAGAGGCCCAGCTCGAACAGGGTCTCGTAGAGGAGAATGCCCGCATGATCTCCGGTGAACGGCCGACCGGTGCGATTGGCCCCATGCAGGCCTGGGGCGAGTCCGACCAGTACGATCCTCGGGCGAGGATCGCCGAAGGAAGGCACCGGACGGCACCAGTAGCCCGGGTGCCGCGCGTGATTTTCCGCGAGGTAGGAGGCAAGGCGCGGGCAGCGCGTGCAGTTACGGTCGTAGATCTCCACTAATCGTCCATGTGACGCACGATCGCTGCGGCGAACCCCGAGCAGCTCATGAGCTTCGCGCCCGGAATCAGCCGCTGCAGCGCCTCCTCCACGTTCTTGCGTCCGGCGAGCTCGCGCTTGGGGACGCGGATCGCCTCGCGCAGTCGCGCAAGGTCGTAGGTCAGCTCCTTTGCGGCGATCGTGCGGGCGACGCCCTTGATGATCAGATCCGCCGCCTCGGTCCACTTCAGATACCGCAGCATCATCTCGCCCGAGAGGATCAAGGAGCCGGGGTTCACGCGGTCCTTGCCGGCAAAGCCCGGTGCCGTGCCGTGTGTCGCCTCGAACACCGCCAGGCCGTCGCCGATGTTGCCGCCCGGCGCAATGCCGATGCCCCCGACCTGGGCTGCGAGTGCATCGGAGATGTAATCGCCGTTGAGGTTGAGAGTCGCAATCACATCGTACTCTTCCGGCCGCATGAGCACCTGCTGCAGGAAGTTGTCCGCAATGACATCCTTCACCACGATCTCCGAACCGGTGAGCGGGTTGCGGAAGGAGAGCCAGGGTCCACCGCCCAGCTCACGGGCGCCGAATTCGTCCTTCGCAAGCTGATAGCCCCAGGTGCGGAACGCACCCTCGGTGAACTTCATGATGTTGCCCTTGTGCACCAGGGTAACCGAGACGCGATCGTTCTCCACCGCGTACTGGAGGGCCTTGCGGATCAAACGCTGGCTGCCCTCCTTCGAGACGGGCTTGACGCCGATGCCCGAGCTGGCCGGGAAGCGAATTCCCGTGACACCGAGGTCGCGCTGCAGGAACGCGATGAGCTTCAGGACCTCCGGTGAACCCGCCGGCCACTCGATTCCGGCGTAGATGTCCTCCGTGTTCTCCCGGAACACCACCATGTCCGTGAGGCTCGCATCCAGCATGGGGCTCGCCACCCCGGGAAAGTACCGAATGGGACGCACACAGGCGTACAGATCGAGGCTCTGACGCATCGCGACATTGAGCGAGCGGATGCCCTCCCCCACGGGCGTCTCGAGCGGCCCCTTGATCGACACCACGAACTCGCGCAGCGCCTGCAGCGTCTCCTCCGGCAACCATTCACCGTAGAGGCCATTCGCCTTGGCGCCCGCGTAGATTTCCATCCAGTGAAGCCTGCGGCGCGCACCGTAGGCCTTGTGAACCGCCGCATCGACCACGTGCAGCATCGCCGGGGTCACATCGATTCCGATCCCATCGCCCTGGATGAAGGGAATGATCGGCTGGTCCGGGACGTTGAGCGTCCCGTCGGTGTTGATGCTGACCCTGGCTCCGTCCGCGGGAACGGTAATGCGATCGTAGTGCACGACTGATGCCCCTGGCAGCCTCAAGAGGACGCGCGCGCGCCGCAGCACATCTGGGCCGCTCGAGCGATGTGGAGCCGATCAGGCGCTCGCGCGTCGGCTGTTGTGCGCACGCTCTGCAATGAGCAGCGCGAGCTCGAGCGCCTGCTCGTAGTTCAGCCGGGGATCCACGCTCGAGCGATAAGCGCGCTGCAGGTCCGCATCGGTCAGCCCGCGGGCCCCCCCGGTGCACTCGGTCACGTTGTCCCCGGTGAGCTCCACGTGAACTCCGCCCAGATAGGAGCCCATCTCGGAGTGGATCCGAAACGCAAGCTCGATCTCGCGCAGGATGTTCTCGAAGCGCCGCGTCTTCAGCCCGTCGGTGGTGGTCTCGGTGTTGCCATGCATGGGGTCGCATACCCAGAGCACGGTCTGCCCGGTCTGGCGCACCGCCTCGATGAGCGGCGGCAGACGCTTCTCGATATCTTTCGCGCCGAAGCGATGGATGAAGGTGAGACGGCCCGGCTCGTTCTGCGGATTGAGCGTCGCGACCAGCGCCTGCGCCCACGCAGCGTCCATGGATGAGCCGACCTTCACCGCGACCGGATTGCTGATCCCGCGGAAATACTCGAGGTGCGCACCATCGAGCTGCGCGGTGCGCATCCCGATCCACGGCATGTGCGTGGACAGGTTGTACCAACGCTGCTGGCGCGGCATGAAGCGGGTTTGTGCTTGCTCGTAGAGCAGGTGCAGTCCTTCGTGACTCGCGTAGAAGCCGACGTGCGTCGTCTCGTGCACTGGACGCCCGCTCACGCCTTCGAAGAAATCCAGCGCGTCCGCAATGGAGTCTGCGATGCGATGAAAGGCTTCCTTGAGCGGGGAGTGCTTGACGAAGTCGAGATCCCAGTACTCGGGGTGATGCAGATCGGCAAATCCGCCATCGACCAGCGCCCGCACGAAATTGAGCGTCAGCGCAGCCCGCTCGTAGCCGCGCAGCAACAAACTCGGATCGGGGGCGCGCCCCTCGGCCGTGAACTCCGGCCGGTTGACCAGGTCCCCGCGATAGCTCGGCAAGCTGATGCCGTCGCGCGTTTCGGTGTCGGCCGAGCGCGGCTTGGCGTACTGCCCGGCCATGCGCCCGACCCGCAGGATCGGCCTCTTCAGACCATGCAGCAGGACGAGGCTCATCTGCAGCAGGATCTTCAGCTTCTTGACGATGTGGTCCGACTCGCAATCCGCGAAGGTCTCCGCGCAGTCCCCGCCCTGCAGCAGGAAGGCCTGGCCACGCTGCGCGGCGGCCAACCGCTCCCGCAGCGCATCGATCTCCCACGACACGACGATGGGCGGCAGCCGGGACAGCTCGGCGACGACGCGCTCCAGCGCGCCCGAATCCGCATAGTGAGGCTGCTGCCGCGCAGGCTTGGACTGCCAGCTTGCCGGGTGCCAGGACGCGGTGGTGTCGGGGCTACGCATCGGTCCGAGGGTAGCACGGATGGGGTCGAAATCGCCCCCTCCGCGCCCGCGGTATGGCATCGCGCAGCGTCGAAGAGCAGAATTCGCCCCCTTTCCGCAAGGGTCCCCGCGAGGGGCCTGGGGTGACTCATGCATCGGGCATTGATTCTGGGCGCCGGGAAGATTGGCGCGCTCATCTGTGGGCTCCTGGCCGAGTCCGGGGCTTACGACGTGCAGCTGGCCGATACCGACGGGGGCACGGCCGATTCGGTGGCCAAGGCGCATGGCTCTCCGAACCTCAAAAGCTATACGCTCGATGTGACGGCCCCCGGGGCGCTGGCGCGGCATTTGTTCGCCCATCCGGTCGATGCCGTCATCTCGAGCTTGCCGTTCTACTGCAACATCGCCGTGGCGCAGGCCGCCCGTGACGCCGGAGTGCACTATTTCGACCTGACCGAGGACGTCGAGGTGACGCGAGCCGTCCGGGGCATCGCGAACGGTGCGCGTCAGGCGTTCGTGCCTCAGTGTGGTCTCGCGCCGGGCTTCATCAGCATCGTCACCAACGAGCTGATGACGCATTTCGATGAGGTCCGCAGCGTCAAGATGCGCGTCGGAGCGCTCCCGCAACATCCCAACAATGTCCTCAAATACTCCCTGACGTGGTCCACCGAAGGACTCATCAACGAATACGGCAATCCTTGCCAGGCGGTCGTCGATGGGCGCGTGATCGAGGTGTCGCCGCTCGAGGGGCTCGAGGAGATCGAGATCGACGGCACGCTGTATGAAGCCTTCAACACCTCCGGCGGGCTCGGCTCGCTTGCCGAGACGCACGGCGTGGGCGTCGAGTCGATGAATTACAAGACGATCCGCTATCCCGGCCACTGCGCCCAGGTGCGTCTGCTGATGAATGATCTGAAGCTCAACCAGGATCGGGCAACGCTCAAGCGCGTGCTCGAGAACGCCGTGCCCCAAACGCTTCAGGACGTGGTCATCGTTTACGCCGCCGTGACGGGCAAGCAGGAAGGCGATCTGCGCGAGGAGAACTACGTCAACAAGATCTATCCTCAGATCATTGCCGGCCGACTGTGGTCGGCCATTCAGGTCAGCACGGCCGCCGGGATCACGGCGGTCGTGGATCTGACCCTGCAGCATGCGCGGCTGAGCGGCTTCATTGCTCAGGAGCAATTCAGGCTCCCGGAGATCCTGGCCAACCGGTTCGGACGCTACTACGCCCCGGGGGGCACGAAGGACATCTCCGCCGAAGTGGTCGTCTCGGGCAAGGCCGGTAAGCAGCGCAAACTCAAGGGAGCGGCGCGGGCATGAGCAAGGATGCCCCTTCGAGCAGCGCCGCCGCGGACAGGGCCCGTGAAGTGCTCGAGCGACTGGGCATCGGTCCGGTCCACTCGGGTACCTGGTCGGGCCAGCGGGGCTGGTCACATGCCGCGGGCAGCCCGGCGATCGACGTGCACAACCCCGCAACCGGGGAGCTGCTCGGCCGGGTGCGTCCCGCCGCACCGGCGGACTATGAGGATCTGATGCGCTCTGCGGTCGCCGCCGCTCGTGAGTGGCGCGAGGTTCCCGCCCCCAAGCGAGGCGAGATCGTGCGCCTGCTCGGTGAGGAGCTGCGTCGTGCGAAGGAGGACCTGGGCACGCTCGTGAGCCTCGAGAACGGCAAGATCCTCGCCGAGGGACTCGGAGAGGTGCAGGAGATGATCGACATCGCAGACTTTGCGGTCGGTCAGTCGCGCATGCTTTACGGGCTCACGATGCACTCCGAGAGGCCACAGCACCGCATGTACGAGCAGTGGCATCCCCTCGGGGTGGTGGGCATCATCTCGGCCTTCAACTTTCCCGTCGCGGTGTGGTCGTGGAATGCATTGCTCGCCGCGGTGTGCGGCAATGTGTCCGTATGGAAGCCCTCCCCCAAAACCCCGCTTGCGGCGATTGCGGTGCAGCGACTCTGTACACGCGTGCTGGAGGCGCAGGGTGCGCCGCCCATCTTTCAGCTCTTCATCGATGCGGGGACCGAGCTCGCCACGCGCTTCGTGGACGACCCGCGCGTCGCCCTCGTCTCCTTCACGGGCTCCACTGCCGTCGGACGCAAGGTCGGCGAGCGCGTGGCTGCGCGCCTGGGCAAGAGCCTGCTCGAGCTCGGCGGCAACAACGCCATCATCGTCGATGAGACGGCCAGTCTCGACCTCGCCGTCCCGGCGATCGTGTTTGGCGCGGTGGGTACGGCCGGTCAGCGCTGCACGACGACGCGCCGAGTGTTCGTTCACGAGTCCCGACGGGCCGAGCTCGAGCGCCGCCTGGTGCAGGCCTACCGCCAGGTGCGCATCGGTGACCCGCTCGCCACCGGCACGCTCATGGGACCCCTGATCGACGCCCACGCGGTCGCGCGCTACGAGTCGGCGGTCGTCGCCGCCCGCGCCGCGGGGGGCGAGGTGCTTCACGGCGGCAGAGCTCTGCCCGGCCCCGGGCACTTCGTCGAGCCTACGATCGTGCGGGCGCGCAGCGACTGGGCAATCGTGCAGACCGAGACGTTTGCGCCGATCCTGTATGTCATGGAGTTCAGCACGCTCGAGCAAGCCATCGAGCTGCAGAACTCCGTCGCTCACGGGCTCTCCTCGGCGCTCTTCACCGAGCACTTGCGCCATGCAGAGCGGTTTCTCTCCAGCAGCGGGAGCGATTGCGGAATCGCCAACATCAATATCGGCACCTCGGGTGCGGAGATCGGCGGCGCCTTTGGCGGCGAGAAGGACACAGGAGGTGGCCGCGAATCCGGCTCCGACGCCTGGAAGGCCTACATGCGCCGTCAGACGAACACGATCAACTGGAGCCGCTCGCTGCCGCTTGCCCAGGGGATCCGCTTCGATATCGAGCCATGATCGACGAGCGCTAGGGAGCGCACTCCCCCTTGCACTCGCGCCACAGCCCGTCCCACTCGGCGGCCGACAGCGCTCGCAGGGCAAGTCCGCGCTCGCGAGCCTTCTGCTCCATACACGCAAAGCGCTGTTCGAATTTCGCGTTGGCGGCGCGCAGCGCCGCTTCGGGGTCCACGCGCAGATGGCGGCCCCAGTTCGCAACGGCGAACAGGAGGTCTCCGAGCTCCTCGAAGACCCCCGCCTCCGCCGCGCTGGCTGCCTCCACCTCGAGCTCGCCGATCTCCTCCATCACCTTCTCGCGCACCTCCCGTGGGCCTGACCAATCGAAGCCCACGCGGCCTGCGCGCCTGCCGAGCTTGGCCGCGCGCGCGAGCGCGGGAAGCGCCAGGGGGATGTTGGAGAGGACCGCAGCATGCATCTCCCCGTGGCGCATGGCATCCGCTGCACGCTCACGCTCCTTGTGCTCTTCCCACTGTGCATTGATCGCCGCCGGGTCGAGCGGGCCCGACTCTTCGCAGAAGACGTGGGGATGCCGACGGATGAGCTTGTCGCAGATGGCGCGAGCAACATCGCTGAAGTCGAACCAGCCACGCTCCTGCGCCATGCGGGCGTGGAAGACGACCTGGAATAGAAGATCGCCGAGCTCGTCCTGCAGGCGCGCCGAGTCGCTCTTCTGGATGGCGTCCGCCACCTCGTATGCCTCCTCGAGCGTGTACGGCGCGATGGTCGCGAACGTCTGGGCGAGATCCCAGGGGCAGCCGCGCGCCGGGTCGCGCAGGCGCGCCATGATGCGCAGCAGCTCGGTCAGCGCCTGTTGCGGTGTGCCTTGCTTGGGGGAGAACGTCACGGCGGCGCCCCCAGCACACACACTCGATACAGAGTCACCAGCATCCCGGCGGTCGCGCCCCAGATATTGCGCTCTCCATAAGGAATGTCTCGCAGCTCCACCTCGGAGCCTCCGTGGCCGAAATCGAACCGCCGTCGCCGGGTGCGGTGATTGGCCGGCTCGAAGATGTACGCGAGCGGCACCTCGAAGGTGTCCTCCACCTCCTCGGCATCGAGCAGCAGCTCAAAGCCGGGCCGCACGAACGCAACCACGGGCGTCACTCGGAAGCCGCTGATGACAATGTGGTCCGGGAGGTAGCCGACCACCTCGATGAGCGCTGAATCCAGGCCGATCTCCTCCCGCGCCTCGCGCAGCGCCGCCTCGCGCGGCCCCGCATCGTGCGGCTCGAGCCGCCCGCCCGGGAAGCTGATCTGGCCGGGATGATTGCGCAGCTTCGTCGCCCGCTGGGTGAGGAGGACCGTGAGCTGGGGTTCGCGCTCGACAATCGGTACAAGCACCGCGGCCGGTATCGGGTGCGGCGGAAAGAACTGGCGATAGGTGTGGCTCTCGGCCGCCGTGAGACCCGGCATGAGCCAATGTGCCGCGTCGTGCTGCGGCTGAGTGCCCGCGAGACGCTGGCGGATGCGATCACGCCAGTCGGTGCTCGGCAACATGGGGGCGGGCTCGTCCATGGCCACGATCACCGCTCACTCTTTTATGCCACCACGAGTGAGCTCGGCGGGGTCGAGCAGGCGGGCGAGCTCCTCGCGGGGCAAATCGGTCATCTTCTCGGCCACTTCACGGACCGGCAGCCCCTCCGCATATGCCTTCTTGGCAATCGCGGCGCCCTTCTCGTAGCCGATCACCGGATTCAATGCAGTGACGAGAATCGGATTGCGCTCGAGCGCTTCGGCGATGCGTTCCTCGTTCACCGTGAAGCCGGCCACCGCCTTGTCCGCGAGCAGCCGCACGACGTTCGCGAGCAGCCGGCAACTCTCGAGCAGGTTGTAGGCGATGAGCGGCAGCATGACGTTCAGCTGAAAATTTCCCGACTGCCCGGCAAGGGTGATGGTGGCATCGTTGCCGATCACCTCGGCTGCGACCATCGCGGCGGCCTCCGGGATCACCGGATTCACCTTTCCGGGCATGATGCTGCTGCCCGGCTGCAACGCCGGTAGCGAGATCTCCCCAAGGCCCGCAAGCGGTCCGCTGTTCATCCAGCGCAGGTCGTTGGCGATCTTGAGCAAGCTCACGGCCAGCACCTTCAGCTGGCCGGAAAGCTCGACCGCCGCATCCTGGCAGGACAGGGATTCGAAGTAGTTGCGGCTGGGGCGAAAGGCGATGCCCGTAAGCTCTGCGAGCACGCCACAGAAGACCTTGCCGAACTTCGGATGCGCGTTGATCCCGGTCCCGACGGCCGTGCCTCCCTGGGCTAGTGCGAGCAGGCGCGGCTCCACGGCTTCGATGCGCGCATGGTCGTTCTCGATCTGCGTGCGCCAGCCCGAGAGCTCCTGTCCGAGCGTCACCGGCATCGCATCCATCAGGTGCGTGCGCCCGGTCTTCACGATGTGCCCGACCTGCTGCTCCTTGGCGCGCAGGACCTCGCACAGGTGCTCGATCGCCGGCAAGAGCTGCCCGTGCACCGCCAGCGCAGCACTCACATGGATCGCCGTAGGGATCACATCGTTGCTGCTCTGGCCCATGTTGACCTGGTCATTGGGGTGCACCGAGCGGCCGAGGAGCCGCCCCGCCACATGCGCGATCACCTCGTTGGCATTCATGTTCGTGCTGGTGCCCGAGCCGGTCTGGAAGACATCGAGGGGGAAGTGCGCATCGTACTGGCCCTGCGCAACCTGCGCAGAGGCGGTGCCGATCGCCTCGGCAACCGGTCCCTCGAGCAGCCCCAACCGGGCATTGGCCGCCGCCGCAGCCTGTTTGATCAGGCCGAGCGCACGGATGAACTCGCGCGGCAGGCGCCGGCCGCTCACGGGAAAATTATCGACCGCACGCTGTGTTTGAGCGCCCCAGAGGGCCTCGGCCGGCACTTCGAGCTCTCCCATGCTGTCGCGTTCGGTTCGATGCGAGTTGGTCATGATCGGCTCCGCGGCCATCGTATGGGGTATCATCGCGAATCGTAGCATCCCGGCGCACCGGTCACGCATGCCCACTCTGCCCAGCGACTCGCTCTCGCCCGTGGATGGCCGCTATCGGGCCGCAACACAACCCTTGCGGGAGCTCCTGTCCGAGGCGGGCCTCATCCGCGAGCGCATCCGCATCGAGTCGGAGTGGCTGCTGTACCTGAGCGCAAACGTGCCGCAGCTCGCAGGCGCCTCGATTTCTGCCGCTGCGGCCAAGCGAGCCGATCAACTTGCCCGTGACCCGCCACGCACGGCAGTCGCCGCCGTGAAGGACATCGAGTCGCGCATCAATCACGATGTGAAGGCCGTCGAGTACTACGTGCGCGAGCAGCTGACCGAGGCTGGCGCGGCGCCCTCGACCCTCGAGCTGGTGCACTTCGGCTGCACCTCCGAGGACATCAACAACCTGAGCTATGCGCGGCTGCTGGCAGCGGCTCGGACGCTGTTGCTCGCGATGCTCGGGCAAATCGCGAGCGAGCTTGCAAGCCTGGGCGGGCGCTACGCGGAGCTTGCGATGCTGGCCCGCACGCACGGCCAGCCCGCAAGCCCCACGACGCTCGGCAAGGAGCTTGCGAACTTCGCAGCACGGATCGCTCGTGCACGGCGGCGATTCGCGGCGGTGGAGATCCTCGGCAAGTGGAACGGCGCGGTGGGCAACTTCAACGCCCACGTTGCCACGCTGCCGCACGTGGACTGGCCCCGGCTTGCGCAACGCTTCGTCGAGTCGCTCGGTCTGTCCTACAACCCCTACACCACGCAGATCGAGCCCCACGACTGGATCGCCGAATACTGCGACGCCGTCGCGGCGATCAACGTGATCCTCATCGACTACTGCCGGGATACGTGGGGCTACATCTCGCTCGGCTATCTGCGTCAGCGCGCAGTTCCCGGGGAAGTGGGCTCATCGACCATGCCTCACAAGGTGAACCCGATCGATTTCGAGAACGCCGAGGGCAACCTCGGTGTGGCGAATGCTCTGCTGCGTCATTTCTCCGACAAGCTTCCCATCTCGCGCTGGCAGCGCGATCTGACCGACTCCACCGTCATGCGCAACATCGGTGTCGCGCTCGGACACACGCTCACCGCTTGGCGCGCCTGTCTGCGCGGGCTGGGCAAGGTCGAGGCCGACCCGCTGCGCATCGCCGCCGATCTCGACTCCGCCTGGGAAGTGCTAGGCGAGGCTTATCAAACAGCCTTGCGGGCGGCGGGGGTGCCCGAGGGCTACGAGATATTGAAGGCCCTCACTCGTGGACGCACCGTCGAGCCGGCATCCCTCGCCGCGGTGCTCGATTCCTTGCCCCTCCCCGACCCGCTCAAAGCCGCGTTGAAGCAGCTTCGCCCGCCAGATTATGTCGGATTGTCGGCACGGCTGGCGCGCGAGCTGGCGGCAACCGCCGCGCCCGAATAGTGAACCCGCTCGCGCTTTTGCGGCGCGAGTGCCCACGCTGCGGCTCAAAGCGTGACCGGGTCGAAGCATTCCCCCGGAGCGGGTTCCTAATATCGGAGCAGTCTGCCTCGACAATAGGCACGGACTGCAGCCCATCAATGAATAGGTCCGGGGAAAATAACGAGCCGACGAGCGTGTTCGCGCTGCTAGCGGGCGCCCGCTATGCCTCGGAACAGTCCGAGCATGCGATCAGCCACGCAACACCGCGCCGCACCGCAGAGCCGCTGACGGTAATCGCCTCGCTCGATGAGGCTCGCGCGGCCGTGGACACCGCCGCTGCCTCGGCCAAGCGCATGATCTCGATCTATACCCCGGATCTGGAGCCCGAGCTGTACGACCAGAGCTCCTTCCTCGAGATCATCAAGCGCTTCGTGCTCTCGAGAAGCTTCTCCAAGGTACGGGTGCTGCTCGTCGATCCGGGCCGCGTCATGCGCGACAGCAATCGCTTCGTCGCGATGGGGCGGAGGCTCTCGAGCTATATCGACATTCGCTACGTCGCCGAGCAGGCTCCGCAACGTGCCTCGGCGTACCTGATCGCAGACGACCGCGCGATCGTCTACCGCTTGCGAGCTGACACCTGGGACGGGATCGCAGACTTCAACAATCCGCCCGTCGCACGGCTGTACCTCAACGAATTCGACGCCGTCTGGAACGCGAGCGCCCCCGAGCACACGTTGCGCAGCGTGCGCACCCGCGGCTGAACCTCACCTCGCGCTCGAGGCCGCGAGCCGCGCGGCTATAATCTGCACATGCCGCTCAGGCCTGACGTGACGGTTGCTGCCCTTACCGAACGGGACGGCCGCTTTCTCATGGTCGAGGAGCGCATTCGGGGTCGTATCGTCTTCAACCAGCCGGCTGGGCATGTCGAGGAGGGCGAGTCGCTCCTGCAGGCAGTGTGCCGCGAGACCCTCGAGGAGACCGCCTGGCGCTTCACGCCGCATGCACTGCTCGGCATCTACCTGTGGCAGCCCGAAAGCGGCGCTCGGGCAACGCTGCGGTTCGCCTTCAGAGGCGAAGCTCACGATCACGACCCCTCCCGGCCGCTCGACCGCGGGATCCTGCAAGCGCACTGGCTGACCCGCCCTGAGCTGCGGGAGCGCGAGCCCCAGCTGCGCACCCCCTTGGTCCTGCGCTGCATCGACGACTACCTCGCGGGCCGGCAGTATCCGCTCGACCTCGTTGCGCATCTCGACTTCGATACCATAGCCGGATGCAGCCCAAGTCCGCTCCGCGAGTGATCGTCGCGCTCTCCGGCGGTGTGGATTCCGCCGTTGCCGCCTTGCTGCTCCGCGAGCAAGGCTTCGAGGTGCATGCGCTGCACATGAGCAACTGGGAGGACGATGACGGCTACTGCACGGCCGCCCAGGACTTCCAGGATGCCCGCACCGTGGCCCACGAGCTGTCGATTCCGCTGCATCGGGTGAGCTTCGCCGCGGAATACCGAGCGCGGGTGTTCGAGCATTTCCTGGCCGAGCAGCGCGCCGGCCGCACACCCAATCCCGACGTCCTGTGCAATCGTGAGGTCAAGTTTGGCGTGGCGCTGCGCTACGCACGCCGTCTGGGGGGCGAGTGGTTCGCGACGGGTCACTACGCGCGGCTGGTGCGCGGCCCGGCGGGAGTCGAGCTGCACCAGGCATGCGACCGCGGCAAGGACCAGACGTACTTCCTGCATGCGGTGGGCCGCGCCGAGCTCGAGCGTGTTCTGATGCCACTCGGCGATCTCTCGAAAGAGGACGTGCGCGAGCGCGCGCGGCGGGCGGGGTTGCCCGTCTTCGACAAGCCTGACAGCACCGGCATCTGCTTCATCGGAGAGCGCCCCTTTCGCGAGTTTCTCGCGCATTTCCTGCCGCGGCAGCCCGGTCCGATCGAGTCGAGCGAGGGCGTGCTGCTCGGCACGCACTGCGGACTTGCTTTCTACACGCTCGGGCAGCGCGAGGGGCTCTCGATCGGCGGCCGCAAGGGCTGCGCGCAGCGGCCCTGGTACGTCGCGGCAAAGGTTCACGAACGCAACGCGCTGATCGTCGTCCAGGGGCACGACCATCCGCTCCTGTGGCAGAGCGAGCTCACGACCGGCCCGATGCATTGGCTCATCGACTCGGCACAGGTTCCGCGACGCTGTGCCGTGAAAGTCCGTTATCGTCAACCCGACCAGGCAGCGCTCTGGGAGCCAAGTGCCGCAGCGGCGGCCCACATCCTGTTCGAGGAGCCGCAGCGAGCGGTGACGCCGGGACAGTACGCGGTGCTTTACGATGGAACACGCTGCCTCGGCGGCGGCGTGATCGAGCAAGTCGCCCCCGATATAATTCGCCGCGCGACTCGCGGTGAGCCGTTCCGGAGCCTCCCATGACCGACAGCTTCAAGGCACGCACGACGCTCAAGGTAGGTACTCGATCGTACGAGATCTTGAGTCTTGCAGCGCTTCCCAAAGACAAAGTGGCACGCCTGCCCTACTCGCTCAAGATCCTCCTCGAGAACCTCCTGCGCTTCGAGGATGGAGTCAACGTCACTCGAGCCGACATCGAAGCGCTGCTCGAATGGGATCCCGCCGCGGTTCCCTCGCACGAGATCGCCTTTACTCCTGCGCGCGTCATTCTGCAGGATTTCACCGGCGTGCCCTGCGTGGTGGATCTCGCGGCGATGCGCGAGGCCATTCAAAGGCTCGGCGGCGACCCCGAGCGAGTCAACCCGCTCGCACCCGCCGAGCTCGTCATCGACCATTCCGTGCAGGTGGACGAGTATGGCTCTCCCGGGGCGCTCGCCGCGAACACGGCGATCGAGTTCAAGAGAAACCTCGAGCGCTACGCCTTCCTGCGCTGGGGTCAGAAGGCGTTTCGCAACTTCCGCGTGGTCCCACCCAACACCGGGATCGTCCATCAGGTCAATCTCGAATACCTGGGACGCGTGATCTTTGAGAACCAGACCGGCGGGGGCTACCAGGCTTATCCCGACACTCTCGTCGGCACCGACTCGCACACGACGATGATCAACGGGCTCGGCGTACTCGGCTGGGGCGTGGGCGGCATCGAGGCCGAGGCGGCGATGCTCGGCCAGCCCATCACGATGCTGATTCCGCAGGTGATCGGCGTGCGGCTGAGCGGCGGGCTCGAGCCGGGCGCCACCGCAACGGATCTGGTGCTCACGGTCACCGAGCTGCTGCGCAAGCGCGGAGTCGTGGACAAGTTCGTCGAGTTCTTCGGCGACGGGCTTGCGAACCTGCCGCTCGCCGACCGCGCGACGATCGGCAACATGGCACCCGAATACGGCAGCACCTGCGGCATCTTCCCGATCGATGACGAGACCGTTCGCTATCTCGAGTTGACCGGGCGTCCGCGAGAGCAGATCGACCTGGTCGCAACCTACGCAAAGGCTCAGAATCTGTGGCGCCTGCCCGGTGCCGCACCGCGCTACACGGACGTGCTGGAGCTGGATTTGGCAACCGTCGAGCCGAGCCTCGCCGGCCCGCGCCGGCCGCAGGATCGCGTGCCCTTGCGCTCGGCGCGCAGCGTGTATCGGTCGAGCCTCAAGAAGATGGCGGACGAGCGCGCACAAAAGAGCGGCGCGGCTGCAAGCAGCGGCGCTGCAGCAGGCGGCAAGGACGCAGCGAGCCTCGGGCACGCGCGCCTCTCGATCGATCGAGGCGAGGTCGAACTGTCCGACGGTGCGGTGCTCATCGCTGCGATCACCAGCTGCACGAACACCTCGAATCCTTCCGTGATGATCGGCGCCGGCCTGGTGGCACGCAACGCGCATCGCGCGGGCGTCACCGCGAAGCCGTGGGTCAAAACGAGCCTCGCGCCCGGCTCGCGAGTGGTGACGGATTACTATCGCAAGGCGGGACTCCTGGACGAGCTCGCGGCGATCGGCTTCGACCTGGTTGGATACGGATGCACGACGTGCATCGGGAACAGCGGTCCTCTGCGTCCCGAGATCTCCGCGGCGGTCAAGGCCGGCGATCTCATTGCGGCCTCCGTGCTCTCCGGCAACCGCAACTTCGAAGGCCGGGTGCACCCCGAGGTGCGGATGAACTTCCTCGCCTCCCCGCCTCTCGTGGTGGCCTACGCGCTTGCGGGGACCATGGATATCGACCTGGCGACCGATGCGCTCGGAACCGGCCGCGACGGCAAGCCGGTCTACTTGAAAGACATCTGGCCAAGCCCGCAGGAGGTGCAGCAGACCGTGCTGAAGTCGATCGACCCCCAGATGTTCCGTCACAGCTACGAGAGCGTCTTCCAGGGCGATGACAACTGGAAGGGCATCGGCGTGCCCGAGGGCAATCTCTATCGCTGGAGCAAGGACTCCACTTACGTCAAGGATCCGCCCTACTTCGAAGGCATGACCATGACGCCGGCGCCCATCGGCGATATTCGCGGCGCACGTGTGCTCGCGCTGCTCGGCGACTCGGTGACCACCGATCACATCTCCCCGGCGGGTAACATCGCACGCAACAGTCCGGCGGCAAAGTACCTCATCGCCCAGGGTGTGCAGCCCGTGGACTTCAATTCCTACGGCGCGCGTCGCGGCAATCACGAGGTGATGATGCGCGGCACTTTCGCGAACATCCGGCTGCGAAATCTGCTCGCGCCGGGCACCGAGGGCGGCGTGACCGTACACGTGCCAAGCGGTGAGACGCTGTCCATCTACGATGCCGCGATGCGTTACAAGCAGGAGAACATCCCGCTCGTCGTGCTCGCAGGTCGTGAGTACGGAACCGGCTCCTCACGCGATTGGGCGGCCAAGGGAACCATGCTGCTCGGGGTCAAGGCGGTGATTGCCGAGAGCTTCGAGCGCATTCACCGCTCGAACCTCATCGGGATGGGCGTGCTGCCACTTCAATTCCTGCCGGATCAGAGCGCGCAGAGCTTGGGTCTCACGGGCAAGGAAGTGTTCGATGTGGCTCTCGGCCCGGCCGGCGCGCGCGGCGGCATGGCCACCGTCACCGCGGCTCGCGATGGCGCCGCTCCCATCAAGTTCCAGGCGCGCATCCGCATCGATACTCCGAAGGAGCAGGAGTACTTCCGCCACGGAGGCATCCTGCAGTACGTGCTCAGGCAACTGGTCGGCGCGCGATCGGGCGCCTGAGCTTGGCGCGACTGGTCGTCTTCGATCTCGATGGCACGATCACCCGCGGCGATACGCTCGTATCGTATGTCATCGGATTGCTGCGCAAGCGACCCTGGCAGCTTGCGAGCCTGGTGTGCGCTGCGCCGGCGGCGCTGGATTACTGGCGCGGGCGATTGGATCGCGGCTCCCTCAAGGCTCGATTCCTCCAGGTGACCCTCGGACGCTACACGCGCACGGAGCTGCAGGCGTGGACCGCTCGCTTCGTTCCACGGCTGCTCGCCCGGGGTGTGCGCTCCGATGCCGTACGGGCGATCGAGGCCCACCGGCGCGAAGGCGACGTGCTCGTCTTGCTGAGTGCCAGTCCTGACTTGTACGTGCCGCAGATCGCCGCGCGCCTGGGCTTCGACCAGGCCATCTGCACGGGGCTCGGCTGGACGGATGATCATCTGGATGGCGCTCTCACCACCCCGAATCGCCGCGACGCGGAGAAAACCCGCTGCATCCTGGAGCTTGCGGCGCGACATCCGGGACTGCGCACCGTGGCCTACGCCAATGATGTCGCGGATCTCGATCACCTGCGTCGGGTGGATCAGCCGCTGCTGGTGTGTGGCTCGCGCCGGGCACGCCGTGCGGCTGCGCGGGCCGGCATTCCCACAACGTGCTGGCGCTGATGCGGGAGGCTGTGGCTCGCAGCCCCATCGGCCGAGATTTGACCGCAAGCCGGGGGGAAGTGATATTTTGCCGCGCCGGTCAGGAACTTACCCCCGCCGTACGCAGCCGTAAGAGGCAGGTACGAGCACCGCAGGATTCGAGCTCGAGAGGTATCCCGTGAAACAGATGGCAGGTCGTATCGCTCCCTCGGAGATCACGCCCCAGGAGACGTACCTCAGCCGTCGCACCTGGCTCGCGGGAGCCCTGGCCGGCGGCGCGGCCGCGGTGCTCCCACCTGCGCAGGCCACCGAGCCCCCAGCCGCGCAGCTCAAGTACACGCTCAATCGCCAGTACTCGGTGACCGAGAAGCCGAACAGCTTCGAAGACATCACGAGCTACAACAACTTCTACGAGTTCGGCACGGACAAGTCCGATCCCAAGGCGAATGCCCACACGCTGCGCCCCCGGCCCTGGAGCGTCACGGTCGCCGGGGAGGCAGAGGTCACCGGCACGTACGACCTCGAGGACATTCTTCGAACGCAACCGCTCGAGGAGCGCATCTATCGCTTCCGCTGCGTCGAGGCGTGGTCCATGGTCATCCCGTGGGTCGGCTTTCCGCTCGGCTCCTTCCTCCAGAGGTTCAAGCCCACCTCACGCGCCAAGTACGTGGCGTTCACCACGCTCTACGACCCGCGCCAGATGCCCGGGGAGCGCGAGCCGATTCTCGAGTGGCCCTATGTCGAGGGACTGCGCATCGATGAGGCCATGCATCCGCTCACGCTGCTGGTGGTCGGCCTGTATGGGCAGGTACTGCCCAACCAGGATGGGGCGCCGCTGCGGCTCATCGTGCCCTGGAAGTACGGGTTCAAGGGCATCAAGTCGATCGTGAAGATCGCATTCACGGACCGCCAGCCGCCGACCACCTGGAACATCGCCGCGCCGAACGAGTACGGCTTCTACGCGAACGTGAATCCCCACGTCGACCACCCGCGGTGGAGTCAGGCCACCGAGCGGCGCATCGGCGGAGGCTTCTTCTCGCGGCAGGCGACGCTCATGTTCAACGGCTACGAGCAACAGGTCGCAAATCTCTATCGCGGCATGGATCTGCGGCGGTACTTCTGACGCAGCGCGGCCCGGCCCGCCCGGCTCTGCTGCGTACGCGTGCGGTTGCATGCCGATGCTGAGCGTTGACCAGCGCTACCGCTACGTCAACAAGCCCGTCGTGTTCGCCGCGAGCCTCACGCCGGCGTTGCTGCTCGCCGCCGGTGCCTTCGGGCTTCTCGGCCTATCCCTCGGGCCCGACCCGGTCGCACACCTGTTGCACTCCTGCGGCAAGACGGCGCTCAACTTCCTCTTCATCACGCTGCTGGTCACGCCCGTGCGCCGCCTCACGGGATTCACGCACCTGCTGCGCTTGCGGCGCATGCTCGGCCTGTTCGCATTCTTCTACGTGTGCCTGCATTTCCTCGTCTATCTCGTTTTCGACCAGGTGCTCGACTTTCACGCAGTACTGCAGGACGTGACCAAGCGGCCCTACATCACGATCGGGTTCACCGGCTTGCTGCTTCTCATTCCACTCGCCATCACCTCCACGCAGCGGATGATGCGCAGGCTCGGCCGGCGCTGGCAGAGGCTGCACCAGCTCATCTACGTGGTGGCGATCCTCGGCGTGTGGCACTACTACTGGCAGGTCAAGCGCGACGTGCGCGAGCCGCTGCTCTACGTCCTCATGCTCACCGTGCTGCTCGGCTACCGGATCGTGGTGCGCTGGCAGGCGCGGCGCCGCGTTACATCGAAGTCCGGATCTGCCACAGCTCCGGAAAGAATTTGAGCTCGAGCGCCTTGGCGAGATAGCCGACGCCGCTGGTGCCGCCGGTGCCGCGCTTGTAGCCGATGATGCGCTCCACGGTCTTCAGATGGTGGAAGCGCCAGAGCTGGAACTTGTGGTCCATGTCGATCAGCCGCTCGGCGAGCTCGTAGAGATCCCAGTCCTCTTCGGCGTTGTGATACACCGCGAGCCACGCCCCCGCCACCTGCTTGCTGGCGCGGTAGGGCTGGCTGAAGTCGCGCGCGAGGTAGTCCTCCGGGATGCCGTAACCGCGCCTGCTCAAGAGTGCGAGCACCTCGTCGTAGAGAGACGGTGTGGAAAGTGCCCGCCCGAGGATCTCGTACGCGGCAGCATCGCGGCGGTGGACGCCGATCACATCCGTGTTCTTGTTGCCGATCGTGAACTCGAGCAGCCGGTACTGTACCGACTGGAAGCCCGAGGAGCGTCCGAGCGAGTTGCGGAAGGCCGAGTAGTCCGAGGGCGTCATGGTCGCCAGAACGTCCCACGCGGCGGTGAGCTGGGTTTGCACGCGCGAGATGCGTCCGAGCATCTTGAAGGAGGGACCCAGATTGTCGCGCCGCACGCACTCGAGAACTCCGGCGAGCTCGTGCAGGAACAATCTCATCCAGAGCTCGGAGGCCTGATGGACGATGATGAACATCATCTCGTCGTGCTCGCCCGTGAGCGGCTTCTGAGCCTCGAGGAGTTGCCCGAGCCGCAGGTACTCGCCGTACGAGCGCGAAGTCCCCAGATCCCAGTGGACCTGCTCGTCGCTCAGATCCACGCGCTGCGGCTTATCGTAGGCGTCCGCGTCCTTCATGGGTCAAGCATCGCCGAACACCCACGAGGGAACGTGCCGCCAGCCATCGAGCAGCTCTCGGTCGAGCGCACGATGTCCCGGGCAATGCTCGCCCACGCACTGCCAGAAGCGGCGCGAATGATTCATGTGGCGAGTGTGGACGAGCTCGTGGATCATCAGATACCGAAGCACCTCGCGCCGCTGGAACAGCAGGCAGCAGTTCAGGCTGATCGTGCCACGCGCCGAGCAGCTCCCCCAGCGCGTTCGTTGGCGCCGCACGATCACCCGCTCGTACCGGAACCCGAGCTCGCGCGCACACTCATCGAGCTGCGCGCCAAGCACCACGTGCGCTCGCCCGATGAGCCAGCGTCGCAGGATCTGGCGCACGCTGCGCCCATTGCGGCAGTCGCCGTGAAGGGTCAGCAAGCCCGGTGAGTTAGCGAGCGCCGGCCGGCCCGTGCCTCCGGCCAGATGCACGCGCCAGCTCTCGGCGCAGGCGGTCAGCTCGATCGTGCGCGGCGGAAACGGCTCGCAGACCGCACAGTTGCGCCGTGCCTCGTCCCGCTTGCGCTCGATCCAGCGGCGATGACGAGCGACGAAGTGCTCGACGGCGCTGCGCGAGGTGCGTGGTGGCACGACGACCTCGACGCGACCGGTCTGAAACACGCGCACCGCCAGCCGGCGAGCACGCCGGCTCTCGCGTACCACCCACGACTCGATCGGGTCCTCCTGCGACCACAGAGACAGCTGGGTTGTAGGCGTATCGAGCATCGAGGATGAGGACCTCGCAACGGGGAGCGTCGTCGCACCGAGCATCATACCAGCCGCTGCGCATGGTAATGTTTCGCGCATCCTCCGAGAGGTCTCGCATGCGTTTCTTCAGCGACAATACGGCCACGATCTGCCCGGAAATTCTCGAGGCCATTCACGCGGCCAATCATGGCCTGGAGAAGGCCTACGGCGCCGACCCCTGGACCAGCCGGCTCGGCGGCGTGCTGGGCGAGTTCTTCGGCAAGCCGGTGTGCGCCTTCCCGGTCGCCACCGGCACGGCCGCCAACTCGCTCAGCCTCGCAGTGATGAGCCCTCCATACGGTGCCATTCTCACGCACGAGGAAGCTCACATCGTGCGCGACGAGTGCGGCGCGCCGGAGTTCTTCACCGGCGGAGCGCGGCTGGTGTCAATCCCGGGTGAGCACGCCAAGCTCACACCCGCAGCGCTCGAAGCGACACTCGATGCGAACCCCACCTCGGTCCATACGGTCCAGCCTGCGGTGGTGTCGCTCACCCAGGCGACCGAGCTCGGCACGACTTACCGCCCGGCCGAGCTTGCCGCACTAGCCGAGACCGCCCATCGCCACGGCCTGAGCGTGCACATGGACGGTGCGCGCTTTGCCAACTCGCTGGCCTTTCTCGGCTGCCACCCGAGCGAGCTCACCTGGCGAGCGGGGATCGACGTGCTCTCCTTCGGCGCGACCAAGAATGGAGCGCTCGCCGCCGAGGCGGTCGTCTTCTTCGAGCCCGAGCGAGTGCGCGACTTCGAGCTGCGCCGCAAGCGCGCCGGGCACCTGCTGTCGAAGTCGCGCTTCGTCTCCGCCCAGCTCCTCGCGTACGTGGAGACGGGCGTGTGGCGTCGCAACGCCGAGCGCGCCAACGCGCTGGCGCAGCGCATCGCCCATGCCGCGGCTGCGCGCGTGCTGCACCCGGTCGAGGCGAACGAGGTCTTCGTGCGCCTGGAAGTGGCCGAGAAGGCCCGCCTGCGCGCTGCCGGCTTTGCATTCTACGACTGGGGAGCCGAGCACGGCAGCGAGGCGCGCCTGGTCGCCTCCTGGGATCAAGCGGAGCAGGCCGTGAATGATCTATCCCAGGCCATCGCGCATCTGTAGGGCGGTCATCACGTGCCCGCGCTCTCGTACGTTGCGGCCGCCGTGCCGCTTTTCATCTGGGTCTACCTGCTGTTCGGTCGGGGGGGGTTCTGGCGCGAGCCGCGCCGATCCGGCGCGGCCGCATTGGGATCGTCCGCCTCCCCCGCGGCGGCCCCGTCGCGCAGCATCGTCGCCGTGATCCCGGCGCGCGATGAGGCTCATGTGATCGGACGCGCCGTCGGATCGCTCCTTCGGCAACGTCTGGCGGGGTCGATCCATGTCGTGGTGATCGATGATGGAAGCAGCGACGGAACTGCAGAGTCCGCCCTTGCGGCTGCGCGGGCCGCAGGCGGATCGGCTGCTCTCACGGTCCTGACCGGCGCGCCGCTCCCGCCCGGCTGGACGGGCAAGCTCTGGGCGCTTTCGCAAGGGCTGGCGCTCGCCGTGCAGCGGCGTCCGGACTATCTGCTCCTCACGGACGCCGACATCCACCACGACCCGGACAACGTTGCGGCGCTCGTCGCACACGCCGAAGCGAGCGGCTGCGAGCTCGTCTCGTTCATGGTGAGACTGTCGGTTGCGAGCTTCGCGGAGAGGTGCCTCATCCCTGCATTCGTGTTCTTCTTTCTCAAGCTTTATCCGCCGGCGTGGATCGCCTCTGCACGATCTCGCACGGCCGGAGCGGCCGGCGGCTGTGTGCTCCTGCGTCCCTCGGCGCTCGAGCGCATCGGGGGCCTGCAGGCCATTCGCTCCGAGATCATCGACGATTGCGCGCTCGCGCGCGCCGTCAAGGGCTCGGGTGGCAGGATCTGGCTCGGACTCACGCGTACGGCGCACAGCCTTCGCTGCTACGCAACGTTCGCGGAGGTGGGCCGACTGATCTCCCGGACGGCCTTCAGCCAGCTACGGCACTCCTACCTGCTGCTGCTCGCAACGCTCGGCGGACTTGCCGCGACGTACCTCGCACCACCGCTCCTGGTCGCGACGGCCCATCATCCGAGCGTCGCTCTGGGCGCGAGCGCCTGGGCGCTCATGAGCCTCGCGTATCTGCCCATGGTGCGGTTCTACGGTCTATCACCACTCTGGAGCGTGTCGCTGCCGGCAGTGGCGCTCTTCTACGGCGGGGCCACCGCGCACTCCGCCCTGCAGTACGCGCTCGGGCGCGGTGGAAGCTGGAAGGGTCGCGCGCAGGACGTACGCGCGCTATAGGCCGCCCACCTTGAGCTTTCCAAGGTAGTCGCGCACCGTCTCGCGATACCCCTCGCTGCTCGTGACGGTCGTGCCTCCGGCCAGAACGAAGATGAAATCGCCCCGGGGTGTGCGGCTGACCTCTCGCACGTGATTCACGTTCACCAGGCAGGAGCGGCTGATCCGCAGCACGGGCTGAGATTCGAGCGCCCGCTGCGCCTGCTGCAACGTGCTGCGCGTGTGGAACACTTCGCGTCCGATCGTCAGCTTCACGTAGTTCCGGTCGCCTTCGACGAGCTCGATGTGGGCAGCATCGAGCATGTGCATGCGGCTGCCCGATTCGGCGAGCAGGCGCGGCCGGGTATCGGCGAGTGCGAGCGCCGCACGCTCCAGGCGTGCAAGAGCCGCGTTGAGCCCCGCCCCGCGCTCGACGGGACTCTCGTTCCGATGGCGGCGGCGCACCCGCTCGAGCGTCTTCTTGAAGCGTTGCTCGTCGAATGGCTTGAGCAGGTAATCCGTTGCGCTCACCTCGAACGCCTGCAGAGCGTAACTGTCGTAAGCGGTGACGAACACGATGAGAGGCAATGTCGCCGGATCGAGCGAGCGGGCCAGCTCGACACCCCCGAGGGTGTCCATCTGGATATCCAGAAAGAGGAGATTGGGCGGCTCGCGCCGCACCGCCTGCAGTGCCTCGTTGCCGTCCGCGTATTCACCGACGATCCGCAGATCGGACTCGGCGGCGCAGTACTCGCGCAGCATGCGCCGCGCCGCCGGCTCGTCATCGACGATGATCACATCCATCATCGGGACTCGCTGCTCGGCGATCGCGGACCCTCCTCGAGCAACGGCATGTGAATCTCCGCCACCCACTCGTCCGCCTGGGCCGGCTGCGCCACGAACGTTGCCCGGTCGCCGAAGTGCACCGCCAGCCGGTCGCGCACATTCCGCAGCCCCACCCCATCGGCCTGCCGTGCGCGACCCGGTGCCATCGAATTCATCACCCTGAGCGTCAAGCCCCCATGGGATTCGAAAACCTCCACACGTACGGTCACCGGCCCGACATGCTCTGCGAGGCCGTGCGTGACCGCATTCTCGATGAGCGGCTGCAGGATGAGGCTCGGCACCCAGGTGCGCGGCAGCGCGGCCCAGTCCGGGAGCACGAGGGTCAGCCGATCGACGAAGCGCCGCTGCTGCAGCTCCAGATAGAGCCGCGCGAAATCCAGCTCATCTCGCAGGCGGGAGAAATCACGCTCCCCCGCGTTGAGCAGCCGCCGCAGCAGATCCCCGAGCTGCACGATCATCGACTGGGCTGCAGCCGGATCCCAACCGATCTGCCCGCGGATGGTGTGTAGAAGATTGAACAGCGTGTGCGGGGAGAGCTGCATGCGCAGCGCCGCCAGGCGCGCCCCGCTCCATGCGCGCTCGAGAGCCGCGAGCCGCAGCTCCGAATCGCGGAAGCGCTGATAGAGCGCAAACCCGGTGACCAGCGCGAGCGCAAAGCCGTACGTCAGAAGAAAGCTCGTCGCGCTGCCAACCCAGACCGGGCTGATGAGACTCTGCGGCTCATGCTCATCCGGGCCGTGCCCAGGCGGGACCTGCATCCACGTCGCGACCGGATGCCCGTGCCACACCGCCATGATCGACTCGGAATCGTGCAGCAAGGGACTCGCAACGCTACAGAAGACGAGTCCCAACAGCAGCTGCATCGGAACCGCGCGCCATGCGGGCCGCCAGCCGACCCTGAGTGAGATCCAGATCGCCCCGAGCAGCAGCGGAAACAGAATGAGGTGCTGCACAACGCGCGCGTCCCAGTGAGCGAAGAGCATCCGGGTGCCGTCCGGATCGAACTCGAGCGACATGCTGCGCGCATACAGCACGTTCGATACCGTCACATAGATCCAGAACACCGTGAGAATCGCAAGCAGGGGCCGGCTGAGACGCGCGCTCGCCGCGGCCGGCCGCTCCTCCTCCGCACCCCTGGGTGCAGTGTGCGCCGCCAACCCGATCTCGGGGGCCGATGAGGGGACGAACACGTTCATTCAGCGCTCCTCGGGAGCCTCGCTCGAGGCGTATAGCCTACTCCCGTCGGCCACCAGGCGCGCGCGGCGGTGGGAGGTTTGCGAGCTGCGAGGGACGAGCGCGTCGATGGCAGGGACGAAACCGCCCGCTGCGCACGCGGGTCACAATGCACGTGGCTGCGCGCAGTGGTGTTCGGGGGCGTCCCCTGGTACCGATGCGTCAAACCGCGGGACCAGCTCGAGGCAGACCTTCTGCACACGAGCGTCGGCTTGGAGTGAGATGTGCGCAACGGTTTTAAGAGTGCGGGCCGGGTCGATAAACCACTCGGCCACTTGCGACATCCAACGGTGCAGAAGGCATTTCATCTCATAGCGCAGAAAGGAACGAGCCATGATCCGTCAATCTTCCAGCAGAACGTCAAACCACGTGCGTGCCGGCCTCGGACTGGTCGCCGTCGCAGGATGCTTGTTCGCCGTCGCGATGAGCGGCACGGGCACGGCCTTCGCGGGCGGCACCGACTCAGGCGACGCCACTCCCTCGGTTCGAGTGAGCTATGCCGGACTCGATCTCGCCAGCGACGCAGGCGCACAGATTCTTTATCGGCGCATTGCCAACGCCGCAGAGCGGGTGTGTGAGAACGGCGGTTCGCGAGAACTCACGGCAACATGGGCAAGCCGCCGCTGCGAGCGCAAGGCGATCGCGCGGGCGATCGCGCAGGTTGGAAATCCGAAGCTCGCTGCGATTCTCGCCTCGGCCACCGTCCACGGCTGAGCCGACGAACTGCCCCCAGGCTCTCGAGCCTGGGGGCTCCGCGAAAGCTGGGTCGCGCCCCTACGCCTCTCAGCCTTGCCCGGATGCCGGCTGGCACACGCAAGTCCGGTATCCGGGCATCTTTTTTTCAGCACTGCGTTTGCGCCGCGAGGATCTGCGCGGCACACTGCGGCGAACCGAGCTGCAAGCACCCCAGACTCCACGGAGGTCTCGCCATGACGCAGGTGGTTCGCATTCACAAGACCGGTGGACCCGAAGTCCTGCAGATCGAGGACCTCGAGGTCGGCCAACCGGGGCCGGGCGAGATTCGCATCCGCGTGCAAGCCATTGGACTCAATCGGTCCGAGGCTCTCTATCGCGCGGGCGCCTATCTCGTGCCCCCGAAGCTGCCGACCCTGATCGGATACGAGGCGGCCGGCATCGTCGAGGTGCTGGGGCCGGGCGTCCAGGGATTCACCGCCGGAGATCGCGTGTGCGTCATCCCCTCGTACCGTCTGGGTGAGTATGGCGTGTACGCCGAGAAGGCCATCGTCCCGGCACGCAGCGTCATTGCCGCTCCGGCGCAGCTATCGCCCGTCGAGGCCGCATCGATCTGGATGCAGTACCTCACGGCGTTTGCAATCGTCGAGGTGGCCAAGGTCGGGATCGGCGATTACGTGCTGATCCCGGCGGCCTCGAGCAGTGTCGGGCTCGCCGCCATTCAGCTCGCGAACTGGGCGGGTGCCGTGCCGATCGCAGCCACGCGTCACAGCACCAAGGCCGCAGCGCTCAAGGAGCAAGGTGCAAAGCACGTGATCGCGACGGCAGAGAGCGACCTGGTGGCCGAAGTCATGCAAATCACCGGCGGCCGCGGTGCGCGCGTCGTGTTCGATCCCGTCGGCGGTCCGTGGGTCGAGAAGCTCGCGAACGCCATGGCCGAAGAAGGCATTCTGTTCATCTACGGGAGCCTGAGCGGACAACCGACCCCTTATCCTCACTGGCCGGCGGCCCTGAAGGGCCTGAGCCTTCGAGGCTGGGTCGCCTCATCCATCTGGAACAAGCCCGACCGTTTTGCGCGCGCGAAGGATCTCATCCTGCGCGGCCTGGCCCAAGGTCATCTGAGGCCCGTGGTCTGCAAGACGTTCAGCCTCAGCCAGATCGCCGAGGCGCACCGCTACCTCGAATCGAATCAGCAGCTGGGCAAGATCGTCGTGACGGTCTGAGCGCGGCTCACTCGTCCGTGATCGGCGTGAAGATGCGCCAGGCCTGCAGCGGATGCAGCAGCGCCCATGGCAGCGCACCGAAGGCGCCGTTCGGAATCGGATCGAGGTAGTGTGGGCTCGCCACCGTCACATCCGCGGGCTCCGTACCATCGTCCTCCGGCTCGGTCACGAAGTCGCGCACCTGCTCGGGCGTGAGCACGCGATTGATCGGCGGCGCAGCAAGGTCGAGCGGACGCTTGGCAGGCGCCGGGGCAGTCTTCGCCCCATCTGCGGAGGAGCTTTGGGCGGATGGCGCAGGCGCCTGCGGCGGATCGCCGGCGGAGGCCTGGTGGGACCACTGCGTGGAGGCCACCGCCACGGCGATTGCAGCGATCCATGAGGCCCACGGTCCACTGCGGATGGCGCCGGCCACTCGCTGAGAGACATGTGGAGTGGAGTCGCGCATGAAGCGAGGATACCAGGGAGCGGCACCGATCACACGGTACGAAAGTGCTACCCCGTGGTGATGCGCGCCATCAGCCGATGAGCGTAGGCGAAGTCGGGAACGAGCAGCAACGCGTGCTCGAGCGCCCCGCGCGCGGCAATCGGATCGCCTTGCTCGAGCAGGCTGCGCCCCAGAAACACATAGGCCTCTGCGGCGCCCCAGCTTGGAGGCCGTTCCACGCTCGCCCGCTCGCGCTCGAAGCTGGCCGCGGCCTTCTGGAGCTCGGCAATCACCACGCCGCGCTGCTGGTGCAGATCGTAATCCGCGAGTGCACTGAGCAGCAGTACGCGTGGATTGTGGGGCGCAAGGGTGAGCGCTCGATGCATCGCACTGCCCCCCTTCAGGCCGAGGTACGGCGCGCTCACCGGCTTGAGCTTGGCGAGCAAGCGATAGCACGCTGCCTGCAGCGCGAGCGCCTCGGATTCGGACCCATCGGGGCTCGCCGGCCCCTCGAGACTCGCGACGCAGCGCTCGGCGCCCTCTCTTGCCCGATCCGCATGACTCGAGGTCTCGAGCAGGGCCAACCGGTAGCGTGCCAGCCCGAGGTAGTACTGGCGCAGCGCCCCGCCGGTCGTATCCGTCTCGAGCGAGTCGGCGACTTGCTCGACCGCGCGGGCATCCTCGGTGTAGTAGCCGTACTGGATCCGACCCTCGATGTCGAGCCAGCGGGTGTCGGGCGCATCATCGGCGCGAGCGTAAAGTGCTGCCGCGCAAAGTAGCGCCGCCAGCGATGACCCCCAGATTGCGCGACTCGCGAGCACGCGCAGCATTCTGCCAGCAATCGCCGCACCGTCCCGTGCCAGAATACTCGTTTTCGGCGAGGGGCTCGTGGAGCTCATCGATATCGGCGTCAATCTGTCGCACGATGCGTTCGATCACGACCGCTCCGGGGTGATGGCGCGCGCGCGGCAATCCGGCATCGTGCAGATGATCGTCACCGGATCGAGCATCGCAATCACGCACCAGGCGATCGAGCTTGCGAGGATGCACGCTGGAATCCTGTTCGCAACAGCCGGCATCCACCCGCATCACGCCACGGAGCTCGATGAGGGGTCGCTGGCCGAGCTCGAGCAGCTCGTCGCGGACCCCGCAGTGGTCGCGCTCGGGGAGTGCGGTCTGGATTATTTCCGCGACTACTCGCCGCGAGATGTGCAACGCGGCGCGTTCGCGCAGCAGATGGCGCTCGCTGCGCGCGTGGGTAAACCAGTCTTCTTGCATCAGCGCGACGCGCACGATGATTTCGTGGCGATCGTGCGCGAGCATCGCAGCGCACTGGCAGGTGCCGTCGCGCATTGCTTTACCGGCGGCCGGCACGAGCTCGAGAGCTATCTGAAGCTCGAGCTCGCCATCGGCATCACGGGTTGGATCTGCGACGAGCGGCGCGGGACGCATCTTGCGCCTCTCGTGCGCGACATCCCGGCGGCATCCTTGATGATCGAGACAGACGCTCCGTACCTGCTGCCTCGGGATCTCAAGACCAAGCCGGCTGCGCGCCGCAACGAGCCGATGTTCCTGCTGCACGTGGCCGACGCCGTCGCACGGGCGCGTGGTGTGAGCCTCGAGGCGCTGGCACGATCCACGACCGCCACTGCGCGTGCATTCTTCCGGCTGCCGCCGGCGCCCAGCGGCGGCGAAGCGGTCAAAGTGTCTTTCGAACTGTTAGGAACTAACAGTTATTAGTATTTGATTTATAAGGCAATAAACATGGAACAATCTGCACAGACGGCGGTTCTGCGCAAGCGCACCGACGAGCACTGGAACGGCTCGATACTCAAGGCGCTCGAGGAGTTCGTGCGCATCCCGAACCGCTCGCCGCTGTTCGATGCGCAGTGGGAGGCCAACGGTCACATGGAGCGGGCGATCCAGCTGGTCGCCAGCTGGTGCCGTGCTCAGCCGCTCGAGAGGATGCAGGTCGAGATCCACCGCCTGGCGGGCTACACGCCGCTCCTGCTGGTCGATGTGCCCGGTGATCTCCCCGGATGCGTTCTGCTCTACGGTCATCTGGACAAGCAGCCTGAGTTCACGGGGTGGCTGCCGGGACTGTCTCCCTGGGAGCCCGTCATCCGCGACGGCAAGCTCTACGGGCGTGGTGCAGCCGATGACGGCTACGCCGCCTTCAGCTCGCTTGCGGCCATCGCCGCACTGAAAGCCGAAGGCGTGGCGCTGCCGCGCTGCCTGCTGCTCATCGAGGCCTCCGAGGAGAGCGGCAGCATTCATCTGGATGCACACCTTGCCGCCTTGGGCAATCGTCTCGGCACCCCCTCGCTCGTCGTGTGCCTGGATGCCGAGTGCGGCAATTACGATCAGCTCTGGTGCACGACCTCGCTGCGCGGCAACCTCGTTGCACGACTGGACGTGCGCGTGTTGAGCGAAGGGGTGCATTCGGGGCTTGCAACGGGGATTGCGCCCACGCCCTTTCGCATCCTCGAGCAGCTGCTTGCCAGGATCGAGAATCCCGTGACCGGTGACATCCTGCTGCCGGCACTCGAGGCGGTCGTGCCCAAGGATCGTCTCGCACAGATGACCGCAGCCGCCCGGGTGCTCGGTGAGCAGATCGTCCAGAAGGTCCCGTTCGCACCCGGAGTGCAGGCCCTCTCGGACAATCCCGTGGAGCTTCTCGTGAACAGCACCTGGCGTGCGACGCTTGCGGTCACCGGCGCAGAGGGTCTGCCGGCGATACCCGCCGCCGGGAACGTGCTGTTGCCGGCCATCACGCTGAAGCTGTCACTGCGGCTCGCGCCCACCAGCGATCACATGCTCGCGGCACGTGCGCTACGCGAGGCGCTCACGAGCGATCCGCCGTACGGAGCTCAGGTCCGCTGCGACATCGAGGCGCCCACGAGCGGCTGGAACGCGCCGCCCTTTGCGCCCTGGCTCGAGGAATCGATGCAGCGCGCCTCGCGGGAGATCTTTGGGCGCGAGGCGGTCAATCTAGGCTCCGGCGGAACGATCCCGTTCATGGCGATGCTCGGGGAGCGCTTCCCCGAGGCTCAGTTCCTGGTGACGGGCGTGCTGGGTCCGCACGCAAACGCGCACGGTCCGAACGAGTTCCTGCACATCGAGTATGCGAAGCAGCTCACCGCCTGCGTGGCGCTGGTGCTCGCCGACCACGCGCGCCAGTGTCAGGGCGCGGCAAGCGGACGCGGCTGAGCGAGCGAGCTCGGGGCGACCGAGTTCTTGATGTTCTGCCAGCCGTCCCCGAAGCTCTGCGTGATGCTCGAGAGCACCGATTGCTCCGCGGGGGGGAACTCGCTGCGCAGCGAATCGAGCATGAGCGTCCACTTGGGAAGGCCCTTCGGAAATCGGGCGCGGGGCGTAAAGACGATCCGGCCCTCCACGGGCATCTCGCCCGAGAGGGCTTTCACGGCGGCCACTCGATCGTAGAGCGCGCTCTGGGGGTTCACGAACGTGAAGCGATGCGCCCCATCCATCACGGTCCATTCGTTCATCTGATCGCCGCCGAACACATTTCCGGTCACGTCGCGCAGATCGATCACGACGACTCCGCGTAGAGTCAGCAGCACGAAGTCCGCGTGATAGGAGCCGCCCATGCCATCCGGGACCAGCACGTCGACCAGGTGATCGACGGCGACCGCGGTGATTGCGGCGATCAGCGCCTTGCGCGCACGTCGCTTTCGATACCAGCGCCAGAGCCAGGAGAGGCCCCAGCCACACACCGCCGCAGCGGCGACCAGCGCCCAGGTGAGCGGCGGCAGGTTTCTCAGCAGATCCATCGCGATCCCCCGATGCAGCAGCTGCCCCTCAGCTGCCGCGAGATGTAGCGTTGCCACGCGCGCCACCGCGCACTGTCGCACCCCCTCACGAGAGTGCGCTCCGCAGCGCCGGCAGCTGCGGCTCGATCTCGCTCACCGACACCGGCCGCGCCAGCAGCCGCGCGAGCGAGGGCGGCACGGGCACCGTGCCTCCGATCAAGGGCTCGATCGTTTCGGGAAACTTGGCCGGATGAGCCGTGGCGACCAGGATCCACGGGCAAGCCTCGCGGCGCTCGCGCGGCAAGCGCCCGTACACCTCGAATGCGGTCGCGGTGTGGGGGCAGAGAATGCGTCCGAAGCGCTCGAAGGCCCGGCGGATCGCGGCGCGAATCTGCGCATCGTCGACCCACTCGGCCTCGACTGCGCCACGCAGCTCGGGCATGTGCGGATACAGAGCGTTCAGCCGCTCCATGTTGCTCGGGTTGCCCACGTCCATCGCGCTGGCGAGCGTAGCGACGCTCGCTCGGGGACGCCAGACACCCGTCTGCAGATAGTCCGGTACGGTGCGATTGGCATTGTGCGCCAGGACGATGTCCCCGATCGGTAGCCCGAGCCGGCGCGCCCAGATGCACGCGAGGGCATTGCCGAGATTGCCACTCGGGATGACGAACGAGACGGTGCACCCTGCTGCAAGGCTCGCCGCGGCGTAATACACCACCTGCGGCAACAGGCGCCCGAGATTGATGCTGTTGGCGGTGGAGAGGTCCCGGTGCTCGCGCAGCTCGCGATCGAGGAGCATCTCCTTGGATAGGCGCTGACAGTCATCGAACGTGCCACGCACGGCGAACGAGCGGACGTTGCCACCCCAGCAGGTGAGCTGGCGCTCCTGCAGAGGTGAGACGCGGCCCTTGGGATAGAGCACGACCACCTCGAGACCGGCTCGGCCGTGAAACGCCGCTGCAACCGCACCGCCCGTATCGCCCGAGGTGGCCACCAGAATGGTGAGCGTGCGCTTTGCAGCGGCCCGCAGCCGCGCAAGGCTTGCCGCAAGAAACCGCGCTCCGAAGTCCTTGAAGGCCGCCGTGGGGCCATGGAACAGCTCGAGCACGCTCACGCCGGGCTCGAGTGGCACGACCGGCGCATCGAAGCTGAACGCTTCGGCCGCGATCTCTGCCAGAGCCGGCGCGAGGTGGCTGCCCGCCGCGAAGGGCGCCAGGATCGAGGATCCGAGGCTCGCCAGCGCACGCGCGGAGGTCGGCTCCCCGGCTGTTTGCGTCGCCAGACTCCCCGGGGAGAAGCTCGGCCACTCGCTGGGCACGTACAAGCCGCCATCGGGTGCGAGTCCCCGCTCGAGCGCCTCGACGAATCCCGCCGTGCAAGAGGGGCTGCGTGTGCTCACGAAGCGCATCTCCAACGACACGCTGCTCACCCGCTCGACAGGATGTGCGCCCCGGTCGTGCGGATCTCGACCACCCAGTCGTCGATCTGCACCGAGGCGCGCGCGAATTCCGAGCGCATGGCGGCGCGCACCTGCTCGGCACAGGAAACCGCTGCCCAGGCAAAAACCGCCGGACCTGCGCCCGAGATGGAGCAGCCAAGCGCCCCGGCACGCATGGCCGACTGCCGGACCTCGGAGAAGCCCGGGATCAGGGCCTGACGTTGCGGCTCGATCACGACATCCTCGAACGATGCGCGAATCATGTCGAGGTCGTCGGTATAGCAACCCGAGATGAACCCGGCGAGATTGGCGGTTTGCCACACGAAGTCCGATAGATCCACGCTCCGGCGCAGGATGGCGCGTGCCTGGCGGGTGGACAGAAACATGTGCGGGTGCATGACGACCGCGCGCACCTCCTGCGGCACCGGAATCTGCTTCACGCGGGGGTGATCGATGCCCACCGTGAGCACGAGGCCCCCGAAGAGCGATGCGGCGATGTTGTCCACATGCACCGAGCCGCTCGCCACCGCCTCGCCCTCCATGGCGAACTTCAGCAGCGCGAGCTTCGAGCACGGTGTGGGCAGCAACGCATTGGCAGCCACCACGGCAGCGACGGCAGAGGCGGCCGAGCCACCCAGGCCCGAGCCGAGCGGGATGCCTTTCTCGATCTGCATATCCAGCCCGAAATCCAGGCCGAGCGACTGCGCCATCGCGAGCAGCGCGCGGCCGGCCGTATTGCGCTCGGGCTCGTACGGCAGGTCGGCCTGCGTGCCGCGAATCGCGCTGATCGTGACGCCGGGACTGGCGCGACGCGCGACAGTCGCGCGATCCCCGAGCGCATCGATCGCAAACCCGAGGATATCGAAGCCGATCGCGACATTGCCGACCGAGGCCGGCGCGAACGCAGTGGCGCTCTGCGGCGCAGGCGGACTCACAAGCGCGCACCGAGGTAGGTGGCAAGCCGCACCAGATCGGCGAATACTCCGCCTGCCGTGACGGCCGGGCCCGCGCCCGGGCCCTGTACGATGAGCGGATTGTCGCAATAGCGCTCGGTGGCAAAGCGCACGACGTTGTCGGTCAGCGCGATGTTCGCAAGCGCATGCTTGGTGTCGACCTCCGTCACACCCACCGTCGCCTGACCGTCGGCCGTGAGCTTGCCGACGTACCGCAAGACATTCCCCCGCCGCCGAGCCGACTCGAGCCGATCGCGCATGGCCGCGTCGTGTCGCGGCAGCTCGCGCATGAAGTGCTCGATCGAGCCCGCGCCGAGCCCTTCGGGCACCAGGCTCTCGATGCGCACATCGCCCAGCTCGAGCGCGAGCCCCATCTCCCGGCCGAGGATGATGAGCTTGCGCGCGAAGTCCATGCCCGACAAATCGTCGCGGGGATCGGGCTCGGTATACCCGCGCTGCTTGGCGTCGCGAACGATCTCCGAGAACGCGGTGGAGCCGTCGTACACGTTGAAGAGGTATGCGAGCGTGCCGGACAGGATTCCCTCGATGCTCACGATCTCGTCGCCCGTTGCTCGAAGGTCCCGCAACGTCTGGATGATCGGAAGCCCGGCGCCGACGGTCGCCTCGTAGAGATAGTGAGCGCGCCCCGAGCGGCGTGCCTCCTGCAGCGCTCGATAGGATTCCCAGCTCGCGCTGTTCGCCTTCTTGTTCGGCGTGACGATGTGAATGCCGCGCGCAAGCCAGTCGCGGTAGTTGCGCGCGACCTCCTCCGAGGCGGTGCAATCGATGAGCACCGTATGGGGAAGGTAGTCCACCCGCACGTGCTCGAGATAGCGCGCGAGATTGGCCGGCTGGGAGGATTGCTCGAGCACCTGACGCCAGCTCGAGAGGTCGACCGCGGACTCGGCAAGCAGCATCCGACTCGAGGAGAGGATGCCTCTCACCCGCAGGTCGAGCTGGAACTCGCGACGCAGCCGCTCGCTCTGCGAGGCGAGCTGATCGAGCAGCACCTGTCCGACCGTACCCGGCCCGATGATGCCGATCGACAGCGTGTGCGGGGAAAGATAGTAGCCCGCGTGCACGGCGCGCAGCGCGCGCGTCGCGTCCTTGCCGGAAACCACCACGGAGATGTTGCGCTCCGAGGCACCCTGCGCGATTGCCCGCACGTTCACGCGGGCACTGCCCAGGGAGCTGAACAGATTTGCGGCGACGCCCGGTGTGCCCGCCATGCCGTCACCGACGACCGCCATGATGGCGAGCTCCGGGTCGACATCGACGCTTTGAATCTGCCCTTCTTTCAGCTCGCGATCGAACGCGGCGCGCACCACCGCGGCCGCCCGGTCCGCCTCGACGCTCGGTACGGCACAGCAGATCGAGTGCTCGGAGCTGCCCTGAGAGATCAGGATCACCGAGATGTGCTCCTCGCGCAGCGCGCCGAACAGCCGGTGTGCCGTGCCCGGCACCCCGATCATCCCGGCACCCTCGAGATTGATGAGCGCAATGTGCTCGATGGTCGTGATGCCCTTCACGGGCAGACTCGACTCGGGGTGCTCGCAGATGAGCGTACCGGGCTTCTCGGGCGCGAAGGTGTTGCGAATCCAGATCGGCAGGCCGCGCCGCACGGCCGGGGCCATCGTCTGCGGATGAATCACCTTCGCGCCGAAGTAGGCGAGCTCCATGGCCTCGAGGTACGAGAGCGAGTCGATCACCTTCGCATCCGGCACCCGGCGCGGGTCGGCCGAAAGCACCCCGTCCACGTCCGTCCAGATCTGGATCTCGCAGGCCTCGAGCAATGCGCCGAAGATCGAGGCCGAGAAATCGCTGCCATTGCGTCCAAGCGTGGTTTGAACGCCGCGGCGGTTCGAGGCGATGTAGCCGGTGATGATCAAGGTGCCGCGAAAGTCGGCATCGACCAGCCGGGCGATGTTGCGCTCGGATTCGGGCCACAGGATCGCAGGACCCAAGGGGCCCCACTCCACCACGATCACGCGCCGCGCATCGAGCCACTGCGTCGGGCCCGCGCGCCGCCCGCGCGCCTCGAAGTAGCGGTGGAAGAGCTTGGTCGACCAGATCTCCCCGTACCCGGCGATGAGGTCGCGCACGTTGTGAGCCGCAGAGCGGGTGAGCTCCACCGTGTGCAGGATGCCCTCGATGTCGTGGCAGTCCCGATCGAGGCCGGCGAGATAGAGCTGCGCCGCATCGCTTGCGAGCAGGGTGCGTGCGATGGCCCCGTGACGCTCCCGAAGCGCCGCGAGCTCGGCCTGGTAGCTCGCGTCCTGCTGCTCGGCGAGCGCAACCAGGCGCAGCAGCGCATCGGTCACCCCCCGACACGCAGAGAGCACGACCGCAAGACGCGGCTGCGGCAACGACTCGAGAATCTCCGCGACGCGCCGGAAGCAGTCCGCATCGGCCACGCTCGATCCGCCGAACTTGTGAACGACCCAGGGCGTTTCGGGATGAGCCGAGGTACTGGAGATGGCACTGGTCACTGGATGATCACAGAGGCGGCCCGAAAAAAGGCCGTGCGACTCTACTCACGCGTTCGCAGAGGCGCAACTTGCCCCATAATTTAGGCATGGAAGCCGAGTTGAGCCCGCTCCTCCCGCTCTACGACCGCGAGCGCGCCGCCGGCCGAGCGCTCGCGCTTGCCGTCGTGGTGCACACGAGCGGCTCGACGTACCGCAAGCCGGGCGCACTCATGGCAATCGCCGCGGATGGCTCCTACGCAGGGCTGCTCTCGGGCGGCTGTCTCGAGGCGGACCTGTCCGAGCGCGCGCGCGCCGTGATCGACACCGGCAAGGCGCATACCGTCGCCTATCAGACGGGAGGCTCGGACGAGGGGCTCTGGGGCCTTGGCATCGGGTGCGAGGGAGCCATGCAGATCCTGCTGCTGCGCGTGGGGCGGCAGGACCAATGGCAGCCGCTCGCCCATCTCGCCGGTGCACTCGCTCGCCACGAGCCCACGGCGATCGCCGTGACCGTCGAGTCGCGCTCGCCGGAGCTTGCCGTGGGCCAGACACTTCTCCCGGATGCGGGGGCCCCCGTCGCCTTCCCACAAGATCCGGAGCTCGGCCAGGAGGTGCAGGCGCTCCTCACACGCGTGGCCCGGTCGGGCCGCACGAGCTGGCTCGAGTCGAGCACGATGCGCCTGTTCGCGCTGCCCCTCGCGCTGCCTCCGCGCCTGCTGCTGCTCGGGGCCGGACCGGATGCGGCACCGGTGGTGGAACTTGCCGCCCGACTTGCCTGGAAGGTCACCGTGTACGACCACCGTCCGGCCTATGCACGGGCAGCACACTTTCCGGCAGCCGATCATGTCGTGCTGGGAAGACCCGAGGAGCTCGCAGACATGCTCGACCTGGGCGCGTACGAGGCGGCAGTCGTGATGAGCCATCACCTGCCCTCCGACCTCGAGTATCTGCGGGCGCTCGCCACCAGCACCGTCGGCTATGCGGGACTTCTCGGCCCGCCGCATCGGCGCGAGAAGCTCCTCGGTGACCTCGGGGCGGCGGCCGAGCCACTGCGGCGGCGGCTGCGCGCACCCGTCGGACTCGATCTGGGAGGGCGCACGCCGGAGTCGATCGCCCTCTCGATCATCGCCGAGATTCACGCCTACCTGCACGACCGCGTGAAGCCGCTCGCAGAGCGTGCCGCGAGCGCATGAACGAGGTCCAGCTCCTTCGTCGCCAGATCGGCACCGAGCGCGCACATGCCCGCGAAGCACGCGCGATTGCGGCGGCGGCGGGCACGGCGACGCAGGCGATGATGGGTCGAAATAAGAATTTAAATCCTTCTATTTCAAATAGATATGTTAAGTACATAGAGTATTGCATGAGAATGGAGAGCACGCGGGCTCTGGGCCATATCGCACGGCTAGCGACCCACTCGCCGCTCGTGGCCGGCGAGGAGGCAGCGCTTGCGAGGCTCAGGCGCACGCTCGAGCAGCACGTGCCGCTTGATGGCACCGTCGGTTCGGTGGCCCAGTACGTCTCGCTCCTTTGCGACCTGGTCGATGCGAGCGAGGCGCTCGAGCGCTTTACGGAGCGTCGCTACAGTGTCGAAGACTGGCGCGCCGTCGCCCAGGTCAACGCGGACTCCGTGCTCGAGGAACGCAAGCTCTGGGGGGAGGTGATTGAACATGGACCACCCGCTTCCGAGCGCTGAGGCGCCGGCTCTGCATGCGGTGGTGCTCGCAGCCGGCGGGTCCTCGCGCTTCGGCTCACCCAAGCAACTGGTGCGCGTGCAGGGGCACGCCCTCCTGCATCGGGCCGTCGCGAAAGCCGTGGAGGTCGCCGGCCGGGGGGTCACTGTCGTGCTCGGCGCCTATGCTGCCGAGCTCGCACCCCTGCTGCGTCACTCATCCGCGACCGTGATCGTCAACCGCGAGTGGGCCGAGGGAATCGGGAGCTCGATTCGCGCGGCCGTCGCGCGGCTTCCTGCCAGCTGCGACGGTGTGCTGCTGACACTCGCCGATCAGGCTGCCGTCACGGTCGATGACCTCTCGCGGCTGATCTCTGCATGGCGGAGCGACCCGCAGCGCATCGTCGCGGCGCGCTACGACGCGACGATCGGCGTGCCTGCCATCTTTCCGCGCGCCCACTTCTCCGACCTGTCAGCCCTGCGCGGTGACCGGGGTGCGCGCGATCTGATCCGCCGTCACGCCGATCGCACCCTCGGCATTGCACTCGCCAACGCGAGCATCGACATCGATACGCCCGAGGATTTGCTGGGCTTGAGCTGACCTCACTGCCGCGTGAAGGCCTCTGCTGCGGCGAGCAAGCGCTGGGCGCGCAGCAGGTGCGGCCGATCGACCATGCTTCCATCGATGCTCGTGACACCCACATCGGGCGCTGCCTGGAAGGCTGCGACGATTCGCCGCGCCACAGCGAGCTCGGCCTCGGTCGGCGTGAAGGCTGCGTTGATCGGTCCAACCTGATCGGGATGGACCGCGAGCTTGCCCGTGAAACCATCACGACGCGCATGCTCGAGCTCGCGTGCAAGCCCCGCACCGTCGGTGTAATCGGTATACACCCCATCGATCGGCTGGACACCCGCCGCTGCCGCAGCGAGCAAGCATAGCGAGCGCGCCAGTCGGAAGGTCGGCGTCAGTGCCCCGTCGGGTGCGAGCTTCTCGCGGGCGCCCAGATCGGCGGAGAGGTCCTCCGCGCCCCACGTGAGCCCCGCGAGGCGCTGCGGGCAGGCACCGGCTGCAAAGCCCTCGAGCCGCAGCACCGCCCGGGCGCTCTCGGTGGCGATCACCACCACTCGCGTGCCCTGCGGCGGGAGCGCTTCGCGCTGCTCCAGTGCCGTCAGATAGTGGTGGAGCTCGACGACCTCGTCGGTCCCCACGGCCTTCGGAAGCACCACCCCGTCGGGAGCCCCGGGCATCACGGCGATGAGATCCTCGAGGAGCGCGCCACTGGCCAGACTGTTGATGCGCACCCAGAGCTGCTGCGAGGCGGCGCGCTGCCCCCTGCTGCGCAGCACCGCCGCAACCTGCACGCGCGCCAGGTCGCGCCGCTGCGGAGCGACCGAGTCTTCCAGGTCGAGGATCAAGACATCCGCACTACTGGCGAGCGCTTTGACCTGCTTGCGCTCGCTGTCGCCGGGGACAAAGAGCCACGATCGGCCGATCATGCGGGCTGCTTGAGCATCAGCGCCGCGCGCAGGCAGGTAGCCACTTCCTCATTGCGCTGATTCAGCGCGCGATGACGGAAGGTGACGATGCCCGAGTCCGTGCGCGAGCGGCTCTCGCGCTTGGCGATCACGGTGGTCTCGATGTGCAGCGTGTCGCCAACCTTCACGGGCCGCGGAAAGCTCACCTTCTCCCATCCGAGATTTGCGATGGTCGTGCCGTAGGTGGTGTCGTACACGGAGATGCCGACCATCAGGCCGAGTGTGAACACGCTGTTCACGAGCGGCTCGCCGAACTCGGTGCCCTTGCAGTATTCACGATCGAGGTGCAGGGCGGCGGGGTTCATCGTCAAGGTGCTGATGAGCAGATTGTCCGTTTCGGTCACGGTGCGGTGGACCGCGTGCTCGAAGACCTGCCCCACCTCGAATTGCTCGAAGTACAGTCCTGCCATGAGGGCCAATGATATCAGCGCTCGGGCAGCACCACGTCGGCAAACAGCGCCGCGACCTCCGCCGAGCTGCCCAGCCGGTGCGCCCGCTCGACCAATCGGCGGTCGAGATGCGGCGCGAGCAGCTGCACGAAGTCGTACATGTACTTCCTGAGCAGCACACCGCGGCGGAATCCGATCCACGTCACGTGCGGAGCGAACAGGTGAGCGGCATCGATGGCCACCAGATCTCCGTCCTCGCGCGAGTCGACGGCCATCTGCGCCACGATACCGATTCCCAGGCCGAGCCGTACGTAGGCCTTGATCACGTCGGCGTCGCGCGCCGTGATGGCGACATCGGGCGTGAGACCCGCCTTGGCAAAGGCCTGCTGCAAGGATGACGGACCGGCGAAGCTGAACGTGTAGGTCACGATCGGGTAGGCTGCGAGCTGCTTGAGGCTCGGGCGCGCCACCGCCGCGAGCGGGTGATCCCGCGGCACCACGATCACCCGATGCCAGCGATAGCAGGGCATCAACGTCAAGTCATCGAACAGGTGCTCCGATCCGGTGGCGATTGCGCAGTCGATGCGATCCTGCGCCACCATCTCGGCGATCTGCTCCGTCGTGCCCTGGTGCAGGTTCAGGCGCACCTGCGGATAGCGCCCGCGAAACTCGCGGATCACATCCGGCAGAACATAGCGCGCCTGCGTGTGGGTGGTCCCGATCCCGAGGCTGCCGCGCCCTTCGTCTCGCAGCTCCGTCGCCAGGTCGCGGATCGCCTGCGTCTCCTGCAGGATCCTCATCGCCCGCTCGATCACTTGCTGCCCGGCGGGGGTGATGCGCGTGAGATTGCGCCCCTCGCGCGTGAAGATCTGAAATCCGAGCTCGTCCTCGAGCAGCTTGATCTGCTTGCTCACCCCCGGCTGCGAGGTGTGCAGCTTCTGCGCGGCTGCAGTGATGTTGAGCCCGTTCTGGGCCACTGCAGCGAGATAGCGCAGCTGATGCAGCTTCATCGATCGAGTTCCCCCCTCGGGTGCGGATCTCGCAAGTATGACCCACCTGTCAGGCGTTGCGGCTCATACCGTTTGCGCATCTGCATATGCCCGAATGCTCTGATTGCCCATAACCGCGTTGCAGTCTCAAAGAAGAAATGATTCGTTCTGTCACCGCATTGTCACCGATACAGTGCGCTTCAGACACCATGGGACAGGTTCTCACACTCGAGCTCGAGTCGAACGCGGCGGCCGTGCGGCAGCTGCTCGGGGAGGCCGTGCGCCGCTACGGGCGCGTGGTGTACGCCAACAGCCTCGGCGCGGAGGCCATGGTGCTGACGGACATCATCTGCTGCGCTGTCCCGGAAGTGGACGTGATCAGCATCGACACCGGACGCTTGCCCGAGGAGACGCACGAGCTGCTCGAGCGGCTGCAACGCCGCTATCGCAACCGCATTCGCGTGGTGTACCCGGATGCCGAGGCGCTCGGCAGCCTGGTCGGCAGGCAGGGCACGAACGGGTTCTTCCACAGTACCGAAGCTCGCCTCGCCTGCTGCCACGTGCGCAAGGTGCTGCCGTTCCAGCGCCTGGTGGCCGGTTATGCGGCCTGGGTCACCGGGGTGCGCCGCGAGCAGTCGCAGGCACGCTCACTCGGCGCACCTCTGGAATGGGATGCCCAGCACGCCCTCTTCAAGGTGAGTCCACTCCTCGAGTGGACGACCGACCAGGTCTGGTCTTACATCCGCGCACGCGGGCTGCCTTACAACTCGCTCCACGATCGCGGCTATCCGAGCATCGGATGTGCGCCCTGCACGCGAGCCGTACAGCCGGGCGAGAGCAGCCGCGCGGGCCGCTGGTGGTGGGAGAATCCCGAATCGCGGGAATGCGGGCTGCACCCACGGGTGCAAACCGCGGCTGCGCAAAATTAGGGCACGCTGCTGTGACCCACCCCGGGTTCCGTACGAGCCACGGCACGCCTCGCCTATAATTGCGCGGCCTCGGCCAGAGATGCTTGCACCCGGGGCACTCTTGTGGCGCCTTGACAACACTGCACGAGGATGCGGCTGACGCCGTGCCCGTGTGTGGCACCTGGAAGCTCGATGGACTACCTGCCGATATTCGTGCGCCTTTCGGACTCCACGGCCGTCGTGGTCGGGGGCGGCGCCGTGGCGGCGCGCAAGGCCGAGCTCCTGCTGGCAAGCCGGGCGCGCGTCACGATCATTGCTCCGGAGCTGGGCACCGCCGCCCAGCTGCTGCTCGCGAGCAGCAGCGGCCGGCTGCATCACCTCGCCGCGGAGTTCACCGCCGCCCATCTCCAGGGCGCAGCGCTCGTCATCGCTGCGACCGATTCCCCGCATGCGAACGCCGCGGTGGCGCAAGCTGCAGGCGCCCGTCAGCTGCCGGTCAACGTCGTGGACGATCCGCAGCGCTCGAGCTTCATCTTCCCCGCGATCGTGGACCGCTCGCCGGTGATCCTCGCCGTGGGGACCGAGGGCCGGGCGCCGGTGCTCGCTCGGCGTCTGCGCGAGCAGCTCGAAGCGTTGCTTCCCGCTCGCCTGGGCGCACTCGCCCGCTTTGCGGGCTCGCACCGTCGCACCGTACAGCAGGCCCTGCGTGCGAGCGAGCGGCGGAGCTTCTGGGAGCGTCTGTTCGCGGGCCCCTTCAGCCTGCAGGTGCTCCGGGGCGACGAGCGTGCGGCGGAGGCCGCTTTTGCGCGCGAGCTCGCCGCCACGCGGCACGCGGATGAAGCCTGCGATCGGCTCGGCGAGGTGTATCTCATCGGCGCCGGGCCCGGCGACCCCGATCTCTTGACGCTGCGTGCGCTGCAGCTTCTGCAGAGCGCGGATGTGATCCTGTACGACCGGCTGGTCTCCGGGGGTGTCCTGGAGCGCGCGCGCCGCGAAGCCCTGCGAGTGTGCGTCGGCAAGGCGCCCGAAGGCGATCACGGCGCTCAGCATCACATTCACGAGCTCCTGGCGACCTACGCACGCCAGGGCCTGAAGGTTGCCCGATTGAAAGGCGGGGACCCCTTCATCTTCGGACGCGGGGGAGAGGAGCTCGAGTTTCTCGAGCGAGAGGGCATCCCCTGCACGGTCGTCCCGGGAATCACGGCCGGCCTTGCAGCCGCCGCGACTGCCGCTCTTCCTCTCACCCACCGCCACCTCGCCGGCTCGGTGACCTTCGTTGCGGGACATTCGGCGCGCGACGACGGGCTCGACTGGGCGGCGCTCGCTCGGCCACGGCACACGGTGGTCTTCTATATGAGCGTCTCGAGCATGAGCCAGATCGTGCACCGGTTGCTCGCGGCGGGCGCTCCTGCCGGGCGTCCGGCCGCCGTGGTGGAGCGCGCGACGCTGCCTGGCGAGCGCGTGCTGCGCGGCTGTCTCGCCGAGATTGCAGGGCTCGCCCGCGCGGAGCGCATCGTCTCCCCGGCGCTGCTGATCGTCGGTGATGTCAGCGCGGTGCGAGCGCACTCACTCCCGGGCACGGCCGAGCAAGCTCTGCAGGGTGTCGCATGAATGTGCAGAACGGCTTCGCGGGAACGGTCGGTCATACACCGCTCATTCGCTTGCGCAGGCTGAGCGAGGAAACCGGCTGCGAGATCCTGGGTAAGGCCGAGTTCATGAATCCCGGCGGCTCGGTGAAGGATCGTGCAGCCCTCGCCATCATCGAGGATGCCGAGGCGCGCGGGGAGCTGCGCCCCGGTGGCGTCGTCGTGGAAGGCACGGCCGGCAACACCGGCATCGGACTTGCGCACGTGTGCAATGCGCGCGGCTATCGCTGTCTCATCGTGATGCCCGACAACCAGTCGCCCGAGAAGTACCGCTTGCTCGAGATGCTGGGTGCCGAGGTCTACAAGGTCCCGACGGTCCCTTACAGCAACCCGAATCAGTATCAGAAAGTCGCGCAGCGTCTTGCCGCATCGCTTCCGGCGGCCATCTGGTCGAATCAGTTCGACAACACCGCGAATCGCCGCGCTCACGTGCGTACGACGGGCCCGGAGATCTGGAGGCAGACCGACGGGCGGGTCGATGCGTTCGTCGCATCGGCGGGCACGGGCGGCACCCTTGCGGGTGTGGCGGAGTATCTGAAGTCCCAGCGTCGCACCGTGCGCTGCGTGCTGGCCGATCCTCCGGGCAGCAGCCTCTACGAGCTGGTGCGCAACGGCGTGCTGAAGGCAACCGGATCGGGCTCGATCACCGAAGGCATCGGAATCGGCCGAGTCACCGCCAATTTCGCCGCTGCGCCCGTTGATGACGCGCTGCATATTCAGGATCCCGACACGGTGACCTTCGTCTACCGGCTGCTGAAGGAGGAAGGGCTCTTTCTCGGCAGCACGAGCGGCATCAACGTCGCGGCGGCCGTACAGGTCGCCCGTCAGCTCGGCCCGGGGCACGTGGTCGTTACGGTGCTCTGCGACGGTGGGGCCAAGTACCAGTCGCGTCTGTTCAATCCCGAATGGCTTGCCTCGAAGGGCCTGGCCGCGTACGCGGGACCGGCTCCTCGAGACGAGCGAGTCTCACTGGAGGACATCCTTGTTGCCTGAGCGTTCCAAGCTTGCGACCGTCACGGATGTGGTGATCGTCGGTGCGGGCCCGGTGGGGCTCTTTCAGGTGTTCGAGCTCGGCCTGCTCGGTCTCAGAGCCGAGGTCATCGATTCTCTTCCCCGCATCGGGGGACAGTGCAGCGAGCTCTACCCGGATAAGCCGATCTATGACATTCCGGGCATCCCCATGTGCTCGGCGAGCGAGCTCATCGAGCGGCTGAGCGAGCAGATCCGCCCGTTCAACGCAGGACTGCATCTCGGCCAGGAGGTGAGCGAAGTCACCGCACGCGCGGATGGCCGCTTCGACGTGGCGACCAGCCGTGGGCTGCGCTTCGATACCGGCGCGGTCGTGATTGCCGCGGGCGTCGGATCGTTCCAGCCGCGGCGGCTGGGTCTCGAGGGCAGCGAGACTCACGAGGGGCGCACCATCCACTACAGCGTGAAGGACGCCGCGCGGTTCGCAGATCAGGACCTGGTGATCCTCGGCGGGGGCGACTCGGCGCTCGACTGGACGCTCGAGCTGGCCGAGCGAGCGCGCAGCCTCGTGCTGATCCATCGCCGCGGCGAGTTTCGCGCAGCGCCAGTCTCGGTCGAGCGCATGCGCGCGCTGCGCGATGCCGGGCGGCTGGATTTCATCGAAGGCCAGGTGCAGTCGCTCGTGGAGGCCGAGGGCGTGCTGAAGGCCCTGCGCGTTGCATCGCGCGATGGGATCACGCGCACCGTCTCGCTCGATCAGCTGCTGGTCTTCTGGGGTTTGCACCCCAAGCTCGGCCCCATCGCGGAGTGGGGCCTGGAGCTTCGACGGCGCACGATCGTGGTGGACACCGCGCGCTTCGCCACGAGCGTGCCGGGCATCTTTGCAGTCGGTGATGTCAATGATTATCCCGGCAAGAAGAAGCTGATCCTGTCCGGCTTTCACGAGGCGGCGCTCGCAGCCTTCGGCATTCGCGAGTACCTCGCGCCGGGAGAGAAGGTGCACCTGCAGTACACCACGACGAGTCCATTGCTGCAGCGGCGACTCGGAGTCGCGGCCGCGCCCGGACCAGAGCTCAGCGCGAGTGGGGAGCCTCGGGCGGATTCTCGATCCCTTGCAACAAGACCTCGTTGAAGCGCTCCGGCGCCTCGATCTGCGGCACGTGGCCGACGCCTGCAAGCTCGATCAGTCGCGAGCGCGGTATGCGCCGGGCGGCCAGCCGACCGAGCTCGGGATAATTGCCGAGCGTGGCGGCCACGGCGGGCGGTGCGGAGCTGCGAAACGGAACGGTTCGATCGAGCGCTCCGACGATGAGCACGGTCGGCATGGCAAGCTCGCCGAGCTCGTACACGACCGGCTGCGTGAACATCATGTCCGCCGTGAGCGCCTGGTTCCAGGCGAAGCGCTCGCGTCCGGGACCCAGATAAAGGCCCGACAGCATTCGCAACCAGATGTCGTACTCGGGTCTCCAGTGCCCGGCGTAATAGTCCTGCAGCTCGTATTGCTTCAGGCGGGCGGGCGTGTTCTGCAGCTCGAGCGCATAGCGCTCATCGATCGTGAGGTACAGCACCCCCTTGGCTTTCCAGTCCTCCAATCCGAGCGGGTCGACCAGCACCAGCTCCGAGACACTGGTCGGGTACATGAGGGCGTAGCGCGCGGCGAGCATGCCCCCCAAGCCGTGCCCGACGAGGATGATCCGTCCCGCGCCCAGCTTGTCGAGCAGTTCGCGGGTGTCGGTCGCGAGCTGCTGAAAGCTATACTGATAGTTGATCGGCTTGGAGGACTTGCCGAAAGCGAGCTGATCGGGGACGACCACTCGAAAGCCCGCCTGGTGGAGCTTTGCGATGCTCGAGCTCCAGGTCGCCCCACAGAAGCCCTCGCCATGGAGCAACACGACCGTGCGGCCCGCGCCGACACTGGGCCTGGCGCCCTCGCCCTCCTTCGGGGGTGCCACATCCATGTACGCCATCGCGTAGGTCTGGGCCTGCGTCTTGAAGCTGTAGAGTCGCACGGGATAGGGGTAGTTGAACCCCTGGAGGTCCGGTCCGTAGGCGAGCGGTCTCGATGCGGCGCACCCAACGAGTGCGCCCGCGACGACAACGATGGAGAGCTTTCGCAAATGACCGTGACGAGCCAATGGCTGAGGCCTAGCAAGCCCCGTTCCGCTTGGAGCGGGAGCTAAACCGGCCTCTACTGCGTTCAGCATGCAATGGCTCAGCTGGCCGAAACAGGCGTGAGGGCACCGGCGCAAGGCTTGTCGCCGCCCAACTCGGGTAGCCCCGAGGAGCTGATCGCGTGTCCGGATTGCGGAATGCGGCAGCTCCTGGGTCCGGTTCCACGGGGTTGGCGCGCCCAATGCCGGCGCTGTGGCAAGCTGCTGGCGCGTCCGGATCCCGCGCGCGCCGGCGCCTCGCTTGCACTGTTCTGCGCCGCGCTGCTCCTGTGGCTGCCCGCCTGTGTCGAGCCCTTGATGACCGTGTCGACCAACGGCGCCATGCGCCAGAGCGAGCTGGCGAGCGGCATCGGTGCTCTGTGGTCGGCTGGCTTTCGCTCGCTCGCCCTGGTCGTTGCGACGTTCAGCATCGCAGTTCCCTCGCTGTATCTCGCCCTGGTGATTGCCGTTCTCGCGGGCCTCGGCTTCGGCCGCAAGCGCCGCAACGGCGCAGGGAGCTTGGGTCGGCTCTACCGCTGGTCGCTGGCCTTGAGATCGTGGGCGATGATCGAAGTCTATCTCCTGGGTGCGTGCGTCGCCTACAGCCGCATTCAGAAGGTCGCCCTGGTCAGTGTGGGAACGGCAGGCTGGTGTCTGATCGGTGCGAGCTTGTGCTGGCTGCTCGCCGATGCCGTGCTCGACGATCGTGCCGTGTGGCAGGGCGTACCGATCGGCCGCCCGGTCGCGCCCCGGCGGCCTGCCGCGCCACACGCATCGGCCGCCTGCCACGTGTGCGATCTCGCGATGCCCCAGAGCGCCCCGGGAGAGCGCTGCCCGCGCTGTCGAGCGCGCCTGCGCGTTCGCAAGCCGCACTCCATCCAGCGCACCTGGGCGCTGGTGCTGTGCGGCTTCTTGCTCTTCATTCCGGCCAATCTGCTTCCCGTGCTCCAAATCGAGCAGCTCGGCCAGGTGCAGTCCAACACCATTCTCGGCGGCGTGCTCGAGCTGGCTCGCTACGGCCTGTGGCCTCTCGCCGTGATCGTGTTCGCGGCGAGCATCGCCATACCCCTGGTGAAGCTCTGCGGGCTCAGCTGGAATCTGTTCCTCACCCACCGCCGCTCGGCGCGCTTCCTGCGCTTGCGTACGCGCGCGCATCGAGTGATCGACTGGATCGGCCGCTGGTCCAACATCGACGTATTCACCGTGTCGATTCTCGTGGCGCTGGTGCAGTTCGGTCAGCTCACGCGGGTGCGCGTCCAGGGCGGCATGATCGCGTTCGCCATGGTGGTCATCGTGACGATGGTTGCGGCCAAATCCTTCGACAGCCGGCTGATGTGGGATGCCGCGGGAGAGCGCAAGTGACGAGCGAGAACGACGAGCAGGCCGGCAGCTCGACGCCCGGGAACGGGCCCGAGTACGAGCGAGCCGCCCTCTCCGGCCGCTCCTGGCTCTCGTGGTTCTGGCTGGTGCCCGTTTTTGCCGCGGTGGTCGTCCTGGGCCTCGCCTGGCAAGGACTGGCCGAGCGCGGGCCGGAGATCACGATCTCCTTCAACGATGCCGGAACGCTCGAGGCCGGTCAGACCCCGGTCAAGTACAAGGGAGTGGACGTGGGGCGCGTGGAGCGCATCGAGCTGACCTCCGACGTGTCGCACGTGGTGGTACGCGCGCGCATGTCGCGCAGCATCGAGGCCTACCTCTCGACCGGGGCGCGCTTCTGGATCGTCCAGCCGCACGTGGGCGCCGAGGGCATCTCGGGTCTCACGACGCTCGTGTCCGGCGCCTACATCGAGATGTATCCGGGCCGCGGCCGGGAGGAGCGGCACTTCACGGGACTGGACGTGGCACCGGTGCTGCAACCGAACACACCCGGCACCTCCATCACGCTACTTGCTCCAACTGCCGGCCAGTTCATTCCCGGGGCCCCTGTCACCTATCGCGGCGTGGACGTGGGCGAGATCGAAGGCTCCGCGCTCGCGCGCTCGGACAAGCAGGTGGAGATCTACGCATTCGTGCGCAGCCCGTACGATCATCTCGTACATCCTCAGACCCGCTTCTGGAACGCCGCCGGCCTGGATTTCTCCGCGGGTGCGCAGGGATTGCGCCTCCGGGTGAGCTCCTGGGAGCAGCTGTTCGCCGGAGCGGTCAGCTTCGATACGCCCGACTGGGCGCTCGGCAGCCCGCAGAGCGCCGCGGGCAGCCGCTTTCAGCTCTACGACAGCCGCGCGGAAGCGATGCTCTATCCGCAGGGTACGCCGCTCCTGTATCACCTGGAGTTCAGCGGCAATACGCGCGGTCTGCAGAACGGCACTCCAGTGGAGCTCGAGGGATCCTCGATTGGCGAGGTGACGGCCTCTCACCTCATCTACGACCCGCATCGCAAAGCACTCTACACGGAGGCAACCATCGCCATCGATGCGAGCGCGGTGCGCGTCTCCGGACAGCCGCAAGCCCCGACCCCGGAGCATGCAGCCGCCGTGCGCGTGGGACTTGCCGCTCTGGTCGATGAAGGACTGCGCGCGCAGCTGGTCTCCTCCAGCATCCTGATCGGTGAGAAGATCGTTGCGCTCGAGATGCTGCCCGGAGCTCCCGCCGCCCACGTGCAACAAGTTGCCGGAACGGCGCAGCTGCCGACCGCGCCCGCCGCCAACGTCGATGACATCCTGCGCAGCGTGCAGGAGACGGTGCACAACATCGATCGTGCCACCGCAGGACCCAAGCTTGGTCATTCGCTGGATCAGCTCGACTCGATGCTCACGCGACTGGATCAGCTCGCCGGGGAGCTGCAGCCCGAGACTCGCTCGCTGATCGAGAGCCTGCGCGCCACGTCCGATGCCGCGCAGCGCACCGCGCAGGCCGCAGGTGCCGCATTCGGCGCGAACACCGGTGCGAACATCGATCTGGCCACGCTCATGCGTCAGCTCAACGATGCGGCGCGCTCGGTTCGCGAGCTTGCCGACTATCTCGACCAGCATCCCGAAGCGCTCCTGCGGGGCCGCCGCGACTGATCGGCGGGATCGGCTCACCGCGGCCGCACCGCGGTCCGCATCGATTCGTAAGAATTCCGACATCTGGGTGCAACCCAGGCATCAAATCCCTCCCATAGATTGCCGCCGAATCGACGCCTCGCTGCGCCCAGCGCTCACGCTGTGCCACGCGCGTTGACACAGGCTCGACCATAGGGAGGCATGTCAAATGAGAACTTCGTTGCGCAGGTTGACCGGCTTCGTCGGAGGCGCGGTGACGATTCTGACCGCCGCCGCCGCTGCAAGCGCGGCGGGCCCGGGAGGCGGTGGAGCCTCGCCCGGATTCGATCCCGAGCACGCATGGACCGCCACACCGATCAAGCACGTCGTCGTGATCTTTCAGGAGAACGTCTCGTTCGATCACTACTTCGGGACTTATCCCCACGCGACGAATCCACCGGGAGAGCCGCCGTTCTATCCGGCACCCTTCACGCCGCGGGTGAACAATCTGCTGCAGGACAACCTGCTGACCGAGAACCCCAATCTCAATCCCGCGAATGGTGCCGCCGCGAGCAACCCATTCCGCCTGGATCGCACCCAGGCTGCCACCACGGACCAGGATCACAGCTACACGCCCGAGCAGCTCGCCTACGACAAGGGGCTCGCCGATCTGTTTCCGTTGAATACCGGAACCGCGGGTAGCTCCGGAAGCGGCGCCTTCTACACCGCGGCCGTGGTGATGGGCTACTACGATGGGAACACCGTCACCGCACTGTGGAACTACGCGCAGCGCTTCGCGATGAGCGACGGCCACTACGGGGCCGGTTATGGACCTTCAACACCAGGCGCGCTGGAGGTTGTCTCCGGTCAGACCAACGGCTACCAGGCCGTACTGGGGAACAAGACCGCGGCCTACGTCCCGGATGGCGCCGGGGGTTACACGGACATCGGGGATGAGGACCCCGCATACGATGCCTGCTCGAGCACCAGCCAGACTGCGAAGATGCTCGGGACGAACATCGGCGACCTGCTCAACGCGCACCACATCTCCTGGGGCGGATTCATGGGCGGGTTCGACCTGAGCCTGACCAACGCCAATGGCACCACCGGATGTGCCCGTAGCACGACATCGGCCGTGACCGACGAGGAGGAGACCGACTACATCCCGCATCACGCCTGGTTCCAGTACTACGCGTCCACGAGCAATCCGACGCACGCGCGCCCAAGCTCCGTCTGGTCCATTGGACACACCTACGCTGCGAACGGCGAGCTCGATCCCGCGAACCACGAGTACGACGTGAACGACTTTTACGCGGCGGTCGAGGCGGGCAACTTCCCTGCAGTCGCTTACCTCAAGGCACCGGCTTACCAGGACGGCCATGCCGGCTATTCCGATCCGCTCGATGAGCAAGCCTGGATCGTCCAGGTCGTCAACTTCATCGAGCAACGGCCCGAGTGGCGAGACACAGCCATCATCATCGACTGGGACGACTCGGATGGTTGGTACGACCATTCGTTCGTCACGCCGACCAGCCCCTCGTACAACGCCACCGCGGATCAGCTCGACGCACCCGGCATCTGCGGCAGCGGGGCGCCCCTGGATGGTCTTGGCGGCTCTCCGGTCAACGGACGGTGCGGACCCGGCCCGCGTATTCCCTTCCTCGTGATCTCCCCCTATGCCAAGCCAAACTATGTGAGCCACGCGCTCATCACGCAGGCATCCGTAGTGCGCTTCATCGAGGATAACTGGCTCGGCGGAGAGCGCCTCGGCGGCGGCTCCTTCGATGCAACCGCCGGCAGCATCATGGACATGTTCGATTTCTCGAGGCCCTTCCCCTTCGCAAGTCCACCGCTGTTCCTGAGCGAAGAGGATGGGACGCCACTTGCGAGGCAGGCCTCGCTGGCCCGTTGAGGGCTCGCCGAAAGGGGGGAGTCCCCGCGTGCCCGGGAAGCTCCAAGTGCGCCGGTTCCGGCCCGGAATCGGCGCACTGCTCGGCGCGGTCTGGCTGACCGGCGCCACGCTGCTTGCGCCCGGCAGCGCCCGCACACAGGAGGTCAACCCTCATCCCTACATCCCGCATGTGCCTCGGACGCGGCCCCTCTCGGCGATGGCATTGCTCGGCGAGCGACTGTTTCACGATCCGCGCCTGTCAGGTTCCGGACGGCTCTCGTGCGCAAGCTGCCACGATCCCGCGCATGCATTTGGCCCACCGGGGGACCGCTCGGTCGTGCTCGGCGGCGCTCGGGGCGAGACGCCCGGCTTTCGTGCCGTACCCTCGCTGCGCTACCTCTATCGGCAGCCGCCCTTCACGATTGGACCCGATCTGGAGAACGGCACCGAGCCCATCGCGAGCTTGCAGCAACAAGCCGAGCAGGCGAGCCGGCAGCCGCTCGCCGTGAAGACCGCGCTCGCACCGCAGGCCTCCGTCGTCAATCTGGTCCCACAGGGGGGCCTCTTCTGGGACGGCCGAGCGAATACGCTCCAGCAGCAGGTCGATGGTCCCCTGTTCAATCCTGCCGAGATGGATGCCGGCACGCCCGCGGCCGTGCTCGCCAAGCTCGCGAAGTATTACGGCCCTGACTTCGAGGCACTCTTCGGCCCTCACCTCTTCGAGAACCGGCGCCTGGCGCTCGATGAGGCGCTGTTCGCGATCGGGCGCTACCAGATCGAGGGCCGCGAATTCCATCCATTCAGCAGCAAATTCGATGCGTGGCTTGCCGGCCAGGCTCGATTCACGGCAGCCGAGAGTCGTGGCTACCGAGCCTTCAATACTGCGGACAAGGGCAACTGCGCGGCGTGCCACATCGACCAGCCGACGCGCGACGGACGCCCTCCCCTGTTCACGGATTTCCAGTACGAGGCGCTCGGCGTGCCGCGCAACCCGAGCATCCCGGCGAACCGCGATCCGGCGTACTACGATCTTGGAATCTGCGGCCCGTACCGCACGGACCTCGCTCACGAGACCCGCTACTGCGGCATGTTCCTCACACCGACGCTGCGCAACGTTGCCGTGCGCCGAGTCTTCTTCCACAACGGGGTGTTTCACTCCCTGCGGCAGGTGCTCGACTGGTATGTGAATCGAGACCTTGCCCCGCAGCGCTTCTATTCACGCGACACCGCTGGGCGCGTCGTGAAGTTCGACGATCTGCCCGCGAAGTATCGAGCCAACGTGGACACGGTGGATGGGCCTTTCAATCGCCATCCAGGGGACCCGCCCGCCCTGAGCGCCGCGGATATCGACGATGTGATCGCGTTTCTCGCAACGCTGACCGACGGCTACGCACCCTAGCGGCGGCGGTCCCCGAGCAGCTGCAGCAGCGAGAGGAACAGGTTCAGGAAATCCAGGTACAGCGCGAGCGCGCCCAGAATGGATTTCTTGGCGGCGATCGTACCGTCCTCGCCTTCGACGTAGATCGCGCGCAGCCGCTGGGTATCGTAGGCCGCAAGCCCCACGAAGACGATGACACCCATCACCGAGACCGTCATCTGCAGGGCCGTGGATCTCAAGAACACATTGACCAGCGCCGCAATGACGATCCCGATGAGGCCCATGAACAGGAACGAGCCGAAACGCGAGAGGTCGCGCTGCGTTGTGTAGGCGTAGACGCTCGCCGCGGCAAAGGTCGCTGCAGTGACGAAGAACACGCGCGCGATGCTCTCCCCGGTATAGACGAAAAAGATTCCCGACAGCGACAGACCCACCAGCCCCGCATAGGCCCAGAAGGCGAGCTGCGCCGCCGCGAGACTCATGCGCTGAATGCGAAACCCCAGCAGCAGCACGAGCCCGAGCGGTGCGAGCATCAGCACCCAGTACCAGGGCGTCCCAACCAGCGAGGCATACAGGCCGCTTTGAGCTCCGACGTAAGCAGTCGCGCCGGTCAGCGCCAGTCCGCCGGCCATGTAGTTGTAGACCCGGATGAAGTAGGCACGCAGGCCGCCATCGAAACCGGCGCGCGCTCCACGACCTGCGGACCTGAAATAGGGATAGGGGTTTGGATCGGCCATGATCACTCCAGGATAAGTCTCGCGCGCATTTTAGCCGAGAACGCCCGTTGTGGCGCGGCAACATGCGGCGCCACCGCGGCAACACGCGGAGTGTTATGCTTTGCCTGGAGCGAAGACACGAACGGTCGCGTCGCTGCTCGCAATCGTGGTGAGAAGCAACACCTGGTGTGGCGGCTTCGAGTGTTTTGAGGGGGGATCGAGCATGGTCAAGACCGGTGGGGCGCTTTGCGTGGCGCTGGCGGTGCTATTGGCGGGCTGTGGCTCGAGCACCCACACAGCCACGGTTGACACCAGTACGGATCGCGGCACGCTCATCTACAATCCACCGGCTCGGCTGGCATCACTCGATGCGCCGACCCTCACCGAGCAGCTGGGATCCACCACCTCCGGGCAGCAGCTCCTCGAGCTCGCCGGGGCGCCCAACTGCGGCGTGGACTTCTACTACATCGAGTACTACACCGTCGGCGCCAAGGGCGAGACGGCCACGGCCTCGGGCGCACTCATGGTGCCAACCGGTTCGGGCCCGCCCTGCGCCGGGCCGCGGCCCATCGTGCTCTACGCACATGGTACGGCCTTCCAGAAGACCTACAACATCGCCAACATCGCCGATTCCACCAATCCCGCCTACAGCGAAAGCGCGCTGGTTGCTGCGGTATTCGCCGCGCAGGGTTACATCGTCGTGGCACCGAACTACGCGGGGTATGACATCTCCTCCCTTCCCTACCATCCCTTCGTCAACGGCACTCAGCAGCCGAAGGACATGATGGATGCCTTGACCGCCGCCCGTGCGGCACTTCCCAACACCTTCACGCCGGGGACGTCCGACAATGGACAGCTTTTCGTCACGGGCTACTCCGAAGGCGGTTACGTCGCGATGGCGACGGTCAAGACGATGACGGCCGCCGGACAAACAGTCACTGCCTCGGCCCCGATGTCGGGACCTTACGCGCTCGAGGCGCTCATCGACGCAGTTTTTCTAGGCAGCGTCAATATCGGCTCGACGGCCTTCGCGCCGCTCTTCGTGACGAGCTATCAGGAAACCTACGGCAACATCTACAGCCAGCCGACCGACATCTATGAGCCACAGTACGCGCCGAACATGTTCGAGGTGCTCCCGAGCCTCAGCCCTCTCGACACGCTGTTCGCCAATGGAACTCTCCCGGAGACCGCTCTGTTCAGCAACTCGACGCCCGTCGTCCCCGGCAACCCGCAGCTCACAGGGTTGCTCGCCGTTCCATCGAACCCCGTCTTCGCAATCGGATTCGGCACCCCGAATCTCGTCACGAACGACTATCGGCTGAGCTATGCGATCGATGCCGTGACGAACCCCGATGGCGCCGTGCTCGCGCCGCCGAGCGTGGCGCTCGCCGCCAACCCGCAGAACACGCTGCGCATCGCACTGAAGATGAACGACATGCGCGACGGGGCGTTCTGGGCGCCCACCGGACCGATGCTGATGTGCGGCGGCGATCAGGATCCGACCGTTTTCTTCTCCGTCGATACCGGCACGATGGCCACCTACTGGGCCGCCCTGCCGCCCGGTCTCATCAGCGTCCTGGATGTGAACGCGACCCCAACGGCCAACGATCCGTTCGCACCGCTCCAGCTCGCATTTCAGGCCGACATCGCCTCGATACTCGCAACGAGCGGTGAGGTGGGCGTCGCCGAGGGGTATCACGACGCGGTCGCGCCGTTCTGTACTGTCGCGGCGCGCAGCTTCTTCAGTCAGCTCTGAGCCGGGGTCATCATGCGAACGAAAGCAATCACGATCGCCGCCGCCCTGCTCGGGCTCATCGCACCTCTTGCCCACGCAGACGACGGCTCAGGTCTGAGCAACGACGTACGTCTCGGCTTGTACTACATTCATTACGCGACCAGTGCGGACAACATCACCGGGCCGTACTCGCCGCCCTGTCCGCCGGACTGCCTCAACCTACGTCTCGAGGACCTCGAGACGCCCTACTTCGCTTACGTGCGCAAGCTCACGACGCATTTCTACGTCGAGGTTGCCGGCGGCTGGCCACCACTTACTCGCACCGTCGGCCGCGGCCCAGCGGCGCTGGGCTCGGTGCCCTACAACGGGCAGGTGATCGCCACCGCGAGATGGCTCGCTCCCGCGGCGCTCATCGAGTACGACTTCTTCGACGATACGGCGACTTTCAGGCCCTACGTTGGAGTCGGCGTCAACTACACGGACTTCTACAGCCGCCAGTCCACGCTGGCGGGCGATGCAGTCACGGGGGGCCCGACCTCGGTCGACCTACCGGCGTCGTGGGGACCCGCCGCCACGGTCGGGCTGAGCTACCGATTCTCGGCCCAATGGCACGCGTATGCGTCGTACAACTACGCCTACGTGCACAGCCGCTTGACCGCGGATACCGCAGGTCTCATTCATACGACCGACATCAACTTCAACCCCCGCGCGCTCGTGGTATCGGTCGGCTACGCGTTCTGAGGGCTCCAGCCCCGCGGGTCAGAAGAAGTACGGACCACTGGCGCCGATCACGGTGGTCGCGATCCCCAGCACGAGATTGACGGTAACGAGCAGCCGGATCTCGCTCAGGCTCCTCTGGGCACGCGTCGAGTCGGCGCCCGCAAGCGCACGACAGAGATCCCGCCAGGGGATGAAATAGACGTACAAGAAGATGGCCGACATGAGGATGCCGAGCATCATCATGATCTGCACGTAGGCCGGTGCGAGCCCGGCCGAGCCGAATGCGATGAACAGCATCGCAAAGCCGCTCGCGAGCATCACGACCACGCAGACCCATACCCAGACGAAGAAACGCGCCAGAACGCCGCGCCAGAGCACAAGCCGCGCGGCAGCATCCAAGGATCCCGAGCTCGGGCGCAGGATGACGTGGGCGAAGAACATCCCGCCAACCCAGACGAGGGCGCCCAGCACGTGCACGGCCACTGCGTAACGCATCCTAGCCGCTCCGCAGCCGCACGCTTCGCGAGAGCAGCTGTGCTCGTGCGGCGCAAGGCCCCACGAGGATCTCGACCTCGCCGGCCTCGAAGACCGGCTCGAGATCTCGCCCGAGAAACCTGAGCTCCGAGGCCGGCACCTGCACCTTCACCGTGCCTCGATCACCGGGGCGCAAGCTGATCTTTCCGACCCCCTTCAATTCGAGCACCGGCCGGGCAACGCTCGCGAGCTTGTCGTGAGCGAAGACGAGCACCGTCTCCTCAGCAGCTCTTGCACCGCGGTTGGCAACATCGACACTCACCTCGAGCACATCGCTCTCGGCCGCCACCTCCGGAGTGACCTGCAGATTCGACAGCTCGAAGCGCCCGTAGGTGAGCCCGTGACCGAAGGCGAACAGGGGCTCCGTCGGAGCATCGATGTACCGGCTCGAGTATCTGTTGTCCGCCTGCGAAGGTCGTCCGCTCGGGCGCTCGCCGTAGAAGATTGGAATCTGCCCCAGCGCCTGGGGCCAGCTGACCGGCGTGCGTCCGCTCGGTGAGACGCGCCCCGTCAGCACATCGGCGATTGCGTTCCCCGCCTCGCTTCCGAGAAACCAGGCCGCAAGCAGCGCGTCCGCCTTCGCAGCGAGCCAGGGAATGATCAACGGCCTCCCGGAAAAGAGGATCGCAATGACCGGTACGCCGCCTGCCCGTGCGCGATCGAGCACGGCCTCGGCAAAGGCGCGTTGCATTCCCGGCAGATCGAGATCGGTGCGGCTGGCAGCCTCGCCACTCATGACGGCCGCCTCGCCGACGCACAGCACGATGGCCTGCGCACCCTCGCACAGCTCGAGTGCGGCGCCAAAGCCCGCAGCCGGAACTGCCTCGATGGGAACACCCTCGGAGTACACGATCTGGCTCCCCGGCAGCGCTGCGCGCAGCCCCTCGAGCACCGTCACGTGCCCCTGCGGCGGCGCCGCCGCCCACCACGGACCGCGCATCTCGGCCGAGGCGTCGGCGAGTGGGCCGAGCACGGCAATCCTTCGCGCGGTCGTGGCAAGAGGCAGCACCTCACGCGGATTGGTCAGCATGACGATCGCGCGTGCGGCGCTGGAGCGGGCGAGCTGCCGGGAGGCGGTGTGCAGGGCCTCGCCCGGCTGCGCGCCTCGACGGTAGGGGTCATCGAAGAGGCCCAGCCGCTCCTTGAGCTCGAGCACCCGGCGAACGGACTCATCGATCTGCGCGATGCTCACGAGCCCACGCTCGAGCGCGATCGGAAGCCCGAAACGATACGCATTCGACATCATGTCGATATCGACGCCGGCATTGAGCGCAAGCGCCGCAGCCTCCACACGGTCGGCGGCCACCCCATGCTCGATGAGCTCCCCGATCGCGTTATAGTCGCTGACGAGCACACCGCCAAAGCCCAGCTGCTCGCGCAGCACCCCGCGCAGGAGCTTTGCGTTGGCAGTGGTAGGCACCCCGGCGAGGTCCGTGAACGCCGGCATGATGGCCGCAACGCCCGCACGGATCGCCGCGGCGAAGGGCGGCAGGTGGACCTCGCGCAGGGTTCGCTCGGAGATGTCGACCGTGGCGTACTCGCGTCCGGCCGTGACGGCGCCGTAGCCACAGCAATGCTTGGCGACGGCCGCAACGGAAGTCGGCGCGGCAAGCGTCCGGCCCTGAATGCCCACGACCTTGGCCTCTGCCATACGCGCGGTGACCCACGTGTCCTCTCCACAACCTTCGACGATTCGACCCCAGCGCGGATCGCGTGCCACATCGAGCATGGGCGCAAAGGTCATGGCAATGCCGTCCGCGGCAGCCTCCTCGGCAGCTTGGCGCGCCGTCAGCGCCCAGGCTTCGGGATCGAGAATCGAGGCCTCCGCGAGGGACACGGGAAAGAGCGTTCGATACCCATGGGTGACATCGAGCGCGAACAGGAGCGGGATCCGCAGCCGCGAGTGCTCCACGGACAGCCGTTGTAGCTCGCGTACATGGTCGGCACCGAAGAGATTGAGTACATTGCCGACGGTGCCGGCCTTGATGGCATCGACGGAATCGCCTGCAATCGTGGGACCGGTCACAGTATGACCGCCGGCCGTCATGGTGAGCTGGCCTAATTTCTCGACAAGCGTCATTGCATCGATGAGGGCTGTGATCCTGCTCAAGCTATCCCTCCCGTCCGCGGATCCCGGCGTACGCCCACGATGATAGATCGGGCCGACAAAACCGCCAGCCATCCATCCGCTACCGAGCAGGCAGCCCACACCCGCCTGATCCCGCAGCTGGTCATGATGGTACGCGTGCTGCTCACCTCGCCGGTGGGAAAGGCCCTCATCGTGCTCGCCACCGGCGTCTTGGTGGTCGTGGCAGCCACCGCCTATGCACAGATCCGGCTCAACCGCTGGAACAAACCCTTCTACGATGCGCTCTCCCGGCGTGATCTCTGGGACTTCCTGTTCCAGCTCGGGGTGTTCGCCATCATCGCCGGGAGCCTGCTGGTCCTGAATGTCGTGCAGCGCTGGCTCGGCGAGACCATGAAGGTGAGGATGCGCGAGGGGCTGGTGCGAGATCTGGTGCGCGACTGGATGGTGCCGCGGCGCGCGTTCTGGCTGGCCAATTCGGGGTCGATCGGCGTGAATCCCGACCAGCGCTTGCACGAGGATGCGCGCCATCTGTGCGAGCTCTCGGCCGACCTCGGCATCGGACTGCTGCAGTCGTCGATCCTGTTCGCAAGCTTCACGGGCGTTCTGTGGGTCCTCTCCCGCGACTTCGCCTTCCACATCGCCGGGCGCGACTACGCCGTCCCCGGGTTCATGGTATGGGCGGCAATCCTTTATGCGGGCACCGGCTCGCTGCTGTCCTACTGGGTGGGCAAGAGCCTCATTCACCGCAACGAGGAGCGCTACGCCCGCGAGGCCGATCTGCGCTTCTCGCTCGTGCGGGTGAGCGAGCACCTGGATGGCATCTCCCTCGCCTCGGGCGAGGCGGACGAGACTCGCCGAGTCGAGCTGCGCCTCTCGGAGGTGCTCGCCGCGACGCGGCGCCTCGTGACCGGCCTCACCAATCTCACGTGGGTCACTTCGGGCTTCGGCTGGGTGACGCAGGTCGCCCCGATACTCGTTGCCGCACCGCTGTACTTCTCCGGAAAGATCTCCTTCGGCGGGCTCATGATGGCGGCCGCCGCGTTCACCCAGGCGCAATCCTCGCTGCGCTGGTTCGTGGACAATTTCAGCACCATCGCCGACTGGCGCGCCACACTGCTACGCGTCGCCACCTTCCGGGCGGCGCTGGTCACGACCGACGGGCTCGTGCGCCACCTCGACAGTCGCATCGCTTATGGCGAGGGTGCACCCGGGCGCTTCATCATCGAGAACCTCTGCGTCGTCTCGCCCGGGGGCAAGGATGTGCTGCGCGAACGCCGGGTGGAGATCCGGCTGGGCGAGCGGGTGCTCATCCTCGGGGAGCCCGGAACGGGCAAGACACAGCTGTTTCGGGCGCTCGCCGGCCTGTGGCCGTGGGGCGAGGGACGGGTCGCGCTGCCCAAGGATGAGCAGATCCTCTACCTGCCACGCGGCACGCCCTATCTGCCTCGCGGAACGCTGCGGGAGGTCCTGGCCTACCCCTTCAAGGTCGAGCGCTTCGATCCAGCGGCATACCCGCACGCGCTACGCCGCCTGGGGCTCGAGCGCATCGTAGGCGTGCTCGACGAGACGCATCGCTGGGATCGCGAGCTCTCCGCCGATGAGCAGCTGAGTCTCGCCTTTGCGCGCATCCTCCTGCAGGCGCCTCCGTGGGTGCTCATCGACAATACGTTCGGCACGCTCGAGGGCGACACCCTCGAGCGCGTGATCGACATGTTCACGAACGAGCTCGAGCACACGAGCGTCATCCACATCGGCAGCGCCCAGGCGCACGATCCCCTCTTCTCGCGCGTCGTGCACCTCGTCAGGGCACCGGCGGCGCAGCACGATGCGCCGGACGCTCGATCCGCAAGGCACGCAGCCGAATCGACGATCGGGGATTGAGTGCATGGCAGACCTGGCCGAGCCGAGCCCGCACGCTATCGCCTCGCTTGCCGATGCTCAGCTGCTCGAGCACGTGCAGCGCCAGACCTTCCGGTATTTCTGGGACGGCGCCCACCCGGTCAGCGGTCTCGTGTTCGACCGGCGCGGCAGGTCTCCCAGCCAGGACTTCGACAATCGCATCGCCGTCGGAGGCTCGGGCTTTGCGATCATGGCGCTCATCGTCGCAGCCGAGCGTGGCTGGGTGTCGCGCGCGGCGGCTGTCGAGCGTCTGGGACAGATGCTCGCAGTGCTCACGCGCGCAAGCTGCTATCACGGCGCATTCCCCCACTTCATGGATGGGGCCACCGGCGCCACGATTCCCTTCAGCCGCAAGGACGACGGTGGCGATCTCGTGGAGACGAGCTTCCTTTGCATGGGCCTGCTGTGCGCGCGGCAGTACTTCGATCGCGCTACTCCCGCGGAGCAGCGCCTGCGACACACCGTGACCTATCTGTGGGAGGAGGTGGAGTGGAGCTGGTACACGCGCGGCGCACGCAAGGTGCTCTACTGGCACTGGAGTCCGCATAACGGCTGGGCCCTCGAGCACGAGATCCGCGGCTGGAACGAGTGCCTCATCACCTACGTGCTTGCGGCGTCCGCACCGCGCTACGCAGTGGACCCTCGCGTGTATCACGACGGCTTTGCCGCGGGGCGCCAGTTCGTCAACGGCAAG
>DATKPP010000077.1:0-51710 GCA_035524075.1 Steroidobacteraceae bacterium | reverse complement strand
AAACTCGCCGAGATCGATGCCAGGCTCGAACGGCTCGGAGGCGACTTCGCGCGGAGTATGGATACCCTCATGCACCGCGCTGAGCGTGCTCGCCGAGCAGATGAGCCGACGGTACGCTTGGGGATCGGGGTGTACCGATTCGACGACGAGCCGCAGACCGCGGATCCGCCATTGCGAAGTGCGCGGGGAACGCAAAAAGGGCGCCGCCCGAAGACGAGACTGAGGAGCCGGTGACACATGCGCATCTCCGAGGATCGCTACACTCGGGACCTGCGTCGGATCCACTTGGCGCAGCGCCTGATCCAGCACGAGGTGCGCACGCGCTGGATCTGCGCCTGGACGGGACTGACCGGCGAGCGCGTCCGAAACCTCTACCAGTCCTACGCGGCGACCCTCAATCTCAAGCAGCGCCGACGCGGACCCTCACCGACGCGCACTCTGAGCTTCGTTCAATCTCCGCTCCTTCACAGTGAGGCCTCGGCACTCGCAGCCCTTGCCTATCGCATGAGGGTGATCCCGCCTGAGCCGATCGAAAATCCCGAGGCAGTGCTCGTCGGGCTCGATCTCGGGGAGCGAATGTGTCGCACCTTCGAGTTGTATCGTCATGTGATCTGCGGCGCAACGCTCACCATGGAACACTTCATTCTGCTGGTATTCGCGCTTGCCGAGCGCACGACGCTGGAGCTCGGTCGGTGCGAAGTGTGTCAGGGTGCACTGATCGTCGATCGATTGGGTGCGGTCCGTCGACGGTGCCCGCCCTGCAGGCGGGGCATGGCGGAGCCGCCTCTGGAAGAGGATCCCCAAGGGCCCGGAGAGGATGAGCCCTCAGGCGGACAGCAGCAATCGCTCTTCTGAGGGACTTGAGCGGTTGCCGAGCGTGAGGATTGACTGATGCCAGTGCGCACGAAGCCACGCAGAAGGAAGGTGGTGTCCATGGAAAGTCTCTGGAAGGTCTATCGGAACACGATGCTTGCCCGGGCTTCCGAGAGCGAGGTGCTGCTCGCCCATGATGCCTTCTTCGGCGCGATTCTCGCGTACTGCAAGGCGCTGAACCACGTGCTCGAAAAGGGAGAAGTCCAGAGAGTCACGGAATCCATTCGCAGGCTCGCGGGAACGACTGCGCTCGCGCAGAAGCTCGCGCGCGGACCCACGCACTAAAGGATCTGGGTCGCCACCGGCGCCCCCGGTTCCACTCGCACGCAGCTATGCTGCGCGGTAGTAGGAGATCGTAGCGCTCAGGTGAGAGAAGGAGGTATGCAAAAATAGCGCTTCGCGGCCGCTGCAGGTTTGATCACAGGACAAACATCTCTCCAAAAGTCCATTGTCACACAAACCACCCGCACCAGCTGAGGCACGCCGGCGTTGTTCCTCATTTTTTTTGGAACTCGCTTGATTGCCGTTGAGACTCAGTGGATGGGGCAGGACGTTTTCTCGATCGCACTCTGACCGCTTCGGTAAGCAGTCGCAATTATGGTCAGTCCTGCCGCGTAATTTTGATCGCGCAGATTTTTACGCTGCGCCTGAATGTACGGGTAGTTGAGCTCATAGAAGTCATCCGCGTCCTTTCCAAACAATTGAATAGCACTCTGAGGGTTGCACAACCCGGCCAGAGGCATGTACCCAAACCTGCGAAGAAGTCTATCGTTGCACCTGTGTCTGCTAGCGCGGTTTTGTCAGCTCCAAGAGTCTTCACCACATAGTCGGAGATGACATTCTCGCCTTTCGCCGTGGCGTCAAATATGTCTTTCGATCGCGACTCCCAGAATGTCTCGAGCCTGCCCCGTATCTCCCACATCGGCGTGGTGTTGTACTGCTGCTGGTAGCGCAGAGTGGCGGCCACCTCGTCATCGCGCACTTTGTCGCGGTATTCCCCCAAAGCCCAGATGCCCCCCACGAATGCGCCAAGGATGGTCACCCAGGTCGCGATCAAATCGGAGTATGCCTTTACCGCGCGGACGCGCGTCGCCGTAATCACTTGTTTCTGCCTTTGGCGGTCCCGCACCAGCTCGGTGGTTTTTCCGCGTGGCAGGGGTTAGGCAAACCATCCTTCACAGGACCACGAATTCCAATTCCTTCTACACCGTACCACACCACGGGACCATGAATTGTTCCTATGTCGCCCAACCACGAACCGTCCTCTTGCAGTATCGACCATGGTGACCTATTGGCCGCTGGTGGACTCGGGTGCGCCGGTCGTCGGGAGCCCGACAAATCCGGACCCGGTAACGTCTGTGATTCTGCCAGGGCTCCCAGGGCGAGGCTAACAAGGGCTCCCGCGAAGCTGATTCTCAGGTTTGGAATGTTCATTTTCCTTCCCCCTGGTTGTCAGACGGATATCCCATAAACATCGTTGAAAGATCAAGAGTCATAGCCCCTGTTCGCCGCGCGCATCGCGTACAGCAATCACTCTGGCTGAGAGCGCACCGCCAGGTTAGCTTGGCCCAGATTACGGCCATTCGCGATGACAATCTAGCGCGCTGAACGCGGGTTTCGCGCCAAGCTGCGGTACACAACGAACTGACGGTTTCGACGCTTATCAGACAGACACGAAGGGAAGCCCGATGCGAACGCTAGTCTAGCTTCTTCTACCTGTCGCAGTCGTCGCTGTTGCGATCGGTCCTCTCGAGATATGTCAGCGGTACCGAATGTCTCCTATCGCTACTCCGAACGGCTATGGGGATGCCGCCAGTGTCTCTTTGGGGCGTCACGGTGAATTGCGCCCAACCTGCGAGTGTCCGCTCCGGTCGCCCCCTTCGTGCTAACCATCGTTCCGAGTCCCGCGGCCAGCTGCTTCGGGGCGACGCGGTGACCTCTGCCCCGACTCGCTTCCCCGTCTCAGTGCGTCAGTCGGGACAGCCTCGTGCGACCACTCCGAGGGATAGGTTGCCCTAGCGCTTGCAGAGATTCAGCGTCCGGAGAAGACGCGGATCAGCGCGTGATAGGCGGCGAGGAGTGCGACGCAACCGAGCGAAAACCCGAGCGTACCCCAGAATGGGAAATCAGGGCGGCTCGAGGCCAACTTGAAGAAGAACGCACACAGCACTGCGATAAGCGCGCAGGCGCCGAGAAGCAATCGCACGACGGGCTCGAGGACGACGAGCAAAGCAAGCACCGGGAGCCGGATCAGCTGCCAGAGGAGCGCGACGACCACGCGCGACACCCGCACGAGTCGGTCGGTGGCGGTCGATTCTGCGATGGCATCCACGTCAATTTAAGCGAGGGGGTTTTGGACGTCGCAAGCTTACGCAGGGGCGAGCGGATTTTCGAGCGCTCGTGTGCCTAAGTCGCTGATTGATGGCCTCGTTTTTGAGAATCTGAGCACGACAAAATTCTGGTCAACGGTCAGAAACTCCTCCCGGAGTATTTAGGGAAAATCCGTGCAATTCCCCGATAACCCCTCGGAGTATTGGCGCAAACTGCCCAATTACTCCCTCTATTCGATGCGCCTCTGCGGTGATGCGATAGCACCCGTCGACATCACGAACGCGGGGAGCACATCGTGGCCAACACAAGAGCAATGGGCGTCTTCAGGAGTGCCGGAGTCACCTTAGGACTGTGCCTGATGGGACCGACCGCGGTCCTTGCGCAATCCTCGAGCACCTCACCCTTCCTGACCGGCGCAACCGCGCTGGAAACAAACATCATCGCCTGGCTCACCCCGATCGCCATCATCCTCGTCATGGTGCTCGGCGCCATGGCTATGGCAAATCGAATTTCCTGGGGGTGGTGCATTGCGGCGATTCTTGGGATCGCAATCGCCTTCGGGTCCTCGCAGATCGTCACCTGGGTACGCGGCCTGTTCGGGGTCTAGGTCCGCGCGGGCTTTGCGGGAGAAGCAAACGTGAGTGAGCGCAATCAAGGCCTCATGAGCGATGTGCTCTTCGTCGGGGCGACGCGCCCGCCGATGCGCTGGGGGGTCACCTACTCGGCGCTCCTCTTCAACCTCGTGTTCACGATGGAAGTGTTTCTCCTGACGAAGAACCTGCTGACGCTCCTTATCGCCGCCCCGATCCACGGGGTGTGCGCGCTCCTGTGCGCGCGCGATGCGCGCTTTTTCGACCTGATTCTGCTTGCGGGCCGCACGAGAATCCCGGCGCTGCTTGCGAATGCTCGGATCTGGAAGTCATCAAGCTACAGTCCTTTGACCCTTGATCCACCCGACATCCGTGGGCAGCGCCGGACCGTACACCTTGCAGGTTGGATGAGCAGGACAGGGAGGGCGCGATGAGCGCCTTCCCCAAAGCCTCCGCCGCCCGTCGGGAGATCCCAGCTGCCGAGCGCATTCCCTACAGCGCGCATGTGGCCGATGGGATCGTAAAGACCCGGCATGGCGATTACGTGCAGGTGATGCGGCTTGGGGGTGCGAGTTTCGAGAGCGCCGATGACGAGCGTCTCAACGCCTGGCACGAGCGCTTGAATGTCCTGTGGCGCAACATCGCAAGTCCGCAGGTGGCGCTGTGGACGCACATCATTCGCAGGCGCGAGCGGGCAAGCCTTGCAAGTGCGCTGGGGGAGGGGTTTGCGGGGGCGCTCGAGGGGAGGTATCGCGAGCGCCTGGCGGGGGTCACGCTCATGGTGAACGAGCTCTACCTTTCGCTCGTGTACCGGCCCACAGTCGGAGCTGCCACCAGCCTCACCTCGAAGCTCCTCTCGCGTGCGCAGGCGGGCCACTCTGCACTTGAGCTCGAGGACAGCCTCGATGCGTGTGAGAAGCTTCGCGAGACCGTCCGGGCCTCCCTCTCCCGCTATGAGCCCGAAGTGCTGGGGGTCTATTCCCACGAGGGACGCCGGCTTTCGAGCCTCCTCGAGTTCCTTGCCTACCTCGTGACCCTCGAGCGCAGGAGGGTTCCCGTTCCCAGGTCTCCCGTCAATGAGGTGCTTGCCACCTCGCGGCTCTCCTTCGGGGTGGAGGTGATCGAGTACCGCTCGGCGACCGAGACCTGGCTCGGGGCGATGCTCGGCATCAAGGAGTATCCGACGCCCACGGCGGTGGGAATGTACAACCGCCTACTCTCGGCACCCTTTGCGTTCATCCTGGCGCAATCCTTTTCATTCCTCACGAAGGCCGCCGGGCAGGCACTCCTCCAGCGCCAGTACAACCGGATGGTGAACGCCGGGGACTTCGCCCGATCCCAGGCCGAGGAGCTGAAAGAGGCTCTCGATGCCCTGACCAGCAACGAGTTCGTGATGGGCGATCATCATTTCACCCTGCAGATACTCGCTGCGGTGCCGGAGGCCGACATTAATGCGTCTCCTGCGCTTCGGTTGCGGGCCCTGAACGACCATGTCGCCCGTGCCCGCTCCATTCTTGCGGATACCGGGATGACGGTCGCGCGGGAGGACTTGGGGCTCGAGGGTGCCTTCTGGGCGCAGCTCCCGGGTGCCTTTCTCATGCGACCGAGGAAGGCTGCGATCACCTCGCGCAACTTCGCGGCGATGGCGCCGTTTCACAACTACCCGACGGGGAGGGCGAGCGACAATCACTGGGGCGAGGCACTCACGCTTCTGGTATCAAGCGCCCGCTCCCCGTACTACTTCTCGCTCCATGCGAGTGACCCGACGGACCCCGACGGGGGGAGCCGCAAGGACACCGGGCATACCTTCATCTGCGGGCCGACGGGCTCGGGGAAGTCGGTCTTCATCGGCTTTCTTGCCGCAACGCTTGCCCGGCGCGGGGTCACGCAGGTGCTCTTCGACAAGGATCGGGGACTTGAGATCCTCGTGCGGGCTCTTGGGGGTGAGTACCGGGCGCTCAAGGCCGGTGAGTCAACGGGCTTCAACCCGCTTCAGCTTGCACCCACCCCGCGCAACGTCGAGTTCCTTAAAGACTGGCTGCGGCTCCTCGCGCGCGGTGCGGCGCCGCTTTCGAGCCGTGAGCAATCCGATCTCGACCAGGCGCTGCGCGGTGTGCTCGCGCTCGACGTGCGCGCGCGACGGCTGTCGCGCCTGATTGAGTTCACCGACCCGACGCGCTCGGAGGGCGTGTTCGCGCGGCTCGCGCGCTGGTGCGAGAGCGCAGGCGGGGAGTGTGCCGCGATCTTCGATAACCCCGAGGATGTCGTTGTGCCGCGCTTGTCGGGGTGCGCGACGATCGGGTTCGACGTGACGGAGTTTCTGGATCACGAGATCGCCCGCGCACCCGTCACGCTCTATCTCTTCCACCTCGTGCGGTCGCTCCTGGATGGGCGGCCGCTCGTGTGCTGGATGGATGAGTTCTGGCGGCTCCTCGCAGATCCGGCCTTTGAGAGCTTCGCGAAAGATGGACCCAAGACCTGGAGGAAGTTGAACGCGGTCATGTGTCTTGCGACCCAGAGCGCAAGCGATGTGCTGGACAGTCCCATCAGCCGCACGATCATCGAGCAGACCCCGACCAAGATCTTCTTTCCGAACATCGATGCGAGCGCCCAGGAGTACATGGGCGGCTTCGCCTTGAGCGAGCGCGAGTTCAGCCTCGTAAAGGAGCACCTCGAGCCTGGCTCGCGGATGTTCCTCGTGAAGCAGGGCCACGCATCGGTGGTCTGTCAGCTTGATCTCAAGGGCTTTGATTCCGAGCTCTCGGTGATCTCGGGGCGTGCCAGTGAGGTCAAGCGCTTGCACGAGATCATCGCAGAGACCGGCCCCCATCCCGATCAGTGGCTCGAAAGATTCATGAACCGGGCGCAAGGCTCAGGTGCGCCCGTAAGCAGTAGATAAGGAGTGAGGATTATGTTCAAACCGAAGCATTTGCCGCTCTGGCTCATCCCGCTCGTGCTCCTGACTCGAGCACCCGCCGCGCACGCGCAGTTCGCGGTGATCGATGTGGCATCGGTTGCGCAGCTCATCCAGCAAGTGCAGCTCATGCAGCAGACCCTTACGAACGCCGAGAACACCCTGAACCAGGCGCGCCAGCAGTACCAGGCGATCACCGGCAACCGGGGGATGCAGCTCCTTCTCTCCGGGATCGATCGCAACTACCTGCCCACGAGCACGGCGCAGCTTTCGGCGGTTGCAAGCGGCACGAGCGCAAGCTATGCGCCGCTTGCGATGCTCGTCCAGGGTTTGATCAGCACGAACGCCGTCCTTACCCCGGCGCAGGTGTCCGCGCTTTCTCCCGCCGAGCAGAGCCAGGTCGTCGCCGCGCGGCAGAACGCTGCCCTCCTGCAAGGGGTCGCAGGAACCGGGCTCGCGACCACGAGCACTCGATTCTCGATCCTCCAGCAGTTGATTGCCGCGATCCCGACGGCGACGGACGAGAAGGGGGCGCTCGATCTTCACTCACGCATTGCCGCCGAGCAGACGATGCTGGCGAACGATGAGAGCAAGCTCCAGGCGCTCTATCGCACCGCGCAGGCGCAGGAGTGGTCGCGCGAGCAGCGTGCCCGCGAGCAGGCGATCGCCGACATCGGGTCCTTCCGCAACCTCCCGCCGATGGGTCTGTAGGGAAGCGGCTGCCACCCCGGTACTGGGTTGCACCCTGCAACGCGGAATTGAAGGATCGGAGTCGTCATCGTGGGATTCTTTGCGGAGTTCAGCACATGGCTCAACGCCATCCTCATCAACTACATCGGCACGAGCACCGCGCGGGTTGCGAGCGCGCTCGACCTGCGATCGTGACGCTCGCAACCATCTACGTCATGGTCTGGGGATACCTGCAGCTCACGGGACAGATCCAGGAGCCCCTCATCGGGGGCATCAAGCGCATCGCAACCCTTGCCATCGTGCTCGGTGTGGCCTTGCAGCTGTGGCTCTACAACTCGTTCTTCGTCGATACCTTCTTCAATGCACCCGCTGAGCTTGCCTCCAGCATCATCGGTGCGTACGACCCTGTCACGACCGTCGATCAGATCATCGATGAGGGGGCGGATGCGGCGAGCCTCCTGCTGGCCAAGGGCGGGGTGCTGAACGGCAACTTCGGCTTCTATCTCGCAGGCATCGCCGTCTACCTCTTCGTGGGACTCACCGCAATCTACGCGGTCTTTCTCCTGACGCTCTCGAGGATTGCGCTCTCGGTGCTGCTTGCCCTCGGGCCGCTCTTCCTCGCACTCCTGCTCTTCAGCACGACCAAGCGCTACTTCGAGTCCTGGATCGCGCAGCTTGCGAATTACGCCTTCATCGCAATCCTGACGGTGCTGGTCGCAGCTCTCATGCTCGCGATGCTCTCGACGGCCGCGCAGCAGGCGGTCGCCGCAGGCGGTGGCATCCAGATTGCCCTGGCCGCGCGGGTGTGCATGGCCGCGGGGCTCACCTTCCTCGTCATGCGGCAAGTCATGCCGATGGCGGCCGGACTTGCAAGCGGACTTGCCCTCTCCACGTTCGGGGTGGTGAGCGCGGCGCTCGCCTGGGGCTTGGGGAGTGCGGCGCGCAGCACCGGGCAGTTCACGCGAGGACTCACGGATTCCGAGACCTCCCGCTGGGACTCCTGGTCACGCAAGGCCGGGCACTACACCCGCGCGGGCCTTGCGGCCGGGTGGCGCAAAACCGTCGGCCGCGACAACCAGATCCGCGCGTCCTGATCCGGAAAACCTCAGCAGAAGAATCATCGAGGAGCCCACATGAAAGAGATCCTGATCGTAGTGCTTCTGGCAGCGCTTGCCGCCTGTCACGAGGCACCCGTTGCCTGTGACGGGCACCTGTCGCCGATTAATCCGGTGGCAAAGGCAGCTTCGACCGCCGCGACGAAAGCTCAGGCGCCGGCATCGGTGAGCGGGGATCGCGCGCGATGAGTGCGGATGCGGAGCTTGCGGGTTACTTCGCCGAGGCGCGCTCGTGGGATGCGGACCGTGCGGCGCAGGCGCATCGCAGCGCGCGCATCGCCTGGGTCGTAGCCGGTGCGGGGTGGCTTGCACTGGTTGCCACCGCCCTGGCCCTGGTGCTTCTCATGCCCTTGAAGCGCGTCGTGCCCTTTCTCATCCGGGTCGACAGCTCCACCGGGCTCGTCGATGTCGTGCCGGAGTATGCAGGCAAGGCGGAGCTTTCCGAGACCCTCACGCGCTATCTCCTCACGCATTACGTGACGGTGTGCGAGCGCTTCAACTTCGCAACCGCAGAGAGCGACTACCAGGAGTGCGGGGCTTTTCACACCGCCGCGCGCAATGCCGCCTGGTATGCGCTGTGGAATCCCAACAATCCCTCATCGCCCTTGAACCTCTACAAGGACGGCTCGAGCGTGCGGGCGGAGGTGATCTCGGTGAGCTTCTTCAGGCGCGGCTCCGGGGTGAGCGACCTTGCCCAGGTGAGGTACCTCAAGGCCAAGCGCACCGCCGGCGCGGTGGATGAGGAGGTCACGCACTGGATCGCGACCATCCAGTACGCCTATGCAACTCCGCCCTCGGATCCTGCGGTGCGTCGCTGGAATCCCTTGGGGTTCAAGATCGTGGATTTCAGGCCCGAGCCCGAAGTGCCCCCGCAGGTCTCCCCGAGCGGCACCGCCGCTTCCGGCTCGGCGGCCCGCTGAAAAGGAACAACGCCATGCGAATCACAGCTCTCCCCGGATACGCCATCTTTGCCGTGCTCTTGAGTGTCCAGGCGCTTGCCGCACCGCTCCTCAAGAAGAGCCCGCTCGATGATCGCATCCGGATCGCCGCCTACAGCGCAGATGAGGTCTACCCGCTTCAAGGGTATGTCGGCTATCAGATCGATCTTCAGTTCGAGCACGGTGAGTCCTTCGTGGGCCTTGCGGCAGGGGACATCGAGGGGATCGGCTTCGTCGCCTCCGACAATCACCTCTTCTTGAAGCCCAAGGCGGCGAAGGTCGGGACCAACCTCACCGTTCTCACGAATCGCCGCCTCTACCAGTTCGATTACACCGCAACCGCTCGAAGGCCCGATCGCGATGTCGATGAGGTCATGTACGTGGTGCGATTCACGTACCCGCAGGCTCCGGCGCCCGTGCGGGTGGCCGATAACGCCGCGCGCATCGGCCGGGAGCTCGCCGAAGGTCCTGCCACGAGACCCCGCAACATCGACTACTGGTTCTGCGGAAACCCGGCGGTGAAGCCCACAGCGGCCTCCGACGACGGCGTGCACACCCGCCTCACGTTTGCTCCGAAGGCGGAGCTCCCGGCGGTCTTCGCGCGCAACGACGACGGCTCCGAGTCGCTGCTCAACTTCAGCATGGAGGGCGGGGATGTAGTCATCCACCGGGTCGCCAGGCGCTTCATCCTGCGACGGGGCAAGCTTACCGGGTGCGTGGTGAACTCGGGGTTCTCCGGCTCGGGCACTCGCCTTGACACCCACACCGTCTCCCCGGCGGTCGAGCGGGCGACGCGCGCGCTCGATCCTGGGGCCGCAGCGAGCGCCGGAGAGGGGCCGTGACCCTCGGCACGGGGAGCGGTGCCCCTGAGGCTGCGGCCACGGGCACCGAGAAGGATGCGCCCGAGGGCTATCCCACGATCGAAGGGGAGCGGGGGGTACCATCGGTCAACCGAGTGCGATCGCTCCAGTCGCGCGTGAGCAGCATCCTCGCGGTCGCTCTCATGTCCTCGCTCGGCCTCGGGCTTCTCACCTGGTACTACGCAACGGCCCTCGGCCGGTCCAATCGCGTACACCAAGCCGCGCAGAGCGCATCCCGAGCCCGCGCGCAGGGCGAGATGGCACTGCCATCCCTCGGACGTATCGAGCCGCCGGTGGTGCGCTCGCCGCGCCCGGACCCACAGACCGTCGAGCCTTCCGCACTCCAGCGTGTCCTCGGCCCCGCACCGCCCCCTGCGAGCTTCGATGGAGCACCCGCCCCGGGGGAACCCTCGGGTGCCAACCCGTACCCGCCCGCAGCCTATGCCGGGCAAAGCGTGAAGAGTGCGGGCGAGCTTGCCTTCGAGCGGCGCCTCTCGGGCCCCGTGTTCGCGAAGGTCTCAACGGGGGGTGCCGCGGCGGGCGAGGGGACCGATCCTGCCTCTCAAGCGGAGGGTCCGGGATCGGCGCCGCTCACTCAAACATCCGTGCTCGATGCCCCGCCGTACGCCGTGGCAGCACATCGAGGGACGGCTGACGAGAGCGCGGGTGGGCTTGAAAGACTCCTCGAGCCGAGCCCCACCCCGGCGGTGCGTGCACGCATCCTCCCCACGCGGCGGTTCCTCCTGCCCAAGGGCGCCTTCATCGACTGCACGCTCGAGACCGCGATCGACTCAACCTACCCCGGGCTCACCACCTGCGTTACGGCCACCGACACGTTCTCGGCCGATGGGACCGTAGTGCTCCTCGAGCGTGGCACCAAGCTCGTGGGCGAGACGCAGGGTGAGGTGATCCAGGGCGCCTCACGGGTCTTCGTGCTCTGGAGCGAGGCGAGGACGCCGACGGGAGTGGTCGTACCCTTGAGCTCTCCGGGGACTGACGAGCTCGGTCGCTCCGGGCTCCCCGGGCAGGTGGACCGGCACTTCTGGGATCGCTTTGGCGCTGCGATCCTCATCACGGTGATCGACGCAGGCGCACAAGCGGCCGCGCAGTCCACAGCGCCCAGGAACGGGACGGTGATCGTCAATCCCACGGCCTCCACCGACATCACGACCGAGGCCTTGAAGGGGACGCTCGCGATCGCACCGACCGTGCGCAAGGCCCAGGGCGATCGCATCCAGGTGCTCGTGGCGCGGGACATCGACTTCAGATCGGTGTACGAGCTCAAGACCGCGTCCGCTGCGTCGGGTGCGGCCTCACCGGGTGCAACCCCATGAGCGTAACGGACATCGAGGCTCACACCCTGCAGGGGGGTTGCACCCTGCAAGGGGCCTGCACCCTGCAAGGGGCGCAACGCTCCCTGGCTCGGGCCCGGGAGGCCTCCGCACTGGAGCTCACCCTTCGGGCTCTGCGGCCGATCCTGGCTGATCCCGAGGTGACCGAGCTTTGCATCAACTCCCCGGGCGAGGCCTTCGTTGAGACCCGCTCGGGCTGGGAGCACCGGGCGCTACCCTTTGCGGACTTCGACTGGTGCCTGAGGCTTGCGAAGCTCGTTGCGAATTACACCCGCCAGAGGGTCGATGAGGAATCCCCGCTCCTGTCGGCATCCCTCCCCACGGGCGAGCGCATCCAGCTGGTGCTCCCGCCGGCCACGAGCACCAAGACGGTCGCGATCACGATCCGCCGGGCATCCGATGAGGTCTGGAGCATCGAGGAGCTCGCAAGACGGGGGATCTTCCGCGCAACCCGCAGGGCCTGCGATGCGCTCGATGAGAGCGAGCAGGAGCTGCTGCGGTTGCTCGCTGCGAAGGAGTACGAGGCCTTCATGCGCCTGGCGGTGCGGGCGCGCAAGAACATCCTGGTCTCAGGTCCGACGGGCTCGGGGAAGACCACTTGGACGAAGGCCTTGATCCGGGAGATTCCACCCGCTGAGCGCTTGATCACCATCGAGGATGCGAGGGAGCTCGTCCTCGACCGCCATCCCAATCACGTGCGGCTCTTCTACTCGAAGGACGATCAGGGCCTCTCGCGCGTGACCCCCCGGCAGCTCTTGGAGAGCTGCCTTCGCATGAAGCCCGACCGGATCCTCCTTGCTGAGCTGCGCTCCGAGGAGGCCTTCGATTACCTGCGGAACGTGAACTCGGGCCATCCGGGCACGATCACGAGCATTCATGCGGCAAGCGCGGAGCTTGCCTTCGAGCAGCTGGTGCTCCTGGTGAAGCAGAGCCGCGGAGGGTGTGATCTTGCCCGCGAGGACATCAAGAGCCTGCTCTATCTCCTGATCGACATCGTCATCCAGTTCGGGGTGGAGCGTCACGAAAGATACATTCGCGAGGTGTGGTATGAGCCGCAAAGAAAACGACGGGTCTGAGATGCGAGCGATCGCACTGTCGGCTGCGCTTGTGGCGGGCGCACCCCCTGCGAGCGCCACCGCGTGGCGCCGAACGAGGCAGCCCAAGGGCCCGGGGCTTCTCCTCAAGTCCCTGGTGGGTGCGATCGTGGGCACCGTGCTTGCCTTGTACCTGGGCGGGTTCCTCTTCCTGTGGTCGATCAAGGTGGATCCGAAGGGGACAACGCCGCTCACCCTCCCCCGGTATGCCTACTACTACGGCGAGGAGCCGAAGGTGCGGGAGCGGCTCGCGCTGTCCTTTGCGATCGCCGAAGCCTGCGTACTCGGTGTGATCATCCTCACGTACCTGCCGCGGCGGCGATCGCTCCACGGGGATGCACGCTTCGCCCGATCGAGCGAGATCCGCCGGGCGGGGCTGCTTGCCGATCACGGCATCCTTCTGGGGAAGATCGGTGCGGGGTACCTCACCCTTTCCGGCCAGCAAGGCGTTGCGCTTGCAGCCCCGCCGCGCTCGGGAAAGGGCACCGGGATCGTCGTTCCGAACCTCCTCAACTGGCCGGGCTCGGTCTTCTGCATCGACATCAAGCGGGAGAACTGGAACCTGACGGCGGGCTTTCGCGCACGCTGCGGGCAGGAGTGCTATCTCTTTGATCCCTTCGCGGAGGACTACCGCACCGCCCGCTGGAATCCCTTTACCTACGTCTCGGCCGACCCGCAGCGAAGGTTGAATGACCTGCAGAGGATCGCGGAGATGCTGTACCCCGATCCCCCGAACGTCGATCCCTTCTGGACGGCCTCCGCCCGGTCGCTATTCCTGGGGATCGCGCTCTACCTCTTCGAGAGTCCGACATTGCGCAAGACGATCGGCGAGGTGCTCCGGCAGGGCATGGCGAGTGATGATGAAGGGTTCGGGCAGCACTGGAAGCGTATCATCGAGGGACGCAAGGCCGGCCCCTTTCCGCTCTCGGGGCAGTGCGTGCGAGCCCTCTACGATGTGATCGATCTGGCGCCGGTCACGGCGAGCAGCATCCGCAAGACCTTCACGAGCCGGCTCGACCTCTGGCTCAACCCGATCCTGGATGCGGCAACCTCGGCAAGCGACTTTGACCTTCGCGACCTGCGCAAGAAACCGATGTCCATCTACGTCGGCGTCAATCCCGATGACCTGCATCGATTACGGCCGGTGTTGAGCCTCCTGTGCCAGCAGGCCATCGGCCTTCAGACCCGCGAGCTCCCCGAGCAGAACCCGCATCTTCACTACCAGGTCATGATGATGCTCGATGAGTTCACCGCCTTGGGTCGCATCCCGATCATCGCGGAGGCCATCTCCTACCTCCCCGGCTACAACGTGCGCGTGGTGCTCGTCATCCAGACGCTTGCGCAGTTGCGCGAGGTGTACGGCGTGCACAACGCCGAGACGATGCTGAAGAGCCTTGCGGTGCGCATCGTCTTCGCCCCGAAGGACTTCTCCGATGCCCGGGAGATCTCCGATGAGCTCGGATTCACGACGGTGAAGGTGAAGACGGTCACCAAGCCCCTGATGAGCTTCGAGTCACGCGCCCATCGCTCGCGCAGCATCAACGTGAGCGAGCAGCGCCGCGCGCTCATGTTGCCCCAGGAGGTCAAGGAGCTCCCGAGCGAGGATGCGATCATCTCCTACGAGGGCCTGCGACCCATCCGCTGCAAGAAGATCCGGTATTTCTCCGACCGAAGGTTCAAGGTGCGTCTCTTTCCCCCGCCCGCAACGCCTGCGCCTCGATGGCAGGGGGGGCTCACCGAGGAGCAGCCAGCACCGCCCGCGCAGGTGCCAGGCGAGGTGAGAGCGGGCGCGGGCCCCGTGCGCACAGCGCTCCCGGCGTCCGAGGCGCCCGCGAGCCCGTACACCACGCGTGAGGCGGGACCCGAGGATGTGGAGCGCGCGGACCAGCTGGGGCTTGAGGACTTCGCGGTGGATTTCTCGCAGCTCAAGTTCCCGGATCACGACGGGCCGAGCACCCAGGACGAGTTGGCGGTGGCGGCGGACAGCTTCCTTGCGGCGTTCGGAATGGGGGCGCGCCATGGCGAGTGAGAAGGCAAACGGCGAGGATCGCGATCGCTCCGAGTCGGCAAGTCACAGACCCTCAAGCGCAGCCACCCCGTCGCACGTTCGGCCGGAGGAGGGCGGACGTGGCAGCACTTCGCGTGATCGATCGCAGGGCGGTGAGGAGAACGCCATCCGTGCGCGCAAGATCCGAGCGCGCGCGGCGAGCGAGCCTTCTGGCCTCGCCCAAGGCGAGCGCACCGATGGGCCGGCAGGCGCATCGACCGCCCAGACAACGAACGATGCGTCCTCGGGAAAGCCGGACACCGATCCCTGGACCGTGCCGGCCTCCGTCCGGGAGCGCTTTCACCAGGAAGGCCACCGGTTCTACTTTCCCGACGGTGCTGAGGCGTTCCGCGATCACGGCCGAAAGCTCTCGACCCCGAGTGAGAACACCGAGGTCATCGCAAGCCTCATCGAGATCGCCCAGGCGCGCGGCTGGTCGGAGATCACCGTCTCAGGCACGGATGCCTTCCGCCAGGGGGCATGGCGAGAGGCGCGGCTCGCCGGGCTCACCGTGCGCGGATACCGACCGAGCGAGGCCGAGCGCGCCTCGCTCCACCGTGCGCTCGCGCGCGAGCGCGAGGAGGGCAGAGCCGAGCGTGTTGCCTCCCAGGCTCAGGTGGCAAATCCCAATGGGATTGCAGAGCCTGGCGATGAGGCTCGCCGCGGCGCCCCAGGGAGCATCAGCGCCCGTGAGGGCTTGATCCTCGGGAAGCTCATAGATCACGGGCGGGAGAGCTTCCAGTTCGACCCACACCAGGAGATCTCCTACTTCGTGCGCATCGAGACTGCGCAAGGCAAACGCACGATCTGGGGCAAGGACCTCAAGCGCGCGCTCGAGAGCTCACTCACGAGCCCGAAGATCGGCGATGAGATCGGCCTGCAGCGAACGGGAGCCGACAACGTGACCGTCAAGCACCGTGTGCGCGATCCCGAGGGTAACCTCCTCAAAGAGACTGATCTTGCCACCCATCGCAACCGCTGGGTGATCGAGAAGCGCGAGTTCTTCGAGGCCAGAGAGGTCGCGGCCCAGGTGCTGCGGGACCCGAAGATCGAGCCCAAGGTCGCCGTCAAGTCCCACCCGCAGCTCGCAGGGACCTACCTGAACCTGCACGCCGCAGAGATCGCATCGAAGCGGTTACGCGATCCCGAGGACCAGAAGAAGTTCGTCGCCATCGTCCGTGGGGCGCTGGCCGATGCCGTGGCGCGGGGCGAACCGCTGCAGCCTGTGCGGTTGCGCGAGCGCTCAGGTGTGAGGTCACCGCCCGAGCGCTCGGGTCGAGAGCCCGAGGCTTCGGCGCGCGCCTGAGGCGCTCGAGGCCATGGAAGAGGGGGGAGATAGACGAGGCGGCGCGAGCACGACCGCCAGAGGTCCAGCCTCCGCCTCGCAAGCCACCGCGAATGCACCGAGGGAGCCTCCACGGCCGGCGAGTGACCGGCTCGTCACGGGCGTGCTCGTCGGCCACGGCGCTGCACCCTACGCGTTCGAGCCTCAAGGTGCGGCGTCGTACTTCGTGACCGTGCGCACGGAGCGCGGCGAGCGCACGCTCTGGGGGCAGGAGCTCGAGCGCGCCTTGACCGAGTCACGGACGCAGCCGACGGTGGGGGATGCCATCGGGATCCGCGAGAACGGAATCGATCCGGTGACCGTCGTGACTCGCGAGCGCACCGCCGACGGGCGGGAAATGACCGTGAAGCGCCTGGATACCCCTCGGGGGCACTGGATCATCGAGCGCCGTGAGTTCTTCGACGAGCGCGCCGCGGCCGCCGAGGCGTTGCGCGATCCGCGGGCCTCCCGGCGCGAGGCGATCCGCAACCATCCCGAGCTTGCAGGCGCCTACTGGGCGCTCGATGCGGCGGCGAAGGTCGCAGAGGAGAGAATTCGGGATCCGGGAAGTCGGGAGCGGTTCTTGAAGCTCGTGCGCGAGAGCTTGGCTTATGCGACCGAGCGTGGCGAGGCGCTCCCAGTGGCGCGAAAGCGCGCGACCGAGGCCCGCCCCGGACAGGATGTGCCCTCAGCGCCGGGGCGCGCGCGCTAGCCGCAGAGGCTGCCGGACGCCTTTGTGCATGGCGTCCGATCTCATCCGCGCCTCGTGCGAGTACTTCCGGCGCGAATGCATGAGGCAGCCGCGGGGAGCTCGAACGCCCGCGGCTGCGTAGGGTTTCGAGTCTCGGTCTATCCTCGATGGCCTCATTGCACCGCCTTTCTGGTCGTCGGCCAGAATTTCGCGATGTGTCGCAGTCCGTTCGCCTTGATCATGGACTCCCATGCCAGACGAACAGGCCAACCGTGTGCACCCTCCCGCTCGGCGCAGCGCGTCTGGTAAAGGTGAGGCGGTGCCGATGAGCGCCGGGCGGATGCGCAAGTCGAGCGCCCGGAGGCGGCGGCCCAAGACCGCATCGCCAGGCTCGGGCCGTGATGGGTTCCAGCAGGAGGTTGAAGCGTGCGTGACCGACCTGCATCGCATGAGGATGCTCCTACGTACTCGGTTCTCGGCGCCAGCCGTTGCAGCGTCGCTCGCGATCCTTGCAGTGCATGCGCTCTCCGGCTGTGTCGAGCGCGATGAGATCACGCCCCGGCACGCTCGAACGCTCATCGAGCGCCTGGCTGAACTCAGGCTCGCGCTCCGAGATCTCACAGGACCTTAGAGGCGCCTCGTCCGAGGATGGAGGTCGGACTCTCTCGCCTCGCCGCTTCCATAGTGTGCACTTGGTGGCACGCCGCAGGGTTTGACAATACTGCGCGTCCCGAGATGGCCCATTCTCTGCGAGGTCCCCGACAGTTCGCACAACGCGCGGCTTCCGGATCACGCGGACGAATTGACGTAGCGCTCGAGTTCGACACGTAGGTCCGCCCTCCATCCTCTGATCGCCCCGTCGTTGATGCCGTTAGGGATTTGCGCCCGGCTCATGCGCAGAATCGCCTCGGCCTCGACGACGGCAACGGGCAGCGCGGAGCGCGAGAGGGTCGGGCTTTGGGAGCGGGGTTCGTCTTCTGCGTCCCCATTGGGGAGGTCTCCTTGAGGGAATGTGGGGGGCGAGTGATCGGTGTCGCACGATCTACCATGTCGGGCGCGCGAAAGTCTGCCCCCAGTCTCCGAGAGTTTGCGGAAGGCTCGCAAATACTCCGATGCGCGCAGCCGATCGCGCGCATGGCGTCCAGCTCAGGTGCGCGTCCACGCAGGTCTCGCGGCATCCAACGCAGAGCTCAACGTTCCAAGGATCGATGCGCCGTCGGCGAATTCAGGGCAATCTCGCGAAACCCGAGCGACTGCCTCGGGCGCTTCGAGGCCGCCACGCCGTTCTCGCTGTCCAGGCCTTCGCGCGCACCGGAGGGTGCGTGCTCGCGAGCGCGCGTAGCGCGGTCCGGACTGTTGCGCTGCGGCGTGGCGTGCCTGGCGCGCAGGCAGTCCGCATGCGATCACGCAGGACATTCCCCCATGAAGAGCACGATCGGCCGGCCGCGCCGACGGATGAACAGGTCGCAGCCATCCTGGCCGGGCACGAGCAGATCCTCGCGTGGAAGGTGCTGCGCGCATCCCTCCATCGCATGTTCGCAAGCCTTGCCGGGGTTGTCGAAGCACCCTACGATGGTGGAGGGAGATGGCTTCCTCCTCGAACCGCCCTGTGGCTGATGACGCCTGCCCCCGACTTGTGCGGTGCCGGCGTCATGCTAAATGAGAGTCAACAGCGCTATCTGCTCAGCAGGCTGCGCAGCATCGAGGAGATGCTGAGCGAGGCGGCAGAGCAGCTCGAGCCGCGCGAGGAGAGCCGGGTCTTCACACGGATCGATGCGGATGCCACATCGAGCCAGCGCAAGACGCTCGCCGACTTCCTGGGGCAGCTGCGCTTCGCACTCCGACGCTTCATGCTCTCGCAAGCCCTTCACGACGAAGGGCGCCGAGTGAGCGGCCTGTGGTCGTTCCGCACCTCCATCAGTTTCGCTCAGATCGCAGCCGAGGAACTGCGCCCGAGCTACTGGCGCGGATACGGGGAGGTGGATCCCGAGGCGGCCGGGGCCGCAGAGCGCTGCGCGGCGGAGCTTGCGACGCTCCTTCGACGGCTCGAGGACTACATCGTGCGAGGCGATGCGGGGAGTCTCACTGCCCGCCTTGCGAAGCTCGATGCAACGCGCGATGAGCTCGCGCTGCTTCGCGAATTGGAGCGCGTCATCTCAGCCTACGGCCTGACGGAGCTGCGAGCTCCGCTCGAGAATCTGATCGACCGCGCATCCGCCCCGCGCTTCGAGATCGCGGTGTTCGGACGAGTGAGCGCAGGCAAGTCCTCGCTCCTGAACTGGTGGCTGGAACAAACGCTGTTGCCGACGGGGGTGACGCCGGTCACCTCCGTTCCGGTTCGCATCGTCCAAGGAGAACGTACCCGCATTCGCATCCGACGCGCATCTGGCGCTCCGGTCGATGTTGAGTTGGATGAGCTTGCTGCTTATGCGACAGAACAAGGCAATCCAGGCAACGCCAAGGCAATCCTTGAGATCGTGATTCAAGCGCCCTCGGAGAGGCTTCGCGGAGGGGTCTGCTTGGTGGACACTCCGGGCCTGGGTTCGCTTGCGACTGCCGGCGCCGCTCAAACTCTTGAGTACCTACCGCGCTGCGACCTCGGTATTCTGCTCGTCAATGCGGGGGCCCCGGTCACGCAGGAGGACTTAGATGTCGCGCGTGCCCTCCTCGACGGAGGTAGCGATCTGCTCATGATCGCGAGCAAAGCCGATCAGCTCTCAGCATCCGATTTGGGAGAGACCGTGACCTATGTGCGGGAACAGTTCGAGGAGCGGCTCGGGATGCCTGTATCCGTACATCCGGTGAGCACCCTCACTACGCACTCGAGCCTTACGACCGAGTGGTTCGGGCAGGAGATTGCGCCGCGGCTCGCCCGGCATGCCGAGCAGGCCGCTCAATCCCTGAAGCGAAAGATTGCGGTCCTGCGCGAATCGGTTATTACCGTTCTCGAGGCACGCTTGAGATCTGAAGCCGAACCCGCCGCCGGTTCTCGAGAGCCGCAGAGCGCAACCCCAGCGGATGTGACTCTTCGTGATCGCATCGGACAGGTCCGATCGGACCTCGAGTACACGCGCACGCAACTCCTCGACCTGAGACTCCGTCTCGGAGGGTTTGCCGATGCGGTCGTCGGTTCGGCCAGCGAGGAGCTCGCACGGTGTTGGCTCAGCCTTCCTCGGGCGGAGCCAACGCTTGCACAGCGAGTGGAAGGTGCGATGCTTCAGCGTGCGGATGAGGCGGGCGCGGCGGTTGCGCACATGCTGCACGAGATGTTCGAGCGCATGGCTCATGTGCTTAAGGCCAGCGGTTGCAACGGCGAGGCGCTCGATGAGCTCGGCCGACCCAGGGGCCGACCGATCATCGACTTGAGCCTCCTTGGGACATCGAGCCACTACAATCGGCCTGCATGGCTGCCGCGACTTTCCTTCCTCGCGCACGCACTCGCCGCTGCCCGAATGCGTCGAACGATGTGGGCCCCCATCGAGGCACAACTGGGCCTCTACGGGGAAGCACTTTGTCACTGGGGCACGAAGTACGTGAACGAGCTCGATATGCGCTTCGAGGCCGCCGTAGCTGCACGCGAGGGCAGGGAGAGGTTCGCAAGCGAGGCGGCGCTTGCGGTCGGATCCGCCAGGGCTGCTCGAGAAGACCTCGAACGGCTCAGGCGATGGTCGGGGGAGGCGATGCCAGGCACAACGGTGCCTTCCTCGGAGCAGCCGGCGTAACGCATGCCCGAAGGGGTCCGGGGCTCGCCAGAGCCCGAAGCTCCTAGGGGCGAGCCGCTACCTGGCCGACCGGGTGCCGGCGACTCACCCAGCCAAAGACGGGCACAGCCGCAAGCTGAGTGACGACGCAGAACACGACCGCCGCGAGCAGCGATCGGTCGTAGAGCAGACCGATGATCCCGCTCCCGAGGAACCAGGAAATTCCGTATCCCGCCGTGAAGAGGCCGAATGCAGAGGCCCGGCGGTCGGGGCCGACCAGGGGTACGACGGCGGCCGGAATGATGGATTCGTGAACGCCTATCCCGAGGCCCCAGAGCGCAGCACCGAGAAGAGCGAGCCAAAGGTTGCCCCAAAACACCAGTGGAGCGAGTCCCGCGGCAAGCACTGTGAGCGCGACCAGCACCTTGAGGCCATAGCGGTCGAACAGCCGCCCAAACGCGAGCGAGCCCGTGCCGCTCACGGCCATCGCGACGGAGTAGAAGACGGGAATCCAATCCGCGGGCACGAGGGCCTCGCGGCTCCAGTGGTATGCAATCAGCGGGTAGTCCGCAAATCCCGCCGCGACCAAGGATGCACCCGCGAGATACGTCCAGTAGATCCGGGGCAATCCCGGATGACGCAGGTGGCGCGGCGGATCGGCGTCCTCGAGCTCGTGTGGGCGCGGGTAGAGTCGGTGCGTGAGCAGCACCAGTCCGATGTTGATCAGCGCGGGAACGAGCAAGACGGCGAAGGCCAGGCGGTACTCGGCGCGGTGTGCCAGCACCGCCGCTACGATGAGGGGACCGATCATGGCTCCGAACTGATCGAGCGACTCGTGAATGCCGAACACCCATCCATAACCGCCGAGCTCTGTGCCCGCGTGCGAGAGCATCACATCGCGTGGGGGAGTGCGCGTCGCCTTGCCGATGCGCTCCAGGATGATGAACGCAGCAGCGCTTGGCCAGCTGCCCGTGAGCGCAAGCGCCGGCACAGCTGCCATCTGCAGGACGTAGCCGAAGATGGTGATCGCCCAGAATCGCCGCGTGACATCCGCCCAGCGACCGGAGAGGAGCCGCAACCCATAGCCCGCGAGCTCGCCGAATCCGGTGATGAATCCGATGGCCGTGGCCGTGGCTCGCAAAGAACCGAGATAGGGCCCCAGAATGCTTCGCGATCCCTCGTACGTCGAATCGGCGAAGAAACTTACCACGCCGAACAAGAGAACGAAGCCGAGTGCGGATCGGCCCAACGGACGCCCCGGGTTCCGTGGGTCCGGTTGACGTTCCCGATCCACTCCTGTCCCAAAAGGCTAAACCGCAGTTTGCGAGCCGCTGACCGTGGCCTCGATCGTTCGCGCGAGACCCGCTTCGAGCCCCTGGATCGAGGCGCGTGCGCTTGCGAGTTCCTCCCGCCGGGCTATGGCATCCCCCAGGCTACGCGCGCGAGTGGTGAGGGCGCCGTCGATCGCACGCTCGATGCTTAAGATCGTGGATTCGAACTGGCTCACGATCTCCTTCTGCGCGTCGCGCACACTTTGTTCGAGACGCTCACGGAGGTCATGTCGTATTCGCCCCGCATGTACCTCGATCAGATCAAGTGCGGTGGCCCGGGTGCGCTTGAGGATCAGCCGCCCGGCCAAGATCTTAGGTAGCGCGAGAACGACCGAAGAGGAAAGAATCCTGAGGCTCGTCGGCTCATACCAGAACTTGTAATAAAAGCCTGACTCGGTCGTCCATTTAGCCTCCGCGGCCGAGCGCTCAAAGTCCACCGCGAACAGCTCGCTCGAGCGGCGCATGAGCTCATCGACGCTCTGCTGCATCTGACTCCAGAATCGGGCACATAAGGATTGAAAAGCCCTCGAGATCTCAATTTCCTCCCGCGCAAGCCAGCTGTCATAACCGCCACGCACTTGGGCGATGAGCCGCTCCTGGAGCGCGCTCTGAAGCTTTCCCGCGGGCAACTCACTGAGCTCGGAGAACCAGAGCTCGATCGCCGAGCCGATGCGGGTCTGCTCTTGCTGCTTGAATTCCTCAAGCGTCGGTTCGACCTCCTCCTTGAGGAGCCTTCTCGCATCTGCCTGCAACAGGAGCTGAAAGTCGCGCCGATCTCGCTCGGCCTTATCTTTCTCTCGTCGAAAGAGTCCAAGATTGGCTTCGATCCGCTCCAGGGGCTCTGTCAGTATCTTCGCTTCCAGATCCACCGTGAATCGCACCTGTTTGACGACTCGTTGCAGGCTCCGCGCAATGGAGGTGAGCCACGCAGCGCTCTTCTCTTCTGCCATGAAGCGCTGCAAGGCCTCCTCGAATTCCGAAAATCCGCTGCGAGCGATCAGATCGGCGTTACCACTCACGCGGCCTTCCAGAGCCAGGCGGGCCGAGACGGGGAACACCGGTATGGAAGCTCCCAAGGCGTCGCGAACGGTGTCGGTCGAGAAGACGACCGACTCGGAGAGTTCCTCGGGCCTGAGGTAGTCCACTTTGTTGAGCAGGCAGAAGATCTTCCCGGCGTATTGGCGCACGCCGATGAGGAAGTCGAGTTCGGCACGGCTTACGGGTTGATCGACCGATGCGACGAACAGCACCGCATCGGCCTGCGGCAGATACTTACGGGCCTCGTCGGTATTGTGCTCGTACACCGAGCCGATGCCAGGGGTGTCAACCAAGCGAACTCCGTGGGCGAGCCAGGGCGAGGGATGGTGGATGACTACGCGCTCGACGCCCTTGGCGTTGTTCGGATTGCCGCGTTCGGTGACGTAGTCGGCCAGCTGAGACAGGGGGATCAGCCGCCTCTCCGAGGTGCCAAACTCAACGTGCGCGCTCGCAACCTTCCCCGATCGGATCAAGGTGACGACGGAGGTCAGCGGTACGACGCCCGCGGGGAGCAATGCCTCACCGAGCAGTGCGTTGATAATGCTGCTCTTGCCGCGCTTGAACTGACCCGCGACGACGAGATTGAAAAGCTCTTCCGAGAGTTTCTCCTCCAGCCATTTCAAGGCACCGCCGTCCAGGCCCGGTAAGGCAGCCGCCTCGCGCAGAAAGCGCTCCAGATCTGCACGCTTGCGCTCGAGGGACCCTTTCGAGGAGTCCCCCGGCACCCCAATGTCCGAGGAGGGGAGTGCCATCAAATCGACTGCCACACCTGGCGCTCAAGTCGCGTCCGGGAGACGACTCCCCGCAGGCGGACTGAGGCTTCGGAACTCTCGATGACCATCAGATGCGTGGCCTGCGTGACATCGAAGAGCTCCAGGGCGTTGCTGACCCGGGCGTTTCGTAGCGCCTCGAAGGTGATCAAGGGCAGCTTGGACCAGGGTGTCCGGATATCCCCCACACGAATGTCCTAGCGGCGCGGATCAGTGGCACGCGCCATAAGCTCACTGGGACGTTTGCCTTGAATGTCGTATGAAGTGAGCAATCCCGTGACTTTACCGTCGCGGATCGTGAGAAGGGCACGCACTCCAAAGCGAAACATGTCATCGAGTGCATGGTCGATTGCAGCGTCCTCCGAAACGGTGAATGCGGGAACGCGATCGAAGTCGGTCATCGCGCGCGATGCGGGGTCATTGACCCTAAGGCAAGGGGCCTCGCTGGCCACGCGCAGCTCTACGACCGCGGTGGCCGAGCAGCCACCATACAAGCGGTGTGCGGGGAGTTGCGATGACGGAATGCGAGGCGGAAGCACCGCTGACGAGGGGACATCCTTCGTCAGGAGTATGGAAGCGTTCATGTGATGACTCCTTACTTACGGCACCGTGCAATGCCACGGGCGGAAAAGCCCACCGGGTGAGCAACTGCACACACGGTAGGAGTCATCAGCTGGTCGCGATTTTCGGGGGGACTCCATCCCCAACGAGAAAAAAGCGTAATTGACTCAGCATCGTCCGTCAATCATCCTGACCTGTCGCCCGCACGCAACGCTTATGTCGCGCTCGCACGGCTTCTCGAGCCATACGGAGCGGCATCTTGTGGCCGACCACCTTCAGCGCAGCCGTGGATCTGCCAGCTCTTGCGACCTTCCTCGGCCGCCCGTAGACTTCCTCAAGAACAGGAGATGGCATTCCTCCTGTAAACCGCCGTTTCCGCGGCTGATGATGCCTGCGCATGGTTCACTCCGAGAGGCGTGGAGGCATCGAATGGTCGCGAACCCCCCGTATGTGAGGAGCGCAGCGCCGGCTGCCGGCATCTCAACCCGTCAGGACTGTCGCGGGTCGAGCATGCTCTTTGAATCACCGGAGTTTCTCGCAAGCCTGATCACGCGCCTGCGAAGCGGGGAGCACTTGGTGCTTTACGGGCCGCGCGGGGTTGGCAAGTCGACGCTACTCGCCGAGCTTGAAAGGCGCTTCGTGGATCTGCGCGTTCCCTGCGGGCGATCCAGCATCACGACATCCCTCGAGTCCATTACACACGCGCTCGAGCAGGCGTATCCCGCCGTTGAGACACGGGAGGTGAGACGACGGACGGCGAGATGGCGCTTGTGGTCGGCAGCGGACGCGCGGGCAGGGGTGATTCTGCTCGACCACCTGGATTGCGTGAGCAATGCCATGGTTTCCTTCCTGCGGCGGCGCTTGCACGGCGGGATCGTCGGAGTGTTATCGGCCATCGACGTCGATGATCAGCGCGAGCGGGAGCAGATGAGGCCGTGGAGGCTCGGGGCGCTCTCGGTGCGCATTCCGCTCACCCCGAGGCGACAGCTGCGCAGGCTCCTCCTCACGCGATGCAGGAGCTTACGACTGCCGGTGCTTCATCCCGACGACGAGCATCGATTGATCAATGCCTCGCGGGGCCGGCCGGGCTGGATCGTGCAATGCACGGCGCTCGCATGCGATCAACGGTACTGGAGCCACGAAAGGCTTCTCTTCAACGTTCTGTGCATGGATGCGGAGGTAGTGGTGAGGTACGGAACGCTCGATCTTCTTCGGCCGCCAGCCAATGTTGAGAGAGCAAGCTAAAGGACATTGGCGTGTCGTTCCGAAGTATCCTCTTCGATGAGACCCAGTCGATCGAGCCGACCGAGACGCTCGATCAGCCTGCGTGCTTTCACGACCTAAACCTCGATCAGATCGTCTCTTCGATCACCGCCGGCCGCGAGGCTTACGACCTTGCGCCCCTTTTCTACACGCCACTTCGCGATGTGCGTACCGTCTCCTACCGGCACGAGGTTTTCCGTGACCTTCAGAGCCGGGCGCTCTCTCTGCAAGTCGCCTCATTCGCCCACGAGATGCGCACGGTGCAGGGCCGGCTCGTTCGCGCGAAGCAGCTCCACTACCTTTACCAGGCACAACGCTACTTCCTCGAGACGGTGCTCACCTACTGCAGCGCCGTCCAGCGCCTCGCCTCCGATCTTGTGGCAACGCCGCTGCAGTCGCGGGGCTTGCGCGGATTTCGTGACTTTCTCACCGGTTATGTCGATTCCCAGAGATTTGCTGCGTTGAGGTCGCAGGCGCAGCAGATCCTTGAGAACTTGGCTGCGCTTCGCTACACGCTCCTCATCGACGGTGCCCGCATCGAAGTTCAGGCGTATGAGCCGGAAGGCGACTACGGGGCGGAAGTGCTGCAAACCTTCGAAAAGTTCAAGCAGGCTGCCGCACAAGAGTACACCTTCAAGCTTCATGACTCGCTCGACATGAACCATGTCGAGGCGGCGATTCTCGACCGAGTGGCGCTGCTGTATCCGCAAGCCTTCTCGGCGTTGACCGAATATTGCACGCGCCAGCGCGATTGGCTCGACAACGGGGTCGCGCGGTTTGACCGAGAGGTGCAGTTCTATCTCGCCGTGCTCGAGCATCAGGAGCATCTCAAGCCGCTGCCTTTTTGCTATCCCGAGGTGACAGCTCGCTCCAAGGAGGTCTGTGCACGCGAGGCATTCGATCTCGCCCTGGCGCAGAGGCTCAGAGGCAACCAGGGATCGATCGTGCCCAACGATTTCTACCTGACTGAGCTGGAACGCATCTTGGTCGTATCCGGAGCGAATCAAGGTGGCAAGAGCACCTTTGCGCGCATGTTCGGTCAGTTGCACTACCTCGCGAGCCTCGGGTGTCCCGTTCCGGGGCGAGAGGCTCGACTCTTTCCGTTCGATGAGCTGTTCACACACTTCGAGCGGGAGGAACGGGTGGAAAGCTTGAGCGGTAAGCTCGAAGAAGAGCTGCTCAGGATGCATCGGATCCTCGCGCACGCCACCTCGAGCAGCATTCTCATCATGAACGAGAGCTTCGGCGCGACGACGCTCGGGGATGCGCTCTTCCTCAGCAAGCAGGTTCTGAAACAGATCATCGAGCGCGGAATGATCTGCGTCTACGTGACGTTTCTCGATGAACTAGCATCCTTCGACCCCTCCACAGTGAGCGTGGTGAGCGCCGTGGACCCGGCGGATCCGAGCATTCGTACGTTCAAGATCGTCCGCCAGAGGGCGGACGGACTTGCCTATGCGCTCGCCATTGCGCAGAAGTACCGCTTGTCCTATCGAGAGGTGAAGGAGCGTATCCGTTCGTGAAGGCCTATCTCATGTATCACGGGCGCGATTTCGATCCCGAGGAAGCTTTGCCGACCACGGCACCCGCTCTGCGGCAGGACCTGGGGCTCGACCTGATCCTCGAGGCCATGGCGGGAGGGGATGAGCTGCTTCTGAAGGTGGCGCGCGCGTGCCTCCTGAGGGGCCTTCAGTCGACCCAGGAGATCGCTTACCGACAAAGCGTACTCGCCGATTGCCTGGCGCAGAGCCGCACCGTGAGGGAGATGTATGCCCTTGCAGGGGAGGCCATCGAGCGCGAAAGGAGAATATGGGGCTACATGAGGCACCCGGAAGGCCTGTTGCACCGCTCGCTTGATGTGCTCACCATTTTCCTCGAGATCCTGACCCGGCTACGGCGTATCGCAGAGAGGTCCGCACCACGGTTCCACTCCGAGGGCTTCACCAGGCTCTTTGCGATGCTCATCGAGGAGCTCGACGATCACTACTTGGGAAGAGTTCAGGATCAATTGGAACGGCTTAAGTTCCGCAGCGGGCTGCGCATGAGCGCACGATTGGGAGAAGGGAACAAGGCGACCGACTACGTGCTGCATGTGCCGCCGCGCCGCAGAGGCTTCTTGGAGCAGATCGGGGACTGGCTCGAAGATCTCTCCGCCCCTCGCAAGGCGAGCTACGTCTACGAGATCGCAGAGCGCGATGAGGCGGGATTTCGGGCATTGGGCGAGATTCGCGACCACGGCGCGGCGATCGTGGCGGCGCGCCTGGGACAGTCGGCGCAGCACGTGCTCAGCTTCTTTTCGATGCTGCGGGTCGAGCTCGGCTTCTATGTCGGTTGCTTGAATCTACGTGACCAGCTCGCCGCGCGGGGTGCGCCGACGGTCATTCCCGATGCACTGCCCGGAGAGTCCCTGCTCCGCGCGCGGGGCTTGTACGATGTGTCGCTGCGCCTGGGCACGGCAGAGAAGGTCGTAGGCAACGATGTGAGCGCCGACCGCAAGCGGCTGATCATCATCACGGGCGCAAATCGGGGGGGTAAGACGACTTTCTTGCGCAGTCGCGGACAGGCGCAACTGATGATGCAGTGTGGAATGTTCGTCGCTGCGGATGAGTTTTACGCGAGCCTATGTTCGGCGGTGTTCACGCACTTCAAGAGGGAAGAGGACTCGGGGATGAACAGCGGCAAGCTCGACGAGGAGCTGAGCCGGATGAGTGGAATCGTGGATCAGGTGCGCCCCAACGGACTCGTACTGCTCAACGAGTCATTTTCCGCCACCAACGAGCGCGAGGGATCGGAGATCGCGCGGCAGGTGGTCACGGCTTTGCTCGAGAGTGGCGTGAACGTCTGCTGTGTGACCCACCTCTTTGACCTCGCAGAGAGCTATTACCATAGGGCCATGGACGCGGCGCTGTTTCTGCGCGCGGAGCGGCTGCCCGATGGGGAGCGCACGTTCAGGCTCCTTGAGGGCGAGCCACTGACCACAAGCTACGGCGCGGACCTCTACCGACGAATCTTTGGGGCGGCGGTTGAGGATAGGGAGGCGCTAGGCGCTGAGGCGCCAGGGTGAGAGGCGCCGTATCCCGAGGTGACTAGCCACGCGCAGGCGCGCCACCAGAGGCGAGCACGGTCGCGCAGTCCCTCCTGGGGTGAGCCGAAGGTGCGGATGATTCGCCGTAGAGGGACCGAGGCGGATGAACGCTGCTCGGACAGGAATTGCTGCGCCGCTCGACGAACGGCGCCGTCCGGGTCACCCAGCAGCACCGCGAGCAACGACGCATCGATCACGTTGCGCTGGTGCAAGCCTTCGAGCGCGCGCAATCGAACCGTTCCGTCCTCGTCGGAGAGAAAACGCTCGAGCGAGCGCTTGCCGGAGGCGGGAATCTCAAGCAGCGCGGTGATCGCCGCGAGACGCAGCTGACGGTCGGACGCGTAGCAAAGCGATGCAAGCGCGGGCACCGCGGAGGAGGCCCGCAGGCGGCCTGCCACGGTGACGGCCCGCAATCGACGCAGGCGAGCGTTTCCATCTCGCGCCGGCGCGGTGATCGCCTTGCAGAGAAGAGGAGCCACTTGGGGGCCCAAGCGCACGAGAGCCTGCATGTTCGATTCCGCGCGAGCCCAGTTGGGTTCATCGAGCGCGTCCAATAGGACTGCACCGGCGGCTTGCCCGGCCTCGCTTGGCTGTTGTGCCAAGGCGAGAGCTGCTTCGAGGCGCACTGCCCGTTGGCCGTCGTCGAGTGCTGCGCGGAGTGCCAGCCGCGCGCGGGCCGGCGGCAGACTTGCGTCGGCCGACTCTCCAAGGAGGTAAGCGGCGGCAGCGCGGGCGTCGATGTGGCTCGGTGCCTCGGTAGCATTGGAAAGCGGGGGCTCGAGGAGGAGCCGCACCAGCGCCGGGCAGGCGGCACGCCCGTAACGACGCAGCGCGTAGAGTGCTGCGGGGCGTGCTGCATCGTCGTTCAGACACCTCACCAGGAGCGGAACGGCTCGCATGTCGCACCTGTGCGCGAACGCCATCGCGCACTGGGGGTAGGCGCGCACGCTCAGCGCATCTAGCAACGCCTGCGTGATCTGCGGTCCCGGTCTCCGACTCAGGTGCTCCGCGATGCAGTTGACGATCACGGATTCTGCTTCGAGCGAGATCGGGTCGAGCTCACGAGCGACCGAGTCCGCTAGGGCGCGAACCAACGCAGCCGTGGACTCCGGATCATGGATGGCGCCGAGCCCGTCCGCTGCGAGGCATCTTGCATGATGAATTGCGCCGGACGGCCCGCGCAGTACGCTCTCGAGCAGCGGTACGGCTGAGACGCCCAGCTGCAGGACTTGCGGGAGCACGAGGGGACCCTCGTGCAGGTTCTTCAGGGCTTGAACAAGAGCCTCGCGCCCTGGCAGCAAGGCTGAAGCATCGCACATATGTCACCTACCGTGCGTCAGCGCGCAAGCGCCGCTCGCAATCGCACAATAGGAGTCATCAGCCGGGAGCAGTTCGAGGGGGACTCCATCCCCAACAGCTACAAAATAGGCCTGACCACTCGAGACGTCAACGGGCGCCCTCAAGCCTCGAAGAGGGCGGCCGAACCAAGCTCTGCTTCGATCTCAAGCAGTCGGTTGTACTTTGCGATGCGCTCCGAGCGGCAGAGGGAACCCGTCTTGATCTGTCCTCCCTCCATGGCGACGGCGAAGTCGGCCATGAAGGTGTCCTCGGTTTCGCCGGAGCGGTGGGAAATGACGAATCTCCAGCCTGCCTCGCGACACAGTCGTATGGCATCGATCGTCTCGGTGACCGTTCCGATTTGATTCAGCTTGATGAGTGCTGCATTACAAGCTCGCTCTGCGATTGCGCGGCGGATGTAGATCGGATTCGTGCAGAGGTTGTCATCGCCGACGATCTGAACGCGCCCGCCGAGTGCGGCCGTGAGGCGGCGGAAGCCCTCCCAGTCGCTCTCGGCGAGGCCATCCTCGATCGAGATGATGGGATAGGTTTCGACCCACTTGCTGTAGAACTTGGTCATCTCATCGGCGGTCCTGCTTTGGCCACTGCCCGAGAAACGATACTCACCGTCGCTGAAGAACGAGGTGGCGGCCGGATCGAGCGCGACCGCGATCTGCTCCCCGGGCAGCAACCCTGCGCGCTCGATGGCCAGTATGATGAGTTGCACGGCTTCCTCGTGGCTTGCAAGCATCGGGGCGAAGCCCCCTTCGTCGCCGACCGCGGTGCTGAGTTTGCGCTCGCGCAGCAGGACCTTCAGCGCTTGGAAGGTCTCCGAACCGTAACGGAGTGCTTCGCCGAAGGTCGGAGCTCCGACCGGTACGATCATGAACTCCTGGAAATCAAGGCCCGAGTCCGCGTGCTTGCCGCCATTGATCACGTTCATCATGGGCATGGGTAGGCGCCGAGCGCCCACGCCCCCGAGATACTCGTAGAGCGGCAGACCGCATGCGCGCGCGGCCGATCGCGCAACGGCCTGCGAAACACCGAGAATTGCATTGGCGCCGAGCTTCGCCTTGCTCGCGGTGCCATCGAGCTGGATCATCAAGCGATCGATCTGTGACTGGTGCCTGACATCGAGGCCCGCCAGCTGAGGGGCGATGACCTCGTTGACGTTGAAGACAGCCTCACGAACCCCGCGGCCTCCGTAGCGCGGATCCTCCGTATCGCGCAGCTCGAGGGCCTCGTGCTCCCCCCTCGATGCGCCGGATGGGACGGAGGCGGCCTCGACCATGCCGTCATCCAGCTGCACGAAGACCCGCAGCGTCGGTAGGCCGCGGGAATCGAGAATTTCCATGGCGCGAATCAAGCGGATGTACGTGTTCATGTGTGGATGCTCCCCATGTGGTCGTCGGTTGACGTGCGTCTCAACGCTGGGACGGAGCGACGGGCGCTGCAGATTCGGGGCGCATCTCCTTCGATTGCGCGATCCACCGCATCGATCGCGCTCTGGATCCGCGTCATCGCATCGCCCGTCAATTGCTCAGGAGAAGCGCGTCGAAAGCTCTCTACGAGCGCGCGCCGCCTCGCAACGAGCTTCTCACGCAAGGCAATCAACTTTTCTGCTTCGGTCATCTGATCCTCCGGGAAGCGTGTGGTGTGGGTCCGGGAGCGCAATGGCGGACGGTCGCCCATTCCTGGGCGCGTACTCAATGCCGACGGATGGTTTGCCCGTGCAGACGCGTCGGGCGTTGTCGTTCCCGCGCGATATTGCGGGTCCGAAGAGCCGTGCCCCGCTCGTCATTGGTGCTACCCATCCTTTCTTCTCGCTGACGCGAGAACGGAATCGATAGACACCATCAGCCAAGGGCGGCGGTTATCGGGAGGAGTGCCATCTCCCTGGATGGAATATATTGACGTGGATTGAAATCAGCAAGGCGGCCACGACGACGGGCGCAATAAGCTCTCGCGCCGGGCCGGTCTACACTCACCCCGTCTAAAGCTTTCTGCGCAGTTGACGACCCTGAGCGGCTGCCGTAACCTTATTGCGGGGATGGAGTCCCCCTAACCGCTGTCTAAGCTGATGACTCCTGCCATGTGTGTGTTATTGCACGCGCGGCGGGAAGCATACTCGCCGCGCGCGACGGGTATGCGATGCTCCGAGTAAGAAATAGCGTCTCCTTCGCGCGTCACCTCGCTCCCCTGCATTTCCTCGAGTTGGGCCGCCGTGTGCCTGCGCACGCTCGCGGCTCGATCGTCTTGACGGACAAAGTCTCCTGATGGCCACGCTTATTCTGGTCCGTCACGGACACGTCGAAGGCATCCACCCCGAACGCTTCCGAGGACGTAGGGATATTCCTCTGACGGTGCAGGGCCGGCGCCAGGCTCGTGCAACTGCACAGTACATCGCTGCGCGCTGGCATCCAAAGATGGTCTATACCAGCCCGTTGCAGCGCTGCGTCCAGACAGGACGAGAAATCGCGACTGCCTGCGGAAGCGATTTCGTACAGCTCGAGGACCTCAACGACCTGGACTACGGCACCTGGCAGTGGTGCACCCATGAGGAAGCGCGAGCGAAGTCGCCGCAGCTGCTCGACCGCTGGCTCACTGCACCGCACCTCGTTCGCTTTCCGAAAGGCGAATCGCTCCAGGATGTGATCGCGCGCGTGTCCAATGTGATCCGGATGGTCCTTGAGCACCATTCGACCGAAGCCGTAGTGGCCGTCGGGCACGACAGCGGCATCCGCGCAATGCTCCTGCAACTTCTCGAGCAACCGATCTCTGCTTACTGGCGCTTGGCCCACCACCCAGCGGCCGTGAGCGAAGTGGACGTTCGATCGCACGGAGCGAGGGTCATTCGCATCAACGAGACTCATCACCTCGATGAGCCTTTTTCACTAAAGAGGGGCAGCACTCATGAGCGATAAGTCCGTTTCTACGGGCACGGTCGGTTTCATGTGCCTCGCTCTTGCAGGTTGGATGGTCTCGATGTCCACAGCCGGCTGGTTCGACAAGATCTATGCGCACGGCCTCGCGATTCTTTCTACGCTGGCTGTGCTGCTTGTGATCATGGGCATTCTCGCCTTCGTGCACGGCGGCGCGCTCGATCCATCATCTTTTTCGGCGGAGCCGGGTTGCTCTGGACCACGCATGTTGTCTACGGGATCGGCGGAGCGCAGGACCGTGCGATGGAGCCGGGTAGCTACAGTGGCTGGTACTGGTTCGTGTGGACGCTCTTCTTCGCCTGGGTTTGGATCGGCGCTTTGAAGGCGGAGCTGCAGCGCATACTGTTTCTACTGGGACTGTGGGTCACCCTCCTTGCGCTGGCCATCGGTGCATGGACAGGAACGCGAGGATTCATTCTATTGGGTGGGTACCTGGGGCTCATCACTTCGGTTCTTGCCGCCATCACCTCGGCGATCGAGGTCATCGGCCACGGCCTGCGCGGCAATCCCAATCAGGACGGCTGGGCCGCATCTCAACTGCGTCCCGTGACCGGGGACGAACGGCGCGCGGTTTGAGACGAGCGTGCGATGAATACCTACATCCGGTGGCTTGAGGAGGTTGGACAGGACGATCGGCCCGAGGTCGGAGGCAAGGGTGCAGGTCTAGGGGAGCTCGCACCGGCGGGTGTGAAGGTGCCGGTCGGCTTCGTCGTCACGACTGGGGCGTTCGAGCGCTTCCTAACGAGCGTGGAACGAGACGAGCCGATGCGCGAGCGGATGGCGGTGCTCGAACCGCAAGACCTTGAATCGATCCGGGCGGAGTCGGATGCGGTGCGGAGGCGATTCGAGGGGACACCGCTCCCGGGCGATGTTCTCGAGGAGATCTTGAGGGCACACACGCGGCTCTGCGCAGAGGATGCGAACGCAGCGGTTGCCGTGCGTTCCTCGGCAACCGCGGAGGACACAACGCAGGCAAGCTTCACTGGGCTCCAGGACACCTTCCTCTGGGTGCGGGATCCCACCGACATGATTGCCAGGATTCGCAGTTGCTGGGCGAGCCTGTACTCGCCAGAGGCCGTGAGCTATCGGCCGAAGCACGGCTTCGCGGAGGCAGGTGCTGCCATGACCGTCGTCGTTCAGCGCATGGTGGACGCGCGGACGGCGGGGGTGATGTTCACGCGCAGCCCCACCACCGGCGATCGTTCCGTGATCGTCATCGAGGCGGCGTGGGGTCTGGGTTCGGCTGTGGTAGGCGGGGGGGTCACGCCGGACCATTGGGTCATCAACAAAGTGGCTCTGGACTTGCCATTCCACACGATCTCTGACAAGGCGATTCAACATGTACCGGCACCGGGCGGTGGTATCCAGAGGGTGCCGGTTGCGGAGGATCTGCGCCACGCTCCCTCCTTAAGCGATGCGGAGCTGCGGGCGCTCACCGCGATCGGGCGAAAGGTCGAACGTCACTATGGTCGTCCGCAGGACATCGAGTGGGCCATCGACTGGAAGGGCAAGGATGGCAAGGGGATCTTCCTCTTGCAGTGCCGACCGGAGACCGTGTGGTCATCCAAGGATCAAATTGCCATCGCCCGGTTCGCGAAGAACCCGCTGACTCACGTGATGACGATTTTCGGCGGTCGGCTGGGCGCTCGCGGAGAGGGTCCCGTGAGCGAGCGCGAAAGGGGGGAATAGGCTGAAGCCTGTGCAAATGCCTCAGGGGATGATCCATCTTCGAACCTCGACGGCCATCGAATTCAAAGACGTGCATTACTCCGTTCGTGGCCGAACGATCTTGGCTGGCATCAACCTGGCTATTCCTGCGCACCGGGTTACGGCCATCATGGGGCCCAGTGGGACTGGCAAAACCACGCTACTGCGGCTGATGACGGGAGACTTAAGCCCCGATCGGGGTGTGATCTTCGTCGAGGGTCAAGAGCTGGCATCGCTGCGCAAGCGCGAGCTGTTTCGTCTGCGGCTTCGCATGGGCGTCCTCCTGCAGCAGGGGGCGCTATTCTCGGATCTCGACGTATTTGAGAATGTCGCTTTCCCCCTGCGCGAGCAGACCGACCTTCAGGAGGATCTCATTCGCTTGGTCGTCCTCTTGAAATTGAACGCCGTTGGACTGCGCGGCGCCGCGCGACTAATGCCTGCGGAGCTCTCGGGAGGCATGACGCGGCGGGTGGCGCTGGCACGTGCGGTGGCACTTGATCCGCCGCTCTTGCTGTGCGACGAGCCCTTCACGGGCCTCGATCCGATCTCCGTCGGCGTCGTGGTGCGCCTGCTCAGGACGCTCACCGACTCGTTGAAGCTGACCACGGTCATCGTGTCCCATGATGTGGCGGAGGTCGAGGCACTTGCGGACATGAGTTGCATTCTCTCCGAGGGGGCCATCGCTGCCAGCGGTCGCCCGCGTGACTTGCGTCGCAGCCCCTCGGAGGCGGTGAGCCAGTTCCTGAACGGCGCGGCCGACGGACCCATCCCGTTTCACTATCCCGCCCCGGAATACTACCGACAGTTGTTGGAGAGGGACTGAATGCTGGTTCGGCGTGACTACGAGGCGCTCAAGTTCGAGCTCGCCGGGATTATTCGTGCGATTCCGGCCGCGGGCATCTCCTCCTGTGAGGGTACTGCAACGAATGCCCGGGAGCTGCTTGCCCGACTGGCCGAGGATCGCTTTCAGCTTGCATTCCTCGGTCGCTTCAGCCGCGGCAAGACGACGCTCATGAACGCCATTCTTGGAGTGGACTGGCTCCCGACCGGCATCCTGCCCGTGACGTCCGCTATCAGCATCGTGACTTACGGGAGTCGCGAACGTGCGCGCATCGAATTCGAAAGCGGTGGGATTGCATTCGACGTGGGCCTGAAGGCACTCCCGGATTACGTAAGTGAAACCCGTAATCCTGGAAACATGCACCACGTGCGCGCAGCAAGGATCGAGCTTCCGGCCGAGATCTTGCGAAGCGGTGTCTCCTTCCTTGACACACCGGGGTTAGGCTCATCGATTCCCGAGAACACTCGAACGACGGAGAGGTTGCTACCAGAGGCCGACGCTGCGGTCGTTGTCTCTGGCTACGACGCCCCGCTGTCGGAAGAAGAGGTCAGGGTTGCAAGGGAATTCGTGCAGAGTGGACGCCCCGTAGTGCTCGTGCTGAACAAGCGCGACCTGGTCTCGGAGGATGCACGGGGCGAGGTCGAAAGGTACACAGGACAGCAACTCCGTGAGGCGGGAATCGGCGCGACTCCATATCTCTCGCTTTCTGCGACGCAGGGCCTTACCGCGAAGCTGACCGGAGCCACGAGCGCCGTGGAGGCGAGTGGACTTGCGCACCTGGAGCATGAACTCAGTCGCTTCCTGAGCGAAGAGAAGGACCGGCGGTTTCTGCGAGGCATATGCACAGGGGTCGCGTCGTTGCTCGTCGGTATTGCCGGGGGAGAGTCGCTACAAGGGCGACTCGCAGCGTTCAGGCAGAAACTCGAGGCGGGCGCACGAAGCTCGCCCAGCACCCTCTCCAAAGCTCCATCAGCGGCCGTGAACGAAGCGGTCGGAATGACTCGGTGCGTCGTGTGCGTGCAAGTGCACGAGACGGTGCGCAGTTTCCTTCTTCGCTTCCAGCGCGATCTGGCGATGCGAGAGGATACCCGTGCAGAGCTCGCAGAGCTCGGGGGCTTGTGCAGCACGCATTGGCACCTGTATTCGACGGTCGCCTCGGACCGCGATACTTGCGTTGGACTGACACCCGTTGCCCTGCGCGTGGGCACCGCATTGCGCGCACTCGCTGAATCCGGCGTGCAGAGCGGCGAGGCTCCTGTGCGAGAGCTGCAAAGTACTTGGGGTGATTCGTGCCCCGTGTGTGAGGTTTACGGTCACGCGGAAGAGCGTGCCATCTGCGCCGTCATAGGCGCATATCAGGGGTCGGCCGATGTTCAATCGCAGGGGCCACCTGCGGTGTGCTTGCCGCATCTGCGCGCCATCGCGAACCGCGGGCCGCCGTCCGTCACTCGCGCTCTCGCCGAGCGTCAGGCAGTCGCAACGCAACGCCTTACGGAGGACATGCAGCGCTACGCCCTCAAGCGGGATGGTCTTCGCTCCGGCCTGACTACAGACGAAGAGACGCAGGCCGCTCGCCGTGTGATTGCCTTCCTCGCGGGGGAATACTCGCCGACAAGCCTTCGCTAAGTGCTTGCGGGTCCGTTGGGCCTCGCACGCGGTTGACGAGCTTGACGCGCCCGAGTCGTCTGCCTCACTTGTTGATGATGGGCCACGCTCCGCTGTCCCAGGGCTCCGCGGCCACCGCCGAGGGTGGGTCGGCGGAGTCGGGATTGACGACCCCGAATCGGGCCGGAACCTGGGCGTAGAAGAGCCGGACCTTTTCTCGATGCAGCAGGTCCAGGAGCTTCGCGGCCTCTTCGTCCGTAACGATGAACTCGACCTCGATCGCGAGCTTCCCCGGGACATCGAAGAAGTGGGCCTCGCGCATGCGATGGTGCCGACCGAAGCCCGCCATCGCCTTAAACGCCGAGCCACCTCGGATGCCGAGCTTGTTGGCTTCCTCCAGCAGCCACTCCCACACGAGTCGATGTCGATGCTTGTGGTCCTCGTGAACGTAGAATCGGAAGAATGATCCGCGCATACCTACCCCCTGCGAATGTGGCGCGTTAGCTTCTGAGCCAGGTCATCGAGGCGATTCCGGCGGCCGTCAAGAGCGCGGATCCTCCCACGTGGATGGCGATGTCCGCGCAGGCCCATGCGAGCTGCCCGTCGCGCAGCAAAGTCACGAGCTCCGCCGAAAATGTAGAGAAGGTAGTCAGGCCCCCACAGAACCCGGTCACAACGAGCAGCCGCCACACCGGTGGCAACGCCGCAAAGTTCGCGAAGAACGCGATCGCCGCTCCGATAATGAATGCGCCGATGAAATTGGCTGCGATCGTGCCGGGCGGCACGGTCGGAAAATAGCTGTTCAGCCAGATTGACAGCCACCAGCGCAGCAACGCGCCGATGCCGGCACCTACACAAACCGCCAGAGCCGACTTCCACATGCTCTCTCTCTTTCGTGTTGCGCGATCGGTTCATCGCTGAAAATACCCATTCTGCCGATTTCGGCAAAGTAGGCATGATCAGCCGCGTGAGCGGCGGTTCGAGGAGGCATGCCATCTCCTGGCTCGATGCAGTCTAAGGGGAACTTTGGGGCTCGAGCAAATCTGCGGTCTTCAGCCGCAACACGTCGCGTATCTTGCGCACGGGCAACCTCTGCTGCGCCACGATCGACCTCCTCGTGTTCAGGAAAGAGGCCATCGTGGCCGCGGTTAGCCCGCGTCACACCCTATGCGGGCATGCTCCGGAATCAGTGGCCGGCATCGCCCGGAATCCGCATCATGCTGACCCTCGCCTCGGCAAGCCGATGCTTTTGGTCATCATGATCTCGCTGCTGTTCGTGGTCATGATCTGGCTGCTGCTCCTGATGATGATTATTTCGAGGTGTGAGATTTGAGAGGACGTACCCTAAGATTGCATTGACATCGTGAAGTATCTTTTTCCGTTTCCAGGACTATTGCCAGCGCGCGACCGGAGGTCAACCGACTTGCTGACCGACCATCCGCCCGATCTCAGCGAAAACGCGCGCGATCCGTGCCGCGGTGGATACACCGCCCTGGTGTAGGCGCAGATCAGTATAGGCACGGACGGAAGGGGCGACGCCACCGCGACGTCGCCGGACGCGTCCTTACCGCTGTTACCCGTCTTGCAGTCCACCATCCAACCGGTGAGGCGCTCGCGGGCGCTGGGCGACAGAACCTCGCCCAGGACAAGACGGCGCAGCCGATCGGGACGGCCAAGCAGCACGGATGCAGGTTCCGCCCGGTCGGGCCGCCGCGCAGTCCGACTCGGCGAAGTGCCTGATTGCGAATACGAACGATTCTCATTTATCATTGGGTTTACGTTGCTGCTGTGCGGGAAGCTAAGGGTGAGGCGCACTGTCACTTGGGGCTGGACTGCGGGGGTCACCGTCGCTCTTACGAACGCAACCTGCGCGATTGCCGTGCCGCCGCCAATCGCCGTTCCACTCACCCAGCAGGCGGAAACAGGGGCGCCGGTGACGAGCCTTTCGACCATCTTGACCCAGCTCAAGCGCAGCAATTACCTCCTGGGGGATCTGTTCGGGGTGCGCCCGTTCCTCAGCCGCTATGGGATGACCTTCGCTCTGCAGGAAACGAGCGAGTTCCTGGGTAATGCCACGGGCGGCACGAGGACTGGCGGAGCCTACGATGGACTCACCCAGGCGCTGCTCCAGCTCGATACGCAGCGCGCCTTCGGACACTACGGTGGTTTGTTCAATGTCAGTGCGCTTCAGATCCACGGCTCGAACCTGAGCGCCAATCAACTGCTGACGCTGCAGACTGCGAGCGGCATCGAAGCGGACCGTGCCACTCGCCTCTGGGAGTTCTGGTACGACCAGAAATTCCTCCCCGAGGATCGGTTGGACGTGAAAGTCGGACAACAGAGCGCTGATCAGGAGTTCATCGTCAGCGCCAACGCGGGTTACTTCGTCAATACGATGTTCGGCTGGCCGGCGCTCCCCTCCTACGATCTACCTGGAGGAGGGCCAGCCTATCCGCTGTCGGCGCCCGCCGTTCGTGTCCGCTTTCGACCGATCAACCCGGTCAACCTGCTCGTCGGGGTATTCAACGGGAGTCCCGTGAGCAACCCGGGCGGCGACCCGCAGCAGCAGAATCCTTCCGGAGTCACATTCCCGCTCCGTGGCGGCGTGCTCGTCCTCACCGAGCTGCAATACTCCTATCCGTCCCTCGGCGCGCTGGTCTATGCCGGGGAATCGGCCCCGCTCGCCTTCGTCTACAAGATCGGGGCCTGGTACGACTCGGAGCGCTTCGCGGATCAGCGCTACGACACGCAGGGCGTCTCACTCGCGAGTCCCGCGAGCAACGGTGTGCCCGCGAGTCACCATAGCGACTTCTCCCTTTACGCCGTGGCCGACCAGATGCTCTGGCGGGACCGCGAGCGGCCGAACCACACGCTGAATGTCTTTGCGCGCGTGATGGGCGCGCCCCAGGCAGACCGCAATCTGATCGCTTTGAGCATGAACGCCGGGCTCGTGCTTCACGAGCCGTTCCGTTATCGGCCCGATGATACCGTGGGTCTCGGCATGGGGTACGTCCGAGTGAGCAGCCAGGTCGCAGGTTTCGATCGAGACCTCGACGCCTATGCGGCGCTCTCACAGTCCGGGCCTTTCGTTCCGATTCAAAGCGGCGAGACGTACATCGAAGCGACCTACCAGCGGCAGATACGGCCCTGGTGGCAGGTGCAGCCCGACATCCAGTACGTCATCAATCCGGGCTCCGGGATCGCCGACCCCGCGGCTCCGGTGCACCTGCTCCGCAACGAGCTCGTGATCGGCATCCGCACGAACATCCTGCTGTGACCTCGGGCGAACCTCATATGTCAAGGCCATCCGCACGCGTGGTGATGAGCGCTGCGGCGGGCTGCGAGCGCGTCTTCGACAGGGTGCTGTGGACGGCGCTCGCCATAGTGATCCTGGCAAGCGGTGCAGCTGCCGCCGAACCGCACGGGATGCTGGAAACCCTGCACCGACACCAGACGCTCACCTCGACGGTCACAGACAACGGCGATCTCAATCCTTACGCGGTGGTGATTGCACCAGTGTCGGCCGGCAAGATCGTCAAGGGTGATGTGCTCGTCGATAACTTCAACGATGTCTCGAATCTTCAGGGCACCGGCACGACGGTCGTCGATTACCGCCCCTCGACCCGACAGACGTTCCTGCTCGCGAATCTCCCGCAGAGGCTGTCGGCGTGCCCGGGCGGTGTAGGGCTCACGACGGCGATGACCATGCTCAAGTCCGGCTGGATCATTGTCGGTAGCGCCCCCAGCACCGACGGCACCACGGCAACCAAGGGCGATGGGTGTCTCATCGTGCTCGATCCCAACGGCCGGATGGTCGAGGCCTGGGCGGGACCGACCATCAACGACCCCTGGGGCGACATGGCCGTAAAGGACGACGAGTCGACGGCGACGCTCTTCGTGAGCATGGCGGGCTTTGGCCTCCCGGGTCCGAACGTACTCGATCCCAAGACCGGATACCCTGTGATCCTGCACAAGGCGACGGTGCTGCGGCTCGAGTTACAGATTCCGCAAGGCGGGCCGCCCCTCATCCGCAGTCAAACGGTCGTGGCGGACGGATTCTCGGCACGCGCCGATCTCGACAACTTCCTACTCGGACCGACCGGGCTCGCGCTCGCTCCCGACGGGACGCTCTATGTCACCGACGGGCTCGACAATCTCATCGCGGCGATTCCGGAGGCGCTCACCCGCAGCGATAGCGCCGGCACGGGCCACCTCCTCACCCAGGGTGGTCTCCTCAGCTGGCCGCTCGCGATGGTCTACACGCCTGCGGGTCACCTGCTCGCCTGCAATGGCAAGGATGGCCGCGTGGTCGAAGTGGACCCGACAGGTGGCAAGCAGATCTATGCGCAGTGGATCGATCCGGACCAGGCCCAGAGCCCGCCCGGGAACGGCGACCTCTTCGGGCTTGCGCTCACTCCGGAGGGCGATGGCTTCTACTACGTGCAGGACGACACGAACACCCTGATGCGAGCGAGCCCCCGATGAGCACTCATGACGACAAGCGACGACGGGAACGCCGGGCTTTCCTGACTCGAGCCACCGGTCTTGCGGCGGTGGCCGCGGGCGGCGCTGCAATCGGACCGCGCGCTGCTGCCTCGAGGTCGACCGAGCGCGACATCGAGCCCTTCTGGGGGGTGCACCAGGCTGGCATTGCTACCCCGCTGCAGAAGCAGCTGTACTTCGCGACCTTCGACGTGACGACCACTCGCCGGGAGGAACTCGTGAGCCTGCTGCGCGCCTGGACAGACGCTGCCGCGCGGATGACCGTCGGTGACACCGCTCAGCCGCTTGACGCATCGCTCCAGACCGTGGGTACAGCTGAGAGCATCAATAGAGCAGCCGCGGCCTACGGCGCCAGCACGAAGGTTGATGCAGGTGCACCGGCTGCCGATTCGGGGGAAGCGCTCGGCCTTTCGCCCGCTCGACTGACCGTGACGTTCGGCTTTGGAGCGAGTTTGTTCATCAGGAACGGGCAGGATCGCTATGGACTTGCCGCACGGCGTCCCGAGGCCCTGGTCGATTTGCCCAAATTCCCGGGTGACCAGCTCATCGCCGAGCACACGGACGGGGATCTTGCGGTGCAGGCCTGCGCCGATGATCCACAGGTCGCCTTCCATGCCGTCCGGCAGCTTGCGCGGCTTGCCGCGAACGTCGCGAAGATCCGCTGGGCCCAGACCGGTTTCATGCCGGATTCGCACCCGGGAGAGACGCCCCGCAATCTCATGGGCTTCAAGGACGGCACCGACAATCCCTCGATATCTGATCCCGCGGCGATGGCTCGCGTCGTCTGGGTCGGCAGCGAAGGACCGGACTGGATGCGGGGCGGCAGCTACCTCGTGGCGCGCCGCATCCGCATCGCCCTGGAGCACTGGGATCGGATGAAGGTCGCTTTCCAGGAGCAGACGGTCGGCCGGCGGAAATACTCCGGTGCGCCGCTCGGTCAGAAAGGCGAGTTCGACCCGCTCAACCTCGATGCCGTCGATACGGACGGCAACTCGCTCACGCCCGAGAGCTCCCATGTCCGTCTCGCAGCTGCGGCGAGCAACAATGGTGCTCGAATCCTCAGGCGCCCGTACTCCTACAACGAAGGCGTGAACCCTACGACCGAGCGCTGGCCGCCCTGGCATCAGGGGCTGGAATTCGATGCGGGGCTTTTCTTCATTGCCTACCAGCGCGATCCGCGCACGGGATTCATCAAGATCCAGGATCGGTTGTCGCGGTTCGACATGATGAATCAATTCGTCACACACGTCGGCGGCGGACTCTTTGCGTGTCCGGGAGGGATGAAGCACGGGGGATTCATCGGCCAACACCTGTTTGAGGCAACCTGATAGCAGCCGGGCAGCTCGCACGGCACACCGTGGTCGCCTTTTCTAAGGCTGAGTGGCCAGGCGGTTGGGGAAGCTTTGAGCACATGGACTTTTACCAGGTCTTCGGGTGCTCGACCCGTCACGGCGGCGCCAGCACCAGCCCCTCGACGCCGCAGTCCTTGTAGCGCTGGAAGATGTTGTAGCCGGTCTTGCGCGAGATCTCGAACTCCCGGCACAACACCGTCATCTTCTCCCCATCCAGCAACCGGGCGACAAACTTCAGCCGCTCGTCCATCTGGCAACACTCCCGATTCTTGCCCGCCGCCAGCGCTGCCATGCCTCAACCGAAGTGGTCTGAATTTCGGCCCAGCCCGCCCACACCGCTCGTTCTGATCGACCGGACCGAGTCCGCTGTCTTCACTGCGCGAGACGCCGATACCCCAGGTACGTGCCCGTGACACAGATCACCGTGGCGCCGCTCATCAGAAGCCACATGAGTACGTCCCACTGAGGCCGACCGCGGACCAGCGCGGCGAAATCCATGCGATGCAGCGCGTCGTGCCACCAACGATAGTGCTCTGAGCCGCGATCCACCGCTGCGATGAGCGTCCCACTGACCGGATCGACATAGTACCGTCGTCCAGTGCCGTCCCGAGTCAGCACGCGCCAGACAGGTAACTCGACCGGGTCGCCAGGGAAGCTGAAATAATACGCATCTCCCTGTCGTAGCAGCTGCATCCCTTCGGCCTCGCCGTGCAGGCTCGCCGCGATGAAGCGCCGATCAGCGGACGAGAGCCGTGTGGCTGCGCCGTAGGCATCCAGTCGGCGCCGGCGCCCATCGGCGCGACTTGCGATGACAAATAGCTTTCCAGCAAGCGATGCACTCTCGATCGACACTGCATCGGCCGGTGCTGCCGCCGCGAGGTTCTGCAACGCCGCTCGCAGCTCCATGCCGCTGATCGGGGCGCCGCGGAGTTGCGCCCGCTCGGCTCCCGCGCCGCCGCCTTCCATGAGCCCCCAGGGGTTCATCGACAGCAGACCGCTGAGCACCCATGTCAACGCGAAAAGGCCGAAGAGAAGGCCTGAGATGTGGTGCCAGAGGTTGAAGCCGCGATAGGGTGACCAGCGCTCCCTCGGGCTGCAGATCAGCTGTCGCACACCGATGTAGAGCCCTGTTGCGGCGAGGAAGCAACCAATGAGGGAGGTGTAGATGACGACCTGGCTCCATAGCCAGACGTGATGACGCAGATCCGCAAAATAAAGCCAGTGCGGCACCGCGCCGAGCCAGTTCCAGAAGCGCTGCCAGCGGGTAGTGAGCTGTACGGCTCGACCTGTCGAGCTCGAAACGTAGAGTTCGCCACCGCGACTGTCGTGCAGATCGAAATGGTAAAGCGGCCGCTGCGCAGGTGAGATTCCCTCGAGCGTCCACTGGTCGAAATCGAGTTGGTCGATCAAGCGCGGTGCACGCCGAGTAATGCCGGAGGCGCCGGGAATACGTGCGGCGCCGGCGCGGCTCGGCACGGGCGTGTACGCGGCTGCGACACTGGCCGCTTGCGTCGCGGAGACCTGGTCGATCCGAGCCCCTGTAGAGAGATCGATCAGGGCCGCGGATTCCGGCCTCAATTGCAGGTTGAGCACGGGCCGGCCGCCGAGCATCTCGACCCGAAACGGCGGCACCGGATCGGTATCGCCCAAGATCGAACCGGAAATCCGACAGCAATGACCCCAGTTGATCGGTGTGAGATGCGCAAGGCGCGTGCGGCCGTCGAGCGCCGGGTAGCTCACATACATCATCACCAGCCCCGAGAGGCACCACATCGCCATCAACGCGCCGACAGCGATGCCCAGGTATCGGTGAAGGAGGAATAGCAGCCGGATCATGATCTCGAGCGACCCCGGGGCAACCGCCCAAGGGCCAGCTCACGATTGTATCCGGCGGCAGCGATCGCTCCCTCGCGTCGGGGCATCATCGCGCTAAAAGGAGTAGGTGTAGTTCACCTGAAAAGTCCTCGGCAGCGCGAGATCGTGCACTACATAAATGGTTTGCGTAATGTCGGTCACACCGGTGCCGACCCCAGAGTAATAGATTCGATTGAAGAGGTTATCGACATGCACGTCTATGCGCTGATGACGATCGGCATCGAGAAAGACCCGCCCGTTGAGATCCACCACCGTGTAGTCTCCGTATCCGACGCGTCCGTTGCCGGGCCCGAAGGGCTCATCGTCCAGGTCCCCAATACGCTCGAGCGTGAAGCCGCCCCCGAAGGGGCTGACAGCCGGATGATAGTCGAGCCCCGCCTTGACCACCGTTAGCGGAATCTGGTCGAACTGATAGTCGATCCCGCTCTGCCGGGTATGGCTATAGGTGCCATTGAGGTTTGCCGAGAGCGAGTCGGAGAGGGGCGCCTCGAAGGCCAGCTGCTCACCGATGGTGTGGACATCACCCGGGACGTTGCCGAACACCTCCTGGTCCGTTGCCGCATCGAAGCTCTGATAATCGATCAGATTGTGGATCACGCGGTAAAAGGTCATCGCCTCCCAGTGCACGTGTGCGGTGTCACTGATGGGTACGTTCCCGCCAATGGCGACATTGGCATTCTGACTCGTCTCGGGCTTGAGGTTCGGATCGCCGCGCTCGTCGTCCGGGTCGTTGGCGAAGAGTTCCTCGTCCGTCGGCAGGCGAAACGCGGTGCCGACGTTGGCCTTGAGGTACGTCGAGGGTAACAGATCGAATTGCGCGCCGACGTTCCACACCAGCGCCGAGGGCCCGAAGCTTGCAATGTTGTAGCGTACTCCGGCCGCCAGATGCGTCCGCGGGATGAGGTCCGGATCGAGGCGCAGCTGGCCGAAGAATGCATTGATCTGCTCGGTCTCCTGCTGGATCACGAGTACGGAATCGCGACCGATATAGTTCTGCAGATCGTAGCCCGCAACGGCCGTTAAGCCCCTCGTGAGCGTGGTCTCGGTCATCAGGTTCGCGCCGTAGTCCCTGTAGCCCCAGAAATCATGGTCGTTGACGACGGTCAGCTCCCCGGGGACTCCGGGCACGTATGTATAGGCCGTCGTACCGTTGTCGAACTCCGTGTAGTACGAGCTCCACCAGTGATAGTAGCCCTTGACGTAGAACTTGAAGGCATCGCTCGGGAGGTAGTCGAGCTTGGTGGTGACGAGATTCTCGTCGCGCTGGTTATAGGCGACCGCCGTGACGAATGGCTGAGGCAGATCGAGGGTTGCGTCCGTGTGCTGGTAGAGCGCACTCAATGCGAGGTCACTGGTGAAGTTGTACGCGTACTTCGCTCCGAGCGTGGTGACGTTGTACGCCCGATGCCGCTCGGTGCCACTCGGCTGGAAGTCGGCGGTGGGAAAGGGCTGGATCCCGCTTGACTCATCGTGGGTGGCGTAGAGCACGAAGTAATTGTCCCCGAGTGCATCGCGGAAATAGCCGTCCATGTGTTTGCCTTCGTTGCTGTCGGCCCCGAGTGTGAATGCGCCATCAGGATGATCGGTGAACGACTTGGTGACGATATTGACCGCACCGGCGACAGCCTGTGTTCCGTAGAACAGCGCCTGTCCGCCGTCGAGTACCTCGATCCGTTCGATCATGCTCGCCGGCACAGTGTCGAGCGGAGTCGTGCCGGCATAGAGCCGGTTATTGATGCGCACATCGTCGATCAGCCAGAGGACATCCTCCGTTCGCGAGCCTTGCAGGGATACATCCACATAGTTGAAGGGCCCTGCGTTGGATGTGATGTATAGCCCCGGCGTCAACGCCTCGAGCGCCTCGGGGACATCGATGTAGCCGCCGGAGAGGATCTGCCCGGCGCTCACCGTATCGACGCGCGTGCCGTACTGCGAGAGCTCCTGAGGCAGCTCGTTCTCGATACTCTTCGCCGTCACGATCACTTCCTGAAGCTGTCCCGCCGCCGGGCTCTTTGGAGTGACAGATCCGCTCGGAGCGCCTTGGGTGCTCGAGCTACCCGAGCTCGTCTGAGCATTCGCGGACTGAGGGCTTGAGGACGGCGCGTCCTCCTGAGCCAGCGTCGTGGGCGCGACGGTCTGCGCCTCGGCCCTTCCGATGAACAGGGCACTTAGCGCGCACACGCATATGCACGCGCGCGCGAACGGGCTCCGCGTCTGCATGAGATCTCCCCAGGTTGTTTGTCGTAGTGACCGCCGCCCGCAGCGGCGCTGTCATTGACGAATACGCACCCCGAGGCAGCCTCCCTCCACGAGCTCCATTTCGGTGACTCATTGGGAGCGTTCGGTGGCGCGCCGGGGTCGCCTATTCGGGACCCTTTCGATGTGACCCCAGACTCAAGCCCCAACGGAGCTTGACAGCCAGCTAGTACGCCCAATATCTTGTGGTTGCCAGCGGTGCTGACGCCAAGAGGTTGGCTCAATATGCAATCCGGCAACGCCTCGACGAGGCCATTCCGGCGCTGTCCTCGCGTCGTTCATGTACCAGGAACCGGGCTACTCGAAGCTTGCCAGCCGGCTGCTGAGCGCGTTCATCGACAGGGAAGTTCGCGGACTTGGAGTGTGCTCGTCGCATCGCGCAGCCAGCGCGCGTCCTCTGCGCGCATCGAGACGCCACCGGGTTCCGTGGGCGCTCGTCGTGAGGAGATATAGCCGGCCGGAGAGCGATGCTGAATCGACGGAGACGACTCCATCGAGAGAGGTCGCCGCGAATTTCGCCGCTGGCTCTAGTGACGGGATTCGCTTGAGCCGCGTGGTCAGATGACCTCCTGACGCTGAGCGAGTAGAACGAGCTCGACGTCGCTCGAGAGGTGCAACTTCTGCTTGATCAGAGTGTGGTAGTTCGCGATGGTCTTGACGCTCAGGTTCATTAGCTTCGCAATCTCTGGCACGGGATTGCCGCTCGCGAGCAATCGGAAGATCTCGAACTCGCGGGGACTCAGGAGGCTCAAAGAATCGTCCTGGCCGGAGAGTTTGCGGATAGCGATCGACTTGGCGATGTCGGGGCTCAGCGCGAGTTTTCCGGCGGCCACTTCGGAGACAGCTGTGGCGAGGGTTTCCGGCGGACTGCTCTTCGTGACGTAGCCTCGGGCGCCGAGCTGAATCGCGCGCTCCGCCAGGGAGGCATCTTCGTGCATGGTGAAGACGAGGATTCGAGCTGCCGGCCGCCGGGTGATGATGCGCCGGATGCTGTCTAGGCCGCTCACCCCGCGCATCGACACGTCCATCACGATCACGTCGGGCTCGTGCTCGATGAAGAGGGCGTAGGCGCGATCGGCATCCGCGGCCTCGGCGACCACCTGAAGGTTCGGGTGCTGCTCGAGGAGCCGTCGAAACCCGGCACGTACGATCGCGTGATCGTCTACGAGCATGATGCGGACCGATCCGCCGTTCACGCTGAAGCCTCGAGCGCCGACGACAAGGGCACTTCAACGGATACTCGGGTGCCCCTACCGGGGCGGCTGTCGATGCCACAGGTTCCACCCAGGGCCGCCACTCGCTCGCGCATGCCGATCAGTCCCAGGCCGGTCCCCACGACAGGCGCTGGGAATCCAACCCCGTCGTCGGCGACCGTCACGCGCACGCTCGTCGAGCCAGCTCCGGTTCGATCATGATCGTCGCTAATGATAGGTTCCGTGAGCCGAGCCACCTCGATCGTGGTGCAACTGGCCGCCGCGTGACATGCAATGTTAGTCAGGCATTCCTGCACCACCCGATAGATCGCGACTGCGACCTCACTTCGAAGGTTCGAGAGATCCCCGCTGCTGCGAAGCAAACACGTCACGTGCGGATTTCGTTGCTGGAACGATGCGACCAGATCCCGCAACGCCGATGTCAGGCCGAGCCTCTCGATGGCGGGCGGTCTGAGCCTCTGGAGCATGCTCCGCACGATCTCCTTGATGTGTCCAGTCGCTTCGACGATCGCTTGCGCGCTCTCACGGGCCGCTTCACCGCCTCGGTTGCGGATGGCAACGGCATCGGCGTGGATCGCGCTCACGGACTGCCCAATCTCATCGTGAAGCTCGCGGGCAATGTACGTTCGCTCGTTCTCCTGCGTTTCGAGGAGCCGGCGTGTCAAGTTTCTGTTGTCCGCGACGCTTCGCTCGAGTGTCTCGGCCATATGGTTGAAGCCGATACTCACGCTCGACAGCTCGGACGTCCAAAAATGAGGTAGTCGTGCTTGGAGGTTTCCGCGGCTAACCTCGTTAAGGGCTTGCAGGATTCGCTCGATCGGTTGCATCGCCCGGGACACCGCCCACCAAACGAGGCCGTTCACGAGGCCAAAGAATGCAAGTAGAAGCGCGAGCAAGCCGCGAGAGGTCGTCCACATCTCCTCTGTCTCGTAGCTCGGGTCCGGGGCAATGACCAGCCGACCGACGGAGGTTCTGTCGAAGGGGACGATACGAACTTGGCTCTGAACCGGTGGGGAACCGATGCCGACGAGGAAACCAAACCAATGCGGAGCAGAGGCCGCGCGTGGGCTTGCCGTTTCGTTGGTGTCCAGCACTCGGCCCCAGGCATCGTAGAGTGTCACTCTCAGATGCCGGATGTCCTCGAGGTCACGCAGATCAAAGACCCCGGGCGGGTACTCTTGGGATGCCGCGCGCTTGTGGAGCAGGGTGATCCGGGCATCGATGAAGTGGGCCGCCAGATTCATCGTCGAACGGACTTCTGCTTGAGTGTCGGTGCGCGCCTTCCTCACGATGTAGATGCCACCCGCGAGGGTCATTACGGTAAGGAGAGCGGTGATCAGAAGGCTGAGGCGTAGCCTCAGCGGCGTCCGGGACGCGCCGGGAGCATGCCAAACACTCGTTTGCACCTTGACCTCCTGTGACAGCAGGGAGCCCAGTCGGCCAGCCCGCACGAATTCTAAGGCGCTGGCGCGCGCTCCGACGAGAGAAAATCCCGGAGACTTCCGGGATTTTTCCCTGAAAACCATGTCAGTCTCGGCTTCCTTTGCGCTTGTGAAATCATGGCGACTGATTAGGCTTGTGTGAAGCACGCCAATCTAAGCCTCACCATCTCTCCCACGCGCCGCCCGGAGCATCGATGCCGCCTTACCCACAGGAATGGTGGCTAAGACGTGGAAGTCGCTCCCATCGATCACCGTGACGTCCCCAGATCGCTCGTTCGATACGAAGATCTGATAGCTCCCGGCCGCCAGATGTCGTGTGATGAGATCACACGCGGGTGGTCGATCCCGAGGTCGTACAGCACCGGCCCATCCACCAGCTCCTGCTGGTTCAAAGGGATGTCGTACCGGGCATCGAAGGATGCAGCGGTTCCGCCGGGCCGGTGGCACTGGGCGCAGTTCGCATCGGGGTAGGATCGAGCACGGTCCTCGAGACTCCGGGAGGTATCGTCCGTGGCTGCTAACTTCGGACATACTGACGGTTCGGAGCGCTGAACCCTGGAATGAACAACCCGATATGATTCCAAGCACCCACCTCGTTGTCCGTGACCCCGATGGGTATCTGAAATCGCGGTTCATTTGCCGCGTCTTTACACCGAGAACGCCGCCTGCTCTGCCGGTGTGGCATGAAAGACAATCTTTCCGGCTCGGTAATACCAGGTTTGCATCTGGCTCTCGCCGCTCGCCGTTCGGATGGGAATCCGCTCGGTGAGGCTCCCGGTCAGCAGATCCGCATCGCTCCCGTCGGCCCGCCACTTGTAGACAACCCCGTAGACTCCGCCGGCACTGTCACGCACCAGGAGCCGCGTTTCGAGCCGTCGCGTGACCTCGGGGTGACGCTCGTCGACCGGCAGCGAGAAGGTTTTCACGAACACTGTGCCGTCGGGGCACCGCTATCCAGCGTGACTTGTGAGCTCCGTCCGACCAGAAGGGAACGACGACGTCGTAAGGGATGAGACCTCTCGATACGATCTGCTTGGGCGTATCAATGAAGGCGCCCGTCTCGGAGAGCTGCTGCGGCAGCTTGCCGTTCGCGCTTGGGGGCATCCGCAGGTATGCGCGTGGAGTGATCCGAGTGGCAAGCCCGTACGGCACATTGTTCGGCTGGGGTGGAGCGAGCCGGACATCGCCCAACGCGAGTGTGAGGAACACAAGTGTGAGTATCCCACGTCGCATCAAAAGTAGAGGCTCAAGCCCCGAGCACTGCGGACGGGATCGGCAGGCTCTTGGATCGGTCGCCGGGCGAGGATAAGACCCCGAATGCGAAGGCGGAAGAGGAGTGATCCGCGCAGCCTAAGCTCAACCGGATTCCCAAGCCTGTTCTCTGAGTGCGCCAGCGTTTGCGGTCAGAGCGTCAGGCGCACGCCAGCGAAGACTTCGAACGGTGCCGCAGGGCTCAGGAATCGATTGTCTACTCCCGGGCCGTTCGTGACGCCATCGGGCGGAATGCCCGGCGCGCCGATTCCCGTGGGATCACTCAGAATGCCCCAAGTCGCGTATTTGCGATTAAAGAGATTGTCGACCGTTGCGAAGAGCTGCAGATGCGCCAGGGGGCTGTACGTCGTGTGCAGTTCGACCACTGTATATCCGGGGATCGGAGCGAGTAAGTTGACCTCATCACCGACATAGTAGGAGCTGCTTACCACGTTCACGGTAGTCCCAACGAGCCAGTCATGGAGGACCTCGTAGTCCAGGCCCAACTTCAGGCGGTGCTCGGGGATGCCGGGCAGATGATCGCCGGGTTCCACCTGAATATCGCCCAGAGAATTTTGATAGGGATTGGACGGAGATGGCACTACAAGTGCCGACTGGAAAGTCGCTTGTACGATACTATAGTTTGCAAAAGCCGACCAGCGCTCACTGCGATAGTTCAACCCGGCCTCGATGCCCTGTCGGCGAGTATCTCCAATGTTCTGGAAGAACCCCTGGCTTACCGAGGTGGCGATTCCGTAAATGTCATTATGAAGCAGCGTCCGGAATACGCTCAGATTCCAGGATAACCTGCCACCG
>DATKPP010000076.1:0-180312 GCA_035524075.1 Steroidobacteraceae bacterium | reverse complement strand
ACGAGATCGAGCGACTGTTCCGGCGACTCAAGGGCTTTCGCCGCATCTTCAGTCGCTTCGACAAACTCGATCTCGTATTCATTGCCTTCATCTACTTCGCGCTCGTCGTCGAGGCCCTGCGCGAGTGTTAACAGGCCCTAGTAGGGCTGCGCCAGCGTGAGGCCTGCGGCTTTCTGGGCTTCGGCCATTCTGCGCTCGCCACCGGCCTCCATTTGCGCCCGGGAGATGCTGACGCTCGCCTCGACGATGGTGCGCACGCGCTCGTAGCGGCGGCGCATGAATGTCTCGAGACTCCCGGTCAGCCCGTCAGATTGTACGACGCACTGGGCGAGCACGACCGCGTCCTCGATGCCCATCGCGGCGCCTTGCGCAAGCGTCGGCGGTCCGGCATGGGCTGCATCGCCGATCATGATCACGCGTCCAGAATACCAAGGCGCGCGCAGTCGGACGACGGCAAGCGGACGGTACGTCACGTCGCCGGACCGGTGGGACAAATGAGCCAACAATCGAGCCGGGAAGCCTCTCACGCCTCCGATCCGTTCGACCAGGCGGGCCGCGAGCGCCGGATCATCGCGTGCCGGCGCATGGGTGTTTTGATCGACGACGTACAGATAGGTGTCGCCCCGAAGGGGACAGTAGCCGATCGTGCCGACGGGCCCTCCGAACATCATGCAAACATCGTGGAGTTGAACGCCTTTGATCAGAGCGCGCCATACGCCCTCGCCGAGGGGAACGAGCTCAGTGCGGTCGGGAGCTACGATGCTCCGCACATGCGAATGGATGCCATCGGCGCCGACCAAGAGATCGGCTGAGAATCGTCGCCCATCGCTGAGAACCGCCGACGCACCCTTCGCGTCCTGCGCGATGCCCACGACCTCTGCATCCGTGACCAGCTCCGCGCCCGCCTGGGCTGCACCCTCGACGAGAACGGCGTGGAGCGCCGCCCTGCTCACGCCGGTATAGCCCGGCCACGGGGAATGACAGTAGCGCTCCGTCGGACGGGAAAATAAGGCGGAGCCGTCCGGGGCGCAGACCGTGATCGTCTCGACGGGAATGCCTTTGTCCAGGCATCTGTGGGCGAGACCGATCTCTGCGAGCGCATTCATCGCATTCGATTGCAGACCGATCCCGATACCGCCCTCATCCGTGATCACGGACTTTCGCTCCAACAGGACGACGCGAATGCCCTTGAGCGCCAAGGCCCGGGCACTGACCAGGCCGACGATTCCGCCGCCCACGACCACAGCCGACGAGAGTGCGGTCATGCTTCGATCCCCTTCCCCACGGCGTCAGCCGCTTGCGCGCTTTCGACGGTCTGGTACACCCGCCCGAGTGCGACCAACCCAATTACGGAATATGCGCACGAGGTCAGGCTCAACGCATCCGCCAGCGCACGCGGCCCGTTGAAAAGCGCCTCGCTCACTGCGGCAACGATGGTTGGTCCCAGACCGGCTGCGACGAGGCCGACTGCGAAGAATTGTAGTCCGCTGATGCTGCCCATGCTCTCGGCGGGGGTCACGCTCGCGGTGACGGTCGCATTGATAGGGAACACGGTGCCGCTCACCAGCATGAGACTTCCGAAAGCCAGCCAGAAAAGATGCAGCGTCGGCGCAAGCGGAGCAGTGCTCGCCGCAACCCCGACGAGCACCGTCGCAACGAGCCCTACGAGGACCGGCCCGCGCACGCCAATCCTAGAGACCGAATAATCGATCAAATGCCCCCACGCCCACAAACCGACCGGTGGAAGCGCAAGCATCATCAATCCCACCCACGTCCCGATCTGCGCATACGACAGATGCCAGCTGCGGCCGATCATGGCGGCAACCCACGCCGCGTAACTCAAGCTGAGGAGAGTCATCCCCAGCTGAAACGCGAGCAACGGGACGTAGACTCTCGAGCGGCGGCGAACCAGCCGCAGCGCGTTGCGGATACCCCCTGAGGGAGTCGTGGAAGCCGGGCCGGACCGCGGCGGCTCTCGGACGACCGCCAGGAGCAATGGCGCGGGAAACGCGAGAAGGCCGACCAGAATCAGCGCGACCTGCCAGGGCTGTACCGGGCCGAACAAGGGCAGGTGATCGATTCCCGATCTTTCGATCAGGCCGATCGAGAGGCCTCCGATGATGAGCGCCAGCGCCGAGCCGCCCATCAGTCCCATGGCCTGAACTGCAAACCCGCGCCCCCGCCGCTCGGGAGCCAAGGCGGCGCGCAGCATGGACAGTGCGCCGGGTTGAATCACGCTCTCTCCGAATCCCACGCCGACGCGATACAGGAACAATCTGGCAAAGGACCCCGCCATTCCGCACGCCATCGTGGAGACCGACCAGATCACCGCCCCGCTGGCGATCAACCCACGTCGGCTGATGCGGTCTGCAAGATATCCGGCCGGCAGCGTGAAGAACGTGCTCGAGACGGCGAATGCAGCGCCGACGACGAAGCTAATCTCAACGTCGGTGATGCGGAGCGCCTCTCGGATCGGATTCACGAGGAGCGTGATGACCTGCCGGTCGATCGCGCCGAGGGATGTCATGATGAGAAGCACGATGACCAGGCGCCATTGCCGCCGTGCGCTGCCCGAGTACCAACCGCCCGACTCGGGCGAATCGGTCACCCGCAAGGGAGCTGACGGGCGCGTCATCCGCTCGAGCATGCGACGCGTCCGGCGCATTCCCCGAAGCCGATCGGTACGTGACCCTCCTTGACTGCCCGGCCCCGGATCGTGAGCTCGTCACCGTCCTCGAGCCACATTCGCTTCTCACCGCCGGGCAAATCGAGCGGATTCGTCCCGCGTCGATTGATTTCGGCGAGACAGGCACGCCCCTGCGTTTCTGGACCCGAGACGGTTCCACTTGCGATGAGATCACCCGGCTGCATGTTGCAGCCGTTGCTCGTGTGATGCGCGAGCATCTGCGCAAAAGTCCAGTACAGGTGACTGAAGTTCGTGAGCACGATGCCCACTGCCGGTAGCCCATGGCGTCGCATGCCGGCCGTTTGCAGGTAGGCCGTGAGCTCGATGCTCAGTCCTCCGGCTCGTGCATCGCGCTCGCCATCGAGGTGAGCCGGCACGGGCGGTTCGCTCGCGCGACGGACAGGCCGGCCTGTGCGAAAGGGAGCAAGCGCCTCGTCGGTGACGATCCAGGGGGAAATCGTCGTCAGAAAGCTCTTGCCGAGGAACGGCCCGAGGCCCCCCATCTCGAGCATCTGGATGCCGCGCGCCGACCAATCGTTGAGCAGGCAGTAACCGAAGAGCCGATCTGCGGCCGCATCGACCGAGAGGGCGCTGCCGAGCGCATTGCCTTCACCGACGAGGGCCGCGAACTCGAGCTCGAAATCGAGCCGGGGCTCGGGCCCGAAGCGCACGTCAGCATCCGCGGACGTCGAGCCCGCGGACGGGGCGCCGGCTGTCCACTGGCCGCAAGGCCGAGCCACCGGGTAGCCGCTCGGCCGGATCGAGGATGCGCGTCCGTTGTAGCCGATCGGGAATCGAAAGAAGATCGGGGCCGGCTCACCTCCGCGCATGCCACCCATGTGCGTATAGGAGCACGAGAAATCGGTGTATCCCCCGATTTGCGCCGGAAGCTCCATTCGAACCGCGTGCATCGGGACCAGCAGCTCCGACGCGCGAGCCCGGAGGAGCTCGGAATTCGCTCCGTTGATGCGAAGGAGATCGGAAAGCCGCGCCCGGAGCGACGAAACAACCGCTCTCGGAAGCGACATGAGCGGATTGAGTGTCGCTCCACAAGCCGCTTGCGCCGCCGTTGCGGCATCGCCGGTGAAGAGGCCCGCGGTGAGCCCAGCGCGAAGATCGACGATGCTGTCACCGATTGCGACCCCGCCGCGCGGGGCCTCGCCTGCTCGGTGCTCGGCACCGATGCGCTGGAACACGCCGAACGGTAGATTCTGAATCGGGAAGTCGCAATCTGAGCGGTTTGCTGCTTCGAGCCAGCTGCGCCGAGACGGATCGTGCGTCTCATTGAGCTCGTACACTGCTTTCGTCCTCCGTTCGCGCCTTGACGCGAGCTAACGCCTCCGAATGCCGTCGACGGCGTAATCGCGCAGAAACCCTTCATAGAGCCGGCCCACCTCGGCCGCATCGAAGCCCTTACCGAATGCGACCTCGAGAATCGGTCGGCCTGTCACGAAGAACTCGCACATCCCGATGACCGCGAGATAGAGGAAAACGCCGTCGAAGGCGCGGCCCACGCCGCGTCGCGCCGTCGCAGCGGCCATACCGCGATACTCCCCGATGGCCCGCACCGTGAAGGACCGGAAGAAATCCTGTGCCTCCTTGTCCGAGGAGTTCACTACCTCGTCGATCATGAGTCGATGGAAATACGGATGCTCGATCTGGAATCTCAGCAGGGTCGCGGCCATCTCCCGGATGCGGGATTCCGGGTCGTCCGCGAAGCGCGTCTCGACCACCGCAAGCCGAGTCCTCAAGAGCCCGAAGAGATGTCGCGCCGCGGCAAGCAGGACGCTGGAACGATCCGTGAAGTAGTAGCGGATGAGCGAGCGATCGACGCCCGCATGGCGTGCGAGGCCAATGATAGAAAGCTCGCGGGGCGCGACGTGGCGCAAGAGCTCGCAGGCCTTTAGCACGATGGTGTCTGCGCCGACGCTCGACTCGGAACTTCCGGGACGTCCCGGGGAGCGACGGGGTCGGCCGGTGCGCGCGCGGGCGGCGAGATGCCTGTCTCGTGTCGCGCGCTTGCCTGGGGGCAATGGCTGCTTTGCCCGCGCCGCCTGTTTGGGAGCTCCCGAGGTTTTCATCGGTGATCTCGCCGACGTGTCAGACGGGTTGAGCAATCGCCCTGCCGAGCGCCGCCGAGACCGCCTGATGCTCGGCGACGCTCGCATGCGCCATTTCGAGCTCGCCGAGCCGCGCAGACCCCTGCACCACCGCGCGACAGCGCTCGAAGCGCCGTTGCATGAACCGGGTTAGCGCGGCATCGAGCGACGATTCCCGCCCGAGCTCCTCCGCGAGCACGATGGCGTCCTCGACTGCGAGACCGCAACCGTACGCCGCATGAGGCGTGGTTGCATGCGCGGCATCGCCGATCAGGACGACTCGTCCGCGGTACCACGGGGAGGGAAGCAAAAGCATCTCGAGCGGTCGATAGTTGATGCGGGACTCGGCGCTGAGGCTCGCACGCAGCTCCTGCCAAATACCCCCGAACGGGGCGAGGCGTTCGGCAAGCAGCCCAGGCCAGAGCTCCTCCGGCATCCGCCGATTGTCGGGCACGTGCTCGAGCAGGAACATGTACATCTCGTCTCGGGAGACGGGATTGAGCCCCGCCTTGTGGTGCGTATCCATGTACATCCGAACGTAGTCGAGCCCCGCCGGCCGAGGAAAAACCGCTCGCCAGCAGCCCTGCCCCGTGAATCGCGGGCTTGGAGCCTCCGGAAACACCAACTCTCGGATCTGCGAGTGCAGTCCGTCAGCGCCTACCACGAGCTCATAGCGCCGTTCCTCACCATCCGTCGTTCTGACCAGGACACCTGATCCCTCATCGCGCAGCGAGGCGACCGCCACGCCGAGCCGCGCCCGGGCGCCCGCGGCCCGGGTCGCCTCCGCGAGAATCTGGTGCAGTACCGGTCGCAGAATCCCTCCGCCCGTCGGCAAGCCACTCGGATCGGGCGGCGGGACGGCGCGGTGCAGGAGCTTCCCGCTGATGTCGTAGAGCTCGAGGCCTGCATGGAAATGGCCTTGACTTCCCATGCGTTCGAGCACACCGACCCGCTTGAAAGCCGCGAGGCTCGCCCCGTTCAGTGAAAGTCCTGCGCCGACCGCTCGCCAATCCGGATCCCGTTCGATGAGATCGACTTCGACCCCGATACGCCGTAGACAGATCGCAAGCGACATTCCGCTCGATCCGCCGCCGACGATCAGCACCTTGGTTACGGCACTCATGTCTTCACAGCTCCCCGAGCCTAATTCCCAGACTAGCGCAATAATCGTATGATGGCCATCGGCGTGCGCGTCGCGGCCCCAGCCGGCAAACGCGCGCTCGCCGACGGCAGCGGGGATGCGCATGAGCCAGTGGCCCTTCACTCACGGATTGCATGACCTCGGCACCGGCTGCTTCGCCTACCTGCAGCCCGATGGCACCTGGGGCTGGAGCAATGCAGGGCTGATCGAGAGCCGGGGCGAGACGCTGCTCGTCGACACGCTGATGGGCCTCGACATCACGCGCGCCATGCTCGAGGAGATGAAGCGCAAGGTTCCCGCTGCGGCCCGGATCGGCAGGCTCGTCAACACCCATGCCAACCCCGACCACGTGCTCGGCAACGAGCTCGTCCGCGGCGCAGAGATCATCTCGGGGAAGGCTGCGGCGGAGGACATCGCCCACATGAGCCCGGCGGCTTTCGAGCGCATGGCGCGCGACTGGCAGCAGATGGGCGACGGCGGGGAATTCTTCCACGAGACCATGGGGCGCCAGTTCGACTTTTCCGGCGTGACGATCGTGCCGCCAAACCGAACCTTCGAGCGCGAGTTGACGCTGCGCATCGGTGACAAAGAGGTGCGCCTGGTCGATCTCGGCCCCGCGCACACGCGCTCGGATACCATCGTGCACGTGCCTTCCGACCGAACCGTGTTCACCGGGGACATCCTGTTCAGCGAGGCGAGTCCGATCATGTGGGCGGGACCGGTGCAGAACTGGATCCACGCCTGCGATTACCTGCTCGGCCTCGAGGTCGAGACGATCGTCCCCGGGCACGGCCCGATCACGGACAAGTCCGGTGTACGTGCGCAGAAGCGCTACTTCGAATATCTGCTCCTGGAAGCACGGCGCCGCTACGAGGCTGGCCTCGGATGGGAAGAGGCGGCCGCCGACATCGCGCTTCTCGACTTCGCGCACTGGCCGGACGCCGAGCGGATCGTCGCCAATGTCTACGCGCTTTATCGAGAGTTCGGCGCGCAGATGCCTGCGGTCTCGGCGCCGGAGCTCTTCGGCGCGATGGGCCGCTGGCGCAAGCGCCGGGCGCAGCCTGTTACCGGAGCCGCCGGAGAAGCCTGATGTCAGAGGTAATGATCTGCAGCCCACCCTCGGCGGCACCCGAGTTGGCAGGTCCCGTCCGGACAGCCCGACGCGGCATCACGCAAGTCATAGACATCCACGCGCATCTCGCTGTCCCCGCAGCCGAGGCGCTGCTTCGGCCCTACGCCGCGCAGGCCCCGGCGATGGGCTTCAGCTCTCCGGATAGCGATGCGGTGAACCGGGAGCTGTTCGCACGCATTGGTCGGAAGCTGAGCTCGCTCGATGAGCGCCTCGTGGAGATGGATGCGACAGGCATCGACATCCAGGCGCTCTCCCCTTTGCCCGGCCAGACGATCTACGCAGTACCACCCGATGTCGCTCGGGAGGCAGCGCGCATCACGAATGACGGCATTGCAGCGGCCGTTGCCCGGCACCCCGATCGGTTCGTCGGGATGGGCATCGTCCCCCTGCAGTCGCCGGAGCTCGCCATCGCGGAGATGAAGCGTTGCACGAAGGAGCTTGGGCTGCGCGGCATCGAGATCTCCTCGCACGTGAACGGTCGCGAGCTCGCCGACCCGGGTTTACGCCCCGTGTTCGCCGCCGCCGAGGAGGCGGGAGTGCTGCTTTTCCTGCACCCACTCGGCTTCACCCACGGCGAGCGGCTGCGTGATCACTATCTCAACAACCTGCTCGGCAATCCGATCGACTCCACGATTGCGGTCGCCCACCTGATCTTCGATGGCGTACTGGAGCAGCTCCCCGGCCTCAAGCTCTGTGTTGCGCACGGCGGCGGGTACGCGGCAACCTACTGGGGCCGGCTCGATCACGCTTGGCGGGCGCGGCCGGACTGCCGACGGCATATCTCGAAGCCACCGAGCCAGTACCTGCGCATGCTTTACTTCGATACGCTCGTCTTTGACAAGGCGCAGCTGCGCTTCCTCATCGAGACCCACGGCGCAGACCACCTCTGCCTCGGGACCGACTACCCCTTCGACATGTCCGAACCGGACCCGATCGGGTTCCATGCAGAGGTTGCCGAATCCGATCGTGACAAGATCCTGGGCGCAACGGCGGCCGCACTCCTGGGGTTGTCGTGAGTACTGCAGCGGTCCCGGTGTTTCGGCTCGGGTCGTTCTCGGTGGCCGGAGAGCCTCCGTTCGCGGGCCTGGTACTTGGCGAGCAGGTTCACGCGGTCCACGGCCTTCGAGGGCTCGAGCGAAAGTTGGGATTGCACTTGCACGGCGCCGACTCGGTGCTCGGCCTGCTCGACCGCTGGGACGACAATCTTCCATCGCTTCGCACGATCGCTCGGGAGCTCTCGATCGAGAGCTCGATGAGGGGCGCCGCGCTTTCGCACCTTCGCACCCACGCGCCACTCGTGCCGCGACAGATTTTTCAGGCGGGTGCCAACTACCACAAGCACGTTGTCGATCTGATCGTGGACGGCGCGGTTGCACGCGATCCGAGCACCGACCGGGAACAGGTTCGCGCCAACGCAGCGGACATGATGCGCAAGCGCGCGGAGAGCGGAAAGCCGTTCGTCTTCATGGGACTCGCATCGAGCCTCACAGGCCCCTACGACCCGATCGTGGTGCCCTATGACGTGCAGCAGCCGGACTGGGAGCTCGAGCTCACCGCCGTGATCGGGCGCCCCGCGCGGCGTGTCTCCCGCGCCGAGGCGCTCGATTACGTCGCCGGCTACACCATCGCGAACGACATCACCGCGCGCGAGCGCGTCGCGCGCCCTGACGTTCCGCAGATGGGCATGGATTGGGTGGCGAGCAAGGGAGCGCCCTCTTTCCTGCCGATCGGCCCGTACCTTACGCCCGCCGAGTTCGTCGGCGACCCACAGCAGCTGCGAATCACCTTGAAGCTCAATGGACAGATCATGCAGGACGAATCGACCGCCGACATGATCTTCTCGGTTGCCCGAATCATCGAGTTCATTTCAGCGCACGTGCAGCTACTGCCGGGCGATCTCGTGCTCACCGGCTCCCCGTCCGGGAACGGCACGCACTACAACCGATTCATCAGGCAGGGCGACGTGCTCGAAGGAGAAGTAACCGGCCTTGGTCAGCAGCGCAACCCGTGCGTGCTCGAGCGCACCCCGGCCGCGTGAGGGCCCCTCTACACGGGCGGGGGTTTCCACAGGCCGGGGTCGGGCGCAGGCGCGCCGAGCTTCTGCGGTCCGCCGCCGTAGAGTGAACCGGTGCCCCACTGATCGGTGATCTCCGGCGAGGGCTTGTAAACAGTCGGTTCCCAGGACGACTCGTCGATCCGCTGGACCTCGGCGGTGTACTCCAGCACGTTCCCGGAGGGCGTCAGGAAATACGAGAAGCAATTGTTCCCCGCCGTGTGCCGACCTGGCCCCCACCCGAGCACGACTCCTTCTTTCACGAGCCGGCCCGTGCCGCGCATCATCTCGTCAAGATCCCGCATCTCGAATGCGACGTGGTTGAGGCATGCTGGCCCTGGGAGGAACGCGAGGCAGTGATGCACCGAGTTGCATCGCAGGAAGCACATGAACTCACCGAGCCAGTCGCTTACCCGCAGGCCGAGGGCCCTTTCGTAGAACGCGACCGACTGCTTGATGTCCGGGGTGTGCAGGACCACGTGGGTCAGGCTCGCGGGAATGGATTCTCCGCGATTGAGAGCGCGGGGCGAGCGCTCGGCGACGCCGCTCGATATCTCCACCGTTCGGCCGTCCAGGTCGAAGAACCGGAAGCCGTAGCCCCCGCCGGGACCGGCGAGCCGATGCGGCTCAGAGAGGAGCTTCACACCGGATGCGGCCAGCCGCTGCGCCTTTGAGTTCACCGCTGATTCGTTCGCCACGGCGAAAGCGATGAGATCGAGCCGTCTCTGCTCCGCAGCGCGCACTCGGAACACGTAAGCATTCGGCGAGCTCGCGGCGGCGAAGTACGCCGTCTCCCCATCGATTCCCACCTCCGAAAGACCCCAGACATTGGCCACCCAGCTTCGCTCGCTGCGAAAATCGGGCACGCCGACTCCGACGTACCTGAGACACACGATGTCATCTGCGCTCACGACTTGGGTCTCTCCATCGTTCGGTCCACAGGTTCGTTAGACTAGCCCCCTGCGGGCTCCTCGGGAAATGAAACACGCCGATGAGTCGGCATCACGCCGGCCCATGCTCCGCCGCAAGGCTGCACGTCGCACAGGGCGCGGGCCCGGGGAGCCAACAAAACAACGAGTTGCTGCATACTTCTTGACGCTGCCGGAAGTCGCGCGTGGGAGTACAGTCTCGTAGTCGGCGAAGCGCATCCCGTGCAGATCCTGCCGTTACCATAGGTTGGGCAGCAGGCCGCAACGCATCCCAACAGATATCATGATAGCTGAGGAATCGCGGACTCACGGAGTGGTGCACGCCATGACGGCCCGAGCGATCGCCCGCGCACTGGCTTTCGTTGCCGCGCTGATATTGGCCGGTTGCTGGATGGCGCCCACGGCCGACGTGCAACCCAGGGGCGAACCGCGCCTGATCCAGGATGGGATCGTTGTCAGGTCGGTCAAGAGTGCGTCGATCGTGCGTGCCGTGGACTCCGCCACCCGCACCATCGTGCTCATTCGTGCCGGAGCCGCACCGAGCACCTATCGAGTCGGACCTCGCGTGTCGAGCTTCGGCCGGATCCGGCCCGGTGCGCGCGTCAAGGTCACGGTCGCTGAGCAGCTCGCCGTTTACGTATTGCGGGACGGTCGGTTGCCGGGTGCAGGTGGCGCGCTCAAAAGCATCGCCGCGAACGCCAAGGTGCTGTCGGTCGATCCAAGCTATCGCCTGCTGACGTTGCAATACCCGGGCGGCGAGCACGAGACCTTCAAAGTGGGCCTGGACGTTGCGCTCGGGCAGATGGAGGCGGGCGATGACGTCGTCGTGCAGCCATTGGAGGTCGTCGCCCTGCGGGTGCGCAAGCGCTAATCCTCATGAGCGCCACGGTAGCCCAAAACTCCATGCTGGCCGACGAAGTGGGACCACCGTGAGAATGAGGCGATTTGCGCTTGAACCTCTTCTCCGTGCCGGCCTCATCGCCGGCTCGGTCATGCTCGGATTGCTTCCCGGTTACGCCCACGGCCAGATCACGCCCGAGGCTGCGAAGCAGATCCAGAATGTCATCGGCGAGCAGGCCGACGCGCTGACGATCCTCGGGGGTGATTTCGGCCTGGCGAGCGGCAATTTCAAGTCCACCGGCACGTTCAAGTTCGAAGGGAACACGGACGCCTCGTTGGGGCTCACGAAAATCGGGGGCACCGGGGAGATTGGCGACCCGGAGCCCCTCGGCACTCTGGATATCGGTTTCCAGCCTCGATTGCAGGGCAACATCGGCTTCCTCGACTCGACCAACTACCTGCATTCGCCGCTGCTGCAGGGCGACATCAGCAGGCTCAGCGGCCACGAAGTGGAATTCGGTGGCGGTGGGCGCTTCTGGCTAACCGATCGCTTGAGCGTCGCTCCGACCGCGTTGGCGCTCTATGGGTACATGTCGAACAGCTACACGGCGAACAGCACCTACATGTTGATGAACCTCCCCCGCGCCAAGCAGCTCGGACTGGTCGACTGGAACGTGAACACCCTGACGCTGGTGACCAGCCTCAACGTCCAGTATCTCATCAGCTTGAATCGAGCGATCATCACGTTGTCTTCCGAGCCGATCTTCTTTCATACCGCGACTTTGACGAGTTCCAATGAAAATCTGAATGTAAACGGCGATGCCGGCTCACTGGTCGACAAGATCGACCTCGATGTACCGCTGGGCAAGGAGCTGTTCGGCCACGAATTGCGGACCGGCGGCTACATCAGCCGCACCGATCTGTTTGGCGACCTGCGCAGCGGACTGGATGTGCCGTATCTCTACGAGCTCCATGGCCGCCTGGTCCTGGACTTCCTCGGGCAGCTCTGGAAGCTCCAGTGGCTCGGAATCGGTGCCTCGTACCTCCGGGGCCCGAACATCTCCGGTTGGGAGGTCGGCGCCGATGCCAGCTTCAGGTTCTGATATCACTGATCGTGCATTCAGCTCCCTCCGGCAGCTCGTCCATGGATCCGCAGATTGAGGATCATGCGCGTTCCGCGTCCGACCTCGCTCTCGACCTCGATCCGTCCACCGTGCTTCTCCACGACAATGGAGCGGGCAATCGCGAGACCCTGTCCGGTTCCCTTGCCAACCTCCTTGGTCGTGAAGAACGGGTCGAAGATGCGCTCCAGGTTTTCCTTCGGAATGCCGCAGCCATTGTCCTCGAATTCGATCCTCACCCACTGGCCGGCGAGGGCCGTGCGGATGCGGATGAGTCCCGATGTAACATCGCGCCCTGCCGCCTCGATGGCGTGTGCAGCATTGACGATGAGGTTCAGAAAAACCTGATTGAGCTCGCCGATATTGCACACGACCGGCGGCAACTCCGGGAGATCGGTCTCGACGTGCGCTCTGTACCTGTACTCGTTGCGGGCCACGAGCAGCGTCGTCTCGATCGCGTGGTTCAAGTCCGCTGGGCTATGCTCCTTGGCATCCGGATGCGCGAATTCGTTCATTGCGCGTACGATCGAGGCGACGCGCTCGACGCCCTCTTGGGTGTACTCGAAAGCTGCCGGGATCTCCGTATCGAGGAACTCCTTATGGAGGTTCGCCTCCGCGCGCTCTAGCCGCGACTGCACGGCTCCTGGGTCATCGCCGCGGACGAGAGCCTGCAACGCGCCGCGGTAGACCTCGACGAGCTGCTGCAGCTCCGCGACAGCAGATTTTAGGAAGTACAAGCCGTCGCCCACGAACTGAATGGGCGTACTGATCTCGTGTGCGATGCGCGCGGCGAGCCGCCCGATCGATTCGAGCTTCTGCGCGAACCGGAGCTCCATTCCCATGCGCTCGCGCTCCTGCAGGCGATTCGTCGCCTCGCGCTCGGCGAGCGCGGTGGTGATGTTGGCGCCGACCGCGACGGCGTGGTGTCTATTCTCGTTCCGATCACGAATCGGTGTGACCGTCATTCCCGCGATAAAGGTCGTGCCGTCCTTGCGGCGCGCGCGAAGCTGCACGCGAATGCTGGTGCCTTTCTCGAGAGCATCCCAGATCTCGGCGCGCGCGCCGGGGTTGAGCTCCGGCGGTACCAGCAGCCCCGGAGACTTGCCGAGCAGCTCTTCGGGCGAGTATCCATAGTCCTCGCTTGCCGCCCGATTGACGTAGACGATCTCGGCGTCCTCCGGTCCCCAGCGTGAAATCACGAAATGGGTCGTGGTCGCGTCCAAAGCTGCATCGCGCAGCCTCACCTGTTCCGCAAGGGAGCGCAGCCGCTCGCTCAACTCGAGCTCCTCGGTCCGCAAGGCGCCAGCTGCGGCGGCGTGGACCTCCTGAGGATGCTCCGATGAGGACCCCGCCGATGACGGTAGATGTTCGGGCAGGCTGCCGGTCCGAGACGCCCGATCCTGGTCGTGCGCGGTCAAAGTCGCGATCTCAAGCGTCTTCACCAGCACCGAGTCGGCGAGGGACGAGCGCGACTTCGCGTTCCGTGTCGCCGCGGTGTTGCTCGCATGCGCCTCGGGGCTTGCCTGACCCCTCCCTAGCTGTTTCCGGATCTGCCGCATCGCTGCTCCTGCGCGCCCCGGGTCCGCACGAACGAGACCGCCCCGCGCTGAATTGCGCAACCCGCGCGGCATTCGATGCGACCAGTTCCCGTCTGTGCTGACCTATCTACATGCTGCTGTCGCGGAATGCTTAGTCATGGGCCGCCATGGCGGGCGCGACGAGATTACAGGATAATAGGACACCGTATTCACTCTCGAATCGGCTGCCTAGGCACTGTTGATCGGCTTAGAGAGGCAGAAACAACATGAAGACGATTTTCTCGACCGTCGGTGTTCGCCGGCAGGATCGATTCGATTCCTGGCACGCGGCGGCACGACAGCACGTCGTGGACCATGACGCTCGCCCCGACTGTCGGCTGAGCTTCGAGGCGAAGCTCTGTTCCGCAGCGCTCGACGCCCTGGACCTGATCTCGTTTGAATGTTCGTCAATGACGATTTCGCACACCTCCCGGCACGCCGCGCAGGCGCCCGGGGATGAGCTGTTCGTGTGCCGTCAACTGGCCGGTACTCTGCTTCTCGAGCAAGGCTGTCTCGATGTAGCGCTTAGATCGGGTGACATTGCACTGCTCGACCCGCGCTTGCCCTACAGTGGCAGGTTCTCGCCGGGCTCCAGTCTCCTCGTCGTCAAAGTCCCGCGACGACGTCTCGAGGCGCGCATCGGGCGAACAGGAAGCATGATCGCTCGCTGCATAAGAAGCGAACAGGGGTTGAACGGTTTTCTGTCCGAATTCCTGGCACTTCTGCCGTCACATGCAGAGCGCCTCGACCCGACCGCCGCGATGATCGCGGAGCAGGCGCTGGATCTTCTTGCTGTGACGTTGGCCAAGGCAGGCGGGGCATCGGGCCGTCGGTTGTCGTCTGCGCGCCTGCTGGTGTTGATTCGATTGCGCTCTGCGGTCGATGTGAAGCTTACCGATCCCGCCCTAAGCCCAGCCGCCGTTGCCGCCGCCGTGGGTGTCAGCCTGCGCTACGCAAATGCGGTGCTGGCCGGCGAGAACACCTCTGTCGCCCGACTTATTCAGACTCGCCGACTGGAACGGTGCCGCCAGGCTCTCGCCGATTCTAGCCAAGCGCACCGGTTGATCAGCGACATTGCGTACTCCTGGGGATTTTCGGATATGACGCATTTCGGCAGGAGATTCAAGGCAGCTTATGGGATGCTCCCGACAGAATACCGTAAGACCCATGGGCTCAGTCCGGACAAATTCGCCATGAAAACTGCATGAAAGAATCGGTCAACAGAGCGGCCCGTCGTGACAGACAGCGGTCGTTGCAACAGTGTGGCACGAGCCGTTCTATGTGGCTGCCCGATGATTGATGAATTCGACGCGACGAAATCGCAGGGCGGACCAATCTTCGTCGATCGCTACCTGTCGAACGGTGTCGAAGCCGGACTTCCGTAGAGTGTCCCAGCCGCTATCGCGATTGAAATCGCATTTGTATTTCGTCGAGGTGCCCTTCGGATAAGCAAACCACAGTAGCGCGTCGCCGGATACCTTGCTAATGACCATGGCGGCCAGATTGTCGAGCTCAATCTTCGTTACGACAAAGGCCAGCACGAAAGTCAGGTCCTTGACTCCCGAAAGGCCCCGATGGACACGAACACGTTTTAGCGCCTTGAGCTCATTAGCAAATGAGGCCGGAGGATTGAGGACCACAATCTCCTTTTGATCCTTCAGATTCAGCTTTTCCCACAATCCGCTCATGGCAGATTCCCCTCCGTGACAGGTCCCTACGGCTTATGATGAGGACAGTACGAACTGATTGCCGTCTGGATCCTTGAATATAGCGAACTCACCCCAGGGTTGCTTCTGCGGCTCCTTGACGAAGGTCACGCCCCTCGCCTTGAGCTGCCGATACGTCGCAGATGCATCATCACAGGCAAAGGCACCGTTGAAAAAGCTTCCGACTCGGTTCTCATGCCCTTCTGGGGTAAAGAGCACTACGCGGGTTGGTGAGTTGGCAATTCGAAGCTCAATCCAGCGCTGCCTCTCATTGAATACTTGGTCCGTCGACACTTCGAAACCCAATTTCTCGGTGTAGAACTTGAGCGCCCGATCCTGATCATTGGTCGGGATGCCGACAAACTTTAGCTGTGTGATCATTGCCGAAACCTCAGATAGCCTCCCGTTGCGCAATACTAGCTCCGCGGGCCGCGCCGCGATGCTGATAAGTACTATAGTATTTACGACTATGGAACGCATAGCTATTGATGCATATGTCATCGATGTCCTGATGCCCGATCTAGTGGGGCATGACCGACGGCCGGCGACGTTCATTGTGTATCTGTTCTTGCTTCGGCAAGCAGCAAAGGCGAGAAGAGACGCCGTTTCGGTCAGCCTGCAAACCATTGCAGCAAAGACCGGGCTTTCAAAATCAGCGGTACAGACAGCGTTGCGTCATTTGCGCCGAAGAAAGTTGATAGATCCGACGGTTGCGGCGACTGTTACCTCACCCGTGCGGCGAGTGATGCGGCCATGGATCCGCCATTAGCCGGCGCGGGTTTCCATGCTGTGGTTTCGGCACCCGAGAATGCGAAATGAGGTCACCACCATACGCGCGCGAGCGCACGTCGACGAGTCTCCGCGAGCAACACTCAATTGCCTAGTTGGAACAGGGATCAACCAACGGCGGAAGCGAACGCGGCGCGCTCGCCTCACCGCCATACTGGCGGTATACAGCCCACCACCTACCCACCTCCTCCTGAGCGGAGACGAGGCTTTCTGCCGCATCGTGCTTTGCGGAAAGGTCAACGGTCCCCGAGATGTCTTCGACACGCTTTTCGTGATCCAGGATTGCCTGCGCTCGTGACTGCCTCTGAAGCGCCTCGAACACGTAGTTTGCAGCCAAATAGCGCTGGTACGGGGCCGAGTGAATGCAATTCTGGTAGGTGGCTTGCTTTGCCTCCCTCTCTGCTTCCAATGCTCTCTGTTTGCGTTCTCCCTCCGCCTGTGCAGCCGCTTGCGCCTGTGCTTGCTTGGCCTGAGTTGCGGCCTCTTCTTGCTGCTCACGTTGTTGTGTTTCGAGCATCGCTTGGATCGCTCGATCATTCGCACTCAAGATCCCGCTGGCTTCCAAGCTTCGTCGCCGTTCATTCAGTAGCCGGAGCCGTTCTGCGTCAGCGACACTGGGCGGAGCGGCCGCGCAGGACGAAACCCAGCTCTGCGCGGCGTCAAAGTCTGAAGATGTCCAACCGCGAAAGTAGTCGCTGCTGGGGTGGTCTAGAGCGTAATCGAGATCCGCGAAGTCGTGACATGTTCTGTTCTCGCCGCGTACCAGCGTCGAGCCGTGCGAGAGAGTCATGGATAAGAGAACCAAGGCGATCGTTAACGAGACCAGTCTTAACATGCCACCTCGCCTTTTTTCTCAATCGAGCTCCTGCGCAAGATCATACTCGCGACGGGCAAGAATTGAACCGAGGGCCTACGGTTGGGACTGGGGGTCGGTCGATGGCCTGGTCGTGCTCCTCGGCCCAGATGAGATTCGAACGAACATCCAGAGGGCAAGTGGTAATTTACAATGCGGCGGCGGGTACGATTGAGGCAGCCGGGGGTGGTAGTGTGGCTGTGGAACTTCTCGAGTTTCCTGGGGCGCGACTCTAGGTGTGGTTGAACGTACATTCAAGGATCGTAGCTCGGCACACTGGTTCTGCACTTCCCCACCACGCGCAGCAAGCTCAGACCGCTCGCGCGGCTCGGAACGACCCGGTCGATAGGTCCTGGTACTCGGTCTCGAACACCTGAACGCAGTTATGGCCGCTGCGTTTCGCGCCGTAGAGCGCCTCGTCGGCCAGCTGTACGACTCCGGCGGGGCTGTGCTGTAGGGTCGGGTGAACGATCGCGACACCCACGCTAATCGTGACCGCGCCACCCTCGCTGTCGGCATGGGGGATCTGCAGCTGCAGCACGGCACCACGGATCCTTTCGGCTACCAGTTCGGCGTGCTCTCGGGTGACGTCGAAGAGCAGCACGGCGAGCTCTTCTCCCCCGTAGCGGGCTGCGATGTCTAACGGGCGCTTGGCGAAAGCGTCGTGAGCGGCGGCTATCCTTTGTAAAGCTTCATCGCCGGCCTGATGACCGTAGCGATCGTTGAACTTCTTGAAATGGTCGACATCGCTCATGATCAAAACCAGCGGGCGGCGGTCGCGCAGCGCCTGCTGCCAGACGCGTGTGAGGTGCTCGTCGAAAGCGCGGCGATTCTTAAGGCCGGTAAGACCGTCCCGCTCGGCCATCTCCCCTATGAGCCCGCGCTCGAGGAAGCTTCGCCGAAAGCGAATGCCCTGGTGACGAAACGCAATGCCGCCGATAGCCGCCGTGGCTGCGAGCATTGTGGTGAGCTCCATCACACGGGCGGGCGATTCGCCGACCACTGTCAGCGTCAGACAAAAGCTCGCGACCATGAAGACGTTCGCGCTCACGGCAGCGCGATAGAGAATCCCTGCTAGGAAGTAGAGGCCGATACTGTAGGCTGTCAGAAGCCCCATGAGTTCGCCGGCAGCCAGATGGACCGCCCGCCCGATGTACGCCGCCCCCGCGGCCGAGACCACCAGGGAAGCGTAGGTCGCGACCCGGAGGTAACGCCGCTCATAATTGCGGCTGTACGCGGCCCAAACCATCGAGACATAGCCAAGCCCGATCACCGCCAGTGACACCATCTGGAGCTGATCGACCTGGACGCGCGCCAGCGAATACGCTCCGGCCAGCGTGGTCAAAATCAGCATGATCACGTTGAACGAGCGCACGTGACTGCGCCGCTCAGTCAGGTAGAAATGGTGATACTCACGCTCGAGCTCTGGCTCGAATCGCATGGACCGCGCACCCCCCCTCAGCGCACTCGCGTACCGTGATCCCGGAATCAGAGGAACCTGTTGCAGCCCGTTGCTCATAAGCCAGTCGGAGCACTTCCAGAAAGATCGCAGGTGCCCAAATAGGACCGCTGATGGTCGGCCAGAGTGCAGATCGTAGACGTGTCCGGTAACCCAAATCTGCGGCTGTGCGCGTAGGTACTTATACGTAAGTACCCCGGGCGTGAGGTGCATCACGTTCGTAGCTGGCAGGCAGGTTCGCTCGAACGATGTGCACCCATCGTGCCCGATAGCGATTACCCCCCAACTGGTGCTACCGCATCGACGCTTCGGGTGATCGACGCGCTTGAGCGGTGGCGGAGACGAATTATATTTTGGGGCCCCGCCTCCGGGCCGCACGGCCAACGTTCTCGAGCAGAATCACGGCCAGGCCGACAAACCATACCGGGCCCAGCCACGCGGCATTTCGGATGGTTTGCGCGAGAACCGCGACCACTGCGACCCACGCGAGCATGGCGGCCGTGTGTGAGAGGTCGCCGACGAATAGTCCCCACAGCTCGCGCCCAACTGCCCGCAGCACCTTCACGCCGCGTCTCCTTTGTGCGCCGGCTGCCTCAGCGCTCCTGCCTGACGCACCGCAACTCTCACTGCGACACTGAATGCAATGAAGTACGCCACGATCAGGCCGAGGAGCGCCCAATCCCGATCCGGCCATTCGATGCCCAATCCCTCGCCAACCCAAAAGGTGCCAAACGAGGAGAGCATGACGGCGACCGCGTACTTGAGCGTGTTCTCGGGCAAACGCGTGAGCGGGCGGTGAAGGATCAATCCTGCCACGAAGACCACCGCGGCCGCGGCCACGGCGCCGAGCGCTGCGGCGGTGAAGTTGTGATCGGTGCCCCCGATCGCGATAACGATGAACACGACCTCGAGCCCCTCCAGTAACACTCCCTGGAAGGCTGCAATGAAGCCCGCCCGATCGAGCGTGCGACCCCGGGGCGCGCTGGAGCGCAGCATCTCCTGCGCCTGGTCAAACGCTTCGGCTTCATCGTGACGCTCGAGCACGCCCGCCGCGCGCAGAATCGCCTTGCGGGCCCACCGCATCCCGAACAAGAGCAGCAGGACGCCGATCACTAGCTGCACGCTGGCGAGATCGATGCGCTGTACCGCAGGTCCGAGCGCGAGAGTGAGAACCGCAAGGACCAGGGCTGCGGCGACAGTACCCAGCAGCGAGGACCGCCAACCCCGCGTCACACCGGCCGCGATCACGATCGTCAGTGCTTCGACGAACTCTACAAGGGAGCTCGCGAATGCTGCGAGGGTGGCGGTGCCGCCGTGCGCCCAGTCAAGCTCGTTCATACCGCCATCCAGATGGCTGTCGAGGACCCGCCTCGTGCGTCCAAGTCAGTCGTCCGCCCGAGGAACCTCAGCTGCGTGGGCGGCGCTTGGTCACACCCCGCCCGGCGGCCGACGTGCTGCCCGACGCAGGCTCGTTCGGATTCCACGGACGCCCGAGTCGCTCCTCGATGTAGGCGCGGATCATGCGACGCACGACCTGTGAGGACGTTAGGTCCTCTTCGGCGCACAGTCGCTCGAATACGGCCTTCTTCCGCGGATCGATCAGGATCGTCAGGCGCGCCGTGCGCTCCTCTAGCTGCGCCACCGCATTCCTCGTTTGCACCAAACCACCACCATGTAAATTGAGAGCCAATCTTGTGTGAGCTGCATTATAATCAAAGGCAACCTAAACTAGTACCCCTGTGACCCCACTGATCCACTCACCCCTGACCGCCTGCCTCGCGCTCGTCGCCACGTGGGTTGCGATCGGGCTTGCGGGTCTGCTGCGGCCCACGAGTGTCGGCTTTGCCGGCCGCACGCTCTTTCCCCTCGGCGCCCTCTGCGGCATGGCTCTCGCGATCGTTGCGGGAGCAAGCCTCGCATCGCCGCCCGAGCAGCTCACGTTGCCGATCGGATTGCCCGATCTACCCATGCACGTGCGGCGCGATGCGCTCGCGAGCTTCTTTCTCTTCTTGCTCGGAGCGACCTCCGCGGGCATCTCGATCTTCGCTGCGGGTTACTTTCGCCGCGGCGAGGGTACGGCCCCGGGTCTCTTGTGCCTGCAGTACCACCTGTTCCTCGCCAGCATGGGAATGGTGCTCCTGGCCGATGACGCCTACAGCTTCATGGTGGCATGGGAGACCATGGCGCTGTCCTCGTACTTCTTGGTCACCACGCAGCACAATCTCCCTGACATTCGCAGCGCGGGCTTTCTCTATTTGCTCATGGCGCACGTCGGTGCGATCGCCATTCTGCTGAGCTTCGGCGTGCTCCAGGGCGGCAGCTGGCAGTTCAGCTTCGCCGGCATGCGCCACGCTCACCTCGCTCCGCAGTGGGCCCTGATGGCATTTGTACTTGCCGTCTTTGGCTTCGGGGCCAAAGCAGGTCTGGTACCGCTTCACGTCTGGCTCCCCGAAGCCCACCCGGCAGCGCCTTCACCGGTCTCGGCCCTCATGAGCGGGGTGATGCTAAAGACCGCCGTGTACGGTGTGTTGCGGGTGACGTTCGATCTGCTGGGTCAGGCCGAGTGGTGGTGGGGCCTCATTCCACTCGCACTTGGACTCCTCAGCGCCCTCTACGGTGTGGTGTTTGCCGCCGTGCAGACCGACATGAAGCGGCTGCTGGCCTACTCCTCGGTCGAGAACATCGGCGTTATCTTCACGGGCCTTGGCTTGGCGATGATCTTTCGGGGCGTCGGTATGTCCGCGCTGGCCGCGCTCGCTCTGATCGCCCTGCTCTATCACAGCGTGAACCACGCCTTCATGAAAAGCTTGCTGTTCCTCGGCACGGGAGCCGTGCTGCACTCGACAGGCGAGCGCAACCTGGGTCGCCTGGGTGGCCTGATCCACCGCATGCCCTGGGTTGCCTGGGTGACTCTGGTCGGCGCTCTCGCGCTTGCGGGTCTACCGCCGCTGAACGGCTTCGTCTCCGAGTGGCTCTTGCTTCAGGCCTTCTTATTTGCTCACCAGGTCCCCCATACCTTCATCAACATGCTGCTGCCGATGGGCGCCGCCGTGGTTGCGCTCGCCGCGGCGCTCGCGGGGTACGTCATGGTGAAATTCTATGGCGTCATCTTCTTGGGCCAGGCGCGTGAGGCGAGTCTCGCGCGGGCGCACGATGCGGGCCTGCTCGAGCGCATGGGTCTGGTTTGGCTGGCGCTCGGCTGCTTCGCCCTGGGACTTCTTCCAACCTACGGGGTGCGGGCATTGCAGGCCGTCACTCGACAGCTTGCAGGGGTCTCCCTGCCCGATGGGCAGGGACCGTGGTGGCTTCTCATGCCGGTACCTGGGCGGACGACCTCCTATGCGCCCATCATCTTTTTCATCGCGATCGCCGTTGTGGTCGCTCTCTCGAGCCTGGTCGTGCGCGCGCTGTATCACCATCGCATTCGGCACGCGCCCGCCTGGGACTGTGGCTTTGGACGCCTGAATGCTCGGATGCAGGACACGGCGGAGGGCTTCGGCCAGCCGATCCGTCACCTCTTCGGGCCCTTCTTCGAGATTCGACGCGAGCTTCCCTCCCCCTTCGACTTGGCGCCGCGCTACCACATCGCGGTCTTGGATCGCCTCTGGCTGCGGCTGTACCTGCCCTTGTCCGGACTCATACAGCGCGGCGCCGATTCGGTCGCCTGGCTTCAGCAGGGACGCATCGCAAACTACCTGCTGTACAGCTTCGTGACGCTGGTGGCGCTGCTGGCACTCGTCCTGTGAAAACGACGGAAGTCGCAACCCAGCTCCTCGAGGTGACGGCCGCGCTGGCGGCGGCACCACTTTTCCTCGGCTGGGTCAACCAATGTCGCGCATGGCTTCAGAACCGGCGCGCACCGAGCATCGCACTTCCCTACTATGGCATCCGCAAGCTCTTTCACAAGGACGCGCTGATTGCCGAAGGCGCATCGGCACTCTTTCGGTTCGCGCCCTACATGGTCTTCAGCGCCATGGTGGTCGCCGCGGCCATCATTCCCTCGATGAGCACCGGCTTGCCGCTCGCGACCGCGGCCGATGCCATCGCACTCGTGGGGCTCTTTGCCACGGCCCGCGTCTTCCTGTCGCTTGCCGCGATGGATATCGGCACCGCCTTCGGCACCCTCGGCGCCCGACGGGAGATGATGGTGGGGTTCCTCGCAGAGCCTGCGCTCCTCATGGTGATCTTCGTCGCTTCGCTGATCTCGGCGACGACCGCCCTGCCGGCCATCACCGAGAATCTCGCCACGCAGAAGCTCGGGCTGTATCCCAGTCTTGCCTTCACTGCGATTGCGTTCACCATGGTGCTGCTGGCGGAAAATGCGCGCATTCCCATCGACAATCCGGCAACACACCTCGAGCTCACGATGATTCACGAGGCGACGCTGCTCGAGTATTCGGCACGGCATCTGGCGCTCATGGAGTGGGCAGCGGCCCTGAAGCTCTTCAACTATGCATGCATCGGGTTTGCGCTCTTCGTCCCCTGGGGCGTCTCGACTGTTCGGGATCGCCCTCTCGCGCTGCTGGGCTCCATTCCACTCCTCGCCGTAAAGCTTGCCATCGTGGGTGCCGCGCTTGCCCTGATCGAGACGATCTCGGCCAAGGTGCGCGTGTTTCGCGCCCCGGAGTTCCTGGCGATCGCCTTTCTCTTCGCCGTTCTCGGCCTGCTCGTGCACCTGCTGCTCGGAGCCTAGGGATATGGCCGGCGCTCCCCTTGATCTACAACTGCTGAACCTGTGCGCCGCGCTGCTGCTGCTGCTGTCTTTCGCGATGCTCGCTCAGCGACGGATCGTGAGTCTCGTGAACCTGCTTGCCATCCAGGGCGCGCTGCTGTTCGTGGCGACGCTGCTCCTGGCCTGGCGGACTGCGCAGCCGCACTTGTACTTCTCGGCAGCGCTCACCCTCGCACTGAAAGTCGTGTTTCTCCCCTGGCTACTCCACCGGCTCATTCGACGGTTGCAGGTTTACTGGGACACCGAACCACTTCTCAACATCTCCGGGACGATGCTCCTTGGCGTGGTGGTGGTCGTCTTCGCCTTCGGTCTCGCACAGCCCATATCGCACCTCGCGAGCACCGCGACGCGCAACACGATCGGCATCGCGGTCGCCGTCGTGCTGCTGTCGTTCGTCACGATGATCACGCGCCGCAAGGCGATGTCCCAGGTCGTGGGGTTTCTCTCCATGGAGAATGGACTGTTTTTCGGAGCCATGAGTGCAACCTACGGCATGCCGATGATCGTCGAGCTTGGCGTGGCGCTCGATGTCCTGGTTGCCATGCTGGTGCTCGGAGTTTTCTTCTTCCAGATCCGTGAGCAGTTCGACAGCCTGGACCTGCATCACCTGGAGACCTTGAAGGAGACTCATACGGGCGAGCCCGCGCGATCCTCGCAGGAGCACGGCTAACATGGAGCTCCTGGTGCTGCTGATGTGCCCGCTGGCCGGAGCGCTGATTCTGGGAGTCTTCGGCGCCCGCCGCTGGGCCCCGGAGCTCAATGTCGCGATCAGTCTCGCGACATTCCTCGCCGCCTGCGCCCTCACCGTGCGCGTGATCGGCACGGGAGATCTCATCGTCTGGCGCGAGCAGTTCTTCATAGATCCGTTCAACGTCTTTCTGGTCTCCCTCACGGCACTCGTGGGACTGACGACCTCGCTGTTCTCGCGCCCCTACATGCGTGTGGAGATGGAGCACGGTCGTGTGAGCGCCGGGCGCCTCCGGCTCTATCACAGCATGTATCAGCTCTTCATGACGACCATGCTCGCGGCGCTCACCACCAACAATATGGGTCTGCTCTGGGTCGCGATGGAGGCGGCGACGCTGTCCACGGTGCTTCTCGTGACGCTGTATCGAACGCCGGCGAGCCTCGAGGCCGGCTGGAAGTACTTCATCCTGTGCGGCGTTGGCATCGCGCAGGCACTTTTCGGCACCATTCTTTTGTATTTCGCCGCGGAGAAGACCTTGGGGGCCGAGGGCGTCAGTGCACTCCTGTGGACCCACCTGAATGCGGTGAAGGGCCAGCTTGAGCCTGCGGTCATCGCCCTCGCCTTCGTCTTCCTGCTCGTGGGATACGGGACCAAGGCGGGGCTCGCGCCGCTTCACAACTGGCTTCCGGATGCCCATGCCGAGGGTCCGACGCCCATCTCGGCGGTGCTCTCCGGGTTGCTGCTCAACGTCGCGATCTATGCGGTGATCCGCTGCAAGGTGCTGGTCGAAGGCTCGTTGCATTCTGCCCTGCCCTCGCGAATGCTCATGGGCTTTGGGCTTCTCTCCGTGGTCCTCGCCGCGCTCTTTCTCTGGCGGCAGCGCGATATCAAGCGCCTTTTTGCCTACTCATCCATCGAGCACATGGGAATCATCGCATTCGCCTTCGGGATGGGCGGTGCAGTGGCCAACTTCGCCGCGCTGCTGCACATGACGGTCCACTCCCTCACCAAGTCAGCGATCTTCTTTACCGCCGGTCATGCCTCACAGAAGGCAGGCTCGCAGCTCATGGACAACATCCGCGGGCTCATCACCCTCAGCCCAACGATTGGTTGGGGATTGATGATGGGCTCACTTGCCATTCTCGGGATGCCACCCTTTGGCGTGTTTGCCAGCGAGTTTCTCATTCTCACGACCGCCATGCGCGAGCAGCCGTGGGCTACGCCGATTCTGCTTGCTGCGCTCGGGGTTGCCTTCGCGGCGATCTTTCGCCAAGTGCAGCCCATGGTGTTCGGCGAGTGCACGGGAAGGCGCCTGCCGCATCCGCCGGCGTTGCTTCCGGTGTTCGCCCACCTCGCCATCGTGTTGGCTCTTGGGCTCTACATCCCGCCCTACCTCGCCGACTGGTATCGCGCCGCAGCGCGCTTGATTGGGGGAACCTGAGATGGGCGCTCCGTCCTGGCGCGAATCGAGCAAGGTGCAACCTGGTGGCCCCGGAATTCGCGCGCTCGGGGTCTCGGAGAATGAGTGGCGCACGATCGCTCGGGATCTGGCTGCCGGCGGTGGCAGACTCCTCGGCTTGTGGGGCGATCGGGATGCCAGCGGGACGTCCCAGATTCGCGCGGTACTCCTGAGCGAGCATGAAGCGCTCCTTCTCACCCTGAGGCTTCGCGATGTGGACGAGCGCTATCCCGGCCTCGAGGATCTGTTCCCATGCGCCTCGCGTCTGCAAAGAGCAGTCGCCGATCTGTCCGGACTTCATTCCACCGACCCGGATCTGCGTCCGTGGTTGCGTCATGGTGCTTGGCCGCAGCTGTATCGGCCGCTCGTCGACGGTGCAATTGCCGCGCCCCTCGACTCTCAAGTCGACGACTATCAATTCATTCGCGTCGAGGGTGATGGGGTTCACGAGATTCCCGTCGGGCCGGTGCACGCGGGGATCATCGAGCCCGGTCACTTTCGCATCTCGACCGTCGGCGAGAAGGTGTTGAAGCTCGAGGAGCGGCTGGGATACGTCCATAAGGGGATCGAGCAGCGCTTCACGCAGCTGCCGATCGGTGAGGGCCATCGCCTGGCGGCGCGCATCTCAGGGGATTCGTCGGTCTCATATTGCTGGGCCTACTGCCAAGCCCTCGAAGGAATATCCGACGTGCAGATCACACCGCGCGCTGCCGCCCTGCGGGCGCTGTGCTTGGAGATCGAGCGCATCGCGAATCATCTCGGAGACCTTGGCGCGCTCGGCAACGACGCCGGATTCGCCTTTGGCCTTGCGCAGTTCTCGCGTCTGAAGGAGTCCCTGCTGCGCGTGACGCACGATGCACTGGGCGAGCGTTATCTAATGAACGCGATCGCCCCGGGTGGCACTCGAGTCGATCTTGGGGCCGCCGGCCGCGTGCAGCTCGAAGCTTGCCTGCGCGAGATCGCCCGGGAAGCCTTGAGCCTGCAGCGCATCTACGACGAGCACGCCGGCCTTCGCGATCGGTTCAAGGGTGCGGGCGCCGTGGACGCGCCCCTTGCCGCGCGGCTCGGCATGATCGGGCTTGCCGGTCGCGCCAGTGGGCAGGCGCTCGATCTTCGCGTCGATCTTCCCTGTGAGCCCTACGCGAAGCTCGCGCCTGTGAAGTGCGGCCGCAGCGAAGGCGATGTCGCCGCACGCGTCGCCGTGCGGTTCGACGAGCTTCAGGAGTCCTCTCGCCTGATCGGCCGCATTCTGGCGGAACTGCCCCCCGGTGCGCACCACGTGCCGGTACCCCTGCCGCCCGCCGAAGCGCTCGGCATCGGACTGATCGAAGGCTGGCGGGGCCCCGTGCTTGTTGCTCTGCAAGCCGGGGAGCAGGGGACGATCCGCCGCTGTCACCCCCATGATCCGTCGTGGCAGAACTGGCCGGTGATCGAGCATGCGATCATCGGCAACATCGTTCCGGATTTCCCGCTGATCAACAAGTCCTTCAACCTCTCCTACAGCGGTCACGATCTATGAGGTCGGAGCACGGCTCGGGTACCCTGGGGTGTTAAAGACGCTACGCCAAATTGCTTCGGTTGGCATCGCCACGGAGCCTACGCCACAGGCGGACGACAGTCTCCGCATTCGCGACGGCCTGCAGGAGCACATCCGCCGCGTGCTCGGCCGTGCGTTGTGCATCCGGCATCTCGATGCCGGATCCTGCAACGGCTGCGAGCTCGAGATTCATGCGCTTAACAATCCGCTCTACAACCTTGAGGGACTGGGCATCCGTCTTGTCGCAAGCCCGCGGCACGCGGACCTCCTGCTCGTCACCGGCCCCGTGTCCCGGCATATGGAGGTCGCCGTGCGCCGCACCTATGCGGCAGTCCCAAACCCCAAGCTGGTCGTTGCCATCGGGGATTGCGGTTGCACCGGCGGCATATTCGGTGAGAGCTACGCCAGCTGCGGGCGCGTCTCCAACGTCATCCCTGTCGATGTGGCCGTGCCGGGTTGCCCGCCGAGCCCCACTCGAATCCTCCAGGGCATTCTCGCGGCGCTGACGCGCTCACGTTCACAGCCGAGCGCGAGCGCAAACGGCACCCCGTGAGCCGGGACGTGAGCGTTCTCCCCTGAGCCACCGATCCTCGCGCTGAATATCGATTTGGCCACCGCCGAGCGGTGGTTTCCTGCCGTTGAACGCTGCATCAATACTGCGCAGGTGTTCCGCGATCGAGCCGCGAAGTAGAGTCGGTGCTACTGAAGGTATCTCGTGAGAGATGAAGTGATTCGCCAGAGCACCAGCCCCCGATACTCTTCGCTTGCACTACCGCTCGCATTCGGACTCTTGACTGCTTGTGCATCCTCTCTGCGCGTCGGAAGTGACCGTGACCAAAGCGCCTCATTCATCAGCTATCACACCTTCACGCTGCAGCAGGAGGGCCGCGCTTCCGGTACCCGGAATCAGCTGGTTGCCGACGCGATCAGGGCAGATCTCACAGAGAGGGGTTATGTGGAGGTGACTGATCCTCACGCGGCTGACCTTACCATCGGTTTCACGATCAGCGTCAAAGCGAACGCACGTTACAGCTTCCCCGCGGCCTGTCTCGGAGGATTTGGATGCATGGGACAACGAGACTATGCCATCGATGCCCCTCGGAATCGAGAAGTGAGATTATCTGTAGACGTATTTGATACCCACAGTCACCGCGCGGTGTGGCATGGCTGGGGGATGAAAGAACTCGGTGACGACGATGTTGATGACTCGACGGCACGCGTGCGGTATGCGGTCGCGGCCATCCTGGCGAAATTCCCATCCGTGCGCGCTGGCACCGTAAATGTCGCGCGCCGCTAGCCGGCCTGAACACCGAATGCGCTTGAGGGTCCCGCCCCTATGACCGTTCGAAACCGGACGGGACTACCGGCGATGCCCCTGAAGCGCCACTTGCTCCGGAGCCCCCCAATCCGTTTGTGGATCACAGTTTGTCTCCCCAGTGCCCGAGTTTCAGGTAGGCGGCAGGATCCTTCAAGCGCAACCACTTGGCCCGGCTGATGCCGATCACCAAGACGACAACATTCGTCGCCGGAAGAAGCCAATTGAGCGCACCATCGCGCCCGGTGTAGAAGCGCATGTTCTCCAACGACAGGTAAACCACTGCTGCCAGAACGACTGCCGATATTGCGGGGGACATGAACGTCGAGAAGATCGACTCCCCGCGACGGTTGCCCCAAAAGAAAGCCACTATCGACACCGCAGTGAGACACTCCATGCAGGGGATCGCCAACGATATGGGCACGCTCGAGATGATGAAAAGATCCAGATACGGATCCAACCTCATGGCGCTGCAGCACCATACCGAGGCACCGCTCACGACTGTCGTAGCAATGCTTGCAAGCCATGGCGCCCCCGTTCTTTGCCAACGCCGAGCGAATATCGCGGGAACGGCACGATCCCTTGCCAAAATGAACACGTAGCGCGCGGTGACATTGTGGAACGCGATGATCGAGGCTAGCCAGCTATTGACCACCAGCACGGCCACAACCCTGGAAAACGTCGGTCCCACGTATCTGACCGACGCCAACGCGTACATTTGTGTGGGGTTTCGCCGGGCAACCTCCACCGCTCGATCGCCGAAGGCTTCGATGATCGACCAGCACACGAACGCCTGAAATATCGCGATCAGCACTATCGCGATGAACGTCGCCCGACGGATGGTCACTTTGGGGTCGCCGACTTCCTCGCGAAAGAGTGCTGTTGCCTCGAAGCCCGTGAATGCCGCGAATACAATCAGGAAGACGACGCCAATACCGTGCAGATCGACCGAACTTGGCTGCAGCGGCTCGAACGACAGGCCCTGCGCTCCTCCGGCAGTGATGATGCCGACGGACAGGAGCAAGAGCACCATCAGTTCGGCGAACAACATCGTGCCGAGCACGCGCAGATTCAGGTCGACATTCAGGACACCGAGTATTCCAGTTACCGCGACCGCCCCGAATGCCCACGCCTGCCAAGGTGTGTGAATCCCTGCGAGCGCAGTGGTTGCTTGTGAAGCGAAGACCGCGAATGCACCGTACGATCCGATCGTACCGAGCGCGTACGCAAAGGTGGCCAAGAACGCGGCTCCCAGGCCCAAGGGCCGACCGAGACCGAGTGCGATATAGGAGAAGAAGGCTCCCGCATTGGGAACGAAGTGGGACATCGTGGTGAAGCCTATGGCAAAGATCGCCAAGAGAACCCCCACGAGGAGAAACATGCATGCGGTACCGATGCCCCCATGCCCGACTGCCCAGGGAACCGAGCCCACCGCGAAGCCGAGAGGTGCCGCGGCGGCCACGACGAAAAAGACGATGTGGTGGGCTCGAAGCGATCTGCTGCGAGCTTGCCCATCCACTTTCAGACCCACATTCGTTCGATCGACCGCCGTATCCGCTTGCATCAACGCTCCAAAGGCTGCCTCCCAACCGAGGTCTGAGCAGCCTGCCGCTTGGCGCCCGAAGCCAATCAGTGCTCTGGTGCATCCGCTCCGGAGATCAATTCCTGCCGCGGCTGCAGTAGCAGACCCGAGGCGTCCACGGGCCACGGCACGAGGCCTGCAGCGTCCCGCAGCTTACCGGGCCAGCGGTAGTTCGCACGCTGCTCTGTCGGAGGACACTCGCGACTGTCGTGCGCTACCCCTGCGGTCCTGAATGCCAACTCGACACAGATCGAATTGACGGCAACGCCGGCGATCGCTCCGCCATCGCAGCGTGCTGTGTCGGTCGAGCGATAGTTGATGAACGACAGAAAGATCGTGTAGCGACACCCCGGCTCGAGAACACGACTCGGTATGGTAATCGTCGTCGACTTCGGGCTCAGTGGCTCGCGCTTGTTTCCCGAGCCCGATGAAAACACGGTTTCGCCCCGGCAATTGTCCAGCAGGAAGAAAATGGTGTTCTCCGTGAAGAGTGGCGAGTCCCCCGTGACCGTCGTTTCCGTCGCAAACCCTGCCCACCTCAGCTCCACGGCCTTCGTACTATCCACCCCGCGGACAGACAGTCCCTCCTGATACATACCGATCTGAGGCACGTTCGGAAACCGGGTGATGCCGTCCTCTCCACCTAACCTCAGAGACAACGTGTGCCGACCCTTGGCATCCTGCACCTCGAATCTGTACGTCGTATTCGGGAAGTGAATGTCCAGCTCCGCAGGCGAGTCGTGTGAACGCGCCTTCCTGTCGAGGAGCCACTCGTTGACGTAAGCGAGCCGATCCCCCGGTCCGAATGTGACAAAAGGGGTTGCTTCCGCGCCGCGGAACCCGTGCACCTCGTATCGATCGCGGCGCGAGTTGGGCAGGACCTCCGCCAGCAGCATGTAATCGAGGGGTCGCGTGACGCCATCGGCGGCCTGCTCGAAGATGGCATACTTCTCCAACCAGACGATCGCGATCCCTGGCTGACGTATCTCCTCTCCAACCCTGCCGCTCATGGGTAGCTCCAGAAGCGCCTACGCGCAACGGGAGTATATACTCCCCTCGTCCGGGAGCCGCAAGCAATCCAAACTCAGGGCACTGCGCGCCGCACCCGAGTGACCAAGATCGGTCGCACCAGGTAGTCGTGTTCCTCGGCGCGGGCGCGAATCGAGTCGATCGCGGGCCAGCCGCTCACCACGGAGCCAAAGGCGGCGAACCCGAGTCCGTCCGGATTTCTCTTGCCGCCATGATCGAGTGCCGGCTCATCACGCAGGCAGATGAAGAAGCTCTCGTAGGTTGCGCCGGGCCGATAGCGCGGCAGCGCGACCGTGCCCCGAGCATGGCGCAAGCCGGTCAGTGCAGTGCTCTCGTGCGCGATGATCACCGGAGCATCGGGATTTGCACACCGGTGGCCAAGCTGGATCACCTCGATGGCAGCGCACGCGCTCAACGCATCGTTGCTCGGTGTGACGATGCGAAAGACGCTGCATGGTGTGAGCACCTCTCGATCCACCAGCCCGAGTACGTAGCCACACGATTGTGGTGCGGCGCGGTCGTGTAGCTCGATCGTGATATCCCCGAGCGCCGTCTCGATCACTATCGCTGCGCTGGCGACCCGTAACGGCACACTTCACCCACCCCTCCGCCGTCCGCGTCCGCTCTTACGAGGTCGATTGGATCGCCGCACGGGCTCGGCGAGGTACGGCTCAAGATAGCGCTCCTCGCTCAGGCTCACTTCCTGCCAGAACTCCTGGGCCTCCCGGCCCTTTAGCTGCAGGTACACGTCCGTGCGCGAGTTCGTCGCCGCAGTTACCGTGCGTGCGATCGTCAGCAGCTTGTGCGGCGGCTGCCGCACACCACGGGCGGCGAACACGGAGGCCAGCTTCCTCGACATGTCCTCGAAGATCTGGAAATGCAGCTGCTGCAGTTCCGGCGTCGCATTGATCGCCTGTAGCACGGACAAGGCGCCGGGCACGGTGCGTGCCCGCTCCAACCATTGGAAATTGCTGCTACGGATAACCTCGCGCCACTCCGACTCGGGATCCGCCATCCTTCGGTAGTAGTCGCCCATCATCTCGTCCCACTGTATCGCCAGGCGCTTGGTCAGCGCGACGATGACGGCGTACTTGTTGGGAAAGTATCGGTAGACTGTGCGAATTCTGACGCCGGCGCGCTCGGCCAGGAGGTTCGTGTTGAAGCCGTCGATCCCGACCTCATCCAGTAAGGTGGCGGTTGTCGCCAGTATCCGATCCACGGACTCCTTCGAGCGTTCCTGAAGGGGCTCGTGACGACCCGCCAGGCCGGGCGGAGCCCCTTTCATGGTGAGGGATGATGCGTTGGTGCGTGGCATGAGGCAATTGTGCCCGTTTTCCGCGCGCCGGAATACACGGTTTGACAACATTTTGTAATGGGAGTAAATACTCCCTATCGTAACCCGCCGCCGGATTCTCGGGAGCCATGACCATCATCTCTCCGGACGTGAGCTCCAGGCTGAAACCCGACCTCATCCCGGTCGTCTACCAGATCTATTCTGAGTTCTGCAATCTGCAGCCTCATGCGCGGGTGCTCGTGATCACCGACGCCCGCACACCATCGCATGTGGCTGCGGCCTTCCAGGGCGTCGCGCTCGCTCTCGGTGCCGACGCAGCAACGATCGAGACGAGTATTCCGGCCGGCGGACCGACCTATCAGCCCGGCGCGAAATGGACGCCCATGCTCGCCCATACGGCGAAGGCGGCCGATCTGATCGTCGATCTCGGAGTCGGGTATGCCGACTTCATAGCCGAGGCGCTCGCGCGCGGTGCACGCGTCATCATGCCGGGCGATGGCATCGGTAATCCGTATCTGGAGGACATCCTGATCCGTACCCTGCGCGATATCGATGTGCATGCGGTGCGCCGGCAGGCAGACCGGATCGCCTCGATGTTCTCCGCTGCGAACACCTGCAAGCTCCTGTCCGGCGAGGGGGACGAGCTGCTGGTCGACATCACCGGCCTGACGGGGGCGAGTGTGGACGGGTTCCTGTGGGATAAGGACAAGCAGACATACAAGAGCAATTACGGCATCCTGCCGCCTGCGTGTCCGGGAGTATTCCTGCCGCTCGGACGGGCTCATGGAACCGTGAGCATCGATGGTACCCTGCTCTGGCACCCCGTCTATCACGAGCAGCCGCGAGGTTGCTTACGCCTTCGGTTCGACGACAGCCGTCTCGTTGAGATTCGCGGTGATCCCTACCTCTCCAACCGGCTGCGCAATTGGCTGGATGAGCTGGGGGATGAGGGGTCGTGGCGCGGTCCCGTCCATCTCAATATCGGCATCAATCCGAACGCACTGTTCACGCAGAACCAAGAGTGGGAGCGCGTCTATGGCTCGGTGACGTGCGGCATGGGCGATATGCCCGCTGCGCTGTTCGCACCCGATTCGGACCTGAAGTGGTCCCGCTCGAGCGTGCACTGGGACTGGACGATCCTGCAGCCGACGGTATTGCTCGACGGTCAGGTGATAGCCCAGAACGGTAAGTTGCGGGCCCCGGCCCTTGCCGCGTAAACGGCGCTGATCGCTCACTCCCTCTCGGGATAGGCACCGCCTGCGACCAGGATCTGGCGCAGCGGCGCGAGCTGTCGCGCGTAGTGGCGCCACGCACCGACCGAGCTGCCGTAAATCGGTCGCCGTACCTGGGTCGCGCTGCCGGTCATCGAAGGCGAATGATTACCGTGGAAGGCCAGGCAGGCTGGGTTCCACTCCAGCCCGAGCGCGGCGAGCAGGCGGCGGGTCTCCCCCTCCTGATCGGTCACCAGTTTCTCGTAGCGAACCCGATACAGCGTGCCCGGCCGTAGCTCTGCCACCCAGTGCTCCATCAGCCTGCGGTGCGCCACGTAGTAGCGCGCGAGCTCCGCCAGGTCATAGGAGAATGGATAACCGCCACTGAACAGGAACTTGTACATTGCATAGCAGGCGTCCAGGGGGTCGCGGTCGACCCATACCATTCTGGCCCCCGGGAGGGCGAGCTGGATCAGGCCTGCGTTGAGAGAATTCAGCGGCAGCTTATCCACGAAGCGTCGCTTGGAAGCACCTCGCTCACGGGCTCGGCCGACATACGCGCCTCCAAGGGCGGCCAGATCGATGCTCAAGCACTGCTCGAGAAGGCGCTCTCGGCTGAGCGCCTCACCACCCCTGCGTTCGGCCACGAGGCGAACCAACTCGAGCGCAAAGTCCTCGAGCTCACCGAAGCTCTGTACATCGGGGTGACTGGCGAGGATTCGCTCGACCAGCGTCGAGCCCGTACGCGGCAGGCCGAAGACGAAAATGGGCTGAGTCGAGTCGCAGCCACGGCCTCGATGCGAGAGCATCGTGTCGCGATCGAAGTGCGAGCGGATCCGATCGAGCATGTCGATGTCCGCCCCGGGGTCGTATCTTGTTCGGCTTCGCTTGAGCGTCGCGGCCGCCTTCAGGTAGGAGAAGGAGCGCTCGTACTCACCCAAGTCCTCCAGCTCCTTGGCGAGGGCGTAGCCTACGTGCACCGCGCCACGCCATCCACTGACGCCCTGGGCGAGCATTCGCTCGAGCTCTGTCACATGGTTCGATGTGGGGGTCTGCTGACGAAGCGAGGTGCGCAGATGCACGAGCTCGTAGTCGCGCGGATCGGACTCGAGAGCCTGCGCCGTCGCCTGTTCGGCGCCCGAGATATCGCCAAGGGCGCGGTAGGCGAAGGCAACGCCACGTTGCGCTTCCCGAAAGCCAGGATCGACCCGCAGCGCATCCCTGTACAGCGCAAGCGCCGCCTGCGGGCGCTGGGCATGGAACAGGGCCGCTGCGCGCTCACACAGTCGCGCGGCCGGCTCGGCGGCGCTAGCGCAACTCCCAGCTGAATCGCAATCCGATGGTGCGCGGTCGGATGACCCCATATCCTTGATCCCGATCTCCGTACAGGGTAGCCGCAGAGGCGTACGTGGTGCCCATGCTGTTGGAGAGGTTCTCACCGTAGAGCGCAACGGAGTACGGCTCCCTGTCCCACGTGAGCGATGTGCCCCAGATGAGCACCGATGGGAACTTGACGAAGTTGTCGCTATCGAAGCTCGGCAGGTTGGCGAAGTTGCTTTGCGAAGGGCCCTTATAGGATGTGTCGATACGCAATGCCAACGAGGAGCCCCCCAGCGGCTGGTCGTACTGAAGGTAATCCGAGAAGTTGTTCTTCGCCGATCCAGGTAACGGCGCGCCGGCCGGCACCTGCGTGCTGGGCTCGTCCGCCTGCATGAGGAATGATCGCGTTACATACGCATCGATGTACGAGTAACCGAGACCAAAGGACAGCCGCGAGGTGATCTTTCCTTGGAGCTCGAGCTCGAGTCCCTGGGAGCGAGCCGGCGCCACATTGGCGATGTAATTGACACCGAACGGCGTGTACAGCGTCGCCTGGAAATGCTGCCAGTCGACCAAGAACAGGGTTGCCGTGTATGAAAGTCTCCTGTCAATGTCACCCTTGATCCCGACCTCGTAGTTCGTATCCGTATCCGGCCTGAACAGCAGATAGGGGCGGTTATTGTCGCCGAGAGGGTCTTCGGCCGGCAGCGCGTTCGCACCACCCGGACGGAAGCCCTGCGAGATGGTCAGGTACGCCAACATGCGCGGGTTGAACTTGTAGGATGTATTGAATTTGAAGATATGATCATTGGTCACGGTTTGCAGGGGGTAGTAGCCACCGAGCAGGTACGGGTTGTTGACCACACCACTCTCGAAATACTGTGTCGTCAGGGATGCGTAGGGTAGAGGAACGCCCGAGATTCCATTCAGCGTGTCGTGAAACACCCGCGCACCGCCCGTGAGCTGCCATCGGTCGGTGACGTGCCAGGTGAGCTCACCATAACCGGCGAGATCCTTGAAGGTCGTCGAGCTGTAGCCCTCGGCCAGCGTATCGGTGAAGCCTTCCGGCGGCACCAAGCCGAGCACCTCGTTCGTGTACTGATCGATTCCCGGTGCGTTCTGCAATAGCGTGAAGCTGTTGTGAGTCGCGCGAAAGAACGCCCCCGCAATCCAATCGAAGGCACCTTCCCGATTCGAGACCAGCCGCAGCTCCTCGGTGTAGGTATCGTCGTGCTGGGCACGCTCGATCGGCGCATACAGACGCGGATAGCCGAAATAGTAGGAGGACAGGTTGGTTCGCAGGAAGCCAGAGGAATCCGAGACGCTATTCACGTCGAGGTTCGAGACGCCGGTCGCCGAAGTGAGCTGCGCGAATCCCACATCCATCGCAACGTCCATGTCATACAGCTCGATGCGTGACTCCTCGGGGTCGGTGAATGCCGTGTAGTACTTGTACGGCTGATCGGTGCCATAGTACGGGTTGTCCTCGTAGCGACCCTCGGCGACGTTCTGCTGAAAGGCAAAGTTGAATGTCACCGTCAAGCGGTCGCTCAGACCGAAACGCAACGAGCCCCGCGAGTAGTCCACGTCAGCCGCGTTGTAGTCGTTGTTCGCAGGTGCCTGGGCGGGTGGGCTGGTGAGAAATGCCCCGGGATCCTGCAGCACGATGGAGCCCGGATACATCGGTGTTCCGGTCTGGCGCACCAGACCAACGGCGTCGATGAAGCCGGACAGATACTGGTGGCCGACGGTGGCTCGGAAGGCGCTGGTATCGTTGATCGGAATGTTCACCGTCGCATACCCGTCGTAGCTGGGGCTCGATGCGTAGTCGGTTTTCGACGCGTCGGCGCTTACGTCGAATGTCAGCGCGTGCGGGTCTGGTGCATTCGGAATGAGGCGAATGGTCCCACCGATGGAGCTGTCCCCGTACAATGTGCCCTGCGGTCCGCGCAGCACCTCGACCCGAGCCATATCCACCAGCTGAAATGGGAAGAATACGGGAATCTCGCCGAAATACGTCGATACTGCAGGCTCGGTGAGAGAGGGGTTGTCGTCGTTGTTGTAGGCATTCTGGGCGTTCAAGCCACGGATGTTGAAGGTGTTTCTATCTCCGGACACACGCGGTCCTTCATCGAACACCGAAAGGCCCGGCGCCACGCGCACCAGGTCCTCGACGCTCACCACGCCTGATTTCGTCAGGTCATCCGCGCTGAAGGCCTGGATATTGTAGGGCACATCGAGCACCGACTCGGAGCGGCGGGTCGCCGTCACCACCACTTCCTGAATGGCAGGTCCGGCATCATCCGCCCGAGACACGCTCAATGACCCGTAGATGGCCGTGGCGACCGCCAGGCCGACCGCTCTCTGCCTCGACATCAAGGACATCACCACCCCCGCATACCAACGCTAAAAAATCTGTCCGTCCTGGAGGAGCACCTTGTCATCGAGCAGCACGGTCGGCTGGTTGACGGTCCAGTCCCAATGCACCTTGGACTTCGCCCACTCGAGCGCCACCTCCCGCGCATACAACCCGGCGGAGACGCTCATATCGCCCATGCCGCAGGTCACTGAGCCATAGACGCGCTCCCATTCCTGGTTCTGCGTGAGCAGCGCGTTCGGATTGATGCCGATGTTCAGATGATTGGGCCCCTCGCTCGCACCGGAGTCATCGAGCTCACGCAGCCAGGCGCGCAGGCGGTTGCTCAGATACTTATCGCCCCCCACCTCGACCAGGCGACCCTCATCGAAGCGCAGCTTCAGGGGTGAGCGGGGCTCCTCGTGATAGATCGGGTGCCACAGCACCGTTCCATCGACGCTGACGGTACCGTTGGCACGACCGCGCGGGAGCGTGATTCCCGGTTGGGCAGGCGGCAGAATGCCGTAGCTGCTCTTGAACTCCCGCTTCTCCCGGTCCCACAGGAAGCCGTCAGCCGGCGTGCCTTGTAGGCCGGAGATATCGATCGTCAACTCATCGTGCTCGCCGGTGAGCAGCTTGCAGGTATTCGCTCCCGAAAAGCGCTCCGCGATCCGGTCGGCCTCGCGCCGGATCTTGTGGATGTCAACGTCGCGAATGGTGCGGATCAGGATGTCCTCGAGGTACGGATTGCCGATCCCATCCCCGGGCATGATCACGCGCGCGCCGCGATCCATTGCCTCCACCACGAAGCTCGCATACCCGATGCCGAGATCGACCAGCAGGTCCGCCGCGCGAGCGGCACTTGCGAGCATCGGCGACCACTTCACGCTCGGCTGGTACGTGGGACCCCCAAAAGGGATCGTCGACTCGATCGTCGCCGCATCCGCCCCGAGCGCCTGCGCTACACCTTGGAAGGTCGCCACAACATAGTCGGGCGTGCGCGCATCGGTCATGATCAACACATGGGCATCACGTTGCAGGTTGCAGAACTCCGTATAGATCGTATGCACGACCGCGACGAAATCGGGCTTGAGTCGCGAGCTCACATCGGGCGCGATGATCGTCACCTGAGACTCCAGGCTTTGGTGAATAGGGAGTATATACTCCCCTCACCAGGTGAGCGCAACGTCTACGGCGAGAGCACGCGGGCATTCCCAGGTTCCGCGCCAAAACTGTGCGTGCCGAGGACCGGTGCACCCAAATGACTCGACCGTGTCGGCCGGCAAAAGAACTCGCCGTCCGTGGTAGAGGGCGCGACAATGCCGCAATGAGCCCGCCCGGCCCTTATGACTGGATCGCCTCCGTGGCGCGCTCGGACCCCGCGCGCCCGTGCCTCTCTGATGGCGGCGATTGGCGGTTGTCCTATGCGGACGTCGACCGTGCAGCCGGCTTGCATGGCGCAGCGCTGATGCAACTGGGCGTACGCCCCGGTGACCGGGTCGCCCTGCATGTGGACAAGTCGCTCGACGTCGTCCTCGTGTACCTCGCGTGTCTGCGCATTGGGGCGGTGATTGTTCCGCTCAACACCGCGTACACGATGGGCGAGCTCGAGTACTTCCTCAACGACAGCGAGCCGTCCGTGCTACTGGCACGCCCGGAGGGCGCTGCCGCACTGGCCCTCGCCGCGCGCGCCGCCGGCGCACGCTTGGAGACACTCGGTACGAGCGGGGATGGGACCTACGCGCGACGCGTCGCAGCTGAAACCACTCAGGTTCCGGCCGCCAACGTTTCGCCTGCGGCGCTGGCCGCGCTGCTCTACACGTCCGGAACGACTGGAAGGTCGAAGGGTGCGATGATCACGCGTGCCAATCTACTCGCCAATGCGCACGCGCTGGTTGGAGCCTGGCACATGAGCGCACAGGACACGCTGGTTCATGTGCTGCCGCTGTTCCATGTCCACGGTTTGTTTCTGAGTCTGAACGTGCTGCTTGCAGCCGGGGGCTCCGTGCGCCTGCTGCAGCGCTTCGATCCCACGCAGACGATCGTGCAGCTGGCGAGCGCCTCGGCGTTCATGGGCGTTCCGACCCACTACACGCGGCTGCTCGCATCCGCGGCGCTCAGCCCCGAGGCGGTGGCCGGCGTGCGGCTCTTCGTGTCCGGATCGGCGCCCCTGCTCGCGCAGACCCATCGCGAATTCGAGGCTCGGACCGGCAAGGCGATCCTGGAGCGGTACGGTATGACCGAGACGCTCGTGAACACCACCAATCCCTATGTCGGACCGCGCAAGCCGGGCTCCGTCGGGCTGCCGCTGCCGGGCGTGGAGGTGCGCATCACCGATACCGTGCGTGCCGAGAACGGCTCCGATGTGGGCATGATCGAGATCCGAGGTCCCAATGTCTGCGCCGGCTACTGGCGAGCGCCGGAGAAGACAGCCGCCGACCGCACGGAAGACGGCTTCTTCCGCACCGGCGACCTCGGCACGCTCGACGGCGACGGCTACCTCTCGATCGTCGGACGCACCAAGGACCTGGTCATCAGTGGCGGTCTCAACGTATATCCCAAGGAAGTTGAGCTGGAACTCGATGCGCTCCCCGGCATCGTCGAGAGCGCGGTGTTCGGCGTACCGCATCCGGATCTGGGCGAGGCAGTCACGGCCGCCATCGCGCTCAGGCCGGGCATCACGCTCGATGAGACCGCTCTGATCGGCGCATTGCGCGCACGACTCGCAGCGTACAAGGTACCCAAGCGGATCCTCGTCGTGGGGGAGCTGCCGCGCAATTCCATGGGCAAGGTGCAGAAGAACCGTCTGCGCGAGGATCACCGGGATCTGTATCGCCGCTAGACGGCGCTGCGTGGAGCACGAGGGGAATGATGCGCGGGAGGTTACAACCCGACCAGCGGCGTGGGTTCTGGGCTGCCTGGTCAGGCTGGGTGCTCGATGGTATGGATTCATTCATCTATGCCCTCGCGCTCGCGCCGGCACTGACGGAGCTCTTGCCGGCGTCGGGCTACTCAGGCTCCCCCGCTCAGGTTGCCTTCGCCGGCTCGATGCTCTTTGCGCTCTTCCTGGTGGGCTGGGGACTCTCATTCGTGTGGGGGCCGGTCGCGGACCGCATCGGCCGCGTACGGACGCTCGCGGCCGCGATCGCCTTCTATGCAGTCTTCACCGGCGCCGCTGCCCTCGCCCAGCACGTCTGGCAGTTTGCGATCTGCCGGCTCCTTGCCGGCATCGGTATCGGCGGAGAATGGGCGCTCGCGGGCACGTACGTCGCGGAGTCCTGGCCGGAGGACCGCCGGGTGCGCGGAGCGGGCTACCTGCAGACGGGCTACTACGTTGGATTTTTCCTGGCCGCGGCGCTGAACTACACCGTGGGCGCCGTCTACGGATGGCGGGCGCTCTTCCTGTGCGGCGGCCTGCCGGTGCTAGTGGCGATCTACGTCGCCCGCAGCGTTCGCGAGCCCGAGCGCTGGCGGGCGCCGGGTGCGGGCGCACCGCTTCGCCGCATACTCACCGCACAGTTCAGGCGCCGGACCTTGATCAATGCGGGCCTCGCGACGGTGTCTATCGTGGGTCTCTGGGCCGGAACAGTCTACGAGCCCACCGCCATCCTGCAGTTGGCGAGGCAGGCGGGCTACTCATCTGCGGCGGCGACGCGCTGGGCGTCGTTCGGGACGGCTCTCTTGTCGGTTTGCACCATCCTTGGTTGCCTGGCGCTACCCCCGCTCGCGCAGATGCTGGGCCGCCGGTGGGCTCATGCCCTGTTTCTCCTGGGAATGGCGGTGTCCATCTATCTGTCATTCGGGTGGGCCTTCTACACCCATGAGGCTCTGCTGCTGTTCATCGCCACGCTGGTGCCCCTTGGCTTCTTCGGCGGTAACTTTGCGATGTACAGCCTGTGGCTGCCGGAGCAGTACCCCACTGCAGTCCGTGCCACGGCGTTCGCCTTCGTGACCTCCTTCGGGCGCTTCATCGGCGCGGGTATCAATTTCGCCATCGGTGCTGGTGTTGCAGCCTACGGCAGCATCGGCATGCCGGTCGCCTCCACGGCGCTCGCCTTCTTCCTCGGCCTGCTGCTGCTACCCGCCGCGCTGGAGACCCGAGGCTCACGCCTGCCGGACTAGCGACAGCGCGCGCAGGCGGAGCCGCTGCGCCGCCACAGGTCTCGGTGCTCTGCATTCGCGCCACGGGGAACCGTGGGCCACGCTCGACCGTTGCGTGCGTCACTGGAGCCTTCGATGAGTGTCTTGCGCCGACGTCAATTGCTCGTGGCTATGGCTCTCGCGCTCCTTCGGCGCACCGCATCCAAAGCCGGCATCATTCAGGGTCATCTCCCGTGGGTTCCCGACTCCGCTTCCCCACCGCTCGCGGTGCGCCCAGGCCCCTGGAGGTTCTTCACGCCGGAGGAAGCGCGCCTCGTCGAAGCGCTTGCCGATCGCGTGATCCCGCCGGACCCGCAGACACCAGGCGGCCGTGAGGCGGGCTGCGTGGTGTTCATCGACCGCCAGCTCGCCGGGCCATATGGGCGAAGCGCGGGCCTCTACACGCTGGGTCCTTTCCGCAAGGGCACTCCGCAGCAGGGACCGCAGGACCCCCTCACGCCGGCCCAGATCTACAGGACCGGCTTGGCCGCGCTCGAGCGGTTCTGCCGCACCAGCCAGAGCGGGGCGCCGAATGGGTCGCGCAGCTTCGCCGCGCTGGCGCCCGATGCGCAGGACAGCCTGCTACGGGCTCTCGAAGAGGGCCGCGTGCAGCTCGAGGGCGCCGATGGCAAGCAATTCTTTGCGCTCGTGGTGAAGGATGTGCAGGAGGGCTTCTTCGCGGACCCGATCTACGGCGGTAACCGCGACATGTGTGGCTGGAAAATGATTGGATTTCCCGGAGCGCGATACGACTACCGCGACTGGGTGAGCCGGCACAATGAGCGCTATCCCCACCCGCCCGTGAGCATTGCCGGGCGGCGTGCGTGGACACCGCGCAACCGCTGAGCCCACGTGGCACGCAAGCTTCCACCCAAGGACGCGGCCATCATCGGCCTCGGTTGGACCGGATCGATCCTCGCGAATGAGCTCACGGACGCCGGCCTCGACGTGGTCGCGCTCGAGCGCGGCCCCTGGCGTAACACCGCGACGGACTTTCCCCCGAGCTACGCGCAGGACGAGCTGCGCTATCGCATTCGTCATGATCTGTTCCTCCAGCCCGCCCAGATGACCTTCACCTTCCGCAACCGCATGAGCCAAACGGCGCTGCCCATACGCACCTGGGGTGCATTCATGCCGCCGAACGGCGTCGGCGGAGGCGGCGTGCACTGGAACGCGGAGACCTGGCGGTTCCTGCCCTCGGACTTCGTGCTGCGCACTCACCTCACCCGGCGCTACGGCGCGCGCTTTCTGCCCGCTGACATGACCATCCAGGACTGGGGCGTCACGTATGAGGAGCTCGAGCCGCACTACGACCGCTTCGAGTATCTATGCGGCACCTCTGGCACCGCGGGCAACCTGCGCGGCAGGATCCAGGACGGAGGCAATCCCTTCGAGGGTCCGCGGTCCCGACCCTATCCCACGCCCGCACAGGCACAGCCCTTCAGCCCTACGCTCTTCGCCGAAGCGGCGCGCCGGCTCGGCTACCGACCCTTCCCACAGCCCTCCGGCAATCTCTCTCAGGCCTATACCAACCCACTCGGTGTGCGCCTCGGCCCGTGCACCTACTGCGGGTTCTGCGAATGGTTCGGCTGCGGCAATTACTCCAAGGCGAGTCCTCAGACGACCATCCTCCCGGTGCTCGTGCGCAAGCCGAACTTCCTGGCGCGCGACCGCTGTGAGGTTACACGTATCAACACCGATGCCTCCGGCACGCGCGCAACCGGAGTCACGTACGTGGACTCGAGTGGCGAGGAATACGAGCAGCCCGCGCAGCTCGTCATCCTCTGTGCCTACACGATATTCAACGTGCAGCTGCTGCTGCTCTCGGGCATCGGGGAGCGCTACGACCCGATTGCAAACCGCGGTGTGATCGGACGCAACTTCTCACACCAGACGATCTCCGATGTGCTCGCCTTCTTCGATCCGCAGAGATTCGTCTTCAATCCTTTCATTGCCTCCGGTGCGATCGGCATGTGCATCGATGAGTTCAATGGCGATAACTTCGATCACGGCCCGTACGGCTTCGTGGGCGGTGGCTACATGGGCCAGGTTCAAACGAACGGTAGGCCGATCGAGACGACGCCGGTTCCACCGGGGACGCCGCGCTGGGGCGCACAGTGGAAGCAAGCAGTGCGCGAGTGTTATCAAAGTACGCTGCAGCCCGGCACGGGCGTGCACGGCAGCATGTACAGCTACCGCGACGTCTACCTCGATCTGGACCCGCTGTACCGGGACCGCTTCGGTCGCCCACTGGTGCGCATCACGCTCGACTTTCACGAGAATGAGATCAAGCAAAACCGCTTCCTCACTGACCGGTTCGCCGAGATCTTCACCGCGATGGGCGCGCGGCAGGTGGAGAAGCAGTATCGCAAGGCGCCCTACGACATCACGGACTATCAGACGACTCACCTCTGCGGTGGCGCGATCATGGGAACAGATCCCAAGACCAGCGCCCTGAACCGCTACCTGCAAAGCTGGGACGTGCCCAACCTCTTCATCATGGGAGCGAGCGCGTTTCCGCAGAACGCCGGTTACAACCCGACGGGCACGCTGGCGGCGCTCGCGTTCTGGGCGGCCGAGGCCATTCGAACGCGCTACTTGAAGAGCCCCGGCCGGCTCATCAGCGACTGAGCGGGCGCGTATGCGGCCCACGCTGCGCTTGCTCCTTGCCTCACCGCTTCTCTTGATTGCGCTCGCCTGCGCTGCCATCCCTCTGAGCTGTGCATCGCGCATCTCTCCGGGTGTGCCACCACGCACGGATGCACAGGACTTTGCGCTCATCCAGCGAGGGCGCTACCTGGTGACGGTCGCCGACTGCACGGCGTGCCACGCCGACACCGAGCATCACAGCGCCTTTGGCGGAGGCCGTCCGACCGTCACGCCCTTCGGCACGGTGCGCGCTGCAAACATCACACCCGATCCCGAAACGGGCATCGGCGGCTGGACCGATGGCCAGTTCGACCGGGCGGTGCGCGGCGGGCGTATGCCCAACGGAAAGCGGCTCTATCCTGCGATGCCTTTTTCGTACTACGCGAGAATGTCGGCCTCTGACACCCGGGCGATGCGGGCATATCTGGCGACCGTCCCCCCCGTGCATCACGCTGTCGACACCGATCAGTTGCCCTTCCCCTTCTCCATCCGCGCGAGCATGATTCTCTGGGACTGGCTCTACTTCAAAGCCGCGCCGTGGCGTTCGAATCCCGCACGGTCCGCGGTCTGGAATCGGGGCGCCTATCTCGTCGAGGGACCCGGACACTGCGGCGCGTGCCACACGCCGAAAACACTGCTCGGCGGCGATAAGACCAAGCAAGCCCTGCGCGGCTACTCGCTGCAGGGTTGGTTTGCGCCGGATCTCACGCAGAATCCACGGCGCGGCCTCGCCATGTGGTCAAGGGCGGACATCGTCGATTATCTCAAGACCGGTCACAATCGCTTCGCAGGAGCCGCGGGGCCCATGGCCGAGGAGGTCGCGGATTCGAGCTCCCAGATGAGCGACGCCGACCTCCAGGCGATCGCCACCTACCTCAAGGGTCAGCCCGGGGAGGCACCGGCCGGCCCACCTGCATTGCCGCAGAGCGATCCACGCATGCAAGCCGGCGCGGCGATCTACGAGGATCAGTGCTCGGCCTGTCATCAGCTCGACGGACACGGTGTGCCATTTCTCATTCCGGATCTGGCATCCTCAGCGGCCGTGGCATCCCGTGAGCCGACGACATTGCTGCAGGTGATCCTGCTCGGCGCGCAGACCGTCGCAACCGCCCACGAGCCCACCGGGCCGCAGATGCCCTCCTACGGGTGGCAGCTGAGCGATATCGAGATTGCCGCCGTGTGCACGTATCTGCGAAACAGCTGGGGACACGCGGCGCGTGCGGTGTCCGAGCGCGAGGTGCGCAGCGCGCGCAAGCGCCTCAATCGCAGCGCCTCCGTTGCGGGCCCATCGGCTCCGGATGCGTCAGCTCTTCCCGGCACTCACCGCGGATGGAAAGCTCGAATGCCCGCCGAAGTAGCACTCGATGGCTTCCACTCTGCCTCCTCGCGTGCGCACATATTCGACGTTCCGGAACGTCTTGCCGTTCGTGGTGTGGCATAGGTATTTCACGAATGCCTCGTTGCCCCGGCTGAAGAGCCGCTCGATATCGAAATGATGGATGAAGTCCTTCTGTGACTCCCAGCAGCGGGACTTGAAGGTGTCCTTGCTGATGTGATCGTCATCGTTCGCGCTGGTGAAGGTGAAGTTCTCGGCGAGCAGGACATCGAACGGACCCCACGCCCGCTGCTCCCATGTCTTGTAGAATCGTCGCACGATCTGCTCGGTCGTCGCACCGCTCGTGCCGGGTGCTTGTCCCCTTGCCTGGCCTGAAAGACCCGCCGCCCCGGCGAATGTGACCATCCCCGCCCCGAGCAGCTCCCGACGAGTGGTTCTTGTTGCCTTCATGCTGCCTCTCCCATGAGGTTCATGCCGTTACCATACCAACCGGTCGGTATGTCGTCAATTTACAAGCCATCGACCGGTTGGTACGCTGCCGACGTGCAGCAAGCGAGCGCGCCTCACCCGGCGCCAACCGGGTCACGTCAGAAGCTGGTGGATGCGGCCATCGTCCTCATCCGGGAGAAAGGCTACGCCTCGACCTCCCTCGATGATCTGTGCACGAAGGCCGGCCTCAGCAAGGGCGCGTTCTTCCACTATTTCAAGAGCAAGGATGACCTCGCCGTCGCTTCGGCGAACTACTGGTCCGAGAGTACCGGTGCCTTCTTTGCCGCGGCTCCCTACCACACCCGCAGCGACCCACTGGAGCGGGTGCTGGGTTACCTCGAATTTCGAAAGGCCATTCTCGCGGGGAAGCTGCCCGAGATCACCTGCCTGGTCGGAACGATGGTCCAGGAGGTCTACGCGTCCCATCCGAATATCGCACGCGCCTGTGAGGACAGCATCCGCGCCCATGCCGCCGCGCTCGAGGTCGACATCGCTGCTGCGATGAGGCGGCATCGGATCCGTGCGCGATGGACGGCGGAGAGCCTCGCGCTGCATACGCAAGCGGTGCTGCAAGGGTCCTTCATCCTGGCCAAGGCGAAGGGGGGCGCCGCGGTTGCGATCGAGAGCATCGAGCATCTGCGCCGCTACATCGAGCTGTTGTTCAAGAGTAGAAGGCGCACACCCCGCACAGGGCGACGCTAGAACTGCATCGGCCTGCGCGCCGAGCGGCGATCATTGGTGTTGCGCAAACCTCGCGCGACAATGTTCCGCGCGCGATGCGACCGCGCTCTCTACGTACTTTCCGAAGGGGCTGCGGCCTTGAGCAAGATCTTGAGGTACCGAAAATACCGAGCGATGCGTTGGCGCAACGGCCAGGGAACGACTCTGGAGATCGCCCGCGAGCCACCGGGCGGTGAGCCGTTCGCGTGGCGCCTGAGCCTTGCGACCCTGGAACGCAGCTGCAATTTCTCGGCGTATCCGGGGTACCGCCGTGCGCTCGTCCTGGTCTCCGGAGAGAAGCTACACCTGACGTTCTGGCGGCATGGTCGTCGCCGACTCGGGCCCGAGAGCCGCTGGGTCCGATTCGACGGGTCGTGGCGGACCCGGTGTGCGCTCGCGGGGCCTTGCACGGATTTGAGCCTGATCGTTCGCGACGACGCGGACACCGGGGGTCGATCGATCCTGCGAGCGCCCCGGGTGATTCAAGCCCGCTCCAAGCACCGACTTTACATACCTGGTGGCCTTTACGCGGCGCTGGTGTCCCTGGTCGGAACGGTGTCCGTGGCCGATGTCACGGGCTCTCGCCGGCGACTTGGCCCCCTCGACACCTTGCTCCTGTCACCGGCACATCCGCGGAGCTGGACGATCGGCCCGGTCGGCGGACGGCGTGCCGAGCTCGTCCTGCTGCAGTGGCGGCCGGGATGCGCTATATTTTTGTGAGAATAAAGTCCCGCCGTGGCCGTAACGCGCCAAGCAGGTTGAGGTAACCGCCTATGTCGAACTCAGTGACCACTCCCCTCTACATCGGAGGCAAAGAACGACAGACGGCAGAGAAGATGGCGATTGCCGATCCAGCCAAGCCGGGGGTCGTGGTCGGGTATGCCGCGGCTGCTACGACGCAGGACGTGAGCGATGCCGTTGCCGCCGCGAAGGCCGCCTACCCTGCTTGGGCAGCGCTGTCGCCCGCTCAGCGCGCTGAGAAGATGCTCGCAGCGCTCGCAGGCATCGCCGAAAACCGAGATGACGATGCCGCCATTCTGTCCCAGGAGAATGGCAAGATCCGCTTCGAGGCCTGGATCGACTCACTGGTGCTCGAGCTGCGGTGGAAGCTCGCCCTGAACCATGCGGGCGAGGTCAACGCTTCCAAGGTGCTCCCTCCGATACCCGGGGCGATCCCCGTCGAGACGACCGTCGCCTACCAACCCTTGGGCGTCGTCACCATCATCGTTCCGTTCAACTGGCCGATCGCAATCCTCGGCGCCTCGCTACCGCAGGCGCTGCTGGCCGGCAATACGGTCATCGTGAAGCCACCGTTGACGTGCCCGCTGGCGACCGCCCGGGTCGTGGAGCGCATTGCCCAGCAGCTTCCCCCGGGCGTGCTCAACGTCGTGACGGGTCCCGACGCCCACATGAGCGCGCTCATTCGCAATCCGGATGTGGCCAAGGTCTGCTTCACCGGCTCGGTTGGAGGTGGCAAGAAGATGATGGAGCTGGCTTCGGCGAGCCTCACGCGCGTCACGCTCGAGCTCGGTGGCAACGATGCAGCCATCCTCCTCAAGGATGCCATCATCGATGACACCCACCTGGACCGTCTCTTCGCGGCCATCTACGACACCACCGGCCAGATCTGCATGAACGCCAAGCGCCTCTTCGTGCACAAATCGCGCGTGGAGGAGGTGGTCAAAGGTCTCTCCGCACGTCTGCAGAAAGTGAAGCTGGGCTATGGCCTCGACAAATCAACGACCATGGGCCCGTTGCATTCGCCGGCGCAGAAGACGTTCGTCGAAGGACTGATCAGGGAGGCCAAGGACTCCGGCGCCAAGGTACTCGAGTTCGGCGAGCTCCCGGGCGGTGACATGAGAGGCGGGAACTTCGTGCGCCCGGCGATCGTCGTCGATCCCGGTCTGAAGCTGCGCATCGTCACCGAAGAGCAGTTCGGTCCCGTCATTCCGGTGATTCCTTTCGAACGGGAGGAGGATGCCATCCGGATGGCGAACGATACCTGGGCCGGGCTTGCAGGCTCGGTATGGACGGCAGATCCCGCCGCCGCCAATCGCGTCGCCGGTCAGCTCGTCTGCGGGTATGTGTGGGTCAACGACCATGGTGCCACCCGGCTCGACCTGCGCGCACCCTTTGGCGGCATGAAAGCATCGGGAATCGGTCGCGAGCAGGGCATCGAGGGCATCCGCGCATTTCAGGATACCCGCTCGATCGCGCATCTGGACGCGGCTGCGCTCGCCTCGATGGCGCACTAGCTCCTCCAAGCCCAAGCCTCCAAGCCCAAGCCTTGCCGCGCCCTCGGATCCCCTGCGCTGGATCTGCGCAGGCATGTGCATTGCTCCATCGGCAGCGCTACGGACGGTGATCTCGCGCGTCGCTATGGGACCGCCAGTTCGCGCGTGAATGGATCAAACTTTTCAAGGAGGTTGTTATGCGCACTGCTATTGTGCTCGGGGGCGCCGCGTTGCTCGCTCTCGGTGGGTGTTCGCTGTTTGATCGCTCATCTACATCGGAGAATGTCAAGACGGCTTACGCCGGCACGGCAAACATGACTGCACAGCAGGTCGCCGACCTGCTGCACAACGAGGGCTACAGTCACGTGACTGACCTGCACCAGAACGGCGATGACTGGCTGGGCGCGGCGACGACCAGCACGGGCAACCATGTCGATTTCGATATCGACAAGAGCGGTGTGATTCACACGAAGTAACTGCCGGGGACCCGGCGCGGACTGCACGGGCGGTCGCCTGGGCTGGGACGTTGCATCCGGTTCCGCAGTTCGGCGACACTCGCCGAGGAGGACCGATGTTCACATCCAAGCCCGACTCAACCCAGCGTCATCTTTCGGGTGGCCTGCTCCTGCTACTGCTCGGCCTCGCGGCTGCTCCCTCGGGGTCCGCGGCCGCCGGGCGGCCGATTCCAGCCTACGCCGGAGCGGGAGAGACTGCCGCAAGCCATACCGAGACCGCGGTCGTGGCCGGCGGGTGTTTCTGGGGCGTGCAGGGTGTGTACGAGCACGTGATAGGCGTCATGCGCGCAGTCTCCGGGTATACGGGGGGCAGCCGCAGCACCGCCCAATACGAAACCGTCAGCGGCGGCGCGACTGGCCACGCCGAGTCGGTGCAGATCACGTTCGACCCCCGCGCCATCAGCTATGCGCAGATCCTGCAGATATTCTTCTCCGTCGTGCACGACCCCACCGAGCTCAATCGGCAGGGGCCGGATGTGGGCACGCAGTATCGCTCTGCGATCTTTCCGCTGTCCCCCGCACAGGCCCGCATAGCGAGGCAGTACATCGCACAGCTCGATCGGGCGCGCGTGTTCGACGCCGCGATCGTCACGCGCATCGAGCCAGGGAAGGTCTTCTACCCCGCCGAGGACTATCACCAGGACTTCCTCGTGCACAATCCCGACGATCCTTATATCGCCTACAACGATCTGCCGAAGATTGCCGACCTAGAGCGCTTGTTTCCGGGCAGGTTCCGTCGCGATGCCGTGCTCGCGCGCAGTGCCCAGGCGCCTCGCTGAGGCTCCGCCCCACCCTCACCGCACAGTGATGCTCGCAACCCCGGTCACGGCGCGGCCGGCCGATTTAGCACAACCGCCGACCCACGTTTCTGGTCCACTTTCGACAGCCTCATGCGGTGACTTCCTTTTGAGCGATTCTGCCATGGATAATTGGCGCCGGCTGTCGCACCCGCGCGCGGCAAGAGGGGCATGAGTGATGAAGACTTCAACGTTGACCATTCGCCTTGCGATGGCATCTGTCGTGGTGGCTGCGGGGCTGTGCTGCGGCGCGCTGGCCGCCGACGACAGCGCACAAGCGCAGTTCTGGCAGACGCCCGCGATCGAGGGCGCCGGCCGAATGCATCCACTGCCGCGTGCGGCCTACCAGCCGAGCCCGCGCGAGACGTACAAGGTCGTCTTCGCGGTGGCCGCGCGCGCGAGCAAGCCCACCGATGTGAATCCCGGTCTCGAGCGCGTGGCGCGAACCGTCAATCTGTACGCCTCGGCCGGCGTGCCCCTCGATCACCTGAAGTTCGTTGCCGTCCTGTACGGACCCGCAACCGATGCGGCGCTCGACGATGCGCACTACCGGCAATCATTCGGGACGAGCAATCCAAACCTCGACGTGATCGGCAAGCTGCGTCACGCGGGAGTCGACGTGGCGATCTGCGGACAGGCGCTCGCCGAGCACCACTACCAGTATGACTGGGTGGCCCCCCAGCTCACGCTGGCGCTCTCGGCTCTCACGACGATCACGGTGCTCGAGCACCGCGGCTACACGCTCGTGCCGTTGCTGTGAGGTCAAGCCTGCGCCGGCAGCTTGCGCACCTCGCCGCTGTCGCCTTGCTCCTGTGTGCCGCGGCCGCAGTCTCCCGTGCACAGAGCTACCTGCCTCCGTGGGGTCCGCCACCCCCGGGCGGCGGTGTTACTTTCGCAGTGCCGCCGTTCGATGAGATCGCCGATCTTTACGGTGACGTCGTCGATCCGCAGCTCACGATCTTCTTCGGCGGCAACCAGTTCATGGTGGTCCCGGATCTCGTCGCGGCGTTCAAGCGTGCTTACCCGCGCTACACGCGCGTGTTCGTGGAGACTCTGCCCCCGGGCAAGCTCGCCTCCCAGATCGAGAGCGGCGCGCTCATCATGGGCAGCCTGCGAATCGATGCCAAGCCGGATGTCTACACGGCAGGCCGCGCGCAGATCGGTGAGCTGCAACGGCAGAAGCGCTGGTTCGCCGGCACGTACGACTATGCCGCCAACGAGCTGGCCATCATGGTGCGCGCCGGCAACCCCCGCCGCATCAAGAGTCTCGCGGATCTCGGCCGGCGTGACGTGCGGGTGAGCATGCCGAACCCGACGTTCGAGGGCATCGCCCGTCAGATCGCGGCCGCGCTTCGCAAGGCCGGCGGCGAGTCGCTCGAGCGCACTGTGATGCAGACGAAGGTCGCCGACGGAAGCACGATTCTCACGGAGATTCATCATCGCCAATCGCCGCTCAACATCCTCGAGGGGCGGGCCGATGCCGCCCCCGTCTGGGCGACCGAGAGCTATTTCCAGGAGCATGTGCTGCACTTTCCCGTGCAGACCGTGACGATCCCGGCGGCTCAGAACGCGCGGGCGACGTACACCGCTGGGGTGCTCGCGGCCGCGCCGCACCCACAGGCGGCACGGGACTTCCTCGCGTTTCTGGCGACGGCCGAAGCCCAGGAGATCTATCGCAGGTACGGCTTCGCGCCACCGAGCCCGCCATCACGCTGATGCACGCATCATGAGCCGCACTGCTCTCGTTCTCGCTCTGCTTGCGCTCTCACTCGGTAGAGCACCGCTCAGCCTCGGTGCCGACGCAAGCACACTCGCAACTGCCGGCAATGGCCGAGGCGTCGCGCCCTGCAACTCGTGCCACGGCGCGCACGGGGAAGGAATGCGTGCTGCGGGCTATCCCCGCCTGGCGGGCATGCCTGCGGCCTATCTCGAGGAGCAGCTCGATGAGTTCGCCTCGGCGGGCCGTCCGAGCACGGTCATGCAACCCATCGCCACCGCGCTTTCCACAGGTGAGCGGCGTGCGGTCGCGATGTACTTCGCTGGCCTCAAGGTGTCCGCCCCGCAGGCTCGCCCAGGACCCACGCCGGTCCCGGATCAAGGCGCGGCGGAGGTCGCGCGCGGAGCAATCCTCGCCGCCACTGGACGCTGGTCGGTGGGATTACCCCCTTGCGCAGCCTGTCACGGACCGGAGGGCACCGGAGTCGGAACGCGCTTTCCGGCGCTCGCTGGACAGCCAGAAGCCTATCTCGCCAGTGAGCTGCACGCCTGGCAGGCGGCCCGGCGCGCGCCGGGACCGCTCGGATTGATGCGCCTGATCGCCTCGAAGCTCACCGATGCGGACATCGCGGCGATCGCTGCGTACTACGCTGCGCAACCGGCCAGCGGCGGACCGCCGGGCGAGTCCCTCCTCGCAGAGGAGCTCACGCCACCTCGTCAGAGCGCTGCGCCCGCGCGGGTGCCGGCCGCAACGCAAGCGAGCACCAGCACCCTCGCATCCGGCACCGCAGCGTTTCAGCCACCGCCCCGTGGCAGCGAGCCGGGCGGGGAGCTCGGCCAGACGATCCGTGAGGGGGAGCGGATCTTTCTGCTCACGGACCAATATGCCGCCCCGTACGTGGGGAATCATCTCCACTGCAGCAACTGTCATCTCGATGCGGGTCGCCGCGCCGCCTCTGCGCCTCTTTGGGCGGCGTACGTGCTCTACCCCGCGTATCGCCGCAAGAATCATCACGTCAACACGTATGAAGAGCGATTGCAGGGGTGCTTTCGCTTCAGCATGAACGGCAAGGCTCCGCCCCTGGGCAGTCCCGTACTGGTGGCACTCGAGACCTATTCATACTGGTTGGCGCGGGGCGCACCGACCGGGGTGCAGTTGCAGGGACAGGGTTATCCGAGCGTCGCCAAGCCAGCGCGGCCCGCCGACTACGCGCGCGGCGCGCAGGTCTATGCACAGAGCTGTGCTCTTTGCCACGGGCCGGACGGAGCTGGGCAGTCGAGCGCGTCCCACGAGGTCGTCTTCCCGGCGCTGTGGGGCGCCGGCTCTTTCAACTGGGGCGCCGGCATGGAATCGATCGACAAGGCCGCCGGGTTCATCGAGGCGAACATGCCCCTGGCGCTGGGCGGAACTCTCGCTCCCCAGCAGGCATGGGATGTCGCGCTCTACATCGACAGTCAGGAGCGGCCCCAGGACCCGCGCTTTACCGGCTCCGTCGCTGAGACTCGCTCACGCTTCCACGACTCGCCGTTCTCGATGTACGGGCGGCTCGTGAACGGACGGCTCCTCGGTCATGGAGATTGATGCGCAAGCCCGATCGACCCGCGCGCCACGACGTACACGCCCACCACGATCACCACCGCGGCAAACATCGTGCTGAGAACTCCGCGTCGGGCGGACCACGAGACCGCGAGCCGTGTGCCCAGCAGCCCTCCGATGAGACCACCCCCGATGAATGCTGCGGCGAGCGGCCAGTCAACCAGACCGGACCCGGCATAATTGAGCGCGGTGGTCACCCCGAATGCCGTCACCGCCAGGAGCGAGGAGCCGATCGCATTGGCGATGGGCATATCCGTCGCAAACACCAGGCTCGGCACGATGAGAAATCCGCCGCCGATGCCGAAGAAGCCCGAGACGGCGCCCACCAGAAGTCCGGCCCCGAGCAGACGCGGCCCGAGGTGACCGAGGGATTCCCGGCTCAGGCGAACATCGGGCTGCCCCACGTGCGCTCGCCGGCGTAGCGTCACCGCGCCGATCGCCAGCATGATCAGGCCAAACAGAGTCAGTAGCAGCTGCCCGCCGACCGCCTTGCCGAGACTCGACCCGAGCCAGGCGCCCGCGACGCCCGCCACCGCGAAGGGACCGGCACAGCTCCACTTGACCGTTCCAACCCGGGCATGCAGCACGAGATTGACCGCGGCGCTCATGGCAACAGCCACGGCGCTCGTACCGATCGCGACGTGGGGTGAGCGCACGCCGACCACGTAGAGAAGCAAAGGCACCGCGAGAATCGAGCCACCCGAGCCGATGACACCCAGCACGAGGCCGACCAGCACTCCGGAGGCAACTCCGAGACTCAGGAAGAACAAGGGTGCCTCGACGACTGACGGACCGGAACGGCTGATCGGCTGGGAGGCTACTGCGCAGCCCTGGTGATGTCCAATGGCGCGCAGCAGTGCTTCCCATGCCACCGGTGTGGCATTGGCCCGCGACAATGCGGCATGATCGGCTCCCGACCGCGGCAGAGGCGAGCGACTCCATGAGAACCCCAGCGGGCGTGAGCCCGCGAGACTTCTCCGCAGCCCTGACGCAATTCGCGCAAGTCGTCGGTGCAGACTGGGTGTTCAGCACAGACGCGGACGTTGAGCTCTACAAGGATGCTTTTTCGCCGTTTCTCGGGGAGCCCGAGGAGCGCTGGGCCTCCGCGGCCGTAGCACCCGCCGAGGTCCCGCAGGTACAAGAGATCGTCCGCCTTGCCAATCGGTACCGCATCCCGATCTATCCCATCTCCACCGGCCGCAACCTCGGGTACGGGGGCTCGGCGCCCGCGTATTCGGGCAGCGTCGTCGTGGACCTGAAGAGAATGAACCGCATTCTCGAGGTGAGCGAGGACAACGCCTCCTGCCTCGTCGAGCCCGGCGTCAGCTACTTCGACCTGTACCGGTACATCCAGGAGCACGCGCTGAAGGTCTGGGTCGATGTGCCCGATCCGGGGTGGGGCAGCCTCATCGGCAACGCGCTCGACCGCGGCGGTGGTTACACGCGGCCGCAGTTCCGCAACCACTTCGATTCGCACTGTGGCATGGAGATCGTGCTGCCGAACGGAGAGTTGATGCGCACGGGCATGGGTGCGCTCCCGGGTGCGCGGACCTGGCAGCAGTACAAGTCGGGCCTTGGACCGTGGATCGACGGCATGTTCTCTCAGTCGAACTTCGGCATCGTCACCAAGATGGGCTTCTGGCTGATGCCGCAACCGGAGGCCTACCTGACAGGGACCATTCTCGCCGCCAAGCGCGATGATCTGCATCGGCTCGTTCCTCTGCTGAATCAGGTCGAGAACGGCGGAATCAGCAATGGGATGCCCGATCTGGGAAGCCCGCTGCTCGGCATCCAGTCGATCGAGGAGTACGCCAGATCGATGGAGGATCTGCCATCTCCGCCCCTCGACCCGGAACTCGCAGCCTTGCGGGACCGAGCCGAGTCGGGTGACGTGCACGGCCTGGAGGAATACGGCGCTCGCAAAGGCATGGCCTACTGGAGCTTCAAGCTCAAATTCTACGGACCCGCCAAAGTGGTTCCAGCACAGTGGCAGTACTGCAAGGACCAATTCTCGAGCATCGCGGGGGTGCGCTTCGAGGAGGGCGAGCTCGTGCGTCTGCCGCTTTCGGACGAGCAGCGCGACAACGCTCACTGGCCGGAGTTCGGCATTCCGACGCTCAACATGTTCTCCATCGGTGCACGCTCGAGCACCAACAGCACCCCCACCCACGGCCACATGTGGTTCTCCCCCATCATTCCTCGTACGGCCGAGTCGATCTTCGAGGCCAACCGGGTATTCGCCGCCGCCGCACGTGAGTTCAACCTGCCCATTCTGCGCTTCTCACTTCCCGCGACGTACTGGGAGCGCGCGTTCATCTTCATCTTCGGGTTCCCGGTGACGGAGGACATCCACACCAACCGCAAGAACCGTGCAGCCTTCCACAGGCTCATCGATATCGCCGCACAGCACGGCTGGGGGGAGTACCGCACGGCGCCCGCCTATCAGGATGCCTGCATGAGCAAGTACTCCTTCAACGACAACGCCCTGATGCGCTTTCACGAAAGCATCAAGGACGCGATCGACCCCAACGGGATCCTGTCACCCGGGCGCTACGGCATCTGGCCGAAGCACCTGAGGAAGGCCACATGAGAGCGCACGCGCTAGCGAGCTTGCGCACGCGGCTCGGCCTGTGCGTGGGCGTCTGGCTCGGAGGCATTTGTTCCGCGGTGGCGTTCGGGGCCACGATCTCCTGGACCTGGTCAACCGTGAGGCCTCAACCGGGAGACCCGAGAGGTTACGTGCAGTTCGAGCGCGATTGCGCCGTGTGCCACGGCAGCGGCCCGGCCAAGCCCGGAACGCGCGCGCTCAGGGCGAAATATCACGGCAAGGAGCCGGCACTGCTCGCCGAGCGCACCGACCTGGCTCCCAGTTACGTGAGAACCATCGTCCGCCACGGCATCACGGTCATGCCACCCTTTCGCAAGACGGAGCTGAGCGACTCGGACCTCGAGGACATCGTCGCCTACCTCACCCGCAAGAACCGATCGTAAGACCCGAATTCCCGCGGGCTAGCCGATCTGCGTCTGGAAGGACGATCGCCCGATGCGGTGCTGGTGGGCGGTGAGGCCCGACTCGCGGGCAAGGCCGCTCAGCAGCATGGCCTTGTCCCAGCGCGTGATCGCGATGAGACCGCGGCCGCGTGCAAGCTCTCGAGCGAGCTCGCCGCGCCACTCCCAAACCAGATCGTGCTGCAGCAGGCGCGGCTCGAGTGGCGCCAGGATCCGGCGCGCCACCGCCAGGTCGGCTTCGGCGAGCGCGCCATCGAGCAGCGCCAGCGGGCTGGGCTGCAGTAGACCTGCGGCGACACCCGAGTGGGAAGCCAGCGCCGCGACGGCAGCGGTTCCCGCCCCGGCGAGCAGTTGCCTGCGATCAACCGTGGGCGTCTTCAATGGGCCCTCCTCGAGAGGTATCGAGCGATGATCGTGAGCTGTGCATCGCTCACCTCACCGCGCTGCATGCGGGGCATGTTCCCGATCCCCGTCCGCGCCGCCCGCACGATGAATTCCGGAGTCAGGTCCTTGCGCTCCTCGAGCATCGCAATCGATGGGCTCATGCGCCGCGCGAGAATCAACGTGCCCATGCCCATCTGACGGTGGCACATGCCGCACTTCTCCACGAACAGCGCCTCGGCCGGCGACCTGGAGGAGCGATCCATGATGCCGCCCTTGCTCACGTTGCGGATCTGAGTGCTCGTATTCTCACTCGCAACTGGAGCACCGGCGCACACGGCCGATGCGGCGAGCAGGGCGGCAAGCGCGCCGAGCGCAGCCCAACCGTGGGGCTTGCCGATCATGCCTCGTGTTTCCTCAGACGTGCCGGCCAGATTCCGCTCTTGCCGGGGGCCAGGATGCCATTCGGATCGAGTGCGTCCTTGACTGTCTCGTTGAGCCGGCGCAGCGCATGATGATTGAAGTCGTAAGTGGACGCCACGAGATCCATGTACTCGATGTGAGTGCGGTACTCGCTGTAGCCCTTCTCTTTCGCATCCTCCACCAGGTCGCGAAAGAAGCGATCGACTCGCTGCATCATGTCCTGGTTGTCGCGATCGAATAAAATCTGATTCACGTTGGTGAGCGAGCGCTCGCCCATCACGAAGCTCGCGTGGTAGTCGATGCCGTACTTCCGATAGAGCGCATAGGTGCGGTGGAACTGATCCAGGGCCAAACCTCCCTTGGGCGGCAGCACCGGCGAGTACCCCATATGCCCGCCGCGCCCTCCGTACCAGTTCGCATTGGCGAGCGGAAAGCTGATCGGCACGCCGCTGAAAGTCGAGCCTTCCGGTGGGTCTCCCTCCACCCAGCGAACCGGCTTCATGGCGAGCACCGGCTTGCCATTCAGGGCCTTCTTCAGAACATTGAGCGAGGCCTCGGCGACCTCGAGCGGCCCATAGAAGCGGATCTGCACACTCCACCAGCCGATATCGAAGCGCCTGCGGATAGCGGTGATGACCGTCTCATCGAGCGCCCCCCGGTCGTGGGTCCACTGATCCCGCGTGGTCATGACCGAGGCCGAGCGCAGCCAGTTCCCCATCGAAGGTGATTGGCGGATGATCCCGGCGCGGCGCAGCGGCATGATGGTGTCGATCGCCCAGCCCAGATCGTCCGGCCGGTCGAACTCCAGATCCAGGCCCAGCAGCGCCTCGGGCTGCGGCATGAGCCACAGCCCAAGCTTCGTGACGACGCCGAAGTTCGACTGCGCGAACATCTGGTCCCAGCCCGGACCGAAGCCGTTGCGATAGAGCTGCCAGTTGGGCGATCCGCTCATCGCACCCATGCCGGTGCGGACGAGCTCGCCCGTCGGCAGCACGACCTCGAGCCCGCACACCTGAGCGCTGTGATCTCCGTAGGGCGTGTAGCCCACGCCGCGGTCGAGCGCGTTCCCCGCGACGGAGCCCCAGCTGTTCGCGGGAACCGAGAGCCAGAGGGGAATTTTGTGTCGTTGCAGGTAATCGTAGAGGTCGAAAAAGCCGACCCCCGGCTCGACCAGCACCGTGCCGTTATCCTCGTCGAGCTCGATGCGCTTCATTCTCGTGAGATCGAGCACGACGCTGCCCTTGAGCACCGGTGCCGCGCCCCCGTAACCGAAGTTCTTCCCGCGGCTGATCGGCCAGAGCGGCACCCTGTAGCGGTTGGCAATCTGAACGATGGCCTGCACCTCCTCGACGCTCGAGGGTGCGACCGCCGCCGATGGCATGTGGCGGCTCTCATCGGGCGAGTAATGATCGGAGTAGGCGACCTGATCCTCCAGGCTCGAGAAGACGTTCGCGGCGCCGATGGCATCCGCGAACGCCTTCAGGGCCGCGGAGAACTGCGCCGGAGTCGAGCCTTTCGGTGGCATGGACTTCAGTAGACCTCGAACAGCCCCGCAGCGCCCATGCCCCCGCCGATGCACATCGTGACGACCACGCGCTTGGCGCCGCGCTTCCGGCCGGCGATGAGCGCATGACCCGTCAGGCGCTGGCCGCTCATGCCGTAGGGATGTCCGATCGCGATGGCACCGCCGTCGACGTTGAGCCGCTCGTCGGGAATACCGAGCTTGTCGCGGCAGTAGAGGACCTGCACTGCGAAGGCCTCGTTGAGCTCCCACAGGTCGATGTCGTTGATTGAGACTCCGGCGCGCTGCAGGAGCTTGGGCACGGCGTACACCGGGCCGATACCCATCTCCTTCGGATCGCAGCCCGCAACCGCAAAACCTGCAAAGCGGCCGAGCGGGCGCAGGCCGCGGCGCTGGGCCTCCGCAGCGCTCATCACGATGCAGGCGCCCGCGCCGTCGGAAAATTGGCTCGCATTGCCCGCAGAGATCACTCCCCCGGCAAGCGCGGGCCGCAGCCCTTTGATCGAGTCGTAGGTCGTGCCGGGTCGCAGGCCCTCATCCACCGCGACCGTGACCTCCTTCGTGAAGAGCCGGCCGGTATCCTTGTCCATCCCGGCCATCGTCACCGTGATCGGCGCGATCTCCTCGACGAAGGCGCCGTTCTCCTGCGCGGCGCAGGCGCGCTGCTGACTGCGGGCGCCGTACTCGTCCATGCGCTCGCGCGTGATGCCGTAGCGCCTGGCAACCTCCTCGGCGGTCTCGAGCATCGACCAGTAGATGCCGGGCTTGTGCTCCTTCAGCCAGGGATCCTTCGCGAGGTGCTGATTCATCTCGTTCTGCACGACCGAGATGACCTCGACCCCTCCTGCGACGTACACCTCGCCCTCCCCGGAGAGGATGCGTTGCGCGGCCATCGCGATCGTCTGCAGGCCCGAGGAGCAGAAACGGTTGACGGTGACACCGGCAACCGAGTCGGGGCAGCCGGCTCGAAGCGCGATCTGGCGGCCGATGTTGCCTCCGGTCGCCCCCTCGGGCAGCGCGCAGCCCATCATCACGTCCTCGACGTCCTCGGGGGCGACCTTGGCGCGCTCGAGAGCGCTGCGCACGACGTGCCCGCCCAGGGTCGCACCGTTCGTGAGGTTGAAGGACCCGCGCCACGACTTCGCGAGCGCCGTGCGGGCAGTTGCGACGATGACCGCTTCGCGGCTCATGGCTGGACTCCGGCCGAATTGAACGCGCCACCGGAGCTCACGAGTCGCTGGATGAGGGGTGCCGGGGTCCAGAATCCCGGGTCCCCATACGCATTCCGTGCAAGCTCGCGCATGCGCTGCGCGACACCGTACAGGCCCACCTCGTCGGCATAGCACATCGGTCCGCCGCGCCAGACGGGAAAGCCGTAGCCGGTCACGTAGACGATATCGATGTCGGAGGCACGCTGCGCGATGCCCTCATCGAGAATCTTCGCCCCCTCGTTGACCAGCGCGTAGACGAGCCGATCCACGATCTCGCTGCTAGCGAGCTTGCGCGGCGCCAGGTCGAGCGTCTTGCGATGCTCGGCGATCAGATCGGCGACCACCTGCGAAGGGTACGCCGTGCGATCACCGGGGCGGTAGTCATACCAGCCGCGACCGCTCTTCTGACCAAAGCGGCCGAGCTCGCACAGCTTGTCGGCGATCTTCGAGTATCTCAGTTGCGGCTGCTCGACCGCCCGTCGCTTGCGGATGTGCCAGCTGATGTCGTTACCGGCCAGGTCGCTCATCCGGAACGGGCCCATCGCAAAGCCGAACTTCTCGATGGCTCCATCGATCTCGGCGGGGCTCGCGCCCTCGTCGACCATGAAGAGCGCCTGCCGAAGATACTGCTCGACCATGCGATTGCCGATGAAGCCGTCGCACACGCCCGATAGCACCGCGGTCTTGCGGAGCGCCTTGGCGAGCCTCATCGTCGTGGCGAGCACATCCTTGCCCGTGGCCTTGCCCCGCACGACCTCGAGCAGCTTCATGATGTTCGCCGGGCTGAAGAAGTGAGTGCCGATGACATCGGCCGGGCGCTGCGTGAACGCGGCGATCCGGTCAACGTCGAGCGTCGAGGTGTTGGTGGCGAGAATCGCGCCCGGCTTCATGACCGAGTCGAGCGCGCGGAATACCTTCTCCTTCACGCCCATGTCCTCGAAAACCGCCTCGACCACGATGTCGGCGGCGCCAATGTCCTCGTAGCGCAGCGTGGACTTCAGAAGATGCGTCTTGGTGTCGGCCTCGGCGGGCTTCATGCGTCCCTTCTTGACCTGGCCCGCAAAGGTGTCGCGGATGCGCGCGAGGCCCTTGTCCAGCGCGTCCTGCTGCACCTCGAGCAGCCACACGGGGATGCCGGCGTTGAGGAAGTTGATCGCGATCCCGCTGCCCATCGTGCCCGCGCCGATCACGGCTGCCGCTTTGATGTCGCGGGTGGGGGTGGAATCCGGAACATCGGCGATCTTGGCAGCCGCGCGCTCGGCGAAGAACACGTGCCGTAGCGCGCGTGACACCGGGGTCACCATGAGCTCGGCGAACAGCTGCCGCTCGATCGCCATGCCTTCCTCGAACGGCTTGGTTGCCGCCGCCTCGATGGAATCGAGGCACTTGAGCGGTGCCGGGAAATTCGGATACGTCGCGCGCAGGGTGGTGCGCGCAAATCCGAGGATCGCCTCGATGCTCGCTCCCCGCACCTCGAGGTCCCTCACCCGAGGCAGCTTGCCGCCCTTCCCGAGCGCCCTGCCCTTTTCTGCCGCGAGCTTGATCGCCTCCGGCAGCGGATCGCCAGGAACCAGAGCATCGAGCAGCGGGCTCCCCTTGAACAGCTTCGCGGGCACCGGCTCGCCGCCCACGATCACGTTGATCGCGTTCTCGATGCCAATCAGGCGCGGCAACCGCTGCGTGCCGCCCGCCCCGGGGAGCAGTCCAATCTTGACCTCGGGGAGCCCGAGCTTCGCGGATTCGCTCGCCACTCGATAGTGGCAGCCGAGCGCGACCTCGAGACCCCCGCCCAGACAGGTCCCTTCGATCGCCGCGACCACCGGCTTCGGGCTCGACTCCACCGCCGTGATGACGTTGTGCAGATTGGGCGTCGCCAGCATTGCGGGCGTACCGAACTCCTTGATATCGGCGCCAGCGGAGAACAGCCCGTTGTTGCCGGCGATCACGATGGCCTCGACCGCGGGGTCGGCGACCGCGGAGTCGATCGCGGCGACAATGTCCCGGCGCGTGGCGCGCCCGAAGCTGTTCACCGGCGCCTCGCCGAAGCGGATCACGGCAACACGGTCGTGGTTTTCTCTGGTGGCAGCAGTCACGAGTCACCTCCGTCCGCTGCGAAGCCCGATCGAGGCCACGTTTGCTGCGCGGCTGCGCGTTTGGATCCTCGCGAGCCAGGCATCGGCGCGCTGTGGCTCGTGGTCGCTTCGCAGCCACGAGAACAGCAGACTGTTCCACAGGACGTGCTCGACGTATCCCCGGGTCTCGTTGTAGGGGATGTTCTCGATCCAGATATCGGTGTCGATGGGTTGTGGGGGGAGCCAGCGTGCAGCTGCATTGACTCCGGCATCGTAGCCCGCCAGGGCGACGGGCAGCTGGCCATCGAACCGATCGAGCAGCGTACGAAGACGCGCCGCACCGAGCGCCGTATTGACGTACGGGTCGAACAGATCCCCGAGCAGCGGCCGCCGCAACCTCCACTCACGCGCCGTGATACGCGCGGTTTGCAGCTCGAGCTGCATCAGCCCGCGCGCATCCGCGCTCGAGACGGCATCGGTGCGGTACAAGCTCTCCTGGCGAACGACGCCGTAGATCACATCCGGTGCGAGCCCCGACAGATGCGCTGCCTCGCCGACGGGGACATCGTACGGACGAGGGTAGAGCGTCGCGTAGTCGTTGAAGACGTGCTCGGCGCTGGCGGCGGCGACGGACTGGTCGTACCAGCCCCACGAGGCCGCCAGATGCATTGCCTGCAGCCGCTCGGGCGCTCCCAGAGATTCGTACCCGCGCTGCCATTCGGCAGCCGCCTCGGCTTTGAGGCCACAGAGAAACAGCTCGCGTGCGCGCACGAATGCCGGCGCTCGCTCGAGTGCCGCGAGCACTTGCGGATCGAGCTGCACGGCCTGCGCATGGGGCTCGACCGGCCGGTGCAGCCGCGCTGCCGCCATGACGGAATAATAGCCATCCTCCGCCAGCACCGATTCGTAAAGCTCCCGGGCCTCTGTTGCGTGCCCCAGCTGCTCGGCGATCCGCGCGTTCCAGTAGCGCCAGCGTGTGAGCTGACGCTCCTTGGCCGACAGCGCCGCCAGCTGCTGCGCCGCCAGCGCCCAGTCTCCCGACCACAGCGCGGCGCGCGTGCGCCAGGCGATAGCCTCATCATCCAGATCGGCACGACGCACGCGCTTGAAGTAATCGAGCGCAGCGGCGTCGCGATCCCAGGCCAGCGCGAGTGCGAGCGCCAGAGCATACGGACTCGCCGCGTCCGGGTTGAGACCGCGCGCGCGAACCAGGCTCTCGTAGCGCGCCAGCGCGGCGTCGGGCTCGGAGCGCGCCAGGCGTGACCAGCCCGCAAGCAGCGCTGCAGACTCGACCTGCGTGCTGGGCGAGGCCACGAGCGCATCGATGCTGCGCCGGGGCGACTCGAGCAGCGAGATCCATTGGAAGAGCGGCGCTGCCCGGTCGGGTGGCAGCTCCTGCACGCTTTCGCGGGCGAGTGCCGGGTGACCGTCCGCGAGCGCAAGCCGAGCGCGCTGCTCGATGAGCTCCTGGGTCAGAAGTCCATTTTGCCTGAGCCAGGCGAAGGCAGGCTCGCATTCCGGCACGTTCGAGGGGGCAAGCCACAGCTTCTCCACATCGCGTGCCAGGCGGCGAGCGCTCGATGCGTCGTCGTGGAGCGGTTCCTGCGCGATGCGGGCATCGAGCCTGTCGCATCGCAGCGCATCGCTCGCTTCCGGCTCGTCATAGGCCTGGAGGAACAAGTCCCAGCGCCCCCGGGCCGCCAGGCTCTCGAGCCATGCGCGCCGCAGGCCGCGCGCCACGGGCTCGCGCGAATGTGCGGCGATGAACTCCGCGGCGGCCTCGTCGGCCGGCGCGAGCGCACCCGAAGGACCGGCAAGCCTCCGGAGGATGCGCTCAGCGACGAGGTACGGGTAAAGGGGGTACGCCTTGAGACTCGGGGCGTCATCGACGGAGAGAGTCTCTCCGGAGCCCGCCGCTGCATAGGCGGCCAGGAACGCCTGGCGCACGGTGGCGTAGGAGTCGGCATCGGGCACCGCCGGAGCACCAGAAACCGTGGCGGTCGCAGGCGCCGCGCGAGTCGTCCGGTGCGCGACAAGCGCGCCGGCGAGCCCCACCGCAACACAGATTAAAAGGAGCTGGCGGCCCCGGTTCGCGATCCCCATCCGATCAGGTTAGCGGGTGGGCGATGCGCACGCCAGTGATCGCCTGCCTACGGCGCCGGGTCGTTCTGCCACCCCCCACCGAGGGCCTTGTATAGCTGCACCAGATCGACTGACACCGACTCGGTGCTTCCGACCAGGGCATCCTGCGCGTCGTAGAGCGTACGCTCGGCATCCAGCACGTTCAGAAAGTCCACGAGACCACTGCGATACAGCTCGGAGGAGAGGCGAAACGCCGCTTCGCTCGCCTGAACGGACTGCGCGAGGGACTCACGTCGAGTCTGTTCCTGGGCATACGCAACCAGCGCGTTCTCCGCATCCTCCAGCGCGACGAGCACCGTTTGCCGGTAGCCATCGAGGGCCTGCTCGGCTCGGGCTCTTTGCACACGGACATTGGCCCGAAGGCTGCCGCCGGCGAGCAGATTCCACTGGATCGTCGGACCCGCCGACCAGTAGCGGCTTGCGTACTCGAGCAGGTTGCTCGTCGATGTGCTGGTCAGTCCAAGTGAGCCCACGAGCGAGAACTTGGGGAAGAGATCCGCCTCCGCCACACCGATCTGGGCGGTCGACGCTGCGATCATGCGCTCTGCGCGCTGTACGTCCGGGCGGCGACGCAGCAGATCGGAGGGCAAGCCAACCGGAACGACGGGCGGCGTGAGCGGGATAGGTGTGGCGCGAGACATCCTCTCGAGCATCGCACCGGGGTTCTCACCCAGCAGCACCGAGAGATGATGTACCGATTGCGCATAGCCGCTCTGCAGGGCCGGCAGCTGCGCCTGCGTGGCGGTCAGAAGCGCCGTGGCCTGCTCGACTTCCAGGTCATTCGCGAGGCCGCTTCGATAGCGGCTGCGAATGAGCTCCACGATCGCCTGCTGAGCGGCGATGCTCTCACGCGTGATGTCCAGGCGCTCCTGATAGGCGCGCGCGTTGATGTAATTGCGCGCAACCTCCGCCAGGACCGATACCAGCACGTCGCGCCAGGCGTACTCGGCAGCGCCCACCTGCGCGCTCGAGGCCTCCAGAGCACGGCGCACGCCCCCGAAGAGATCGAGCTCCCAGGACGCATCGAATCCCACGTTGTACAGGTTGTAGTCGAGCGGGATTCCCGGGAAGAGCCCGAGCGGCGGGTACGAGTTGGCTCCATAGCGGTTCTTCGAGTACGCAGCCGCTGCCGCGGCGGAAGGCCATCGGCCGCCTGCCACCACATCGCGTGCCGCACGCGCCTCGCGCACATGCTCCTCGGCCACCCGCAACGTGAGGTTGGATCGAACCGCCGCACTCATCAACGCCTCGAGCTCGGGATCCTTGAAGCTCGCCCACCAGGACTCAAGCGTTGCGGGGTTCGCCGATTCGCCTCCCGAGAGTCGCGTCGCCCATGTGGCAGGGGCCTGCTCGGCCGGGGGCTTGTAGTTGGGTCCGACCGCGCATCCGGCCAGAAGCGCCAGTGCGCCTGCATAAAGGGTTGCCCTGCTTCTCATCCGCCTGGCCTCCCCTGCGCTCCATTGGCGGTGTCGAGGATCCGCAGAATGCTCTCCACGGTCTCGTCATCCCCGATTCCGGTGTTGAGCATCACGTGGAACAGGTGGCGGTTCGGCCACTCGTCGCCGAGGTAATGCTTGATGAACTTCTTGCGATCCTCGTCCATGTTGTCCACCAGCTCGACCGCCTCGCTCTGGTTGCCACCCACCCGCTTGAGCACACGGCGAAATCGCAGTTCGCGGGAGGCGTACAGGAACACGGACAGCGTGTCGGTACGATCGCGAAGAAAGTGCGGCGCGCCGCGCCCGACAATCACGCAGGGCTTGCTCCTTGCGGCCTCCAGCACCGCCTGCTGGATCAGCCGCACGAGGCGATCCGTGTCGAGGATCGCAAGATCGGGAGAGGGCAAGTTGCGGTCGAAGGTGCCTCGCCAGACCACATTCACCAGGCGCTGCAGCCAGGGGTCCACCCGCTCCTCGCGCCGCCGGCAGACATCGACCGGGATGCGCGCCAGCGCCGCCACCTCGCGCGTGATCTCCTCGTCGAACAGCCTCCAGTTGAGCCGCCGCGCGAGGCGCTCGCCGATCGTGCTGGCGCCGGCGCCAAATTCCCGATCAAGAACCAATATTTCCTTCATGGAGTCGCTCTGCTCACTCGGCCACGGATACCTGATGAACCGTGACGGGCCTGCGGAAGATCGGAACGAGCACGACGCACGCGGCGCTGAGACCCGCGACCATGAAGAAGAGGTCGACGAAGGCCCAGTATGTCGACTGCTGAAGCAGCACGTTGTAAAGCATTCCACGTGCCTTGAAGAGAGCATCGGGAGCGGTGAAGCCGCGCTCGAAAGCCCGCTGGAACAGCGAGAGCTGCGCCTGATACTGGGGACTGACCTGCGAGAGGTGTCCGACCATCAGAGCCTGATGCACCTGGGCGTAACGCTGCAGCATGGTCGAGACCCAGGAGAGCCCGATGCTGCCACCCACGTTGCGTACCAGATTCTGAATGCCGGTCGCATTGCCGATCTGCTCGTTCCGCAGCGTTCCAATGGCGAGCGTCGTGAGAGGCACGAAGATGAAGCTGGTGCCGAGCCCGGAGATGACGTTGGCCAGGACGACACTGCTCATGGAGATCTGCAAAGTCAGCCGGCTCAAGAGCAGGCTTGCGAGCGCCGTCAACCCGAAGCCGATCGCTACGAGGTATTTGGGGTTGACTCTGGGCAAGAGCGCACCGACGAGCAGCAGTGCGGCGAGCGCGCCCACGCCGCGCGGGGTCACGGACAGGCCCGCATCGAGCGCCGGGTACCCAAGAAGTGATTGCAGGAAGAGCGGCTGCAGTGTGATCAGCGCGTAGATCGACAGGCCGAACAGCCCGAACAGCAGCGCGCTCACGGCAAAATTGCGGTTGCCAAAGATGCGCAGATCGACGATCGGGTGCTCGATGATCAACTCGCGGACGATGAACGCGATGAACGACCCGGCACACAAGACGGCGAGCCAGCGCAGCCACACGGCCGCAAACCAATCGGCATCCTGCCCCTTGTCGAGCACGACCTGCAGGGTGGCCAGGAACAGCGCCATGAACGAAAAACCCAAGGCATCGATGCGACGCGGTCGGCCGGCGCGAATGTACGGTGGATCCTCGATCATGACCAGCATCAGCGCTGCGGCGAGAATGCCGACCGGCAGGTTGATGTAGAACGTCCAGCGCCAGGAGTACGCATCCGTCAGCCACCCGCCCAGAGTGGGACCGATGATGGGTGCGACCACGACGCCAAGGCCGAAGAGCGCGGTGGCGGTGCCGCGCTGGGTGGGCGGGAAGCTCTCGAGCAGTATGGCCTGCGAGAGCGGCTGCATCGCTCCTCCGCCGATGCCCTGAAGCACCCGCGCGACCACCAGCATCGACATGCTGACTGCGATCCCGCAGGTCGCCGAGGCGACCGTGAACACGATCGTGCAGGCGATGAGGAAGTTCTTGCGGCCGAAGAAGCTCGAAAGCCAGGCGCTCGCGGGCAGGATGACTGCATTCGCCACGAGGTAGCTCGTGAGCACCCACGTGGACTCATCCTGCGTCGCACCGAGATTGCCCGCGATGTAGGGCAACGCCACCACCACGATGGACGTGTCGAGGATCACCATGAAGGTCGCGAGCATCACCGGGATCGCGATCAACCAGGGATTGAAGCGGGGGCGCCACTCCCCGGCAACGGCAGAGGCGGCGGCGCTCATTTGATCCGGACCCAGGGCACGACCGACATGCCCGGGGCGATGTCGAGCCCCGCGGGCAAGGGCCCATCGAACACGATCTTGACCGGCACTCGCTGCACCACCTTGACGTAGTTGCCGACCGCATTCTCGGGCGGCAGCAGGCTGAAGCGCGCGCCGGTACCGGCCTGCAGGCTATCGACATGGCCCTTCAGCAGGTAGCCGGGATAGGCATCCAGGCGCATCTCCGCTCGCTGCCCGGGACGCATGCGCGCGAGCTGGGTCTCCTTGAAGTTTGCCGTCACCCAGACGTACTTGGGGACCAATACGAGCAGCCCCTGACCCGGTTGCACGTAGTTGCCGGCGTCGACGCTGCGCGCGGTGACGCGTGCATCCACGGGAGCAACCAGCGTCGTATACGAAAGGTTCAGCTCGGCCTGGCGGACCCTCGCCTGGGACACGCGGACCGCTGCCGCCGCGGTCTGGATCGCCGCCTGGCTCAGTGCCACCTCGGCGCGCGCGCCGGCGAGCTGACTGCGAGCCGCTCGCAGCTGCGCCGCGGTCGAGCGCGCCTGGGTCGAGATCTGATCGAGGATGGTCTTCGAGACCGCGCGCTTCTCGACCGACTGGTATCGCTTGAGGTCATTGTCGGCGCGCTGCGCGTCCGCCTCGACCGCGCTCTCGCTGGCCTGGGCTTGTGTTACCCGCGCATCGGATACCTGCAGCTGCGCGCGCGCCTGAACCTCCTGGCTGCGAGCCGATGCAAGCGCGGCGCTCGCTTGCGAGAGGCTGGCCTCATAGTCGCGCGGATCGAGCCGGATCAGCACCTGGCCCTGCCGGACGCTCTGGTTATCGCGGACCAGGAGTTGCACGACCTGACCCGGCACGCGCGAGCTGACGAGGGTCGCATAGCCGTCGATGAAGGCATCGTCGGTGGACTCAAACGGGGCGATGAACACGAGGTAGTAGAGGATCGCCGCCGTGAGCACGACCAGGGCCCCCGCTGCGATCAGAAGAGTTCGCCGGCTAAGCCTGCGCTTGCGCGGAGGGGGAGGCAGGACGTGTTCCTGCGCGTCGGCGGGCGTTTCGGATGGGTTCACTGACTGCGCCTATTCGTGCTTCAGAAAGGCCAGAACCGCTGCGTCGAACAGCTCGGGATCCTGGAGAAAGGCGAAATGGCTCACCTCGGGAAGAATCAGGAGGCCGCTCCCCCGGATGTGGTCCGCCATGAAGAGCGTGTTCGCGCGCTCGATCGCCTCGTCGTGGTCCGCATCCACGATCCAGGTTGGGACTTTGATCCCTTCCAGCTCTCGAGCGCCGAAATGCGGCTGCGTCGCCCACATCTTCGTGATCTGCGCGAGGAAGGCATCGTAATCGCGAGGTGTCGGGGAGAGCTCTTCATACTCGCGCCGCGCGCGCGCAATGAAGCCGGTGAAGACTGCGCTCTTGGACACGTCCTTGACGCCGCTCGGATCGGAATTCGCGGCAAAGGCGAAGAGCTGGGTGACTCGTTCCGGGGAGTGAACGGCAAGATCCAGACCGATGATTGCTCCGTCGCTCCAGCCGACGATGGCGGCCTTGCGGATGCGCAGGTAGTCCATGAGGCCCAGGACATCCTGCGCCATGAGGTCGTAGCCGTAGGGTGCCGCGTTGCGCGTGGAGCGACCATGCCCGCGGCTATCCATCACGACGACCCGGTAGTGACCTTCCAGGGCGCGAACCTGATTGCCCCAGTAGTTGGCGTTGGCAAGCCCGCCATGCAGCAGGAGCACGGTGGGTCCCTGACCGAACGTCGCATACCAGATCTTGATGCCATCGACCGGCGCGTAACCGCTGACGGTGGGCCCGGGAAGGCTTGGCGTCGGGGGCAGAGCCGACCATCGCGGCGGGCCCGCCCACGCTTCGCAGCCCAGCAAGCTCAGCCCCAGGACACTCGAGAGAGCAAGCGCACATCGCATCGCTAGAGCCTTTGCATGCAGCTCGCGGCCTCGATGGAGCTGCGCGCCATAGCCTGCCCCGGCGATGCATGAGAATGCAAGCGTACGTACTTACCACGACCGTGCTGGTAGATGACGCATCGCTCCTGCCTGCCAAGCGTGGGCGGGGTCACAGATGACCGATCCACATGTACGGTGGAATGAGGCCCCGTAGTAAGCGAGCGGCGAGGTCCGCCAATGCAGACGCTGCAGTTACGAAGTCTCCAGATGCCGTCGAACGTTTCGGGGCTCCTCGATGGGCTCATCGCGGCCCGCGGCTTCCTGCCCGAAAGCGCATATCAGATCCGTGATCCCGCCCAGATACCCAGGCAACTGCTGCGAGCCGCAATCGAGGCGACTGCCCACGGCCGCGTATGGTCTTGCTGGGCCGATGGCTTTCACACCGCCCTGTTCACCGGTGAGATGTCACTCCCCCAGTCGCGCGAGCGTGGTGTCCCTGTCTTGAATGTCGATCGCTACGATGACGAGGGGCTCAGGGACTCGGGCGCCTGGATGCGCGACCGGGACGGCAACTGGGCCAGGTGCAACCGGTAAGAGGTCGGCCAGGCACCCAAAGCCGACCCACGCTCGGGGTCGCGTGCAAGTGACCGCCACGCGGCTCCTCATCTCGCAGGCGGGTGGATTATCATCGGGTCAAGGGGGACCCATGAGACGCACTGCCATTCTCGCCTGCATCGCGGCGGCCGCTTCGCTCGCGGCGTTGCCGGCACGAACGGTCCACGCGACCGAATGCTCGCAGCTCGCGAGCATCAAAACCATCCCGCATGTCGAGATCACGCTCGCCGAAAGCGTCGCTGCCGCAGCCTTCAGGCCGCCCGCAGGTGCAGGACCCGGATTCGGTGTTCCACCCGGTGCGTATTCGCATCTGCCCGCCTTTTGCCGGGTGGCCGGCACTATCCGGCCAACACCGGACTCGGACATCCGCTTCGAGGTATGGATGCCGGCCAGCCACTGGAACGGAAAGTTTCTCGGCACCGGTAATGGGGTATGGGCCGGATCGATCACCTACTTCTCCATGGTTGCCCCGCTCAGCATGGGCTACGCGACTGCCGCGACGGATGATGGACATCAGGGCAGCCCGCTCGATGCCGGATTTGCCGAGGGCCACCCCGAGAAGCTGGTGGATTTCGGCTACCGTGCGGTGCACGAGATGACCAGCACCGCGAAGGCATTGATCGTAGCCTTCTATGGCTCGGGCGCGCAGCGCTCGCTCTTCGTGAGCTGCTCGACCGGGGGGAGGCAGGGCCTCATGGAGGCATACCGATACCCGAGCGACTACGACGGGATCTCCGCGATGGCGCCGGCCAATCCGATGGTCGGACTGATGGTGAGCTCGCTCTGGACCGGCGAGGCGACGCTCAAGGATCCGGCCAGCCAGATTCCGCCGCCGAAGTTCGCGATGGTTCACAAGGCAGCGCTCGAGGCCTGCGATGCGCGCGACGGCGTGAAGGACGGGATTATCTCCTCTCCGCAGACCTGTCACTTCGATCCCGCAGTCCTGCAGTGCAAGTCCGCAGATGGGCCGGATTGTCTCACTGGCCCCCAGGTTGCGGCCCTGCGCGCGATCTATCAGGGACCCCGCAATCCGCGGACGGGCCGCTCGATCTTTCCGGGCTTCGAGCCCGGGAGTGAGGGGCAACTGCCCATCCAGACGATGGGGCCAAAGCCATTCGGCGCCGCGGAGACCTACATGGCCGACCTCGTCTTCAACGATGCGCATTGGGATTTTAGAAGCTTCGACTATGACCGGGACGTAGCGCGCGCCATGTCAGCGGGGAGTGCGCAGCTGGATGTTCCTGCCGGCGGCCTGAAGAGCTTCCTTGCAGCAGGACACAAGCTGCTGCTCTCGCATGGGTGGGCGGACGGCCTCATTCCGCCCATGAGCACCGTCAACTTCTACGTCCAGCTCACCCGAGAGCTCGATCCGGCAGAAGCGCGCAACGCGCACCTGTACATGATACCCGGCATGAATCACTGCGCAGGCGGTGACGGCCCCTTCCTCTTTGATCCCATCTCAACCGTAGATGAGTGGGTCGCGAGCGGGCACGCCCCGGAGAGGATCGTGGTGGCCAATCCGCCGGGGGCACCGGCGCGCACGCGGCCGTTGTGCCCATACCCGAAGGTGGCGAGGTACGTCGGCCGAGGCAGCACCGACGAGGAGCAGAACTTCAGGTGCGCGCTGCCCGCCCCCGAGCGCTAGTACGCCGCTCGGGTCACTCGGCGGCGGCCGACTCGATCATGGGCACGACCGCCGCAAGATTGGCGGCGAGGCTCGGCTCGATGCCGTAGCGCCGCACGATGTACTGCGGGTCGTTATAGGCGACCCACACCTTGCCGTCCGCACCCTCCCACGCAAGCGCCTTCAGCGGTAGATCGAGCCCGACGGCCGGAGCCTGCACCATCAGGGGTGTTCCGGCCTTCGGGTTTCCGAAGATCAGCATTTGCTCGGGCTGCATTCGCAGCCCCGCTCGACCGGCATCTCCGCTGAAGTCGATCCGCGCGAAGACGAGAATGCCACGCTGCTTCAGGCTCGCTTCGAGCCGATCGATCGTCGCACCGACAGAGTGATGCGACAGCAATCTGACGAGCCCTGGAATCTCGGTATCGGTGCTCATGATCTCTCCATTATATTGCGGCGCCCAGCTGCTCGGTCAGCTGCGCGGCGGGAAGTTCCGTGCATCCGTTCGGATTCTGTCCGCACCAGAGCGGCGAGAAGTCTCCGCGGCCGCGCTTCTCGGCCGCCGCGCGCAACGGCGCCATGGCAGCGGAGGCCAGAGGAAACTCGGGAGTCGCCGTGCTGAGCGATCCGAGCTCTCGCATGATCCGGTTGACGATGCCGCGGGCTGCTCGTCCCGAGAACAAGTTGGTGACCGCCGTGTGCAGTGCCCCATCACTCTTCAAGGCGGCCCGATGCACTGGGCTCGTCGTGGCCTCGGGGCACAGTAGATACGCCGTGCCCACCTGCGCGCCGGCAGCACCCAACGCCATGGCGGCCGCAACCCCGGCGGCGTCGGCGATCGCGCCCGCAGCAATGACGGGGATCCGCACTGCGCGGACCAGCTGGCGAACGAGCGCGAAGGTTCCCATCTGGGTGGTGAGGTCCATCGACAGGAAATGCCCACGGTGCCCCCCCGCCTCGAGTCCTTGCGCGATGACCGCATCGACGCCCCTCGCTTCCAGCCAGCGCGCCTCTTCGACCGTCGTTGCGGAGGACAGGATGCGCGCTCCCATCGCCTTGACACGCCCCAGGAGCTTCTCTGGGGGCAGGCCAAAATGAAAGCTGACCACCGGAGGCTTGAACTCCTCCAGGACGTCCGCTGCTTCGTCACTGAAGGGTGCGCGCGCAGGAGCGGTGGAGATCTCATCCACAGGGATCCCGAATTCGGCATAGTACGGAGCAAGCTCAGCGCGCCACCTCGCCTCGCGCTGCGCATCGGGCTTGGGCACGGCATGGCAGAAGAAATTGACGTTGAAAGGGCTGTCGCCACGCGCACGGATGAGCGCCAATTCCGTTCGCATCGCCTGGATGCTGAGCATCGCGCACGGTAGCGATCCAAGCCCCCCAGCGCTCGATACCGCCAGGGCAAGCCCACTGCCCTGCACGCCCGCCATGGGCGCCTGGATGATCGGCAGTCGAATCGCAAGGAGATCCTGCAGCAGAGTCATGGGGTCCCGGCTGAGCCGCACGCGAGTCTAGGGCTCCTTGAATTCAAGCAGAACGCCGCAGGCATGTGAAGCGCGAACCACGATACGGCCCCCCCTGCGCGAGATCGGCACGCCGCCTTCGAGCAGTGCGGATTCGCACGCCTTGAGGTCACCTACCTCGATGGCAACGCCAACCGGAAACACGTTCAGCGCGGGACAGGCCGACGGGGCGAGATCGCCCAAGCGCCGGACCAGCAGCGCGTGACTCAGGAATTCGATGGTCTCGCCGCGGGCAGTCTCGAAGCTCACCTGATCGAAGCTCGAGCACCTCGGACCGGTGCCCAGCAGTTGCGATACGTAATCGACCTCTGCGGCCGGATTGTCGGAGAGGTAGGTGAGCGCGGTGACCCGTCGTGCGGTATTGGCATGGCGCTGGTATTGCGGGACCCAGATCGTCTGGGGTCGGCGATGCTCGCTGAAGAACAGTGTCGAGAAGAGCCGATCTGCCCTCCAAACGTAGAAACATGAGCTGTCGGTCTCGTCCTCGCTCCCTGAGGGCATCCTGATTTTGCGACGGGCGTCGAGAATTCGCGCCGGTGCGAATCCCGCCTCGCTGATGCGCTGGTGGTCGGCGGCAAGGTCCGAGCTCGTCAGACTCACGATGGCAAGACCCTCGCCGCAGCGGAACCGTGGCAGGATTCGATCGCGAAGCAGCGCCGGGGTCTTCTCCAGATCCCCCACCAGCTCCAGGTAAGTCTCCTGAAGCTGGATGACGTGATTGCTGCTGCCAATCTCGATGTGCCGTGCACGCGGCAGGGTGTGGAACCCGAGTCGCTCGTACGTGCTCCGGGCTGAATCCAGATCACGGACCACGATGACGAAGTGATCGAGGGATCTGACCGTGCTACTCATCCGGTTCGGAGGTGATCAGCGCTACGGCGCGCTTCGATGCGTTTCGGCGAGTCTACCAGTAACCCAGGGCAGCGGGCGCTCAGCCCGGCGGGCCCGCGGCGGTGCGCGTCGGCGCCCTATTCCGGGCTCGCCGCGATCGTGGCATCCTCCTGTCATGATTCGTAGCTGTGTCGCCGCTTCCCCTGCCGTAGCAGGTCCCTGACCCACCGTGCGCAGTCATCACGACATGGGTGGACTTCCTGCGGGCCGCATCCAAGCGACGGAGCACGAGTATGCGTTGTGGGAGAAGCGCGTCGATGCGCTGATGGTTTTGCTTTCCGGCGCGGGACGGATGACGGTGGACGAGCTGCGCAAGAACATCGAGGCGATCGCTCCGGACGCCTATGACCGCATGACGTACTACGAGCGCTGGATCCACTCGATCAGCCAGACCCTGATCCAGCGTGGCGTCATCACGATCGAGGAGCTCGCTCGCAAGATCGCGCAGGTCGAGGCTCGCCCGAACGAGCGGTGCGGATGAGCTCCGGGGGCGCGAACGCTCCCGTCGTCCCGCGCTTTCGCGGCGGCGAGCGCGTGAAGGTGCGCCGCGCCGACGTGCCGGGGCACATCCGGACGCCGTGGTACATCCGCGGCCAAGCGGGTGTCATCGAGCGCCTGTGCGGCACCTATCCCAACCCGGAGGAGCTCGCCTACGCGCGCTCGGGTTTGCCGGCTCAGCCTCTCTACCGCGTGCGCTTCGCACAGACGGAGGTCTGGCCAGACTATGCGGGCGACGCTGCCGATACGATCGATGTCGAGATCTACCAGCACTGGCTGGAGCCGGGCTGAAAAAACGCGCATGCACATGCACATGCACGAGCACGGGAACGCGCCGAACCTCACCTACTACCAGGTGCTGGAGACCGCGGTACGCGAGCTTCTCATCGAGAAGGGCGTTTTGAGCGCCGAGGCCGTGCAGCGCGAGGTCGAGAAGATGGATGCTCGCAGCCCCGCCCAGGGCGCGCGCGTGGTCGCGCGCGTATGGAGCAGCCCTGCGTTCAAGGCGAAACTGCTCGACCGAGGCAACGACGCACTGGTGGACCTGGGCCTCGAGCGCGGCCCGTACAAGCTGGTGGTCGTGGAGAACAGCGCGGATGTGCACAACCTGGTCGTATGCACCCTGTGCTCGTGCTATCCGCGCTGGCTGCTCGGCTTGCCGCCCGACTGGTACAAGAGTCGCAGCTACCGCAGCCGCGCGGTGCGCGAGCCCCGCGCGGTGCTAAGCGAGTTCGGGCTCGAGCTGCCCGGTGGTGTGACCGTACGGGTGCACGACTCCACGGCCGACATGCGCTATCTCGTTCTACCGGTGCGTCCGGCCAACACGGAGGGATGGAGCGAGGCGCAGCTGGCATCGATCGTCACGCGCGACTGCATGATCGGCGTGGCGGTGCCCAAGCTCTAGCCCGCGCCCGGCAGGGCATCGAGCACACGCGCCACCTGCTCGTGCGTGGGGGCCGCCCCATCGATGAGAATTGCGTGCTCATCGGACTGCGGCGGCTCCAGATCCGCAAGCTGGGTGTCGAGCAACGAAGGTGGCATGAAATGGCCGCCCCGATGAGTCAGGCGGGCGAGCAACTGCTCGTAGTCCACAGAGGCCGAGGAAACATGCAGACAGGCGCGCATCCTGCGCAGGCGCCCTTCGCAGCCCACGTCGAGCTTCTCGCGATGTTCCTGGCCCGCCGCCCGGAGATTGTCGAGAGACTCCAGGAGTTGCTGAACGCCCAGCGCAGGCCCATCGAGACCCTGCAGGACCGTGCACATCTGTGTCGTCAATTCGAGGACTGCTTCTTCGCGGCCTCTGCGATCACACGCGCCCAATCCGCTCTTAGAGGTCAACTGGAGGACGCGCGGCGAGCGAGCGGCTTCAGGCCTCGTGACATGCCGGGGATGCATAACGACTTGGTCGACGCTGGGGAGATGATGATACGCGGCTTTCACCTATGGCGGCAGACTCGCTGGCCGGGACGCAACGGCCGCGCCCGGTACGCGCACACCCTGTTCAGCTTGTACGTCTTGCGGTGCCTCGAGCTCCTGAGCCTGCGTTTGTGGGATCCCGGATGGGGCAGCCCGGGCGATGGGCTCGCGCAAATTCAACGCCTGCTCGATCGGCTCCACGAAACGGCGCCCGCTGACCAGCCCATCCTGGTGCGGGATGCTCGATGGCTGCTTCCAGTCGCACAGAGCCCGACGACCGATGACCTGGCCCCCTATTTCGAGGTCGCCGAGCAGGTCGAGGAGACACTCCGCGAAGCGGACCGGATCGAGATCCACAAGGCGAGTGTTCAGATGGCTGGCGGGCACTTACGCTCGCAGCTGTTCCACTATCGTATGAAGGAAGGGGTGAGCTTCGATGACCAGGGGCTGGTCCTGAGCTCGCGCAACTCCAACGCGCTCGATTTTGCAATGCTGATTCAAGCCCTCGTGCCGCTGCTTCGAGCGTATGAGGAAACCGTTCGCAATCACACGCCCACTTCCCGGCTGCAACTGGCCAGCGCCATCTGTCAGGGTCTCTCCGCAGATCCCGAGTTGTTCGTGAATCGACTCGACCTTCTGGGCGCCTACAGCATGATCGAGCATCTGTTCATCACGAAAGATCGCGATGGGCATGCGATCTACACGCCCGCAGGACGGCGGCACATTCAGCTCATCCAAGAATACGGAGCGTGCATCGGGCGCGTCTCGCAGGCGCTGTGCGAGGACTGTTCCCACTTCGAGCCGAACGCCAATGCCTATTCTCCCTATGGGGTCATCTACGGGTTCTCATCCAATCTCATGGAGCATATGGCCCTCAAGTCGCTGCAGCCGGACGTTGCAACGCACTTCAGCCTGGAGGATGTCTTCACCGCTGGCAGCGCTGACAAGCTCGCCTGGGTGAGCGGCTGGCGCAAGTTGCCGCATATCCCACCTCACATACAAAGCCTGTTCGACTATCCCCTGCAATTTGCAACAGAGATCTTCGATCGGTTGGCTCAGGCGTTGCGCGGAAATACCATTGCTCCAGCCGCGGGTCTGTTCGTCATGTCCGAGGACGATCCGCAAGCCGGCGGCCCGATTGCGAGTCTCCCCCTTGAGTACATCGGCTCCTCCGACCCGCAGGTCGTGAGCTCCCACAAGGCTCACTCTTATGACCCGGCGCGCCTGTTGCGCGACCGGCAAGAGGGCATGTTCGTGGTCAGCTACCCGACCGAGGGCGGCTGGACTGCGATCACAAAGGACGTCCTGACCGGTATGCTGGGGGCCGGACGGGACGTGAGGATCGTCGGCCTGCCAGGCGAGGCCGCGGGGGTGTTGAGGTTGATGTGCCCCAACCTCGTCAGGCCGTGAGGCTCTGGCGGAACGGCTTCCAGGCGCACACCAATCGCTCGAACTGGGCAAGGGGCACCGCCGGACTGAAAAGAAAGCCCTGCGCCTCGTCGCACCCCTGCTCCGCGAGCAGTCTCAGCTGTTCGCGCGTCTCGACCCCTTCGGCAACGACCGTCAATCCGAGGCTCTTCGCAAGTCCCACGATGCCGTGCACGAGTCGCGCGGCCTCCGGGTGCGCAGCCATCTCCCGGACGAATGACTGGTCGATCTTGATCTTCTGGATCGGGAATCGCCTGAGATAGTTGAGGGATGAGTAGCCGGTCCCGAAGTCGTCGATCGATAGACGGATGCCCGCTGCGTGCAGCTTCTTCATCACCTCGACGCTCGCATCCACGTCTCTCATCATCAGGCTCTCGGTGAGCTCGAACTCCAGTTGGGTGGGGTCGATCCCGGAAGCGGCGATGGTTCGCTCCACGCGCTCGATGAAGTCCTTCTCGTGGAACGGCACGCTCGAGATGTTCAGCGCGACGGGCACGCCGCGGAAGCCGCTGCTGCGCCAGGCGGCCAGCTGCCGGACCGCCTCCCCGAACACCCACTCATCAATCGCCCGGATGAGCCCGCGGTCCTCGGCTACCGGAATGAACGCACCCGGCATGAGCAGTCCTTGCTCCGGGTGGTTCCAGCGGATGAGCGCTTCGGCTCCGATGAGCTCGCCCGTCGCAACGCAAAGCTGGGGCTGGTAGTGGAGCACGAACTCCCCGCGGTCGAGCGCCCGCCGCAGCGCATTCTCGACGGAGAGCATGTTGAGCGCGCGGCGGTTGAGGGTTGCGGTATAGAAGTGAAAGCGATCACGGCCATCACCCTTCGCCTGATACATTGCCGCGTCCGCATTCCGGAGCAGCTCCTGGGCATCAGAGCCATCGTCCGGGAACATCGAGATGCCGATGCTCGCGGTGACGGTGATCTCATGCCCCTCGAGCTCGACGGGCCGTCGTAATGCCTGCAGCATCGCGCTGACACAGGTGGTGGCGTCCGTCGTGTCGCGCAGCTGCTGGAGGATCACGACGAACTCGTCACCGCCCATCCTCGCGACCGTGTCCTCATCACGGACCGCGGCCGTCAGCCGCCGCGCGAGCTCCTGCAGCAGCTCATCCCCGGCGTTGTGGCCGAGCGAGTCGTTCACTCCCTTGAACCGGTCGAGATCGATGAAGGCAACGCCCACGCGAGCCCCGGCGCGCTGCGCGGATTTGATCGCTTGCTCCAGGCGGTCGGTGAGGAGCGCGCGGTTCGGCAGCTCGGTGAGCGCGTCGAACCGAGCCAGGCGCGCGACGCGCTCCTCGGCCGTCTTGCGCTCGGTGATGTCGGAGAAGATCCCGACGAAGTTGGCGATGGAATGGTCCTCGTTGTATACGATGCTGATCGAGAGCCACTCCAGGTAGAGCTCCCCGCCCCTGCGGCGGTTCCAGATCTCCCCGCTCCAGGTACCTTGCGCGAGAAGGGTTTGCCACATCGTGGAGTAGAACTGAGGGTCCTGGCGACCCGAGTGCAGCAGGCGCGGCGTCTTGCCGATCACCTGGTCGGCACTGTAGCCGGTAATGCGCTCGAAGGCTGAATTCACGTTCAGAATTCGTTGCTCGGGGTCGCAGATGAAGATCCCCTCGACACTGTACGAGAGCACGTTCGACCACAGCCGCAGCTGCTGCTCGGCCCGCAGCCGCGCGGTGACATCCTGCGCCATTGCAAGCACGCGCGTGACCTCACCGCTCGGGCCGCGCATCGGTGAGTTGAACCACTCGCACCAGATCGTTCGACCGTCCTTCGTCAGGATCTGATTCACCACGCGGATCGTCTCGTCAGTTGCGCCCCAGTCGATGGCGCCGCGAACGTGCGAACGGACCTCCGCCGGGATGAGAAAGTCATACGGCGAGCGGCCGAGGACCTCGTCCGATCGGTAGCCAAAGATCCGTTCCGCAGCAGGATTCCACGAGCGTATCGTAAGCTCGGGTGTCGCATCCGAGACGATGAGCGCCATGGGCATGCGCTCGCACTGCAGGTGCAGCTCGCTTTGCAGCCGATCGCGCTCGCTCGTCGCACGCTCGCGGCCGATCTCGGCGCGCACCCGGGCGGTGATGTCGCTGAAGGACATGACGCGCTCGCCACTTGCGAGCGTCGTGCGAACTTCCACCACACGTTCCGCACCATCTTTGCGACGGATGCGGCCCACGCCCCCGGTGACTGGGGCGCCCTCGGGTGCGACTGCCAGAGTCTCACGCCAGCGGCGCATCATCTCGTCGCGATAGGCGGGATCTGGAAAGTACCGCTCGAAGGCCTGGGCGAGCGTCGGGACTTCCTCGCGTGTGTATCCGAACAGGCTCACATATGCGGAATTGACAGCGACGAGGTTGTCCGCGTTGTCCACGATGCACATGGCGGCGGGTGCCGTCGAGAGTACTTGCCGGAGCCGCTCCTGGAGCCTCTGGCTCTCCTCGCGGGCACGCCTGAGGGCCGTGCTCTCGATGAAGTAGCCGCGCGCCTCGATCGCGCCACCGCACACCTCGAACGATGCGTGACCCTCGACCCAGCGCACGTCCTGACCGTGCTTCACGGGGAACTCGTGTGTCCACTGCCTGCCCGCTGTGGCGGCGGCACGAAAGCTTTGCCACAGCGCCTTCTGCGGCTTCTCCGGCACACAAGCAAAGCCGGCAGCGCAATCGGCCCTCACCACCTGTGGATCGACACCGAACAGCCGTCGGCAGCCCGCGCTCAGGTACCGGAAGCGGGGCAGCGCGCTTCCCGGTGTGAAATGCGCCACGAACGCCGCACATGGGAGCGAGGCCTCCAGGCCCTGCCATGATGATGCAGCCGCGCCCTCGCCGAGCTCGTAGGGGATCACAGTCCCAGGTCCGGAGTGCAAGATCGTCTCCTGCTTGCAGTCCGCGATATATAGAGGAGATCTTCGCGCCGGGACGTGACTTGCGTCGTTCGTGGGCGAGACCCTTAGTCGCATCGCGGAAAGTACGTAGGGTCTTCGGGCGTGCGCATCTCACAGCCACACTCTGATCCCGGCCGTGAATTCGGCACCGCCCGTACGTTCTGCGCTGGTGCGCGCGAAATCCGCGGTGTCGCCGCAGAGACGTTGCCAGACCACCCCGACATAGGGGGCGATCTCGCGTCGGAATTCGTATCGCAGACGCAGTCCTGCCTCGAGATCGGAGAGCCCTGAGCCCAGATGCCGCGCCGGATCCGCCTTGCCGTACAGGTTGGCCTCGAGCTCCGGCTGCAGAATCAGCCGCTGCGTGATGAGCACGTCATACGTGGACCAGAGCCGCGCGGCCGTGCGCCCCGACTCACCCGCGTAGAGTGTGGCTTCCACGTGGAGCCATTCGGGCGCCAGGCCCTCGAGACCGACACCGACCCAGGTGCGAGAGGGCCCGCCACTCACGTCCTCGCGCGCCCCGACCTGTACGCTCCACCAGCGGGTAACGATGCGGTCCCAGAAGGCCTCGATCCGCGCATCCTCGGTGGCGTCGCCCTCCTCGCCCTCCGTTCGCACCCCGAGCTTGTCGTAATCCCCGCCGTACCAGCCCTCCCCCTCCCACGCCGCTGTTGCACCGGGGCTCGTGTCGCGCCACTCGAGCTGGTCCAGCAGCAGCATGCCGGTCATCTGGGTGTCGTCCATCTCCATGAGGTGCGCCATCTTCTCGTAGGACATCTCAGGTATCGATTGGCTCGGTGCGGGCGCTGCGACCGGCGCCTGGGCATGACTGAGCGCCGGCCCGAGACAGGCAAACGCCATGAGTGCCCAACGGATGCTCGATCGATGCGGGGCCCGAATGAGACCGGCACTCCCGCGCGTCATCGCTCGGCCTCTCGCTCGGACCGCGCGACGATGACCTCCCGGAACATGCCCGCCTGCATGTGATAGAGCAGATGACAGTGATAGGCCCACCGACCCAGCGCATCGGCCGTGACGCCGTAGGCGATGCGTTGACCGGGTTGAACGGTGATGGTGTGCTTGCGCACGAGAAAGTCGCCGTCCTCGTCCTCGAGCTCGCTCCACATGCCGTGCAGATGGATCGGGTGATTCATCATCGTGTCGTTGACGAGCACGATGCGGAGCCGCTCCCCGTGGCGAAAGCGCAAGGGCTCGGCCTCGGAGAACTTCGCACCGTCGAATGACCAGATGAACCGCTGCATGTGCCCGGTCAGGTGCAGCTCGAGGTCGCGACCTGGCTCGCGCGAATCGATCGGCCCCCCGATGGTATGCAAGTCGGAGTAGGTGAGAACGCGGCGGCCGTTATTCCGCAGCCCCGCACCCGGGTCGTCCAGCCGGCTTTCCGGCCGCAGGGCAACGGCATCCACGGTGGGACCGTACTGCGGCGAGGCGTGGTGGGTCGGTTCCATCCCCGGCATCGTTGTAGTCATTCCAGCAGCGTGTCCCCCGGCCATGGCCATGTCCGCCATCGACAGAAGCGGGTGCGGATCGAGCGCGGGGACCGGGGCCTCAAGCCCGATGTGCGGGGCCAGCGTCCCGCGCGCATATCCCGAGCGGTCGATCGACTGGGCGAATATCGTGTACGCCCGCTCTTCCTGCGGCGTGACGATCACATCGAGCACCTCCGCGACGCCGATACGGAACTCATCGACGCTCACCGGATCGACATCCTGACCATCCGCGGCAATCACGTTGAGCTTCAAGTCCGGAATGCGAATATCGAAGAAGCTCATCGAGGAGCCGTTGATGAAGCGCAGGCGCACTCGCTCACCGCGGCTGAAGACACCCGTCCAGTTAGCCGCAGGTGTCGCGCCATTCATCAGATAGGTATAGGCATAACCGGAGACGTCCGCCAGGTCCGTGGGGTCCATGCGCATCGCGCCCCACATCAGCCGGTCATCGAGCGTACGGCGCAAACCCTGCTGGCGCGCGTCGTGGAAGAAGGTCCCGAGAGTGCGCTCGTGGAAGTTGAAATAGCTGCTGTCGCGCTTGAGAGTCGCATAGATGTGCTCGGGATTCAGGTCGGTCCAGTCCGACAGCAGCACGACGTAGTCGCGGTCCGCGCGATGCCGCTCCGCGCCGCGCGGCTCGATCACGATCGGACCATAAAGACCCGTCTGCTCCTGGAAGCGGGAGTGACTGTGATACCAGTACGTTCCCGACTGATTCACTCGAAAGCGATAGGCATAGGTCTCACCCGGAGCAATGCCCCGGAAGGAAATCCCCGGTACCCCGTCCATGTCCGCCGGGACGATGAGGCCGTGCCAGTGGATCGAGCTCGGCACGCGCAGCCGATTGGTCACCCGAAGCGTCACGGTATCGCCCTGGCGCCAGCGCAGCTGCGGTGCGGGGAGCTGCCCATTGACGAGGGTCGCCGGGCGACGCCGTCCCGTCAGGTCCATCTCGCGCGCGCCGATCTCGAGATCGAATTCGGTCCCGGACAGCACCGAGGAGCTGGGCGCAGCTGTACCCGCTCTCCAACGGCCCACGCTCGAAAGCGCAAGCGTGCTGCCACCCAATCCTTGAACGAAGCGCCGCCGCGACCACACGAGCGCGCCTGACGAGGCACCTCGATATCTTTTCATTGCCGACTCCCAGATGAGCCCCTGGGCCGCTCTTGCGGCCCGAAGCGAAAGGTTCGGCACGGCTGAACCGTGCGCTCAACGGATCTAGCCGATGGGAGGTCTCAGAGGCTCGTCGATGGGCGCCCGCGCAGGTGCCACATCCGGCGCCGCGGGCAGGTAGGTGAACAGTGCGAGGGATGTGGTCAGGGTGGCCTGGTACACCGGCGGAAAGTACGTGAGGCAGCAGTGACACCCGGGCGTATGGCAGCACCCTGGGCCGTGGGATGAGTGGTGCCCCGAGCGGGCCGCGGGGTGATCCGGACAGTCGTCGAGGGCCGCTTGGGCTTGCGAGGGAACGGCATCCGCGGCCCGCACGAGCGGACAGGACATCCCTGAGGCCAGCTGGAAAATCAGCACGGCACAGGTCACCAGGCGAGTGGAGCGCGAGAGCACCCCGGGAGTGTATCTCATCCCCAGCCCCCGATAGACTGCTTCCAGCTGAGCCTCGCCTGTTCATGGGATGCTGTTCGTGGGTAACCGGATTCTCGTTCTGTACGGCTCGTACCGCATCGATCGCAAGGGAATCCGCCTGGCACAGTTTGCGATGCACCGGCTGCGGGCACGCGGTGAGGATCCCGAGCTGATCGACGCTCAGGCCATCGGCCTGCCGATGCTGGACCGCATGCTCAAGGAATATGCTCCGGGCACAGCGCCCGACGCGCTGCAGAGCCTGGGTGCAAAGATCCGCGCAGCCGATGCCTTCGTGTTCGTGGTAGGCGAGTACAACTGGGGAGTGCAGCCGGGGCTCAAGAACCTCACCGATCACTTCCTCGAGGAGTGGTTCTGGCGGCCCGCCGCAATCGCGAGCTATTCGGGCGGACGCCTGGCGGGTGCTCGATCGAGCTACGCCTGGCACAACACGCTCTGCGAGATGGGCATGGTCGTCGTCTCGAGCACGCTTTCGGTCGGTCCGATCGCACAGACGCTGGATGAGTCCGGGGAGCCTATCGGGGAGGCGGGAGCCGCGCTCGAGCGCGCGTTCCCGCGCTTCGCTGACGATCTCCTGTGGTGGACCGAGGCAGCCAAAGCCCAGAGGGCCAGGCGGATGACCCCCTACTGAGCGAGGCAGGCCCGAGGGTCGCCCCACGCTTGAGCTGCGCGTTCTCCGGCGCGCCGCGCCCGCTGCGATTACCGCTCGTCGCTGACGACCCGATCGCTCTGGGAGATCTTCAGAGCACGGCCACCCGCTGCGGTGCAACGGGGCAGCACCAGCGTGAAGACCGATCCGCGGCCCACCTTCGAGCGAACCCGAACCTCATGCCCGAGCAAACGAGCGGCGCGCTGGACGATGCTCAGTCCGAGACCGTGTCCTGCCCGCTCGCGGGTGGCACCCGCCTGAAAGAACTCGTCGAAGATCCTGGGCAGCAACTCTGCCGGGATTCCGATGCCGGTATCGAGAACCTTGACGCGCAAGCCCCGGTCATCGCCGGAACAGCGCAGGACCACGCATCCGGCGGGCGTGTAGCGAATGGCATTGGCTAGAAGATTGCGCAGGATCTGACCGACGAGTACGCGGTCGCTTCGCACCGATCCTGCGCATGCCTCCAGTCGCAAATCAAGTCCCTTATCGGCCGCCATGACCGCAAACTCCGCATGCAGCTCACTCAAGAGCCCCGAGAGATCGAACTCGCTGATCCTCGGCTGCACGACCCCGGATTCGAGCTTGCATAGGTCGAGGAGCGTGCCGAGCAGCTCCGAGGCGTTCGAGATTACCTGATCCTGCTGCGCGATGACGCGCAGGACCGTATCGTCCGTTGCAATGCGCGACAGTGCGCCGTTGAGCAAAGCAAGCGCATGAAGAGGCTGGCGAATCTCGTGACTTGCAGTCGCAAGCACACGGGCCTTCGACCGGCAGGCGCGCTCGGCGGCCTCGCGCGCGCTGCGCAGACGCTCCCTTTCGTAGCAATGCGAAATCGCGTGACCTGCAAGTCGCAGGTAGGCGTCGATGAGGTCGATCTGGCGCTCATCGGCGCGGCCGGACGCGCGCATGAAGAACGTGAGCACTCCCTGAACACCGTCACTGCGCACCATGACCGGAGCACACTCGACCGCGCAGAATCCGGCCTTCCGGGCGAGCGAGCACAGGGGATCCAGAACAGGATCGGAGGATTCGCCTCGCCTTGAGAAGTACTCACCTGTGAAGATCCGCCCGCACTGCTCGATCAGGTCGCAGGATACCCCTCGATGGCTCAGTGCGATCGGCGCGCCGCGACGATCATGCAGCTGAATCACCCCGTGACTGGTTCCACGCAGCGACATCACGGCATCGAGAATCCGCTCCGTGAGTTGCCAGAGGTCCGCGGCATCGAGCAGCGCCACACTCAGATCCACCAGCTGATCCAGATCCGTCAGGCTGCTCGCGCAATCGAGCCTCTGGCGCCCGGCCCGACGCGGCGCCGGCTCCTCCCCCGCCCTGCCGTTACCTGCTTGCTGGACCTCTCTAGGCGACAACCCTACCTCCAGGAGGTATCTCACATCCGCGAGCCATGCCTTGGACAACTGGCCCGGCAGCGTGCTCGCGAACCACGAAGCGCTCACGCGAAGTCGGCCCGGCACCGCGCCAGCACCTCGATGAGGTTGTCGATGGAACGGAGGATGGTGACGGAGGTGTCCATTGAATGGCTCCTCGCGGTGATCGCGCCCCCCACGATGCGCTCGAGCTCGGCAGCGTTCGTGCTGATGGAGGCGTCGCCAAAGATGGCCGCCGCTCCCCTGATCCGGTGTGCGATCGCCGCGATGTCGTTCTCGAAACCTGTGGCCGCGCTCGGCTGTGGTTCGTTGCCGGAAACCAGTGCGTACTGCCTCGCCAGCTCACCGAGCCTCCGGACATCGGGTCCGATGTTCTGATAGAAGGATCTCCGCAGCGACTCGAACTGCCGCTCGAGCAGCTCTGGATCATGGTCTGGGAGACCTCCGTCAGTTGAGCTCATGGCTTTGGTACGATGTGCGGTCGAGCAACGTGCGCGCACACAGGGGTGAGGCGCAGGTCACCCGGTCCCTGCCCGCGCTCTTGCTGGCATAGAGACACTGATCCGCTGCGCGCAGCAGCTCCATGGCCGAGGCTTTGGCGAGTTCCTGCTCCGTCTCGGCTGCGGTCGCTCCAACGCTCACCGTGACGCTCAGGGGCCCTGCGCACGTCGCCACCGGACAACTGGAGAGCTCCCTCCGCAGCCGCTCCGCAGCGCTCGATGCCCCGGAGAGTCCCGTTTCCGGCAGAACGGCGATGAACTCCTCGCCCCCGGCACGCGCGATCCAGTCCACCGACTCGCGCAGGGTGAGCGAGGCTCGCTCCACGAAGCTGCGCAGCACGTCATCTCCGGCTTCGTGCCCGAACCGGTCGTTGATCGACTTGAACCTGTCCAGGTCGCAGCTGAGGACGGCAATCGGGCGCTGGTACCGGCGCGAGCGCTCGAGCTCCTTGGGCAGATGCTTCATGAGGAAGCGCCTGTTGTAGGCGTTCGTCAACGCATCGGTCACGGAGAGGCGCCGGTTCTCCTGGCCGCTGAGGCGCAACGCGCGCTCGAGCCGGGTGATCCGTCGACCCACCCCTACCCTGGCCAGCAGCTCCGCGGGCGAGGGCCCCTTGATCAGATAGTCATCCGCGCCCGCGTTGAGCGCCTGCAGAGCATCTCCTTGACCACTGCGCACGCTGTAGATCAGCACGTAGGTATATCGATCGGCATCGCGCGAGCGTAGTGCTCGACACAGAGCCAGCCCGTCGATGTCGGGCATCTCCCAGTCCGTCACCACGATCTCGCATGGCTCGACATCCAGCTTGCGAAGCGCTTCGCGGCCGCTCGCCGCCTGGCACACCACATAATCGGCCAGGCGCAGCAGTGAGCAAACGTAGCTGCGGGTCAGCTCGTCGTCGTCGACCACGAGAACCTGGCAGCTGTCCGGAAGCGCCAGTTTCCGGGTGATCGTGGTGTCTGCCGTGCTGGTGGTGTCGGAGACCTCCATGCGGGGTGGCTCAACTGCCGATGGAGGGATCTGCCAAGCGCGGCGACCGAGGCTTCTGCTGGATTCGGCGCTGGCGGGTACCGTCTACTGTATGCAGATGCCACCGCTGCACGAGCGAACCATCGGAGCGTGGCGATTCGCGGCGCACTCGCGCGATTCGGTCGATGTCCTTGCGCACGACCATTCAGCTGCCTCGCGATGACAAAGGCACGCGCTGCCCCCCGGCTACCGATTGCATATCAACAGATTGTTTGAGTCGCAGCTGTCAGGAAAACCAGACACTTTGGGGTACGACCCGGATGAACGGTCACCTCGGAACGAGCCCGTGCTCCATGGCAAAGCGCACCAGAGCGGAGTGGTCTGACAGGCACAGCTTGTCCATGACCCTCCTCCGGTACGTATCCACGGTCTTTGGTGACAAGAACAACTTCCGCGCGATCTCGGCACTGGTCCAGCCCATGACGGCGAGCTGGAGCACCTCGCGCTCCCGCGCGCTCAGCCTCTCGAGCGGACTGCGCCGCGTTAGGTCCAGATCGGCGGGCTCGAGGCTCTGCGCGATCTGCGCGCTGAGAAACCGGCGCCCCACCACCGCGGCAAGCACCGCCTCGATCAGCTCCGCGGCGTCCGCCTGCTTCACGACATAGCCGATTGCCCCCGCGCGCAGCGCCTGAAATACGTGCTCGGAGGTGAAGATCCCGGAAAGGATGACGACCTGAGTTTCCGGCAGCGCCGCCCGGATGCGGCGCGTTGCATCGATGCCGCTGAGCTCTGGCAGCGCGAGATCCATCACCACCACGTCGGGTCGCAGCTCGCGCGCGAGTGTAACCGCTTCCGTCCCCGTGGCAGCACCGGCAAGAACCTTGAGGCGCACGTCCCTCTCGAGAAGGATTCGAAGACCTTCTCTGACCATCTCATGGTCGTCCGCCACCAGGATCGTCGCAACGCGTCTCGGAGCGTCCATTGTAGCCACTCCGCTCTTGTGCGCGGCCATCCTACAGTCGAGCGCCCGCCGGGGGAAGTGGTCGATCAAAGTTTGAAATGCTCTGAAATACCCTCCTTGGGGCCGCAAAGCCCACGCCGTCGTTTCGGTTATCCCTTATTGTGGCCCACTTCCTGTCTCGGTAATTCCCTATTGTCAGGAACATTCTGCACGAACAGCAGAAGAGCGCGCTGTGCGGGGCCGGGAGGCCCGCGTGGATCATGGGGAGCGCCATTGGCAGCCTGTTCTCCTCCGACGGCTTCATGCCGCATGGCATCTGCTATCTGTGGCGCCCCGGCGTGCTGGTTCTGCATATCACCTCCGATGCGCTCATCACGCTCGCCTACTTCTCGATCCCCTTCACTCTTGTGTACTTCGTTCGGCGGCGCAAAGACCTGGAGTTCAACTGGATGTTCGTGTGCTTCGCCACGTTCATCGTCGCTTGCGGCACGACGCATCTGCTCGAGATATGGACGATCTGGCAGCCCGTGTACTGGCTCTCCGGGGCCGTCAAGGCCGTCACGGCAGCCACCTCCGTCGCCACGGCGATTCTGCTGGTGCGACTTATTCCACAAGCGTTGCATCTGCCCAGCCCGGCTGCGCTGCGGCTCGCGAACGCCGAGCTTGCACGTCAGATTGGCGAGCGCCAGCGAGCCGAGCAGGAAGTGCGCCGCATGAATTCCGAGCTCGAGATCCGAATTGCCGAGCGCACGGATCGGCTCGCGGAGAGCAATCGGGCGCTCAGTGCGGAGATCGCGCAGCGGAAGCAGGCCGAGCGCAACCTGCGCACGAACCAGCAGCTCATGCAGGCGGTGCTCGAGAATTCCCCGACCGTGATCTACGCGAAGGACCTGGACCTGAGGTACCTGCTCGTCAGTCGCCGGTTCGAGGAGATCTTCAACCGCAGACGTGAGGAGATCCTAGGGCACGACGATTACGATCTCTTCGGCCACGAGTCTGCTCAGGCGATCCGCGGCGCCGACGAGCGTGTTCTTGCAGCCGGGGAGGCGGTCACGGCCGAGGAGAGCGTCCCTCACGGGGACGGGGTGCATACGTACATCTCGGTGAAGGCACCGCTGCGCGAAGATGCGGCTGGTGTCTGGGGCGTGTGTGGTGTATCGACCGATATCACGGAGCAGAAGAGATTCGAGCAACGCCTCCGCGACCACATCGCCCGCATGTCGCTGCTCGATCGCACCACGCGGGCCATCGCCGAGCGTCAGGACCTGGCCAGCATCTTCCAGGTCGTCATTCGCAGCCTCGAGGATCACCTGCCGGTGGACTTCGGTTGCATCGCGCTCTTCGAGCCCAGCAGCCAGAGCTTCGTGATCAGCTCCGTGGGGGTGAAGAGCCGCACCCTGGCGCTGAGGCTCGCGCTTACCGAGCAAGCCCGCCTGGACATCCAGCAGAATGAGCTCGGACGCTGCATACGCGGGGAGCTGGTCTATGAGTTCGATTTCGGCTCCTCCCACCTGCCGTTCTTCGCCGCGCTCGCGGCCGCCGGTCTAGGTGCGCTCGTGATCGCGCCGTTGATGGTGGAGGGCAAGGTATTTGCGGCGATGATCGTCGCTCGTCGCGCACCCTCCGGTTTTGCGAGCACAGATTGCGAGTTCCTGCGCCAGCTGAGCGAGCATCTCGCCCTGGCAGCGCGCCAGGCGAAGCTCTATTCGGCTCTTCAGCAGGCCTACGATGATCTCCGCCAGACGCAGCAGACGGTCATGCAGCATGAGCGTCTGCGCGCGCTGGGTCAGATGGCCGGCGGCATTGCGCACGACATCAATAACGCGCTGTCCCCGGCGGCGCTCTACGCCCAGACCCTGCTCGAGTACGAGGGCGCCCTGAGCACCGAGGCACGCGAGCGGCTCGCCGTGATTCAGCGGGCCATCGACGATGTCGGGCGCACGGTGCAGCGGATGCGGATGTTCTATCGTCCACGAGAGCTCGAGGTGAGCCTCACGGCGCTCGATCTCAACGTCACGTTGCAACAGGTCGCCGAGCTCACGCGGGCGCGTTGGAACGACATGCCCCAGGAGCGGGGTATCGTCATCGCCTTGAAGATGGACCTCACCCCGCACCCCCCGGCCGTGATGGGCGCCGAGAACGAGGTGCGCGATGCGCTGACCAACCTCGTTCTAAACGCGGTGGATGCGATGCCCGACGGCGGCACGCTCACGTTGCGCTCCAGCGCGACGGGTACGGTGGACGCAAGCGGGAGATCCGCTCGGATGAGCGTGGAGGTTGCCGATACGGGCCTCGGGATGAGCGAGGCCGTTCGCGAGCGCTGTCTCGAGCCATTCTTCACGACCAAGGGCGAGCGCGGCACCGGCCTGGGGCTCGCGATGGTCTACGGCATGGTCGAGCGTCACGATGCCGCCCTCGAGATCCAGAGCGCGCCCGGGCGTGGGACCACCATGCGCATCACCTTCCCCGTGGCGAGCGCATTGCCGGGCAGTCGAGACTCGGCAACGAAGCAACCCACCAGGCGCCTGCGCATTCTGCTCATCGACGATGATCCCCTGCTTCTGAAGTCATTGCGTGAAGTGCTCGAGGCAGACGGGCACACGGTCGTTGCCGTGGATGGCGGCCAGCGCGGAATAGACGAATTCCAGGCCGCGGGCCGCAGCGGCGCGACATTCGACGTGGTGATCAGTGACCTCGGGATGCCCAAGGTGGACGGGCGTGTCGTGACGTCGACGATCCGCGCCATGAGCGCGGCAACACCGATCGTCCTGCTCACCGGATGGGGCCAGCGGCAACGCGCGGAGCACGACCTGGCGAGGTCCGTCGATAGAGTCCTGAGCAAGCCGCCCAGGATCGAGGAGCTGCGCGAAACGCTGGCGGAGCTGACTCAGTGAGATCGGCAACGCAGGCCGCCTCCCGGCAGTGAACATCCCGCCCCTTCACATCCTGGTTGTCGACGATGATCCACTGGTCGCGGCTGCTGTTCGCCTGCGGCTCGAGTCGGCGGGGCACCGCGCAAGTGCCGCTGCAGGCGGTCAGCTCGGTATCGACGCCTTCATGGCGGCCCCGGCCCAGGGCGATCCGTTCCACGTGGTTATGACCGATTTGAGCATGCCCCGGGTGAATGGCGAGCAGGTCGCAGCGGCCGTCAAGGCAGCCTGCCCCGCAACGATCGTGATCGTCTTGACCGGGCTGGATGAGCCGCTTCGGTCCGAGGTGGGGTCTCGCCGGAATGTCGACTGGGTGATGAGCAAACCGCCGACGCTCGAGGGGATACACCTGGCTCTGTCGCAGCTCCTGCACCCAGGCGCCCCGAGCTGAGCTCGTGAATCAGGCTTGTGCGGGCGCGAGTGTCAATGCCGGACGCCCGAGAAAGTAGCCCTGCAGAAGCTCCGCCCCGAGCCGCTTCACGGTCGCAGACTCCTCCTCAGTCTCGATACCTTCGACGACCAGCCGGCTGCGTGTCACCTTCGCAAAGCGCGACAGGAGTCCGACCAGGCGCTGCTTGCGAACCTCGCGATCGATGTTACGCACGATACTCATGTCGATCTTCAGGAAGGCCGGCTGCAATTCGGCCAGGATCGACAGGGAGTTGTAGCCCGAGCCCAGGTCGTCCACCGCGATGCGGAACCCGGCAGTCGTCAGATAGTCGAGGGTGTCGTTCCAGCCTGGGATCTGCAGCACCTGGCTTCGCTCGGTGATCTCCACCACGATACGCTCGCTCCAGGGCCGCAGCGGCTCGAAGCGCCGCGCGACATCCTCCCGGTGAGCCAGCTCCTGCGGATGAACGTTGAAGAACAGCAGCTTGTCCGGGGGCAGCAGCGGCAGCCACCTCGCGACGCACTGAGCCACGCGATCGCCGATGAGGTCGAGCATATGGTGTGTTTCGGCCGCTGCGATGATGGCGAGGGGGGTGCTGAATGAAGGATGCCGGCTGCGCAGCAACGCCTCGTATCCCACGACGCTGCCACGGCTCGCATCCACGATCGGCTGCAGCGCGAGTGCGAGCGTTTCGTCGTTCAGGCACTCCTGCAGGTCGCGCCGCTCGGCAGCGAAGCTATCGCTGCGCGCACCGACACAGAGCTCCTCGAAACGCGCGCGCGCCGACACCACCTCGTCCAGCGTCGTGAGGAGACGAGAGCCGGCGAATGGCTTCACGAGCACTCGCGTGATCTCTCCGCGATTGACCGCGGTGATGATGGCGGACAGGTCGAGCGCGCCGGACATCAGCATTCGAAGGCACCGCGGCTGTAGATTCCTTAATTGACCCAGTACCTCGAGCCCGTCGGGCGGTGGCAGCTGGTAGTCGACAATCGCAGCATCGTAGCTGCAGCGACTCGCGCTCTGCAGCGCTTCGACCCCGGTTTGGGCCTCGTCTACGTCGTAGCCGCCGCGCTCGAGCACAAAGCGCAGCGCTTTGCGGAGTTCATCATTGTCGTCGACGAGCAGCACGCGCATGGCAAGTCAGAGTGTGCTTGCGAGCTTGCCTCGCAGCTTGCGCGCACACACGCCAATTGTCACGTCCCGCTGTTTGATGAGATGGTTGACATAAGCCGTGCGCGGGCGTGCGGCATTGACCGGCTGCGACCCAGCGGACCCGATCCGCCTTCGGCGTGGGCTATGACGTGAAGGGCATCGCCGTGCGTTTTAGCAAGTGACGGGGGTAGCCGTCATCCCTCGACCCATGTGGAGCGTGCGGCATTGTCACGCGGTGTGCCACCACGATATGCGCCAGCGTTGAATGATGGGCCGCCACGACGACCTGCTGCGGGATGAGCACCGCCGCGATCAGCCCTGCGGCGATCATCAAGCCCCATGAGGCTGCACGCATCCAGCCCATCCGCCGTGCCACGTATCCCCGCGCCATGCTGCATCTCCTCTTCTCGATCCGACCAGTCATCACTCGTTCGTGCCTGCGGGATTAAGCGGCCGACCCGTCGCATCGACAACGCGTACAAGCTGTCGTCGAGTAGGTAGTGCTCGCAGATTATCTGTGCACGGCTCACAAAGATGAGCGACGACGACGCGTGTCTCCTCCTCGAGGTTGCCTGCGGCAAGTACGAATGTAGCCGGCGGTCCGGCTGCCTATATTAGAAAGCGTACGAATCGCAAACCCATCGAAAGGTGGGGACGCAAAGCCTCCGGTCTAAGGGCACACGCCTATGACAGCGGGGTTGCCGGGGCCGCAGTGGCTGCCTCGTTAGAATCAAGGCTCGCTGGAGAGCCTCCCGGCAATTCTTTGTGCATCGGTCCCCGACTCCGGAGCTGACATGACCGGATCGGAGTCGCCATGCACAACACACGTCTGTACTGCCTGCTCGCCTGGATCATGCTCGCTGCCGTGGTGCTCACCGGCTGCGGCTCCGGCGATGAGCCCTCCGCGACAAGCTCACTCAGCCACCCCACCCAGGAGCCAGCGACTCAGTCTGCGCCCGCCACGCAGCGCGTACCGACGACCCCGCCGGCCGCTGCAGCTGCGTCGGCATCGCCCGTACCCACGCCCGTGAAGCCAGTACAGCCGACAGCGCCACCGGCACCAGCGGCCTCGAGCATCACTCTGCAGTGGAGCGCGCCAACGGAGAACACCAACGGCACGGCACTGACCGATCTGGGCGGATACAAGATCTACTACGGGACGAGCCGATATCAGCTCGATTCGATCGTCACGCTCACCAATCCCGGCCTGCTCACGTATGTGATCGATGGGCTCACGGTGGGAATTCAGTACTACTTTGCCGTGACGGCGCTGGCCACCGACGGCACCGAGAGTCCACAGTCGGAAGTGGTCGCCGCGGTTATCAGTTGAACGTCACCGGGGAACTCTCATGCATTACGCGCCCGACGTCGCCACATACTCGAACCCCGCCCAGCGGGCCGCGGAGTCGCAGGAGCCGGAGCGGTACGCGGTGCAGCTGCGCCTGTCGAGCGATCCGCTGGATGCTGCGCAGGTTCCGCAGCTCGACATCTTCGACCTGTACCACCTCTACAGCGATATGACTGTCGAGCACAACCAGCTCCGGCACGCGCTGCGCCTGGGATTCTTCAAGCACGTGCACACCGCCCGCGCCGTTGCGAGATACCTCGAGCCCTATTTCGGACCGACCACCATCGTGCAGATCGAGTCGGCGGAGGTCGTTCGCTCGCTGCAGCACCACGTGGCCCCCCGCAAGGATGTGGGTGCTTCGGGGCTGTACGCGTCGATCGAGCTGACCGCCCCACCGGAGCGGCTGGGCGCCTCGATCTCACCGCGCCAGCGCACGTCGGGCGACAAGACCTCGCACGGCTCACTGTGGTCGTGGCTCTTTGGTCAACGATAGAAGCGCCTCCTCATCAGAGACGCATGGACGCGGGGACAGGGCTCCCCCTGCGCGCTCACCCCGAGCTTTCGTTCGCCGCTTGACTCACTGGCGGGCCCGCCATGGCGGATTCCAGCGCCGACAGGTCGACGGGCTTGACGAGGTGGTCATCGAAACCGGCGGCGCGCGTGCGATGCCGGTCCTCCATCTGTCCATAGCCGGTCAGGGCAACAATTCGGATCCCGCGTAGCTGGGGAGCGACACGCAGCTGTCCCGCAAGCTCGTAGCCGTCCATGCCGGGGAGCCCCAGATCGAGTAGCGCCACATCAGGCAGGAAAGATGCGATTCGATCGAGCGCCTGTCTGCCGCTGAAGGCGACCTGCGCGTCGTGACCCTGGAGGCTGAGCAAGGCGGCCAGCGAGTTTGCCGCATCTTCGTTGTCGTCAACGATGAGCACACGCCGCCCAGGGACCTTGATCGCGGCGCTCTCGGCGCTCGATGCCTGCGGCCGTGCCACGCGCGGCAGCCTGATCTCGACGGTCATTCCTGCTCCAATCCCGAGGCTGCGCGCGCTCGCTCGGCCTTCGTGCATCTCGACCAGGCGCCTGACGACGGCCAATCCCACGCCGAGGCCCCCCTCGGAGCGGTCGAGAGTGCGATCGCCCTGCACGAACAGGTCGAAGACCTTCGGCAGCAGCTCCGGGGCAATTCCCACGCCCGTGTCGGTGATCTCGATCACGGCACTCTCGGCCTCTGCACGGGTGTGGATACGGATCTCACCCCGTGGGTCGGTGTACTTGATGGAGTTCGCGAGGACGTTGCCGATACATTGCACGAGCCGGGCGTGATCGCCGTGCACGTACAACGGATCGTAGCTGCCCGTCAGGATGGAGAGCCTGTGTTGCTTGGTGCGCAGTTGCGGCGTGACCGTTTCGACCGCCTGGTTGATGATGCTCGCAACCTCGATGGGGCGGCGGCGCAGCTGGATCCTGCCCTGCGTGATACGCGAGACGTCCAGTAGATCGTCCACCAGCCGCGTGAGTTGCATCGTCTGGCGCTTGATCGTGTCCACAGCGGATTGCGTGCGGCTGTCCGCACCGATCGTGCGCGACAGCAGCTCTCCGGCGGTGGAAATGGGTGAGAGTGGATTCCTGAGCTCGTGCGCCAGCATCGCCAGGAATTCGTCCTTGCGCCTGTCGGCATCGCTCAAAGCCTCCTCCGTGCGCTTGCGAGCCGAGATGTCGATCGCCGTTCCGATCACCCGCACGCAGCGGCCGCTCGAATCGAAGATTCCGCGTCCCTTCGCGGCGACCCAGCGGATGACTCCGTCCTCCTTGCCGACCGTTCGGTACTCGACGTCGTACAGGGCGCGCAGCTGGGGATCGAGCGCCGCCGCGAATGCCGCGGTGATACGCTCGCGATCGCTCGGGTGCAAACCTGCGTAGAAGTCGGCCATCGATACCGGTACGTCCGGGGAGATGCCGAACATCGCCTTGACACGCGGCGGCCAGAACAGCGTGTCGGTAATCAGGTCAACGTCCCATAGCCCGACCTCTGCCGCCTCGGTGGCCAGCCGCAGCTGCTCTTCCCGCTCTTGAAGTGCCCGCTCGGTCTCCTTGCGCTCCGTGACATCGCTCGCGGCACCGAACCACTCGATGATGTCGCCGCTCTCATCCTTCAGCGGGATGGCGCGGGAGAAGACCCAGCCGAGCGTGCCGTCCACGCGGCGCACGCGGTGCTCGAGCTGAAAGATGCTCTTGGCGCGAATGGCATCGCGCACGGCGTCCATCACACGCGCTTGGTCGTCGGGATGAATGTACCGTTCGAGCCAGCCGCGGCTCGGATCCTCGGTATCGGCTATGAAGTCTCGGCCCTTGAGGTACTGCATCTCGGCCCAATCGCCGCTCATGCGATAGATCGCATCCGACGTCGCACTCACGAAGGCGTGAAAGCGCTTCTCGTTCTCGCGACGCATCCGCGTGAGCTCCAGCCGCGCGCCAATGCGGCCCAAGAGCTCGCGGGCCGAGAAAGGCTTCACCAGATAGTCATCCGCACCTGCATCGAGACCTTCGACGCGGGCCTCCTCGCCCGCGCGCGCCGAGAGCAGAATGACCGGCACATCGCGCAGTGACTCGTCGGCGCGCAGAAGACCGAGCAGGGCCAGGCCGTCGAGCCGGGGCATCATGATGTCCGAGACGACCAGGTCGGGCCGGTCACGACGTGCGGCCTGCAGTGCCTGCTCACCGTCCGCCACCGCTTCGACCGCGTAGGTGGGTGACAGCAGGTCGTGAAGGTAGCCACGCATGTCCGCGTTGTCGTCGGCCAACAGGATGCGGGCACCGGCGACCTTCGCGAATTGTCGATTCGCCACCGGCTCCTCTGTGAGCGCTCGCAGTCGCGCGGAGCTTTCTCCCGGATTGGCACTGATCCAGCGCAACGCCTCCTGCACGAAGGCCTGCGCACCGGCGGCCGTGGTGGCGAGCGTGCGCGGGGCCTCGATCCGCTCGGCCGGAAGATGCCCCGTTCCGAAAGGCAGGCTCACCCGGAAGGTCGTGCCGCGACCGAGCTCGCTCAGCGCACAGATCGTGCCCCCGTGGAGCTTCACGAGCTCCTGCACGAGCGCCAGACCAATGCCGGAGCCCTCCTGGGTGCGCCCGACCGTGCCCTCTACCCGATAGAATCGCTCGAAGATGCGCGACAGCTCATGGCTCGGCACCCCTACACCCGTATCGGCGATTTCCAGCACCGCCACCATCCCCACCCGCTGCAAGCGCAGCGCGACGTTTCCGTGGAGCGTGAACTTGAATGCGTTCGAGAGCAGGTTGAGAACGATCTTCTCCCACATCTCCCGATCGACGTACACAGCCTCCCCGAGCTCATCGCACTGCACGCTGAAGGCAAGTCCGGCACGCTCCATCGCCGAGCGAAACGTGCTCGCGAGGTCGCTCGTGAGCTGCGCCAGGTCGGTCGGCTCGTAGGAAGCCTGCACGCGGCCCGCTTCGATTCGCGAGAAGTCGAGCAGACTGTTGACGAGCTTGAGCAGGCGCAGGCTGTTGCGATGTGCCAGCTCGAGCTGGCCGCGCACCGCCGGCGGCGTCCCCGGATGCACCGCCGCCTCCTCGACCGGTCCCAGAATGAGCGTGAGGGGCGTGCGGAACTCGTGGCTGACATTCGAGAAGAACGCCGTTTTCGCCCGATCGATCTCGGCGAGCGCTGCCGCTCGCCGCCGGTCAGCCTCGGTCGCTTGCGCGTCGGTGATCGCCGCGGCGATCTGTCCAGCGACCAGCTCGAAGAATGCGCGGTAACGCTCATCGTCCCGCTCCCGAGGACTCATGCCGGCGAGGAGGATGCCCGCCGGCCGATCACTCCCCGATCCCTTGAGCGGCAACAACATCACCTGGCGCACGAGATCCGGCCACGGGCTCGCGGCCACCTCGATGCCGGCCTGTGGCAGGTCCGAGACCTGCTGCGCGGCCTCGGTGGATAACAGCCGCGCGAGCGGCCACGCGTGCGTGGATTCGTCCAGAACCTCGGGCAGCACGTGCTCGGGCGTTGCGCCCGTCCTGGCGATGAGACGTGCGGTGTGCGATTCGCGGTCGAGCAGGTAGACACCGGCGAACGGTATGCTGAAGGGGTACTGCGCCAGCACTTCGCAGGCGCCTCGGCAGCATTCCTCGACACTCGAGCTCCCCACGGCGCGCGTGGCGAGGTCCTTCAAAATGCGAAGATGTCTCTCGCCGACCACCCGCTCGGTTACTTCCGTGACGACGCAAAGCATGCCCGCGATGCGACTGTCATCGTCATAGACAGGACTGTACGAGAAGGTATGGTAGGTCTCTTCGGTGAACCCGCTGCGCTCGAGGAAGAGCAGCAATGCCTCATCCCAGGTGGCACGGCCCTGCTCGAGCACCTGCGCGATTCGCGGCCCGATGTCGGGCCAGATCTCCTCCCATACCATGTCCGAGCGGGCACCGAGCGCCCAGTCGCGCTTCACGCCGAGCGTGGGTGCGTAGGCATCGTTGCAAAAGAAGGTGAGCTCGGGGCCCCAGAGCATCCACATCGCATACCGCGAGTCGAGCATCACCCGCACGATGGTTCTCAGCGACTGCGGCCACCCTGTGGGTGGGCCCAGAGGGGTCTTGCTCCAGTCGAGCGCACGCATTCGTGCGCCCATCTCCCCGCCCCCGGCGAGGAATTCGAGCTCGGCCAGAATCCCGCGCATGAGCAGCATGATACCCGGACGCAATTCCTCTGAAGAGGTCACGGCAAGGCGCGCCCCTGCGAAACCAATGTGTGAAGATTATTAGCTATATATTTCAAACACTTACATTAATAACATTTGTTACTCTAGAGGTACGAATCCGCTGCCTGATGAGCCGGCCTCCGGCACGAGCGCACCCCGCAATGGCGCTCGTGAGAGAGGCCGCATGGTTTGGCCGAGCACGTCGAGAACTGTGTCACGACGGGCCATTCCGCCTCTGGAAGATGTGGGCCATTTGCCGCAAATTTGGCCGCGAAAGCCCGGCTCGCTGCGGGCCCCGCGTGCACGTGATTGCCCGCAGCAGCTGCGCCACACAGATAGCAAATCGTGAATACGCTGGTATTACCTGCTCGATCGCCCGGGGCGGGGGTCGTGCCACGCTGGGTGGACCGGCTCCTCATCGGCTTTGCGATCTACGTCATCGCCGGCACGGCGTGGATGCTGATCGGCCTCGGCGGACGCCACGTCACCTTCTACGTCGGACTGTTCTACAAGCTGCCGGCCGAGCTCGTAGCGGTCCTCGTTAGCGCGACCACGATGCGGCGCATGCCGGCGGGCGCCCTGCGCCTGGCGTGGCGATCGCTCACCGTTGCGCTGGTGCTGTATCTCATCGCTGACTGCATCTCACCGGTCTTCTGGCTCGAGGGCCGCGATCCCTTTCCGAGCCCGACGGACATTCTCTATCTCGCCTTTTATTTGCCGCTCGCCGCCGCCGCTCTGTGGCTGATTCGCGCAGCGGCAGTGCGGGTGCCGTGGGTCCAGCTGTCATTCGATGCCGCGATTTTCGTGGTCGGGTTCGGCGCGTTCTTCTGGTTTCTGGTGGTCCACCCGGCGGCCATGCACACGCAGCTCGGCTTGCTCAAGGGAGCGCTGAGCGAGGCGTACCTGGCGCTCGACTGCGCGTGCATGCTGTTGCTCGGGGTTCTGCTGCTCACCGGGGCGGGCGGCGTCGGTGGCAGGCGCATCTCCCTGCTGCTGCTCGCCGGCTTTGCCACCATGTTTCTCGCCGACATTCTCTGGTCGCTCGCAAAGGTGCGCGGCTACTACCTTCCCGGCGAGTTTTCGGATGTGCTGTACCTCGCCTGTTACTGGCCGGTCGCTGCGGCCGGCCGCGAGCAGATCCGCGCGGTCACGACGCCCACGCACGAGGCGTCCGGGACGTCCGACGCATTGGCCCGCTCGCTCCCCTACGCAGCGATGGCAGCGGCATGCCTGGTGCTCGTGTATCTCAGCCGCGGAGATCTGGGGCGACCCGCCGCCGTGATGACCGGCATCGTGTTCGGGCTGACCGTGCTGTTGATGTTTCGTCAGGGCGTGATGCTGCGCATGATGGAGGATCACTACGCATCGCTGGTGGCCAACGCCGCCGACGTGATCATGATCGTCGGTGTCGATGGGGTGGTGCGCTTCGCCTCGTCGGCGGCGGAGCGCACGCTCGGGTTGAAGCCCGAGGACATCACCGGCCGGACTCTTCCGGAGCTTTGGGGCGGTGACGACGGCGAGCGGGTGCGGCGATTCCTCGATGACGTCGCCCGCAGCGCCTCCGGAATCGTCGGTCCCGTCGAGCTACGCATCGAGCGGGGCTCGACGCGATGCGTGGTCGAGGGCGTCGGCAGCAATCTGGGCCAAGATCCCGCGGTGCGAGGTCTGGCACTCAACTTCCGCGACATCAGCGAGCGCAAGGCACTCGAAGAGCAGCTTCGCCAGCTCGCTCTGCACGATCCGCTCACGTTGCTGGCCAATCGCAATCTGTTCCGCGACCGCGTTCAGCATGCCCTGGCGCTTGCCCAGCGCGGCGAGGGACGCGTGGCCGTCATGTTCCTCGATGTGGACAATTTCAAGAACATCAACGATTCGCTCGGCCATGACGTCGGCGACCGGCTGCTGCAGGCGGTCGCACAGCGAATCGTCCAGACGAGCCGCTCGTCCGACACGGCTGCGCGGCTCGGGGGCGACGAGTTCGCGCTGCTGCTCGAAGGTGTCGGTGCAGTCGCAGAGGTGCACCGACTGGCCGAGACGCTCATCGAGGCGCTCGGCGCGCAATTCTCTCTCGAGGGCCGCACGGTACGCGTGACGGCAAGCATCGGGGTGGCCCTGTCGGGCGCCGACACGAGCGCCGAGGTGCTGCTCAGCAACGCCGACCTTGCGATGTATCACGCCAAGGCAGCCGGCAAGAATCGATACGTCACCTTCCAGCCACAGATGCAAACGCTGCTGCAGGAGCGGATGCAGCTCGAGGCCGATATCGGCCGCGCGCTCGCGCACGATGAGTTCTTTCTCGAGTACCAGCCGATTGTGGATCTCGGCACGAGAAGCCTCCTCGGTGTCGAGGCGCTCGTGCGGTGGCGGCATCCCGAGGCGGGCGTGCTGATGCCCGCGCGGTTCATCCATGTGCTGGAGGAGTGCGGCCAGATCGCAAGCTTCGGGCGCTGGGTTCTCAAGCGAGCCTGCCGCGATGTGTGTGCCTGGCGCCGATCGATTGCCGGCGCCTCGCAACTGCGGCTCGCGGTCAATATCTCGGCCGGTCACCTGCAGCACGGTGATCTGGTGAAGGACGTGTTGCAAGCGCTGGAGGAGTCCGAATTCGAGCCTGACAACCTCGTCATCGAGCTGACCGAGAGCACCATGATGTACAACACCGAGGCGAATCTCGAGCGCTTTCACCGCCTGAAAACACTCGGCGTGAAGCTGGCCATCGACGATTTCGGCATCGGTTACTCCTCGCTCTCCTACCTGCATCGGTTCCCCATCGACATCCTGAAGATCGATCGCTCCTTCGTGAGTCGCCTCACCAGCTCCGACGATGGTCCCGACCTCGCGCGGGCGGTCATCACGCTCGGCGATACCCTCAGTCTCGACACCGTCGCAGAGGGCATCGAGCTCGAGCCACAGGTCTCAGCGCTGCTCGCACTGGGCTGCGTCGCGGGGCAGGGCTATCTGTTCGCGCGGCCGGGCTCCCTGGAGCAGCTCTCGAGGAGCCCCTTCGTCGCGCGCCGCAACGCGCTCATGGGATTGCAGGCCTCCCAGAAGGAGTCGGAGACGAGCGGTCGGTTCAAGGCGCTGGGCGCGACCCGACCGCGAGCGGGCGCGGCCTAGGCGGTAGCCGCCGACCCCCTGGTCTCCATTGCGCGCCGCACCTTCGCGAGCAGCGTATCGCGATCAAAGGGCTTGACCAGAAAATCGACAGCGCCGAACTCGCGAGTCGTACGCACACTCTCGCGGTCCGCGCTGCCGGTCATGACGATGACGGGCAAGTTGCTCCCGCCGGGGGAGCTGCGCAACCTGCGCAGCACCTCGACCCCGTCCATGGCGGGCATATTGAGATCGAGCAGCACGAGCTGCGGGGCGAATTGTGCAATCGACTGCAACGCCTCGGCGCCCCCGCTCGCGAACCGCGGCTCCACCTCGGTTCGCTCGAGAAGCCGGCCGATCAGCCTGAGCTGCGTGGTCTCGTCATCGACGATCAGCATCCGGATGCGCTCGGCGCCAGGGGTACGCAGCGCTGTTGCGTCGTCTTGCGCGCTCTGCTCGGGGTGCTCGCGTGCGCCTGCGGCCCGGTCCGGGGCCCCGCTCAGCCTGCTCACCGGATTCTCCAATGCACCTCCCTCGGATTCGAGCCGCCGAATGATCGTGTGCACCGCCATCGCGAGCCGGGTGGCATCCCTGCTTGCCGGCCAGTACACCACGTAGTCATCGAACAGCCCGCGGCGGCACAGACGGTAGGCATCGCGTGCCTCATCCCAGGTGCACAGCACGATCGAGCCGTGTCTGCGCACCTCGCCCGCCGCCGCGTTCCGGTAGAAACCCAGATAGAACTCCTCGGCCGCGGAGAGCTTCCTGAATGCCAGCACCAGCACATCCGCGGCACGCGCCTGGCGCTGCTGCGCGGACTGATCCCGCTCCGAGAGCAGGGATATGCCCTTGAACTCCTCGTCGAGCAGCTCCAGGATGAGCTCTGCCTCATGCGGGTCCTCGGAAACCACGAGCACTGAGACCTGGCGAGCCATGACCGGCTAGGCGGGGGAGGAATTCTGGCCGGCTGCCTGCCGGTGCGCTTCGAGGCCGCGATTCGACCCGGCGAGCCAGTCAATCAGCTCGCCCGCGGGCATCGGTTTCGCAATGAGATATCCCTGACCGAACGTACAGCCGCGCTGTTTCAGGAATTCGAGATCCGCTGCATCCTCGATGCCCTCGGCCACGGTATCGAGCTCGAGCGCGCGCGCCATGTGCAATCCCGCAGCGCAGATCGCGCGGCGTCGCCCATCCCGCGCGGCCCCATGGACGAAGCCCCGATCGAGCTTGATCTCATCGAAGGGAAGCTGCCGCAGCTGAGAGAGCGAGGAGTGGCCGGTGCCGAAGTCGTCCATCGACAGGCGGAAGCGCTTCAGCCGCAATCGGCTGAGCACATCGAGCGTCGGGTTGAGCGCCTCCATGGCCTGGCTCTCGGTGATCTCGAGCGTGATGTCGGCCGGAGAGATCCCATGCTCGCGGGCGAGCCCCTCCGCTTCGTCCGGAAAGTGCAGGCAGCTGATGTCATCCATCGTGACGTTGATCGATGGCCGCACCCGATGGCCCGCGCTGCGCCACTCCCGAGCGTGCTTCATGGCGTTCGTCATCACCACTTTCGTGAGCGCGCCGAGGAGTCCACATTGCTCGGCCGAGCGCAGGAACTGATCCGGATACACGCAGCCATCGGTCGGATGCAGCCAGCGCACGAGAGTCTCGACGCGCTCCACGTGACCCGTTGCGAGCTCGAGGATCGGCTGGTAATGGTTCACGAGCTCGCCGCGCTTCAAGGCGTCCCGCAGCGCGTCGGCCCCGTAGTGCAGCCGCTGTCGCGCGTCGCGCTCGGCTTCCCGCACACCCGGGGTGTATTTCCAGAGCAGTTGCTGGACATCCCGGCGCGAGAAAGGCTTGGGCAAGCATCCGAGGCTGTCGAGCTCTGCCGAGGCCACCAGGCGATCGACGCTATCGATCAGACGCTCGCTCTCGCCGCTCATGACGACGATGCTGCCCCGAAACCCGCAACCGGCCAGCTGCCGGATGAACTCCACCCCGTCGAGGTGCGGCATGTTGATGTCCAGGAACAGCAGGTCCACGGCGTTGGCGCGGATGTGACCGAGCGCCTGCTCGCTGTTCGTGAAGGAGGCCACACGGGAATAGCCGAGGCGCGTCAGCATACGCACCAGCATCTGGAGCACGAAGCGATCGTCATCGACCAGTGCTACTCGCGTGGCCTTGGAATCGAAGCCCATTCCTTCCCCGGATCCCCCAAGCATTGGATCGCATGAACATGACAGATTCTGCCCACGCAATTCTTGAAGCACCTCACCCCCGGACCCCGGCATATCATGCGGCACGTCACACTCCGCGGTGCTGTCCGATTCTCCCTACAGCCTCTGGCGCGGTTCCCGCCGCGGTATCATGATCCGCCCCGCGCTTCGCGCGGGAGATCATGCGGGCGCTAGTGCAGGTGTGAGTCGAGCCAGCCGAGCACGACGTGATACCACTGGATCGAGTTCGCCGGCTTCAACACCCAGTGATTCTCATCGGGGAAATACAGCAGCCGGCTCTCGATCCCGCGGCGCTGCAGCGCCGTGAACGCCCCGAGGCCCTGCGATAGCGGCACGCGAAAATCCTGGCCGCTGTGGATCACGAGCATTGGCGTGCGCCACTGCGTGACGTAGTCGGCGGGATTGAAACGCTCGTAGTTCTGCGGCTTCTCGTAATACGCACCGCCGTTCTCCCATTCCGGAAACCACAGCTCCTCGGTGGAGTAGTACATGCTGCGCTGATCGAACACGCCGTCGTGGCTGACCAGGCAGCGAAAGCGCGCCGGCCAGCGTCCGGCGATCCAGTCGATCATGAAGCCACCGTAGGATGCACCGAGCGCACAGGTGCGCTCGCCATCGAGCCAGGGATAGCGCTCGAGCGCGGCGGCGAGCCCCTTCTGCAGATCCTCGAGCGGTTTGCCCCCCCAGTCCTGATTGATGGAATCGGTGAAGGCTTGTCCGTAGCCGGGGGACCCGTGAAAGTCGATGAAGACGACCCCGTAACCCGCACCCGCGAAGACCTGTGGGTTCCAGCGGTAGCTCCACTCATTACCCATGCTCGACTGCGGGCCGCCGTGGATCACGAAGGCTACTGGATAGCGCGCACCGGCTTGGAAGCCATGGGGTTTGACCACGTAGCCGTATACCCGCTCACCGTGCCAACCCGCAAAGCTGAACTGCTCGAACGGGCTCAGGGAGCGCGCCGCAAGCAGCTCCGCGTTCATCTGCGTGAGCCGCTGCAGCCCACCACCCCCGAGCGGCACTCTGTACAGGTCTGGGGGCGCGCCGAGCGATGCCCAGGCGACCACCAGCTCGCGTCCGCCGGAGCTGAACGCCGTAACCTGTCCGGTGCCGACGAGCCGGCGTACCCGGCCGCTACGCGGGTCCACCGCATAAAGAGCCTGCTGGCCCAGCTCATCGACGCTGGCCAGGAGCTCATGTCCACTGGCGGTACGCTCGAGGTGCGCCACGGAGCGATCCCATCCGGCGGTGAGCGGCCGCGTGGCACCGGTACGCGAGTCGCGGATCATGATGTGGAAGCGATCCGACTCGTAGCCTGGGCGATCCTGCGCCAGCCACGTGAGGTCGCCGTTCGGCAGGAACTTCGGGCTGCCATCCCAGGCGGGATGATCGGCGGTGAGGTTGCGAGGCGCGGCGCTTCCGTCCGCGGGGACCTCGTACAGGTCGAAGTTGGTCGACCGTGCCTCCTCGCTCCCCCCCAGGCGTGCGCTGAACACGATTCTTCGGCCATCCGGGCTGAAGTCGTAATCGGCCTCGTCGCCGAAGGGCTTCGAGGGCACATCGGCATCCAGACGACTCACATCGACCGGCTCCTCGGCCGTCCCATCCTCGCGAACGCGGGCGGTGAACAGGTGCGACCGCGAGCGGCTCCAGGTGTCCCAATGACGTACGAAGAGCTGATCGAAGAGCATGCCGGAGGCCTGGCCGCCGGTAGGCGCAGCTAGCCGGTCATGAGAGCACTGCAGGTCCTTGCAGCCCGCCACCACCTCCATGCTGAAGGCAATGCGCTCGCCGAGCGGGGCGACCTCGAGCGAGGTCACATCGAGTGGCACGTGCGTGACCTGCTGTGCCTCTCCGCCCTGCAGCGCGATGCGCCACACCTGCGTGCTGCCCGAGCGCGTGGAGAGAAAGTACAGCACACGACCATCGCCGGACCAATGAGGATCGAAATCATTGCTGCCTGCGCCAGTGAGTTGCCGCGGGGTCGCATTTGGCGCGCCGAGATCGAGCACCCACAGGTGGGCTCGACGCCGGTTTGCCTCGAGCTGCGTCTCGCGCACGACGAAGGCGACGAGGCGTCCGTCCCCGGAGACGACCGGCTGCTCGACGCGTCGCACTCGCACCAGATCCTCGATCGTGAAGGCCGGCAGGGTGGCGGCAGCTGCAGTCGATGCGGCGAGGCCGAGCAGGCCGAGCGCAAGGTGCGCGAGTACGCGGTCCGAGATCATTCGAAGTCCCCCAAGCTTTGCAGATGCTCATTATAGCGACGCCCACCCCTCCTAGTTCGGAACACTGCAGCCCGCGTGCGTGTTGTTGGCTCATGGCTAGCGCGTCAATCATTGGCAAGGAGGTCGTCATGCCGAACGCTCAGGCGAAGGAGCTGCTGCTGCAGTCGTTGGAGCACGAGCGCGGCGGGGTGAAGGTGTACGAAGCCGCCCTGCAGTGCGCTGCGAACAAGGAGCTGCGCGCGGAATGGGACCGGTATCTGGCGCAGACCAAGCACCACGTTCAGGTTCTCATGGAGGTCTGCACCGCATTGGGACTCGACCCCAACGAGAAGACTGCCGGCAGCAAGATCGTGCACGACACCGGTGCCGCCTTGGTCAACGCCATTCACCAGGCCCGTGGCAGCGGCAACTCGCAAGCGGCGCAGATTGTGGCTTGTGAGTGCGTGGTTCTGGCCGAAACCAAGGACCACCTCGACTGGGAGCTGATCGGAGCACTGGCCGAGCATTCCAAGGGTGCGGAGGCGAAGGCGCTCAAGGATGCGTACAACGAAGTGGAGGATCAGGAGGACGAGCACCTCTATCACACTCGAGGCTGGTGCCGCGAGCTGTGGCTCGAGTCATTGGGGCTGAAGGCCGTGCTCCCGCCCCCGGAGGAGCGCAAGCACGTGAAGAGCGCCATCGGCGCGGCACGTGCAGAGCAGGCGCGCGAGCACATGCGATAGCGCGCCAAGCGCACCGAGGCAAGCGTCCCGGGGTCACGAGCTGGCCGACAGGGCCACGCGGGGTCCAGCGTGACGTAACCGGAGGCGAGAGCGAGCCGGTTCGGAACACGCCTTCCTGGGAGCCAGAACGGTCGCTACGCGTTAAGGTCTCATGGTCGGACAGGCCCTTCCAGCACCATCGCGTTTCCGGTGATTCCGTGAGGAGCCCCCGGCCCCGCACCGTCATTGTCACCGGAGGCACCGCGGGTGTCGGTCGCGCGATCGTGGAACGCTTTGCGCGCGCCGGCGATCGTGTAGGGGTGCTCGCGCGCGATCCGCTCGCGCTCGAGGAGCTGCGCCAGGAGCTGCTGCGAGCCGGAGCGCAGGTTGCCGTCGAGCCCGTTGACGTCTCGAATGCCGAGGCGGTCTTCGAGGCGGCACTGCGCCTGGAGCAAAGCCTGGGCAAGATCGACATCTGGGTGAACGATGCAATGCTGACGGTCTTCTCGCCGCTCGGCGAGCTCACGGCCGAAGAGTTCCGCCGCGTGACCGAGGTGACCTATCTCGGCTGCGTGCACGGAACGATGGCCGCCCTGAGATTCATGCGGCCCCGCCGGCGCGGTCGCATCATTCAGATCGGCTCCGCCCTCGCCTATCACGGCATACCGTTGCAGTCGGCCTATTGCGGCGCGAAGCACGCGATTCGCGGCTTCACCGAAGCGGTGCGAGGGGAGCTCCTGCACGATGGCTCGGGCGTGCAGATCAGCATCGTGGAGCTGCCGGCGGTCAACACACCGCAATTCGATTGGGCACGCGTGCACACCAGGCACGCACCGCGTCCGATGGGGCACCCCGTGCAACCCGAGGTGGCGGCCGATGCGGTCTTTCGCGCTGCCGAGGGCCCATGGCGCGAGTACTGGCTCGGCTTGCCAACGGTCCTGCTGATCCTCGCCAATACGATCGTACCGGCGTTCCTGACGCGGTATCTGGCGTGGACGGCAGTCTCCCAGCAGCAGACACCCGAGCCCGTCGAGCCCGGCCGACAAGACAATCTCGAGCGGCCCGTCACTGCGCTACATCGCACGCGCGGCTCGTTCAGCGCAGAAGCCCGCCAACGCGCACCGCTCGTGCCGGGAGACCTCGCTCGCCTAGCCACTTTCGCTCTGGGCGCGTTGCTGTGCGTTGCCCTGGGTGCGGGCCTTGGCCGGCGCCTCCGTGCGCACCGCTAAAGCTCTCCTCGAGCTGCGAGGGTCTTGATTCGATCTGCCGTACGGCAGGCGATCGCCTGAATCGTGAGCGACGGATTCACGCCTCCGACGGTCGGAAAGACCGAGCCGTCGCAAATCCAAAGGTTCGGAATGTCCCAGGATCGGCAGTCAGCATCGACGACGCTGCTGCGAGGATCATCACCCATGCGCGCAGTGCCGTTCAAATGGCAGGTATCGTCCGTCTCGTCCCAGAGATCCCGCGCTCCGGCGGCTGCGAGCGCCTTGCGCATGAACCCCAGAGCGTGGTCAATCAAGCGCCGGTCATTGTCGCAATACGAGTAGGTCACGCGAGGTATCGGCAGCCCGTACTGGTCGCGCTCGCCCGTCAGGGTCACGCAGTTGCGTTCCTGCGGCAAGCACTCGCCTACGATCTTCAGGCCGACCTGATGATTGTATTTCTCCATCTCCTGAAGCAAGCGATGCCCCCACAGGCCGCGCTTGGTCTGCGCCCCCGCCCACACGATCGGCAGAGGTCCCTGGCTCATGTAGCTGTACCCACCGAAGAAATCCTTGCCCTCGTCGGTGTAGTTCCAGTGCTCTGTGATGGCGAGCGAAGGAGGGGCTTTGTACGCGCGCACCTCCTCGCGCAGGGTGCCCCAGACGGCCTGGTTCGATTGCACCATCAGATTCTTACCGACGAGACCCGAGGAGTTCGCAAGCCCCTCGGGAAATCTGGCGCTCGCCGAGCTCAGGAGCAGCCGCGGTGTCTCGATCGCATACCCCGCGACGACGACGTTGCGCGCGCGCTGAAAATGCCAGCTCCCCTGCCGCTCATAATGGACTCCGGATGCGCGGCCGCGCTCATCGTGCTCCACACGTCCCACCATCGCCAAATCGCGGATCTCGGCGCCGGCGGCCAATGCGCGCGGCAGCCAGGTGACGAGCACACTCTGCTTGGCATTGGTCGAGCAGCCAATGACGCACATGCCTCGATACACGCAAGGATGCGCGCGACCGCGCGGCGCAGACAGCGTCGCAAGGGGGGTGGGAACCCACTGGATGCCGAGAGCTTCCGCGCCCCGCGCCAGGGCCAGTGCCGCGGCATTCAGCTCATGGGGCCGATACGGATAGCGTGGGCGCTTGGGTCCCCAGGGGTAACGAAGGGGGCCGGAGATCTTCAGCGTCTGCTCCACCTGCCGGTAGTACCCCCACATCTCCCGCCAGTCGAGCGGCCAGTCCGCGCCGTACCCGAGCGCGGAGCGCGCCTTGAACCATTCGGGGCGGAAGCGCAGGGAGACCATCGCGAAGTGCACCGTCGAGCCGCCGACGGATTTTCCGGAGTTGTTGGCGCCGAGCTGCAGCGGGTTCTCCCCGTCCACGATGCGCTCATCCCTCCAGTAGAGCTTCGCTTGATGCATCTCGTCGGAGGCAAAATCCTCGAGTGGCCGCCAATACGGCCCCGCATCGAGCGCCACCACGCTGAAGCCGAGCTCGGCCAGGCGGCACGCGAGTGTGCCGCCACCCGCCCCCGTGCCGACGATCGCAAAATCGACGACCTCATCGTTGGAGTATTGCCGCATTGGGACCCAGCCGCCGGTGCGAAAGACATCCGGCGCCCGGCCGTTCAGGGCCCGCGGCGCGGCTTGTGCGTCTTGCACCTCATCCGACACGCGCGTTCTCCCGCCGCGCTGTGTCTTCGCGCCCCGGACGCGCCTCGGATGCTTCCCACGGATCGCGACGATCGAAGCCCAGTCGAACATATCCGCGCGGGCTCGCGGGTCCGCCGAAGCCAATCTCGCTCCACGCTGTCGGGTGAGCGTAGTACGCGCTGAGGATGTCGTGCAGCAGACGCTTGGCGAAGAACACCTCCGCTGGCATATCGCCCCACGCGGCCGCTTGCGTGCGTCCTGCCTGCGCGAGCTCCAGCAGTGCATTCTGCCGAGGCACGTCGATCTCCGGAAAGCGCCCGGAATACCTGAGCGTTGCTTCCTCATCGAAGGCGCGCAGGGCCCGCTGCCAGGCCTCTCTGATCGGAGGCAGGCGCGCATCGCGGTACCCGTCTCGCACGTCGTCCATCAGCTTCCGATCGAGCATTGCGGCGAGGGGCACCGGTTGAGCTCGGTCGGGAGGTTGCGGGATGATGCAGTGGCAGATCGCGCGGGCGGTGGTCCACTCGGCGTCCGTGAGAAACCGATGCTCGCTCGGGTCGATCCGCAGACGCTCCTCGACAACCTTGCGCGTGATCGCGTTCCAAGAGGGTGAGTCGCGCTTGGCGAGCACGTCGTAACCGGGATAGCGATCGCTCACCGTCGGTCTTCCTCCAGCAACCCAAGCGAGGCAAGACCCGCCAGGGCGATCCCCGTGAAGCTCGGCGGCGCGGGCAATGGAGGACCTCCGAGCAGGTTCTGACTCCAGTTCTTGAAGCCACCCATGCTGCGCGCCACCCCGTACGCATGAAATCCGACACCGGCAAAACCCAGAGCTGCCGTGAGCCGCAGCCACCCGCGTGCGAGTCGTCGTATCCGCGGTCGGCGGCAGCGCACGCTAGCCCCGAGCAGTGCCGCGGCCACGGGGGGCAGCGCAACTGGAAGCACCATCGCTGGATTCTGGTAAGCGCCGCGAAAGTGCAGCAGCGCCGCCTCACCCACCGTGCCTGCGAGTCCCGCAATGCCCACCGCTGCGAGAGCCTTCCCGGCCGGCACGCCGAGCAGCGTGGGCGCCACGCCGGGGCGAGCGCGGCGCACCTGCTCCGCGCTCAGGCCGAGGATGCCCGCGAGGGTCAGGGCCAGCGGGGCACCGATCGGCGCGGCATAAAAGAGATTCAGCCACGACCACCCGGCGGGTCGCTTGCCGATGTTGTAGGCGTGGAAGCCCAGTCCGGCGACACCGGTGGCTCCCGCGAGCGCGTAAGCGGCGCTGCGCAAGCGCCGTGGCGGCCTCGAGTCGATCATTCCCGTCAGGCTCGCACCGAGCGTCAACGCAGCAACCCCGAGCGACACGTACATCGCCCGATTGCGGAAAGACCCGCGGTAGTGCTCGGTCCCGCTATCCGCCAGCACCGAGAACGCCAGCGTCGCGGCGCTGAGGCTGAGCCGGCGTACCGCGAGCCGCCGTGAGGCGCTGCGGCTCATCGTACCTCCCATCGCGCTGCATCCTGCTCCTTGAACTCGAGCCCATGGCCGGGCGTTCCAAGATCCGGGGCGATCATTCCGCCGCGCGGCGTCGGGGCTCCTTCGAATAGCATCTGCTCGATGCGCACATGGTCGTGAAACCATTCGATGTGCCGCAATCGCTCGACCGCACACGCGACGTGCCGGTGAAGCGCCGGCGCACAGTGCGCCGAGAGATCGCGATGATGCGCTTTGGCAAGCGCCGCAACCCCGAGAAAGCCGCTGATCCCACCGCAGCGGGTGACATCCAGCTGCAGCACATCCACTGCATCTGCGGCGAGCAGCGTGCGTGCATCGTCCAGCGTGTAGATGTACTCGCCCGCAGCGATATCCATCCCAGCCGGCGCGTGCCGCCGCACGTCTCGCAGTCCGGTGGGATCGTCGGAGGTAACGGGCTCCTCGAACCAGGTAATGCCAGCGTCGCGACAGCGGGCGGCGAAACCCACGGCCTGGCGCACGGAGAACGCACCGTTCGCATCGACGAACAGCTCCGTGTCTCCGATCACCCCTCGCACGACCGCCGCGCGCCGCGGGTCGTCTCCGGGGTCGCTGCCGATCTTGATCTTGACGTGTCCACATCCGTCGCGTCGCACCCAGGCTAGCGCCTGATTCCGAAGTTGCTCATCGGAATAATTCGTGAAGCCGCCGCTGCCGTAGATCGGGACTTTGCCACGGCGCAGCCCGAGTAAGCGCGCGAGCGGCACCTCGAGCAGCCGCGCTTTCAAATCCCAGAGCGCCGTGTCGACCGCCGAGATCGCGCAGGCCGCAAGGCCCGAGCGACCCACGTTGCGCACCGCACGCTGCATGCTCGCCCACGAGGCCGGGATGTCGAATGCGTCGCATTGACGGATGGCAGCGGCCAGCATTCCGCGGATGAGCGTGACTGCCCCCGCATCGGCGTAGGTGTAGCCCAGCCCGCACGCACCGCCGGCCCGGATGCGCACGAGCACCAGCGTCGTCGCATCCCATTCGAGCGTGCCGTCTGCCTCGGGCCCTTCTGTTGGGATGCGATACGCAGCAGCCTCCAGGCCGGCGAGCGCAACGCCGGCACGCTCAGTCATGCTCGTGATGTCGTCCGGGCAGGATCGACGAGAGCGCCTGCCTCACCGTCCCCCTGATCAGACCTGCCTCGTTCGGATCGCCCTTCAAGAGCACCTCCGAGAGATGCTTTGCCTGCTGCAAGGTGATGTGCGGCGGCAACGGCGGAACTTCCGGATCGGTCTTCACCTCCAGCACCACCGGTCGTTGGGCCGCGAGTGCTTCCTCCCATGCTGGCCTCAGTGCCTCGGGCCGATCGACGTAGATCCCCTTGATGCCGATCGATTCGGCGAAGCGGTGATACGGAACGTTCGGGATGTCCTGGGACGCCTGGAACTTCGGATCCCCCTCCATCACCCGCTGCTCCCAGGTCACTTGGTTGAGGTCCTCGTTGTTGAAGACGCACACGATCCAGCAGGGATTCGCCCACTGTCGCCAGTACTTGGCGACCGTGATGAGCTCGGCCATGTTGTTCATCTGCATCGCGCCGTCGCCGACCAGGGCGATGACGGGCCGGTCCGGCTGCGCGAATTTCGCCGCAATGGCATAAGGGACAGCGGCGCCCATAGACGCAAGCCCCCCCGAGAGGGACCCCATCATGCCGCGCCGCATCTTCAGGTCCCGCGCATACCAGTTGGCGCACGAGCCGGAATCGCTGGTCAGGATGACGCGCTCCGGCAAGAGCGGCGAGAGCTCCCACGCGACCCGCTGCGGGTTCACCGGAGCGGCGGGCTGCATTGCCCGCTCCTCGAGTGTCTTCCACCACTTGGCGAGATTCTTCGCGATGCGTTCGCGCCATGCCCCGTCCTGCTTGGGACGCAACAGCGGGAGCAGCGCTCGCAGCGTCTCTGCAGCGTCGCCCACCAGGTTCACTTCCATCGGATAGCGCAGCGAGAGCATGTCCGGCGCGAGGTCGATCTGTACCGCGCGAACCTTGCCCTCCGGCGGCAGGAACTCCGCGTAGGGAAAGCCCGAGCCTACGACCAGGAGCGTGTCGCACTCCATCATCAGGTCATAGCTGGGCTGGGATCCGAGCAGACCGATGGGACCGGTCACCCACGGCAGATCATCCGGGAGCGCGGCCTTACCGAGCAGTGCCTTGGCGGCGCCCGCACCCAGTTGGTCCGCCACGGCGATCACCTCGTCCGTGGCATCGAGTGCACCGGCGCCCACGAGCATCGCCACCCGCTTCCCACTATTCAAGATGTCTGCCGCGCGCTGCAGGTCGGATTCGTGCGGGACGACGCGCGGCGGCGAATAGCCGATGCCCGAATGAACGGTGCCGTGCATGCGCGCAGGCTCTTCATAGGCCGCCTCTTGCAAATCATTCGGCAGAATCACCGCCGTCACACGGCGCTCGGCAATCGCGATGCGGACGGCGCGATCGAGAAGGTGGCGCACCTGAGGCGCAGTCGATGCCTGATGGACGAACGAACCGGCCACGTCTTTGAACAGGCTCGGAAGATCCACTTCCTGCTGATAGTGGCCACCGAGCGCATTGCGTGATTGCTGGCCGGCGATGGCAAGAACGGGCATATGATCGAGCCGCGCATCATACAAACCCGTGAGGAGGTGCGAGGCTCCGGGGCCGGAGGTCGCGATGCAAACGCCGAGCTCACCGCTGAACTTGGCATAGGCCGAGGCCATGAACGCGGCCATCTCCTCGTGGCGAGCCTGGACGAAGCGAATCTTTCCACCGGCTCGATTGAGGGCGCCGAACACGCCATTGATACCATCTCCGGGGTAGCCGAAGATGATCCGCACGCCCCAGGCATGAAGCCTGTCAACCAAGAAGTCGCCCACGGTTTGGGTCACGGCGTAGCCTCCGACAGTCGCGATGACACTGCTCAAGAACCCCCTGCTCCGACCGGAGGTTCCCGCAGGAACCCGCACCCATTGCGGCCCGTTGCTGACACGGGCGGCACGCGCGGGCCTTGCGCTTGACGTGCGCGTCAGCGTCGTCTTCTGCGCCGGGAGGATACCGAGATGAGAGCCACGACCATTGTGATGGTAATGGGTGTCGTCGCATGCCTGCCGCTCGTCGCATGCGAATCGACGCAGACCCGGGTCCAGAACAAGGAGGACCTCCTCGCGGCGGCTGGCTTCGACGTGCACCCCGCGAGCACACCCCAGCGCGTCGCGGAGCTCAAGTCGCTCCCGCCCGATAAGTTCGTCACACGCGCGAAGGGCGACCACGTCGAGTACCTGTATGCAGACCCGCTGGTGTGCAACTGTCTCTACACCGGCGATCAGCAGGCGTTCAACAACTACAAGCACGAGGTCTTCCAGCGTCAGCTTGCCGATGAGCAGCAGATGACTGCCGAGATGTACCAGGAGCCGGCGGGCTGGTGGGGCGGATGGAGCTGGGGCCCATGGGGATGGCCCGGCCCGGCCTGGTGGTAGGAGACATCGCCGATCGCGAGGTGCGCTCCTAGGTCGCCATGGCTACTTAGGTCGAGCTGAAACGGGCGGCGCCGGGTGGCGGAATCGGCCCCAGCGTAGCCTCGAGTGTCAACCCCAGACTGAGAAGGGCACGATCGGATCCAGAGGGTCCGTCGAATTCCAGCGCAACCGGTAAGCCGGTCGATGTCAGGCCCGCTGGAAGCACCAGGCCAGGCAGTCCCGTCGTGCTGCCCGGGGCGATGTTGCGGCTCATCGCCACATCGAGCGGCATCCTCCTTCCCCGCACGACGACCTCCATGCTCTCCTCGCCGATCGGCGGGGCGGGCAGGATCGTCGCGGGGAACACGATTGCCGCCACGCCGCTGCGCGCGAAATAGTCTCGATACAGGGCGCGAAGCGCCGGCCAATGCACCTTGACGATCTCCGCATAGCGCGCGTCGGTGACGAAGTCGCGTGCGCCTGGAGTGATCGCCGGGTCGATCATCGCCCGCACATCCGGGCTCATCTGCGCCAGGAGCTCATCGAACGTGATGCCGGTGTGATACCGCGCGAGATACCGGGTGAGGGACGGCTTCACGTCGTGATTCTGGATGGGGTCCGTGACCAGCGCGATCAGCCGCGGCAGGTCCGGCAGGTCGCCTTCGACCAGCTCGGCGCCCGCATTCTGCAGCCTCGCGAGCGCGGCATTCGCGATGCGCTCCACCTCCTGGTCGAGCCCGGAATAGAAGAAGGGACGAATGACCCCCAGACGCACGCCCTTCAACGAGGCTCGACGCGCCGGTAGGACCGGTGCGCGCGTTCCGACCACGACGGTATCGAAGAGCAGCAGATCGGAAACCGCGCGGGCATGTGGGCCGAGCTGGTCGAACAGCGGTGTGATCGGCACGCAGCCCGTGGTGGGATAGCGGCCGGTCGTCGGGCGAAAGCCCGCGATCCCGCACAGCGCCGCGGGTACTCGAATCGAGCCTTCGGTGTCCTCCGCGATCCCCAGCGGAGCCATTCGATAGGCGATCGCCGCCCCGGTTCCTCCGCTGCTGCCGCCCGGAATGTGGCCCGCGTCGTACGGGTTGTGGACCGCACCGAACGCATGATTGTTGCTCGTATACCCGTAGGACAGCTCGTGCAGGTTCGTCTTCCCGAGAACGATGGCGCCCGCGGACCGCAGCGTGCGCACGAGCGGCGCATCCTCGGCCGGCTGGAAGTGGCGCAGCCCCGGAGTGCCGGCAGTGGTCGGCAGATCGCGAGTGTTCACGCTATCTTTGATCGGGATCGGCAGTCCGTGCAGAGGCCCGACATGCGCGCCCGCTCGCCGCCTGCGGTCACATTCGCGCGCAGCCTCGAGGACCTGCTCGGGACGCAGCGTAATGAAGGCATTCAGAGCCGCGCCCGCCTGGCACCTGCGCAGCAACGCGGCTGCGTAGCGCTCTGCGGTGAAATCGCCGCGCCGCAGCCCGGCAAGGGCTTCAGTCGCCGTCAGCGCGCTGAGATCCTCGGGCTCCTTCGCGCGCAGCCCCGCGCTCAGCGCGGCCAGCCACCCGGCCATGAACCCCCGCCGCGAAAGCGCGTTGCTCATTCCCCCGTCTCCTGAGTTGTGAGAGTCTCGTATTGCCAAGCCTCTCACGTAAGACGGCGTTGCTACAACATCGCACGCATCGCGACCGCAGTGGTCGGTGAGGCCCTGCGCCGCCCGGCAGCCTAGGGCTCGACATCAATCTTGTTGATCACGTCAACGACGCCCTTGACATGCTTGGCATCCCTTTCCGCGCGGTCCTTGGCATCATTGGAGTCGACGCGCCCGGTCAGAGCCACCACGCCGTCCTTGGTCTTCACGCTGATGTGACTCGCCCGCGTGCCGAAGTCGCCCACGAGCTCCGACTTGACCTTGGTCGTGATATAGGAATCCTTGATAGGATGCTGATCCTCCGCAAGTGCGCTGGCGATGGAGAGGCCGCACAGAACTGCGCTCATGAACAATAGACGGTTGCGATACATGTGACTCCTCCAGTCGAGCTGCGAGCAAGGGTGCGATCGCAATCTGCGTGCCCAAGACCGACGAGCATCAACCCATGACTGTCGACCCGAGGACGAGGAAAGCTGTTGACGGATCTGCCACGGCGCTCATGGTCGTTCTGTGCCTGGTGTGGGGGCTGCAGCAGGTGGCAATCAAGGTGGTCGCCGCCGACATCGCCCCCGTCCTGCAGGTTGCACTGCGCTCCGGAGCGTCGGCCTTGTTGGTCTGGCTCTTCTCGCGGCTGATCGCAGGCGACGCCTGGCTCTCAGGCATCGGCCTTGCGCCGAAACTGCTGGTGGCCACGCTGTTTGCGGCCGAGTTCGTGTTCGTGACCGAGGGTCTGCGCTGGACCACGGCCTCGCACATGGCAGTGTTTCTCTACACCGCGCCGATATTCGCCGCGATCGGTTTGCACCTCAAGTTGCCCGACGAGCGGCTCGCCTCGCCGCAGTGGATCGGCATCTCCCTGGCATTCGCCGGGATCGTGATCACTTTCCTCGCGCCACACGGGCGCGCAGTCGTCGTCGATCCGGCCTCACCCGACTGGCTGCTGGGCGATCTCATGGGACTGTGCGGCGGGCTTGCCTGGGGACTGACGACCGTTGCGATTCGCTTGAGTCGCCTGAACGACGCACCGGCGACGCAGACGCTGTTCTATCAGCTGATCGGCGCCTTCGCCCTGCTGTTGCCGTTCTCGCTCGCGACCGGCCAGGGCGCATTTCATGGGACGGCGCTCGCCTGGGCGAGCCTTGGATTCCAGACTCTCGCTGTTTCCTTCGCGAGCTATCTCGCGTGGTTCTGGTTGCTGCGTCGCTATCTGGCCGCCCGGCTCGGTGTGCTTTCTTTCATGAGCCCGCTGTTCGGGGTGTCGTTCGGTGCGATCCTGCTGCGCGAGCGCCTGGACACGGCCTTTCTGGCGGGCTCGGCGCTGGTGCTCCTCGGGCTGGTCGTCGTCAATGGGCACGGATGGCTGCGCCAGATTCTCGTACCCACGCTCGATTAGCTTTTTGCGGCTCTCGCACCCTCCGGCTCCGCGAGGCACGCTACCGCGCGCGCCTCTGCCTCGCTCCAAGTGAAGGGCGCCCAGAGTCCGTTCAGATAGGCGGGGCCCACCGTCGTGCCGCGTGGCGGTGCGATGCGGAAGACATCACCATCATCGGTGCCGCATAGAGCGATCGAAACGGCTAGAGCCGAAAGCACGTCGAACTTGGCCGAGCGCGCACGCTCTGGCGCGTGATGATGCGCAACTGCGTCGATAACACCGTAGGGCAGTCCCCACAGTCCAAGGAGGTAGGCCCCGACCTCCGCATGCGAGGCGCCGATCACACGCGCCTCCCCCACATGAATCGGGACGCTCTCTCGCACCGCCACCTCAAGTGCCTGGGCGAGCTCACCCGGACATTCCTGGACCAGCACCCAGTATCCGATGTCGTGCAGCAGGGCCGCGAGCACCGCATCGTCCCTCCAGACCGTCCCCGCCGTCAGTGCCGCGGTGATCGCGGCGGTGCGCTGTGCGTGCTGCTGCACGAGCTCCAGATCGACGGCTGCGCTAGCGAGCTTGCCCGGCCAGCGCGCAAACACCTCGGTGCACATGATGAGATTGCGCACCCCGGTGAAACCCATGTACTGCACGGCTTGCTCGATGTTGGAGATGCGGCGCGCCGGGCGGAAAAACGATGAATTGACGATCTGGAGCACCTTGGCAGTGATGACGGCGTCGGTGCTGATGATCTTTCCGAGCGCCTGCGGCGTCACTGCGTCGTTCGCCGTGGTCACCTGCAGCTTCGTCGACACGCGCGGCTGAGTGGGAAGCCGCCGTATTCGGCCGATCAGACGGCGCAGCGACGGCTCGCCAAGCACATTCTGGAGTTTCAGGCAGCGCTCGATGACTTGTTCGAGCTGTTCAGGTGGGCACGGCTTCTTCAGGTACTGGTGGGCGATCGGCACGAGCGCGATGGCATCCGTCAGATCGGCAGCCCCGGTCAGTGCGATGCGGACGGCGTCTGGCCAATGCTCGCTTGCCCTGCGCAAGAGCTCCGTGCCCGCCAATCCGGGCATACGGACGTCACTCACGATGACGTCGCAGGGTGAGCGTTCCAGCTCCTGCAGCGCCTGCTCGGCGCTTGCCACGAAGATCATCTCCCAGTCGGGTGAGTGGGCAGACAGTCGTCGGCGCAGACCATCTAGCAGCTGGGGATCATCGTCGACGAAGAGAATGCGCTTCTTTGCTCGAGAACCGACCATGGTGCCTCCTCGGCTGGTGCACATCACCTCTCGCGACTCGCAACGATCACCTTGTGCCAGCACCGGTCGGTTGCAAACGGTGCGACAACCAGATCGAGTGGCAGCGAGATCATCGTGGCGAGCGCCAACACGGCAACGCGGATGAAGGCCGGCAGCCGTCGGTAGTGCGGCAGCAACCAGACTTTGAGCGGTACCGGGTCCACGCCTCGTGTTGCCACGACGCGCAGCCCTGCTGAGCGCAGTGCGGTCAAATACCAATCGGCCGGTCGCGCCGTGAACACCTTGCTGTCGCACCGTGTGCACTCGCGGGAGGGCGCAGCCTCGAGCAGCACGAGCCTGCCACCGGGTGCAACGTGCGCCGCCAGTGCGCCGATGGCCTGACGCGCGGCGCACGGGTCGAGAATGTGCTGCAGCACGGTGACACACAGGACCACATCGAAGCGCCGTCCGAGTTGCAGCTGGGCCGCGTCCGCCGTAATGAATTCGCAGTCCACATTCAGTGCCGCCGCGCGTTCCTGCGCTCGCTCGATCATGTTGGAGCTGAGATCGACGCCCATCACGTGATAACCGTGGCGGGCGAGCTCGACGCTCCACCGACCCACGCCGCAGCCGACATCGAGAGCCGTGGCGCGCGGCCCCGCCCCCGAGCGCCTGCCCGCTCCCCTGAGCCATGGCATGAGCGCACGACGCTGCGTGAAGGCGATCGCGCGATTGTAAAAGGCAGGCATACCGTAGGAGCAGACGGCCGCGAGCCCCGCTCCCTGACCGGCAAATCGTTGCGCACGCATCTGCCAGTAGCGAACGACCTCGGACCCTTCGAGCGGCGCCACGGAGCCGGCTTGCTCCCGTGCGATCACGCCGTCTGTCCTTCCAGGCATGCCGCTGAGCCGCCGGCCTCAATCGACGGCGGCTCCGCGCGACGCGCTTTGCGGGCAACGCGAGGAGCTGCTTTGTCCTCCAGACAGCTCATGATGGACTGCCGTCCCGGCACGTCCTCGCCGGCCGCCGCAAGCACCGGCTGGCAGGCGGCGAGCCAGAGGATCGAGCGCACCCGCGAGGGCATGTGAGCCATTGCCTCGAGATGCGAGCGGCGCAACCGATCGAACCGCGCCTCGATCGCCAGAATGGCGTCGCGAGTGCGCCCGTCAGCCGGCAGGATCTTTGCAGCGTGCTGCCAGCGCAGCGCCGTCCCCGGGACCGTCACGGTCTCGTAAACCGTCTGCGGCTCGAGGCTCGCGTCGCGCGCAATGGCCGCGCCCGAGAAGGGAATCACATATGGATAGATGCCGATCTCGCAGCCGAGCCGCAGCCACCGGAATGCCTGCCGGAGGTTGGTGGCGAGGTCTGCAAGGGTGCTCCGCGGAGAGGTGAGGATGAGATCGAGAAAGGGAGTGATCCCGAGCCTCAGCGCCTCTCGCAACACGCTCTCGATGCGGAGATGAATTTGTCCCTTGTTGAATTCCCGCAGCACGCTTGCGGAGAAGTTCTCCACGCCGAAACCGAGCACCCGGAAGCCCGCGCGTCGCATGGCCGCCAGCCGCTCGGGAGTCATCGCATCGATGCGATTGGTGCTGATGAACTGCAGGTTTCGAGGCAATTCGCCGCGAGCCTTGGCGGCGACGATACCGTCACAGAGCGCCAGTACGCGGCGATCCTGGGTAAAGACGAAGATGTCGTCCTGGAAGATGATGGTGCGCGCCCGCGGCTGTGCCCGAATCAATCTCGTGATCATCTCGAGGCATTCCGGCGCCTCGAGGCGCGCGATCCGGGCAACACTACCCTGCGCCTCGTGTAGGAAGTTGGTCGAGGAGCAGAAGCTGCAAGCCATCGGGCAGTAGTTGAGCGTGATGAGCCGCAGGGCACGGATCTCGGCCAATCGAGCCTCGCGCGCCGCCTTGTAGGGCAAAGCGCCCACCCGATAGGCCCGCTCCAGGCGGCTCCAGTAGGTGCCATACGGCATCCGCTCGTACGGTGTCGACCGGATGGCCGCGCCCAGCTCGCCGCGCGTCATTGCCGGCTGCGGGAAGCGCGCGACCGTGGCTCCCGCGGGTAGCGCTGTTCCTGCGATCCCCTCGAGGCCCGCGCCGCCTTGCAGCCGTTGCAAGATCTCGAGCATCGGCTTCTCGCCCTCGCCCAGCACGACCAGGTCAAACCCGGGTCCGAGCTCGAATAGGCGAGCCGGATTGAAGGTCGCCTCCATGCCGCCGGCGACGATGCGGGCAGCGGGACAGACGCGCCTCGCCTGGTGCGCCAGTGCAAGGTCGTACCGCAACGTCATCGCGGTTGTCGAGATTCCAATGAGATCCCACGGGCGGGAGCGAAGTGCTTCCTCGAACTCCTCGTCTACATTCTCACCGCCACAGTTCGGATCGAATACCTCGCTATGAAAGCCCTGTTCCCGCAACGTGCCGGCCAGACGCCACACGCCCAGTGGGGGCGCGAGAAAGGTGTACTCTCCGCAATGCGGATCGTACGGTCCCACCAGCAAGCAACTCAGCGTCCTGCGCACGCTCCACCCTCGATGCGGCGCTCTTTGCAATACGAGCGCGAGCAGCGTGACACCAAAAACGTGCACGCGAGGGATTCATTTCTCAAAATGACCGGACAGAATCTTGCCCTGATTGAAGTGTGAAATCCGATGCAGCGCACTTCACAATCAAGCCACGAGCCCGTGAAGCTCTTTCAGCCGCCTCAGGGCGGCGCTCGCCTTGGCGGCCTCAGCGGCGATCCGTGGTAGAGCAGCTTCGGTGGTTCCTTCCGAGCGCATGATCTCGACGGCCCCCGCGGTAGCTTCGTAGTAGTCTGCCCACAGCCGCCGTACCTCGGCGGCCTCCGCTGGCGTCATCGCCCTACCCACGGGACATCCCCCGGCCGTCCGCAGGTGCGCTCTGCGCCAACGCGCGCGATTCCGAACGACCGCGCTCTTTAGCCGTCAGCCACACGACGTAGCAGGCGACGACGGCAAGGCAGATCAGGCGAAACATCTGCCCCGGGGAGTCGGGGAGCGTAGCTCCGCGCTGCAGATAATCCAAAGTGAGCGCGGCCACCCCGTAACCGACCATCACCCGCCGCGTGCTAACCCATGATGAACCGAACCTCGTCATCCTGACCGTCCAAAGAGGGACAAACCGGCACCCAGAGCCCAAGCCGGCCGCTCCGCCGTGCATTGGGGCCAGCGATACTTCGAGTCTATGCCTTATCTGGCGCAACGCGCCACAAGGCGCGAGTTTCTGCCCCGTCAAAGGTCGGGCAGCCGCCGTTGGCATCGGATCAACGCCCTTCCGGACTGTGAAGTTCGGTAGACGAGATCTCACAATTCATTGAGTCGAGCCTCGGGTAGGACGGATTATGAGAAATCCTGCCCGGAATCCGCGGTCTGCGACGCTCAGTGTGACGTGGCATTCGGTGCAGGTGAGCCATGCAGGCGCCGACAGGGTCCGCTTCACTCTTCCCCTCGCTTGCGGGCGTCAGCGCCCTAGTGCTGGCGCTCGTGTGGACCGTCGTGCGGCTGCTCCGTCAGCGTCATCGCCTGCAGAGGCATGTTCGGACTCTGACGAGATATCGCAGCGGGGTTGCGCGCATGCGGCACGCGCAGCGCCTGACCCAGGTCAGCGCTGCGGAGGAATACTGGGCTCGGGTGCGGAACGCCGCCGCGCCGGTGCTGGTGACGACCCCAGATGGCGTCATTGTCGCAGCCTCCAGGGGCGTTGCGGAGATGTTCGGCTATTCAGGCGAAGAGGAGCTCCAGCGTGTTCCCGTGACCGAGCTTTACGTCAATCCCGCGGACCGGACGCAGTACGTCAGCCCCACGCTGCAAAATGAGGGTCAGATGCGCAGCGCCGAGTTTCGCATGAGACGGCGCGACAACAGCGAGATTCGCGTCCTCACCAACGTCCGGGTGATATCGATGTCCGACGGCCCGGGCTATTACGAGGGGGTCCTGACCGACATCACCGCGCTTCGCGAGGCGGTCGAGCAACGTCAGCAACTCGAGGCGCAGCTGCACCTCGCTCGCAAGCTCGAGTTGGTCGGCCAGCTGGCCTCCGGGATCGCCCATGAGATCAACACTCCCCTGCAGTTCATCGGAGACAACGCAGTATTCCTCAAGTCTGCCTTCGAGAAGCTCACGGGATGCCTGGACTCGGGTGCGCGCGGCAGTCGCGGCGCAAGTGCATCGGCTCTCGCGGACCTGCAGGGTGTGCTCAAGGACGTCTCGGACGCGTTCAGGGACACTTTCGAGGGCGTTCAGCGCGTCCGTGAGACGGTCCAAGCCATGAAGGAGTTCGCCCATCCAGGCGACCTCGAGATCACATCGACCGACCTCAATCAGGCGATTCGGACGACGCTCATCGTCGCGCGCAATGAGTACAAGCATGCCGCCGACGTGAAGACGCTCTTCGGCGACATACCGCCCGTGGACTGCCGGCGAGCCGAAATCAACAAGGTACTGCTCAATCTCATCGTCAACGCGGCGCATGCGATCGAGGCGGCTGGGAAGCCCGGCCGCGGCACGATCACGATCACGAGCACCACCGAGGGATCGGATGTACGGATCGACATCGCCGACACCGGCTGCGGCATTCCTGCGGCTGTGATGCCGCGCATCTTCGACCCCTTCTTCACCACCAAGGCGGTCGGTAAGGGCTCGGGACAGGGGCTTGCGATCGCTCGAAGCATCGTCGAAGCGCATCGCGGCGCGCTCACGGTGTCGAGCACCGCGGGTCAAGGTGCGACATTCACGATCAAGTTGCCCGCCACCGCGATCGTAGGCGATGCGCCAGCGGCCGTAGATGCCCCAAATGTCGACGCACTAATCGGTTGAGGAGACTCCCATGAGCGAATCCAGGTTCAAGGTCCTCTGCGTTGATGACGAGCCGCGCGTCCTTGACGCCCTCAGGAGGCACTTGCAGGAGCGCTACGAGGTACTGACGGCCGTGAGCGGCGCCGACGGACTCGACGTCCTCAAGCAGCACCCCGAGCTGGCGGTCGTGGTCTCCGACATGCGCATGCCCGAGATGGACGGTGCCACCTTCCTGCGGCACACACGTGCGGTACGGCCCTCGGCCGTGCGGCTGCTGTTAACCGGGCAGGCGGACATGGCGGCTGCCATCAAGGCGATCAACGAGGGCCAGATCTTCCGCTTCCTCACCAAGCCGTGTGCCCCCGATGAGTTCATGAGCATGGTCGGCGAAGCCATTCGCCAGTACGAGCTGGTAACAGCCGAGCGCCTTCTGCTACAGCGCACACTGGTCGGGGCGATCAAAGCCCTCACGGACATCATGACCCTGGTGAGTCCGGCAGTCGTCGGTCGCGCGCAGCGTCTGAAGCGGCGCGTATCCGCACTGGCAGCAGAGCTGCACCTGGAGAACCGGTGGCAGGTAGAGACCGCCGCGCTTCTTTCGCATCTGGGGGAGGTCTCCCTGCCCGACTCACTCACTTCCAAGATCTCCCAGGGTCAGGAGCTCAGCCACGACGAGGCGCAGCGCTTTCGCGAGGTCACGCATGCGGCCAATCGCCTCATCAACCACGTGCCGCGCCTGGAAGCCGTCAGCGCCATCCTCAACGCGCTCGCAGAGCCCGATGTCGGCCCCGATCCGTGCATCGGGGCGCCCACGGACCCCAACCATGTCGAGGTGCTGCGGCTCGCGATGGAGACGGAGCGGCTCGAGGCACAGGGACTGCGGGGCGAGGCGATCCCGGAGACTCTGGAGGTGTCCGGGGACTACCCACCTGCACTGCTGTCGGCGCTACGCGCCATTCAGTCCGGCGAGAGTGCATTGCTGGTGCGCTCGCAGGTGCACATCTCGTCGTTGACCGTCGGGATGGTTCTCGACGAGGACGTGATGACCACAAAGCGGGTGCTGATCGCGCCGCGGGGATGCGAGCTGACTCCAAGCTTCATCGAGCATCTACGCGCTTTCAGCAAGCAGCTCTCGAAACCTGCGATCGCCGTGCTCTGCAGTTCGGACGGCAGTGCGGCGAATGAGCAGACCGCTCCGGTCGCCCGGAAGGCGCAAACCTCGTGAGGAGTTCCCTCCCGAGGGTGCTCGAACGCGGGCTTCCACTGCCCGCGGACGCGCGTGGTGATCTGCATCGCGCGGTGATCGTGGCGGCCGTGGTACTCGCGGCTCTCGCGAGCTGGACGGTGGCCGCTGCCCATGGACTGCTCTCGGATGCCTCCCGGATTACAATCTATCTGCTTGCCAACCTCATCCTCGCCTTCGACGCGATCGACCTCATCGTGCGCATGTGGCTCAGGCGGCTGCATGGTGCCGGCTCACCGGGACCGTCCTTCGGCCTCGCCCTTCCCGAGATCTCCAATGTCGAACGCACGATGTCGATGCGACCGTACGCCATTGTCGCCTCACTTCACAACGAAGCAGACGAGCTCGATCGGTTCATTGCGACGCTCGAGCCGTTCAAGGACTGTACCTGGCTGATCGATGATGCTTCTGCCGACAGCACGGTCCTCAGATTGCGTCGAATGGGATTCAACTGCGTCCGCGGGACGGTCAACCGCAACAAGCCTGGAGCGCTTCGCGAGTTGCTGCGGGTGCTGCCGCCCGAGATCGAAACCGTCGTCGTCCTGGACCCCGACGTGCGCTGGGCCGCGCCGCGCGGAACCGAGCGAGCGGCGCTCGAGCGCGTCATCAGCGATCTGCAGCGCAGCGGCGCCGCGGCCTTCACGCCACGAGTGCAAGTTCCGCCCGGCAGTTGGTGGAGTGATTGTCAGGCCCTCGAATACGAGCTCTCGTGCGGCATCGGGCGCAAGAGTCTGCGGGACCTGAGCTCCAACTCGGGAGCCTCCGTCTATCGCCGCACGGTGCTCGAGGAGGCCTTGGCTCGCCACAGCTTGTCGATCTATGCCGAGGATCTGGAGAACTCACTATTGATCCTTGCCTCGGGGGAACAGATCTACTACGACGACCGCTTGATCATCGAGACCACCGCCAAGGGCACCTGGCGATCCCTCTTCTCGCAGCGGGTGGGTTGGGCCTTCGGTTGCGCTCGACTGTTCGCCGAGCGCTGGCCGACGCTGCTCGCCGTGGCTCGCCGCAGCCCCCTAGGTGCCTATCAGTATCTGTTCTATCTCGGCCTGAACGGAATCGTCCTCTTGCCCCTGAAGCTGCTCTCCATCGCGATTCTCGCGACCAGCATGCTCAGGGCGCTCGGCGATCTCTTGATGCTGAACCTGCTGAACGCCCACCCCTGGAACGAGCCGCTGCTGTTCGTCCTGTGGTATTGCAAGTCCATGCTCGTCCTGGTCTGTGCGTGCCTGGTCGCGCTGCCGCGCGGCGAGCGCGCCCGTCATCTTGGAGCGTTGCCGTTCTACGGGGTGTACGCGCTGTTGCAGTACGCGCCCGTGACCGTCGGGTATCTGAATTTCTTTGCATTGAGGACATTCGGCCGCCGCTTGTACACCGACCACTATCGCGACCATTGCCCGGCCCCAGAGCGTTCGGCGCAAGCGCTCGCCGGGCAAGAAAGCTGACGGTCAGGAACGTGGACCGGGTGAAGCAAAGTCGCGGAGCCGTTCTGGCCGTGCCGGTAGCCTGCGGACTGGTCATCCTCGCAGCAGCATTCGGGCTCCGCAACCAGGGGACCGACGCCGTAGTCGCGCGGAACGGAGCCGTCGAGCTGGTGGTGCTCAGCGCACGCGACGCAGGTCCAGGGACACTCCGCGATGCGATTCTCGCAGCCGATCGGCTCTCAGTGCGCGCACACATCGTGATCAAGGCCAAACGCATCGCCGTCGAGTCGAGGTTACCCGCGCTCATCAATCCGCACGGCGTTCAGATCGATGCGGCACCGGGTGCCGGCATCATCGATGCCCAACACCAGGCTGCCGGACCCGCACTCGAGATCGATGGAGCCCGTTCCAATTTGCGGGGCCTGACCATCACCAACGCACGCACATGCGCAGTCATGGTCAACGCGCCCGGAACGCAACTCGAATCCCTCACCGTGAAGGACTCGAAAGTTGGGATCATGGTCAATGCCACCGCTCCCGGCACCAGCATCCGCACCTCCCTGCTCGAAGGTGACGAGACGGGGCTGGTGGCCGAGGCCGGAGCTCGGGACGTATCGGTCGTGGGCGACATCTTTCGGCTCAACAGCCGCGCCGGGTTCTGGTTCGTGGGCGCTGCCGACCCCAAGGGCGAGGCCTCCGAGCGCGACCCACGCGCCAATGCGCGGATCCGGGTCGTGAACGGGGTATTCGAAAAGAACGCCACGGGCGCCGTACTGGCCAATCGTCTGACCATCTTCGAGAAGGATCGCTTCATTGCCAATCGAGAAGCCGCGGTGACGATCCTGGGCGGCGCTGCGCGAGTGGAGAACAGCGAGATCCGAGGCACCGTCGGGACAGCAATCTTCGTCACGTCCGGCCGCTCCGTGGTGCTCGCTCGCAACGTCCTCATCGACAATGCGGCGGCGGCCCTCATGATCCGTGACAGCGAGATTCTCATCGAGGGTAACACCTTCAGGCACAACGGTCTGGGCATCGTGTCGATCGGCAGCCCGGCCTCGATCATGCCCATCATCAAGGACAACCTGATCACGCAGACGAGCGCCGATGCCATCACGCTCATCGGCGGCGCGGCGCTACTGCAGCACAACCAGATCGTGCAGAACCGAGGGGCCGGCCTTCGCCCGCTCGACTTGGTGCAGGGACGCGTGCGGCTCAAGGTGGACCCGCGCCTGGATGCCAACGTGTTCCGTGGAAACGGTGCGGACGTGGTGCAGACCAGCGTCTACAGACTGTCGGGCGCTCTGTGAGCACGCCCCGCGGCGGTCACGACGATCCGGGCGCGCTCGATGACCTGCGCCGCCACAAGCTGATGCTCGACAACACCTGGACACTCGCGACCCTGCTGGCTGCCGCCCTCGCGGTATCGTGCTGGTACTTCGGCATCGCGCAGCTCAACATCGGACCCGTCATCGGGGCTCTCGCGGCGCTCGCAATCCTCCAGTCGGGGCTCAACTTACTCACGCGCCGTCCGCGATCGGTCACGGGCCTGCGGCGCCTTGCGCTGGCGTCGCAGTTGCTCGGTACGCTGTTCATGGCGACCGCCTGGCACCTTTTCGGAGGCATTCAGCAGCCACTGTTTCCGCTGCTTATCATTCTGCCCCTCCTGACCGGGACGCTCGTGCTGGGGTTCTGGCAGCAGCAGATCGCCATCTCCGCCGTTCTCGCGGTGCTGGCCTCCGGCGTATTTCTATCCGCAGATACCAACTCCTTCATCCAGGAGCAATACGGGATCAGCATCGTCGCGGCGCATGCGCTACCCACTTGGGTCCCGCGAAGCCGCGTGCTGTTCCCCGACATGAGCACTTCGCCTGCTTATGACCTATGGCTCACCGTGATGGTCGGGGTGGTTTGCGTCGCCGTCTGCACGACGGCACGCGGACTCATCGCCCACTGTCGGCGCGATGCCGCGTGTGTTGCCGCTCTTCAGGATGAGGTCGGTCGGCTGCAGCAGGCGGCTGCGAAGTTCGTACTGCACGCCCCCACCGCAATGCTGGCCGCCGCCTCCAGCACCGGGCGCATCATGTATGCCAGCAATCGCCTCACGAAGGCCTTCGAGCTCGACGACGCCCCCGGACTGTTTCTCCTGGATGCCATCGAATTCAAGCACCCGGACGTGATCAAGAGGGTCATAACCGACGGCGGCGAGGAGATCCAGTCCGCAAAACTCCGGGGCCGCGACTGCATTCTGCGTGTTCAGGCAGAGGTGATCGAGTTCGGCACCTCGACCGTGACTCTGTTGAGCATCGAGAGTTGCGAGGATCTGTGCTGGAGATGTGAAGTAGATGCGGTGGAGGCGCCCGTATTCGCCATCGGTCCGAACGGCCGCCTGATGTACTTGAACCGGGCCGCACTGGCGTTGTTCGGCGCCGATGCCGAGGGGGCCGTCGCGAGAGCCTTGTTCGACAGCGGCCCCTCCGCCTGGTGGGAAATCGCGCCATTGGAAAGTGCCCGACGCATCCTGAGCTACCGTGGCCGCAGCTACCTCGCGAGCATTCGGCGCGCTCGGGTCGCGCCCACCCTGGCGGAGTTGTCGTTCGTGCACCTGAACGAGCGCAGTCAGGCCGATGCAGCTTCCGCCGCCTGAGCCGTTCACGCAAGCGATGCCACGAGTGGTTCAGCCAGCGATGCGCGCTCAGCTCCAGGGGTCACTGCCACTCACCCTCGTCGCTCTCGTCGCCCTGACTCTCGGAGGGCTGCTCGTGCGGGTTCGCTACCAGCTGGAAGTGGTGCGCGAGAAGCAGCACCTGCATGAGTTGCTGGACTCTCTGAGCGCCGAGATCGGCGCCCAGCTTTATTCGGGTGAAGAGGCGCTCGCGTCTGAGCCACCCCGGGCGGTCGGAGGATGGCATCCTTGGCATCTGAGCGCCGCAGACTATCGCGGGGAAGAGGGTCGCGCCTTACCCATCGTCAAGACCGCTTTGCAACGCGCCCTGGCCGGGGCTGCGGCGAGCAGTCGAGCGATCGTTCTGGGGCCCTTCTCAACGGACGACGCGCGCAATGCCCTCGTCCTCGCGAGAGCCGTGCCGCGCAGCAGGACTCAACCCCAGTGGGTGGGCGAGTGGCAATACCTCGATGACATCATGTCACCGCAGCGTCTCGCGAAGGTGGTCACCCACGGATATTGGATCCAGCTCTATGATGCCTCTCAGGCGACCGTCCTCTACCAGAGCGATGAGGGTGACCTCGATGCGCCCGCGGTCGCAGTGCAAATCGCCGGATCGTCGCTGCAGCTTCGCGCCGCCCCTCGCTCCGGCTGGACCGTGCCGCTCAGGGTCTTGAGCCCCTCCTTCCTCGTGCTGCTCGCAATCACGCTGTGGTTGTCCTACGAGGTGCGGCGCAGCGGAGCACTGCATCGCGCCGCTGCCCGGCTCCAGGCCGCCGAGGGCCGGCACAAACACCTCAGTGCCCAGTACGGGAGCGCCCTGGAAAGCCTTGCAGCGCTCGAGTCGCGCTTGCAGCTGATCACGATGTACGACACCGCGACCGGGCTTGCCAATCGCAGCGCGCTCGTCCGTAGGATCGAGGCAACGCTCGGCTCCATACGCCAGTCGCAGCACGGCACGCTGTGGGTGATGGCCATTGGATTCGATCACATGCACCACATCGCAAGCTCCTTCGGCGCCGAGTTCGCATCCCGCGCCCTGATCATCGCCGCTGAGCGCATGGAGTTTCTCCTGCCGTCGAAGGATCTGCTGTTTCGCACCGGAGATTTCCGGCTGGCGGTCGCTCTGTCCGACGTGGCTCGGCCAGAGGTTGAATCGCTCACGCAGAGGCTCCTCGATGAGGTGGACTCTCCCATCGCGGTTGGAAGCCACACGTTCTTGCTCCATCCGCGCATCGGTATCGCGCAGACATCCTCTGGCTACGACTATGCCGACACGCTGCTCGATCACGCTAACGCCGCGCTCGATGCAGTCACTCGCGAAGTGACTTCTCGATGGAGCTTGTACGATTCCACGACCCCCACGGACTCGATCGACCGGCTGCAGCTCGAGGCCGATCTGGAGCGCGCCTTCGCGGAGAACCAGTTCGTGCTCGAGTACGAGCCTTTCATCATTGCCGCGGACAACCAGGTTGCCGGGTTCGAGGCCCTCGTCCGCTGGGATCATCCCACCGAGGGCCGCCTGTTACCCGGACGCTTCCTCTCGATCGCATTGCAAGCGCGAATGTCCCACCGGCTCAATGCCTGGGTGTTGCACGAGGCTGCAAGACAGGTCTCGCTGTGGCGACGCGCCGGTCATCGCGACCTGTTCGTGAACTTCAACCTCACAGCCGACGCCTTCTTGCAGCCCGAGCTCGCAGACCAAATCGGCGCCGCGCTCGCAGAGTTCGACCTGCCCGGAAATCAACTGGTCATCGAGCTCACCGAGGCCACCCTCGTTCAGGATATTCGCGCGACTACCCGCACGCTGCAACGGCTGTCCGAGCTCGGGGTGAATGTTTGGCTCGACGACTTCGGCACCGGGTATTCCTCCCTCAGCCATCTGCGCACCCTGCCGCTCAAGGGCGTGAAGATCGATCGCTCGTTCATCGAGCGCATCGAGATCGACTCCCGCGACTTCGGATTCGTCAAGGCCCTGATCGACCTCATCAGCTACCTGGGAATGCAATCCATTGCCGAGGGCATCGAGACCTTTGCGCAATATGAGCTGCTGAACCTGACCAGTTGCGAGCTCTATCAGGGATATTTCTTCGCGCGCAGCATGCCGGCAGAGGCCGCAGAACGCTGGATGCGAGAGCGCGTCGGCCACGCACAGCAGGCGGTACGCGCATGAGCGAGCGCACTGCGCAAAACCTCCGGCACGAGTGCAAGACCGGAAGTGCCGCACCGTTCCCCGAGGGCAAGACGGCCGCGGTGTGCTTCAGCGTCGATGATATTCATCCCGCGACCTCGGAGGACGGCTACGAGGCGGGTGGAGATCTGGCCGCAGGAGCTCTAGGGCGTCTTTCGAGGCTTCAGGAGCGTCATCCCTATCTCAAGGCTACACTCTGCGTCACGCCCGATTGGCGGTTGAACTCGCTCGTGCCCGATGGCCGACTCCTGCGTCACTTGCCGTGGGCTCGGCGGCGTGCGCACTGGACTCGATTGCGACCCACCGGGCATTTCCGTATCGATCGCTATCCGGAGTTCGTCTCCTATCTGAACAGTCTCGAGCGCTGCGAAGTCGTGCTGCACGGTCTTTCCCATGCACACGCAGGCCCACAGATCGCCGTCGAATTTCAGGATGAATCCGAGGAGCAATGCATCGCCATCGTCCAGCGCGGTCTGGAGATCTTCGATGCCGCCAAGATCAGGTTCGTCCCTGGATTCGTGCCCCCGGCATGGAATGCCCCCGCACCACTGATCCGCGCCCTCGGTCGGCTGGGATTTCAGTTTCTGGCCTCGGCGCGCGATGTTCGCACTCCGGTGTCCGCACACGCCCTCACGAGCATGAGCGGACTGCAGGCCGTGTCGCTCATCCATCCACAGATGGTTGGCACTCACGAGCTCGTGCACTTGAGTTGCAACTTCCAGGCCACCTGCCCCGTCGACCGTGCGATTCAGATCGTCAGTCTGGGAGGTGTTCTTCATGTGAAAGCGCACATCTTCAAATCAGCAGGCGGCCACATCGTGCTCGATGGGCTGGACGAGCTGTACTGCAACTATCTGGATCTGCTGTTCACGCATCTGCACAGACGCTTCGGCTCACGTCTGTGGTGGGCGCATCTGTCGGAGGTCGCCATGCGCACGCGTGGTGGTGTCATTCGTCCGTGAGCGCAACCCACCCGTCTGCAGAGGTGAACCCGCACTGGCTCGACCCTGCAGCCCATCTCGGGTTGCTGAATCAGGCCTTCCCGGGACAATGGACCCGCGCTGCGTATGACTGGTATATCGCGCGACCCTTTGCAGGCGTCGCCAGCGACATTGTGGCGCTCACCGAGGGCAGGCACGTTCTGGCCGGAATGGCGCTCTGTCATCGCGAGGTGATCATCGGCCTGGCCGATCGAATTCGTGTCCGTGTGATCTGTGCTGCGGCGACGCTCCCCGATGAGCGGGGTCGAGGGCACTATGGTCGGCTGCTGGGCGCCGCGCGCCAGCATTGCATCGAGCAGGGGTACGCGGCCCTCCTCGCCTTCGTCACCCGCGACAACATCAGCGCCCGCGGGCTCCTGAGCCGCGGCGCACACGCCATTCCGAGCTTCTACATCACCTCGACGCGCCACGCGAGACTCCGGAAGCCGGTTCGCGGGGTGCGCGCGAAGGTCCACGCAACGTTCCGGCGCCCCGCAGCGAGGCCGGTGCGAATCGGGGCCGACTTGCTCGCGCGCGCGGCAGAGAACGGTGCCTCGCCCAGCGCATCTCGCGCCCCGGTCGCCCACTTCTACTACGGGTGCACGGAGGACTGGAAGCGCCAGTTCCTTTGTCGAACCCACGACGTGCAGGTGATTCGTCTCGCCCATGACTGCACTGCCCTGCTCGAGACCGTTGGCTCCACGGACAGGCTTCAATGGCTCGCCTGTCCGCACGGCAAGGCGAGTCGCTGCGTGGCCGCGCTCGCCAAGGCGAGCGCGGCCGCGGGTCAGGAGTTCTTCATGTACACCCTCGACCCGGTGCTAGCCGGGGCTGCCAGAAGGGCACGACTCACGATCCGCCCCGGCTATTTCATCCTCTGGGCAACTGGGCAACGGCCGAGCGAATGGCACACCCTTGTCAACGCATCCTGGTGCCTGCAATCCGGCGACCGCGTCTAACAGAAGACCCTTGCGTTTGACACCTCGGTGCGTCCGAGGCAGACGACTCTGCGGTAAAGGCTGTTATGTAAGATCTCCGTTGGCGTTTTGAGCGCGGCGCTGCAGAATCATCTCGCTTGCTGGCTCTGGAACACCTCATCGGCACGGAGTAGTCACGCCATGTACAACCAGTCCAATCGCGTCGTGCGCCTTGACCCAGTGAGCGGCTCTCTCGGCCTGCCCGAGGTGACGAACGATGAGCTCAGGGCTGCCGGGTGGCGCGCGCTGCCGAAAGTATTGTTCGTTGACGACGAATGGGAAGTCGTCAGCGCCCTTCGACGCGCCTTCCTGCCGTGCCCGTACCGCATTCACACCACGACATCGCCCGAGCTGGCGCTGCGGATGTTCCGCGACGAGCCCTTCGATGTGATCGTTGCGGATGAGTTGATGCCGGACATGCTCGGGTCGGAGCTCCTGAGCATCATCGCAAAGGAGGCGCCGGCAACGGGGCGCATTCTGCTCACCGGCCATGGCACGGTGGAGGCTGCAGCAAGAGCGGTGAACGAGGCGGCCGTCGTTCGCTTCCTCCTGAAGCCATGCCCAGTGGAGCAGCTGCGCGAGGCGATCGAGACAGCGCTGATATTCAGGCCGTTGAGCCCGTGTGCACGGTCGCACAAGCGACGCGCCTTCCTCGTCAGCCATTCGTCCGCCGCGCCTGCGGGTAGGCAGTCGCGCAATGCCATCGCCGCGTCGGAGGCGACATCACACGCCTTGCTCGCCCCTGAAGAAGCCGCTGCCTGTCCAGATCGTGGAGCCACGGCGTCCCGCGCCAATGAGCTCGTGCTGCAGGCACAAAAGGTCGTCGGCCTTCAGGACGAGACTCCCCTCGGTTATGAGATCTCGGTACGCCTGCAGGCGCCCGGCGGCAAGGTGCATACGATTGGGAACTTCATCTCATCGGCGCAGCACGCCGTGCCGCTCGCCTCGGTCGATCGCTGGGTGATCCGGCACGTGGTGGAAACGATCCAAAGCCATCAGCAGATCCTGACGCAGCGCGGCCTGACCATGTCGCTCAATGTCGCCGCTGGATCTTTCCGGGATCCAGACTTCGTGCGTTTTTTGAACACGGAGCTGACCACGGGACGACTGTCGGCGCGCTTTTTCGTGGAGATCAGGGAATCAGCCTTGCTCAAGGGGCTCGACGGCGAAGGTCTTCTCGCCCGCCTGTGCGAGATGAGCTGCTTTACCAGTGGAGCCCGGCTGTGTATCGATGGAGTGGGCGGATCGCTCTGGAGACTGGCACCCTTCAATGAACTGCCGATCGCCATGGCAAAGATCGACAGCAGATTCATCTGCGACCTCCTCACGAACCGCCGATCCGAGACACTCGTTCGCGCCGCGGTCGAATGGGGCGAACGCTCGGGTGCACAGGTGGTCGCGACGGGCATCGATAGTGTTGCGATCGCTGAACGGCTATGCAACCTTGGCGTCCGATATGGCCAGGGGACCGCGCTTGGGCGTGCTGAATCTCTCGTCTCGACGCTCGAGGGACTGTATTACTGACCTTTCGCGGCCTCGACGAAGAGGTCCGGCTGCAATGCCGCGCCTGCCACGACGCTGTAGTGGGCGAGATCGGTGACGCCCTCGGCAGCCAGGACATCCTCGTCAATCAGAAACCGCCCGGTGAGCTCGCGGGACGGCTTCGTGACGATGGCATGCACGGCGTCGGCGACGATCTCGGGCTTGCGCGAGCGTTGCAGCATCGCAGGGCCGCCGAGCGCAAACTCGATCGCGGCGGTCGCGATGGTCGTACGTGGCCACAGCGTGTTGCATGCGATCCCATCGGCACGAAACTCCTCCGACATGCCGAGCATCACCATCGACATCCCGTACTTGGAGAGGGTATAGGCGAGGTGCTGCGCGAACCACGCCGGACGCATGTCAAGGGGTGGGGACAGGGCCAGGATGTGGGGATTGGCGCTCTTACGCAGATACGGCACGCACGCCCGCGAGGTCACGAAGGTTGCGCGCGCGTTGATCTGCTGCATCAGATCGAAGCGCTTCATGTCGATGCCCGTGGAGCTCGACAGGTCGATGGCGGATGCGTTGTTGATGCAAATGTCTATCCCGCCGAAGTGCTGGGCGGTCTGCTCGACCGCGCGGCTGACGGCCTCTGCATCACGCACATCCACCGCAAGCGGCAGGGCTTTGCCTCCTGCTTGCTCGATCTCGCGCGCCGCGGAATGGATGGTTCCGGGCAGCTTGGGATGAGGCACGGCGGTCTTGGCGGCAATGGCGATGTTGGCGCCGTCACGCGCCGCGCGGATCGCGATGGCAAGACCGATGCCGCGGCTGCCGCCCGTGATGAATAATGTCTTGCCGCCAAGTCCCATGTAGCGACCTCCCCGTGCCGGCGCTCGCGCGCCACTGCCGACCCTTGCTAGAGCAGCTTTTCCCACAGCCGCCAGAAGCGGCCCTTCAGGCGCTCGAGCCTACTCTCCTTTCGAACCCACTGCCGATCGACGCGCTGGGCGTGCGCAACGCTGCCCTCGATCACCTTTCGCAGCTGGCTCGCGGTGGTGTTTCCGAGCATGACGGCATCCACCTCATCGTTGAATAGAATGCTGCGTTGGTCGAAATTGGAGGATCCGACCAGCGACCACACGTCATCGACGATCATGTCCTTCGAATGAACGATGCCGTCGCTGCGCTCGTAAACCTTGATACCCGCTCGCAACAGCTGTGGGTAATAGGAGCGTTGCACGGGGATCATGAAGCTCACATCGCTGTGCGATGGCAGCACGATGCGCACGTCGACGCCGCGGCGGGCGGCTGCTTCGAGACTTCTCAGCTCCTGGCGCGTCGGCACGAAGTAGGCGGCGGTGAGCCAGACGCTGCTCTGCGCGGTGCGGATGGCGGTGAGGACTGCTGCATAATAGCGCGTCGCGAGCTTGCGCGGGCTGCTGCCCAGGATGCGGACGATCTCCCTCCCCTGAGCCTGCGCGTTCGCGGGCGGGGGCATCTCATCCAGGGGCGGGCCGTGTTGCTCGCGCCAGTGCGCGCGAAACAGCGCGGATAGATCCCGAACGACCGGGCCGCGAATCTCCACGTCGATGTCGTGCCAAACCTGCTGACCGCTCGACTTGCGGTCGTCATCTCCGAGCGACGGTCCACTTTCGTAGTCGGCACTGAGATTCACACCGCCGACGATCGCCACCGCATCGTCCGCGACGAGTATCTTGCGATGGTCGCGCATGTTCGGCGAAAAATGGCCGAACGCCTTCAGCGGGTTGACCGGGTTGTACTGCACGAGCTGTACACCCGCCGCGCGCAAGCGGTCGAAGAACGCAGCAGGCGTATCGAGCGAGCCGACGGCATCGTAGATCACCCGCACCTGCACGCCCGCACGGCTGCGCTCCACCAGCAGATCGCCCAGGCGGCGACCGCCGCTCTCCACATCCTCGAAGATGTAATACTCGAGATCGAGGAAGTGGCGCGCGGCGGCGATCGCATCGAACATGGCGGGGAAGGCCTGCACCCCATCACGCAGGACCCTCACGCTGTTGCCGGTATAGAGCGGCGTGTCGGCAATGATCTGGTCCACTGCGAGATGCCGCAGCAACGCATCGGCGTTGGGCGCCTCCGCGGCGACGCGGGCGAGAACCGTGCGGGACTGGCGTGCGCTGAGCGGGCCGTGTGCCCCATACACCTGAATCTGCTGCGTGCCTTCGGCTTCCTTGAGCAGCTGCGTCTCGTCGACCACGGGGATGTGGGCGCAGCCGGTGAGCGCCAGCGCAGCCACGAGCAGGCACGAGGCAGCACGGCACGCGAGCGCCCGGCCGCGCGCGAGCTCAATGCACGGTAGGATCATGCGAGTTCGGGAATCAAGGAGCGTTCCCGGGTCGCCCCGGCTCGGCCCCCTTGCTACTTCATCGACAACGAACGTACCAGATCCGCCCTCTCCTCCGTCGAGACCTGCCAGTGCTCGTCACAGCTGGCGCAGTACGCCTCGATCTCGGAACCCGCGCGGAGGAGCTCGATCAGCTCGTCCGCCTCGTATGCCGTCTGCATGCGATCTTTGCCGCACCGGGGACACTCCGAGGAGAAGGTCGCTGGGGGGCTCATGGAAGACACTTCGGCGATGTCGTCGTCGAGGCCGCCACGGCCTCGTCCGAGGCACACTCCTGGTAAAAGCCAAGCTTGCGCTGCACGGGCGCATCGTCCACGACGAAGACGAACGCGGGCTTCGTGGAGGATGCATTCGCGAGCTGCACTCGCGCGTGAGGGGGCACGGCGAGGCAGTCGGCCACCTCCAGACGGAAGGAGCGCCCATTGACCAGCACGTCGAGCACGCCCTCGATCGTATGTAGGACTGCCGAGGCGGATCGACTCTTGGGCGCAAGCAGCTGCGCCGGATGCAGCATCAGGGCCGAGAAGCCGAGGGTGGGCAGACACTCCCGCCCGCTCTCGGGATTCACATATGCCATGTGGACGGCCTCCTCCCGAGGGGTCACGTGCGAAAGATCATCGAGCGTTGCACGCACGCGAGACCACGGGAATCGCATGAGCGGGTAAGCGGATGATCCGCGGTCGAGCGCTCGGTAGGGAACGAGTCCACCCTGCGCATAGCGCCTGACGGATGAGTTGGCCGGATCGGAGAGAGGCTGGCTCGGGCCCTCGATCGCGTAAGAGGCCTCGAGACTGGTGAGGAGAGGCACATCCAGCGCGTCGAGCCAGACGACCGAGTCCTGGCCTTCATGTCCGTGCTCGTGCCACAGCCCCGAGGGTGTGAGGATCAGGTCTCCCAGCTCCATCGGTAGCTTCTCGCCACTGACGATCGTATAACCCCCCTCGCCCTCGATGACCAGACGAATCGCCGAGGGTGTATGCCGGTGGGTCGGGGCGAGCTCCCCGGGCTTGATCAGTTGCATTCCGAGATAGATCGTCGCCGTCGCACGCAGCGTCTCGAGGCCGAGCCCGGGGTTGCACAGGGCGAGCACGCGACGCTCTGCCTTCTCGATCGGAGTGAGCTCACCGGCCTCGAGCAGCAGGGGTCGAATATCCGCATATCGCCAGAGCGTCGGGAGGGTTCTGGTGCCAGGTTGCCCGTGGGGCACCAGGGAGCGCAACTGAGGCCAAAGCGGTGCCAGATGCGCCGCGGCCACCCTCGAGAGATAGCCCGGCGGCAACTCCTCGAGCCTTCCCAGTTGCACAGCCACCGCGATGCTCCCCAAGCGCAAGACGTCCTGGTGGTGGATCTTGCGTTGCGCAGCCCGCCTCGGCTAGTCCCCCTGCCTGCGCCCTCGGCCCGCACGCCGATCCGTCCCGCTGTGCGGCATTCGACGGCCGGTCTCATCCGCACCGCGCCTCGGACCTCCACGCCGATCGACGTGATGGCGATAGATGCACGCGCACGTTTCGGCGAGCGTGCACTCCCGCAGTGGCAACCGCGGAGCCTCCTCCGAGAGGAGGCGTCGCTCCATCAGCTCGAGCACCCTGGGGCAAGCGTCGCCACGCGGCTGAATGCTCACGGCATGCCAGCGCTTCTTTCGCGCTCTACGTGTACCGTCGGCCATACTTGTGGGAGGCACTTTCGATCGCCGGAGCTCCCCGTGTCCGTGAACGCGCTCACTGCGCCGGAGCGCTTGGGACGGTGGGGCGCTCATCTCGGGAAATCGCTGCGCCGCAAGATGCATACTGCAATGCATCATCACACCCAGCGCTGCGCTGCAAAACGCGCTCAGGTCGCGGCAGGTCCGGTGAATTTAACCTGTATCGAGCCGTGGCGCTCGAGGAATTTCCACTCCCCCCGCTCCCGCACGAATCGATCCTTGAACTCGCCGAAGTAGATGGGCCCGCCTGAGAGGAAGGGTGGCTGGTCCATGGCCTGAGGCGTGGCTGCAATCATGGTGAGATAGGAGATGCCATGCGCCGCATCGCGAGCGTCCACCTCGATCGTGACGTTGGTCGCGAGATGGCGGGTGATGAGGGTTTTTGGCCGACCGAGCAGGGCAACGCGGATGCGCTCGCGTCCCTCGATGAGCTGATCGGGTGCCATGGGCCGACGCATCGAGCCGTTCTCGGCGAAGAAATCCGCCGCGCCGCTCAGATCTCCCAGATCGAGCGCTCGCGAGTACGCGTACACGAGTCGCTCGCAGGCCCGCTCGATCTCCGTCCGCTCTACCATGCTCAGACTCTCGGCCATGGCCCTCGCCCTCACGCCTGGGGGAGCGGCAGTCTACAGGGTGCACGGCCGAGGATCATGTCCGATGCCTTCTCCGCCACCATGACGACGGCTGCGTTGGTGTTGCCGCCGATGATGGACGGGAAGATCGAGGCGTCCGCCACGCGCAGACCATCCACCCCCGAGACTCGGAGCTGGGGGTCGACCACCGCAAGCTCATCGACGCCCATGCGGCAAGTGCTCACCGGATGATGCACCGTGTATGACTCGGCGCGCACGTAGGCTTCGAGCTCCGCGTCGCTCTGCGCGGCGCCTCCCGGGGCCACCTCGGTTGCGCGATATGGGGCGAAGGCCTGCGCCGCGAAGATGCGGCGCGCGAGCCGAATCCCGCGAAGCTGTGGTTCCAAGTCCTCGGGCGCGGAGAGCAGATTCGGATCGATGCGCGGCGCGGCCAGGGGGTCGGCGCTCGCAAGCGTCAGGCGACCGCGGCTGATCGGATAGAGCCCGACCGGGCTCAGCGCGAATCCGTGGCCGAGGGGAAATGGAAAGGAAGGCCGTGGCCGCTTCGCGGGCTGAAAGACCAGCTGCAAGTCGGGCTTCTCCAGCCCGGGACCGCTTCTGACAAATGCCGCCGATTCGAAGATATTGTTCGCGAGGGGCCCGCGCCTCGCGAGCAGGTACTGGACGATGCATCTCAGGTCAAACGGCAGCGCGCGCATCGAGATGCCGTAGGAAGCCGGATGTCGAGTGCTCATGTGCACGGGACTTGCGAGGTGGTCGTGCAGATTGCGTCCGACGCCCGGCAGATGGTGCCGCACCGGGATGCCGAGGGATGCCAGATGCTGTGCGTCGCCGACTCCGGAGAGCAGCAGCAGCTGGGGCGACTGAATGCTCCCGGCGGCGAGCACGACCTCACGATGCGCCGCGACTGCGACCTTGCCTTGGCGGGTGAGCGCCTCCACTCCTCGGGCGCGCCGCTCCTCCACCACGATGCGAGTGGCGCGTGTGTCGGTGAGCACGGTGAGGTTGGCTCTGCGCAGCGCAGGGCGGAGCATTGCGCTCGCAGTGGTCTCCCGCCGCCCGTCGCGCACACAGAGCTGCCGCAGCGCCACCCCCTCGGAGTCGGGGCCGTTCAGATCGGCACGCAGGGGTATTCCGAGGTCCGCGAGCGCATCGAAAAAGGCGAAGTTGAGGGGATTGGGATGCGTCACGGTGCGAACGTTCATCGGTCCATCGCGCCCGTGGATCGGAGGCCCCAGGTTCTCGTTGTGCTCGCTCTTGCAGAAATAGGGGAGCACGTCGCGGTAACTCCAGCCCGCGCAACCGACTCGTGCCCAGTGATCGTAATCGCCGGGGTGACCTCGAAAGTAAACCATACCGTTGATGAGCGCCGAGCCTCCGAGGCCCCGACCGCGAGGCACCGGAATCCTTCGTTCCTGCAGCTCGCGCTGCGGCTCGGTCGAGAAGCGCCAGTTGATCGACTCCGAACGCTGCGCCATGACGACGGCCGCCGGGATATCCACCGCCGCGCCCGTGCCGCGGCCGCCGGCCTCGATGAGACACACCGAGTTTCGAGGGTCCTCCGACAGGCGCGCCGCGAGCACGCATCCTGCCGTGCCCGCCCCGACGACCACGAAATCGAAACCGCCGTCGAGATTCGCCACTGCGGCCGATCCCAAGCGCGTGCGTCAGTTCTGCGGCGCGCTGAATGCACCGGCCGGCGCCGTCGGCTCGTCCGGCGCCCTTGGGGCTCCCAGGGGCACATACAGTGTGCTCGGGTGCGCGGCGTCGTGATACAGCGTGACGCTGACCGGACGGGCGTCCGCCATCGATTCGCTCGCGACCGCCCCATCCGAGTTGTAATTCTTCTCCTGGTAGATGGAGTTGATGGGGGACAGCACGAGCCGCAACCGGCTACCCTTCTTCACCTGCTGCGACACGAAGGTGAAGTGCTCGAAGTCGTACCGCAGTGGCGCCCGGGTGCGGATGAGCTGCGGCTGACGCGCGCTCTCGCGATAGCGCGCGCGAATGATGTCGCTCGTCAGAGGGATGCTGCTGCCATCCTCGCGGATCTCGTAGATGCCGACGCTGAAGTCCGTGTCCGGCTGATCGATCGCGATCCACGCCGAGAGCTTGAAGAAGCCGCTGATCTCCGTGTCCTTCCCGAACGGCTCGCTGTGATAGACGAGCTGCTTGCCATGCAGCGCATAGATCATGCGCTGGTCGACCAGGCTGTCCGGATCGATCGTGAATTCGAGCGCCGCCGAGCTCACATCGCGCGGATCGTAAATGTAGTGATCGGGCTTGCCGCGCGCTGTGCCTTCACTCAGCTGGCCCGATGACAGCACGTCGTTGGCATTTGCGCTCGAATCCAGATGCAGCTCGAGGTTGCGCGCGGTGATCGCCGCGAGCGAGTCCGCATAACGCCAGGTGTCCGCGTACATCACATAGTAGGCCACCGGCTTGCGCAGAAACTCGGGCTTCGGCCCCCCTTGCATCGTCCACGCATACCACTCGAGGTGCAGCTTGGGCAGGTCCACCAGGCTCGCCTTGCCGAACGTGAGGCCTCCGAACTGGGCGCTCGGCGTTCGCGTGCCGGCATGATCCCACGGACCGATGATGAGGTAGTGACGCGCCCGTCCCGCGGGAGATGCGTTGCGCATGTACTCGCGATAGTGCGTGAGCGCGCCCGGCTGGTCGCCATCGTGACTGCCGGTGATGGTGAGAATCGGAATCGAGAGTCTTGCGTACTGCTCGGCCGTCGGATTGTACGTATCCCAGTGAGCGTCCGCGTGCGGATGCGCGATCCATTCCTGGAAGATGGGAGATGGGTTGCCGAGCATCGTATCGAAGGTCGCGAATGGACGGCCCGACTCGAACCACGCACGATATTTTGCCGCCCAGAAGGCCTTGTCCTCGAAGATGGCGTCCTGGCCCGTGTGACCGCTCGTGTAGGTGAGCCACTGCATGTCGTAGGGGTAGAAAACATTCCTGAGCATCGGGAAATCGACGCTGGCGTAGGGCGCGGCGACCGGCACGATGGTTGCCAGATGCGGGGGAAATTCCTTGGCGGTCGCCCACTGGTCGTAACCTGCATACGATCCGCCCCACATGCTCACCTTGCCATTGCAATACGGCTGACGTGCCAACCACTCCACCACGTCATAGCCGTCCTTGGCCTCCTGAATGAACGGATGGAACTCCCCCTCGGAGTTGCCACGCCCGCGCACGTCTACGGTCAGAAATGGAAGTCCGTGCGCGGCGAAATACACACCGCGCGCGTGATAGCTCTGCGCAATGTACGGAGTCAAGGTGAAGATGCACGGTGCCGGCGCCTTCTGGTCCCGCGGGGTGTAAAGCGTCGCATTCAGATGCACCCCGTCACGCAGCGGAATCCGCACACTCCACGTGAATTGCACCTTCGCCGCATCCGCCAGCGCCTCCGGTGCTTCCTGGGCCCCGGAAGCGCGAGCACCGAGCCCCAAGAGCAAGAGCCCGGCGATGAAGCTCAGGCCGACCGTTGCAAGCACCCTGTTCATGTTGCCCCCTGGACGTCCGCGAATTTTTTCTAGCTTGACGTACCAGGCGAGCCCCTGCAATCGGCGCCCTCTATTGCATGCACCACCCGTGGCTGACCACGACCGACTGGCCCGTGAGCGCGTTCGACTCGAAGGAAGCCAGAAACAGCGCCACTCGAGCCACATCCTCGACGGTAGTGAACTCTCCATCGACGGTCTCACGCAGCATGACATCGCGTATGACGGCCTCCTCGGAGATCCCGAGCGCCCGCGCCTGCTCGGGGACTTGACGCTCGACCAGCTGCGTGCGCACGAACCCTGGACAGATCACGTTGGCGCGCACGCCATATGCTGCGCCCTCCTTGGCCACGACCCGTGCCAGGCCGAGAAGACCGTGCTTCGCGGTGACATAGGGCGCCTTGAGCACCGAGGCTTCCTTCGAGTGCACGGAGCCCATGTAGATGATGCTGCCGCGGCGCTGGAGATACATCTGCCGCAAGGTGGCGCGCGTGGCGAGAAAGGCGCCGTCCAGATGGGTTGCGAGCACGCGCCTCCAGTGCGCGAAGTCGAGCTGCTCGATGGGCGACACGACCTGGATGCCCGCGTTGTTGACCAGCACATCGATGCGGCTGAATGCCTGGAGCACCGCGGCGATGCCGGCCTCGACCTGCTCCTCGATGGCCACATCCATCGCAACGCCGAGCGCGCGGATGCCCAGGCGCTGGAGCTCCCCAGCCGCACGATTCGCGGCCGCGGCATCGATGTCGGCAATGGCGATGCAGGCACCCTCGCGACCGAAGGTGCTTGCGATCGCTCGGCCGATGCCGCTTGCCGCGCCGGTGATGACTGCGACCTGATCCTTGAGGCGCATGCTGGCTACCTTCGTTGTGCTAGGACTCGCGACCGTGGCGCGCGAGAAAGGCATCGATCGCAGCGACACACTCCGGCTCGTCGAGCAACGGAGCGTGACCGCGATTGGGGACCGTGAGTTGCACCAGGTCGGGCTTCTCGCGTGCCATGCGCGACAGTGTCCCGGCGCTGAGAATGTCCGACAGCGCTCCGCGTATCGCCAGGACGGGCACATCCGTCAGCTGCGAGTACAGCGGCCACAGGTCGGGTGGCGCGCCTGTCGGGCGTTGCAGCGCCTCCGCGATCCTCGGATCGACATCGGGGACGGGAACACCCGCGGTACCCTCGCGATAGCCGCGGCGAGTGTAATCGAGCCACTGCGCGTCCGACAGATCCGGCAATGCCGCACCGTAGACGCTCTTCGCCTGCGCCACGGCCTCTGCCCAGCTCGTAACTGGCGGTAACCGGCCCGCGTAGCCTGCGATGCGCTTTGCGCCCGCTGGATCGATCTCCGGACCCGCATCGTTGAGAATGAGCCCCGCGATTCGATCCTTGCGCAGCGCCCCCATGATCATGCCCATCAGTGCCCCGAGCGAGGTGCCGACGACCGCGACGCGAGGGATTCCACGGGAATCCAGCAACGACCAGACGTCCTGTACGTAGGTGAGCGGCTGGTAGTGCGAGGGGTCTGGATCCCAGGCCGAAAGCCCCCGGCCCCGCAGGTCGGGTGCCAGCACCTCGTATTGCGGCTGCAGGTGCCGCGCGAGCCAGGCGAAGTCGCGACTGTTGCGCGTGAGACCCGGCAAGCACAGCACGGGAACCCGGCCCGCATGCCGGGCACCATACACTGCGCAGTACAGACGCAGCCCATCGGAGCTATTGAAGTAATGGTCGGTTGCTGGATCGTCCATCGAGCTCACGAATGTCCTCCTCCGGCGTGGATATTGCCGTACTGGCGCCGCAGCTCGCGCTTGAGAACCTTGCCATTCGCATTGCGGGGCAGGCTCTCGACCCACACCACCGTGCTCACCCGTTGCTGCTTGCCGAGGCGCTCATTGGTCCACTTTACGAGCTCTGGCGCCTCGAGTGTGGTCCCCGGCTGAAGCACCACGACCGCCATGGGCGTTTCTCCCCAGGCATCGCTCGGGACCCCGATGACAGCGACGTCCGCAACGGCCGGGTGCGTGCGCATCACGGTCTCGATATCGCAGGGATAGATGTTCTGCCCGCCGGAGATGATCATGTCCTTCTTCCGATCGACGAGGTATAGGAAGCCGTCCTCGTCCAGCCGCCCGATGTCCCCCGTTCGCAGCCATTGCCCCCCCGAGGGATCCACCCACGTGGCCTCCTCGTTGGCGCGCTGCGAGGCATGATAGCCGGCCATCACAAGCCGGCCTCGCCCCACGATCTCGCCCGTGTGCTGCGCCGGCACCTCCCGGTCGTCGGCGCCCAGGATGCGAATGTCGGATCCGAACAGCGGCTTGCCCACCGAGTGCAGCTTGCGCTCGAGGTCTTCTGGCTGAAGAACGGTGATGAGCCCCTCGGTGAGTCCGTAAAGCTCGATCAGCTCGCAGCCGAACTCGCGCGGGAACGCTCTCTTGGTCTGCGGACGCAGCGCCGAGCCGCAGCACATCAGCGTCCGGAGGCTGCCGCTCGAGTACTCGCTGCGCTCTGGACAGGCCAGCAGCCGCTCGATCTGCAGAGGCACGAACGCTCCATGTGTGATGCGCTCGGACTCGATCAGCGCAAGCGCCACGTGGGCGCTGAAGGTGCGCAGGAGAACGCTCGTTCCGCCGACCAGCATCGTCGCGAGCATCGTCACCCAGCTGATATTGGAGAACAGCCCCAGGGAGAAGAGCGTCCGGCAACCCGCGCGATAGCGAAGCGCCAGCGCCGCATCGTGCGCCCAGTTCATGCGGCAGGCGTGGGTATGGACGATGCCCTTCGGGAGCGCCGTGGTACCGGAGCTGTAGATGATGTTGCACTCATCATCAGGATGGACCCTCACATCGGGCGCCGCCGTCGGCTCTGCGCGCATGAGTTGCTGCAGGTCGTGCCAGCCCGGATGCCTTCGCTCGCACGCAATGAAGTGCCGTGCTTCGAGGGCGCCGGACCGTCGCAGCGCATCGATGCGCTCGCAATGGGCACCCGATGCGAAGACGGCGACACACGCTGCATCCGCGCACATCGCCCCGACCGCGGTGTCGGTGATCGAGACATTCAGAGGCACGGCCACGGCGCCTGCGCGCACGATCCCCCACATCGCGAGCACGGTCTCCAGCCGGGTGTCGATCAATAGCGCGACCCGCTCGTGGGGCCCGATGCCGAGTGAGCCCAGCGCACGGGCCACCTGGGCGGTCGCATCGGCAAACGCCGCCCAGCTCAGCACGGTCCCTCCCTCCACCAGCGCCGGCTGTGCCCCGAGCCAGCGCCCGTTCTGCTCGATCAGGTCAGGAACCAACGGTACGGCGGCTTGGAACCACGGCATGGCCGCCTCGCATCCTAGTGTGCTGCGCGCGGGCCGAGCTCAGTAGCGATACGAGATCGTCGCAGAAACGGTGCGCGGAGGTCCGTAGTAGCCGATCTCGCTCACACCGCCCGTGAACGTATAGGTGGGCGCGGCCGCGAGTGGCGGCGGTCCGAAGTCGTAGCCCGCTACCCGATAGTATTTGTTGGTGAGATTCCTTCCATCGATGGAAAAGCGCCAGGCTTTGTTCTCGCTCGTGTACGCGAGTCCCGCATCCAGCAGTCCGTAGCCAGGCTGATCGGTTGCGGTCCATGCTGCAAGCGTCACTCCCGTCTTGGCATAGGTGCGATAGTCGTACGCCAGGCGCGCGGTCATCTGGCCCGCGGGGAGTTGCCACGAGTAGCTCTGGTACTCCGAAAACGTCCAGTGCGGCGCGTTCATCGGGTAGTTGTAGGCCGCCTCGTTCACCGAGTTGATCCCCGGTGCGCAACCCGGCGTCAATGTCGGGGTGAGTGGGAACACGTTGCAGGGCACGACGAAGTCTTCGTAGTAGGAATCCAGATAGCCCACGTTCGCACCGAAGGTCAGCGCGTGCGTGGCCTTCCAAGCGGCCTGGGCCTCCGCGCCTCTGTTGATCTGCTTGCCGGCATTGTCGGTGTAGGTGACGTTGGAGACCGAGCCTGCGTAGAGCGTGGTGAGCGCAAGCTCCACTTGGGCATTGGTATAGGGGTCGTAGAACACGTCCGCATTGAGCAGCAGTCGATCCTCGAACAGGGTGGTCTTCACGCCGATCTCGAAATTGTTCGCGACCTCGGAGTTGTAGCCGTTCTTGGTGCTGGGATTGAGCAACGCGTTGCCGCGCATGTCGAATCCGCCGCTCTTGAAGCCGCGACTGTAGAGAATGTAGGCCATCACGTTCTTCGTGAAGTGGTAGTCGAAGCCCAGCCGTGGATCGAGGTCGACGAAGGCTCGCTGCCCCGTGTAGTCGGTGACCACGCCGGGGTCCGGGATGAGTCCGGGAGGCGCCGCCGAAGGGGTGGTATAGGCATAGCCGGGCGGCAACGGCGCGCCGACGTAGTCCTCCTGGAACACCGGGGCGGTCACCTTGTCCTCGTTCCAGCGCAGCCCTGCATCGAGATTGAGGTTGCTCGTGAGCTTCCACGAAGTGTCGCCGTACACGGCGTAGCTGTCGGTGCGATCGCACCCCCCGACGAACTCGTTGACGTAGAAATCGAGCGCCGGGATCCCGAGCAGCGGCAGCGTCCCGATGTCCGCGTCGTAATTGCCGCACGCGTGACTGTCCATGTAGAACAACCCGCCGACGCCATTGACCAGGTCGGTGTTGAAGGTGAGCTGCGCTTCGCCCGAGGACTGCTGGTCGTGATAGAAGCCATCCACGTCGAACAGGTTGTTGGCAGTCCCGGAGAAGTTGATGAACTGCTGGCCGTGACCCTCGTAATACGCGCCGATGAGCTTCAGCGTGAGATCGCTCGTCAGGCCTTGCGTGTACGTCGCGGACAGCCCCTGTCGATGGAAGAAGTCCTCATTCGCAGGCAAGTTGTCGTACATGTCGAACGGATTGCGCAGCGGGGGCGCATCCGGGGTGACGAATGGCAGCACCGGTGCACCCAGCGCCGCCAGCGACAAGGTCTGTACCCCACCATCGAAATAGTCGTTCAGCCGCTGACCGCCCGAGGCGTTCGAGTTGTCCAGGATGTCATCGGCGATCAGCTTCAGCTTGGAGCTCTCACCCCAGGTGACCGTCAGATTGGCGCGCCCGACGAACACGCCCTTGTTGGAGAGGGCAACGCCGAGTGGACTTGCGGAATCTTGCGCCGTTCCAGGCTGAGCGACCACGTCCCCGTAGCCGTCGTGCCGCAACTCGGCGACGGCCACCCCGAGATAGACATGATCGGGGATCACCGGTGTCGAGCCCGCGAGCCTGGCGTCGAACTCCCCGTAGTTGCCGCCCGTGACCGAGGCGTCGAGCATCGACGGTCCGGCGATGTCGCGCGTGTCGTATTTGATGGCCCCGGCGATCGTGTTCTTCCCGTAGAGCGTGCCCTGCGGTCCACTCAGCACCTCGATATCGGTCACATCGAGCACATCGAGGAGCGCTGCCTGGGGTCGCGCGAGGTATACATCGTCGATGTATACCCCCACGCCCGGCTGAAAGCCCCACAGGGGATCGCTTTGGCCAACGCCGCGGATATAAATGTTGATCGTGCTGCTGGTCGCGCGGTCCTGCGAGATCTTCATGTTCGGGACGAGGCTCTGCAGGTCCGACAGATTGGAGATGTCATCGGCCTGCAGCGTATTGGAATCGAACGCCGTGATCGTGAGCGGCACGTTTTGCAATTGCTCCGAGCGCCGCCGCGCCGTGACCACCACCTCGGAGACCTCGCTCGGGGCCTCCGTGGAGCTCGCGCCGCTGGGCGCGCCCGCGGACTGCATGCCGGACCCTGAGTCCGTGCCGGATACGTCCGCCCCCGAAGCGGCCCCCGCGGCGCCTGCCGCAACCAGGCCGCACGCGATCCACGCAGTTGCATACCCGCCGAACATGCTCAGCCCCCCTCGAGATCTGATCGGCCCGTCCCGCCTGCTTATTGAACGGTCGTTGAAGATTAGTTCATCGTCCGTTGAATAGCAACTCGGGGGCTGCAGTCGGCGCTCCGGGGCCGGTTCCCGGCGGCCCGCACCCGGACAGCGCGCGGGGAAGGTGCAATGTTAGAATCCTTCCTTTCCATAGGACCTCGATGCCGCGCGCCAAACGCACCACCAGGGACAAGCTGATGGATGCCGCCGAGAAGCTATTCGCGCGGCGGGGATTCCACGGCACCTCCCTGCGCGACATCACGGGAGCGGCCGGTGTCGACCTGGCGCTGGTGAACTATCACTTTGGCGGCAAGAAGCAGTTGTTCACCGAGGTGCTCCAGCGGCGCGGAGCAGTGCTCAATGAGGAGCGGCTGCGCCGTTTGGCCGAGGTGCGTCAGCGAGCAGGAGCGCACGCTCCGAGCACCGAGGCCGTCGTTGCCGCATTTCTCGATCCCATTCTCGATCGCCTGGCACACGCGGGACCCGGCTGGCACAGCTACTTCGCGCTCATCGCGTACGTCAACAACTCCCCGGAATGGGGCCGCACACTCATGGGCAAGACCTTCGACAGCACGGTGCGCCAGTTCATACAGGCGGTGATCGAATCGCTCCCGGAAGCGGCGCCCGAGGACATCTACTGGGGCTACAACTTCCTGACGGGGGCCTTGACGCTGTCGCTTGCGGAGACCGGCCGCCTGGATGCGCTGTCCGATGGGCTCTGCCGATCGAGTGACGTCGCGGCACTCAAGGCGCGGCTCGGTCGGTACGTCTCCGCCGGCCTGCGGGGGCTCGCCGCGCCCGCGGAGCAGCCCTAGGCAGACGCCGCGAGAAGCAGATCGGAGGCCTTCTCTGCAATCATGATCGTCGGCGCGTTGGTATTGCCGCCGATCAAGCGCGGCATGATCGAGGCATCCACCACCCGCACTCCGGCCACACCTCGCACGCGCAGCTCGCCATCCACCACGGCCGCCTCGTCCTGACCCATGCGACATGTCCCCGCGGGGTGATAGATGGTCTCGGCCTTGCGCCGCACGATCTCGATGAGCTCCGCCCGCGCGCGTGTGCGCTCGCCCGGAAAGATCTCCGGCCCCCGAAAATCTGCAAACGGTGCTGCCCCGATGATCTCCCGCGAGAGCTCTATCCCCTCGAGCAGCACCTCCAGGTCCTGGGGCTCGCCCAGGTAGCCCGCACGAATGAGAGGCCGCTCCTCGGGACGAGCCGAGCGCAGTTGCAACCGGCCGCGGCTACGCGGACGCAGCACACAGGCGTGCACCGTAAAGCCGTGGCCGGGGAGACGATTGCGCCCATGATCGTCGAGCTGCGCGGGCACGAAGTGCAGCTGCACGTCCGGACGTTCGTCCTCGGCGAGACGCGTGCGCACGAAGCCACCCGCCTCGGCCACATTGCTCACGCCCGGGCCGGAGCGCGTGAGCAGATAGCGTAGCGCAACGGCAATCTCCTGCGAGCGCGTGAAGTCGTACGTCACCGGCTGCGTGCACTTGTTGAGCGTGCAGAAATCGAGGTGGTCCTGCAGGTTGGCCCCCACCTCGGGCAGATCGACGACCACGGGTATATCGAGCCGGCGCAACTCCGAGCCCGGTCCGACCCCCGAGAGCAGCAGCAGCTGCGGCGAGCCGATGCTGCCGGCCGCCAGCAGGACCTCGCGCTCCACACTCGCGCGCTGCAGCGTTCGGCCGTTGCGGTATTCGACCGCTTGCACGCGCCCGGATGCGAAGATCAAACGCGTGGCGAGGCAGCCGGTGGCGATCTGCAGGTTGGGTCGGGAGCGGACCGGATGCAGGTAGGCTCGCGCGCTGCTGCAGCGACGGCCCGCGCGCTGAGTGACCTGGTAGAAGCCGATTCCCTCTTGGGACGCCCCGTTGAAATCGTCGTTGCGAGCAAGGCCGCATGCGACCCCTGCCTCGACGAACACGGTGCTCAGCGGATTGCGAAACCGCAGATCCTCGACGTGCAGCGGCCCGCCCTGTCCGTGGAAGAGGCTCGGCCCCCGCGCCTGATCCTCCGCCTTGCGAAAGTATGCGAGCACGTTGTCGTACCGCCAGGCCGCACCGCAGGTCTGCGACCACTCGTCATAGTCGCGCGCGTGCCCACGCGTATAGCACATCGCGTTGATCGAGCTGCTGCCGCCGAGCACGCGTCCTCGCGGCCAGTACAGCCGTCGGTTCTCGAGCTCGGGCTCCGGCTCGGTGTAATAGCGCCAATCGATGCGCCCGTCATCGACCAGCCGTGCGATGCCGGCCGGCATATGGATGAATGGATTGCTGTCGCGGCCACCGGCCTCGAGCAGCAGGATCCGAGCATCGCCGCGCGCCGACAGGCGGTTCGCGAGCACGCATCCCGCAGAGCCCGCTCCGACGATCACGTAGTCGTAGCTGTCCATGGACGTTGCCCTTACATGCGGGAGTCGAGCGGGCGGGGGTCGCCCCGAAGCAGAGCTTGCATCAGCTGCATCTCGCGGCTGCGAATGGTGTCGAGCAGGCTCGCGGCACCTTTCATCTCGCGAAAGGCATCGTAGCCGCGCTCGAAGAAGCTCTGCAGGGCACCGAAGCCGGTTGCGTAAGCAGGAACCCGTGCCGCGACCAGCGCGAGGCCGGTGAGCGGGTGGGCCACCGCCCGATCGAGCATGCTTCCGATCCCGACAATCAGCTCGATCTGGCGCGCACGCTGGGCGGGATGGCCCACGGCATGGTATGCAGCGGCATAGGACTCCTGCGTGACCGGACCCGGCGCAAGCTCGGCCACCATGGCGTGATCGAGCTCGGCAGTGAGCCCCTGCAGCTCGACGGTATCGGCGAGCGCGCTCAGCACGATGCGCGGCAGCGTCCGCCGGAGACGCTCCCAGGCGCGGTCGAACAGCCGATCGCGTGTGCCAAAATCGTGGGGGCCGTACAGATCGGTGAGAAAGAACTCGACCGCAGCCCGATAACGCGGCTCGCGGCGCAGGTCCTCGTAAGTACGCGCGAGTCGCGCCGCCTGCCAGGCGCGCAGCTCGCGCAGGCGCGCCGCAAGCTGCGCGTCTGCAAGCTCCCGTGCATCGAGCGCGCGCTTGCGCTCCCACAGTCGTTCGAGATACTCGAGCGACTCCACGGCGTCCTCAGTCGGCAGCGAGCGCCCGGAGGATCCGCTCGATGGAGCCTCGCGCACGCAGCAATCCGAAATGCCCGAGCCCGCTCAGCTCCTGGCAGCTCGCCCCCGCGAGCGCCGCGCTTCGCGCAGGGGCAATGAGGGCATCATCCACGGAGTAGATGCTGGTCACCGGAACCGCAAAGCGTCCTTCCTGTGCCGCATTGAGCCCCTGCAGCCAGTCGGATCCGGGACGCATCTGCCGCACCGGCCGCAGCTTCACGCGCGGCGCAAACCACGTTCCGTGGTGTGGACAGGCGATCGTCACGATGCGACGGATGACATTCGATCCCGCACCACGCAGGGCTGCACGCGCAATGAGACCTCCCATGCTGTGAGTGATGATCGTGACGCGCTCCCCGCCGCATTGGCCTTGCAGCGCGCGGAGCTCCAGCTCGATGCGCTGCGCATGCGAATCGAGATCGGCCATCAGCGGCTCGAGGCTGACGGCACGTACCGGACCCCATCCCGCCCGCCCGAGGCGCTTGCACAGCGTACGCCAAAGGGCGCGGTTGCAGAGCAGTCCATGGATCAGCAGGACCGGCCGGCCGGCGCCGCAGCCCTCGGAAGTGCCGGCGGGAGCATGGCAAGGCCACTGCGCACTCATGGACAGGGCGGAGAGCGTGACATGGGCAGGCTCCAGCGAGCAAAGCCTCCGCAATGAGCCGGCTCGTTGCGCATTCGAGGGCCGCCAGATCGCAAGAGCGATTCCTGCAAGGATCCACGGGGAGAGCGCCAGGAGCACGGGTAGCAATGCGAGCGCGGCGGCGCCGGATAGCGCGAACGCGGTGCGGGCGAGGAGGTCCATGACGACCGCAAGCAGGATCTCGACTCCGAGCACCCCTTGCCAGAAGCACGCCGCCACGCAACGCCGCCTAGCGCGAAGCGGCCGCTCGCATCGAGCGTCTGCTCACGCGGATATGCCGCTGCCCTTCGAGCCTGCGCGTGAGCACCGACTCCAGTCGTTGCAGCGTGCTGTCCAGGCGCCGCGCGGTGTGCCGTACATGCTGCCTGCGCTCGCGAGCGGCTGTCTGGAAGCTGCGCTTCCTCGCCCGGAGCAATCTTTCGTTCAGCTGCAAGCCATGCGCTTCGAGGATGGCGGACAGTCCGCTCGCCTGCGCGAGCAGGTCATGCCGGGTGCGCTGATAAGCGTGATCCACCACTCGATGTCTGCCTGCATAGCGAAACACATTCGTGAAGAAGAGCTGCTCGTCGTGACGATCCGGCTGCAGCAGGATCGTGTCGGCCCGCGGAAAGCGCGCTCGATAGCTCGCCATGCCCACGTTCATTCGCGAATGAATGAGTGCACGAAACGTCTGGCTGAGAATCGTATCCAGTCCCTCGTGTGCGAGCTTGCGCGGGCGCCGAGGCGCGTGCGATGCATCGAAGGGCACGAGCGGATTGATGCAGATGACGAGGTCGCAGCCTGCCTCGAGCGCCAGCGAGGCATGCATCGTGCGAACGAGCGCGCCGTCCACGAAGTGCTTCCCGGCGATCTCGACCGGGGCGTAAAGACCCGGCAACGCGGTGCTTGCGGCGATCGCGCGCGAGATGGGGACGCGCCGGTGCTGCGCATCGCCAAAGGCAACGGACTCGCCCGTGTCGAGGTTCGTGGCCACCACGTACAGCTGCGCCGCGAGCTTGCGAAAGTCATCGGTGTGACCCTCGCTCCTGAACAGCGTATGCAGGTAGCGCTCCAGGGGCTCATTGTCGAACAGCGCCGTCGGCAGAAGTCCGGCAAGAGAGCGGACGGCAACGGGCCAGGCGCTCTGAAGCGGCGCGCGCGCGTACTGCTGGGCAATGGCATTCAGCGCCCGGGGCCACTGGCCGACCCGCTGCAGATATCCGCCGAGTGCAGGCTGCAGGAACATCCCGGGCGAGAACGGGGTGAACGTCGCCTCGTCGCGAATGAACATCGAGCCCATCTCGGTGGTGTCGAATCCGTTCGCGAGCCCTGCTGCGACCAGCGACCCGGAGCTCACGCCGACGTAGATATCGAAGGCCGTGAGCGCGCGTCCCACGATCGCCTCGCTGAGCGCATGCAAGGCCCCGAGCTCGTAGAAGGCGCCAAGCGGCCCACCCCCTGCAAGCGCAATCCCCAGCTTGCATTCACGGCCCGCACTGCGTCGCAGTGCGGGCTCGAGCGTGAGCATCTCCCTCAGGCAGCCGGTGGCTGGGCCGCCGGAGAATGCGCTGCGCGAGTGCGCCCCCTCGAGGCGCGATGCACACGCTGACGCGCGAGCTTATCGACGTTGGCATTGAGCGCATCGACGCGCTTGCTGAGCGCCGTGACCGCCTCGGCGCTCGGCACTCCCAGCTGCGTGAGCGCGCGATGAACACGTGTGCGGAAGATCGTCTCCAGATTGTCCATGGCATCAGCCGCCTGTCCGCGCACCTGGCTCACACGCGCATCGACTCCGGCCTGAACGTCGCTCAGCAAGCCTCGCACGGCCTTGCGAGCGGCGCCGCGCGCCTGTGCATCCACTCGTGCACCTTCGCTGATCAGCTGGTCCAGCAGTTGCGGTGCGCCCTGCTGTGCCTTGGAAACCGCACCGAGCCCTGCCAGCCACACCTGGTGAAGCGTCTGCAGCATGCGTGCCTGGGCGGTCGCGCCGACGGACGCATTTCGAGATTTTCTCTTGGCAGCCATGAAATTCCCCTTGAGCGGCCCGCGCCGCGTATGCGTAGTTGCCCCCATTGGCAACACTGCGTGGGCAGATACTGTATGGCCGGAGCCGGCCCGATTGGATGCGTACTTGCCGCATGAGGTCCCCATGAGTCAAAGAGCCGAATCCGGCCGCGCTGCGCGGCCACCTCGCCGGGCGGCGCGAACCAAGCAGGTGCAAACCGAGCCGCATCTCGAGGCTCGATGGAGCCGCCTGCACGTGGGAGACTGCGAGCCCTGGCCCGAGGAGGCGGCCATTGCCGCGCTCGCCAACAAGGCGAGCGGCTTGGCCGCGTGGCTGCAGGCGCACGGTGACCCCGCTGCGCTGGCTGTTGGCTTGAGGCGCGCATGGCTCGAGTTCCACGCGGGTCACTTCCGCAAGGCCATCGAGCTTGGCAGCAAGCTTGGGCCCCTCGGGGCCTGCGTCGCGAACAAGGCGGCCGCGGTCGACACCCTCTACGCGCGGGAAACACCGCAAGTGCTCGCATTGCTCACCGCAGCCATCGAGCGGGGAGAGAAGGCGGTCGAGGCGCTCCCGCATCACCCGAATACTCACTACACGCTCGCCCTGGCTCTCGGGCGCTACAGCCAGCGCATCTCGATTCTGAAGGCGCTTGCGGCGGGTCTTGCGGGACGCGTCCGCACACACCTGGAACAGGCGCTCGCGATCGAGAGCCGGCACGCGGAGGCTCACGTCGCGCTGGGGCTGTATCACGCGGAGATCGTCAGCAAGCTCGGCGCATTCGCGGCCGCCCTGACCTACGGAGTCTCGGCCGAGAAGGCGCAGGAGCATTTCCGACGGGCGCTGCGGCTTGCACCTTTGGAACCGATCGTGCACCTCGAGTACGCGAACGGCCTGCTCCTCCTCGATGCCGATCGCTATCGGACCCAGGCCTCCGAGCTCTACGAGCGCGCCGCAGCTTGCGAGCCCGCCGATGCGATGGAGCGGGCGGACGTGGAACGTGCCAGGCGCGGGCTGACCTGAGGCGCAACGGCGCCCTGCCCTACATCAGGCGCCGAGCGAGCCGCCCCCCAGCAGCACCACGTAGACCAGACGCTCGAACTCGATCGCAACTCGCTCGACGAGGTCCGCGGGCTCGGGGACCAGCTGACGATCGGCGATCACCCCGTACTGGATGCATCCGGTGTAGCTGAACATGCTCACGCCGAGGCCGATGCTCCCCGCCTGCGGGACCCAGAAGAGGATCTCGCTGATGCGGGCACCGGCGAGATGCAGCGGCTCGGCCGGTCCCGGCAGATTCGAGGCGACGAGGCTCGCCTTGGAGGTGAAGAGCTCGACCGCGGGAGGCTCGATCGGCGCAGGGAGGCTGCCCACGACAGACAGCAGCCCGAGAACCACTGCAGCCTGCGGGGAGTGCTTCAGGCCCTGCATGGCCGTGTGAACGGTGTACAGCCGCTCGAGAGGATGGCGCATGCCCACGGGCAGCTCGACGAAGACGAGCCCGAACTGATTGCCCAGTGGCGGGGCGCCCGGCGTACGCAGATTCACCGGAATGGCAGCCCTCACGATCAATCCATCCGTGTCCTCGCCCTGCGCGCGCAAGTAGCTCCCCACGGCACCCGCGAGGGTGGATACGAGAACGTCATTGACCGTGCATCCAAGCACATGGCCGACTGTGGCCACCTCCATCAGGGAGAGTGGCTCGGCCCACGCCACGCGCCGTATTCCCGAGAGCGGCTGCTTCAGTCGCGTGGCGGGCTCGGAGGGCAGCATTGCGAGCCGCGCGAGCGCGGCGCCAAGCCCGAGTGCCTCGAAGGCTGCGGCGGTCGCCGCACGCGGATGCAGCGCGTAGTGAACCCCTTTTCCAAGCAGATGCGCACCCTGCTGCAGCGCATCCGGCAGCCAAGCGGTCAATGAATTGCTGAATCCCGCGGGCTCGGGCCCTGAAGGTCCGGGCGCAGCTGCTCGAGCCGCATCCGTCGCATCCGTCGCATCCGCCAGCCCGAGCAGCACGCGCACGAGTGCGATGCCGTCGGCATAGCAATGATGAATCCTGATGATGATCGCGCTGCCGCTCCGGTAGCGCTCGATGAGATGAAACGTCCACAGCGGCCGCCCCGGCTTCAAGGGCGTGCTCGCCAGCTCGCCCGCGAGCTCTTCCAGCTCCTCCCTTCCCGCGGGCTCCGGGAGCGCCACGCGCAGGACATGATCGTCCACGTCGAATCCGCCCGCGAGCTCCCAGTGAGCGCTCGCCGGCTCCAGAACCGGGGCGCATCGCAAGCGCTCGTGGGCCAGGAATCGCTGGGTGATGAGCGCGCGCAAGGCCGCCAGGCGCACCGGCGTTGCGAGGACCAGCAGCCCGATGATCACCATCGGATTGGTCGGGCGATCCATCAACAGCCACGCGCGGTCCGCACCCGAGAGAGGCTGAGCAACCGGGGAGCGTTCCTCGTCAATTGTCATCGTCGGAGCACTTGCTGAGTGAGCGATCAGTTTCGCTCCGGATGGCTTCGTTGTGAGCTTCGGTTTGTCCCGATATGCACTGCGGGTCACATCCACTACCGTTTGAGTCGGATCGCCGTTGTGAGGGCTCATGGCCTACTTCATCACTGGCGCCACCGGATTCATAGGGCGCCGCCTGCTCGCACACCTTTGCGAGCGCGGCGAGCGTATCTACGCGCTCGTGCGTCCGGGCTCGCGCGCGCGCCTCGACAGCCTCGTGCAAGGCTTGGGCGAGCCGGGCCGGTGGGTCACTCCGCTCGAAGGCGATCTGTCGGCCGAGCTGCTCGGCTTGTCCGCCGAGGATCGTGCCCGGATGCGCGGGCCGGCCCTGCATTTCGTCCACCTCGGGGCGCTCTACGATCTGGCTGCAGATGCGTCCGAGCTCGAGCGAGCCAATGTCACCGGAACCCGCAATGCATTGCAGCTCGCTCACGATCTGCGAGCGGGTTGCTTCCATTTCATGAGCTCGATCGCCGTTGCGGGGCTTTATCCCGGAACGTTCACCGAGGAGATGTTCAGCGAGGCCGGTCCGCTCGAGCACCCGTACTTCCGGACCAAGCACGCCGCCGAAGAGCTGGTGCGCGCCGCCTGCCGCATCCCCTGGCGCATCTACAGACCCTCGATGGTGGTCGGCGACTCCCGTTCGGGTCTCATGGACAAGGTGGATGGGCCCTACTACCTCTTCAAGGTGATTCAGAAGCTCAGAGACGTTCTGCCCCGCTGGGTACCTCTCATCGGCTTCGAGGGGGGATATGTCAATCTCGTCCCCGTGGATTTCGTCGCAAGCGCCCTCGCCCATCTCATGCACCTTCCCGGGCAGGACGGTCGCTGCTTTCATTTGACGGATCCGCTCGACCGGCGAGTGGGAGAGGTGCTGAACCTGTTCGCCAGCGTCGCCCATGCTCCAACCATGAGTCTGCGCCTGGAGCCGGCCCTGCTCACTTCGGTGAGCTCCGCGGTTCGCATTCCCGGCGAGGCACTGCGCGTCTTGTCGCGCGTGGGCCGGCGGCTCCTCCAGGAGCTCGGCATTCCCAGCACCGCTGTCGAGCTGCTCGACTATCCCACGCGATTCGATGCACGGCACGCCCAGGCCCTCCTCACGAGCGCGGGCATCCATGTGCCGCCGCTCGAGCACTACGCCTGGCGCTTGTGGGACTACTGGGAACGGGAGCTCGAGCCGCGAGCCGGCGGGCGCCCCGACCTCGCGGGCGCAGTGCGCGGCCGCACCATTCTCATCACCGGCGGATCCTCGGGCATCGGCCGCGCAACCGCGCTGCGCCTGGCCGGCGCGGGGGCGCGCGTGCTCGTCCTGGCACGCGATCCACACAAGCTCGCGAGCGTGCGCGCCGACATCGTCGCACGCGGGGGCGAGGCTCACACCTACAGCTGCGATATCACGGATGAGGAAAGTTGCAACCGCGCGCTCGCCCAGATACTCGCCGAGCATCAGCACGTCGATGTGCTGATCAACAATGCGGGGCGTTCCATTCGCCGCAGCATCGACCGCACCTACGATCGATTCCACGACTATGAGCGGCTCATGCGCCTCAACTACTTCGCGGCCGTGCGCGTGACGCTTGCGCTGCTGCCCTCGATGGTTGCACAGGGGGAAGGACACGTCATCAACGTCTCCTCCATCGGGGTGCTCTCCAGTGCGACCCGATTTGCGGGCTACAACGCCTCGAAGGCCGCCCTCGAGGCATTCTCGCGATGCGCGGCGGGGGAGTATGCGGCCCGCAACGTGCATTTCACCGTGATCAATCTGCCCCTCGTGCGCACTCCAATGGTCGCGCCGACCAAGCTCTACGAGGCCTTCCCCCTCATCGAGCCCGAGGCGGCAGCCGAGAAGATCTGCACGGCGATCATTCACCGACCGGACCGGGTGAGCACCCCGCTCGGGTCGCTGGCACAGCTGGTCGAGCTGCTCGCACCGGCCCTCAACAGGGCCTTCATGAGCGAGAGTTTCAACATGTTCCCGGATTCCGAGGCGGCGGGCGGCGCACCAACCGAGCAGAAGGGGTGCGCGGCGGAAATGCGTGCGCTCGCGTCCCTCATGCGAGGGATTCACTGCTAGAGTGCGGCGTCGTGATGCCGGCAATCGCAACGCTCCTGGCGGCGCAACGCGCGGCGTTCCTGGCCGAGGGTAGCCCGGATGCCGCCACGCGCCGCGACCGTCTCGATCGTGCGCTCGAGCTCCTCGTCGCAAACCAGGAGGCGCTGTGCGCAGCCGCAGCCCAGGACTTTGTCCAGCGTCCGGCACCCGTCACGCGGCTCATGGATATCTTCCCGGCCGTGCATGCGCTCAGGTTCGCGCGCCGCAACGTGGGACGCTGGATGCGGCCTCGAAGACGCCGCCTGGGGCTGCCCCTCGGTGTGCCCGGCGCGCGAGGCCAAGTGCTCTTTCAGCCATTGGGGGTCGTGGGACTCATCAGCCCATGGAACTTCCCCGTGACCTTGAGCTTCGGTCCCCTGGCGGGAATCCTGGCTGCGGGCAATCGCGCCTTGCTCAAGCCGTCCGAGCTCACGCCCCGTGTCGCGGAGGTTCTCCGGGCTCTCGTGGAGCGCTACTTCGACGCGCGCGAGCTCGCGGTGGTCACCGGCGGCGTGCAGGTGGCGCAGGAGTTCTCGAGCCTGCCCTTCGATCATCTGCTGTTCACCGGCTCGAGCGCCGTGGGCGCAAGTGTCATGACGGCCGCAGCACACAATCTGGTCCCCGTCACACTGGAGCTGGGGGGAAAGTGCCCCGTCATCATCGGACGCTCGGCGAACCTCGCCCAGGCGGTCGATCGCATCCTGATCGGCAAGCTCGCCAATGCCGGCCAGATGTGCCTCGCGCCGGACATCGTTCATCTGCCGCGCGAGCTCCGAGAGCCGTTCGTCTCGGCCGCCCGCGGCTGGATCTCGCGTGCCTATCCCGGTCTTCCCGAGAATCCCGACTACACGGCGATCGTGAGCAGCCGTCATGCCGAGCGCGTGCTGGAGCTGCTTGCGGACGCACGGGCGAAGGGTGCGACGGTGATCCACCTCGGTCCGGAGCCCGGCGCCGGGAAGCCTCCGAGCCCGCTGATCGCACCGGCGCTGATTCTCGATGCAACGGCCGACATGCGAGTCATGCGGGAGGAGATCTTTGCGCCACTGCTTCCGCTATGCGCGTACGATCGCTTCGAGGGAGTCATCGCGGAGCTCGGGAGCGGCCCGCGGCCGCTCGCGCTCTACTATTTCGGCCGTGACCGCGCCGAGGAGCATCAGATCCTCACGCGGACTCGCTCGGGTGCGGTGACCGTGAACGATGTGGCCGTACATTTCCTCGCCGAAGAGCTGCCCTTCGGCGGGGTCGGCGAAAGCGGGATCGGTGGCTATCATGGCGAATACGGATTCCAGCGCTTCAGCCACGCGCGCACGGTCTTTCATCAAAGCCGGCTCGACCTGGCGGGTCTCACCGGCTTGCGTCCGCCCTACGGCAGAAGACTGCAGCGCGCGTTGCGCCTGCTCATTCGCCGCTGAGCCTCGCGCGCGCCGGTGTGGTAATTTGCCGCTCCCCATGCCCGCCGACGACATCAAGCGCTTTCAGGCGAATCTGCGCGACGAGCTCGACGGCGCGGCCCTGTACACGCAGGTCGCCGCAGCCGAGCCCGATCCCATCCGCAAGGACCTGTTCCTGCAGCTTGCGCAGGCGGAGGCAACCCACGCCGAGTTGTGGCGCAAGAAGCTGGCAGCGGCGGGGGTCAAGGAGCGGCCGTACGTGCCGGGCTTCCGCACCCGCCTGCTCGGAAAGCTCGCACGGCGCTTCGGACCGGCCTTCGTGATGCCCACCATCGCCGCAGCGGAGTTCTCCGACCGTAACAAGTACGCCAATCAGGTGGACGCGCGCTCCATCTCGGCCGAAGAGCAAGGTCACGCGGCGGTGGTGCAGGAGATCGCACGCACCTCGGGGCGCGGCGCTGTCAGCGGCGCCGATATTGCTCGCGCCGAGCCCTGGCATCGTGGCGCTTCCGGCAACAACCTGCGCGCCGCGGTGCTGGGCGCCAACGATGGGCTGGTCTCGAACTTCTGCCTGATCATGGGTGTTGCAGGTGCGGGGACGTCCAATCGAACGATCCTCCTCACGGGTGTGGCGGGTCTTGCGGCCGGCGCCTGCTCCATGGCGCTCGGCGAGTGGCTGTCGGTGACCAACGCGCGGGAGCTCGCGCGCACCCAGATCGCCAAGGAAGCCGAGGAGGTCGAGCGCACGCCCGAGGCCGAGGAGCACGAGCTGGCGCTCATCTATCAGGCCAAGGGGCTCAACAAAGCCGATGCCCAGCGCGTGGCCGCCGAGCTGATGAGCGACAAGAAAGCGGCCCTCGACACGCTGGCCCGCGAGGAGCTCGGAATCGACCCCACGGAGCTCGGCGGAAATCCCTGGAGCGCCGCTGCGACCTCGTTCGCTCTTTTCTCCATGGGCGCGATCTTCCCCGCATTCCCCTTCCTCTGGCTGCACGGCAATGCAGCCATGGCCACGAGTATCGGCGCCAGCTCCGCGGCGCTCTGCGCCATCGGATTGCTCACCTCGCTCTTCAATGGTCGCAGCCCGTGGTTCTCGGCCGCGCGTCAAGTGCTCTTCGGCTGCGCAGCCGCTGCGCTCACCTACGGACTCGGCCTGCTCCTGGGCGTAACACTGTCCTAGCGCGCGCAGCCCTCCGCGGATGGCCACGACCGATCGCACGGACGTGCAAGCGCCGCCGCTCTGCGCGTCGTACGATGGACATAGATGCGTCCCGGAGAAGTACCCGCGTGCAACCCACCTCCATCAAGCATTATCTGCTCGCCTCGGACTTCGACCAGACCCTGAGTTTCGCGGACTCCGGTAAGGTCCTTGCCGATCTCATGGGTATCGCCGGTTTCGAAGAGCGCGTGGCCGGGTTGGCCCGGAGCAATCTCGTGCAGCAGGGGGGCGAGCTCGCGTATCTCATCCGTCACGATCCGGAGTTTCGGGGCGTGCGCCGGGAGCATCTCACCGAGGTGGGGCGCCGCATTCGCCTGAAAGGGGCCATCCCCGCGCTGGTGGATTTTCTCGGGCGCGGCACGCAGGAGCAGCGCTTCTCGTTCTTCGTCCTGTCGGCTGCGCCGCGCGAGATCGTCGTTTCGGCCCTTCAGGGCATCGTGCCCGCCGAGCACATCCATGGCACGGAACTCGAGTTCGACGCCGACCGGGGTGAGGTTCGTGCCATTCGGCGGGTGCCGGCCGGTTACGGCAAGGTCGCGGTGCTCGACGAGCTCGAGCATCGCCTGCAGATCGCGCCGGACCGGACGATCTACGTGGGCGATGGCAGCTCGGATGTGCACGTCATGCTTCACGTGAACAATCACGAGGGGTTCACCATCGCTGTGTCGGCGAACCGCCAGCTCGCGCGCATTGCCAAGACCACCGTGCTCAGCGACAACGCCTTCAGCATCATGGTGCCGATCCTGGATCAGCTTCTGCACTGGGAGGTCCCGCGCATCCGCGAGCTGTTCGAATCCTACGGCCTGACGCTGGAGGGTTGGGAGCGGGACAGGACCGATCGTGTCCGTGTGGGGCAGCTTCGCGGGCAGCCCTCGGGCGCGCAGGCGGCGAGTGCATGATCCACGCCTGGACCGAAACGCTCGGTTGGGTCGCCACCGCCACTTTCGTAGCTTCGTACTTCTTCTCGCGGGCCTCCTGGCTCAGAGTCGCGCAGATGCTCGGATCGCTTCTGTGGATCAGCTACGGCGTGCTGATTGGTGCGCGTCCCGTCATGGTCGCAAATGTCCTGGTGTTTGCGGCCGCCGCCTGGACGTTCTGGCGCCGCCCCGCACCGCAGCCTCCGAAGGCAGACACCACCTCGCCAGTGGGCACCTCTCCTCCCTGATTCACGTGCGGCACTGGAAGCTCGCGGCATCGTTCGGATTGCCGGTGCCCTTGTAGTGCGCATGCTCGGGCCAGGCGCACAGCGGGCGGCTGCGCCCCGGCAAGCTCACGCCGGTTGCAACCACCGCATCGGGCGCGTGGCCGTGCTCCACCCACTCGATGAGCGGGGTGAGAAGGTCGAAGTGATCGAGTGTGGCTGCACCGCCCTGGCAATGGCCCATGCCTGGAACCAAAAAGAGCCGCGCGAATTCGCGAGTCTTCTCGAGGCCGCCGCTGTCGCGCGCCACGCGCTCGTAGTAGTCGAGCGTATCGAAGGCGGAAAACCATGGATCGCTCATGCCGTGAAAGAAGAGCTGCTTGCCGCCGCGCGCGGCAAAGGTGCTGAGGTTGGTCCAGCGGGCCGTGTCGGTCAGCTGCTGCTGAGCATTGTTCACCACATCCTGCACTTCCCTCGCGAGATCGATGGCGAGGGGCAGCGCAGCTCCTGCAACCGGGCCCGCCGTCGAATTGAGCAGGAACCCGGGAAGGGCTGGGCCTTGAGCTGCGATCCCGGTGTCATAGGGATGTGCCACATAGACGTGCCAGCCTTGGGTCGTGACGGGTCCGGAGAACGCGGTGTGAAGCGCATCTACCTGCGAGGAGCTCAGGCAACCCTCGCGCTTGGCTCCCGCGCACTGAAGCACGGCGGGGTCGAAGTGACAGGCTTTGACATTGAAGATCATCCCGTCCTTGAGCCCATCGAGCGCATCGCAGGCCTGCAGCAGCCCATTGACGATCAGCTGGCGGTCGGAGGGCGAGAAGGCCCCGCCCGGGACCGGTGCGCCGGTCCTCGGGTCCTTTGGCGCGATACGGTTGAACGCGACCGCGGCCCACTTCAGAGCCACATTCGAATAGCCGGTGCGCATGGCCGGGGCGCCCGTGATCACACCGTCGAACAGGGCGGGATAACGCTCCACCGCCTCCATGCCCTCTCTACCTCCCGTCGAGCAACCGGCGAAGTACGCATGCGCCGCGGGGCGGCCATAGTGGGCCGCAACGACTTGCTTGGCGACCGTTGCGACCGTTGGCACCGCTTTGAACGCAAAGTCGAGGCTCGCCTCCTGGTCCACGGCGAAGGAGGCATCGAACACGGCGCCGCGGTGTCCTCCGTCCGTCGACACCACTGCAAATCCGCGTGCGAGCGCCGGACGATCCCCTGCGGCCACGACGCCGAACGGGGGATGGAGCGTCCCATTCAAACCGCCACCTCCCTGAAACAGTAAGCGCCCATTCCAGGCGCGGGGCAGCGCCACCGCGAAAGCCAGTCCGTAGCGCTTGCCATCGGGTCCCACATGCTCATCGATGACGCCCTGGACCCGGCAGTAGCCGGGCAGCGCGACTGCGATCTTGCCGGAACCAGGTCCCGCATCGACCGTCCCGGCCGGCGCAGGCGCTATCGACTCGGCCTGCGTGATCGTCACGGTCGCGCCAGGCAGCCGCAAGCTCCCCGCAGCGGAGCACGATTGAGATTGAGCGTGGCTTGGGTGCACGATGCCGCTCGCGAGGCATCCTGTTGCAATCGCTACCACGGCGGTGCGCGTCGATCTCGAGACCATATCGCTCCCCTCAAAGTCCACGCGTTCAGTTTATATCACCCGCCGCGCCGGCTCACGCGGACTCCGGGTCGAGCGCAAGCAATGCGAAGCTTGCCAGCCAGTGCTCCCCCAGATAGTCCCCCGCCACGTGATCCAGTGCGCTTGCGAGATGCTCATCGATCACGCTCTGCACGCGCTCGCCAAGCGGATCCGAGGGCGGGAGCACCGCGACGATCCTGCGCCAGCACCACGCGCGCGAGAGATTGAGGCCATCGAGATGGACGATCTTGCCATCGGTGCGGTCGCTGACGGTCGCGGGCGAGAAGAGCTGCGGCGGTGAGCCCCGCGCGGCCTCCGGCAGGAAGGCCCCGAGCCATGCGCGGAACTCCTGTGCCGGGAGCACATCGCGCATCAGAGCAGCCTCGATCAGCGCGGGAGAGAGGAAATCATCCTGCGAGGGCTCCCAGGCCGCACAGCCCACATCCGAGCGGTACCACCGGCGCGCGGTCTGCGCGCACAGCGATGCAAACCCGGACTCCCCGGAGGCGACCGCGTAATCGTGCGCCAGCAGCAGGGCGAATGCGCTGTTCGAATGCACGCCGGCGCGCACGGGATAGCTCGCAAGTGGCAGGTAGTCCTCCAGGCGCCGCTGGAACTCCGCAGCGAGCGGCGCGAGGGCATCCGACCAGCGCCGGCCCTCCGCAGTCCGGTGGCGCAGCAGCTCCCCCTGGAGCATCAGCGCCCAGGCCCAGCCATAGGGCCGCTCGAAGCCTCGGCTGGAAGGCCGCAGCAGGTACGCAAGCTCGCCTGCGACCTTCTCGGCCGTGAACTGAGCATCGAGCAAGCCGCGGATGTCCGCGGCAATCGGAAGGCCCGGGAAACGCCGCTGGATTCGCGCGAGCAGCCAGTGCCCGTGAACGCAGGAATGCCAGTCGAAGCTGCCGAAGAAGATCGGATGCAGCTCGCGCGGTGCCTGCACGTCCTCGGGGCCGCTCACGATGTGATCGAGCTTGTTGGGATACTCTCGCGTGAGGTGACCCAGCGCGATGCGCGCGAAGCTGGATGCGAGCTCGGCCGACAATGAGATGGTCACCGGCCCTCCTCAGAACCGAAACGCCAAGAGATACATCAGCAGGAGGTTGCAGGCCAGTAGCGGTATCGCTGTCGGTATCTGCACGCGGATCACGGCATTGCCGGGCAGCTCGAGGAGCACGGCAGGCACGATGTTGAAGTTCGCCGCCATGGGCGTGGTCAGGGTGCCGCAGAATCCGGCCAGCATCCCCAGCGCCCCGACGATGGCCGGATCACCCCCGAACTTGCGAATGATGAGCGGCACTCCGACGGCAGCCGTCATGACCGGGAATGCGGCGAACGCGTTACCCATCACTGCCGTGAAGAGCGCCATGCCGATGCAGTAGGCGGCGACCGCCGCAAAGGGATGATCGAGGGGCAGCCAGCTCGTGGCGAGCGCGCCCACGGCCGTACCGACACCCGAGAACGCAAACACGGCCCCGAGGGCAGCAAGCAGCTGAGGAAGAATGGCCGCCCAGCCGATCGTGTCGGCCAGCCGCCGCCCCTCCTCGAGCGATGCGAGAAGCGGTGGTCTGAGCTCGGCCATTGCAACCCCGAGTGCAATCAGCGTGCCGAGCGCGAGCGAGACGATCGTCACCTGGTTGGGATCGACCCAGTGCACACCCCGCAGCGGGATGCCGAGCAGGAGCGTGCCGCCAATCGCGACGGCGGGGATCGTCAGCGCCGGCAGGAACAGCAGGTTGCCGCACGAGGCCGCGCGCGCCGCACGCTGCTCGGCGGATGTCGTGCTGGGCGCGCCGCGTCCCATGCGGCCCGTTCCGCCGAGCAGGATCAGCGCGATCACCAGAACGCCGTTGGCGAGGTCTCCGAGCCTCGATCCAAAGATGAAGCTGATCGCGAGCAGGCCCCAGAAGCCTGCGTTGCCGATGCGGTTGCGATTGGTGCGGTCGCGCAGGCTGAGCCAGGCGAAGGCCCCGAACATGAGCCCGCCGAGCGCATACACCTGCGACAGGCCGATCACTGATGCTCCTCGATGGCCATCCGCCGAAGCCGGGCATCCAGTCGCCACAGGCGCACTCCATGCACGGCCAATGCGAGCAGGGCCGTAGGCATGGCCCACAGCGAGAGTTGCAAGGGCGCGATTCGAAAGCCCGCCTGCTCGAGCGCGGCCTTGATGAGCAGGATCGAGCCTATCGCGATGAAGATATCCTCACCGAAGAACACCCCGACGTTGTCGGCGCTGGCCGCGTAGGCCCGGATGAGGTGCCGCATGCGCTCGGATAGCCGGCCGTGCCTCACCTCGGCGGCTCCCTCCGCCATGGGTGCGATGAGCGGGCGCACCATCTGCGCATGTCCTCCGAGCGAGGTCAGTCCGAGCGCCGCGGTGATCTGCCGCAGGACCAGATAGGCGATCAGAAGACGCCCGGCCGTCGCAGCGCCCACGCGTGCGATCAGGATGCGCGCTCGCTCCTGCAATCCCTCCCTCTCGAGCAGCCCGATGACCGGCAGGACCAGCCACACCAGGGAGACATAGCGGCTGTCGTTGAACGCCTTGCCGAGTACCGCAACGATCTTGAGGGGCGGGATCCCCCCGGCAAGTCCACTCACCAGCGCCGCGCCGAGCACGACGATGAGCGGATTGAGCCGCGCGGCGAATCCCAGAGCGAGGACTGCGATTCCGAGAAGGGGCAGCATGCGGCGGTGAATCTACTGCATGGGCTCACGGGTGTGTAAACTGCTCGGCTCAGGGGGCCAGAACGGATCCGTGATGCACGTTTCATTCCTCGGTCGCAGCCTTGCGAGCGCCTCCGGCGTATTGCTCGGCCTTGCCATGATGGGCGCCGCGCTCGCCGCCCCGCACGCGCCTTCCGCCTCGAGCAGCGATGGCCAATGGAGCATGCCGGGTGCTGACTATGGCTCGACGCGCTACAGCGCGCTTGTCGAGATCAACGCCCGGAACGCTCCGCGGCTTCACCCGGTATGGACCTTCTCGACCGGGGTGCTCGGTGGACACGAAGGCCAGCCGCTCGTCGTGAACGACACCATGTACGTCGTGACGCCCTGGCCCAACGTGCTCTATGCGTTCGACCTCACGCAGGAGGGCTATCCGCTGCGCTGGAAGTTTCGGCCTCCCGTGAGCCCCAACGCCCTCGGCATCGCCTGCTGCGATTCGGTCAATCGTGGGGCGTTCTTTGCTGGCGGCCGCATCTTCTACAACCTGCTCGACGGCCACACGGTGGCGGTGGATGCCGCCTCGGGGCGACAGCTCTGGAGCACCCAGGTCGCGGATCTGTCCTCTGGAGAGACCACGACCATGGCTCCGCTCGTCGTGAAGGACCGCGTGATCGTCGGCGCCTCGGGCGGGGAGTTCGGCATCTACGGCTGGCTCAAAGGCCTCGACCTCAAGACCGGCGCAATCGTGTGGACGGCGCACAATCTCGGTCCGGATACGGACATGCTGGCGCGGCCGGGCACGTTCAAGCCGCCTTACGACAGTGGGACGGATCTGGGCGTGCGCACCTGGTCCGGCGAGAGCTGGAAGACCGGAGGGGGCCCGGTGTGGGGCTCGATCTCCTACGATCCCGATCTCGACCTGATCTACTACGGCACGGGCAACGCCTCTCCGTACAACCCTGAGCAGCGCGTGGGCGACAACAAGTGGACCTCGAGCGTGCTGGCACGCAGGCCCGAGGATGGAGCGCTGGTGTGGGCGTATCAATTCACGCCGCACGACAGCTGGGACTACGACGCCACCGGCGCCATGATCCTCGCGGACCTGGTGATCGGGGGGAAGCCCGTCAAGGCGCTCGTGCACTTCGACAAGAATGGCTTTGCCTATACGCTCGATCGAGCCACCGGCCGCGTGCTGGTCGCAGCTCCCTTCGCCCAGCCCAACTGGGCCAAGTCTGTGGACCTCGCAACGGGGCGGCCCCTGGTCGATCCAAGCAAGCAAACTGGTGTCTCGAAGGGCAACGTGAAGGGCATCTGCCCGAGTCTCGAGGGCGGAGTGAGTCCGGCCTCCCCCGCCGCTTACTCTCCCCGTACGCATCTCTTCTACACGTCCATCAACAATTTCTGCATGGACTACGTGACCTCGCAGGCTGGCTATGTGAAGGGTACCCCCTACATGGGGGCAACGACCCCGTACATCGCCGATCCCGGCGGCCACATGGGCGGCTTCATCGCGTGGGATGCCGCAACGGGCCGCAAGGTGTGGGAGATCCAGGAGCGGTACCCAGCCTGGAGCGGCAGTCTTGCCACGGCGGGAAACGTGGTCTTCTATGGCACGCTCGATGGGTGGTTCAAATCGGTCGATGCGCGCACCGGCAAGGTGTTGTCCAAATTCAAAGTGGGCTCGGGCGTGGTCGGCAACCCGATGACCTATCGCGGCCCGGACGGCAAGCAGTACGTCGCCGTCTATGCCGGGATCGGGGGTGACTGGTTCCTGCTCTCGGGCGATGTGCGTTCCGACGATCCCGCGGATGTGCGCGCACCGGCGGACTACTTGAAGGACATCGCCCGCAGAACGAGCCAGGGCGGCATCGTATGGATCTTCGGGCTGTAATGGCATGAGCACATTGCGCGCGAGCCTGCTTCCCGCTTTCGTTCTTCTCGCATCCTGCGCCAAGGGCCCCGACACGGCGGGCGGACCCGCGGCAGCGGCGCCTCCTTCAGTGCGCTACGGCTCGCACATCGACGCCGGAGGCGAGCTGCCCCCGGGGGCGACGCTGCAGAATCCCAAGGCCGGCGATTCCGCCACCATCAAGGCTGGTGAGACGCTCTTCAGCGCAATGAACTGCGACGGCTGCCACGGCGGCGGCGGCTCTGGCTGGGTGGGACCGAGCCTCGCGGACGGCCGCTGGCGTTACGGTGGATCCGACAGCGCGGTGTTCGCCTCGATCTACTATGGCAGGCCCAAGGGGATGCCGGCATTTGGCGGCAAGCTCGGCATCGATGGCGTCTGGACGCTCGTCACCTATCTCAAGTCACTGCCCGTTCCGGCGGACATCGCGACGGAGTCCTGGGTGAGCCAGCCCTAGCGCACGAAGTGCCGCGGCTACGCTGCAAGCTCGCTGCAGCGATATGCGGCGCGCCGCAGCCAATCCGGATTGATCTCGACACCCCATCCAGGCGCTGAAGGGATCGTGACGCAGCCGCCCTCGACGACATAGGGATCCTCGACGAACAGACCCTCCTGCCACGGGTAGTAGTCTGCGCCCTCGATCGACAGCTCGAGGTATTTGCCAGGATTCGCGATGGCACCGAGCAGGTGCATCGTGCACAGCGTCACGAGTGATAGATTGGCGCTGTGCGGCGTGCACGGCAGGCCCGCCGCTGCCGCCATCTGCGCCACTTTGAGGGTGCGCCACAGGCCACCCATGTACATCACGTCGGGCTGCACGATGTCCACCGCCGGCATCTCGATCATGCGCGCCCAGGTCGCAAGGTCCCAGTCCTGCTCGCCTCCGGTCACATCGAGCTCGAGCGCATCGCGAACGCGCTGGGTCTGCTCGAGCTTCCAGTACGGACACGGCTCCTCGTAATGGCTCACACCGTGCTCCTCGAGCAGCTCGCCCACCTCGATCGCCCGCTGCGGTGAGAAGCCACTGTTTGCATCGACGAGCTTTGCGACACCATCACCGAGTGCGCGCGCAACCAGCGGAACGATCTGCTCGGTGCGTCCCGGCCATTCATCCACGTCCCGGCCGCATTCGGCGCCGATGCGCCACTTGAACGCATCGAAGCCCTGCCCCTCGCGAAGCCGCAGGAAACGCTCCGCTTCCGCATCGGGTGAGATGTCCCGCTTCATCGAGGACGCGTAGGCGCGTAGCCGCCGCGGTGAGCCCCCGAGGAGCGCCACGACGGGCTTTCCTTCCAGCCTGCCGCGCAGATCCCACATCGCCGTGTCGAGACCTGCGAGCGCCCGGCAGCGATAGCTGCCCGGAAATTTGTGCTCGCGCTCCTCGATCCGCTCGATGAGCGCGCCGATCTCCAGGGCGTTTGCACCGAGCGCCCAGCGCGCAACCTGACGATGGAAGATCGTCGCGGTGATGTCGGCGTTGTACGTCGAGGTCTGGCCCCAGCCGATCGCTCCGCTGTCGGTCGTCAGGCGCACGAAGCAGACGAACTCGTCGGTGAATGTCTCCAGGCGCTGGATCTTCACGTCGACACCGGCCCCAGGCGGCGCCGCAGGAGGTAGCCGCAGAGCATGGCCGCGGCACTCACGATTCCGAGCACGAGCGGTACGCGCTGCTCGCGTATGAAGGCCATCGCGGTGAGGATGCACAGCATCCCGGCGATGGCGAGGATCGTGAGGTAGGGATAGCCCCACATGCGCAGGCGCAGCTTCTCGGGCGCCTCGCGCTCCAGGCGCGCCCGCAGCCTCAGCTCCGCACAGGCAATGAGCACGTAGACGAAGATGGCGACGGTTCCATAGGAGTTCACGATGAACGCGAACACCCGCTCCGGCGAGACATAGCTCATGATCACCGAGAAGTAGCCGAACAAGGTGCCGGTGAGAATTCCGAGCACCGGGACGCCGCGCGAGTTCAGGCGTGCGAGCGCATGCGGAGCATCGTTGCGCCGTGCGAGCGCCATGAGCATGCGCGAGGATGCGTAGAGCCCGCTGTTCAGCGCCGAGAGCACCGCGGTGAGGATCACCCCGTTCATGATGTCGGCCGCCCCCGGGACGCGCAGCACTCGCAGAGCGCTCACGTAAGGCTGCGCAATGCCTGGGTCGTTCCACGGCAGAAGAGCGACCACCACGAAGATCGATCCGATGTAGAACACGAGCACGCGCGTGATGACGGACTGCGCGGCGCTGGCAACCGCCCGCTCGGATTCCGCAGATTCGGCGGCTGCGATCACGACGATCTCGGCGCCGAAGTAGAAGCCGGTCGCCGCCACCGCTCCGGTCAGCACCGGGGTCAGGCCGTTGGGCATGAAGCCGTGGTGAACGGTCAGATTGGCGAGCCCGCCATGGGTGCCCGGCCACAGTCCGAGAATCACGACCGCGCCCACGCACAGGAACACGCTGATGGCGATCACCTTGATGGAGGCGAACCAGTACTCGGCCTCGCCCCAGCTGCGCACCGACAGCAGGTTCAAGAGAGTGAAGACGAGGATGAGTCCGAGCGTGATCGTCCACGGCGGAATGCCGGGGAACCAGTAATTGAGCAGGCCCGCTCCGGCGACTGCCTCCATCGCAACCACGATCACCCAGAAGTACCAGTACATCCAGCCGGTGAGGAAGCCGACAAGCTCACCGAGTGCCAGGCGGTTATACTCGTAGAATCCACCGATTGCCGGGTATGCGACCGCCATCTCCCCGAGCATGCGCATCACCAGGACGACGAGCGTACCCGTCAAGGCAAAGGACACCACGGCCGCGGGGCCGGCCGATTTGACGACCACTCCGCTGCCCACGAACAGTCCGGCCCCGATCACGCCGCCCAGCGCGATCATCTGCATGTGGCGGCGCTTGAGCGTGTGGCGCAGCGCGGGGACGGTGGCATCGGGGGGCACGGCGGGGATCGACGCAGGCACGGTTCCCATCAGAATTTACCGCCTGCAGCTGAGCGGAGAAGCACTATGACCTCGAGCAAGCAACGCATGACTCCCTCCGAGGCGCTGGTCGAGACCTTGGCCTCGCGCGGTGTCAGCCATGTCTTTGGCATCGTGGGCTCCGCCTTCATGGATGCGCTCGATATCTTCCCCGCCGCGGGCATCCGCTTCATCGCGGTGGCACACGAGCAGGGTGCCGTCCACATGGCGGATGGCTATGCCCGCACGTCGGGCCGCCACGGGGTGTGCATAGCCCAAAATGGCCCTGGAGTCACGAACTTCGTGACCGGCGTCGCCGCCGCGTACTGGGCGCATTCTCCCGTGGTGTTCATCACGCCCGAGACCGGCTCTACGACACTCGGGCTCGGCGGATTCCAGGAGACCGAGCAGCTGCCGATCTTCTCGAAGATCACCAAGTACCAGGGCCATGTCAACAACCCGGGGCGTATCGCCGAGATCACTGCACGATGCTTCGACCGCGCCGTGCTCGAGATGGGGCCCGCGCAGCTCAACATCCCGCGTGACTTCTTCTACGGCGATATCGAGACCTCGATACCACCGCCCATTCGTATCGAGCGCGGGCCGGGGGATGCGGCCGCGCTGGATGCCGCCGCGGAGCTGCTCGCCGCGGCCAGATTCCCCGTCATCCTGGCCGGCGGAGGAGTGATCCTGAGCGAGGGGATGGCCGAGACTGTGCAGCTCGCCGAGACGCTCGATGCGCCGGTTTGCAACAGCTACCTGCACAACGACTCGTTCCCCGCCTCGCATCGGCTGTGGGCCGGTCCGCTCGGCTATCAGGGATCCAAGGCAGCGATGAAGCTCATGGCATCGGCCGACGTGGTGCTCGCGCTCGGCACGCGCCTGGGGCCGTTCGGGACCCTGCCGCAGCACGGGCTCGACTACTGGCCGAGCGCAGCGAAGATCATCCAGATCGACAGCGATGCTCGAGTGCTCGGGCTGGTCAAGCCCATCACGGTCGCAATTCATGCCGACGCCCGGGCCGCCGCCCTCGCCCTCATCGAACGGCTCAAGGCGCGTACTCTCACGGCCCACACCAATCGTGACGAGCGCCTCAAGCGCATCGCCGCGGAGAAGCGTACCTGGGAGGCGGAGCTCGCCGACTGGACCCACGAGCGCGACGCCTATTCGCTCGAGGTGGCGCGCAACTCCTCGCACATGCATCCCCGCCAGCTCCTGCGCGAGCTCGAGCGGGCGATGCCGCCGGATGCGATGGTTTCCACCGACATCGGCAACATCTGCTCCGTCTCCAATTCCTATCTGCGCTTCGAGCGTCCGCGCTCGATGCTCGCCGCCATGAGCTTCGGCAACTGTGGGTACGCCTTCCCGGTCGTGTGCGGCGCCAAGTTCGCCGCGCCCGAGCGGCCTGCCATCGCCTACGTGGGCGACGGTGCCTGGGGCATCAGCTTCAACGAGCTTCTCACCTGTGCGCGCGAGCGGTTGGGTGTCACCGTCGTGGTGTTCAACAACAGCCAGTGGGGTGCGGAGAAGAAGAACCAGGTCGACTTCTACGCGCGGCGCTTCGAGGCGGTGAACCTGAAGAATCCCAGCTGGGCGGCCGTCGCCCGCGCCTTCGGTTGCGAGGGAGTGACCGTCGAGCGCCTGGCGGATGTGGGACCCGCCCTCAAAGCGGCAGTTCAAGCCCAGTCCGAGGGCCGCACCACGGTGCTCGAGATGATGGTCACGCAGGAGCTGGGAGATCCCTTCCGGCGCGATGCGCTGTCGAAGCCCGTGCGTCATCTGGAGAAGTACCGCCGCTACGTCTGAGCAAGCCGACGCAGCGGCGCGAGAAACTTCTCGTAGTTCCTCCAGCGGCCGACCGAGGCGGAATGCAGCCTCTGGCGGACCTGCCAGCGGCTCGCCGTGATGACGGTTCGCTCGGTGCGGTGGAAATCGAGGCAGCGAGGGTCCCAGGGCAGATCGATGAACGAGAGCATGCGCCGCGTCCAGGTCTCCTGGTCTGCAACGAGCGCTTCGTAAGGCACCTCGAGCAGTGCAGTGGCGGGCAGCACCGCGCGCCAGTGACTCATGATGCGCAGGTACTGCTCGTAGTAGTGCGCAAGGTGCTCGAGGTCGTGGCCATACGGGCTCATATTGAAGAAGTTCTGAAAGTAGATCGACAGGCAGGTATCCAGCGGGTCGCGTCGCATGTGGATGATGCGGGCGCGCGGAAACACCGCATGGATCAGGCCGGCGTAAAGGAAATTGGCCGGCATCTTGTCCACGACACGGACCGCGCCTTCCGGCGCCGCTGCAAGGCGCGCCAGGTACTCTCCGGCGAATCCCGGCACCAGAGCTGCGGTCGCGCGTGGCTCGAGTCCGGTCTTCTCCACGACGCCGAAGGCGCTATCCCAGAAGCGTACCTCGCCCGCCCCGAACACCTCGGGGTGCGATGCCAGAATCTGCTCGGCGAGCGATGTGCCCGAGCGGGGCATGCCCACGACGAAGATCGGCCGCTCCGACGGTGAGCCGCGAGACTGCAGCTCGCGGATGAACCCCGCATCGAAGCGTTCCGTCAGCCGGGTGATGCGCGCAGCGAGCTTCTCGCCGTCGTACCGCGATCCATAGCGCCGAGTGAGCTCGTTCGCCTCGCGATACTGCTGAAAGGCACTGTCGTATTCGCCCACGTCGTCGAAGTACTTTCCGAGCGCGTACCGCAGGGCGATGTGCTGACGCAGCGGCGGCGGGCCCCCGATCAGGGACTGAGCCCCGGACAGCCATGCGGTGTCCTTGCGGGTCATGCGCCGGTGCGCAGCGATGCTGCAGTAGGCCGTCGAGCAGCGCGCATCGAGTGTGATCGCCCGCTCGAGTAGTCTCTCGGCCTCGTCGAAGCGTCCGCGATCGGCCCGAAGCTCTGCGAGGAGCACGAGCGCCTCGGCGTCATCCGCGGCACCGGCGAGTGCAGCCTCGCAGCTGGCTTCGGCTTCCTCCGCTCGACCCTGGACGCGAAGCGCGGCCGCCAATCCCAGCTGCGCGGGCGGGTATGCCGGACGAAGCGTCAGCGCACGGCGAAAGCTTTCGGCAGCTTCATCCAGGTGCCGCAGCTCGAAGAGCGAGTGACCCAGGCCGCAGTGACTCTCGGGACGATTGGAGTCGAGCTCCACGGCCCGCCGGTAGAGTGCGAGCGCCTCGCGGCGCTCCCCCAGCTCGCGTAGCATGCTCGCAAGATTCGTCAGCGCCTCGACGGAGCGAGGGTCAAGAGCAAGCGCCTGCCGCAGACACTCGACGGCGCGTTCCCGCCGTCCGAGGCCACCGAGGCAGACCCCGAGCACGTTGTGCGCCCGCGCAAGAGAGGGTTCGCTGGCGATCGCTCGCTCGCTCAGCTCGATCGCCTCCTCGAGCTGACCGCGTTGCCGCAGAGCGTCGGCGAGATTCGACAGCAGCTCGGCGCTTTGCGGATGGCTCTCGAGCGCCGCCCGGTAGCACCGCGTCGCGTCCTCCAGGCGGCCGAGGGCAACGTAGGTATTCCCGAGATTGTTGCTGACGTGCGGCGATCGGGGATCCAGGGACAGGGCCCGCTCGTAGAGCGCAACCGCCTCCTCCATATGTCCGAGCGCGCGTGCGGCGTCTGCCGCCTCGATGAGGGTGTCGGCATCGTCGGGCCGCAGCTCGAGAGCGCGTCGCAGGCTCGCGAGCGCCTGCGCCCACTGTCCCGCCGCAAGCAGCGCGGACCCCAGATTGCTGTGCGCCTCGGCATCGCCCGGCATGAGCTCGGCGGTCTTGCGCAGAGCGGGCAGAGCATTCTTGCCTTGGCGCACCAGCGCAACGCTCAGGATCTTCCAGATCATTCCCACGCCCGGGTGGGCTCTGAGCAGTGCATGCGCAGCCTCTTCCGCCTGGTGCACCCGTCCCTGCTGGATCATGGCCACGAGCGCACCCACCTCGTGTGGCCCCGGCATCCCCGGTCGAGCGGCGCGCTGCGGCGCCGCGCCCTGTGCGACCCCGCAGCAGTGTTTGTAGCGCCGCCCGCTACCGCAGGGGCACGGATCGTTGCGGCTGAGATTGGGAGTCACGATAGCGAACCAGGGCATCCCCGAGCGCATCCTTCAGCGGTTGCAGCCAGGGCTCGAAGTTTCTCCACTGATCGAGGCCCTCGCGATAGAGCGCCTGACGCACCTGCTCGGAGCTCGCCGTACGCACACTGCGTTTGGTCTCGTGAAATGACAGGCACTGCGGCTCGAACTCGAGCCCGCAAAAATCGAGGAGTCCCCGGACGGTGCCCTCCAGATCTTCGATGACGTCCTCGTGCTGTACGCGCAGCACGCGCCCCGGAAGGACCGTGTCCCAGTGGCGCATCAGCTCGAGGTAGGTGCGGTAGTAGCGTGCGATATCCTCGATGCTGTAGGTGAACTCCTGCCCGTTTGCAAAGAGCTGCTTGAAATTGCTGAAGCAGCAGGCCATCGGCTCCCGTCGCGAGTCGATGATCCGGGCGTTCGGCAAGATGAGCTGAATGAGCCCCAGATGCCGGAAGTTGTTGGGCATCTTGTCGATGAAGAACGGCTTGCCGGTGCGGTAGGCGCGAGTCTCCGTCAGGTACTTCTCACCGAGCTTGAGGCAATCCTCGGCCGTCAACTGGGTCAGGATGCGCGGGTAACGCCAATCCTCCGGTCTGCGGCCGCGCAGCAGGCTCACGAGCTGCTGAATGTTGGGCAGCTCCTGAGTGCCCTCGACCTGCGAATGGGACGATAGAATCTGCTCGATCAGCGTCGAGCCCGCACGCGGCAGGCCGACGATGAAGATGGGGTCCGGAGCCTGGGCACCCCATCCGCGGCGGCTCGCAAAGAGCTCCGGTGTGCACACCGCGATCTGCTCCTGCGTGTTGCGCTCGATGATCCACGGGCGATGGGTGCACTCAGGCTGCTTCAGGCGATTGCCCAGCTCGTAATAGTGGAAGGACTCGGCGAACTCACTCCGGTCCTCCAGCGCCTTGGCGAGCGCGAAGCACAGATGATAGCGATCGACCGTCGCCGTCGAGGACGCATCGAGACCGGCCCGGATCCGCACGAGCTCCTCGTCCGTGAAGCGGTAGGTTTTGAGATTCGCAAGGCTCCAGTAGGCATCGCCGAAGTCGGGGCGACACTGCGCGGCGCGGCGATACTCATCGATGCCCTCCTGAGTGCGTCCCACGGTCTTCAGGGCGTGCGCGATGGACAGATGCACGTCGGCATCCTGGGGCTGGTCGCCTGTGCCGGAGAGCAGCGAATGGTAGAGCCCGATCGCGCGCTCGTGGGCGCCGAGCCCCGCGGCGCAGGCTCCCTCGAGCATCGTCAAGGCTCGATTGTCCGGGTCCCGATTGTCCGGCTCCGCCGCTCGCAGCTGCAGGAGCTGGCGATGCGCCTCCTCGTACTTGTGAAGCTCGACGAGCACGCGTGCGTACTCGCGCCGCGCGGCATGGTAATCCGGCGCGCGGTCGAGCACCGCGGCGAGCAGCACCTCCGGATCGTCGTAAACCTTGCGCGCGATCCCGATGCGCGCCAGCAGCCGCATCGCCTCGATGTGATCGCCGTTCTTGATGAGCCAGGCGCGCACGAGTGACTCGGCGGCGTCCCAGTCGCCATCCTCGAACAGGGCAGTCGCCGTTACGATGTCCTGCGGTATTTTGCGCAGCGTCGCAACCTGGCTCGCCGCCATGGCCGCTTCGCCCGACTTGCCGGTCAGGCGGTAGAGTCCCTCGAGCATGCTCCAGCTTCCGGGAAGCGCATGATTGAGGCTGACCGCCTTGATGAATGCCTCGATGGCCGGTGCTGCCTGACGCAGCTCGACGAAGCAGCGCCCGCGCTCCTCGTGCAGCCGGCTGAAGCGGGGATGATGGCGCTCGAGCGTGGCGAGCGTGGCGAATGCCTCGGGAATCTGTCTCAGGTGGCGCTGCGCCATCGCACTGAACAGCAGGGCTTCGCGCTGCTCGGGCACCCGCCCGAGCACGCTCCTGCAAGCCTGCAAAGCCTCGGGGAACTTCCGCTCACCAAGCAATAGGCGCAGCCGCGCGATCTCGGAGGCTATCGGAGCGTGATCCGCCAGCGCCTCGGATACGGGCGCCGCAGCCTGCTCGGCATCGATCGATTCCATGCGTACTCGAAAGAAGAGCGGACCTCTTGGTCCGCTCTTCGGAGTGTACTGCATCCGAAGGCGTGCAGTCGGTCCGACCGGCGCCGGCCCAGCGTTACCGCACCGTCCGCGCGACCCTCAGAATCGATAACCGATCGAGAAGGTGATCACTCTCGGGCGCAACGGTATGGTCGACTCGATGTACTGGCCGGACGAGACGTTCGACGGACCATACACATTGGTCAGGTTCTGCGCCGAGAATTGCGCCGTCCACTGGTCCTTCACCACTCCGATCGCGGCGTCGTAGGTGGTGTAGCCGGGAATCTCGTAACGCAGCAGGGTCGTTGCGGGCCACCCGGTCGGCGGCATCTGGCTCGGCAGGTTGCCGGACAGGAAGCTCGCAGGCTCGTTGCTCATCGAGGCGATGTGACTCGCACCGATCCACGCGAACGGCTTGTAGCTGTCTCCCATCGTCCAGTCGTACCGCGCCCTGAGATTGAACATCCAGGGCGGTGAGAACGCCGGGGCCGTGCCGAGGCTGCCGAACACATTGTTGAACGGCGTGGCTGCGGTGCCACCTGCAGGCACCACCTCGGTGATGCACTGGCCGGCAGGCGTCGGATTGTTGGCGGTCTTCGCGATGCCCGGCACGACGCCCGCCGACATGAGGCATGGCGTATTGCTCTGGCTCGCGGAATTGAGCGAACTCGATCCGTTGATGCTCAGCCCCTCCCACACGTGCGCGGCGAACTGCACCTCGAAGCCCTTGATGTTGTAGCTCGGTCCGTTGACGTTGAAGGTCGTATTGCCGAAGAGCTGTGGATCGAACAGCGACAGTTGGATGTTGTTCCACTGCATGTAGTACGCCGACACATCGAACAGCAGGCGATGGTCGAAGAACTCGCTCTTGAAGCCGACCTCGTTGTTGGTCAGGTTGTCGGAGTTGTACCCCACGGGCTTGAGGTACTGATCGCTGTCCTTGGTGGTGCTCGCCGGCATCTCAGCAGCCAGGTGCACGGTCCCGTCCACGTCCGAATTGGTGCGGTTGAAACCGCCGGGACGGAAGCCCTGCGACCAGGTGTAGTACGCCATCATGTCCTCGGTGATGTGCCACGTGAGGTTTGCGCGGCTGCGAAAGCCATGCTCACCCTTGTGCAGGTTGATCGGAAACCCGCACAGCCCCTCGGCCATGCACACCCCGTTCGCATGATCGAGCACATACCCGCTGCTCGTGCTTTCGGTATAGAACTCCGATCCCTCCTCGTACTCCTCGTACGAGTACCAGCGCGTGCCGGCGGTGACCGTGAGAACCTTCGGGATGATGTCGAAGTCTTCCGAGGTGAACAGCGCCGTCTGCTTGTAGCCGCGCTGTGCATCCTCGCCGAATGCCGTATTGGTCCCGGTCCGCAATGAGGGATTGGTTGCGAATGCTCCAGGTACCGGGCCCACCGCCGACAAGCAGTCCGGGCCGCCATCCTCGTACGCCGCCAGGTTCTGCGGAGTGCATTGCGGGGGAGGCAGGTAGTTGAAGTTCATCTCATCGTCGATGTTGAACTTCTCCCAGTACGCGCCGAAGAGTCCGCGCAGGCGGTTCTCGGTCGGCGTGCTGATGCGCAGCTCGTGACTCAGGTGCTGGTTCTGAACCACGTCCTGCCAGTCGCCCACCGGCGGATAGCATTGCAGTGGCCTTCCCGTGAGCGTGGGAAAGTTGCCCGGGTTGAAGTAGCCCGCGCCGGGGCCGATGCAGCCGTAGAACGAGCCGACCTGGCTACGCAGATAGTTCGAGTAGTCCTGCTGTCCATCGATGTGCCGGACCATGTAGCTGCCGGTGTAGATGACGTTCAGGTCGGCGACGCTGCCGCTGAGCGTCCACGCGGTGCTCTCGTAGCGGTCCTTGTTGTGAGCCGGCGTGAAGGCCGTCAGCTCGTAGGGCCCGAGCGCCGCGCCGTCGGAGGCAAATGGATACGCGTAGAAGTAACCGTCCGCCTCCATGTCCTGGTAATTCTGCTCGAGCAGCAGGTTCCAGTTGTCGCTGAACTTCCAGAGGGCCTCGAGTCGGCCGCCGCCGTAGTTGAGGGGATTGGTGTTGGTGCCGACGAGCGTTGCATTGTTCGCGGTCGGATTACCGCCCGACACCACCTCGGGCGTGCCCGGCAGATAGCCGATCGTTCCGGGAACGTTGTCGATGTACCCGCCCTGGTGATCCGAGAAGATGACCGCTCGCAGCGCGAACGTGCCGGGGATGATCGGCACGTTCAGCACGGCGTTCAGATTGTTGTTGGGATCGCCGTGCGCCGTGACGCCGTAGCCGGCG
>DATKPP010000075.1:0-164039 GCA_035524075.1 Steroidobacteraceae bacterium | reverse complement strand
CGGCGACCTGGGCACGGCGCGTGCGCGCCGCGTATTTGCACAGGTCGCGGGGGACCTGCAGCGACTCTATGGCGTGCGCGCTGCCGAGGTCGTCTGTGACGCTCACCCGGACTACGCCAGTACGCGGTGGGCAGAGGCTTCCGGCCTGCCGGTGACCCGTATCTGGCACCACTTCGCGCATGCCTCGGCGCTGGCCGGCGAGCACGATCCCAGCTCCACGATGCTCGTCTTCGCGTGGGATGGCGCGGGGCTCGGGTCCGATGGAACGCTCTGGGGCGGAGAGGGCTTCATCGGGGCGCCGGGGCGGTGGCGGCGCGTTGCGAGCCTGCGTCCGTTCCGGGTTCCAGGCGGAGAGCAGGCGGGCAGGGCACCGTGGCGCAGTGCGGCCGGGCTGTGCTGGGAGCTGGGGCACGAGCTGCCGGGAATCCGGGTGGATCCGCTGGTGCGCGCTGCGTGGCACCGCGGTCTGAACTGCCCGCAGACGAGCTCGGCGGGACGTCTGTTCGATGCGGCGGCCGCATGGCTTCTCGGGCTCGGCGAGACGAGCTATGAGGGGCAGGGCCCGATGCTGCTCGAGGCCGCAGCGGCCGGTTGCCCCCCCGAAGCCGCGGAGTGCGCGCCGCTGCCATGCAGCTACGACACCGAGGGCGTGTTGCGGCTCGATTGGGGACCACTCGTCACGCAGTTGACGGAGGCCTCCGCAGCGCTGGGTTCGCGGGGCGGCCCCACGGTCGGCTCGCTGGCCGCGCACTTTCACGCGACTCTGGCGGCATCCATCGCCGCGCTCGCGAAGGAGCTGCGCAGTGCGACGGGGGTCGAGCGCGTGGGACTCACCGGCGGGGTGTTCCAGAACGTGCTGCTCACCCGACTTGCGCACGAGCTTCTCCAGCGGCAGGGGTTCGAGGTTCTGCTCTCGGGAGAGGTGCCCTGTAACGATGGCGGCCTGTGTTACGGCCAGATCATCGAGCACGTTGCGGAAAACACGTACAGAGGTTTCGCCGGCGCTGGGGCACCATCCAGCTGGCACCCGCAGATCGGTCCAGCGGGTGGCGATATGGCGCAACACGTGGCTGCAAGCGACACAACGACTCGCAAGGCCACGGAATACGGGGAGTGAGCGCACCATGACTGCCTTCTGGACTCTCGGTCTTACCGGCCGCGGTTTGCGGTGTCTGGGTGGTCTCGGGCTCGCGGGGGGCATTCTCGTCCTCCTCGCGGCATGCACCGGCAGCACGGGCGCACAAGGTCCGGCGGGCGCAACGGGCGCGACCGGCCCCGCCGGTCCCACCGGACCGGCCGGCCCCGTCACGGCGCTCAATGTCGGGACCGCAACGACGATAACTGCGACGATCACGAGTGTCACGGTGCCTACCACGGCGCCCATTCAGCCCGTCGTGAAGTTCGAGCTCGTGGATCAAAACGGCGAGCCGCTCTCGGGACTCACGGCTGCCCAGGTCTATTTCGCCATCGCCAAGCTCGTTCCGTCCGGCACTCAGCTCGCGCCCGTGCCTCCGCAGAGCGCCTCTCCCGCGCCGCTGATCTCCGATCAGTGGCAGTCGTATATCTACACGAGCGCGAGTCCGGCCCCGACGAGCGCCGGCACGACGCAGCAGCCGGTCGTCGGGACAGCCAAGCAGCCCCAGGCAACCATCGAGGCTGGCGCCGCGGGCAAGTTCGTCGACAACGGTGACGGCACCTACCAGTACACGTTCAACACGGACATCTCCTCCGTGAGCGGCGTTACCTACGATGCGACGCTGACGCATCGTGTGGGCTTCGAGATCCGCGGCGTCACCAACTCCGCCTCCGGAGACACGATCAACGCGAACAGCCCCGTCTACACGTTCCAGCCTTCCACCGGCGCGACGACCAGCATCGCACAGTACGACATCGTCGATGACCAGGACTGCAAGAGCTGCCACCAGGTGCTGCAATGGCACGGCGGCGCGCGCACCGAGATCAAGTATTGCGTGATGTGCCACAACCCGAGCTCGTTCGATCCCTCGAGCGGCAACTCGCTCGATTTCAAGGTGATGTTCCACAAGATCCACATGGGCCAGTCCCTGCCCACGGTGTCGGGCAAGTCCCTCGAGGGGGCGACGCTCACCGGATTGACGCTGTCCGACTATTACATCTTCGGTTACGGAAACTCGATCAACGACTATGCGACGACGGCCGCGACCATCGCGGCAATCCAGACGGCATCGCCCCCCACGACATCGAATCCCGTCGCGACGATTCCTGCCGTCGGCACGGTGCCGTGTGGCGAGATGACCGGGGTGCAGTACTACTGCGTGGACTATCCGCAGGCCGATGCCAGCAACAACAACGCGACCGTTTCCGGACCCGGGCAGCGCTTCTGCGCGACCTGCCACAACACCAGCGATGCCAGCACGCCCCAGGCGGGGAACTTTGCGAGCGCTCCGTCGATGGCGGCCTGCGGGTCCTGCCACGATAACGTGAACTTCGCGACCGGGGCGGGCCACAGCGCCGCGAACCTCGTGGCCACGGACACCCAGTGTGCGACCTGCCACGGCCCGAGCAGCACGATCGACGGCGGGGCGCTGCAGGTCGTCGCAGCCCACACCACGCCCGTCGACACCGCGATCTCACAGTTTCAGTTCTCGGTCGTCAGCATCGCGAACACCATGCCGGGACAGACTCCCACCGCGACGATCAAGGTCACCAACCCGACGACCAGCAACTCCGCCTACACGCTCAGCACCAATCCAGGACCCTTCCAGCTCTCGGGTGCCGCGCTGAATCTCGATATCGCCTGGAACACGGTCGACGTGAACAACATCGGCTCGGGCAGCGCGACGGGCAGCACGGGAACTCCGAACCAGCCGATCACCGTCAGCTTTGCTCCCGGTGTGACACTGCCGGCGCCCAACGCCGACGGCTCCTACACACTCACCGCCGCGACGGCCATCCCCTCGACCGCCACCGGCACGGGCATCGCATCGCTCGAGGGCCGTGTGGTGGTCGGGCTTGCGAATATCTCCGGGACCGGAACGACGAATGTCGAGCTCGGCCCACAGGGCGACAGCATCCTCTTCCCGATCACAGACACCACCGCGACCCCACGCGCGGCGATCGTCGATATTGGCAAGTGCGACGCCTGCCATCGCGTGCTGACCCTGCACGGGGAGAACCGCACCAACGACATCAACCTGTGCGTCTCGTGCCACAATCCCAACGCGACCGACATCACGCAGCACACGGCGGCCTCGGGAGCGTGCGCGACCGGGACGCCGGACAATCCGATCGACTTCAAGCGCATGATCCACGAGATTCACGCCTCCGGCGACCCGTACGCGTACGGCACCACCGGCGTGACGATCTGCGGATTCGGCGGACGGCCAACCGTGTTCAAGGTGCTCTATCCGAGCGATGGGAACGCGGCCCTCGCCAACTGCACGGCATGCCACGAGAGCGGCACGTATTACCCGAGCCAGGCGGCGAATGCGCAGTTCACGACGATCAATGCACCCTCCACCGCGCTGCAGAGCGTGGCGGGCGGCGTTGCGATCTCCCCCGTCGCGTCGGCCTGCTCGGCCTGTCACACGGCGACGGAGGACCTGGAGCACATGGAGCAGAACGGCGGCAATACGGTGCTCAACCCGGCCACCAAGGTTGCTCCCACCGCCAGCAATCCGAACGGCAGTCCGGCCAACACCGAGACGTGCTCGCTCTGCCACGACGCCGGTGGCGTCGCCGACGTGGCAGTCGTGCACCACCTCGCGAGCTTCCAGTAGACGGCGATAGACGCACACGTTGCAATGATTCCGCAGCTTACGCGGTCCACCCCCGGCGCAGGACGCTTGCCGGGGTGGGCGGGCATGGCGCTGTGGCTGGTCCTGTGCGGGACGGCCGCGGCCCAGGCGCCGGCGAGCTCCACCGGCGTCCCCCCGTCGGCCTCACCCTATAGCGCCAACGGCGCGGACACCTGCCTCAACTGTCACAACGATCCGAGCGTCATCGGATTGTTTCGCACGGCACACGCCCGGCCGAACGATCCGCGCGGACCGTTCGGGCATGGAGGCCTGCAGTGCGAGGCGTGCCACGGGCCCGGCGGGGCGCACGTGAAGATCCATGGGCGCCAGCCGGCCGGCATCGTCGATTTCGGTCCAGGGGCCCGCACACCGGTTGCACGCCAGAACCAGATGTGCCTCGGCTGCCATCGGGGCGATGCCGCGCACGATTGGGGCGCAAGCGCGCACGCAGCGAACGATGTGGGATGCGCCGACTGCCATCAGTTGCATCAAGCGCGAGATCCGGTGCGGCAGGTGGCGACCCAGATGGACGTGTGCGGCAAGTGCCATCAAGCCGAGCGCGCGGATCTGTTGAAGCCCTCGCACCATCCGCTCATCGAGGGGAAGATGAGCTGCGGATCCTGCCATTCCCCGCACGGGTCCACGGCGCACGCAAGCCTCGTGGACGACACGGTGAACCAGACGTGCACGACCTGCCACGCGGAGTTTCGTGGGCCGTTCCTGTGGGAGCATCAGCCGGTCACGGAGGATTGCGACAACTGCCATCAGCCGCACGGTACGGCGCTGCCCTCCTTGCTCAAGGCGCGCGCACCGTTTCTCTGTCAGCAGTGTCACGAGACCCTCGGCCACCCCTCGATGCCCAATACACCGGCGGGGCTTGCGGGAGGATCGCCGAGCGCGTTCCTCGTCGGCGGCTCGTGCCTGAACTGCCACTCGCAGGTGCACGGCTCGAACCATCCCTCGGGAAGCTCGCTGATGCGATAGAGGACTAAGTGACCCAGGGCATGTCATCGCAATCACTGGCTCGTCCGTCTGCGGTTGCCGCGGCGGTTGCGGCAGTGCTCGGCTTGACGGCGCTGACCACCGCGGATCCCGCCCGCGCCGACACTCCGGGTTCTGCGTCGCGTCCCGATACGAGTGAGTGGAAGTGCTCGCAGTGCCCCTTCCTCGAGGGCTACAGCACCAGCGCGGAAGCGGGGGTCGAGTACGCGCACGGCGCAGATGCTTACTTCGGGCGCTACACGGGTGTGAATCACACGGGTGCCTATGGGGATGCGGGGGCGAGCGGGCAGTGGCGCGACGCGAGCGGTCACTACGGGCAATATGATCTGGAGAATCTGGGCCTTGCCTCGCGCGCTGCGACGATCGAGGTGGGCCGGGAAGGCTCGTACGATTTGAAAGTGGGCTACGACGGGCAGCCCGTTGACATCTACGACCACACTGCAACGCCCTACCGCAGCCTTGCATCGGGCGACCTGATGTTACCCTCCGGGTGGGTCCCCTCGGGCTCCACCGCCGGGATGACGCAGCTCAACCAGAGTCTCTCTCCGGTCAACATCGAGTCCACACGCCGGACGGTGTCGCTCCTCGGCCAATACTTCGCGGGGACGCACTGGACGCTCTACAGCGACCTCAGCCACGAGGAGCAAAAGGGCACGGATCTCACCAGCGCAAGCTTTCTGACCGATGCGATCCAGCTGCCTCAGCCGATCGATTACCAGACCAACACGCTCGAGGGCGGAGCGGCCTGGAGCTCGCGGATCGCGAGCGTTCATCTCGCCTACACCGGCTCCTGGTTCGAGGACAACACCGACTCCCTCACGTTCGCGAATCCCTACTTGCCGCTGGTCGCGGGAGAGAATCTCGGGCGCCTGTCGCTGCCGCCCAGCAACAACCTGCAGCAGGGCTCGGTGTCGGGATTCATCTCGCTGCCCATCTTTCAGGCGACGACCCTGAGCTACAGCGCCTCGCTCGGCAGGTTGAATCAGGATGCCGGGTTCCTTCCCGAGAGCACTCTCCCGGGTGCCACCGTGCCGGCTCCCGGCGCGCTCGACGGGGATGTGCGCCTGTCGCATTACGCGCTTGCGCTGTCCACCCGTCCGCTTGCCAGGCTCTACATGCGTGGCACGGTGGCCTACGACGGGCGCGACGACCACACCCCGGTACTGACTCTCCCACAGGTGGTCACGGACGAGCTGCTCGGAGGGACGCTCGCAACGCCGCGCTACTCCGAGGACCGCACGCGGCTCGAGGGCAGCGCCGATTACCGCTTCTGGAGCTGGGTCAGGGCCGGCGTCGCGGGCGAGTACTTGAATACGCACTTCGGGCCCGGGCAGGTCGTCACGTTCGCGCAGGACAGCCGCGCGTGGGGACACGCGACCTTCACGCCCGTCTCGGCGCTCAGCTTCGATCTGAAGGGCGGCAGCGCGCGGCGCGATGCCTCGAGCTTCTTCGACCTGGCGGCGCTTCCGCCGGGCGAGAATCCTCTGTTACGCGCGTACGAGTACGCACCGCGAGACCAGGAGTTCTACGCCGCGAGCGGCGCCTGGACGATCACCTCCTCGATCACCTGGTCGGTGGAGGGTCGATGGACGGATGACAACTATCGGCTCTCCGAGCTCGGGTTGCGCAACGGACACAGCCGCGAGCTCACCTCGACGCTCGCCTGGGCGCCGACAACCCCCTTGAGCCTGTATGTCGATGGCGCATACCAGCGCCTGAGCGCGCTGCAGAACGGCTCCATCGGTGTGCCCGGCGCATTGCCCTGGCAGGTGCTCGACGGGCAGTACTTCGGGACCATCGGCGCGGGCGGGCGGTGGACATTGAGCGACCGCCTGGATTTGCAGGTCGATTACACCCATGCCTTCACCCGCGAGAACGATGTCATCAATGCTGGCGGAGCGGAGTCGATCTTTCCGGAGAACGACTCGAACCTCAACTCGCTGCTGCTCAAGGCGAGCTATCACGTGAGTGCGGCGCTCAGCGTACGGCTGCACTACACGTACGCGACGTTCGCTTCGAACGATTGGGGGCTCGACGGGGTGGCGGTGGACACGACCCCGAATCTGCTGACGCTCGGTGAGCAGCCCTACCGCTATCACGTCAACTTGATCGGCCTTTCGGTGCTCTATCGGTTCGACGATGTGAAGCCGCCACCGGGGTCGTGACGAGCGCTCGCCTCACGCAGGCGCGCGATCTCCTCTTGATCCAGGCTCTCGAGCTGCTCCTCGAGCAGTGCCAGCAGCGAGCGAAGCTCGGGCAGCAGGACGTTCTCGATCGAGCGGGTGCGCCGCTCGGTGCGCACGTATTCGCGCGCAAGTCGCCTCAGGCTCACGCAGCACGCGGCGAGCTCCACGATTGACGCGAGGCAGGCGCGGTAGGCTGCCGCGCAGGCACTCGCCTCGGGTGAGGGACACACTGAGCGCTCACCCGTGGCGGGGTGCACCGCCGTGGTGGGCGTCCAACGGGCCTCGATCACCTCCAGACCGAGCAGTCGCGAGCGCCGGGTCTCGATACCGTCCTGTTGCATCGAGAGCGGCGGATACACCTCGAGCTCGTCGATTCCATGGCACACGAGCGCGGCGCGGAGCGCGCCGCGCGCCGCCTTCTCGGCTTCGGCAAGCTGCGCGCACAGCAGCGAGACTCGCTTCAGGCGTCGCAGGATGTCGGCCGCAAGCAGGATGCGCTTCTCATCGAGCAGCTCGTACCCTTCCTTCGCGAGCCGCTCCTCGTCCTTCAGCTCGAGCAGCGTCGTGCGTGTGAGGATCACCTCGCGCTGCGAGTCAGGCACGAGGCGCTCCGTGCAGATGGCGCTCGATCTGCGCCGGACTCAAGCGCGTGAGCTCGCGCGCTGGCAGCGCACCGAGGAGCGCCCAGCCGATCGCCATGCTCTCCGCGAGCGTCCTGCGCCCCTCTTGGCCGACCAGCTGCTCCTCGAACGCGCGGCCGAACGCGAGGAACGCCCGATCCACCTCCGGAAGGCTGTCCTCGCCCATGACGCTCGAGAGTACTCGCAGATGCGCGGCGCGCGCGTAGCAGGCGAACAGCTGGTTAGCAAGTGCAGGGTGATCGGGGTGTGTGTATCCCTCGCCCGTGCCCGAGCTCATAAGACGCGAGAGACTCGGCAGCACGCGCACGGGAGGATAGATCGAGCGCCGATCGAGCTCCCGGTCGAGCACGATCTGTCCCTCCGTGATATAGCCCGTCAGATCTGCGATCGGGTGGCCGATGTCATCCCCCGGCATCGAGAGGATCGGCAGCTGCGTGAGGCTTCCGGGCAGCCCCTGGATACAGCCCGCGCGCTCGTAGAGGCTCGCCAGATCGGAGTACATGTAACCCGGATAGCCCTTGCGGCTCGGCAGCTCTCCATGACTTGCGGATACCTCCCGCAGCGCATCGCAGTAGTTGGTCATGTCCGTGAGGATGCACAGCACGTGGCGTCCCTCGACGAAGGCCAGGTACTCGGCGGCGGTGAGTGCATAGCGCGGTGTCAGCAGGCGTTGTGTGGCCGGCTGGTCCGCGAGGTTGAGGAACATGACGGTGTGCTCGAGCGCATCGCTCGAGGCCATGGCATTGCGGAACGCCTCGGCCGTGTCGTGCGGCACGCCGATGCCGACGAAGACGATCGCGAAAGCCTCCTGCTCAGCCTTGAGCAGGCGCGCATCGAGGGCAATCTGCGTCGCGAGCCGATCGTGCGGCAGGCCTGCTCCCGAGAAGACCGGCAGCTTCTGGCCGCGAACCAGGCTGTTCATGAGATCGATGGTCGAGACGCCTGTTTCGATGAAGTCGCGCGGCAGAGCGCGCGCTGCGGGATTGATCGCGAGGCCGTCGATGCGCAGGCGACGGGTGGCGGGGATCGGCGGACCCCCGTCGGTCGGGCGTCCGATGCTGTCGAAGGTGCGACCGAGCATGCCCGGGCCCACGTCAAAGAGCAGCGGCTCGTCCCAGAGCCGAATGCGGGTGTCCTCGACGCCGAGCCCCGTGGTGGACTCGAGCACCTCGATGACGGCAGTGTCCGTATCGAGCGCGGCGATGCGGCCGATGCGAGCGCGGCCGTCGGGGCCGAGCACCTCGACCTGGGAGTTCAGAGCCAGCACGGACTTGCGGGCCAGAAACACGAGCGGCCCCTCGATGCGCTGAACGCATCCCTCGAGCACCACCTCAGCTCGCACCGGAGGGCTCCAGGGATTCCTGTCCGAGCGAGCCGAGCTCGGTCTCGAGCTGCTTGCTGAGCGCCCGAATGCCCTCGATACGGTCCTCGCCGTACTCCTCACCCACCCGCTGCAGCACGGCGCGCACGGGCAAGCCCCCGATCCGATCGGGCGTGGCGCCACGCTCCAGAGCAGCGCGCGCGAGCGTCACGAAGCGCACGACCGCGGCGAGAATTGCAGACTGCCGCCGCGGTGAGCAGTAGCGATCGGCCGGGGAGAACGAGGACTGCCGCAGGACGGCGTCGTTCACCAGATCCGCGCAGAGGAGGGCGAGCTGCTGCGAGGGCGGAAGCGCGTCCTTGCCCACGATACGCGCCATGCGCTCGAGGTGTGCTTGCTCGGTGAGCAGCTCGAGCAGCGCCGTGCGCTGCGCCGACCATTCGGGGTTGCCCTGCATCTGCCACCAGCGAGCGAGGATCTCGACATCCCCGCTGTAGGCCTGCAGCGGATGCACGGCCGGATAGAAGCGCGCCTGAGCCCGCTCGCGATCGAGTGGCCAGAACGTGCGGATGCAGCGCCGCGTCTGCGTCGTGACCGGCTCGGAGAAGTCACCTGAGGGGGGACTGATCGCCCCGATGATGGTCACCGACCCCTCGGCGCCCCCGAGCGTGCGGACGCGTCCCGCGCGCTCGTAGAACTCCGCGAGGCGAGAGCTCAGGTAGGCGGGATACCCAGCCTCACCCGGAAGCTCGCCGAGCCGACCGCTCACCTCGCGCAAAGCCTCGGCCCAGCGACTGGTCGAGTCGGCCATCAGCGCGACATGCAAGCCCTGATCTCGCAGATACTCGGCGACCGTGATGGCCGTGTAGATGCTCGCCTCGCGCGCCGCGACCGGCATGTTCGAGGTGTTGGCGATGATGACCGTGCGCTCCATCAGACCTCGCCCCGTGCGGGGGTCCTCGAGCTTGGGCAGGTCATCGAGCACCTCGGCCATCTCGTTGCCACGCTCGCCACAGCCGACGTAAACGATGACATCGGCGTCGCACCACTTGGCGATGGTCTCCTGCAGGATCGTCTTGCCGGTGCCGAACCCGCCTGGAAGGGCAGCCCGTCCTCCGCGTGCGACGGGAAAGAGCGTGTCGAGGAGACGCTGCCCGGTGATGAGCGGGCTCACCGGAGGAAGGCGCGCGCGAGCGGGCCTCGGCTCTCTCACCGGCCAGGCGTGTGCAAGCGCGACGGAGGTGCTCGAGCCATCCTGGCGCTCGAGCACGACGAGAGGCTCCTCATCGCCGTAGTCCCCTGCCGCGACGACACTCAGCACCGTGCCCGAGAGCCCGGGAGGCAGCAGAAACATCTGCTTGCGTGCCGTTGCCACCGTCCCCAGGACCTCTCCGGCCTGCAGGACCGCTCCAGCCCGAACCGCAGGCTCGAATGCAAAGCGCTCCGCCGATTTGCTCGCCTCGCCCGGATGTATGAACGCACCCGCGGCGAGCTCGAGCGGCCGCAGGAGCCCGTCAAAGATATGCCCCAGCAGGGCGGGCCCCAGGCGCACGGACAGCGGCCGGCCCGTACCGGCGACGGTATCGCCGGGCTTCAGGCCCGTGGTGTCCTCGTAGACCTGAGCGACGATCTCTCCGGTGCTGACCTGCACGACCTCTCCCAGCAGCCCTTGCGGTCCGACCGCGACCGCTTCGCGCACGTGAAAGGGTCCCGAGGCCGTGGCGCGTAGCACGGGTCCGCTGATCCAGCGAATGCGTGCGTCGCTCAAGGCTGTGCGCCCCCGCTCTGCAGGGCGAGGTACTGTGCGAGGAACGCCGACTCGATCGATTGGCGGCTCGCGAGGAGTCCAGCGACCGTCGCATCCAGGCAGACCCCTTCGCTGCGAATGCGCATACCCGCGACGATCGCATCGTCCGCGATCCACTCGAGCTGTCGTGGCGTCGTCTCCCGCATGAGGCTCGTGAGCTGCGCGCGCGTCTCGAGCGCAAATGAGCGACCGTGCTCGATGCGCCAGAGCTGCGCGCTGAGGGTTCGGGAGGCCTGTCGAAAGGCTGCCTCGATCCACCTTTTGCGCAGGATCGGATCGCTCCAGCGGGACTCGAGTGCCGGGCCGATCACACCCCACATCTCCTCGAGCAGCGCGCGCGTCTCGCGTTGCACGCGCATGCGCCCCTCGAGCGCGACATGCGCCTGGATGCGCCTGCGGCCTTCCGTGAGCTGCGTGCGCGCCTCGCCGATGGCGCGGTGCACGCTGTGTCGGGCCTCGCTGCGGGCAGCACGAAGCAGATCCCGCGCCTGCGCTTGCTCTTTGGCACGCAGCTCGCGACAGCGCTCGTCGCGGTAGCGTGCGATGTACGCGAGCAACGCCTCGACCTGCCGATCGAGCAGGAGCAGCGAGCCCGCTGCGGCCGACTCGCTCAAGGGGTAACTCCGAGCGCGCGGCGCATCTGCGCGGCGATGTCGGGCGGCTCCTGCTCGTGGCGCAGGTCGGGAATGATCAGGACCAGCGGCTCGAGCGCGTGCAGGGCCTCGGCCAGCTCAGCGCGCGGCAACCGCGCGGCAAGTGATGCGGTGACGAGCACGAGGTCCGCCTGCGCGAGAGCCGCGTGGAAGTGCTCGCGCGGGGGCTGCGAGCCAGGCCCGGGCGTGTGGACCTGCGCGCCCGCGAGTCGCCAGCCGATCGAGGTTGCCTCGTCCGCGATCACGGCGAGTCTCATGATTCAACCGAGCCGGTTGAGAATGAGGATGGAGACGATGACACCGTAGATCGCGATCCCTTCCGCGAGTCCCACGAGCACCAGCGCCCGGCCGAAGAGCTCGGGCTTCTCTGCGATCGCGCCCACCGCTGCACTGCCCACCCGCGCCACTGCGTAGCCCGCTCCGAGGGTCGCGAGCGCGGTCGAGAGAGCGGCGGCGAGGAATGCCCCGCTCGCAAGGCGCGGATCGAGCGCGAGTGCCGTCGGGGCGGACGCCGGGGAGGCAGCCCATGCGGATCTCGCAACCACCGCAAGTAGCGTGGCCACGACGGCGGTCAGTACGCAGAAGGCGAGTATCAGCCGGCCGGCAAGCGGGCTGCGACGAGTCACTCTCATCATGGCGGAAACCTCGAGCGAGGGGGTGAGGATGCAATATCTTGCGGCAACGGCAGTGGCTCGAACGGCCGGCCGGAGCCGTGAAGGAAGCGCACGAAGAACTCGAAGAGCACCAGGCGCGTCGTTTGAATCGCAACGATCAGCCCTTCCATCACGAGCACGAACGCGTTGCCGAGCGACAGCACCAGCCAGAACATCGGGCGCGAGCCCGTGGCCGCGGCAAGCCCGGTGATTGCGCTCGCAAGCCCCGCGTGCGCCAGCGCGAACGCTCCGATGCGTACGAACGAGAGCGTGTTGATGAGGAGCTGCATCAGGGTCTCGAGCGCGGTGCCGAGACTTGCGGCCGCGGCCCTGCCACGCGCGGCCGAGGCCATCGCCGCCGAGCCGATCGAGGACCAGCCGAGGCCGACTGGCAGCGCCCAGAGCGCTCGGGTGTCTAGGGCACTGCCGATCACGCCCACATAGGACAGCACGATCCCCGCTCTGGTGGACCACCACAGCCGCGCGCGGCCGGCCCAGGACGATTGCAGCGCATCGAGGGCAAGCCCGAGCAGGATGACGCCGCTGCCGAAGGCGAGGCTCACCAGGAGCAGGGTCAACGGATGCTGCAGCGGCTTCATCCACAGCGCCGGCAGAACGCTCTCCCGCGCAAAGACACTTCCGAACAGCAGGCCGAACAGCATGGCGGCAGCCCCGCCCGGCGCGAGCAGCGCGAGGGCTGGGAAGCGTCTCCTGAGCGCAAGGCCCGTGACCAGTAGAGCGGCCCCCTGTCCGACATCGCCGAACATGAAGCCGAACATGACCGGGGCAACCAGGGCGAGGATCCGGCTCGGGTCGGCCTCCGCCGCCCCGGGAACGCCGAGCAGGCGTGCGAAGAGCTCGAACGGCTGTGCCCAGCGCGGGTTGTGCAGCACGATCGGCGGCACGAGGCCGGGTGGAGCCTCGGGAAAGCGCAGCAGATGGTCGAGGCTCGCCTTCTCGAGCACCGTGTGAAGCGCCGTGCTCGATGCCGTCGTCCAGCCCGTGATCGAGGCGAAGCGGGGCGTCATGGTGAGCTCGGGAACGTGGGCGACGATCCACTCGGCAAGGTGCAGGTCACCGAGCGCGGACGCGATCGCGTGCGCTTCGCTCAGGCGCGCGAGTCCCGCGCGGACCTCGCCCGATTCGGACTCGATCTGCCTCATCCGCGCGTCGAGCTCGGCCAAAGAGGCCGGCCACTTCGCAGGGATTGCGAGGCGATGCGCCTTCTGCGCGCCCAGAGTCTCATCCAGAGCGCGGATATCGGCGGCAGGCCCAAGCGCGAGCAGAAACTCGCCCTCTAGAGGTAGGATCCGCTTCGAGAGCGTGGTGGAGGGGATCTCGATCGCGCCGGTTGCGGGTGCAAGCAGATAGGCGCGGCTGGCAAGCACGGGCCCGGCCGCGCCGAAGAGGGAGAGGTTCGGCAACGGCTCACCGGGCACCGAAAGCAGTCCGCGCAGCCGCGCCAGCTCGGAGTTCTCGCTTGCGAGCTGCTGCAGGCGGGCGATGAGCGGGTCGGCATCCTTTGACCAGCTCTGCAGCCGCTCGATGGCTGCGCGAGGAACCTCATCGATGCGACGGCCGGGCCCGGTGGATGCGGTGGCGAGGGGCCAAAACGGCGCATAGCGCTCCGCAAGCCGGCGATACTGGTCGAGCGCCGAGCGCATCACGGGGAGCAAGCCGCCCCCCGTTCCGGCCAGCGCGCTCGCAGAGGCGACGGGCCCCTGAAGCTGGACCTGCCGCGTGGCGGCCAGTACCTGCAGTGCGTGCGGCAACTCATCGCGCACGACAAGCAGCTCGAACCAGGTGGCGGGCGCGGGGCGCAGGAGCATCAGAAGGCGCCTCCCGCAAGACAGCGATAAGCAAGACCGCCACGCAGGCGCTGCAGATCGAGCCCCGTGAGCCCGAGGTGGCAAACGGTTGCGACGACCGTTCCGCTGGCCGCCCGGAACAGCCGCCCGAGGGCCGAGGCAAGCGCCGCGCGCGGCCCATCGCTGGTGCTGGCGAGCGCGAGCGCTTCGGCATACCGAGCGAGCGTGGCCAGCAACGCCTGCTGCAAGCGCTGCGTGTCGCTGTCGCTCGCGGGTGCGAGCTCCAGCCAATGACGGCGCCAGAGCACCGCCGGGGCATGGGCGCGATCGAGGCCGGCTGCCAGAGGGGCGAGCGCCGTGCGCTCGAGCGCAGCGCGCCGCTCCGCCTGGGTACCCGGGGCGACCGGTCCACACACCGGATCGGCGAGAAGCCACAGGGGTGGGGCCTCCGGCCTCGCCAGCTGCGCCAGGAGTGCGAGCCAGGGCAGCCAGGCGAGCCAGGCGAGCCAGGGCTGCCACACGCTCGGGTGCCACAGCGTCACGGTCTGCACGTAGCGCCGCCACTCCATGCGCAGCGCTCTCTCGATGGCGTGCTCGTCGGCCCTGACACCCAGCGTTGCAACCCAAGGGGCGAGGGCGCCGGTGCGTGCGGCATCGAGATAGCTGGCAAGATCATGACTCGCCTCGAGATGGCGCCAGTCGCCTTCGGTGAGGCGGCTTCCATGGCGCGCGTGTACGCGGCTCAGGGCGTAATCGAGGTCACCGAGGCTCATGGGCGGGCGGCGCAGTCGGCTCACTGGTGAGCTCGGCCGCCAGCCGCTCGAGCGCCGTACGTCCGGGCGTGCCGTCGATGAGGAGCCGGGCCGCCGAAGGGGATGCCGCGCCCGGGGAGTCCAGGCCCATCGCGGCGGACGCCCCGTGCTCGAGCGACTTTGCGACCCGCTCCCGCAGCGCCGTGATGCGTGCGTGCGCGCGCTCGAGCAGCACCCGTCCCTGCTCGCGAGCGTGCTCCAGCGCTTGGTCGCACTCGCTCTGGCAGTCGCTCAAGGCCCGCTCGGCCGCGCGCTCGGCCTCGAGCACGCGGTTCATCGCCCGAGCGATCGACGCATCGGGAGGGAACTCATCCGCCGGATTCATCGGACACAGAGAGTAGAGCCCGGGCTTTACCTGCGCCTATGCCGGGTTATGCGTACAAGCCTCGGTTAGTACGTATTGGCCGGGCGGCCGTTTGCGGGGAGCGTATGCGGCTTCATTCCCCGCCCAGACGGTCCCATCAACCGAGGAAGGGTCCATGCTGAAGAAACCGACACTTGCCGTTCTGTCCCTGCTGCCCGTTGCTCTGCTTGGCATGGCCTGCGCCGCCAGTGCCGCGGATGCTCAGGCGGGCAAGGCCAAATTCCAGCAGGCCTGCAGCCAGTGCCACGATGCAGGCGATTGGAAGGGCAAGAGCGAGACCCAACTTGCGGGGATGATCAAGGACCGAACGTCGCAGAAAGCCAAGCATCCGAAAAAGATCGATCTGACGAGCGATGACGTCGCAAACATCGCCGCCTGGGCCAGTTCGAGCTGACAGACCCTGCATCGCGCCCGCCCCGCTCCGCCACGTGCAGCTACGCGTTGCGATGCGCGGGGGGTGGTGCCGTCAGAGGCCAGAGCTCGTTGGCATGCCTGAGCAGCTCGGGCCGCGCCCGGCAAGCAGCGACGAATGTGCGAACCTCCTGGCTCCTCCAGCCCGCAAGATAGGCCCGCCAGGCACCCTCGAGTGAGTCCCGGCGCAGGTCGGCCACGACGAACGGCAGTGCGTTGAGGAGCTTCACGGCGCCGTTCGGCACGACGAGGAGCATGGCCTGCGGACTCTCGAGCCGTCGCTCCATCTCGGTCAGGATATCCCATGGATAGATGGCGAGCCGCATACCCCCGCCGAGCGCCTGGTCGCGCTCGTTGAGAGCCAGGACAGCGCGGTCCCACTCGAGCGCATCGCACGCCAGACGGTCCCAGTCGGCCGCCGCGCGGCCGATCCGCATCATGGGGCCGGTCACGAAGGCTTCGCACCCGAGCCTTCGCGCCCCGTCGTAGGCGGCCAGAATCTCCCCGAGATTGAGTCGATTGGGGACGAACACGAGCTGCGGCGGGTGGCCGTGCGCCACCAGGCACTCGATCGCGGCGAGCGTCCGTGAGAAGCTCGATCCAGGTCGTACCCGATGGTGAGTGCCGGCGGTTGCGCCATCGACGGAGATTTGCACGCAAAGGGGACCCAGCCGCGCCAGGCGCTCGGCCGCCGCCGCGTCGATATGGGATCCGTCGGTCTCGAGCTTGAGCGCGATGCCGTGGCTTGCGAGCAGCTCGAGCAGCTCCCAGCAATGGGGAACCCCGAGCGGCTCGCCGCCCCCGAAGGCCACATAGGAAACCCCCGCCGCGATGACGCGCTGCGCGAGCTCGAGCGCCTGGTCGCGCGAGAGCTCATCGCCCCACGCACGCTCAGGTCCGGATTCCTCGCAGCAAGCGAGGCAGCTCGCGGTGCAGCGGTTGGTGAGCTGCCAGGCGAGGAAGAGGGGAGCGTCGTACTGGTCGACCCGAGCCCCGGGCTCGCTCGAGGCGTCAGTGGCGCTCAGGTGAAGCGGATGTAGGGCTGCGCCATCACCTGCTCGGAGACGTCTTCCATCTTCGGCTTCTGCCACGGCGTCTTCTCGGCGGAGTCCTTGCGCTCGGGAATCGCACGAGCAGTGCTGTCGCGGGCTTGAATATCGGGGGTTGCGTCGTTCATCGTGCCTCCAGTGTCTCGAGTGTCTCGGTCCCGGCAAGTGAAAGCCAGTGGTTTGCTGTCGCGTGACTCGAGCTTTCCCCCATCGCGTGCCGTACGGCCCGGATGATCGTCGAGCTGTGCCACGCGCGCCGGTATGCATCCCACGCCTGCGCGAGCGTATCCGTTCGCAGGTCTGCGCAAGTATACGGCAGCGCCGCTGCCACCTTGACGCGCCCGTTCGGTAGAACGAGCAAAGTCGCCGGCGGCTGATCGAGCGATGCCTGCAGCGCCTCCTCCATGAAGAAGGGCTGATAGTAAAGCTCCATTTCGCCCGGCTGCAAGCGCGCCTGCCGGTGCAGCAGCACGAGAAAAGCTCGATATTGCTCGGGCTCGGGCCGCAGCTGCTTCCAGCGCCGTGCCGCCGTGCCGATGCGCATGAGGCCACCGGTGTTGAAACGGAACGCACCGAGCGAGCGGGCCCGCTCGAGCACCGCCTCGGCCTGGTGAATGTTCAGTCGCGTGGGCGCGAAAGTGACCTCCAGCGGCATCCCGGCGGCACGCACCGCCTGGCAGGCCGCGTGAGCCCGGGCAAGACTCCCGCCGGCGCGCTGCCGCGCGTAGACCTCCGGGGTATCGCCATCGAGGCTTACCTGGATCGAGCGCACCGGCAGGCGGGACAGGCGCCGGCACACCTCATCATTCAGACGCTGGCCGTTGGTCTCGATCTTCAGTTGCACGCCGGCATCGCCGAGCTGCTCGGCGATCTCGAAAAAGTGAGGCACCACGAGCGGCTCGCCTCCGCAGAGCATGACGTACGGCACCTGGCTGCGGATGAGCTCGCTCGCAACATGACGGGCATGCGCCGCATCGAGCTCGTCGGGCAAGGCCTTGCCGGGTGCCGACTCCGTGCAGCAATGCACGCAGCACAGATCGCAGTCGCGCGTGAGCTGCCACGAGACGAGCAGCGGTGCGCCAAGGGAGTCGATGTGATGCGTAGCGATGGGGCGCCCCGTGCTAAAGGACGAGGCCCGCGGCGAAGAGCGTCACGGCGAGGAGGTAGCCGGCGATGATGCTGCGAACGGCCGGGCCGAACTGGCGTGGGCGCTCGTAGGTCGCAAGCGCGCGATGCCCGCTGGCGATCAACAGCGGCAGCGCGAGGAGCGCGAGGAGGCAGCTGCGCGGGAACTCTCCTGCGGCCACGCCGAGCGCCGCGACGAGCAGTCCCGCCGAAGCAAGTCCGAGGTATAGCCATACGGCGCGGCGGCGGCCGAGCCGCACGGTCCAATTACGCTTGCCGACCAGGCGATCCTGGTGATAGTCGGGGATCGCGTTGACCACGGCGAGCGCCATGATCAGAAACCCGGGCACGCACGATGCCCACCACGCACCACGCGGGAGCATTCGCGTCTGCAGATAGACGCTGCCGAGTGTCAGCCACGGCCCGTACGCGAGGCCGATCGCAAGCTCGCCGAGCCCCCGATAGGACCAGCGGATGGGGGGCGCTGCGTAGAAGATCGCTGCGAGGCCTCCGAGCGATGCAAAGGCCAGGACCGCGGTGCCGTACAGCAGCGTGAGGTACACACCCACCGCAAAGGCACTGGCGAATGCTGCCGTTCCGAGCCAGAAGACTCCCACTGACATCGGCGGTGCGTCGGCCGGATTGAACACGCGGTCGGTGCCCAGCCGTGAGTCGAAGTACTCGTTGAAAGCCTCAACGCCCACGACCGCGAGCGCAACCCCGCTCAGTCCGAGCCAGAAAATCGAGGCATGAAACTCGTGCTCCGCCCCGCGCGCCCATGCAGCCCCGAGCAGGTAGGGCATGAGACCCGCATAAAGGAAGAACCGGTAACGCACGAGGGTGCCGATCCGCACGAGCGCAGCGAGGACGGGATGCGAGCGGCCGTGAGCGCCGAGCAGCAGCTGCGAGCCCTCGATGCGAGCGCGATTCACGAGAGGTGCACCCACTGATGCAATGCGGCAGTCTTGCCGGGGTCCCCCGCAAGGTCCTCCACGAACTGCGCCACGCGCGGGTCCTGCCAGGCGCGCTGGAAATTCGACCAGACCTCCTCGAGGGGCTGCCTGCGCAGGTCGCCGCAGACGAACGGCAGAGCGTTGATGAGCTTCACGAGCCCATTCGGCAGGACAATGAGCAGCGCCGCGGGGTGCTCCAGGCGATAGCGCAGCTCCTCGAGCAATCCGAGCTCGTGGAAGTACACCCGCATGCGGCCTCGATATTCCATGCTCTTCGCGTGCAGCACCTCGAAGAAGCGCACGTATTGCTGCTCCTCGGGGGCGATGGCGCGCCAGGTCTTCACGGCGTTGCCGGTGTACATGGTGCGCCCGGTGTAGAAGCTGTAGGCGCCGAGCTCGTGAGCCAGGTCGACTGCCGCTCCGATCTCGTGTGCGTTGAACCGCGTGGGCGAGTAGTTGATCTCGATCGGAACACCCGCGGCGGCAAGCGCGCGGATGCCGGCGATCGCCCGGTCGAAATTGCCACGCACCCGGATGCGGTTGTAGGTCTCTGCGGAGGCTCCATCGAGGCTCACCTGCACTGCCTTGACGCCGAGGCTTTGCAGACGCTCGCACGATGCGGCCTCGAGAAAATGGCCGTTGGTCTCGATCTTGAGCTCCATGCCGGCGGCGCAGATGCGCTCGACGAGCGCGAAGAAGGACGGATGCAGCATCGGCTCCCCGCCCGAGAGGGACAGGTAGGGGACCCCCATGGCCGCGAGCTGATCGATGATGCGCAGGATCTCCGCGTGACCAAGCTCGTCCCGGAAAGCCTTGCCCGGTCCGCTCTCCTCGATGCAGTGCAGGCAGGCGAGGTTGCACTCATTCGTGAGTTGCCAGGCGACGTAGAGCGGCGCCCCGAGATCGCCCGAGTCGGTGGCGAGCGCCGCGGAGGTGTCGCCGCTCATCCTTCCTCAGTCCTCGACCAGTCCCTTTTGCCGCAGCTCCGCGATGAACTCGACGGCCTCGCGCTCGATGGCGCCGTCGCGATCGTCGAAGCGGCCCTTCAGGCGCTCGAGAATGCTGCGCTCATCGGCGCCCGCGCCGATCTCGCTCACCACGGCCGCAGCGGTTGGATTGAGCGAGAAGACCTTTTCGGAGCGGGTCTCGAACAGCACTCCGCCGAACTTCTCCTGGCGAAACTTGGTGTACTTGGAGAGCCTCATACGCGGTGGGTCGTCTGCTCGCCCTAAGGATGGGTCGGGCCCGTTGTTTACCGCGAACCCGCGAGCCGGGTCAAGCGACCAGCGCGACCGGCCGGTCGCGCTATTGCGGCAAATACGTATTCGCCCGGACGCTGCGAGCTGTGAAGCTCAGCATGGGTTATCGCGTGATGATAAAAAGACCGATGTGAAGCACATCGCAGCTGAGCGCTCTTCTGCCCCTTCAGGCGCTCCCCGCCTGGCGGGTGGCCGATGGCAGGTGGCGCCAGCGATCGCCGCGGCGTTCCTGTGCCTGCTGCCCCTCGCGTTTCGCGTGAATGTCGCAAGTGCGCTCGCAGCCGCCGCGGGCGCGCCTGGCAGCGACAATGCGAAGTGCCTCGACTGCCACAACGATCCGACATTCAAGGACGAGGCCGGACACTCACTGAGCGTGCTGGCCGCGACCTTCGAGAGCTCGGCGCATCGCGGACTCGCTTGCGCCGACTGCCATGCGGATGCGCTCTCCGTACGCCATCCACGCCAGCCGCTTGGGCGGGTGCCGCTCGCCACGTGCGCCGGCTGCCACGCGGATCAGATCAACACTCTTGCGGCGAGCGTGCATGGGATGCGGGGCATGAGCCCCACGCTGTGCGCCAGCTGCCATGGCGATGTGCACGCGGCGCTGCGCCCCCAGAACCCGAACAACTCGATGTCCGCCGTCAACCAGGTGCGCAACTGCGGCAGCTGTCACCAAAGCATGATGGAGGGCTATCTCACCAGTGTGCACGCGCACGCGCTGCTGGTGGCGGGCCTGACGAGCGCACCGGCCTGTACCGATTGCCACGGCAGCGGGCATGGGATCCAGCGGGCGGCCAGCCCGGGCGCGCCCACTTCGTTTGCCCACAACCCCGAGACCTGCGGCAAGTGCCACGTCGGTATCCTCAGGCAGTGGGAGGAGAGCACCCACGGAACGCTGTGGCAGCAGGGACACAAGGATGGGCCCGTCTGCAGCACCTGTCACGAGGCGCATGCGATCACGGCGCCCTCGAGCGCTCACATGCGCCAGCAGTTCCCGAACGAATGCGGCACCTGTCATGCAAAGGTCTACCAGTCATTCCATGACAGCTTCCACGGCAAGGCGGGTGCGCTCGGCTTCACGGCGGTTGCCATTTGCTCGGATTGCCACACGCCGCACCACAACCTGCCTCCCGGGGATCCGCGCTCGAGCGTCAATCCCGCCCACCTCGCCGCCACCTGCGGCAAGTGCCACGCACGCGAGGTGAACGCCGGATTCTTGACCTTCGACCCGCATGCGAACCCGCGCGACCCGACGCGCAACGCCTACGTCCACTGGGTGTGGGTGCTGATGACTGCGCTGCTGCTCGGGGTGTTCGGCTTCTTCGGATTGCACGACTTGCTGTGGCTGCAGCGCAGCGTGGTGGGCAAGCTGCGCGGTGAGTACCCCTCGGCGCGACCGTCTACGGAGCCGCATGTGCGGCGCTTCACGGGCACGCAGATCGTGCTGCACCTCATCGTCATCCTGAGCTTCCTGCTGCTCGCCGCAACCGGTCTGCCGCTGAAATTCGCCGGGGCTCCGTGGGCGCCGGCGCTGATGGCGATGTGGGGCGGACCGCATGCCGCCGGCATCCTGCACCGCATCGGGGCCGTCGTGACCTTCGGCTATTTCGGCTTCCACGTGCTCACCGTGCTGTACCGGATGGTCTTCAAACACGAGCACGGCTACCTCTGGGGTCCACGCTCGATGGTCCCGCAGCCGAGTGACGTACGCGACTTCATCGCCAATGTCGCGTACTTCCTGTATCTGCGGCCGCGGCCGCAGTTCGACCGCTGGACCTACTGGGAGAAGTTCGACTACATGGCCGTCTTCTGGGGCGTGGGGATGATCGGGGTGACGGGACTCATGCTCTGGTTCCCGGGCCTGTTCACGCGCGTGCTGCCCGGCTGGGTACTGAATGCTGCCTACATCGCCCACAGTGACGAGGCCTTGCTTGCGACTGGCTTCATCTTCGTGTTCCATTTCTTCCACACGCACTTGCGCCCCGAGAGCTTCCCGATGGATCCGTCGGTGTTCACGGGGCGAGTGCCGCTCGAGCGGTTCAAGGAGGAGCGCCCGCGCGAGTACCAGCGCCTGGTGGCGACCCAGCAGCTCGAGCGGATGCTGCGCCCCGCGCCCACGCGGGCCGAGCTCGTGCGCGCGTACGTGTTCGGCTTCGCAGCCGTGGCCGTGGGGGTCGCACTCGCGATAGGCATCTTCGTGGCCCTCATCGGCGGCTACACCCACTGAAGGCGGGCTCCCATGAAGCAGACGCTGCTCGCGGCGTTCACCCGGACCCTGACCAGTCGCATCGGCGTGATCCTCGCGGTACTCAGTGCCGCGCTCATGGCGCTGCTTTCCGTCCTGTTCGCGATGGGGTTGCAGGGGGGTGGTCCCTTCCCCCGCGTCGTGGGCTACGTGATCCTGCCGGGGGTGTTCGTCGTTGGACTGCTGCTGATCCCGACCGGGATGTGGCTGCGGCGGCGCCGCGCCCGGCGCGCGGCTGCGCGTGCGCAGTCGCTCGCACCGCCCCTGCCGGTCATCGACCTCAACGATGCGGCGACGCGCACGAGTCTCATCGGCCTGGCGCTCATCGCGATCGGGTGCGTGGTGATTCTCGCCGGGGCCGGCTACCAGGGCGTGGAGATCCTCGACTCGACAGAGTTTTGCGCGCAGGCTTGCCACGTCGTGATGCAGCCGGAGGCCGTGGCGCATGCGCGCTCGCCACATGCCGACGTGCCGTGCGCGCAGTGCCATGTGGGCCCCGGCGCGAGCTGGTTCGTCAAGGCGAAGATCAACGGTCTGCAGGAGATGGTCGAGCTCGCCCTGAACGACTATCCGAGGCCGATCCCAACGCCGATCGACAACCTGCGTCCCGCGCGAGTGGTGTGCGAGCAGTGTCACTGGCCGGCGCGGTTCGTCGGCGACCGGCTGGTCATCCACACCCACTATGGCCAGGACGAGGCGAATTCGATTACTCGGACCGTACTGATGGTCCACATCGGAGGCCAGGCCGGCAGGTCGCTCTCCGGCATCCACTGGCACGTGGGTCCCGGCGTCGCCGTGCGCTACCTCTCCGACCCCTCCCGCGAGCACATCTATACGGTCGAGCTCGACACGCCGGACGGGGCGCGCAAGACGTACAAGAACGCCGCCACCGTACCGGCGGATGCGCAGTGGCGAACCATGGATTGTGTCGACTGTCACAATCGCCCCTCGCACACCTTTCGCGAGCCGGGGGAGGAGATCGATGCCGCGCTGGAGGATGGCCGCATCGATACTTCGTTGCCCTTCATCAAGCGCGAGGGACTGCGGGTGTTGCAGCTCGACTACCCCTCACAAGCCCAGGCGCGCAGCAGCATCCGCCGGGCGATCGAGGAGTTCTATCGCACGCAGCAGCCGGCCGTTGCGAGCGGGCGCGCCTCGGCTGTGGCCGAGGCCGGCAAGGCGCTCGGTGACATCTGGTGCTGGAACGTGTTCCCGCAGATGAAGGTGACCTGGAACACCTATCCGAACCATCTCGGCCATCAGCAGTCACCCGGCTGTCTGCGCTGCCACGACAACAAGCATGTCACCGAGACCGGTGAGAAGATCAGCCGCAGTTGCGACCTCTGCCACAACGTCGTGGCGGAGGACGAGGCATCACCGGCTGTCCTGAAGTCGCTCCAGTGAGCGGTGCGGCGCCCGCCGCTCGCGGGTGCGAATGGCTGCGGCTAGAGGCTCGCGTAGTACTCGGCGAGCGCCTTCGCGTCCGAGTCGGAGAGCTGCATCGTCTTGGCGCGCATCATCTTGGGCTGCGGCATCTTGCCGTCCTTCACGTCGGCGATCGCACCCTTCAGCCACCCGAGCGGCTGGCCGCCGAGCAGGCCGGCGTCGTCGGTCGGGTCGGTGCCGCCCTTGGTGTGGCAGATCTCGCACTGATGCTGTGCGATCGCCTTGCCAGCGGCGGCCTGCGCGGCATCGACCGGCTGCTTCATATGCACGTACGGCAGCTTCGAGTACTGCTCGGCGAGCGCCGTGATGTCGGCGTCGCTCAGGCGGCCTGCGATGTCGCACATGTTGCCATGTTCCCCGCAGGGGCGCGTCTTGCTCTTGAAGGACTTGAGCGCATCGACCGCAACCGGCACGGAAATCCCCGCGATCGTGGGCACGTCCTGGGCCGTGCTGATGCCGTTCTGGCCATGACAGTGGTTGCAGGATGCGACGAGCGTCGCGTCGGCGCCGAATGCCGTGGCGGCTGCCGTGACGAAGACCAGGAGCGCTGCGGTTGAGCAGCGACGCGGATTTGCCCTCATGGGTCAGTCCTCTTGCGATGCGTGTTGCGCGTACTACACTGGCGGGTGACTAGTATACGCATGACCAGCGAGCGCCGTATCGATCTACTTTTGCTGCATCCCCCGAGCGTCTACGACTTTCGCGAGAAGTCGATCCTCTACGGGCCCGTGAGCGACATGGTGCCCTCGTCCACCGTGTTCGAGATGTACCCGATCGGGTTCCTGACGATCCTGTCGTATCTTGCCGAACGAGGGTTCCAGGTGCGCATCGCCAATCTCGCGGTGCGGATGATCGGCGACCATCGCTTCGATGTGCGCGCCTTTCTTGCGCGGCAGCGTCCGCGCGCGATCGGCATCGATCTGCACTGGCTGCCGCACGCGCATGGCGCGCTCGAGGTCGCGCGCATCGCCAAGGAGCTGCACCCGCAGGTTCCGATCATCATGGGCGGGCTCTCCTCCAGCTATTTTCACCGCGAGCTCGCCGCCTACCCCCAGGTCGACTACGTCCTGCGCGGGGACAGCACGGAGCCCGCGCTGCACCAGCTCCTTCTTGCGCTGCGCGCGGGAGCGAGCGTTGCGGGCGTGCCCAACCTCACCTGGAAGGAGGGTGGCGAGGTACGCGTGAATCCCATGAGCTTCCTGCCGCAGTCGCTCGATTACGTCGACGTGCGGCCGGAGCTGCTCGTCGACATGGTGCTGCGCTACCGCGACTTGAGGAGCGTCTTTCCCTTCAACGGCTGGTGGCGCAACCCCATCACGATGGTGCTGCCGGTCAAGGGGTGCTCGTTCGATTGCGCAATGTGTGGCAGCTCTCGCACGACCTGTACTCACCTCACCCAGCGAGTGCGGCCCGTGTTTCGCAGTCCCGAGAGCTTGGTCGAGAACATGGTGCGGATCAGCCGGGTGTCGCGCGGACCGATCATGGTCATCGGTGATCTGCTCCAGGCAGGAGAGCCGTACGCCATGGCTGTCCTCGAGAGGCTGCGACGCGCGGCATTGCCCAACGAGATCGTCTTCGAGCTGCTCGATCTGGCACCGGTGAGCTTTCTCGATGCGGCCGATCGCTGCGTTCGAAACTGGAGCTGCGAGGTGAGCCCCGAGAGCCACGATCCGGCGGTGCGCCTTGCGATGGACGGCGAGACGACTTACACGAACGAGCAGCTGGAGGACTTCGTGCGCGCTGCGCTCGCCAGGCGCTGCCACCGCGTGGATGTGTTCTTCATGATCGGACTGCCACAGCAGACCTGTGACTCGGTGCGTCAGACGATCGACTACTGCGAGCGGCTCTTCAGCCTGAGCGATCGCAGGCTGAACTGCTTCATCTCACCCATGGGTCCCTTCGTCGATCCGGGCAGCCGGATCTTCGAGGACCCCGAGCGCTTCGGCTATCGGCTCTTCGCCCGCACGCTGGAGGAGCATCGGCAGCTCCTGCTGCAGCCGAGCTGGGAGCAGATCCTGAGCTACGAGACACGCTGGATGAGCCGTGCGCAGATGGTCGATGCCACCTACGATGCAGCCGAGCGTCTGAACGAGCTCAAGCGGCGCCACGGGCGGATCTCTGCCAAGCGGGCTCGCGCGGTTTCGCAGGGAATTGCCGAGGCGCGAACACTGCGCGAGCGGCTCGCGGCGCCCGGGCCTTCAGCGCAGGGTCCGAGCGAGCTCAAGGGTGAGATCGCCCGCTTCAGCATGTCCACCGTGTGCGACAAGAACGAGCTCGCCTGGCCGCGGCACCTGCTCAACTTTCACCCGCTGGGCGTCGTGCGCGCGGCGCTGGAGGGGCTGCGAGTACGGCGGTCCAATCCGTAGCAATGCGGATGCGCGCCAGGGGTTATCGAGGTATCTCTTGCATCACGGCTTGAGGGAATGCGGGACCGCAGGTGAAGAGAATCGAATCGATACTGGTTGCCATCGAGCGCAACGGCAGCTCGCGAGAGGTGGTGGGCAAGGCGGTCGTCCTTGCACGGCGCCTCGGCGCGCGGCTGGAGCTGTTTCTCGGCAATGCCGAATCGGCCTATGTGCAGCACCACCAGTACGACTCGGGGGCGCTTGCAAGCGCCCGCGCGGAATGCCTCGCGACCTCGCAAGCGTATCTCGAGGAGCTCTGGAGGTCCCTCGACGTTCATGATCTGCAGCCCGCGATGGATGCCGGCTGCGAGAGCCCAGGCTACGTGGGCATCATCCACAAGGTGCAGCGCTCCTCGCCGACCCTCGTGATCCGCGCAATGGCCGAGGGAGCCCATGGCAGTCGCGCCCTGCCGGCAGGCGACTGGGATCTCGTGCGGACCTGTCCCGTGCCGCTCATGCTCATGCGCGGCAAACCGTGGAACGTGCGTCCGCCCGTTGCCGCGGCGATCGACATCTCGGGGGATGAGACCCCCGGATTCACACGCGCGATTTTGCGCGCGGCGAAGCGGCTTGCGAGCGGCTGCGATGGCACGTTGGACCTCATCTACGCTCATCGCCCGGAGCAGGCGATCCCGGGAGCGATCGAGTCGGATCGAGCCGCGCTGGAGGCCCGGGCGCGGGAGGCGGATGTGGGCGCCTCGCAGCTATTCGTGCTCGAGGGGGAGCCCGCGGTCGCGATTCCGCGGTTTGCCGCGAAGCGCCCATACGATCTGCTGGTGCTCGGCGCGCTGACCCATCGAAAGACCGTCACCGCGCTCGTGGGCACGTTGACGGGTCAGCTGATCGAGACGCTCGATTCGGACATTCTGCTCGTCAAGCCGCCTGCGTACCGGTCACCGGTGCGGTGAGACACCGCGCAGGCTGCCGTGTATGCGCGAGAGCCCTCTGGGTAGCGAGCAGGCAAGCGCCCAGCACGAGAAGCGGCGGCTGATGCGCCACTGGATCGCCGAGCACGACAGTGCGGAGCTCTATGGCGCACTGGCGCGGTTCGAGTCCGATCCAGCGCAAAGCCGCATCTATCAAGATCTTGCAGCGGCGGAACGCACGCACGCGAGCTTCTGGGAGAGGCGACTGCGCGCGGCCGGTCATTCGTTGCCGACCCACCGGCCCTCGCTCCGCACCCGATTGCTGATCGAGCTCGCGCGGCGGTTCGGTACCGGGTTCGTCGCGCCCACCATCACGGTGCGCGAGATGAGGGATCGCGACCATTATGCGAGCCTCGGCGACGCCGATGCGCTCGCGCTTGCGTACGATGAGCAAGCGCACGCTGCGGTGATGCGCTCGCGTACCCGGGGCGCATTCGGGAACAACCTGCGCGCAGCCGTGCTCGGGGCCAATGACGGTGTGGCATCGAACTTCTGCCTGATGATGGGTGTGGCCGGCGGAGGTGCGCGCGGTGCGACCGTTCTGTTGAGCGGCGTTGCGGGTCTGATCGGTGGCGCGTGCGCAATGGCGCTCGGCGAGTGGCTCTCGGTGACCAACGCGCGCGAGCTTGCGATCAGCCAGATGGAGCGCGAGCTGGGGAGGAGCACCGCGGCGCTCGACGGGGGGGCCGCGGATGAGCTTCCGGCCGGCAATGCCCGCAGCGCCGCCACGCTTTCCTTCTGTCTCTTCGCACTCGGGGCGGCCGTTCCCTTGGCCTCATTCTGCCTGCTGACCGGTCGGGCGGCCATCGCGGGAAGCGCTCTTGGCTCGCTCGCTGCGCTCTTCGTGCTCGGTCTGACGACCTCCCTGTTCAACGGGCGCTCGGCCCTGTTCTCCGGCGCGAGGCAAGCCACAATCGGCGCTGCCGCCGCGGCGGTGACCTTCATTGCCGGCCGCCTCTTCGATGCGCTGCACGGCAGCGGCCCGTGACGGCGTCCATGTACGGCCAAGTAACCCCTCTCTAGGTACATTCCCGCACGGCGCATCGCGCGTCGCGTGTTCTACGCTCGGCGCCCATGATGGACAAGCGCCAACAGCAGCTCTCGTTCTGGTACGTGCTGGGCGCGGTGGGCTTGGTGTTCTTTCTCCAGTGGTACTTCTGGGCGCCGGAGGTCTCGACCATCGACTACAGCGAGTTCAAGGCGTTGGTGCGCGCCGGAAAGATCCAGGACGTGGTGATCGGGAGCGAGACGGTCGAGGGATCCACCGATCTGGCTGCCGCCAAGGCGATCCTGCCTGCAAGCACCGTCGAGGCCCTCCAGCAGCAGCAGGTGCTCGCGCCCGCGAGCGCGCCGGCCTCCACTCAGCCCCGTCTGTATCGGGTGATGGCGCGGCGCGTCGAGGATCCGCAGCTCACAGCGCAGCTCGACGCTGCCAAGGTGCATTACAGCGGCGCCAACGAGAATCGCTGGCTCGCGACGCTGCTCTCCTGGGTGCTGCCCGCGGTGATCTTCGTTGCGATCTGGACGTTCGTGCTGCGGCGAGGTGTGGGAGGCGGTGCTGGCTCGATGATGGCCGTCGGGCAGAGCAAAGCGAAGGTGTACGTACAGTCCGAGACGGGTGTGCATTTCGCGGATGTGGCTGGGATCGACGAGGCCAAGGAGGAGCTCATGGAGATCGTCGAGTTCCTCCGCAGCCCCGAGCGCTACCGGCGTCTGGGGGGCAAGATTCCCAAGGGCGTGCTCATCGTCGGGGCCCCCGGGACCGGAAAGACGCTGCTTGCAAAGGCTGTGGCGGGCGAGGCGGGTGTACCGTTCCTGTCGATCAGCGGATCGGAATTCGTCGAGATGTTCGTCGGGGTGGGCGCTGCACGCGTGCGCGACCTCTTCGCGCAGGCAGAGCAGCGCGCTCCGTGCATCATCTTCATCGACGAGCTCGATGCGCTGGGCAAGGCGCGCGGCTTCAGTGGCATGGGTGGACACGACGAGCGCGAGCAGACGCTGAACCAGCTGCTGGTGCAGATGGATGGCTTCGACACGAAGAACGGCGTCATCATCATGGCGGCGACCAACCGGCCGGAGATTCTCGATCCTGCGCTGCTGCGGCCTGGCCGGTTCGATCGACACGTGGCGGTCGACCGCCCCGACGTGCGGGGTCGGGAGCAGATCCTGAAGGTCCATGCCCGGCACGTTACGCTCGCGCCCGATGTGAATCTCGCCGTGGTTGCCGCCAAGACGGCGGGGTTCGTCGGGGCGGACCTCGCCAACATCGTGAACGAGGCCGCGCTGCACGCCGCGCGTCTGGAGAAGCCGGCGGTGGAGATGCGGGACTTCGACGACGCGATCGACCGGGTGATCGGCGGCCTGGAGAAGCGCAATCGCGTGATGAACCCGCTCGAGAAGGAGACCGTGGCGTATCACGAGGCCGGCCACGCGCTGATCGCCGAGTCCCGGCCGCATGCGGATCGGGTGAGCAAGATCTCCATCATCCCGCGCGGCATCGCGGCCCTCGGCTTCACGCAGCAGTTGCCCACCGAGGACCGCTATCTCCTCAAGCGCAGCGAGCTGCTCGATCGGTTGGATGTGCTGCTGGGTGGCCGCGTCGCGGAGGAGGTCGTGTACGGCGATGCATCCACCGGCGCCCAGAATGACCTGCAGCGCGCGACCGACATGGCGCGCCACATGGTCGCCCAGTACGGCATGAGCGAGCGCGTTGGTGCGGTCACCTTCGAGTTCCCCCAGCAGTCGTACCTGGAGGTTCCGGGGGCGGCCGCGCGCGGCGCATACAGTGAGCGCACCGCACGCATCATCGACGAGGAGGTCTCGAAGCTGCTCGAGGAGGCGCACACACGCGTCCTGCGAACGCTCACCGACAAGCGCGCGGTCCTGAACGATCTCGCTCACCTCCTGCTGAAGCAGGAAGTCGTCGAGCGAGCGACCCTCCTGGAGCTGCTCGGCCGCCCGAAGGAGCCCGAGGCGAAGCCGCAGGGTGCCGCAGCGGCAGCCGCGTCCCCGGCACCTGAGCGGGCCCTCGCTTGAGTGCCTGTGCCTGAGCTAGGTAGTTTCCACGATGCTCGTGTGAGGCCTACGGATGCCGGTCGCACGGCTCGTTGCTCAGACTTGCGCTCCGGAGTATGTCGATGCAAGAGGGTCTGACGACACAGCGAGCTGCACGCCTCGGAGAGCGGGGGGCCCCGGCCGTCGAGAACTGGCGCGCGCTGCTGCGCCGGGAGCTCGGCTGGATCCTTCTTCTGAAGCTTGCCGGGCTTGCCCTCATCTGGGCGCTGTTCTTCAGAGCGTGAGCGCCCTGGCTCGTCCAAGCCCGGACCGCTGATCGCGGTTGCTGACGGTTCCGGGGATGATTGCCTCAGAGGATCTCGATAATGACCGATCTAATCGTGGTGCACCTGTCGCGGCTGCAGTTCGCGCTGACTGCGCTCTATCACTTCCTGTTCGTCCCGCTCACGCTCGGTCTCTCGATGATCCTCGTGATCATGGAATCGGTCTACGTGATGACCGGGCGGGAGATCTGGCGGCAGATGACCAAGTTCTGGGGACTGCTGTTCGGCATCAATTTCGCCATGGGCGTCGCGACCGGCATCACCATGGAATTCCAGTTCGGCACGAACTGGGCCTACTACTCGCACTACGTCGGGGATGTCTTCGGTGCGCCGCTTGCGATCGAGGGCCTCATGGCCTTCTTCCTGGAGTCCACCTTCGTGGGGCTCTTCTTCTTCGGCTGGGGACGTCTCTCGAAGGTAGGGCATCTCGCCGTGACGGCGCTGGTGGCGCTCGGGTCGAATCTCTCGGCCCTGTGGATCCTCGTCGCGAACGCCTGGATGCAAAATCCCGTCGGTGCGCAGTTCAACTTCCAGACCATGCGGATGGAGCTGGTGTCCTTCTCGGACGTGCTACTGAATCCGGTCGCGCAGTCGAAGTTCGTGCATACGGTTGCCGCGGGGTATGTCGTGGGCTCGGTGTTCGTACTCGCGATCAGCGCCTGGTATCTGCTTCGCGGCCGTAACGTCGAGCTCGCCAAGCGCTCGATGGCGGTGGCGGCGAGCTTTGGCCTCGCATGCTCTCTGTCCGTCGTGGTGCTCGGCGATGAGTCGGGGTACCTCGCGAGCGAGAACCAGAAGATGAAGATTGCCGCGATCGAGGCGGAGTGGAGCACCGAGCCTGCGCCCGCAGCGTTCACCGTCTTCGGCTTTCCGGATGTGGCCGGCCGTACGACGCACGTGAGGGTCAGCGTGCCGTGGGTGCTCGGATTGATCGCCACGCGATCGACGGACGGGGAGGTGCCGGGGATTCTCGATCTGGTCGGGAAGGCTCGCGCACGCATCGCGAGCGGCATGCAGGCGTATGCCGCGCTGCAGGACCTGCATCGCGATCCCACGAGCGCTTCCGGGCGGCAACGCTTTGCCGCTCACCAGGCCGATCTGGGCTACGGCCTGCTGCTCCTGAGGTACACGCAAGACCCCGCGCGCGCCACCGCAGCTCAGGTGGAGCAGGCGGCCTGGTCCACGGTGCCGAACGTCCCCGTGCTCTTCTTTGCGTTTCGCGCGATGGTGGCTCTCGGCCTTTACTTCATTGCGCTCTTTGGCACGGCGTTCTATCTCTCCATTCGACACCGCTTCGAGCACCACCGTGGATTCCTGCGGCTTGCGCTCTATAGCCTGCCGCTGCCCTGGATTGCCGCGGAGCTCGGCTGGGTGGTGGCGGAGTATGGCCGCCAGCCCTGGGCGATCGACGGTGTATTGCCCACCTTCCTCGGCGCCTCCCGCGTGCCGGTCGTCAACGTCCTGCTGTCGTTGCTCGGCTTCGTGGTGTTCTACTCCGCGCTCGCGGTGGTGGACGTGTACCTCATGCAGCGCACCGTCCGCCGCGGACCCGACGGCCTCGGCTACTGGCCGCAGGCACCGTTCGATGACCCAACTCCCCGGCCTGTCACAACGATCGTGCAGTGAGGAGATGCCCATGCTCGACTACGAGGCCTTGCGTCTGATCTGGTGGGCTCTCCTCGGGGCGCTGCTGATCGGGTTTGCGATCACCGACGGATTCGATCTGGGCGTGGGGACGATCTTCCGCTTCGTCGGGCGCACGGACGAGGAGCGGCGCGCGCTGCTCGCGTCCGTCGAGCCGGTCTGGGAGGGCAATCAGGTCTGGTTCATTCTTGGCGGTGGGGCGGCCTTTGCCGCCTGGCCGCTGCTGTATGCAGCCTCATTCTCGGGGCTGTATCTCGCCATGTTCCTGGTGCTGGTCGCCTTCATCCTGCGCCCCGTTGGCTTCACCTTCCGGGACAAGCTCCCCGACCCGCGCTGGCGCAACCTCTGGGACTGGGCTCTTCTCATCGGGGGCGGAGTGCCCGCGCTGCTGTTCGGGGTCGCGTTCGGGAATCTCTTCCTCGGGTTGCCGTTTCATTTCGATGAGCTCATGCGCCCGATCTACACCGGCGGCTTCTTCGGCCTTCTCAGGCCCTTTGCGCTGCTGGTCGGACTGGTGAGCCTCGCCATGCTGATCATGCATGGCGCGACCTACGCTGCGCTCAAGGTGGGCGAGCCGATGTCGCAGCGCGCTGCTCGCGTGGGACAGGTCGCAGCCTGGGCATTTGTGGTTCTCTTCATCGCCGCGGGGACGTGGCTTGCATTCGGAGTGACAGGGGAGCGGGTGGTCGCCGGCATTCACCCTGCGGGACCCTCGAACCCCATCGGCAAGAGCGTCGAGCTCGTGAGGGGCGGATGGCTCGACAACTTCCGAGCCCACGCGGCGCTCTGGGCGGTGCCTGCCACCGCGCTGCTCACCGCACTCGCGACCGGGCTTCTGCTGGGCGCACGCCGCGCCGGCGCTGCGTTCCTGACCAGCAGCCTCGTTCAGGCTGGAACGATCCTGACGGCCGGCACCGGGCTGTTTCCCTTTCTCATGCCCTCATCCACGCAGCCCGATCAAGGACTCACGGTCTGGGACGCCTCGAGCAGTGCCCGCACGCTCCTCATCATGCTGGTGGCAGTGATCATCTTTCTGCCGATCGTCCTGATCTACACGTCCTGGGTCTTCCGCGTGTTGAAGGGACGGATCACGCTCGAGGAGCTGCGCGGGCGGCACAGCTCGTACTAGAGGAGCATCGGACGATGTGGTACTTCAGCTGGATTCTGGGACTTGGTCTTGCGCTCGCGTTCGGTGTGCTCAACGCGATGTGGTACGAGATCCTCGAGACCCCTGAGAAGTGACGGAGCCGCCCTCCCCCGAGGCGATCCGTGCCGCCCGGCCGCTGCTCGAGCAGCTCGCGCTCGATCTTCGCTGGTCCTGGAGCCATGGCAGCGATGAGCTCTGGAGGCAGCTCGAGCCCCGGCTCTGGGACCGCACGCACAATCCATGGGCCGTCCTGCAAGCGGTCTCCGGAGCGCACCTCGAGCACATGCTCGCAGATTCCGCGTTTCGCCGGCGGGTGACCGAGCTGGCAGCCGCGACGCGCGAGACCATGCAGCGGCCGACGTGGTTCGCGGCCACGCATGGTGCCGCAGCGGTGAGCTGCATCGCCTATTTCAGCATGGAGTTCATGCTGAGCGAGGCGCTGCCCATCTATGCCGGCGGTCTTGGGAACGTCGCGGGCGATCAACTCAAGGCAGCAAGCGATCTTGGCGTTCCCGTGGTCGCGGTAGGGCTTCTCTATCAGCGGGGCTACTTCCGGCAGGTGATCGATCTCGACGGAGCGCAGCAGGCGCTCTACCCCTACAACGATCCCGAGCAACTCCCGCTCCGTCCCCTGCGCCAGGCGAACGGCGAATGGTTGCGGCTCGAGCTGGCCTTCCCCGGCGGTTCGCTGTGGCTGCGCACCTGGCAGGTGCAGGTGGGACGATTGCAGCTGTACTTGCTGGACAGCAACGACCTGGCGAATTATCCCGCCTACCGTGGCATCACGAGCGAACTTTACGGCGGTGGCTCGGATCTGCGGCTGCAGCAGGAGATCGTTCTCGGTATCGGGGGCTGGCGGCTGCTCACGGCGCTCGGCATCGAGCCGGAGGTCTGTCATCTCAACGAAGGGCATGCGGCGCTCGCCATTCTCGAGCGTGCCCGGGCAGGGATGAGGCGCGCCGGCCTTCCTTTCGGGACCGCATTGATCATGACTCGCCCCGGCAATGTGTTCACGACGCACACCGCGGTGCCGGCGGGTTTCGATCGATTCGCACCGCATCTCATCGAGCAGTACCTCGGGGACTACGCGGCCGGGGAGCTGGGCTTGACTCCTCGGGAGCTGCTTGCGCTGGGTCGCGAGGATCCGCAGAACGATTCTGAGCCCTTCAACATGACGTATCTCGCGGTGCGCGGCAGCGGCGCGGTGAACGGCGTCAGCCGTCTGCATGGCGAGGTGAGCCGACGCATCTTTCTGCCGCTCTTTCCGCGGCGGCCCGCAAGCGAGGTGCCCATCGGACACCTGACCAACGGGGTTCACGCGGCGGGCTGGGATTCGCCGGAGGCGGATGCGCTCTGGACGCGGGCCTGCGGCAAGGACCGCTGGCGCGATGGACCCGATCGGGTCGAGCAGCTCATCGAGCGGGTCTCGGATGCCGAGATCTGGCAGGCTCGGGCCGCGGGCAGGCGCGCCCTCATCGAGTATGCCCGCGAGCGCCTCGCGTGGCAGCTCGGGGGCTCCGGCGCGACGGCCGCACAGATCGAGGCAGCGACCCAGGTGCTCCGCGGCGATGTGCTCACGCTGGGGTTCGCACGTCGCTTCGCAACATACAAGCGGCCAAACCTGCTGCTGAGCGACCCTGAGCGACTGGCTCGCCTGCTCAGGAACGAGCAACACCCGGTGCAGATCATCCTCGCCGGCAAGGCACACCCGGCCGACGCCCCGGGCCAGGCGCTGATTCGCGAATGGGTTCAGTTCGTGCGGCAGCAGCACATCAGGCCGCACGCCGTTTTCCTGAGCGACTACGACATGCTCCTCACGGAGCGCCTGGTGCAGGGCGTGGACCTTTGGATCAACACACCGCGTCGTCCGTGGGAGGCATGCGGGACGAGCGGCATGAAGGTACTCGTGAATGGCGGGCTCAATCTCTCCGAGCTCGATGGCTGGTGGGCGGAGGCCTACACGAGTGAGGTCGGGTGGGCGATCGGGGATGGCAGGACGCACGGCGAGGATCCCGCATGGGATGCGGCCGAAGCCGCCGAGCTCTACGAGATCCTCGAGCGGGAGGTCGTGCCCGAGTTCTACACGCGCGACGCGGACGGTATCCCGAAAGGGTGGGTGCAGCGGGTGCGCCGAAGCATGGCACGACTCACACCGCAATTCTCGGCGACCCGCAGCGTGCGCGAGTACTGTGAGCGGTACTACCTGCCAGCGGCGGCAGCCTGCCGGGCGCGCTCGAGCAATGATGGCGCGCTGGCGGCGCGAATCGCCGAGTGGATGCGCACCCTGGAGCGAGGCTGGCCCTCGATCGCCTTTGGACGTGTGACGGTCGCCACGAGCGACCTCGAGCACCGGTTCACCGTCGAGGTGCGGCTCGGGCTCCTCGCGCCGCCCGCCGTCCGGGTGGAGCTTTTTGCCGCGCCGCAGGGCATTGGTGCGCCGTTCAGACAGGAGATGACGAGGGTCCAGAGCTCTGCGGCGCCCCCGGGCTTCGATCTCTACGCGGCCGCGGTTCCGCCCTCCCGCCCTTGCGGCGACTACACGCCACGGGTCGTGCCTGCACACCCCGATGTGGCAGTGCCGCTCGAGGCCTCCTATATCCTCTGGCAGCGCTGAGGTCCGTCGATAGGGGTTTGTACTCATGTACCCCCTTGCTTTTCCGGGCTGTGCAGTGCGCGCTGGCCTGCCACGATCTCAAGCATGTATCCAATCAACCGAATTCTGGTCGCGATCAAGGATCCGCACGGGCGAGCGCAGTCGGCGCTCAACAAGGCTGCGCAGCTCGCCCGGGGCCTCGGTGCCGAGGTCAGGCTCTTCCATGCCATCGCGGATCCGGTCTACATCGATGCAGCCGGCACGATGGCGCAGGTATATCCGGATTTCGAGCAGAACCAGTGCGCCTGGTATCGCGAGCGGCTGGAAACGCTCGCTCGCCGCCTGCGCCACCGCGGCGTCAAGACATCCACGGATGTCACCTGGGATTTCCCGGCCTGCGAGTCGATCGTGCGCGCAGCCGCCCGCTTCGAAGCGGGACTGATCATCGCCGAATGCCATCCGGTTCATCGCGCACCGGGGCTGCTCAGGTTCACGGACTGGGAGCTCCTGCGTCTGAGTTCCATCCCGGTGCTGCTGGTCAAGACCCACCGCTCGTATCAAAGCCCGAAGGTGCTGGCTGCGGTCGATCCGACCCACGCCTTCGCCAAGCCCGCCGATCTCGATGGCGAGGTCCTGCGCTATGCGGCGACCCTCACCGACGCGCTGCACGGCGCGCTGCATGCAGTGCACGCGTACGAGCCCGTGCTCGAGCGCACGCGGCAGGCAGCAAGTCCGCGGATGCTGCGCTCGAATGCCGAGTGGCGCGCTCGCGCGGCGCTGCAGGAGACAGTCCACTGGAACGAGATCCCCGACAGCCGCCAGCATCTCGTTCCGATGCGACCGGCAGAGGCGATCGAGAAAACGGCGCACAGGATTGGCAGCGGCATCGTGGTGATGGGCGCGATCTCACGATCCGGGATGAGCCGACTCCTGATCGGCAACACCGCCGAGCGCGTGCTCGATCACCTGGCGTGCGATGTGCTCGTGGTGAAGCCCCGCAACTTCCGCAACCGCGTTGCGCGCCAGTCGCGTGGCGTGCAGATGCTCGCCCTGCCGGTCTGATTTCGCGGCTGCCGCGCGATCGCTAGCGCCGCACCCGCCTTTTCACCCCCGCGGGCTTGAGGATCAGCACATCGCAGCTCAACCGATCGAGGACCCGCTCCGCAGTGCTTCCGATGAGGATCCGTCGCAAGCCCGAGCGCGATACCGCGCCCATCACGACCAGTCGAGCTCGCAGGCGCCGCACCGCCGCGTGCAGCTCGCCCGCCACATCGCCCATCTCGAGGTGCCGGCGGGCCGGTGCAATCTTCGCTCTGTCCGCGAGCCGATCGAACGCGGCACGCACCTGCTTGGCGTGAATCCGCTCGATCTCGGTATTCTCCCACGCGATGGGCTCACCGAGTGGGCCCTCGACATTTGCCGGAAGCGGCATGTAGGCGTGCAAAACGTGGACGGAGCCTCCGAGGAGATGCGCCATGTCATGAGCTCCCGCGAGCAACTGTGCATCGAGCCGCGCGGGTTTGGCGTGGGCGTGGAACGGGTCGACGGCGACCAGTATCACGGGCTTGCGATACAGGCCGCGAGACTTGACGAGCAGCAGTGGCGCAGGACTGTGGCGGATGAGCTCCCAGTCCGTATTGCGGAGAAACAGCCGCTTCGTGCGCCCGTGAGCGTGGGCTCCGGCGATCACGAGGTCGGCTCTGGAATCGTGGGCACGTTTGACGATGGCCTCGTGCGGCGGCGACTCGAGCGCAACCGAGGCTCGCACCTCGCATCCACGTGACCAGGCGGAGCGCGCAATGCGCGCGAGCCGCTGCTGAGCGTGATCCAAACTCTCCGGTGCGCGCGAGTCAGCCGGATCGAGGGCGTGAAACAGCTCGATCCGCGCACCGGTCGTGCGGGCAAGAGCCGCCGCCTTTCGCAGCGTGGTACCCGGCACGGCTTGCAGGTCGCGAATCGGCACCAGAATCCGGCGAATCCTCAACGTCATGGGTCTGGCTCCTCACGAGCTCGCCTCGGAAACTACGCATGGCAGCGCTGCGGCTGCTCGATGATGCTGACCAGCCGAAACCGGCAGTATCGGCAGTGCATTGTACATGCTGGGTGTAGAAAAACGGCGGCCCGCATGAGCGTTGGATTGCCGCCGCATCTTGCGGCGCTCGCAACCGCACGAGCTTATCCTCATCCCGTCGACTCGGTCGAAGTGATCGAGACCCACATCTCGTGGGTGCTGCTTGCGGGCGAGTTCGCCTACAAGATCAAACGCCCCGTGCGCTATGCGTTCATCGATCTGCGTGAGCCTGCGCACCGCAAGCATCTCTGCGAGGAGGAGGTGCGACTCAATCGGCGCTTCGCTCCCGAGCTGTACGTGGACGTCTGCGAGGTGGTGAGCGTGGGCGGGCAGGCTCGAATCGGGGGGCACGGGATGGTGCTCGAGCACGCGGTGCGCATGCGCCGATTCGGCCGCGACGAGGAGCTGGACCGCCTGCTGGATACGCGGCGAGTGGCCCCCTCGGAGCTCGAGGCCTTTGGACGCGAGCTCGCGCTGATTCATGCGCATCTGCCAGCCACCACCCGGGCGGCGCGCTGGGGGCAGCCGGTCGAGATCCAATCGCTCATCATCCGCAACCTGATCGAGTGCGCTCAGGCCGCAAGAGTCTTCGGAACCGAGGCGGAGGTGCGCGCATTGCAAGTGCCGCTGGAGAGTCGTTTGCCGCCGGTAGCTGCCTGGATGGCCGCGCGCCGGGCGAGCGGTCGCGTGCGCGAATGCCACGGCGATCTTCATAGCCGCAACGTCGTACGGCTAGGGGGGCGGCTCGTCGCGTTCGATTGCATCGAGTTCGAGCCCGCGTTTCGCTGGATCGACGTGGCGGAGGAGGTGGCAGTGCTCTCCAGCGATCTCGCTGCGCGCGATCGGCCGTTGCACGCGCATGCATTTCGGGGCGGCTATCTGGCCCAGAGCGGCGACTACAACCTGTGTCGACTGCTCAGACTCTACGAGGCGCACCGCGCGCTCGTGCGGGCCAAGGTGGCTGCTCTCTCCGCGGCGGATGTCAGCAGCGCGCTCGAGCGGGAGCCGCTTCTGCAGGAGCACCTGCGGCTCCTCGCGCACGCATCTGCCGCCGTTCGCTCCTGGGGTGCGAAGCCGCCGCTCATCCTGATGAGCGGGCTTTCTGGCTCGGGGAAGACCTGGCTTGCACGCCCCCTGGCCGAGCGCTTGGGAGCGATTCACTTGCGCTCGGATGTCGAGCGCAAGCGCGCTGCCGGCCTTGGGGAGCGCTCGCAAACCCACTCGGCGCTGGGCGGTGGGCTGTACGCACGAGCGGCGAGCGAAGCCGTGTACGAGGACCTGGCGCGCGGAGCCGAGGATGTGATCGTCGGGGGCTACGGTGCGATCGTCGATGCAGCGTTCTTGCAGCGCGCGCAACGAGCGCCGTTCCTGGCGCTTGCCCGACGCCTGAATGTGAAGCTGTGGCTCGTCTCCTGCGACGCGCCGGTTGGGGTCCTGAGGGCGCGTATCGCCCAGCGGCGCCGCTCCGGGCGGGACGCCTCCGAAGCCGATCAGGCAGTGCTCGAGTGGCAGATGGCGCACCGCGAGCCCGTGCAACCCCAGGAGGGCATCGATGCAATCGAGGTGAGTACCGCAGAGCCGCACGCGCTCGATCAAGTGCTCGGGGCTATCCGCGGCAGCGCACGCGCGTAGCTCTGCGACGGTGCGGGCTTACATCGGTACCGGCCCGACTGCGACCGGCACGATGCGCGAGCCACGCATCGAGCGTCCGATGCGGCTGCGAAAGGCTCTCGGCTTCACGATCAGCACATCGCATGAGAGCTCATCGAGCACCTTTTCGGCTGTGTTGCCGATGACCAGGCGCTTGAGTCCGCTGCGGGAGATCGCCCCCATCACGACGATGCTGCTGCCGATCTCGCCGGCAACCTCCTCGATCGCATCGATTGGATGCCGGCCCACCAGATGCCGGCGCTTCGCGGGGATCGCGGCTGAGCCGAGCGCGCGCTCCAGCGCCGCGTGCGCCCGGCGCGCGACCTGTGCCTGGATCTCGGGGAATGCCTTCGCGACGGTGAACTGTACCGGAACCATGCTGCTCGGCATCGGATCGTAGGCGTGGAGCACGTGGAGCGCCCCACGCAGCGAATCGGCCATGAGCGAGCCGTACTTGAGGATCTCCCGATCCAGATGCGTCGGCTTGGCAAAGGCATGGGTTGGATCGATGGACGCGAGAAGCGTGGGCCGTTGGTAGACTGCGGGGTTCTTCACCAACAGCACCGGAATCGCACTCAGCCGCAGCAGCTCCCAGTCGGTGAAGCGCAGCAGCCAAGGCGCCCGATGGGCCGCTGGATGAGCATCGAGCACGATGAGGTCGGCGCCGAAGGAGTGCGCGTTGCGCAGGATCGCCTCGTATGCCGGGAAGTCCCATTCTGCTGCGGTTGTGACCTCGATCCGGCGGCGGCGCAGGCTGCTTGCGAACTTCTCGAGCTGCGCCAGACACTCCTGCCGCCGGCTCTCCTCGAGCCCTTCAGCGAGCTCGGCACTGTCCACATACAGCGGGTCGGCCATCGCGTGGAATAGCTGGACCCGAGCTCCGAGCGCCTTTGCGATCTGAGCGGCTTTGGCGACGGCAGGTAGCGCCTTGGCACGGATGTGCTTGATGGGCACCAGGATCCGACGAATCCGATTCATGCGTCCCACTCCGAGGGGCCGGCTCCCTCGCCGGCTGGCGCATCTTTCAACATGCACTGCCGGGGTACCATCGGTACGTTCCCGCGATGGCTGCGGTAAGTACCTATGCCGGGATCGCCCGGTCTCGAGCGAGTAGGCCTCAGGCGGCGGCGAGCAGCTTCTGGATCAGGGAGACGAGCTCGTCCGCATTGATCGGTTTGCTGGCGAGCAGAGTTCGCGGATCGGGCTTGAGGTCACGGATCATGGAGGACGTATCGCCGGTGACGAGGATCGCCTTGAGGTCCTCGCCCACCAGGGCGCGCAGGGCATCGATGACCTGAACGCCGGTCTCGCCCTCTGCCAGGTGATAGTCCGTGATGAGAAGGTCGAACTTTGGGCTCTCGCGGGCATGCTTCACGGCTTCGGCGATCGAGGCAGCAGTGGTCACCTGATACCCCTCGATCTTGAGCAGCATCGCCGTGGCCTTGCGCACCCCGAGATCGTCATCGACCAAAAGGATTCGAGGTGCGCGTCGCTCCTCCGGACGGCTGCCGCGTGCGGCAGAGGCCTGCGCCGTCTCGGCCGCGGAAGGTGCGCCCTCCGCCTGCGGAAGCTGCAGGGCGAATACCGACCCTTGGCCCACCTCGGACCTCACATCGAGCCGCAGCCCGAGCAGGCTCACCAGTCGGTGCACGATGCTGAGCCCCAATCCATAGCCCTCGCGTGCCGTGTTGCTCGCGACGCCAATCTGATAGAACTCGTCGTAGATGTAGGGCAGCTGATCGGGCGCTATCCCAACGCCGGTATCGACCACCTCGATCCGCACTCCGGGTGCCTGCGGCAGTGCGCGCAGCTCAACCGAGCCTCGCCGCGTGTACTTGATGGCGTTCGAGACCAGGTTGCGCAGGATCTGTCCGACGAGCGAGGGGTCCGAGTGCACCCGCTGAGGAGCCGCATCGATGCGCAGGGCGAGTCCCTTGCTCGCCGCGAGGCTCGCAAATTCGGCACGCATCTCCTCGAACAGCGCAGCGACGGTGAAATCCGTCGGATCGGGACGGATGGCCCCGGACTCGAGCTTGCTGATGTCGAGCAGCGCGTTGAGCAGGCGAGACATCGCATCGATGGCCTGACCCTGCTGCGCAATCGCCTCGGCGCCGGTCGGATCGCTCACGATCCGGCTGAGTGTCCCGTTGAGCAGCGAGAGCGTCTGCAGCGGCTGCCGCAGGTCGTGGCTTGCGGTGGCAAGAAAGCGGCTCTTGGCCTGATTGGCGCGATCGGCTTCCTCACGCGCGTGGGTGAGCGCCCTTTGTATCCTCTTGCGCTCGCTCACGTCGCGAATGGCGGCGGCAACTAGGCCGCGCTCTCCGTCCTGAATCGGACTCAAGCTGATCTCGACCGGCAGCTCGGTGCCATCCTTGCGCAGCGCGTACAGGTCGAGGTCCACGCCCATGGGGCGCATGCGCGCGTTGCGCGCGTAGCCACTCCGATGGCCGAGGTGCGCCTCGCGAAAGCGCTCCGGCAGCAGGCTCTCGATCCGCCCGCCGATGAGCTCCCGAGGCTCGTAGCCGAAGAGCATGGCCACCTGCCGGCTGGCAAATACGATCTGTCCGCCCGCATCGACGATCACGATCGCATCGGGAGCAGCTTCCAGGACGTTGCTGAGGAGCTCGGGTGAAAGCATTCCAGGGCACTGCACTGTCCTCGGAGAATCATACGCATTGGCGCGCAGTCACGCCAATGCGAGGCGGCAGCCACGCAATGCATCTGATCATGCGGTCGCCTGGGCGCCGGCCACCAGCTCGAGTAGCTCGGTGGTGACCTCCTCCTGACGAGCCTGCTGGCCGGTACGTCCGAGCTCCTCGAGCCTTCGGGAGACGTTCTCGTGGGCCGCGTCCATCGCATTGAAGCGGGCGACATTCTCGCTCGCGAGCGACTCCACTGCGGCCTCGCTGAGCAAAGCAAAGACATACTCGGCGACCAGCTTCTCCAGCAGTACGCCCGGCGCGAGATTGTGAAGCGGGGGCTGGCGCGCTCGCACCTCAGAATTGCGTGCCAGGTCGAGCGGAAAGATCGCGCGCCGTTCGATCTCTGGCGCAGCCCCGTGTCGGTAGCGGGCGGAGATCACGTGTGCGCTGCTCACCTCGTTGCGGGCGATCGCCCCGTAGAGCTCGCTCACCAGATGGCGGACGGTCTCTGGAAGGCTCGCCATTCGTGTGGCCATTGGGCCGCTCCAGGTCACACCCCAGGAGCGCCCTGCGGCGAGCGCACTGCCGCGCGTACCCAGGACGAAAAGCGCATCCTGGGCACCGAGGTACGCCTGCGCAAACTCGAACAGCCGCTCATTGAAATCACCCACGAAGCCGTGCTCGCTCGCACAGAGGATCACGGCGCGTCGCCCAGGGCGAGCGCCGGCCGCCCGGGAAGGGTTCTCGGCCAGGAGCGGCAGCACATCCTCGATGGCCGTCGCGATTGCGGTGGAATACTGCCGCACGCTCGCGATCGCGTGTGCGGCTTGCCGCATGCGCATGCTCGCGAGGGAACGGAGGGCACGGATGATCTGACCCAGCTCCTCCATGCTTGCGATATGGACCTGGATCTCGGCCAGACGCATCAAGGCACTCCAGGCTCAGGCGAGGAGCCGTGCGCTTCGGTGCGCTCCCGGGAGGCGATCGTCGTTGCCAGAGCGGTCACAGCCTCCTTCAGGCGTCCACGGAATTCATCCGGAAGGGGCGGTGACCGATCGTTGAGCGCGAGCGCCTCGGGGAAGCGGGCCGCGAGCCAGGGACCCAGGCGCGCACGGAACGTTTCCACGTGTTCCAGAGGCAGCTCATCGAGCACGCGCTCGCCGACGGCGAGCAACAAGGCGACCTCCTCTCCCAGAGCGAGGGGTGCGAACTGAGGCTGCCCGAGCACTGCTCGGACGCGGCGCCCGTGCTCGATGACCTTCCGCGTCCGCTCATCCACCATCGTTCCGAAGCGCGTGAATACCTCGAGCTCCAGAAACTGCGCGTACTCGAGGCGCAGGCTGTCGGCGAAGGGCTTGAGCACCGGAGCCTGAGCCTTGCCGCCTACCCTCGAGACGCTCTTGCCGACATCCACGGCAGGTTTCTGGTTCTCGTAGAAGAGCCGCGGATCCAGATAGATCTGGCCGTCGGTGATCGAGATGAGATTGGTTGGAATGTAGGCGCTCAGGTTCCCGGCCTGCGTCTGTGCGATCGCGAGCGCCGTAACAGAGCCACCGCCGCGTTCGGGCGAGAGTTTCGCGGAGCGCTCGAGGAGACGCGAATGGATGTAGAAGATATCACCTGGGTAGGCCTCGCGACCCGGCGGCCGGCGCAGCAGGAGCGAGATCTGCCGGTAGACAGCCGCGTGCTTGGTCAGATCGTCGATGACCAGCAGAACATCGCGGCCGCGCATCATGAAGTGCTCCGCCATCGAGCACGCGGCGTAGGGCGTCAGCCACTGAAGTCCCGGGGACGCATCCGCCTCTCCCACCACGAAGATGCAGCGCCCCGGTGCTCCGTGGCGCCGCACGGCAGCCATCGTTTGCGCAACGGATGAGGCCCTCTGGCCAATGGCGGCGTAGATACAGATCACGTCGGTCGAGCGCTGATTGATGATTGCGTCGACAGCGATCGCCGTCTTGCCGGTTTCCCGATCCCCGATGATGAGCTCGCGCTGGCCGCGGCCAAGGGGAATGGTCGCATCGATGACGAGGACACCCGTTGGGAGAGGGCGCTCGACGAGGGCGCGATCGACGATCGCCGGGGCGGCCTGCTCGACCGGCGAGAATGCCTCGGCGTCGATCGGCGCGCCGCCGTCGAGTGGAGCACCGAGCGCATCGACCACGCGACCCAGCAGGGCATCACCGACGGGGACGCGCACGACCTGTCCCGTCCCGTGAACCAGCTCGCCTGCGCCAACGCAGGCGGCACCGCTGAGGAGGACGCAGCCGATCGCCTCCTCACCCAGATCGACGGCGAGACCGCTCGCACCGCCCTCGAAAACCAGCAGCTCATCGAGTCGTGTATCGGGCAGGCCCGAGACGCTCGCCACGCCATCACCCACTCGTGCAACTCGACCGATGGCACGCAGCCGCGGCTGAAGAGGCATCCGATCGATGAGCTCGTGGGCCTTGCCGGTCCACTCACGCAAGTCTTCGGGAAGGGTCGGCATGGGCGGCGAAGTATCAGGCCTGGGCCGCGCGGGAGGGGGCGCTGCGCTCGAGCTCGGCCCGAAGCGCCGCAACTTCGCTGCGCAATGAGAAGCTGAGAATCGCGTTTGGGAAATGCAGCTCCGCGCCCGCGCCGAGCGCAGAATCCACCGCGAAGGCGACCGCGCCTCCATCGAGCGCGTGCCCGACCTTTCCACGCCAGTTGGTCTCCTGTGCCGCAGAAAGCGCGCTCGCGGTGACGACCGTGATGGGCACTGCGGGCGAGAGCTGGCGAGTGAGCGCGGTCCGCTCCGGGGCGGGAAGTGCGGTGAGATGGTCCTGGATGCGATCGAGCCAGGCCTCGGCCCGCAGCGGCTCCGGAAGCTCCGAGCACAGGCGGCGCGCGAACTCAGCGGCGAGTTCCAGGGCGCACCGCTCGGCCTCCTCGAGTGCCTTGGTGCGCTCCTCGGCAAGGGTCTTGCGCGCATCGGCGAGCAGGCTCGCGGCTTCGCGCTCGGCGCTGGCGCGGCGAGCAGCGCGGGCCTGCTCCGCCTCGATCGCAGCGGCGGCGAGCGTCTTGGTTCGCTCGGTGGCGATTGCGGCTTGCTGCGCATCGATGGCGGCGAGGCGCTCCTTCGCCTCGGCCCGCGCACGCAGCGCCTCGGCCAGCTCCCGATCGATCTGTGCCCGCCGAGCATCGACCATCCGCAGGACCGGCCGGTAGAGAAAGCGCTGCAACAGCCAGACAAGGATGGCGAAGTTAACCGTCTGCAGGGCGAGGGTGTACCAGTCGATATGCATGGTCCCTCACGCGTAAGGATTCGCAAAGAGCAGGAGCAGCGCGATCACGAGACAGTAGATCGCCATGGTCTCGATCATGGCGAGTCCGACGAAGAGCGTGCGCGAGATCGTGCCGGCCGATTCGGGCTGGCGGGCGATCGCGTCCATCGCGGCCGCGACGGAACGCCCCTCCCCGAGCGCCGGGCCAATCGAGCCGATCGACACGGCGAGGGCGGCGCCGATGATGCTGATACTTTTCGGGTCCATGATGATTCCTCTCGGCCTGGCTCAAATCAGGCCTGATCTATGCTGCCCGCAGCAGCGCCAATGAAGACAGTGGCGAGAACGGTAAAGATGTACGCCTGGACGACACCCACGAGCACCTCGAGTGCCATGAGCGGAACGGGCACGAAGAGCCCCGCGAGCGCCAGGACGAGTCCGATCAGAAACTCCCCGCTCATGACATTGCCGAAGAGGCGCACCATGAGCGAGAACGTCCGTGTGACTTCGGAGACGACGTTGAGGGGAAGCATGATGAGCTTCGGCTTGGCGAAGGTGGTGAGATAGCCGGCCAGCCCCTGGGCGCGCACACCGAAGTAATGCACCGCAAAGAATACGATCAGGGCGAGTGCGGCGGGTGTCTCGATCTTGCCGGTGGGTGCCTGCACTGCCGGCAGCAGGCCGGACAGATTTGCGCAGACCAGGAAGATGAACAGTGTCCCGAGCAATGGCAGGAGCGGGCGACCGCGCTTGCGAATCACTTCCTCGATCTGGCTCTCGATCCCGGTGATGAGGAGTTCGAGCAGAATCTGCCGACGACCCGGGGTTGGTGCCAATCGTCGGGTGAGGATCGCCGAGCCTGCGGCGAGTACGGCCATGATCGCCCAGGTCGTGACCACTTGACGCGTGATGGGCACCGGACCCAAATGAAAGACGAGGGTGCTCGAGAGCGGCGAGGCGGGAGTCATGACGTGCCTCGTGTCGTGCGCAGGGCCCAGGTGCGCGCAGCGAGGAATCCGAGAAATGCGCCAAGCAGCGGCAGGGCGCCAAGGCGCGCCGGGATGACGAGCAGCGCCGCGGCGCAGAGAATCCGGCCGAGCGCGAGCGCTGCGCCTTGCGCGGCGCCGTCGCCGGCCGTCAGGTAGCGCGCGATCGACCAGCGCAGCAGCCCAAAGTAGCACCGGCCAACGATGACACCGAGCGCGGCCATGGGCGCTGCAAGCGCAAGGCTTGCGTTGAGTGAATGCGCAGTCATGCGCGCCGCAGCCTCTGCCAAGCGAGTGTGCAGCCGAGGGTGACTCCAGCGACGAGCAGACCGAGAGTCCAGAAGATGCCGCTCTGAAACCTCCGATCGAGCCAGCGCCCGGCGAAGACGCCGAAGAGCGTCGGGATCACGATCGTCCAGCCGAGAACACCGATCAGGGCGAGATCCTGGCCGATCGATCGGCGGCCCTCGCGCTCGCCGCGTGCGCGCCGCTCCCGGCTGGTGCGCACGGCCTCGTCCAGGGGCTGATCGCCCAGCGGCGTTTCCGGTGAGGGCTTCATGGTTCGCCCGCCCTTCGCCAGGGGCCCAGGGTGGGGCTTGACGCCACCCGTGCACGGTTGGGCCGCAGCAGTGCGATGATCTGCCGGATGGCAGCGATGTGCAGTCGCTCGGCATCGACGCGTGCCGCCCGCTCCGCATCGAGCCGCTCGCGAAACCGCGTGAGCACCGCCGATTCGAGGACGTGCAGATCATCGCCGGCGACGGCTTCGGGAGTTGCGACCAAAATGGAGTGGCCGCCACGCACCTCGAGCACGCCACCGCGAACGGCGATGTGGTGCTCGGGGCCTGTGGGCTCGCGCCAGCTCAAGACTGAAACGCTGAGCGCCGTGACAAAATCGGCATGGTTCTCCAGCACGCCGAAGGCACCGGTCGCATCCTCGGCTCGCACGTGCACGACACCCTCCGCTTCGACGAGGGTCGCGAGGGGCGTTGTGACGATGAGCTTCATGAGGTCCCCGCCTGGGCGCATGCTTCGCGTTGCCGCGCCTCGTCGAGGTCGCCGACCATGTAGAGGGAGCTCTCGGCCCAGGTGTCAGCAGCCCCATCGAGAATGCCTCGGCAGCCGGCAAGCGTGGCTTCGAGCTCGACGGTGCGGCCCGGCTTGCCCGTAAAGGGCACAGTCACCATGAAAGGCTGCGTGAGAAAGCGCATGAGGAGCCGAGCGCGCTTGACTGAGGTGCGATCGGCTTGCGAGAGCTCCTCGATCCCAAGTAGCGCGATGACCTCCTGAAGCTCACGGTAGTGAGCGATCGTCTTGCGCACCTCCTGTGCCATCTCAAAGTGCTGTTGCCCGACCAGGCGCGGGTCGAGCAGGCTCGAGGTGGAAGCCAGCGGATCGACCGCCGGATACATGCCCTCACTCGCCATCTCGCGCGACAAGACGATCGAGGAGTCGAGGTGCCCGAAGATCTCCGCGACCGCCGGATCGGTGAAGTCATCGGCGGGTACGTAGACGGCCTGGATCGAGGTGATTGCGGCGCCCGCGACCGAGGCGATGCGCTCCTCGAGCTCGGCAATCTCGCTTGCGAGGGTCGGCTGATAGCCCATGCGCGAGGGAAGGCGACCCAAGAGGCCCGAGACTTCCGCGCCCGCCTGAACCATCCGATAGACATTATCGATCAAGAAGAGCACGTTCTCGCGAGCGGCATCCCGGAAACGCTCGGCGATCGTAAGGGCGGTGAGACCGGCGCGCCAGCGTGCTCCCGGTGGCTCGTTCATCTGCCCGAAGACGAGCGCCGTTCGGCTGAGCACACCCGACTCGCGCAGCTCGAGGAGCAGCTCGTGTCCCTCCCGCGAGCGCTCGCCAATGCCGGCAAAGACCGAGATCCCCGAATGCCGCTCTACCGTGGTGCGGATCAGCTCCATGATGAGAACCGTCTTGCCCACCCCGGCCCCGCCGAACATGGCGGCCTTGCCGCCCTTGACGAGCGGCGCGAGCAGATCGATCACCTTGATTCCGGTGTGGAAAATGTCGCGCGTCGCGTCCTGGCGCGCGAGGGTGGGTGCCGGAGCATGAATGGGGCAACGCTCGATCTGCGCGGGCAGGGTTCCACCGCGATCGGCCGGTTCGCCGATGGCATCGAGCAGGCGGCCGAGGACGTTCTCGCCCACGGGCGCGCGTATGGGCATTCCAAGGGCGCGCGCTGGCGTACCCCGCTTGAGCCCACTCGTGCCCTTGAGTGCAACGACGCGCACGCGTTCGCCATCGAGATGCTGCTGAACCTCGGCGACAACCGCAGGCCCCAGATCCCACTCGATCGAGACAGCCTCATTGATCGCCGGTAGCGCGCCGATCGGAAAGGCTATGTCGAGGACAGAACCGTGTACTGCCACGACGCGCCCCGACGGCGCCGGCTCGGCAGGCATCCCTGTGCTCATGGTCGAATCTGCGAGGCCTGCCGTGCGCGATGACCTCTAGGCCACCTCTCGCCGCGGGGCTTCGGCGAGTTGGTGCTCGATCTCCAGCACGTGCAGATGTGTCTTGAAGAGCGCATCGGGGTTCAAGCTGATGGAATCGATTCCGAGCCGCACCAGGTACTCTGCAAGCTCCGGATAGTCCGATGGTGCCTGCCCGCAGATGCCCGAATGACGATGATTGCGCTGGCAGCCCTCCACGGCGAGCCGCAGCATCTGCTTGACTCCTGGGTCGCGTTCGTCGAAGTCGAAGGCGACGATCGCCGAGTCTCGATCCACGCCCAGAGTCAGCTGAGTCAGATCGTTGGACCCGATGGAGAATCCGTCGAAGATCTGGCTGAACTCATCGATCAGCAGCACGTTGTTTGGGATTTCGCACATCACGTAGATCTCGAGGCCATTCTTTCCCCGCTCGAGCCCGAGCTCGGCCATGCGGGCCACCACGCGCTGGCCTTCCTCCACGCGCCGGCAGAAGGGGATCATGAGCTTGATATTCGTGAGCCCCATCGTCTCGCGCGCATACTTCATGGCTGCGCACTCGAGCGCAAAGCCCTCCGCATACGCCGGGTGAGTGTAGCGCGAAGCGCCCCGGAACCCGAGCATGGGATTCTCCTCGTGCGCCTCGAACCAGCGACCGCCGATGAGCCCCGCGTACTCGTTCGTCTTGAAATCCGACATGCGCACGATGACGGGCTTGGGATGGAAGGCTGCGGCGATGGTCCCCACGCCCTCGGCCAGGCGGTGGATGAAGAAATCCGTGGGCTTGGCGTACTCCCGCGCAAGCTCGAGCAGCGCACGGCGCTCGGCTTCATCCGCGACGCGCTCGGGATGCAGCAGCGCCATCGGATGCGCCTTGATGTACTCGGCGATGATGAACTCGATGCGCGCCAGGCCCACGCCGTCGTTCGGCAGAAAGCTCGTCTGGAAGGCGAGCTCGGGATTGCCGAGGATCACCATGATCTTCGTGCGGGGCCGCGACAGTCCCCCCATGTCGGTGCGGCGGATCTCGAACGGAATGGAGCCCTCGTAGACCTTGCCTACGTCACCTTCCACACAGGAGACCGTCACGGTCGTGGCCGTCTTGAGCACTTCGGTCGCGTTCTCGGTCCCAACCACCGCCGGAATGCCGAACTCACGCGCGACGATCGCCGCGTGGCAGGTGCGGCCGCCACGATTGGTCACGATCGCGGCGGCGCGTTTCATGATCGGCTCCCAGTCGGGGGTCGTGATGTCGGTCACGAGAACCTCGCCCGGCTTGAAGTCAGCCAGATGAGCGGCGTTGGCGATGACATGCACCACGCCGCTTCCGACCCGCACTCCGACGGCGCGTCCCGTGGTGAGAGTCTTTCCGGACCCCTTGAGGATGAACTCCTCGAGGATCGCGCCGCGCTTCTGTGATGCGACCGTCTCGGGCCGTGCTTGCACGACGTACAGCTGCTGATCGACACCGTCCTTCGCCCACTCGATATCCATCGGCACGGCGTGACCGGCCTGCTCGCTATAGTGCCGCTCGATCTTCATCGCATAGTCCGCAAGCTCGAGCACCTCTGGATCGCTCAAGCAAAAGCGCTCCTGCTGCGCCTGCGTGGTCGGCACGTTGTGCGTGGTCTCCTTTGCAGGTCCTCCCTGTGCATAGACCATCTGCAGCTTCTTGCTGCCCAGGGTTCTGCGCAGCACCGCCCGGTGTCCCTGAGCGAACGTCGGCTTGTGGACCAGGAACTCATCTGGATCCACGGCGCCCTGGACGACGTTCTCCCCCAGCCCGTACGCGGCACTGATGAGCACCACGTCGCGGAATCCAGTCTCGGTGTCGAGCGTGAACATCACGCCGCTCGAGGCGAGGTCGGCACGCACCATCTTCATGACTCCGATGGACAGCGCGACCTTGAAGTGATCGAAGCCCTGATCGACGCGGTAGTGAATCGAGCGGTCGGTGAACAGGCTCGCGAAGCAGCGCTGGCACGCATCGAGCAGCGCCTCCTCACCCGAGACATTGAGAAAGGTCTCCTGCTGACCAGCGAAGCTCGCCGTAGGCAGATCCTCGGCGGTTGCGGAGCTGCGCACGGCGAGAGACAGGTCGGGTCCATACTCCTCGCGCAGGGCTCGATACGCCTCGAGAATCTCGCGCTGGAGGTCCTGCGGCAAACCGGCTCCGTAGACGATCTCGCGGGCACGCTGACCGCGGCGCGCGAGGTCCTCCATGTCATCGACCTTGAGCCCCTCGAGCGCGGTCCGTAACCTCTCCCATCCCCCGGCACTGGCGAGCACGTACCGGTAGGCCTCCGCCGTGATCGCAAAGCCGTTTGGAATGCGGATACCTTGCGGGGTGAGCCGGCGGTACATCTCCCCGAGAGAGGCGTTCTTGCCACCCACGGAAGGGACATCGCCGATGCCGATCTGCGCGAAGGTTCGGATAAAGCGTAGCTTGGAGGACATGGGATGTCTCGCGGGGCTGCTGTGGTGTGCTGCTAGCTGCGGCCGTTCGCAATCATCACCTTCAAGGCCCGGCTGTCGGCCGCATTGGCGAAGGTGTCATAGGCGCTTGCGATGTCGGCCAGCTTGAAGTGATGCGTCACGAGCCACAGGGGCTGTAGACGCCCGGAGAGGACGGTCCTGAGCAGCATGGGCGTCGTGACGGTATCCACGAGGCGGGTCGTAAGCGTCATGTTCTGCGAGGACAGCTTCTCCAGGTGAAGCTGGACACTTTTGCCATGGCGGCCGATGTTGGCGATCACGCCGCCCGGCGCCACGATCGACTGGCACAGATCGAAGGTGTCCGGGGTGCCGGCTGCCTCGATCGCGGCATCGACGCCTCGACCACCGGAGAGCTCCAAGATGGCCTCGGTCGCCCGCCCGTCCGTGCTGTTCAGGATCTGCGTGGCACCCAGACGCTTTGCAGTGTCCAGCCGGTTGTCATCGACATCGACCACGATGATCTCGGCGGGAGCGTAGAACTGCGCGGTGAGCAAGGTCGCAAGACCGATGGGGCCGGCACCGACGATCGCGATGGTGCTGCCCGGGGAGACCTTGCCGCTCAGCACGCCGCATTCGTAGCCGGTCGGAAGGATGTCGCTCAGCATGACGTACTGCTCGTCGTCGACGGCTTCCGGCAGCCGGTAAAGGCTGGTATCGGCCCAGGGGATCCGCACGAATTCGGCCTGCGTGCCGTCGATCCTGTTACCGAGCATCCAGCCGCCCTGTGCGCAGTGCGAGTACAGCCCCCGGCGGCAGTTCTCGCACCGACCGCAGGAGGTGATGCAGGAGATGAGCACGCGATCTCCCCGCTTGAACTGAGAGACTGCCGCTCCAACCTCCTCGATCGTGCCGACACCCTCGTGTCCGAGCACCCGCCCCGTGGCGACCGAGGGAACCTCGCCCTTGAGGATGTGCAGATCCGTCCCGCAGATGGTCGTCTTGGTTACTTTGACCACCGCGTCGGTCGGCAGCTCCAGGACGGGCTTGGGGCGGTCCGCGAGAACGCGCTTGCCCGGGCCCAGATAGACGAGTGCTTTCATCGGGATTCTCCAGCTTGAGTCCGTTCGCTCCACCAGCCTCCGCCGAGCGCCACGTAGAGCGCGACCGTGTCCTGGTAGCGCATCGCGACGGCTTGCAGATCGTTGATCACGGCTTGGTGGTACTGAGCATCGGCGTTCAACACGTCGAGGTAGGTGTCGAGTCCCGCCTCGTACTGGGTCTCCACCAGATGCAGCGCCTCGCGGGCGGTGCGCAGCGCATGGTCCTCGGCGGCGAGGGCCGAGGCGTCATGATCGAGCGCCCCGAGCACGTCGGCGACCTGCTGGAATGCACCCAGCACGGTCTGACGATAAAGCCCCATCGCCGCGTGGTAATTCTCGACGGCGGCTTTGCGGTTGAACCACAGGGTTCCGCCCTGAAAGAGGGGCTCCGCCGCCTCCCCCCCGATGCTCCAGGCGCGGCCGCCCGCTGCGAACAGTCGGCTGGTTGTCGTGCCGTAGGCCGCGTAGCTGCCGTTGAGCGTGATGCTGGGCAGCATCGCGGCCGTCGCGACCCCCACATCCGCGCTTGCCGTGTGAGCGGTGGCCTCGGCGATGAGCACGTCGGGACGCTGGCGAACGAGGTCCGAGGGCACACTGACCGGCAGCTCTCGAGGGAGGTGCAGATCCTCGAGTTCGATCTGTGGCGGGGTCCAGTCAGCGGGCACGTGACCGACGAGCGTTGCGAGGAGGTCGGCGCTCTGGGCCAGCTTCTGCTGGAGCTGCGGGATGGTCGCCTCGTAGGAGGCCAGCTGACTCTCGAGGCTCAGCACGTTGGAATACGGCTGTGTGCCCGCCCGGTATTGCACCTGGGCGAGCTTCACCTGCTCGCGTTGCAAGTCGATCAGCTGCTGGGTTGCATCGATCTCCGCCCGGTACGCGGCCTTCGCAACGACGGTGTTGACGATGTTGGCGAGGAGGGTGATGTAGGTTGCGTGCTCCGTCGCCCGCTGTACATCCACCTGGGCCGCGAGTGCCTCGAGCTGGCGCCGCTCACCGCCGAAGAGATCGAGCGCGTAGCTCGCGGAGGCCGAGAGCGTGAACAGGTTGAAGACTTGTGCACGGGCGCTCTCGCCGAACTCTACGGGAGCAAACCGTTCGCGTGCCCCCTGCGCATCCGCGCGGATCTGCGGATAGAAGATTCCGTATCCGGCGCGCAGGTTGTACTCGCTCCCGCGCAGACTCGCCTGCGCAGCCTGCAGACCTGGATTGCTCGCGAGCGCCTCGCTGACGATGGCCTGCAGCGCCTTGGAATTGAAGAGTCGCCACCAGTCGTTGGCCACCTGGGCGCCGGGGGTGAAATGCTGCGCGACGCCCTGTGCTGAGACGGTTGTGGAGGGATCGCGTGCGGACGTGTAATGCGTCCCGGCGGGTGGAGCGGGTCGATGGAAGTTCGGACCGACCGCACAGCTCCCAAGAGCACAGGCCAACACCGCCGCGACGAGCAGGCGCGTCGCGATATGCCGCTGCCATGGGTCACTGCGACTTGACATACACATCGACCAGCTGCCCCGGAAAGAGATGCAGCGCCGCGGGGTTCTCGAAGCGGAAGATGACCGGCAGCACCCGCACGTCCACCAGCTCCTGGCGCTGGTCCGAGAGCTCGATCTTCGGGGTGACATAGGGCTGAACACGCACGAAGCTCAGCGGCAGATGCTCCTGCGTCCCGCGAATGAACATCTCCGCCTGCATCTTCGAGCCGTCGGGCAGCTCGTGAATGAGGATCTCATCGATGTACGCGCGCACCTCGAGGTGGCTCTGCGGGTTGCCCATGACCACCAGCGGATCGAAGCCCTGGGTGTAGGAGTTGTAGGCGCCTTGTGTCGACACGTAGCTGCCCGTCGTGGCCTGTACGGTGAGCACCACGCCGTCGGATGGGGCGCGGATCGTGTATTTCGCCAGCAGCGCGGCCGCCGAGAGGTACGACTTCTCGAGCGCCGTGGCGGTCCTCTCCTGGTTCTGGATGTCGTAGATCCACGCGCCCGCCTTGGTGAGCTGGTACTGCTTCTCGACCACCTCGAGGTTGGTTGCCGCGATGCGCTCGGCGTTGAGCGCGTTGTCGAGGTCGTTCTTGCTCACGGACTTGGCGTCCATTTCGAACGAGCGCTGCTCCTTCTCGAGCTGGTCGCGAGCATTCTTGAGCGTTGCGCGCGCGTTATCGACCTCGGCGACGGAGACCGCGAGGGTCTCGGGGCGCGGTTCGGCTTTGAGCTCGTGCAACATCGTGAGGGCGGCATCGGCCTGGGCCTTCAACTGCTCGGTCGTGGCGCGTTGCACCGAGTCGTCGATCGCCAGCAGCGGCTGACCCTTGTGAACCTTCTGTCCCTCCGCGACGAGCACCTGCGTGATCGGCCCCGGCACCTCGGGATAGATGTTGATGTTCTCCCCCTGTGCCTGGTCGCTCTCGATCATCCCCTCGGAGTAGATGCCACGGGGGTAGGGATTGGCTGTCGGGTTGAATACGGGGGGCTGCGCGTTCGGCTGCCGGCTGAAGATGAAGGCGCTGACGATCGCAAGCGCGAGCCCGATGCCCGAGGCGATGAAAATGACCCTATTGCGCATCGAGGTCGCTCCGCTCGACACCCGTCATCCTGCCGTCCTCCATCCTGAGGATGCGGTCGGCGAACTCGTATATGCGGCTGTCGTGGGTGACGATCACGATGCAGCGCTGGTCCGAGAGCAAGTGCTCGCGCACGAACTGCACGATCGTGCGGCCGGTGTCCCCGTCGAGGGATGCGGTCGGCTCGTCGAAGATCATGATCTCGGGACGGCTGATGATTGCGCGGGCAATCGCAACCCGCTGCTGCTCTCCGCCGCTGAGCTTGACCGGTGGCAGCTGCGCCCGGTTTGCGAGCCCGACGACTTCGAGGTCGCGCTGGGCCTCGACCAGGGACTCGTCCCAATCCCTGTTTTGAAGGATGAGCGGGATCGCGACGTTCTCGACCGTCGTGAGACGCGGGAAGAGGTGGTAGTCCTGGAAGACGAACCCGATCTTGTGCAGGCGGAAGTCGGCGAGCGCGTCCGTGGAGAGGCCCCAGATGTCCGTGTCCTCGATCCTCACCGTGCCCGAATTGGGCTTGAGGATTCCGGAGATCATGCTGAGCATGGTCGTCTTGCCGCTTCCGGACGGGCCCACGACATAGACCATCTCCCCGAAGCTCGCCTCGAAGGTCACGTCCTTCACGGCATGCGTGCGGGCCTCGCCCTCGCCGAACCATTTGTTGATACCGCTCGCCTGGATGGCCATCGCCATGTTCATCCCCGGAAGATGTCGAACGGCTCGATGAGCAGCACCCTGCGCACGCCGAAGTAGCTGGAGGAGGCGGCGATGATCACGACCATCACGAACGCAATCCCGAGATTCGCAAAGGTGACGATGGCCGCGTAGTCGGGCAGATGCGCCCGGGCGAGCCAGATGACGAGCGCACAAAGTCCCACGCCGAAGCCGTAGCCGGTCAGGGCGACGAAGGTCGCCTGGAACAGGATCATCGAGACCAGCTCGCGGGACTTGGCTCCGATCGCCTTCAGCGCCCCGAAGCGATCGATGTTCTCGAGAATGAACGTATAGAACGTCTGGCCGGAGATCGACAGTCCCACGATGAAGCTGATGAGCGTCATCAGCAGCATGTTCGTCCCGATCCCGGTCTGGTACATGTAGAACCTCGAGATCTTGCTCATGAACTCGTCCTTGGTCAGGGCGAGGTAGCCGTCGGCCGTCACACGGTCCTTGATGGTCTTGATGTCTGCCGGAGTTTTTGGCTCGACCAGCACGTAGGAGATCGTGAAGCGCGTGTTGGGGATGTACTGCAGCGCGCGGTAGTAGGTCGTGTAGAGCGTCGGGACGCCGAAGAGCGCGCTCGAGGCGACCCGTGCCAGGCCGACGATCTTGCCTCGATGGTCGTTCAGCTCGAATTCGGTGCCGATGCGCGGATTCTCGAGCTTGTAGAACTCCGAGTCCTCGATTGCGATGAAGGCGTTCTCCGCAAAGATGTCCTGGATGTTCCCCGAGAGCATCTGCGGGCTGCCCACGAGGCTCGTGTCATCGAGCCCGACGATATTGGCCGCCTGATAGGTGCCGTCCCGGAGCTTCAGGAGCGCGCTCCCGGAGTACAGCGGTACGGCATACTTGACGCCCGGGATGCTGCGCACCTCGTCCAGGACGTAATTCGGCAATGGGATCGTGTTGGCCACGGTTTGAACGGCCGGATCCATCACCCAGATGGAAGCGCCGATGTTGATGACGGTGGCGGAGGAGCGCAGCAGGATCCCGGCGAAGAGCGATGTCATCTCGATCATCAGGAACACCGCAAAAGTGATACCGACGAGCAGCGCGGCGAACTTCGCACGATCGTTGACCAGCAGCTTGTAGGCGATCCGGAGAATTCCGCCTTGCAGTCCCAGCGTCATATCCAGGGCATCACTCTTGCATCGCTTGCGGACCGACCGTGGCCGCATCCAGGCATGTTGTCAGCCGTGATGGCGACGGGGCATACGAAGATGTGCGTAGTGGTTTTGCCTTATCATTTCCCGTCAGTCATGCCGCCAGGCGCCCATCGTGAAGCTGTTTGAGGGAGCCCGGCCCGTCGGAGGGCGGCGGGGAGCGGCTCGCGATGCCCTCGCGGGCGTCACGCTCGCCTCCATGAATGTTCCCCAGCTGCTGGGCTACGCGCGCATCGCGGGAATGCCGCTCATCACGGGGCTCTACACCGCGCTTCTCGCGCCGCTCGCCTTCGCCGCATTGGGCTCTTCGCGCCACCTCGTGGTTGCCGCGGATTCCGGCACTGCGGCGATCCTGGCCGCTGCACTCACTCACATGGCCGGACCGGGCAGTACACACTATGTGGCGCTTGCAGCCACCACGGCTCTTCTGACGGCGGGGATGCTGCTGCTCGCGAGAGCTTTCCGGCTCGGATTTCTTGCCGACTTTCTCTCGCGCACCGTGCTGGTCGGATTCCTGGCGGGGGTTGGCGTTCAGGTCGCTGTCGCCATGCTCGCGGACATGCTGGGCATCGCGGTGGACGCGCATAGCACGGTCTTCCAGGTGTGGCAGACCGCGGCTGGCCTGGGTCATTCGAGCGTGCCCACCCTCGTGCTTTCCGCGGTTGCCGTGGCCGCGATCCTGGTGGGGCGCAACCTTGCGCCGAGGATTCCCGTGGCTTTGGTGCTCGTCGTGGCTGCGATCTGGGTCAGCCGCGTCTTGCACCTCGAGGGGCTCGGAGTGGCGACCATGGGCCCCGTCCCGGGTGGATTGCCCTCGCTGGGTCTGCAGCTTGCAACCTGGAGCGAGACATTGCAGCTGTTGCCGGTGGCGGCCTCCTGCTTCGTCGTGATCCTGGCGCAAAGCGCAGCCACTGCCCGTGCGCTGGCAACGCGCTACGAGGAGCGCATCGACGAGGACGCCGACATCCTTGGGCTCGCCGTCGCGAATGGTGCGGCAGCCATCACAGGTGCGTTCGTGGTCAATGGAAGCCCGACTCAGACCGCGATGGCAGATCGCGCCGGCGCGCGCAGTCAGATCGCTCAGGTGGTGTTCGCAGCTTGCGTGTTCGTCGTCCTGGCGGCGCTCACCAGTCCGTTGCAGTACCTGCCGCGCTGCGTGCTGGCGGCGGTCGTGTTCACCATTGCGATCGGCATGGTCGACGTCTCCACATTGCGCGGCATGCGGCACGAGAGCCCTGGCGAGTTCAACCTTGCCGTGGTCACGGCGGCGGCCGTCGCGATCATCGGCGTCGAACAGGGCGTCCTGCTCGCGATCATCCTTTCGCTGCTGAGGCACGTGCGCCAAAGCTACCGCCCCCACACCGCGGTGCTGCAGTTCGATCCGGCGCAAGGCTGGATCACCGTGCCGGCAACGCCTGGTCACGAGACCGGACCCGGTCTCATCCTGTATCGATTTGGCGCCGATCTCTTCTATGCAAACGCGACGCGCTTCGCCGAGGAGGCGCGCGCTCTCGTCCAGGGCGCTTCGAGGCCGGTTCGCTGGCTCGTCATCGAGGCCGACGCGATCACCAACCTCGACTACACCGCCGCTCGTGTCGTCCTGACGCTGATCGGCGAGCTCGCACGGGAAGGCGTCCATATCGCCTTCGCGCGGGTGAGCCCATCATTGCGCGCCGACATGGATCGGCATGGTGTTACCGCAGCTCTCGGTGCGGACCGGGTCTTCGTCAGCCGCCACGAAGCATTGGCGGCCGCCGGAGGCGCCCCTGACAAGCACTAGTCGACGATGCTCAATCGAGGCGGAGCAGCGACTTTCGTGAGCTTGCCGTCGGTCGGCTCTTGCGGGGATTCCGCGCCCGGCGCTCGCCGGGCGCTGGCACCGCAGATGCGATTGCGACCACCGCGAACCGCCGCCGCGAGCTGATCCTCGGCGGTGCCCACCAGATCCTCGACGTCCACGCGGGCGAGCTCGGTGGTCGAATCGATGGCGGAGTAGCCGATGCTCACCGTTGCAGGGAAGGAATCGGTGCCCGAGTTGATCGGGCGGTCGCCGAAGATCTTGCGGATTCGCTCGGCAACGATGGCCGCGCCCGCAAGATCGGTCTCGGGCAGGACGATCACGAAGTCGTCGTCCATCGTACGGGCGATCCAGTCGGCGCTGCGCAGCCGCCGGTTGGCGCGTCTCCTGAACGTGCGCAGAACCTCATCTCCCGCCGCGCGCCCGAAGCCGCTGTTGATCAGCCGCAGCCGATCGATATCGCACACCAGCACGGCCAGCGGATGTCCGTAGCGACGTGAGCGGGCGTACTCGCGCGGCAGTTCCCGGGCGAGGTAAGCCTGCGAGGCGGCCCCACTCAGCGGGTCGGTCAGCGCGTCTTCCGACGCTGCTTGCCGTTCTGGCTCGGGCGTCGGTGGCCGGTGAATGCTGGACATGTTGCAGTCTCCGCGTTTGGCAACCATGCCATATTGATTGTGGCAGCTTCCCAGGAGCGCACCAGTCGCATCGATACGCCGCGTGATGTGAATCGCTAGGTAGTTTCCGCAGGGTCTGGGCAGTTCTTACACGCCCCGGCGCTCATGAGACGCCGGCATGCGACTTCACGTCCAGCCGTCGCTTGCGCTCGTAGTCCTCGAGCTTGCGCCGGGCCGCTCGAAATGCGTCGCGCAGTGCGACGTAGGGATCCTCGTGGGCGTGATCGAGTGGACCAGCCTTACCGATGGCGATCTCCGCATCAGGCAGTGTGATGTCGATGCGGAACTCGTACAGCCCGCCCTGATGCTGGTGGTGCGATGCGGGCTCCACGACGACGTGGCACCGCACGATCTGACTGCTGAACTTCTCGAGTCGCGCAGCGAGCGTGCGGATCCGCGCCTCGAGCGCAGGAGAGGATTCGGTCTGCCGAAATGTGATTTGCAGGGGTAATTGCATGATGGGCTCACGGTGTGAGGACCTGACCATGCATTCAGACTAGGAGCGGGCCCACACGCCTGCGATCCGCGAATCTACCTACGCCTCGGCGTTGCACGAGCGCGCGGCGCCCATCCGCAATTGCTCGTATGTTGTCGCACACGTATCTCGTGCAGGCTCGAGTGCAGGTCAACCGACCAGTGGAGCTTGTCATGAATACCGGGGTGGGACGCGCGCGAATCGGACAGTGGTACACGCGGTGGGACAAGGGCGAGATCTTCCAGGTCGTCGGCTATGACGAGCGCTCGCGCTCGATCGAGGTTCAAACATTCGATGGTGATCTGGATGAGATCGACCTCGAGACCTGGGCCGGATTGCCGCTCGCAATCGCAGAGCCGCCCGAGGACTGGACCGGACCCGTGGATGATGTGCAGCGCGACGATCTCGGTTACACGGAAACGGCGATGAGCGGGGAGGACTGGGCCAAGCCGCTCGAGACGGTACACCCCGAGAGGGCCCCCGAAGAGGCGTGGCAGGACACGACGCCCGACGCTGGGTGAGAGCCCGTCAGTGGTTGTGGGTGTGCTCGCCTTCGGGCTGGGGACCGGGCGAGCCATCCGACCAGCGGCGTACCGGAACCAACAGCACGGTCGGCTCGAAGGGGAGGCCCTCGGCGCCCCGGACTGGCGAGGCGGGCAGCCCCGCGCCCCAGGCCACGGCCTGGCCCGGTGGAACGAAGAACATCACGTGGGGCAACCATGGGCCGCCTGCGGTGGGGTCTACATAGCCCTGCTTGGACAGCATGAAGGACAGGGAGCCAGCCTCCGGCGCGACGAAACGGTGATCCGCCACAGCCGCGCGAGCCTTCGCAATCATCTGCGCCGTGGTGTTTCCCGCCAGCACCCACTCGGTACGCCTCAAATACTGCGGCAGCACGGAGCGCACGGCCGGCGGATTGAAGCAGTTCGGTGCTCGGAGCTTCGGATTCCAGAAGTCGGGATCGTTGAAGCCGGCGGTCCAGGAGCGCTCGACGAAGCACACGAAGCCGTTTGTGCCCGTGACCGCTGTGGCGTAGCCATGCCTTCCGAGCACCAGCACCTCGGCATCCTTCGAGATGGACGGCGGCGCCGCGCTGCGCGCCAGCGCGATCTCATCCTGAGGGTTGGCGATGAGATATTCCGCGAGCGGCGCCATTAAGGGATAAGGGTTCGGCTTCTGCTCCTCTGCGTGAGACAGGCCAGTCAGGCCGAGCATCAGAAGCATCAACAGTCGTTCCATCTTTCTCATGTGAGCCCTCGCGCGGTCCCGCAGCACGATGTCATCGGCGGCCGTTCAGGTTTGGCAGACAAGCCTACAATGCGTCACACGTCTCTGCTATGGTGAGCGCGATCCTGGCGATGAATCGCTCTTCCGGAGGTTATTGCATGCCCGTTTCCCTGTACGACGTATCCATTCCGATCTTCACGCTCGGCCTGACCAATCTTTCGGCCATCCTCGACAAGGCGGCCACCCACGGCGACACGAAGAAGATCGACCCGAAGGTGATGCCGCAGGCACGCCTCATTGCTGACATGTTGCCGCTGTCTGCGCAGATCCAGATCGCCTGCGACACGGCCAAGGGCGCTGCCGCCCGCCTGGCGGGTGTGGACGTGCCAAAGCACGAGGATACCGAGGCGACGCTCGCGGATCTGAAGTCGCGAGTGCTCAAGACGCTCGATTTCATCAAGACGATCAAGGCTGGGCAGCTTCAGGGAGCCGAGACGCGGGAGATCGTCCTGCAGTTCCCGCAAACGACGATGAAATTCAACGGCCTCAACTACCTCACGAATTTCGCGCTGCCCAATTTCTTCTTTCACATGACCATGGCATACGCGCTGCTGCGCAAGAACGGAGTCGATCTTGGCAAGCGCGATTTCCTCGGCGCAATACAGTAAAAAAACAGGGGCCGCTCCCTGAAGGAAGCGGCCCCTGGGTGTGTGGGCAGCCCGCTCGCTACTTCGCGCGACGGGTCCGGCTGTGCAGGATGGCCACGAAGTGGCCCAGCACGAGTGCTCCGCTCAATCCGAGCTGCAGAGCCAAGAAATCCAGAGTCATGTTCAGTGCTCCTTTAATCGACGCCGTGCAATGTAAGGGCGGCCGGCCAAAGTTCAATGGCAGTTGATCCGTTTTGAGCGGCAGATCGGGCGCAGCCGCGCAAAGTCTAGATGCAGATCACGCTTTGGCTGGTGCGGTGCGCTTGCGGTGCGCGGGCACGGTGCCGCAAAAGAAAATGCTCGGCGGGCGATTGAAATGTATTATCCTTGAACCCGCGCCGGCCCCGGCGCTCAGCCTCCGAAATCAACCTGCGAGCCTCGAAGAGCAGGGTATTCGGATCAGTCCCGAGCGAGAGCGTGCGCTCCGCACCCCCAGCTAAACCACTGTCATTTCAAACCATCGGGCTGAACGAGCAGGCGCAATCCGCGACCGCCGGAGAGCCTGTAGGGATGCTCGCGAGTGCTTGCCCGTGCGGGCGCGGGGTTGGATTCGATGGGATCGAAAGTTAATAAAGGACAATAAAAACAATGACTTGTGAGAGAATAAATGCTACCCGGTGAGGCGTGCTGAGCACGGGTAGAAGAATCAACTGGTGCCCAGGAGAGGACTCGAACCTCCACGGAGTTACCCGCTAGTACCTGAAACTAGTGCGTCTACCAATTCCGCCACCTGGGCAGGGGCTTGCGAATCTGCCGCGGACACTACGGCCCAAGGCGCCGCGAATGTACGCAGGGGTTCCGAGGCTGTCAATTGAGTACCGGAAACACTAGAGACAAGATGCAAGAACACATTGAAGGCAAGAAGAATTTGAAAACCAGAAGGAATCGATTTGGGCGCCGCGACCGGCGCGACACGCGGGGCGGCGAACACCCCGGCCGCGGCGCGGCGGCAGCAGGCTCCGCGCGAGCCTCCACCAAGGCTGCGGCGAGCGGCTTCGCGGCGGGCAGCAAGGCCGAGGGCACCGTCAGCGCTCATCGCGCAGGCTACGGCTTCGTGCGGGTGGAGGGACTCAAGGATAGCGTTTTCCTGCCGCCTCGCGAGATGCGCGGTGTCATGCACGGCGATCGTGTGAGAGTGAGCCTCGCGCGGGATGCGAGCGATCGCTGGCTCGGTGCCGTGGAAGAGGTGCTCGGCCGCGGCGTCAGCGGATTTCTCGGAACGCTCGAGGTGCAAGGCCGGCAGGCGTGGGTCACCGCCGCCGATCGACGCCTGCAATTGCGCTGCGCAGTGCCTCTCGCAGAGCTCGACGGTGCGCGAGCCGGAGACTGGGTCGTGGCGCGCATCACGCGGCACGCCGGGGCCTCCGCGCCAGCACAGGCACGGATCCTAAAGCGCCTGGATCCGGATCGCCCGGTCGAGCTTGCCACCGAGTCCGCCATTGCGCGGTTCGATCTGCCCTGCGAGTTTCCAGCGGCGGTGCTGCGCGAAGCGCAGGCCTACGGCGATCGCGTGGATCCTGCCGAGGCCGCGCGCCGGATCGACCTGCGCGAGCTTCCCCTCGTCACGATCGACGGCGAGGACGCCCGCGACTTCGACGACGCCGTGTATGCCGAGCCTCACGGCGAGGGTTTCCGGCTGATCGTTGCGATCGCAGACGTGAGCTACTACGTGCGTCCCGGCTCGGCGCTCGATACGGCCGCCGTGGAGCGGGGCACGTCGGTGTACTTCCCCACCCGCGTGCTGCCGATGCTGCCGACCGCGCTCTCGGATCATCTGTGCTCGCTCGCGCCGAAGGTCGATCGATTGTGCTTCGCCGCCGACATGATCGTGACCCACCGTGGCGTGCTCAAGTCCGCACGCTTCTACCCCGCAGTGATGCGCTCGGCGGCGCGACTCACCTATACGCTCGCGCAGGCCGCGCTGATCGAGGGGCGTCCGGAGGCCCGCCGCGAGCTCGGGCCGGATCTGGTCGAGCGGCTGCTGCCGCTGGTGGATCTCTATCGCAGTCTGCATCGCGCGCGCACCCACCGCGGGGCGCTCGACTTCGATGCCGCCGAAGCGGAGTTCGTGATCGACTCGGCCGAGCGCGTGCGGGCAATCGAGCTGCGGGCGCGTAACGATGCGCACCGGCTGATCGAGGAGTGCATGATCCTCGCGAACATCGCCGTCGCTCGCGAGCTCGGTCGCACGCGTACACCGACGCTCTACCGCGTGCATGGACAGCCCGAGGCCGAGAAGCTCGACCGGCTCGTCTTGACGCTCCGGTCGCTCAATATCGAGGCGCACCTGCCCGAGACCCCCACCCCCCGGGACTTCCAGGCGCTCACGCGGCGTGTCGGCCAATCGCCCGATCGTCCGTTCGTCGAGTCTCTCATCGTGCGTGCGATGCCGCAGGCTCTCTACCAGCCGACGAATATCGGCCACTTCGGTCTTGCGCTCACTCACTATGCGCACTTCACCTCGCCCATTCGCCGCTATCCGGATCTGGTCGTGCACCGGACCTTGAGGGCGCTGCTCGATCCGAGCGACGCCATGGGACAGGGCTACGCGACGACGGAGCTTGCGAGCCTGGGCGAGAGCCTCTCGAAACTGGAGAAGCGCGCAGACGAGGCGGATCGCTATGTCTCGACGTTTCTCAAATGCACATACTTGCGCGAGCGCATCGGCCAAACCTTTCTCGGGCTCATCACGACGGTGGTCGAGTTCGGATGCTTCGTGCAGATCCTAGAGGTCAGCGTGGATGGTCTGCTGCACGTGGACAATCTCCGCGACGACGAATACGTGATGGACGAGGGCGGGCATGCGTGGGTTGGACGGCGGCACGGGCGGCGTCTGCGCACCGGTGCTCACGTGAGAGTCACGGTCACATCCGCAAACCCGATCGAAGGACTCATCGACCTCGATCTTGCGGAGGCGAATGCATGAGCCCCGCGCAGGTCATCTATGGCCTGCACGCGGTGCGGGCAATCCTCGCAAGGCACCCCGAGCGCGTGATCCAGGTGCGCATCGCGCAGCGGCGGGACGACCCGCGAGCTCGCGGCATCGAGGAGCTTGCGCGGCAGCAGGGGCGGCCCGTGGCGCGAGCGGATGCCGACGCGTTGCGTCAATGGGCAGGAGACGTGGTACACCAGGGCGTCATTGCCGAGGTCACCCCGCTTGCGCCGTGGTCCGAGGACGATCTGATCGAAGCGCTCGCGCACGAGCGCGATCCGCTGCTTCTCGCTCTGGATGGCGTGCAAGACCCGCACAACCTCGGTGCCTGCTTGCGCACGGCCGATGCCTGCGGTGCGCTCGCGGTGATCGGCCCACGCGACCGCGCCGCCCAGTTGACCCCGGCCGCCCGCAAGGTCGCCGCGGGCGCGGCCGAATCCACCCCGTTCGTGAGCTGCACGAATCTCGGCCGTATGCTGGATTTGCTCAAGGAGGGCGGGCTCTGGGTTTTTGGCGCGGAAGCACAGGCCCCACAGCAGGCCTTCGAGGTGGATCTATCCAGTGGTGGCGTGCTCGTCCTGGGGGGCGAGGGGGCAGGCCTGCGGCAGTCCACCCGGCAGCGATGCGATTTCCTCGTCCGCCTGCCCCAGCTGGGTGCGGTCGAGAGCCTGAACGTCTCGGTCGCCGCCGGGATGCTCCTCTACGAGGCCGTGCGCCAGCGCGGGGCCCGCAGCGCGCCCGCAAGCCCCTGAATCTTCACGGATACGCGCCTTTTCAGCATTGCGGTCCCGCCGCGGGTTGAGTATTCTTCGCGCCCCCGTCGCTTGGTACGGTCACTCCGTCCCGGGCGTCTGGATTTCACGCTCCTTGCCACACCAGCGCGTGCCTCGCACCGGGTGGCTCTACCCATGAGGAGGATCACGACATGAGGCATTACGAGATCGTTTTCCTGGTCCATCCGGACCAGAGCGAGCAGGTTCCTGCGATGATCGACCGCTACAAGTCGATGATCGCCACGGGCAGCGGGCGAGTGCATCGCGTGGAGGACTGGGGGCGCCGTCAGCTCGCCTATCCGATCACCAAGGTGCACAAGGCGCACTACGTGCTCATGAACATCGAGTGCGACCAGAAGACCGTGAACGAGCTCACCGGAGCGTTCCGCTTCAGCGACGCCGTGCTGCGGCACCTGGTCGTGAAGATGGACGCAGCCGTCACCGAGGCCTCCCCGATGGCACGCGCCGAGGAAGACGAGGGCAGCGGGCGCCGCGAGCGGGTGCGCGAGGAGATTCCATCCCCCGACGAGGACGACAGCGCCACATCGGAGAGTGCAACATGAGCCGCTTTTCACGCCGCAAGAAGTTCTGCCGCTTCACCGCCGAGGGCGTGAAGTACATCGACTACAAGGATCTCGCCACGCTCAAGAGCTATGTCACCGAGACGGGCAAGATCGTTCCGAGCCGCATCACGGGGACCAAGTCCTTCTATCAGCGCCAGCTCGCAACCGCGATCAAGCGCGCGCGGTTCCTCGCTTTGCTGCCCTATACCGACCAGCACTGAGGCTCACGCCGTGGACGTCATTCTTCTTCAGAAAATCGCCAATCTCGGCAACATCGGCGACCGGGTGACGGTGCGCTCGGGCTTTGGCCGCAACTATCTCCTGCCGCAGGGCAAGGCAACGCTCGCAACGGCCACCAACGTTGCGAAATTTGAGGCGCGCCGCGCCGAGCTCGAGCGCATCGCGCGCGAGCAGGCGACCTCCGCGCACGATCGCGCCGCGGGGCTCGAAGGATTTCGCCTCACCATCACCGCCAAGGCGGGTACCGAGGGCAAGCTCTTCGGCTCGATCGGCACGAGCGACATCGCCGAGGCATGCACGCGCGCGGGCCATCCGATCGAGCGTAGCGAAGTGCGCCTGCCGAACGGGCCGCTGCGCACGGTGGGTGAGCATACGATCGACCTGCATCTGCATGCAGACGTGAACGTGCAACTGACGGTCACCATCGTCGCCGAGGAATAGGCCTGCGGTGGCCGGTTCCGCCAAAGCGCGCCGCAACCCCGATGACGCCGTAGTCGACGTTCGTACCCCGCCGCACTCCATCGAGGCGGAGCAAGCGGTCCTCGGCAGCCTGCTGATCGATGCCACTGCGTGGGATCACGTGGCCGACGTGGTGCGCGGCGATGACTTCTATCGCCCGGATCACCGGCTGATCTTCGAGAGCATCGGGACCCTTGCCGGAAGCGGCAAGCCCTGCGACGTGGTGACTGTCTCCGAGCAGCTCGAGCGCAACAACCAGCTGCAGGAGGCCGGCGGCATTGCCTACCTCGGCACCCTCGCGCGCGACACACCCACGGCCGCGAACGTCAAGGCGTATGCGGAGATCGTGCGCGAGCGCTCGCTCCTGCGCCGGCTGATCCAGGTGGGCGCGGAGATCACCGCTTCGGTGTTCAACAGCGAGGGCGCGACGGCCCGCGATCTGGTAGACCGAGCCGAGCAGGGTGTCTTCGAGATCGCCGAGTCGGGCACCCGCGGCCGCGAGGGTGCGGTTGCCGTACGCACGTTGCTGCCGGCCGTCATCGATCAGATCGACGAGTGGCATACGAATCCGGACAAGCTGCGCGGCCTTGCGACGGGCTTCGCCGATTTCGACAAGCTCACGGGCGGATTGCGGCCCGGCGACCTGGTCATCGTCGCGGGACGTCCTTCCATGGGGAAGACGTCCTTGGCCGTCAACATGGCCGAGTACGCTGCCATCAACCCCAGCATTCGCGCATCGGTTGCGATCTTCAGCATGGAGATGCCCTCCGAGCAGGTGCTGACGCGCATGCTGTCCTCCGTTGGCAGCGTGCCGCTCGGCAGCCTGCGTAGCGGGCGCATCTCGGATGAGGACTGGGTGAGGATCACGGGCGCGACGAGCCAGCTCTCGGATGCGAAGATCTTCGTCGATGAGACCCCCGCACTGACACCGACCGAGTTGCGCGCGCGCGCCCGGCGCATCAAGCGCGAGCACGGGCTCAATCTGATCGTGGTGGATTACCTGCAGCTCATGCAGGTGCCCGGCACGAAGGAGAACCGGGCGACGGAGATCGCAGAGATCTCACGCGGACTGAAGGTGCTCGCCAAGGAGCTTGCCTGTCCGGTCATTGCGCTCTCGCAGCTCAATCGCAGCGTGGAGCAGCGAGAGCACAAGAAGCCGGTGATGTCGGACCTGCGCGAGAGCGGAGCGATCGAGCAGGATGCAGACATGATCCTGCTGATCTATCGCGACGAGGTCTACAACAAGGAGACCACCAAGAAGGGAATCGCGGAGGTCGACCTCGCCAAGCATCGCAACGGGGAGATCGGCACCTTCCTTCTGACCTTCCAGGGACAGTACACGCGCTTCGTGAACTACGCGCCCGAATCGTACGCGGAAGGCATCCTGCGGTGACGCAGCTGATTCGCGCGATCGTCGACACCAGCGCGCTCCGAAACAATCTCGAGCAGATCCGACGCAGAGCACCCGGCTCGCGCGTGATGGCCGTGGTGAAGGCGAATGCCTACGGCCATGGACTGGTGCCCACGGCGCTCGCACTTGCCGATGCGGATGCCTTTGCGGTCGCGCGCCTCGATGAGGGTCTGGCACTGCGCCAGGCGGGCGTGCGCCAGAGCATCGTGCTGCTCGAGGGCGTCTTCGACCGGGAGCAGCTCGCCGAAGCGGCCGAGCAGGGCTTCCAGCTCGTGGTTCACGATCCCTTGCAGATCGCACTCCTCGAGCAATTCACCGGCGCGCATCCGCCGGTCGTGTGGCTCAAGATCGACACCGGCATGAATCGCCTTGGCTTTCGGCCCGAGGAGTTCGGCCCCATGCTCGAGCGGGTGCAGGCGCTGCGCTCTGCCCGGCTGGAGGTGCGCGTGATGACGCATCTGGCGCGCGCCGACGAGCGCGACTGTCCGATGACGCGCGTGCAGCTCGAGAGGTTCGAATCCTTGACGCACGGCCTGGGCTGCCAGCGCAGCATCGGCAGCTCCGCCGGCATTCTGGGGTGGCAGGGTGCCTGCGGGGACTGGGTGCGTCCCGGTCTGGCGCTCTACGGGATCTCACCGTTTGCCGGGGAGCCGAGTGCCGCGTTCGGTCTGGTTCCCGTCATGACCCTGGCCTCCACGGTCATCACCGTGCGCCGGGTACCCCGGGGCGAGACGGTGGGCTACGGAGGTGCCTGGACCGCCCCCCGGGACTCCCGCATTGCGATCGTGGCCGGAGGCTACGGCGATGGGCTGCTCCGCAGCCTTGCGACCGGGACTCCGGTGCTCGTGAATGGCAGGCGGGCCCCGCTCGTCGGACGGGTGGCGATGGATATGATCGCAGTGGATGTCACGACGCTGCCCGAGGTGGAAGTGGGTACGCGATGCGTGCTGTGGGGCCGAGGACTCGAGGTGAGTGAGGTCGCGCAGCACGCCGGCACGGTCCCGTACGAGCTGATCTGCGGAGTGCGCGCGCGCGTTGCGCGCGAGACGATCTGAGCCCTCCTTAGGGAATCAGCTCTCGAAGAACCCCATCTTCACGCCGGCGAGCTGGATCACGTCGTTGTCGGCCAGGCGCTTGGCGGCCGCGCCGATCGGCGAGCCGTTCACGAGCGGGAAGTCGTTGTCCTTCTCACTGTCGACGTGGACGATGAAATAGCCGTCCGCGCGCCGAGTGATGGCGGCCACCTGCACGCCGGGACGCCCGAGCGTCGTGAGCGCTTTACTGAGCTCGAGCTCGCGACCGGCAAAGGCACCGGATAGCACCTGCAGCTTCGCCTTCTTCAGCGCCGCATGTCCGTCCACTGCGGGCCGGCCGTTGCCGCTGGCATGCGTCCCCGTCGAGGCAGCCCTGTCCACCGTCTCGCGAGCGTGCCGCACCTTCTCGACCGGGCGCGCCGAGGGCTGGATCACCATGGTCTTCTCGAACTCGTCCTGTGCCTCGTCATCCTCGACGAAACGCAGCTGATGATGACCGACCGTGATGAGATCCCCGTGCTGCAGGGCGTGCTTCTTGATCAGCTTGCCGTTGACGTAGGTGCCGTTCGTGCTGTTCAGATCCTCGAGGAACGAATCGTTCAGGATGTTGATGATGAGGGAGTGATGGCCGCTCACGGCGTTGTTGTCGATGCGGATGTCGTTGTCCGGCAGCCGCCCGACCGTATAGCGCTCCTTGTTCATGTTGTATTCGGCCATTACTTGGCCATCTAGGCTCAGTATCAACCTTGCCATGCGCGCCTCTATCTCTAACCCAGCCAGCCCAGGATCTTGTCCAGAATGCCTTTGTTGGCGGGGAACGCCTCCAACACGTGAGCCATGACAACGGAGATGTTGTCACGCCCCCCATTGTCATTCGACAGCTGAATCAATTGCTTAGCGACCGTATCCAGGTTATCACCAAAGGTACTGATCGTTAAGTGAATGTCGTCATCTTCTACCATGTCCGATAGCCCGTCGGAGCACAAGATATAGTAGTCGCCCTTGTGAACTGGGACCTCCTGCACCTCGACTTCCACGTTGGGCTCCACTCCCAGCGCTCGTGTGACGTAGTTCTTGTTTGCGGCCCGCTGAGCCTCCTCCGCTGAATAGAACCCGCGGTCCACGAGCTCCTGCAGCAATGAGTGGTCCATCGTGACCTGCTCGAATTTGTCCTCGCGCAGGCGGTACATCCGCGAGTCGCCCACATGGGCGACCGCCATCTTGTTGTCGAAGAACAGGGCGCTCACCACGGTCGTGCCCATCCCCTCGCACTGGGGCTGCGTCCGCGCGGTTTGATAGATGATCTTGTTGGCCCGATGGATGGCGTCGCGCAGAATGATGGTGGGGCGGGACATGCCGGTTTCCGGGTCCGGGGAGCGCAGGTCCTCGCGCTCCACCGATTCGCGCACCAGGTTGACGATGGTCTTCACGGCGATACCGCTTGCGACCTCGCCGGCGTTGTAGCCGCCCATGCCATCCGCCACGACGAGCAAGCCGATCTCCGGGTCCCAGGCGATGGTGTCCTCGTTGTGCTCCCGCACCTTGCCGATATGCGTCTCGCCCACCAGCCGGACCTTGCCGCGCAGGGTCATTTCATGGCCTCCCCGCGCTGCGCGAATGCCCTGCCAGAAGTTGAAACTGTGACGGCGGTCACGCTAATGGCCGTCCCATAAAACGCTGCCATCGGCCCGCGGACCTCTCACCCGGATGCTCACTGAAAGCGCGCTCCCCTTCCAACAAAGGGGGCCCCTCCGCCCCTGCACTCAGGGCGGACCCCCATTTTTCGTTGCATAAGCTAGCATTGTCCGCGCAGCACCTGTCCGAGTGTCTGGTCACAAACTGCTCGGCTGCAAGCACCGCGAGCGCGGGCAGGATAGCCCGCCTGGGGCAGCTTGCGAAGCAGGCACCATCCGATAGTGGATCCTATGGCAACCCGTTCCGCCGTTCCGATCTTCATCTGCGAGGCATGCGGTGGCCAGTCTCCGAAGTGGCAGGGCCGCTGTCCGCAGTGCGATGCCTGGAACTCTCTCGTCGAGCAGGTCACACCCGGCAAGCGCACTCGTGCGGCAGCGCCCCGGGACTCCTCGGCTCCGCGGACCCTCGGCTTCGGCGCCGACGAGGCGGTCGAGCGGCTGCAAACGGGCCGGATCGAGCTCGATCGAGTCTTCGGCGGCGGCATCGTCAAGGGCTCCGTGAGCCTGCTCGGTGGGGAGCCGGGTATCGGCAAATCGACCCTGCTCCTGCAGGTGGCCGCGCACGTCGCGAGCGCACGCGCCGTGCTGTATGCGAGCGGCGAGGAATCGATCGCGCAGGTGAGCTTGAGGGGCAGACGGTTGGGTCTATCCGCCGAGCGGCTGAGCGTCGTCGCAGAGACCGATCTTGACGGGGTGATTGCGCTGGCTGCGCAGCAGAAGGCAGCCCTGCTCGTCATCGACTCCATCCAGACTTTGCAAGGGGCCAATGTGCCTGCGAGCGCGGGCGCCGTCTCGCAGCTTCGGGAGTGCACCGCAGAGCTGGTGCGCTTTGCCAAGTCCACGGGTACCGCGGTGGTCATCGTCGGACACGTGACCAAGGAGGGCACGCTTGCGGGTCCCAGGGTGCTCGAGCACCTGGTGGACACGGTGCTGTACTTTGAAAGCGAGGTCCGCAGCCGCTACCGCGTCGTCAGGGCCACCAAGAATCGCTTCGGGGCGGCAGGCGAGCTCGGCTTTTTTGCGATGACCGAGGCGGGACTCAAGGAGGTGCGCAATCCCGCGGCGCTGTTTCTGGCGCGCCCGGCAGAGCCCGCCCCGGGAAGCATCGTGACCGTCACTCGCGAGGGCGGTCGGGCGCTGCTCATCGAGTTGCAGGCGCTCGTCGATCCCATGCGGTTTGGCGCACCGCGGCGCATCGCCCAGGGGCTCGATGCAAATCGCATCGCGATGCTCCTTGCCGTGCTGCATCGGCACGCGGGGGTGTCCCTGCAAGAGCACGATGTCTTCGTCAACGTCGTCGGGGGAATCGAGATCAGCGAGACCGCCTGGGATCTACCGGTCGCCCTGGCGCTCGTTTCGAGCTTGCGGGACCGGGCACTGGATCGATCCCTGGTGGCCTTCGGGGAGCTCGGCCTGACGGGCGAGGTCCGCCCCGTCGCCTATGGCGAGGAGAGGCTGCGCGGCGCCCACAAGCAGGGTTTCAAGCGTGCGCTCGTGCCGCGCGAGAACCTCCCGCGCGAGGCCCCCGAGGGCTTGCAGATCATCCCGGTTGCGCGGATCTCCGATGCGCTGGCAGCAGCGGTGGGCTAGCGATTGCACGGAATTCAGGCGGTGGCGGTATTCGTGTGGACGCGAACGGTGCGCACCGCGTTGTCGGCAATCTGCAGGACCTCGAACACATAGTCCCCGACGCGCACGGTGGTGCCCGGCTCGGGAATCGCCTCGAGCTGCTCGAGCAGCAAGCCATTCAGAGTCTTGGGACCTACGGTCGGTAGATGCCACTGAAGCGCGCGGTTGAGTGCGCGGATGGTTGCGCTCGCGTTGACGATGAAGACTCCCGGCTTCTCCGCGTGCACGTCCTTGTGAAGCACGGTCGCCGGGTCGGAGGTGAACTCGCCGACGATCTCCTCCAGGATGTCCTCGAGCGTCACGAGCCCCTCGATATCTCCGTACTCGTTCACCACGAAGGCATGGCGGCGACGATTGCGCTGAAAATTCGCGAGCTGCACCGCGAGCGTCGTGCCCTCCGGGACGAAGTAGGGCTCGCGCGTGCGCGCCAGCTCGATCAGGCGCTCGCGCGTGAGGGCATCCCGCGCGAGCTCCCGGGCAACGCGCTTCATGTGCAACATGCCGACGAGGTTGTCGAGCTCGCCTTCGAAGACCGGCAAGCGTGTGTGAGGAGTGCGCCGTAGCTGCTCCATGATGTCGTCCCAGTTCTCGGCGACATCGATCCCGTCGATGGCCTGGCGGGGCACCATGATGTCGTTCACGGTCACCTGGCCGAGATCGAGGATCGAGAGCAGCATCTCGCGGTGGCGCGCCGGGATCACCGAGCTTGCCTCGGCCACCACGGCACGCAGCTCCTCCGCGCCGAGCTTGGTGCTGTCGCGGGCGCCGGCGCCTGCGCCGACCAGTCGCAACACTCCATACGCGGTATGGCTGGTGAGCCACAGCACGGGGCGCGCGAGCAGCACCAGGGTCCGATAGATATAGGCCGAGCGCAGCGCAACCATCTCGGCATGGGTCGCGGCGAAGATCTTCGGCACGAGCTCACCGAGCACGATCATGAGGATCGTGAGCACGGCGCCCGTGAGCGAGAGCGCGAACGCAAGCTTGGTGCGCTGGGCGATGATCGTCGCGGCCTGGGAGGCGAACACGCTTGCGGCTGCGAGGATCACGAGGTTCACGCCGAGCCAATCATCCGGACGCTGCAGCAGCCGCTCGAGGATCTTCGCGACGCCTTGACCGAGCTCGGCGCGATGGCGCACCCGGTAGCGGTTCACCGAGAGCATCGCGACCTCGGTCCCCGAGGAGAAGGCGATCACGAGGATCAGCAGCACGAGGAGCAAAAGAAGAAGCGGCGTGGGAGCTTCGTTCAAGGCGGTCGTCCCTCAGGTGGTGCCAGCGCAAAGGCTTGCGCATGGGCTGCGCTGCGTAGCATAGGGCCAGCGGCGCCGCACAGGAAAACCGGACCTGCCTCTATAATGCCTCGATGTTCGACAACCTGACGCAGCGCTTCACCCAAACGCTCAACACCCTGCGTGGGCGTGGCCGGATCACGGAAGAGAATGTCGCCGAGGCGATGCGCGAGGTGCGGGTGGCCTTGCTCGAGGCTGACGTTGCGCTCCCGGTGGTCAAGCGCTTCGTCGATGCGGTCAAGGCACGGGCGCTGGGCGAGGAAGTCGCCGGCAGCCTCACCCCCGGTCAGGCGTTCATCGGGATCTTGCACCGCGAGCTGGTCGAGCTGATGGGCGGTGCGCGGGCAGGGTTCAGCCTGCGGGCGCAGCCCCCGATCGTCGTGCTGCTGGCAGGGCTGCAGGGAGCGGGCAAGACCACCACCGCGGCGAAGCTGGCGCGCTGGCTGATCGAGCAGCAGGCCCGCAAGCGGGTGCTGCTGGTCAGCACCGACGTGCGCCGTCCGGCGGCGATGCTGCAGCTCGAGCGGCTCGCCCGGCAGGTTCAGGCGGAGTACTTTCCGGCGGACGCACGGACTCCGCCGCCTGATATTGCGCGAGCGGCGGTGGAGGCTGCCCGGCGCGGCCTTTTCGACGCCGTCATTGTCGATACGGCCGGCCGGCTGCATGTGGACGAGGGGATGATGGAGGAGGTCCGTCAGATCGACGCCGCCGTCGAGCCCCAGGAGCGGCTGTTCGTGGTGGACGCCATGGCCGGACAGGATGCCGTGAATGCCGCCCGCGCGTTCGCGGCGGCGCTCGACTTGACCGGGATCATCCTCACCAAGGCCGACGGCGATGCCCGGGGGGGTGCGGCGCTGTCGGTGCGCGAGATCACCGGGCGCCCGATCGTCTTTCTGGGGGTGGGCGAGAAAACCGAGGCCCTCGAGCCCTTCGATCCCGAGCGGGTGGCCTCGCGGATCCTGGGCATGGGCGATGTGGTCGCCCTGGTCGAGCAGGTCCAGCGCCAGGTCGATGTGCACGAGGCCGAGCGGCTCGCACGCAAGGTCATCAAGGGGAAGGGGTTCGATCTGACGGACTTGCGTGGGCAGCTCGAGCAGCTGCAGAAGATGGGGGGTGTCACGGCCCTGCTGGACAAGCTGCCGGGCGCGGCGCAGCAGAAGATCGCCGCAGACCAGGTCGGGGACAAGCAGGTCAGGCGCCAGATCGCCATCATCAACTCCATGACCCCCCGTGAGCGGCGCCAGCCGGGCATCATCGACGGCTCCAGGCGCCGCCGGATTGCCAAGGGCTCGGGCGTTGCGGTCCAGGAGGTCAATCGCCTGCTCAAGCAGTTCCTGGAGATGCAGCGCGTGCTGAAGGGCATGAAGGGCGGCCGGTTGCGCCGCATGATGGGCGCTCTGCAGGGCAGGGGAGGCCTGCCCCCGGGCGGCGGTGGGGTACCCCCCGATTCCCCGGATCCTCATAGATAATTGCAGGTCGTTTGCGTAGAATCCGCGCTCTTTTGAGGCCGGGTAGGCCAGGATTTAAGAGGTGCCATGGTTACGATTCGCCTGACGCGCCGCGGCGCGCGGAATCAGCCCTTCTATCACGTGGTGGTGACGGATAGCCGCAAGCGTCAAGGCGGCGCCAGCCTCGAGCTCGTGGGGTTCTTCAACCCTATTGCGCGGCGCGGCGAGCCGAAGCTGAAGCTCGATCTCCCCCGGATCGATTTCTGGGTGGGGAAGGGTGCGCAACAGTCGGATCGCGTCCGCTCGCTCGTGAGCTCGTACCGCAAAGGAGCCGCTACCGCCTGAGCGTGCGCGGCTGGATCGAGCTGGGGCGCGTCGGGAGCCCATTCGGCATCAAGGGCTGGATTCGTGTGCGATCGTTCACCGACCCCCCCGAGGGGCTGCTTCGATTCGCGCGCTGGAGCTTGACGGTCGGGAAGGACCCGCGGCGCGAATACCGGCTGCTCGAGGGGCACCGGCAGGGTAGGGACCTCGTCGCGCGCCTGGAGGGTGTGAGCGATCGCGACTCGGCGGCGGCGTTGCGAGGTGCCGCGATCGAGATGCCGCGCGATGCGCTTCCACCGCCCGCGGCGGGCCAGTTTTATCGTGCGGACCTGATCGGGCTCGCAGTGTCGAACCTCGAGGGCATCGAGCTCGGGAAGGTCCTTCATTTTGTCGATGCGCCCACGGGGGCCGTGATGGTGATTCGCGGTGCGACAGAACACTGGGTGCCCGCAACGCCGCGACATCTGCGAAGGGTGGACCTCGACGCCGGACGGATCGTTGTGGACTGGCCGGCTGTGCTGGAGTAGGTGAGGGCTTTCGACATGCGCATCGAAGTCGTCACGCTGTTCCCGGAGATGGTGAAAGGTGCGCTCGCGTTCGGCGTCATCGGCCGGGCGCTCGAGCGCGGTGTCGCGACGGTCGGTACGGAGGATCCTCGCGCCCATACGAGCGATCCGCACCGCACGGTCGATGACCGCCCCTACGGCGGTGGACCGGGCATGGTGCTCAAGCCCGAGCCGATGCTGGCGGCCATACGGGCGGCGCACGCGAGACTGCCCGCGGGCAGTCCGCGGATTTGCCTCTCGGCTCAGGGGGAGGTGTTCGATCAGCAAAGCGCGGCGGAGCTTGCGCGCCAGCCGGGCTTTCTACTGATCGCGGGACGTTACGAGGGCGTGGACGAGCGAGTGCTCGCGCTCGGGGTCGATCGGGAGCTGTCGATCGGCGACTATGTGGTGAGCGGCGGGGAGGTGCCGGCGCTTGCCATCATCGATGCGGTGGTACGGCTGCTGCCCGGTGCCCTAGGACACGAGCGCTCGAGCGTCGAGGAGTCCTTTGCACAAGGACTGCTCGACTGGCCGCATTACACTCGGCCCGAGCTATTCGAGGGGCTGAGGGTCCCGGAGGTGCTGCTCTCCGGTGACCACGCCGCGGTCGAGCGGTGGCGCTATCGTGAGTCCGTTGCGCGGACCTGGATGCGCCGCCCGGACTGGATCGTACGGCAGGGGCTCCCCGCGCGGGCGAGCCGGGTGTTGAATGAGTTTCTCGCCGCGCGTCGAGCCGGCGATCGAGTGGAAGGTGATACCCATGAATAAGATCGTTCAGGAAATCGAGAACAGGCGCATGAGCCGCACCATTCCGGATTTTAAGCCGGGAGATACGGTCGTCGTGCAGGTGAAGGTCGTGGAGGGCGACCGCGAGCGCATGCAGGCGTACGAGGGCGTCGTGATCGCCAGGAGCAATCGCGGCCTGAACTCCTCGTTCACGGTTCGCAAGATCTCGCACGGCGAAGGCGTGGAGCGCGTGTTCCAGACCTACAGCCCCGCCATCAGCGAGATCAGCGTCAAGCGGCGCGGAAGCGTTCGCCGTGCGAAGCTCTACTACCTGCGCGATCTGTCGGGCAAGGCGGCGCGCATCGAGGAGAAGGTGTAGCGCGAGCCGCGCATGAACATGCTGGCTAGAGTTTTGCGAGGAATCTGGCGCGGCCTCGATGGGCTGCGCAAGCTGCTGCACCTGCTGGTGCTGCTCGCGATCGTGGGGTTCCTGGTGGGACTCATGCGCGTGTCGATTCCGCACGTGCCCGATTCCGCGGCGCTCGTCATCAAGCCGCAGGGACAGCTCGTGGAGCAGCTCTCCGGGGAGCCTTTGCAGCGCGCCGTCTCGCAGGTGCAGGGCGAGGAGCATCCCGAGACCCTGCTGTGGGACCTGGTGGATGCCCTGCATGGAGCGGCCAAGGACCGGCGCATCAAGGCGGTGCTTCTCGACCTCGACAACTTCGACGGTGCCGACGGTCTACCGCCGCTGCAGGAGCTCGCGCGCGCCATCCGCGACTTCCGCGCCTCGGGCAAGAAGGTCATTGCCTACGGCACGACCTTCATGCGCGATCAGTACTACCTCGCCGCGCAGGCCGATGAGATTTACCTCGATCCCCAGGGGTACGTGCTGATCGAGGGCTACGGGCACTACCCGATGTACTTCAAGCAGGCGCTCGACAAGCTCGACGTGGACCTCAATGTCTTCCGCGTGGGTCAGTACAAGAGCGCCGTCGAGGAGTTCACGCGCGATGACATGTCGCCGCAGGACCGTGAGCAGGCGAGCGCCTACCTCGCCTCGATCTGGTCCACGTATCAGCGCGATATCACCTCCGTACGTCACCTGGAGCCGGGGGCGGTCACGCAGTACGTCAATTCGCTCGCTCAGGCCACGGCAGCCGCCAACAACTCGACGGCCGAAGCTGCGCTCAGGGCGGGGCTCGTGACCGCCCTGAAATCCAAGCAGGACGTCGAGCGGCGGGTGGCCGAGCTCGTCGGCGAGGATGAGCCGAGCGGCTCGTTTCATCAGGTCTCGAGCGACGATTACGCGCGTGTCGTGCACAGCGATACGGCCCTCGGGCGGCGCGACCGCACCCGCATCGGCGTGATCGTCGCCTCCGGCGACATCCTCGATGGCAATCAGCCCCCCGGCTCGATCGGCGGTGACTCCACGGCACGGCTCATTCGCGCGGCGCGGCTCGATGACAAGATCCGTGCGCTGGTGCTGCGCGTGGACAGCCCCGGAGGCGGGGTCGCGGCCTCCGTCGAGATCTATCGCGAGATCAAGGCTTTCGAGGCTGCCGGCAAGCCCCTGGTGGTCTCGATGGGAAGCCTGGCCGCCTCCGGTGGGTACTACATCTCTGCGCCTGCAAATGAGATCTGGGCGAGTCCTGCGACGATCACCGGCTCGATCGGCATCTTTGCGATCATTCCGACGCTGAATCGCACGCTCGCCAAGGTCGGCGTCGACGTGGACGGCATCGGCACCGCGCCGCTTTCCGGCCAGCTCCAGCTCGAGCGGCCGCTGAACAACGATGCTCGGGCGTTCCTCGAGGATACGGTCGACCACGGGTATGACGAGTTCGTGGCCCACGTGGCGGCAGGTCGTCACATGACCGCCCAGCAAGTGAACGCCATCGGACAGGGGCATGTATGGTCAGGCGCCGATGGCGCGCGCATCGGGCTCGTGAATCATCTCGGCTCGTTCGACGATGCCGTCAAGGCGGCCGCGCGGCTCGCGAAGATCAGCGACTACAAGGTGCAGTTCATTCAGCCCGAGGTGTCCTGGGCCGAGGAGCTCGCGCTATCGCTCGAGACGCGGGCGGCCCGAGTGTATCTGGCGAGCGATCCCGGCGCGCGCTCTGCGGCGCTCATCGCCGAGCGCCTGGATCCCCTCGCGCGCGAGGTGGAGCATCTGAGCCGCTGGATGCTCCCGAATCGCGTGTACTCCTACTGCTTCTGCACGGTCAGGTAGTCGGAGTCAGACCCTCGACCTGGATGGCCAGGCGCACTTCCCGGCCCGTCATGTTGGCATAAGCGCTGACGCCCCACTGCGTGCGGTCGATGATCGCGGAGGCATCCGCCCCGCAGCGCTGCATTCCCTTCGACATGAAGTCGCTGATGCACTTGAACTCATCGATCTTCAACCTCACCGGGTGCGTGACTCCATGCAGGGTCAGCTCTCCCTTCGCGGCCACCGGCTTGCCTGCCTTGAACTCGATCGAGTCGGATTTGAACGTTGCGGTCGGAAACTTCGTGGCGTCCAGGAAGTCCGGGCTGCGCACATGCGCATCGAGCGCCGCATCGCCGGTGTTGATGGAGCTCGTGTCGATCACGACCTCGATGCTGCCCGTCTTGGCGGCGGGATCCAGGGTCACCGCGCCCGACTGGGTGCGATCGAACTTGCCGCGCCAAAAGGAGATCGCTTGCACGTGGGGAGCTGCGAAACTGACGTAGGTGTGCATCAGGTCGAGCTTGTAGGTGCGCGGCTCGGCATGGGCGGGCAGCGCCGCTAGCAGGCCGGCCAACGCAACCATCGCGAGAGACATTCTCATCGACTCACTCCTTAAGAAAGCGTGGACCAGTCGAGAATCACCTTGCCCGATTGTCCGGAGCCTGCCGTTTGAAAGGCGCGCTCGAACTCCTGCGCGGCGAAGTGGTGGGTGATGATGGGCCGCAGATCGAGCCCACTTTGCAGGAGGCTTGCCATCTTGTACCAGGTCTCGAACATCTCGCGCCCGTAGATCCCCTTGAGCGTGAGTCCCTTGAAGATCACCTGATTCCAGTCGATGGCGGCCTCCTCGGAGGGAATTCCGAGGATGGCGATCGAGCCACCATGGTGCATGGTCCGGAGCATCTCGCGAAACGCGGCGGTGTTGCCCGACATCTCGAGCCCCACGTCGAAGCCTTCCTGCATGCCGAGCTCGCGCATCGTCGCATCGAGGGATTCCCGCTGCACGTTGATGGCACGGCTCGCGCCCATCTTGCGCGCCAGCGCCAGCCGGTAATCGTTCACATCCGTGATGACGATGTGGCGTGCGCCAACGAAGCGGGCAACCGCTGCGGCCATGATGCCGATCGGGCCGGCGCCGGTGATGAGCACATCTTCCCCCACCACACTGAAGGCGAGAGCCGTGTGGGTGGCATTGCCGAAGGGATCGAGGATGGCGGCGATGTCCTCCGTGATGGAGTCGGACAGCTTGAACGTGTTGACGGCAGGGAGCGCGAGGTATTGCGCGAACGCGCCGGGCCGGTTGACCCCGACCCCCACCGTGTTGCGGCACAGGTGCCGGCGGCCTGCCCGGCAGTTGCGGCAATGCCCGCAAGTGACGTGTCCCTCTCCCGAGACCCGATCGCCGACCGCAAGCCCGCGGACCTCGGAGCCGATCTCGACGATGCGGCCGCAGTACTCGTGGCCCACCGCCATCGGCACGGGAATGGTCTGCTGCGCCCAGGCGTCCCAGTGATAGATGTGCAGATCCGTGCCGCAGATCGAGGTCTTTGCGATCTCGATCAGCACATCGTTCGGGCCGACCCGCGGCTCGGGAATGTCCTGCATCCAGATGCCGGGCCCCGCTTCCTTCTTGACCAGCGCCTTCATTGAATGATCCCAAGCTCGCGCCCTACGAGCGTGAATGCCTCCAGGGCGCGGTCGATGTCGTCGTGGGTGAGTGCCGCGGACATCTGCGTCCGGATGCGCGCCTGGCCTTTCGGCACCACGGGGTAGGAGAAGGCGATCACGTAGATGCCTTGAGCGAGCAGCCGCTCGGCCATTGCTCCGGCGAGCGTCGCCTCACCCAGCACGACCGGAATGATCGGGTGGTCGGAGGCGCGCAGCGCAAAGCCCGCCGCGGTCAGGCCCTTGCGGAAGCGACGGGTGTTGTCCCACAGACGCTCGCGCAGCTGCGGCTCGTTCTGCACCAGATCGAGCACGCGCAGCGTGACGGCAGCGCAGACCGGCGGAATGCTGTTGGAGAAGAGGTAGGGTCGCGAGCGCTGCCGCAGCCACTCCACGATGGGTCGGCGGGCTGCGGTGTAGCCGCCGCTCCCACCGCCCAGCGCCTTGCCCAGCGTGCCGGTGAGAATATCCACTCGGCCGGCGACTCCGCAATGCTCGGGTGTGCCCTTTCCGTGAGCTCCCATGAAGCCGGTCGCATGGGAGTCATCGACCATCACCAGTGCATGGTGGCGCTCGGCGAGCTCGCAGATCGCAGGCAGATTCGCCACGATCCCATCCATCGAGAACACCCCGTCGGTTGCGATGAGCCGCGTGCGCGCGCCGGCGGCCTGTTTGAGGCAGCTCTCGAGCTCCCCCATGTCGTTGTTCGCATAGCGCAGGCGCTGCGCCTTGCACAGGCGAATACCGTCGATGATGCTCGCGTGATTGAGAGCATCGGAGATGACCGCGTCGCGCTCGTCGAGGAGGGTCTCGAATAGGCCGCCGTTCGCATCGAAGCAGGATGAGTAAAGCAATACATCGTCGGTGCCCAGGAAGCCGCTGAGGCGCTCCTCGAGCTGCTTGTGCACCTGGTGGGTGCCGCAGATGAAGCGCACCGAGGCCATGCCATAGCCGTAGCGATCGAGCGCACGGTGGCCCGCCTCGCGCACGGCGGGGTGACTGGCGAGCCCCAGGTAGTTGTTGGCACACAGGTTGATCAGATCCCGGTCGCCGGCCCGGACGACAGCGGCCTGGGGGCTCGCGATGACACGCTCGCTCTTGTAGAGCCCTTGCTCGCGAAGTCCCGCGAGATCCGTACTCAGCCGCTCGAGAAAGGATGAATCCACCGATGTGAGGTCCTCTGATCTCTGCTCAATTATACTCTCCCCGTGGCGAGGGCTTACCGCTATTACGATTTGATTCTCGGGGCGTACGTCTGCGTCCTGCTGTGCGCGAACCTCATCGGGCCGGCGAAGGTCTCCACCGTGCACCTGCCGGGGGTGGGCTCGGTGACCTTCATGGCCGGGGTGCTCTTTTTCCCCATTTCGTATTTCTTCGGCGACGTGTTGACGGAAGTCTACGGCTACGCCCGCGATCGCCGCGCGGTATGGAGCGGGTTCGCGGCCCTCATATTCGCCTCCCTGATGTCGCTCATCATCGTGCATCTGCCGCCGGCGGATTTCTGGAAGGACAAGCAAGCCGCGGTCGAGACGATCTTCGGCAACACACCCCGCATTGCCGCCGCGTCGATGGCCGCGTTCTGGTGCGGCTCGTTCGTGAACAGCTACGTGCTCGCGAAGATGAAGCTCTGGACCCAGGGGCGGTGGTTGTGGACCCGGACGATCGGCTCGACGGCCTGCGGCGAGCTCGTCGATTCGGGACTCTTCTATACGCTCGCCTTCGCGGGCCTGTGGCCCACCAATGAGCTCCTGAGCGTCATGGCCGCACAGTACGTGTTGAAGACCACCTGGGAGATCATCGCGACGCCGCTGACTTACCAGATGGTCGGCTTCCTCAAGAGAGCCGAGCAGGAGGACTACTTCGATCGCCACACCAACTTCAACCCGTTCTCGCTCGCGGTGACCGGCGATGACGTGGGCGGGCGAGCCGTCCAGCCGGTCGCGGCAGACACTGCACGGCGAGCGGCAGGAGTCGAGCGCTGAGCGAGCATTACACCCCGGCGTTCATCGCCCCGGCTAGCTCGCTCGAGTCGGCTGTGGGCGCGGCCATCAATCAGTCGTTTCTGAGTCCCGAGGAGCCGATCGTGCGCCGGTTGGCCGATCTCGCACGGCTCCATCCTCCGCAGCAGGCGGCGGTGCGAGACCGGGCGTTGCGCCTGGTGGAGGAGGTGCGCAGCACGCGGACGAGCGACGGCGGTCTGGATGCCTTCCTGCGCGAGTATCACCTGGGGTCGCGCGAGGGTGTGATTCTCATGTGCCTCGCCGAGGCGCTTCTGCGCATTCCGGATGCCGACACTGCCGACCGACTGATCGCCGACAAGGTCGGCGCGGGCGACTGGGAGGAGCACCTCGGCGACAGCCACTCGCTGTTCGTGAACGCCTCGACCTGGGGGCTCATGCTCACCGGCCGCCTCGTCGAGGTCGACCGGCGCGAGATAGGCTCCATGCGCGGCTGGTTCGCACGGCTCGCCACACGCATTGGCGAGCCTGTCGCGCGCTCGGCTCTGCGGCAAGCCATGCGCATTCTGGGCCATCAGTTCGTCATGGGACGCACCATCGAGGAGGCCCTGTCACGGGCGGCGGGCCCCGAGGAGCGGGCGTACCGATACTCCTTCGACATGCTGGGCGAGGCGGCGATCACCGCGCAGGATGCCGGGCGTTATCTGCGCCGCTACGAGCATGCCATCGCGACGATTGGCGCGCACGCGCGCGCCGCACGCTCGGGCGCCGATGCGCGAGTGCTGCCGAGCATCTCCGTGAAGCTCTCGGCGCTTCATCCGCGCTACGAGCCTGCCGAGCGCCGCCGTGTCCTCAAGGAGCTGGTGCCTCGATTGCAGGAGCTCGTGCGGCTTGCGCGGCAGGCGCAGATCGGTCTGACCGTCGATGCCGAGGAGGCCGATCGTCTGGAGCTCTCGCTCGAGATCGTCGACGCCGTCCTGCAGAGCGATCTCACCGCCGGATACGATGGGTTCGGCCTTGCGGTGCAGGCGTATCAGAAGCGGGCGTATGCCGTGCTCGAGTGGCTCGCGGGGCGGGCACGCTCACTGCACCGCCGAGTGTGCGTGCGCCTGGTGAAGGGGGCCTACTGGGACAGCGAGATCAAGCGCGCCCAGGAGCGCGGCCTCGACGGCTATCCCGTCTTCACGCGCAAGCCGAATACGGACGTCTCCTATCTGGCGTGCGCACGAGTGCTCGCCGCCTCGACCGATGCGATCTTTGCGCAGTTCGCGACCCACAACGCCCATACGGTCGCCTACATCATCGAGCTCATGAAGGGCGCCTCCGGGGCATTCGAGTTCCAGCGTCTTCATGGCATGGGGGAGGAGCTGTATCAGCCGCTCGTCGCTCGATACCCGTGTCGGGTGTACGCGCCCGTGGGCCCGCACGAGGATCTGCTGCCCTATCTGGTGCGCCGGCTCCTGGAGAACGGAGCCAACACCTCCTTCGTCAATCGCATCGTGGATGCGCGTCTGCCTGCAGCCGAGGTGGTGCGCGACCCGGTGCAGGAGGTGGATGAGACCCATCCCGCCGCGCATCCAAAGATCGTCGAGCCGGAGCAGCTCTACGCTCCGGAGCGGCGCAATTCGCGTGGCGTGAATTTTGCCGATGGCGCGCAGCTCATGCGGCTGAAAGAGGCGTGCGAGCGCGCGACGCACTCCTCGTGGAGCGCCGTGCCGCTCGTGGCCGGCAAGCGATCGCGCGGCGACCTCCTCGAGATACGCAACCCGGCCGACGCATCGAGCGTGGTGGGAGCGGTCTCGGTAGCCTCTCCCCAGGACGTGGATCGTGCCTTGGCTGTCGCGGTGGCGGCACAGCGCACCTGGGATGACCGGCCAGCCGGGGAGCGCGCCAGCATTCTCGAGCGTGCGGCGGATCTCTTCGAGGAGCGCGCGCCCGATCTGATCGCGCGCTGCGTGCTCGAGGCCGGGCGGACGGTTCCGGATGCGGTGGCCGAGGTGCGCGAGGCGGTGGACTTCCTGCGCTACTACGCTCAGGGCGCGCGCGCGCAGTTCCCCGAGAGCAGCTTGCCGGGGCCCACGGGTGAGAGCAACACGCTGCGGTTGCGCGGTCGCGGGGTCTTTGCCTGCATCAGTCCGTGGAACTTCCCGGTCTCCATCTTTACCGGCCAGGTGGGCGCTGCGCTCGCGGCAGGCAACGCGGTGCTGGCCAAGCCCGCCGAGCAGACACCGCTCACCGCGGCCCTTGCCATCGAGCTGCTGCACTCCGCCGGGGTGCCTGTCGAGGTGCTGCACTTTCTGCCGGGCGATGGAGCGGTCGTGGGCGCCGCGCTCACCGCAGACCCGCGGGTGGCCGGTGTCGCCTTCACCGGCTCGGGCGAGACCGCGCGCTCGATCGAGCGCAGCCTCGCGAAGAAGGAGGGCCCGATCGCAACGCTCATCGCCGAGACGGGGGGCATCAATGCGATGATCGTCGACAGCTCCGCGCTTGCCGAGCAGGTCGTGCTCGACGTTGCGACCTCGGCGTTCAACAGCGCGGGGCAGCGCTGCTCCGCACTGCGCGTATTGCTCGTGCAGGAAGAGATCGCCCCGCGCGTGCTCGAGATGCTCGCCGGCTACATGGACGAGCTCGAGGTCGGAGATCCGGCGCTGCTGGCGACGGATGTGGGGCCGGTGATCGACGATGACGCACTCTCGAGCCTGGAAAGCCACGCAGCGCGAATCACCGCAGGAGCCCGCTGGTGGCACCGCACACCGCTGCCGGACTTCGAGCGCGCCGTCGGACGGTTCTTCGCCCCGCTCGCGGTGGAGATCGAGAGTCTCGCCGGGCTCGAGCGCGAGGTGTTCGGTCCCATCGCTCACGTCGTGCGCTTCCGCTCGCAGGATCTGGAGAGCCTCGTCGATGCCCTCAACGCGAAAGGTTACGGCCTGACGCTCGGCATCCACACCCGCATCGACAGCGTGGCCGAGCGCATCGCCCTCCGAGCGCGCGTGGGCAACGTGTACGTGAATCGAAATATGATCGGAGCCGTCGTCGGCGTTCAGCCCTTCGGGGGCTGCGGGCTGTCGGGCACCGGACCCAAGGCCGGCGGGCCTCACTACCTGGCGCGGTTTGCGACCGAGCAGACCCTCACCATCAACACCGCCGCCCTCGGCGGCAACGCGAGCCTGCTGACGTTGTGAAGGAGCCCCGGGCCGGCGCTCTCCTCAGTCGGAGAGCTCCACGGCGATGCGGCCGTTCTCCGCGCGGACCTTGAACGTGCGCACGGGCTCGTAAGCGGGGGGTGTGAGCGCCTCGCCGGTTCTCAGGCAGAACCGTGCTCCGTGACGCGGGCAGATGATCTGGCAGGATTCCTCATCCACTTCGGCGCCGGCGAGCGCCTCGCCATCGTGGGTGCAACGGTCCTCCACGGCGTAGTACCCCTCTGCACAGCGCACCACCACCACGGGTATGCCGTCGATCTCCGTTGCGAAGGGTTGAGCGGCCGCGACCTCCGCGGCACTTCCCACCTCAAGCCAGCGACCAGGCATCCAGCATCCTCAGAACATTCCCGTCTGCAGCCTTGCAGCCTCGGTCATCATCGAGGGATTCCACGGTGGATCGAAGGTCAGTTCCACCTGCGCCTGGCTCACCGTCGGAATGCGCCCGATCTTGTCTTTCGCATCGTCGACGAGGATCTCGCCCATGCCACAACCGGGAGCGGTGAGCGTCATCTTGACTTCGATTCTGCGCGTGCCATCGTCCGCCGCGCGCACCTCGCATTCGTAGACCAGGCCGAGATCGACGATGTTGATGGGAATCTCCGGGTCGTAGCAGGTCCGCAACTGGTCCCAGACGGCCTTGAGCACATCATCGTCCGTCGCGTTTGCCGGCAGCTCCGGAGTCTTGACGACCTCTTTGCCCAGCGCATCGGCATCCTCGCCGGCGATGCGAAACAGATTACCGTCCACGTAGAGCGTGAAGCTTCCGCCGAGCGCCTGGGTGATGTAGCCCGCCTGGCCGCTCTTCAGGGTGACCTCCTCACCGGCCGGAACCACGACCGCCCGCACGTCGCGATGGATCACCACCGGCTCGTTCGTGTAGGAGCGCATCAGGGTTCCCCGGAGAGCTTCTCGGCGAGCCCGGAGGGCACCTCGTCGGGCACTTCGGTCGTGATGGTCGCGGCGCCCTTCTCGAGCGCGGCGTTGAGGGTGTGCCAGCACAGGCTCGCGCACTTCACCCGCGCGGGGAACTCCCGCACGCCCGACAGCGCGGCGAGCTTTCCCAGGTCGGCTGCGGGTGTCGCATCGTGGTCGGTCAGCAACGCATGTACGTTCTGGAAAAGTCGCTGCACCGTCGCGCGGTCCTTGCCCTTGACCGCCTCGCTCATGAGCGAGGCGGAGGCACGCGAGATTGCGCAGCCGCGCCCCTCGAACTTGATGTCCTCGATGCGGTCTCCGGCCAGCCGCACCGACAGCGTCAGACGGTCTCCGCACAAGGGGTTGTGCCCTTCGGCCTGCGCATCGGGGTGCTCGAGCCGGCCGTAGTTACGCGGCTGGCGGTTGTGGTCGAGGATCACGTCGCGGTACAGATCGCGCAGCTCCATCAGCGAAACACCTCATGGGCTTTGTGCAGGGCGGCTGCCAGTCTGTGGACCTCCTCGCGCGTGCTGTAGCAGGCGAACGAGGCGCGAGCCGTGGCCGGAACCCCGAAGTACTCCATCACCGGCATGGCACAGTGGTGGCCCGTGCGCACCGCGACACCCTCGCTGTCGAGTATCGTTCCGAGGTCGTGCGGATGGATGCCCTCGAGCGTGAACGACACGACTGCGCTCTTGCGTGCGGCCGTTCCGATCAATGTGAGTCCAGGAATGCGTTGCAGCTCGGCAGTGGCCTCCTCGAGCAGGCCGTGCTCGTGCGCGGCAATGCGCTCCAGCCCGAGCCCCTCGACGTAGTCGATCGCCGCTGCGATCCCCACGGCGCCGGACATGTTCGGCGTGCCGGCCTCGAACTTCCAGGGCAGCTCGTTGTAGGTCGTGCGCTCGAACGAGACGGTGAGGATCATGTCCCCCCCACCTTGCCAGGGCGGCATCTCCCGCAGCAGCTCCTCGCGCCCGTAGAGCACGCCGATTCCCGTCGGGCCGTAGAGCTTGTGACCCGAGAAGGCATAGAAGTCGCAGTCGAGGGCGCGCACATCGACCGGCTGATGGGGGACGGCCTGCGCGCCGTCCACCAGCACGGGGACGCCCTGCTTGCGGGCTGCCGCGACGATCTCCGCGACGGGAAGCACGGTGCCGAGGGCGTTGGAAACGTGTGCAATGGCGAGCAGCCGCGTCCGCGGCGACAAGCGAGCCAGAAGCTCCTCCATCACGACCTCGCCACGGCGGTTGATGGGCGCCACGACGAGCGAGCATCCCGTCTGCTCGCGCACCATCTGCCAGGGAACGATGTTGGCGTGATGCTCGAGCGCCGTGATCAAGATCTCATCGCCGGGCTGCAGGCGCGGGCGTGCGTACGATTGCGCGACCAGGTTGATGGCCTCGGTGGTGCCACGCACGAAGATGATCTCGCGCGTGGAGCGGGCGTTGAGAAAGCGGCGCACACGATCGCGCGCACCCTCGTACGCGGCCGTCGCCTCCTGGCTCAGGAGGTGCACGCCCCGATGGACATTCGCGTGCGAGCGCATCTCGTAGTCCTCGACGGCGCGCAGCACGGGCACCGGCATCTGCGCCGAGGCTGCGCTGTCGAGATAGCTGAGCGGGCGGCCGTGCACGGTGCGCGCGAGGATCGGAAAATCCAGGCGCACCCGTTCGGCGTCGAGCGCCGTGTTCTCTGGCGCGGCTGCCCTCGCGAGGCTCATCACAGCAGCTCCTGCAGCGCGTGCGAATCCTGCATCTGTGCGGCGAGGGTCGCCTCGATCTGCCGGCGCAGGGCCGGCACGTCCACCTTGGAGACCACATCCTCGAGGAACGCCCACTTCAGGAGCCGTTGGGCCACCTGAGGATCGAGTCCGCGCGAGAGCAGGTAGAACAGCATGTTCTCATCGAGCTTGCCCGCCGTGGCGCCGTGGCTGCAACGCACATCGTCCGTGTAGATCTCGAGCTGGGGGCGCACATCGATCTCGGCCTCGGAGCCGGCGAGCAGCCCGCGAAGGGACTGATTGGAATCGGTGCCGCGTGCGGCGGGGCGCACGATGATCTTTCCGTTGAAGGCCACTCGGGCACGCCCGGCCGCAATCCCGCGAAAGCTCTGCGCGGTGCGCGTGTGCGCGGCCGCGTGATCGACGAGAGTGTAGCTGTCTTGCACTTGCTGCCGATCAGCCACGGCGACGGCATGCTGTGCGAGCTCCGCGCCCTCGCCGTTGAGCTCGATGCGCAGCGTGGAACGCGCCGACTGCGCACCGAGCGCAAAGCCGTGGAGGCAATAGCTCGCCGAGCGTGCCAGCCGCGCCTCGAGCGTGTCGAGCCACACGGCGCGCGCGCCGAGTTGCTGAATGCGGTAGTGATCCACGTGCGCACCGCTCCCCAGGGTCACATCCACGGATCCGATGACGAAGCTCGAATCATCGGGGGCACTGCAGTGCCGCTCGATGAGCCGCAGCCGGCCACGAGGCGAGGCTGCCACACGCACACGAGGGTACGAGGCGCCGTCGGTCGCGGGACGATGGGCGAGGAACACGAGCTCGATGCAGGCTGGCTCGCCGGGGCTCTCATCCGCTCCCGGCTCCGCGACCTGGATGTCGACGCCATCGAGTGCAAATGCCTCGTTGAGCCAGCCGAACGCCACATCGACCGGCTGCTCGAGGGCTCCCGTGGGCTCGGCGAGTGCCGCAGCGCCCAGCGACCGCACGCTCACTCGCCCACCTGGCGGAGGGGCTGCCGACAAGGCCGGCGCAAAGACTCCATCCACGAATACGTAGCGGGAAAATCCGGGCAGGGCACGCGGCAGCTCATCCGCGGGCCACTCTGCAGGCGCAAACGCCCGCGGCACGAAGCGCGCACGCTCGAGGGGGCGCAGATTCGCGTAGCGCCAGTTCTCGTCGCGCGTGGTCGGCAGACCCCGGGCGATCAGAGCGGCGATGGCATGGCGCCGGCGCGCCCGCGTGACCACCGCGCTCGGCAGCGATTCCTCCGCCGCCGCATGCTCCGCGGCAATGCGCTCGATCAGGGCGCCGCCGCTCATGCTGCCTGGTCCAGCCAGTCGTATCCGCGCCGCTCGAGCTCGAGCGCGAGCGAGCGGTCCCCGCTCCTGGCGATACGTCCCCGCACGAGCACGTGCACCCGGTCCGGGACGATGTGATCGAGCAGACGCTGATAGTGGGTCACGAGCAGGAATGAGCGCTCGCGCGAGCGCAGACTGTTCACCCCGTCCGCGACGATCTTCAGGGCATCGATATCGAGCCCCGAGTCGGTCTCATCGAGAATGGCCAGGCGCGGCTCGAGCACGAGCATCTGCAGGATCTCGTTGCGCTTCTTCTCGCCACCCGAGAACCCCTCGTTGACACCGCGGGACAGGAAGCTGTCGTCCATCCGCATGACCTTCATCTTCTCGCGCACCAGCGCGAGAAACTCGAACGCATCCACCTCGGGTTGGTTGTGCGCTTTGCGCACGGCATTGAGCGCTGCCTTGAGCAGATACACGTTCTGCACGCCCGGAATCTCCACCGGATACTGGAAGCCGAGGAACACACCGAGCCGGGCGCGCTCCTCGGGGGACAGCGCCAGAAGATCGCGGCCCTCGTAGGTCACACCCCCGCCGGTCACCTCGTAGCCGGGCCGGCCGGCAAGGGCATACGCGAGCGTGCTCTTGCCCGAGCCGTTCGGGCCCATGATGGCGTGCACCTCGCCCTGCGGAACCTCGAGGGTCACACCCTTGAGCACCGCCGCCGTACCCACCGTGACGTGCAGGTCTTCGATCTTCAGCATCAGCCGACCGCTCCCTCGAGGCTCACTGCGAGCAGGTTCTGCGCCTCGACGGCGAACTCCATCGGCAGCTCCTTGAACACCGACTTGCAGAATCCGCTCACGATCATGTTCACCGCGTCCTCCTGGGAGATTCCACGCTGCAGACAGTAGAACAGCTGCTCGTCGCTGATCTTGGAGGTGCTGGCCTCGTGCTCGACCGTCGCCACGGGATTCTTCACCTCGACGTACGGGAAGGTGTGTGCCCCGCATTCGGGCCCCATCAGCAGCGAATCGCACTGGGTGAAGTTCCGCGCGCCGTGCGCCGAGGGCAGGATCTTCACCAGGCCCCGGTAGGTGTTCTGCCCATGCCCCGCGGAGATGCCCTTCGAGATGATCGTGCTGTGGGTATCGCGGCCGATATGGATCATCTTCGTTCCGGTGTCGGCCTGCTGGTAGTTGTTCACCGTCGCGACGGAGTAGAACTCACCGCGCGAGCCTTCCCCCCGCAGCACGCAGCTCGGATATTTCCAGGTGATCGCCGAGCCGGTCTCGACCTGGGTCCAGGAGATGTGCGAGCGGCGCCCGCGGCACTCACCGCGCTTGGTGACGAAGTTGTAGATACCACCCACTCCGCGTGCATCGCCGGGGTACCAGTTCTGTACGGTCGAATACTTGATCTTGGCATCCTCGAGCGCTACCAGCTCGACCACCGCGGCGTGCAATTGATTCTCATCGCGCATGGGGGCCGTGCAGCCCTCGAGATAGCTCACGTACGCGCCATCGTCGGCAATGATGAGCGTGCGCTCGAACTGGCCCGTGTTCCTCTCGTTGATGCGGAAGTATGTCGAGAGCTCCATCGGGCAGCGCACGCCCTTGGGCACGTAGACGAACGAGCCGTCCGTGAACACCGCGGAGTTCAGCGCGGCGAAGAAATTGTCGGCCGGCGGCACGACCGAGCCGAGATACCTCTCCACGAGCTCGGGGTACTTCTGCACGGCCTCGGAGAAGGGGCAGAACAGCACTCCTGCCTTGGCGAGGCGCTCCTTGAACGTCGTGGCAACCGAGACGCTATCGAACACGGCATCCACAGCGACGCCGGCCAGGCGTGCACGCTCGTGCAGCGGCACCCCGAGCTTCTCGTAGGTCGCAAGGAGCTTGGGGTCCACCTCAGCGAGGCTCTTGGGGCCATCGGACTTGAGCTTCGGGGCCGAGTAGTAGGAGATGGCCTGATAGTCGATCGGTGCGTAGCGCACGTGCGACCAATGCGGCTCGCGCAGGGTGAGCCAGTGGCGCAGCGCTTTCAGGCGCCACTCCGTGAGGAACTGCGGCTCGCCCTTCTTGCGCGAGATCAGCCGCACGGTGTCCTCGTTCAGGCCGGGCGGCACGGTGTCCGACTCGATGTCCGTCACGAACCCGTGCTTGTACTGGCGCGCGACGAGCTCCTCGAGCTTCGTTGCAGTCTCACTCATGGCGTTGTCCAAACCTCGTCATTCGGCCTCACTTGGCCGCTACCGGCCCGCGCCGCTGTGCCGCGAGCCTGATTTCCTGCTCCACCAGCGGCAGGTGCGCATGCACCGAGTCGATGCCCGCGAGCTGGGCGAGCGTCACCTCGTGGAGGTAGCGCCGGATGACCCAGTTCAGGCGCTGCCAGGCGTGGCTGACGCGGCAGGTGTCCTCGATCCCACACTGCCCATGAGCCACTGCGCAATCGGTCAGCGCAAGCGGTCCCTCGAGCGCATCGAGGATGGCCGCCGCGCTGATCTCCATGGCAGGCCGCGCCAGCTGGTAGCCGCCATGCAATCCGCGCGTGGAGCTCACCAGCCCCGCCCGGTGCAGCTGCTTCAGCACCTTGCTCACGGTGGGCGCAGCAATGCGCGTGCGCTCGGACAGCGCCGTTGCCGTTTGCACCCGCGAGGGCTCCCCGGCCAGAACTGCCAAGATCACCATCGCGTAGTCGCTCAGCTTGCTGATTCGGAGCATACGCAGCCCAGTCGAGAACTAGGACTATTTTAGTGCTGATTTGGGCGGACGCCAACCCCGAGGAGCGAACGGCTCGGAAGGGACGTGGAGGGCCCTCCGAGGCAAGTCGGGCGGCACCCATTTTGCTAACATTCGCCGCCCCATCTCGGAGGATCGACGATGAATCGCAGCGAGCTCGAGCGCATCGCGCGCGCCATGGTGGTCAAAGGCAAGGGCCTTCTGGCCGCGGACGAAAGCGCTGGGACGATCAAGAGGCGCTTCGACGCGATCAAGCTCGACTCGACCGAGGAGCATCGGCGTGCCTATCGCGACATGCTCTTCACTGCCCCCGGCGCGGCGGAGCATCTGAGCGGGGTGATTCTGTTCGACGAGACCATCCGCCAGAGAACGCGCGACGGCGTGCCATTTCCGGATTATCTGCGGGATCGCGGCGTGATCCCCGGCATCAAGGTCGATCTCGGGGCCAAGCCCCTGGCTCAGTTCCCCGGGGAGACCATCACCGAAGGCCTCGATGGCCTGCGCGAGCGCCTGGCCGAGTACCGCAAGCTCGGCGCCCGCTTTGCGAAGTGGCGCGCCGTGATCGATATTGCCGAGGGGATCCCCACCGGATTTGCCGTGCACGCAAACGCTCATGCGCTTGCACGTTACGCCGCGCTTTGCCAGGAGCAGGAGATCGTACCCATCGTCGAGCCCGAAGTGCTCATGGACGGGGCGCATTCGATCGAGCGCTGCGAGGAGGTGACCGATCGGGTGCTCGAGGAGGTGTTCCAGCAGCTGTTCGCGCATCGCATCTACCTCGAGGGCATGGTGCTCAAGCCAAACATGGTGATCTCGGGAAAAAAGGCCGCCAACCGCGCCCCCCCCGAGGAGGTCGCGCAGGCCACGGTGCGCTGCCTCAAACGACACGTCCCGGCCGCGGTGCCGGGCATCGCATTTCTCTCGGGAGGGCAGTCGCCGGAGGAGGCAACGCTGCATCTGTCGCTCATCAACCAGATTGCGGGATTGCCCTGGAACGTCACCTTCAGCTACGGCCGCGCTCTGCAGGACACGGCCCTGAAGGGCTGGGGCGGTGCGCCTGCCGGTGTCGCTGCAGGCCAGAGGGAGCTCGCCAAGCGCGCCAAGCTCAACGGCCTGGCATCGCTCGGGCGCTATCAGCCCACGCTCGAGAGCCAGGCCGCCTAGTCATCCGTGTCGGCCGCTGAGCACCAACCGCCGGCCCCGTCAGCGGCGGCCGACGTCGTGGTCGATGTCCGCGATGTCAGCTACTCGATCGGCGGCCGGAAGGTCTTCTCCGGCCTGAATCTGACGGTACGTCGCGGCCGCATCACGGCCGTGATGGGCCCGAGCGGGGCGGGCAAGACGACTCTCTTGCGGCTGATCACCGCGGGCGCCTATGCCGAGAGCGGCCGCATCGCGGTGTGGGGACGGGAAGTCTCCGCATTGCGCTCGCGGGAGATCTACGCGATGCGCACCCGCATGGGCATGCTGTTCCAGAACGGTGCCCTGCTCACGGATCTCGACGTCTTCGAGAATGTCGCCTTCCCGCTGCGCGAGCACACGAATCTCACCGAGCGCCTGGTCCGCGACATCGTGCTGACCAAGCTGCAGGCGGTGGGCCTCAGGGGTGCCGCCGAGCTGATGCCGTCGGAGCTCTCCGGCGGCATGGCGCGACGCGTGGCGCTTGCGCGGGCGATCGTGATGGATCCGGAGCTCTTGATCTACGACGAGCCGTTCGTCGGGCTCGATCCGATCGGGCTCGGCGTGATCCTGCGGCTCATCCAGAAGATGAACGAGGCACTCGGCCTCACGAGCATCGTCGTATCGCACGACGTGCACGAGCTCGAGCAGATTGCCGATGAGAGCTACCTGATCTCGGAGGGCAAGGTGGTGGCCGCCGGCACGCCTGCGGAGCTTGGCACGAGCGAGTCGCCGGTCGTGCGCCAGTTCATGAGCGGCAACCCCGACGGGCCCGTGCCGTTCCATTACCCCGCGCCGGACTACGCGACTCAGCTTCTCGATGGAGACAAGCGATGATCCCGGGCGCCGCCGCCCCGCTCGGTCTCATCCGCAGTGGCTTGCAGCGCGTCGGCGCCACGGCGATCTTCGCATTCAGGGTTATGGCCGCATGTGGGCCGGCACTCGCGCGTCCCGGCTTGATCGTGGATCAGATCTACAACGCGGGCGGACGCTCCCTCATCATCATCATGCTCTCGGGCATGTCCACCGGGGCGGTGCTGGGCCTGCAGGGCTACAACCTGCTCGCACGCTTTGGATCCGAGTCCGCACTCGGCATCGCGGCGGCACTCAGTCTCATCCGCGAGCTCGGGCCGGTGCTCACGGCGCTCCTGTTCGCGGGGCGCGCGGGCACGGCGCTCACCTCCGAGATCGGGCTCATGCGGGCGACCGATCAACTCACCGCAATGGAGATGATGGCGGTGGATCCGCTGCGCTACGTCGCAGCCCCGAGATTCCTCGGCGGCCTCATCTCGCTGCCTCTCCTGACGGCGGTCTTCAATATTGCGGGCCTGTTCGGGGCCCAGCTCATCGGCGTGCAGATGCTGGGGGTGGATGCCGGCACGTTCTGGTCCCAGACGCAGGATTCTGTGGCATGGCAGGACGTGAAGCAGGGCATCGTCAAGAGTGTCGTGTTCGGCTTCGTGGTGAGCCTGATCGCCGTCTACGAGGGCTATCATACGGATGCGACCGCCGAGGGCGTGGGACTTGCTACTACCCGAACGGTGGTCGCCTCCTCGATCCTGACGCTCGTGCTCGATTACATGATGACTGCGGCCTTTCTTTGAGGTGTGACCACCGATGCGTGCCAACCGAACACTTGAGATTGGGACCGGACTGTTCGTGCTGCTCGGCTTCGCCGCGCTCATCTTCCTCACCACTCAGCTGCCCTCGAGCGGGCTGAAGCTGAGCAGCAGCAAGGCGGGCTATCGCGTGACGGCGGAGTTCGACAACATCGGGGAATTGAAGAGCGGCGCGCCCGTGACGATGGCGGGGGTGCGCATCGGTGAGGTGGAAGGCATCGGCATCGACCCGCAGGATTACCGCGCGCGAGTGGTACTGCGCATCGATCCTCAGTACAACCAGATCCCGGACGACAGCGACGCGAGCATCGACACCGAAGGACTGCTCGGCGGCCAGTACGTCGCGATCGGTGCCGGAGGCTCGGAGATGTACTTGAAGAACGGCAGCCAGCTTCAATTCACGCAGTCGGCCGTCGTGCTGGAGAACCTCGTGAACAAGCTGTTTGCGAGCTTCGCGGGCAAGAGCAGCGAATCGGGCTCTTCCTCATCCAGCGCCTCGGCCAGCGCGGGCAACAAGGGGCATTCCCCGCAGGGGCATTGAGGAGCTTCGACATGAGATCGCCGAATGCATGGGTATGCAGCATGAGCTTGGTTGCCTGGGGACTCGCCTTCAGCGCGGGCTCGCGAGCGGACACGGCGCCCGCCGCCAGCGCGGCTCAGGACCCCGCCCAGGTCGTGCGCAGCGTTGCGCAGACCTTTCTCAAAGACCTCGATGCTCATCGCGAGCAGTACTCGAAGAATCCCACTGAGCTGCATCAGGCAGTCGATCGCGACGTGCTGCCGTACTTCGACGCGCAGTATGCCGCGCGACTGGTGCTCGCTCGCTATTGGCGCACCGCCACCGCGCAGCAGCGGACGGAGTTCATCAACGCCTTCGAGAATTCGATGTTCACGAACTACGGCAGCGCACTGCTGGCTTTCCAGTCGAACCGGTTGCAGGTGCTGCCGAGCCGCACCGCTCCGGGCGCGACCGATGCACTCGTTCGCACCGTCATCCATCGCGATGACGGCTCGACCGTGAGCGTGAATTTCGCCCTGCACCAGACACCTCAAGGCTGGAAGGCGTGGGACGTGATCGTGGAGGGCATCAGCTACGTCAAGAGCTTCCGCGACGACTTCGGCTCACAGATCGAGCAGCAGGGGCTCGATGCGGTGATCCAGCGCCTGCAGCGGGGCGAGAAGCCCGCGGCGCTGCAGAACGCGGGCGCCAAGCCATCTTGAGCGCGGTCGAGGTTGTTCAATCCGCTCCGGACCGCTACGCCGTGCGGGGGGCGCTCACCTTTCAGACGGCCCGGCGCGCACTGACTGCCGGGGTCAAGGCCTTTGGTGCGGCCCGTGGCCCGATCGAGCTGGACCTCAGTGGCGTTGCGGCCTCCGACAGCGCCGGCCTTGCGGTGCTGATCGAATGGCTCGCCTGGGGGCGGCGGGGAGGGCGGGACGTGCGTTTCACGAACCTGCCGCAGGCGCTCAGCGCCATCGCGCGCATGTGCGAGATCGAGGATCTGCTGAAGGCACACTGACGCCCCCGGCGCGGCTACTTGGGCGGCGGTGAATCCTCCGGCGCCGAATCCTGCAGCGATTTCTCGAGCTCCTCTTCCTGCTGCTCCTGCGACTTTACCGAGCCGCCGTGAATCGCGAATTCGCGCTGCTGCAGGTAGGCATTGCGCGCGAACGCGTACTCGTCGAAGGGGTGCTGCGACTCGAGCAGGTTGTACGTGGGAATGAGTGTGCGCGCATCCAGATCGAGCGCATACACGGTGTAGACGCCGAGGTAGATCCACAGGTCGTTGATGTAATTCTGCGGCGTGAGGTAGCCGTCGGGAATCTTGCCGGCGGCATCACGAATGTCCGAGGGGCCGAGGAACGGCAGGATGAGATAGGGGCCGGGGCCGGCTCCCCAGGTTCCGAGCGTGCGGCCGAAATCGTTGTTGTTCTTCGGCAGCCCCATGCGCGCCGCCGGGTCGAGCAGGCCGCCGATGCCGAGCGTGGAATTCACGACGAATCGCCCCACATCGCCGAAGCCCCTTCTGAGCTTGCCTTGCAGGAAGTCGTTGACGAACACGATCGCGTAGTCGGCATTGTCGAAGACGTTACCGATGCCGGTCCGCACGACGCGCGGCACCACGCGGATGTAGGTGTGTCCGACGGGCAGCGCGACCTTGTGCGCGAAGCCCATGTCGAAGCCCCAGATCGCGCGGTTCATCCGCTCCCAGGGATCGCGCGGATCCTTGTGCTTCACGGGCTGCGAGGCACAGCCCCCGAGCAGGATCGAGGCGAGGAGCAGTCCGATCGCAAGACGCGACACCGAGCCCCGACGCATCAATGAATCGCCGGGAGCGGTGCGTCCTCCAGAGCGGAAGTATCGCTGAAGGAGCGGCCGTCGAGCTGGTCTTCCGGCAAACGGCCGTGGTTGGCGCGGCGCTCCTCGGCGATGTAGTCGCGGACCTCGGCGAGCCGCGCCCGGAATCGCTCGCGCTGCACATTCGTCAGATGCGGCGTGGTGAGCGCGAGCTGGAGCTGCTGCGAGGCGAGCATGAGGTTGCCGTTGGAGAGGTAGTACTCACCCATGTAGTCGTAGGCGTCCCCGGTATCGCCCGCGGCACTGGCTGCCTGAGCGATGAGCTGGATCTGTGGCGGCGTGGGCTCGACGGTGTTGAAGAGATCGTTCAGCAGGTCGTGTGCCTGCTGCGGCCGGCCGACCTTCATCAGCGCCTCGGCGTACCTCACGGTGAGGGGCACATTGCGCGGGAACAGCACCTCGGCGGTGGCGAACGTCTTGAGCCCCTCCGACACGTCGCCGGCCGCAACCTGCGCCTGACCCAGGGCCGAGCGCAGCAGGATCGCGCTTTGGTTGTGAACGACGAGCGGCCCCAGGATGTCCACTGCCTCCTGCGCATGGTGCAGTCGCAGCAGTGCGATCGCCTCTCCGTACTGCTGCGCGAGACTCGGGGTGCCCTCCCCAGCCATCTGCTTGCGATAGTACCCGAGGATGTCGTAATCCTCGCTCGCCGTGAGCACCCGCAGCCGCTCCTTGACGAGCGTATAGCTTACGGAGTCGACCAGATGCTTGGGTCTTTCCAGATGCGCGGCCCGCGCCCGCGCATCGGCGATTCGATCCGGGGTGACGGGGTGGTCGATCAGGAACTTCGGGTACAGACTTTCCTCGTAGCCGTATCTCTGCTCGAAGGACTCGAAGAAATCCGGCATACCCTCCGGATCGAAGCCGGCCGCGGCCAGATATCCCATGCCTATACGGTCGGCCTCGTTCTCCTGGGTACGCGTATAGTTGATCTGCGACTGCGCCATCATGCCCTGGGCGGCTGCGATGCCGCCCTCGATGACCGGAGCACCACCACCCATTGCGCCCACGACGATGGCCGCCAACATCGCGGCCGCGGCCGCGATGCTTTGGCGCTCGGCAGCCTTTGCGCCACGCAGGGCGTGGTTCTGGGTAATGTGGGCGGTCTCGTGCGCCAGCACCCCGGCGAGCTCGGATTCGCGATCGGTCGCGAGGATGGTGCCGTAGTTGCAGATGATCACGCCTCCTGGGATCGCCTCGGCGTTGACATCGCCTTCGTCGTACCAGAAGTAATGAAAGTGCGCGGCGCCGTCGAGCGACTGCGCTGCCAGGCGCGTACCGAGCGCCTGAATGTACTCGCTGGCCTCCGGATCCTCGATGATCAGCCCCTGACCGCGCAGCTCGCGCAGCGCCATCATCCCGATGGCGTACAAGTCATCCTTGCTGGCCATCTCGCCGCCCGGACGGCCGATCTGCGGCAGATCAGCCTCGGACTGAGCCACGGCAAGCGTCGAGCCGGCCGTGAACGTGGCGAGGGCCAGGAAGAGGATCAGCTGCTGAGAGAGCTTTGGAAACAAAGAGCGCATGCCTTGCCCTGTATGCCTGGTCGATCGCCTGAGGCTTCGACCTTACGTGCCGGAGCGAGTTTCAGGCCCAGACCGCTGCAAATTTCCGTTTTGAAACCAATTGTTACCGAATCTTCAGAACCGTGGGTTAGAGCGTGTCCGAAGCGTAATCTGCAAGCCGCGAGCGCTCGCCCCTCACGAGGGTAACATGACCCGAGTGCGGCCACCCGCGGAAGCGATTGACGGCATATGTAATCCCTGAGGTGGTCTCGCTCAGGTACGGCGTATCGATCTGGGCCACGTTGCCGAGGCAGGCAAGCTTGGTGCCGGGCCCCGCACGGGTGATGAGCGCTTTCATCTGCTTGGGGGTCAGATTCTGAGCCTCATCCAGGATGATGTATCGGTTGAGGAACGTGCGGCCGCGCATGAAATTGAGTGAGCGGATCTTGATGCGGCTGCGCAGCAGGTCGTTGGTTGCTGCACGGCCCCAGGTGCCGCCTTCCTCGCTCTGCGTGAGCACCTCCAGATTGTCCATCAGAGCGCCCATCCAGGGCTCCATCTTTTCCTCCTCCGTGCCTGGGAGGAAGCCGATGTCCTCGCCGAGCGGAATCGTCACGCGGGTCATGATGATCTCGACGAAGCGTTTGGAATCAAGCGTCTGCGCAAGCCCCGCCGCCAGCGCGAGTAAGGTCTTGCCCGTGCCCGCCGGGCCGAGAACGGTGACGAAGTCGATGTCCGGATCGAGCAGCAGATTCAGAGCGAAGTTCTGCTCGCGATTGCGCGCGGTGATGCCCCACACGCTGTGACGCTCGTTGCGGTAGTCGCGCGTGAGCTCGATGACCGCCGTCTCGCCCGAGACCCGGCGCACGATGCCTTCCATCCCGTTCGCGTCGTCCTCGTAGATGCCCTGGTTGGGCTGCCATTCACGCACGAGCGGACCCTTCAGCTCGTAGAACGTGCGGTCCGCCTCCTTCCAGGAGCGGACGTCCCGGCTGTGTTGCTCCCAGAAGTCACCGGGCAGCGCGGTCGTGCCCGAGTAAAGAACATCGCTGTCCTCGAGCGTCTTGTCGCTGTAGTAGTCCTCGGCGTGCACGCCCAGCACAGAGGCCTTGATGCGCAGGTTGATGTCCTTCGAGACGAGGGTCACCCGCGCGTTCGCATTCTCCTTCTGCAGTGCGAGTGTCTGCGCCAGGATCGCGTTGTCGTTGCCCTGGCCGGGCAGACTCTCGGGGAGCGTGGTGCTCAGCTGCCGGGTCTGGAAGAACAGCCTGCCGCTCGAGGGCTTCTTGCCGTGATTGCCCGAGTAGGTCCCCGGGAGCGCGAGCCCATGGTCGATCTGCTCCTTGCTCGCTCCGCGCATCATGTCATCGAGAAACCGGCTGACCTGACGCACGTTGCGCGAGGCTTCCGAGAGCCCCTTCTTGTGCGCATCGAGCTCCTCGAGCACCACCATCGGCAGGTAGATGTCGTGCTCCTCGAAGCGGAAGATCGCAGCCGGATCGTGCATCAGCACGTTGGTGTCGAGCACGAACAGCCGCGAGAGCGCCTCGGCGCGAGAGGCGGGCGATGCGCCCGGCGCGGATCCTATTTCAGAGAGACTTCGCCGCTTCAAGAACTTCCTCCGCGTGTCCTTGCACCTTGACCTTCCGCCATTCCCTCTGCAGCACTCCCCGGCCATCGATGAGAAAGGTACTGCGCTCGATGCCGAGGTACTTCTTGCCGTAAAGAGACTTCTCCTTGATGACATCGAACAGCTTGCAGGCCTTTTCCTGCTCGTCTGCGAGCAGCGCGAAGGGCAGACGCTCCTTCTCCTGGAACTTGCGATGCGAGGCGAGGCTGTCGCGCGAGATGCCGATCACCGAGACACCCGCGCGGCGGAACGCCGGGTAGAGGTCCCGGAACGCCTGGCTCTCGAGGGTGCACCCGGAGGTCATGTCCTTGGGGTAGAAGTACACGACCAGCTTGCTGCCGGCTGCGTCGGCGAGCCTCCAGGTCTCCCCGCTCGTGGATGGCAGCGCGAACTGCGGGACGGGCTTGCCCACCGTGATCTTGCTCATGGGAGCCTCAGGATTTCACCGGCTCGAGAATCGCATCGAGGTTGAGCGAGTCGCAGAACTCCATGAATTCCTCGCGCAGGTGCGCGATGTGGATGCGGCTTGGCACGTTGACGATCATCTGGACCGAGAACATCGGGGCTCCGGTATGGGCGGCGGGGTAGCTCCGCGTGGAGGCCTCGGCGATATCGATGCCGCGGGTGGCGAAAAACCCCGACAGCCCCGAGACGATACCCGTCTGGTCGAGACAGACCACGTCGATCGAGTACGGCAGCATGTCCGTGCGCGCCGATCGCGGCTCGGTGCGGCGCAGGTGCACGCTGAGGCTGTTGGTGTCCGCCAGGCGCTTGAGCTCGGTCTCGAGCTTGGCAAGCGCATGCCAGTTGCCGGAAACCAGCAGCAGCATGGCGAACTCCGAGCCGAGGTTTGCCATCCGGCTCTCGCTGATGTTGCCGCCGCACTCGGTGATGACCCGCGTCAGCTCATGGACCATGCCTGTGCGGTCGCTGCCGATCGCCGAAACGGCGAGGTGTTGCTTCATCTCCCGGGCGTTCTCCTTGCTCGCGCTGCAGTTTACCGGGAGCAGCAGGGAGTTGCGAGAATGCGGGCGGCTCGGGAGAAGGCCCTCGAAGCTCAGCTTGCAACTGCCGAGCACACGCCCGTACCATCGCGCGCTTCGATCGCTCGCACGTTCAAAATCCATGTTCTCCGGTAGCCTGGTCGCCATCGTGACGCCCATGCGCGCAGATGGCGCGCTCGATCTTGCCGCATGGTCGCGCCTGATCGATATGCACCTGCAGAACGGGACGGCAGGCATCGTGGTCGGGGGTACGACCGGGGAGTCGGCGACCCTTTCCGAAAACGAGCTCAAGGAGCTCACCGAGCGCGCCTGCGCCCAGGTCGAGCGCCGTATTCCGGTCATTGCCGGAGCCGGTACCAGTAGCACGGCCACCACGGTCGAGCGGATTCGCTGGCTCTCGCAGCTGCCGGTCGATGCCCTGCTCGTCGTGACCCCTGCCTACAACCGCCCGACCCAGGAGGGGTTGTATCGGCACTTCGCCGCCGCGGCCCAGGCGACCCGAGTCCCACTCATCCCCTACAACGTTCCTGCGCGCACTGCCGTGGACATGTTGCCCGAGACCGTTGCCCGGCTCTCGCAACTGCCGCCCATCGTTGCGGTCAAAGAGGCCGTGCCTCGCATCGAGCGCATTCGCGAGCTCAAAGAGCGCTGTAGGGAGGGGTTCGACGTGCTGAGCGGCGATGATGCAACTGCGAGAGAGGCCGTGCTGGCGGGGGCGGTGGGGGTCATATCGGTCACCGCCAACGTCGCGCCGCGCGCGATGGCCGAGCTCATCGGGTCTGCCGCCCAGGGCGAGCGGGAGCGCGCGGAACGGATCGATGCGTCCTTGGGCGCGCTGCACAACGCGCTCTTTCTCGAGACCAGCCCGATCCCTGTCAAATGGGCACTTGCACGACTAGGCCTCATCGAGCATGGCGTCCGGTTGCCGCTCACGGAGCTGTCGGAGCGCTATCACTCTGCGCTTGTCTCGGCGCTGCGACAGGCGGGAGCGCTTGCCGCGTGAGGCTCACTCGAGGAATTCACCGACCCGAACCCGATGGCAGGAGAATGATGGCAAGATCGATCAGCCGAATACTGTGTGGTGCGCTTGTGAGCGCCGCCGCGGGCATTGCGCTCAGCGGCTGCGCATTCAACACGTGGTTCCACTCGAAGCCTTGCAACAAGACACAGGTATATGCCTCTGCGCAAAGCATCGCGCCCCTGCAGGTTCCGGTCGGGGTCGATGCGCCGGACACGCGCTCGGCATTGAAGATTCCTCCCCTGAACGAGCCCGCGCCACCGCCTCGTAAGCCGACGGATCAGTGCCTCGACACGCCGCCGCTGTTCGGCGCGCCCCTCGGTGCGCCGCCTCGACGCAGGAACCGCGTTCCGTCTGCCTGACCTCAGGTATGATGCTCGCGCGCGGTCGCAGGGCTGCGCTCCTCATGTTACTTGGATATTGTTACTCTAAGCCATTGATCGGAGAGGTGGCCGAGCGGTCGAAGGCGCTGGACTGGAATTCCAGTAACATCTTCACGGGTGTTCGTGGGTTCGAATCCCACCCTCTCCGCCAATACGAAGCGCACGGCAATGCCGGGCCCCGCACCGCGATCTTATGGTGGTCCGCATCGGCTACTCCGCGACGACTAGTCGTGAACCCCGTCAGGCCCGGAAGGGAGCAGCGGCAGCGGCAACGTCGGGTGCCGGAGCCCGGCTGATGCGGATCGCCTCCAGTGTCCTCGGTCCGACCAGCGCCGCGAGGAGCTCGGCATGACCTACGTAGCACTCGCTCGCAAGTGGCGGCCCAAGCGCTTTGCCGAGATGGTGGGGCAGGAGCACGTGCGCCTGGCCCTCGGCAATGCGCTCACCACCGATCGCGTGCATCACGCCTTCCTGTTCACCGGGACGCGCGGCGTCGGCAAGACCACGGTGGCCCGCATCCTCGCGAAATGCCTCAACTGCGAGGCCGGTGTGAGCGCCGAGCCCTGTGGAGAGTGCAACAGCTGCCGTGAGATCGATGAGGGCCGCTTCGTGGATCTGCTCGAGGTGGACGCCGCCTCCCGGACCAAGGTGGACGACACCCGCGAGCTCCTCGACAACGTGCAGTACGCCCCCACCCGCGGACGCTACAAGGTCTACCTCATCGACGAAGTCCACATGCTGTCGGCGAGCTCGTTCAATGCGCTGCTGAAGACTCTCGAGGAGCCCCCGCCGCACGTGAAGTTCCTGCTCGCGACGACGGACCCGCAGAAGCTGCCGGCCACCGTGCTGTCGCGGTGCTTGCAGTTCAATCTCAAGCGCCTTCCCGTCGCGCTGATCGCGGAGCGCATGCGCACGATCCTCGATGCCGAGGCAATCGGGTACGAGCCCGTCGCGGTGCGGCTGGTCGCTCAGGCTGCCGATGGCAGCATGCGCGATGCCCTCTCGCTGCTCGATCAGCTCATTGCCTTCGCTGGCGGGCGGGTGGACGAGGCGGCCGCGCGCGCGATGCTCGGCACGGTCGCGCGCGATCACGTGGTGCGCCTTGCCGAGCATCTGGTGGCGCCCGATGGGGCTGCACTGATGCGCGAGGTGCGTGCACTCGATGAATGGGCACCCGATCATGCGCAGCTCCTGGAGGAGCTCGCGGGCCTTCTGACGCGCATCGCGCTCAAGCAAGCCGTGCCCGATCTGGGAGAGGACGAGATCTACCCGCCCGAGGTGATCGAGCGGCTGGCGCGCACGATCTCACCCGAGGATGTGCAGCTGTACTACCAGATCGCAATCCTCGGGCGGCGCGACCTGCCGCTCGCCCCGGACCCCCGCACCGGGTTCGAGATGACGCTCCTCAGGATGGTCGCGTTTCGTCCCGTACCGCAGAGCAATGCTGTGCGCGAGGGAGCTGCGGCCCCGGTGCCGCGAACGGCCCCGACGCCTTCGGCAGCGGCAGCCCGGCCCGTCGCCCCCGCAGCTGTGTCCTCGACAGCCGCTCCCCGCGCCTCTCAGGCGGACGCGCAGGCCTGGGGTGAGATTCTCGCTCAGCTCGATCTGCAGGGGGCGGCGCGCCAGCTGGCCAGCCACTGCGCGCTGCTGGGCCGGGAGGGGGGAGTCGTGCGGCTGGCGCTCGACCCGCGCGCCGAGACGGTGCGCACCCGGGCGCAGGAGGACAAGCTCGCGCAGGCGCTGTCACGCTACTACGGCGAGAGCGTGCGCGTGGAGCTCGTGACGGAGGAGCCGGCGGACACGCCAGCCCGCGCCCAGCATCGGGCCTCGCTGGCACAGATCGAAGCCGCCCGCCAGGCCCTCGAGGATGACGCGACGGTTCGTGCGCTGAAGGAACGCTTCGGCGCGACGGTGCAGCCGGACACCATCCGGCCGGTCAAATGATGGGCTCATCTCGGAGTTCTTATGAGCGGTAACTTCAACAATCTCATGAAGCAGGCCCAGGCCGTGCAAGCGAGCATGCAGAAGGCTCAGGCCGAGCTCGCGACCATCGAGGTGGTCGGCGAGGCCGGTGGCGGCATGGTCAAGGTGACGGTGAATGGACGGCACGAGGCCAAGCGAGTACAGATCGAGCCTGCGGTGCTCTCCGGAGAGGATCGGGAGATGCTGGAGGATCTCCTGGCCGCAGCTTTCAATGATGCCATGCACAAGGTCGAGGCCAAGGTTCAGGAAAAGATGGCGGGCCTGATGGCCGGCGTCCAGCTCCCGCCCGGGGTCAAGCTGCCTTTCTGAGCGATGCAGTTCTCTCCAAGCCTCTCCCGTCTGATCGAGGCGCTGCGCGAGCTTCCCGGCGTCGGACCCAAGACTGCACAGCGCATGGCATTCCATCTTCTGCAGGAGGGCCGTCCGGGGGCACAGTCTCTCGCAGCCGCCCTGGGCGCAGCGCTCGATACCATACGGCGCTGCCGCCGTTGCCGCATGCTGACGGACGAGGAGCTGTGCTCGATCTGCGCCGCCCCGCAGCGCGATAGCACTTTGCTGTGCGTGGTGGAGTCTCCCGCCGACGTGGTCGCCGTCGAGCAGTCAGGCAGCTATCGCGGGCGGTATTTCGTGCTCATGGGGCACCTCTCGCCCCTCGATGGGATCGGTCCGGAGCAGCTCGGAGCGCGCGAGCTCGAGGTGCTGCTGGGCGAGGGGGAGGTGCATGAGCTCATCCTGGCGACCAATCCCACGGTTGAGGGGGAGGCGACGGCACACTTCCTGGGTGAGCTTGCCGCCAGGCGCGGGATCCGGGCGAGCCGCATCGCCCACGGCGTGCCCATGGGCGGAGAGCTCGAATACGTGGATGGCGGCACACTCGCGCACGCATTCTCGGGCCGGCAGCTGCTCGGGTAGTAAGATGCGCTGAGCCATGCCGAGCGCCGAGCTTCTCGTTTGGATCGATCTGGAGATGACGGGTTTGTCCCCGTCGACCGACCACATCATCGAGATGGCAACCATTGTCACGGACAAGGACCTGGCGCTGATTGCCGAGGGGCCGGTCGTGGCGATTCACCAGCCCGATGAGGTGCTGGCACGGATGGACGAGTGGAACCGTCAGCACCACGGCAGCTCCGGGCTCACGGAACGCGTGCGTCACAGTCCATTCACGGCAGCGGATGCCGAGCGGCGCACACTTGCCTTCCTCACCCCGCTCGTCACACCGGGCACCTCCCCGATGTGCGGCAACAGCGTCTGCCAGGACCGGCGCTTTCTCGCTCGCGAGATGCCCCAGCTCGAGCATTTCTTTCACTACCGCAACCTCGATGTGAGCACGCTCAAGGAGCTCGCCCACCGCTGGGCTCCGCAGCTCGCGGAGAGCTTCACGAAGGAGAGCGCGCACCTCGCGCTTGCCGACATTCGCGAGTCGATCCGCGAGCTCAGGCACTACCGCGCACACTTTCTGCATCCCGCCTACGCCGGCACGAAGTGACCCTGCGGGGCGTGCCGAGCCGCGCTCCGCGGGCCCGCGCCGCTCCTGCCGGTCAGGTCTTCTCGCCCGCAAGCAGCAGCCAGGTTTGAACCACGGTATCCGGATTGAGCGAGAGGCTCTCGATGCCTTGCTCGACGAGCCAGCGCGCGAAATCCGGATGGTCGGAGGGGCCCTGACCGCAGATGCCGATGTATTTGCCACGCTCCAGACACGCAGAGATGGCCATCTTCAGGAGCGCCTTGACGGCCTCGTCACGCTCGTCGAAGAGCTTGGCGACGATGGCCGAGTCGCGATCGAGCCCGAGTGTCAGCTGAGTGAGATCGTTCGAGCCGATCGAGAAGCCGTCGAAAAAGTCGAGATACTGATGCGCGAGCAGCGCGTTGGTCGGCAACTCGCACATCATGATCCACTTCAGTCCGTTCGCGCCGCGCGCAAGACCGTTCTGTGCGAGCAGCTCGGTGACACCGCGTGCCTCCCCGACCGAGCGAACGAAGGGCACCATGAGCTGCACGTTCGTCAGTCCGATATCGTCGCGCACGCGCTTGAGAGCACGGCACTCGAGCTCGAAGCATGGGCGAAACGCAGGGTCGAGGTAACGCGACGCCCCGCGAAAGCCGAGCATCGGATTCTCCTCGGTGGGCTCGTACGCGCGGCCCCCCAGGAGGTTGGCGTATTCGTTCGACTTGAAGTCGGACAGGCGCACGATGACCGGCTGGGGAGCAAACGCCGCCGCGATCTGCGCGATGCCTTCGGCGAGCTTGTCGACGTAGAAGCTCACGGGATCCGGATAGCCCGAGATCTGCGCGCTCACGCGCTGCTTCAGGGCCGGCTCGAGCCGCTCGAACTCGAGTAGCGCGCGCGGGTGAACGCCGATCATCCGATTGACGATGAACTCGAGCCGCGCGAGCCCGACGCCGCGATGCGGAATGGCGGCGAAGTTGAACGCACGGTCGGGATTGCCGACGTTCATCATGATCTTGACCGGGATCTCCGGCATGCGATCGAGCTCGATGCGACGCTGCTCGAACTCGAGCCGGCCGCTGTACACGTGACCGGTGTCTCCCTCGGCGCAGGAGACGGTCACCTCCTGGCCTTCCGGGATGCGCGCGGTCGCATCCCCGCATCCGACGACCGCCGGAATGCCGAGCTCCCGAGCGATGATCGCGGCGTGGCAGGTGCGGCCACCACGATTGGTCACGATGGCCGCGGCACGCTTCATGACCGGTTCCCAGTCCGGGTCGGTCATATCGGCCACGAGCACATCGCCCGGGCCTACCCGCGCCATCTCCGAGACGTGGCGGACGATCCGCGCCGGGCCTGCTCCGATGCGCTGGCCGATGCTGCGACCGCTGGCAAGCACCTGCGAGTGCCCCTTGAGGGAGAACCGCTCGATCGTGCGTCCTGCGCGACTCTGCACGGTCTCGGGCCGCGCCTGCAGGATGAAGATCTCCCCCGTGGCGCCATCCTTGGCCCACTCGATATCCATCGGGCGCTGATAATGCTCCTCGATGATGAGCGCCTGGCGTCCGAGTGCTTCGAGCTCCGGGTCGCTCAGGCAGAAGCGGCCGCGCTCCTCGGCGCTCACGTCGATGGTTCGCACGCGCTCGTGCGCTTGCTCCTCGGCATACACCATCTTGATCGCCTTGGCGCCGAGATTCTTCCTGACGACCGCACGCCGTCGGGCGCGCAACGCCGGCTTCCACAGGTAGAACTCATCGGGATTGACCGCGCCCTGCACGACGGTCTCACCCAGTCCGTACGAGCCGGTGATGAGCACCACGTCCCGGAATCCCGAGTCGGTGTCGAGCGTGAACATCACCCCGCTTGCGCCCAGGTCGCTGCGTACCATGCGCTGAATGCCGGCCGAGAGCGCCACGGCGTGGTGCTCGAACCCCTGATGGGCTCGGTATGCGATGGCACGATCGTTGAAGAGCGATGCGAACACCGCGTGCATCGCCTGCAGCAGCGCAGTCTCGCCGCGCACGTTGAGAAAGGTTTCCTGCTGGCCGGCGAACGAGGCTTCGGGCAGATCCTCGGCCGTCGCCGAGGAGCGCACCGCGACGGACAGGTCGCGTCCTTCACCGAGCTGCCGGTAAGCTGCGAGCACCTCGCTCTGCAGCTCCTGCGGGAACGGCGTGGCGAGCACCCACTCGCGAATCCGTGCGCCGGTGGCGGCGAGCTTCTCGACATCGTCGACGTCGAGCGCATCGAGCGCAGCGTGAATGCGCGCCTCGAGGCCGCCCTGAGCGAGGAAGCACCGGAAGCCCTCGGCGGTAGTGGCGAATCCGCCGGGCACCCGCACGTGCAGGCTTGCAAGCGAGCCGATCATCTCCCCGAGCGAGGCATTCTTGCCTCCCACCCGTTCGATGTCGCCGGCGCGCAGCTGCTCGAAGGGTATGACCCAGGCACTCATACGATAGCGATCGGAAGTTGCGGTGCGCGCAGCGCGGTGGAAGACTGGCAGAGAGGTCTAGTGAGTCCCATGAAGCAACGACGAACCGTGTTCTTTGTCTCCGATCAAACCGGCGTCACGGCCGAAACGATGGGTCACAGCCTGTTGACGCAGTTCGAGGGGCTCGAATTTCGTCCGGTGACTCTGCCATTCGTATCGACCGTTGACAAGGCGCGCGAGGCGGTTCGCAAGATTGATGCCGCGGCGGCGGAGGAGCAGGTGAGGCCCATCATTTTCAGCACGCTCGTGCAGGATGAGCTTCGCGAGATCGTGATGGGCAGCCAAGCGCTGTTTCTGGACTTCTTTGCGGCCTTCGTGGGGCCGCTCGAGCGCGAGCTCGACACTCGCTCGACGCATCTGGCCGGCCGCGCGCATGGCATGGCGGACCTCGGAGCGTACACCATCCGCATCAATGCGACCAACTACTCGCTCGCGAACGATGATGGTTCGGGGAGCGACTATGCAGGCGCCGATGTCGTGTTGATCGGCGTGTCGCGCTCGGGCAAGACGCCCACCTGTTTGTACATGGCGCTCCAGTACGGCATCTTTGCGGCCAACTATCCTCTGACCGACGAGGATCTCGATGGGGCGACGCTGCCTGCACGGCTCGCGGCCTGCCGCGACAAGCTCTACGGTCTCACCATCCGGCCGGAGCGGCTACGCCAGATCCGCAACGAGCGCCGGCCCGAGAGCCGTTACGCATCCTCGCAGCAGGTGCAGTACGAAGTGCGCGCTGCGGAGGAGCTGTTCCGGCAGTACGCGATTCCTTACATCGACACGACCGAGTGCTCGATCGAGGAGATCGCAAGCCGCATCATCAACAACAGCGGCATCGAGCGACGGCTGCGTCCGTGACGAATAACGGGCCTGTAGGCACGGAAATTGACGCGCCAGACCGCTTGCGCCCGTCGCGACGTGCGATATAGTCGGACGATGTTCAACGATACGTTGACGACGGTTTCGTGGCGGGCGCGTCCGCGCAGCTTCGTCGCATTGATGAGCCTCTACGAGAGCAACTACATCCGCTTCGGGTGGCTCGCGGGAGATGCAGCGACGCTCGAGGGAAGCTATCGCTCGGTCGTCGCCGGTGACTGTGATCTCCTTCTCACCGTGATGGAGCGCTCACCGTATACCACGACGCTCAACTTAACCTACCTGCTGCCCGATGCGGCGGCGCCGCGCCCCTGTCCGGATATGGGTGTGCGTCTGTATCACGATGCGCGGCTCGCCGAAGCGCAGGAATGGACCGCGCCCGCCACCATCGCGGCAAGAAGCCTGCGAGGCCGGATGGAGCGTGAACTGGATCAGCGCTGGGTGCGCAACGTGATGCTAAACAAGTGGCTCGAATATTGCGTGGAGCGCGGACATCGCTTCTCGCCGGCCACGAGAAGCATCTAAATGGTGTGCGCTCGCGTGGCCGGCCGCGGAGCTGGCCACCATGAAACCCCTGACACGACTTAGCACCTTGATGCGAGAGCGGATAGGCCCTCCTGCCGCACCCGCGGAGGACGAGCGCGTCCTCGTGCTGTTCAAGAACCGGGCGGAGCTCAAGAAGGCGTATGGTGAGCTGCAGGAGGAAGTCTATCGGCTGAAGGACCGTATCAAACAGCAGGAAGGCGCCACCGCGCGCGTGCAGGAGATGCTCGGGGCGCTCGAGGGCCGCCTCGGGCTGGCCGAGACTGCCTATCCGGCCCTGGTGTTCTATCAGCTACGGGCGCTGTGGCAGTCCGGGCGCGCCATCCTCGAGCAGTTTGTCACGGAGCTCGCCAATCAGCAGGAGGAGCGCGAGCGGCGCGCCTTTCTCGCCGAGTGCAATCGGCGTCTGTTTGCACTGCGTCAATCGATCGACGGGCGGCTGCGCGCGGCCGAAACGCAGCACGTCGAGGCTCACGAGGCCGTGGCGCAGCTGGTTGCGGCGCGCGCGACGCTCACGCGCTTCTGGCACTACTTCAAGCGGCGCAACCTCGACCGGCAGCTGCAAACGGCTCAGGCGGCTGCACAGTCGGCCGATGCGGCGCTCGGCGAGACGCGCGCTGCGGCCGAGCAGCTGAACGATGCCCCGGTCCCGGACTTCCCGGGCCTGTCGCTCGAGGCCCGACGCGCCATCAATCTGGCCGCGATCGCTTATGCGGAGGTGCTGTGCCTGCGGCTGATCGACACCCCGCTCGTCGCGCTCGCCAAGGAGGCAAGCTCGCGGCGAGAGGTGGCCGAGGACTACGGCGGCCGTCAGGACTGCGAGGTGCTCATCGCAGGCATCGCGAGCGCACGCTCGATCCTGCAGAGCAAGGTCAATGTCGCACAGGACGTGAAGGGGCGATCCGAGCGACTGAAGGCGATCGTCCGCTATCGCGATGCATCCGATGCGACCCCGCAACCCGAATCGATCGCCTTCGGAGAAGGCGACGCGCTTGCCGATCAACCGCTCGGGGGTACCGCGGCGGCGCGCATGCCCAATGTGCTGGCCGAGGATACCTGGGACCTGTTCAGAGTCCTGATGCGCTGAGCCTATCTCCCGAGGGGCGCCGCCGCTGCGCGTGGCACCGCATCGTGCGGCAGCGAATCGTCGCGCCGGACGGTCTGCCCGGCCGGGAGCGGGCGCACTCCGGTGATCATGTCGCCAACCACCTGCGTCGCCTGTGCGAGCACGACCTCGGAGGCTTCCGCCGGGTCCATCTCATCCACGGACTTGATCTGCGGCAGCCCCTTCGCCGTGCGACGCTGGTTCTCGCGAGCCAGCCGGTCCTGGTCCTCGCGCGTGCGCTCGATCTCGCGCTGCTTCAGATTGAGCGAGAGGCTCTTCTCGCCGTGCAGATCCTCGCTGGCCGCGACTTCCTGGACCAACCAGCGATAGTCGGGGTCGTGCTGAGCGCGCGCATCCTCGGCAAGCGCCAGAGCGGGTATCCCCATCGAGGGAGCCGAGACGGGGTGCCAGAGTGCGAAGGCAACCGGGGCGATGCGATCCCAGGGGAGCGCTGCCTCGAGCGAGCTCTCACCCACATCGTCCATGTCGATCGGTGAGGGCAGCGGCACATCGGGCTCCACGCCCAGGCGCTGGGTGCTCTCGCCGGTGATCCGGTAGAACTTGCCGATCGTCACCGTCAGCTGACCGTTGACCGGGCGCTGCGACCAGCGATCCAGGGGGACCAGGTTCTGCACGGTGCCCTTGCCGAACGTGCGCTGGCCGACGATGACGCCACGATGGTAGTCCTGCAGGGCGGCCGCGAAGATCTCCGAGGCCGAGGCGCTGTAGCGATCCACGAGCACTGCCAGAGGTCCTGTGTAGTCCACACCCTTGTCAGGATCATCGAGCACCTCCAGCCGGCCGGTGGTGTCCTTGAGCTGAACCACGGGCCCTTTGTCGATGAAGAGGCCCGTGAGCGCGGTGGCCTCGGGCAGGTACCCGCCGCCGTTCTCTCGCAGGTCGAGCACCAGCCCGTCGATGCCTTGCGTCTTGAGCTCATCGATCAGCCGGCGCACATCGCGCGTGGTGCTGCGGAAATTCTCATCGCCGGCGTTTTGCGCCTGCACGTCCTCGTAGAACGCAGGCACCGTGATCACGCCGATCTTGAGGGCGCGTCCCCCGCGGTTGATCGTGCGCACTTCCTTCCGGGAAGCCTGATTGTCGAGGGACACCTTGTTGCGCACGAACTCGAGAGTCTTCTCGGGCGAGCCCGGCGCAACGCCGGCCGGGAGGATTTGCAGCTTCACGGTGGTGCCGGCCTTGCCGCGGATGAGCTGCACCACATCATCGAGCCGCCAGCCGATCACATCCGTGAACGTGCCATCGCGGCCCTGGCCGACGCCGGTGATGCGATCATTCGACTTGAGGGTGCCCGCAACCGCCGCAGGTCCTCCCTCGATGACATTCATCACCGTGACGTAATCGTCGATGAGCTCGAGCGAGGCGCCGATGCCCTCGTAGTTCAGGCTCATCTGGATGCGGTATTCCTCCGAATCGCGCGGCGAGAAATAGCTCGAATGTGGATCGAACGTACGGGCGTACGCATTCATGAGCCCTTCGAACACGTCCTCGGAGCTCACTTGGTCGATGCGCTTGAGCACGTGCTCGTAGCGCTTGCGCAGCATGTCCGAGGCGTCCTTCCAGCTCTTGCCGGCGAGCATCAGCGAGAGCACGTCGTTCTTGACGCGCTTGCGCCACAGCTCGTTCAGCTGGGCCTCGCTCGCCGGCCAGGAGGCGTGCTGGCGATCGAACTCGAAGGACTCCTTCACATCCCAGTTCGGCTCGGCATCGAGCTGCGAGACGGCGTAGCGCATGCGCTCACGATTGCGCTGCTGGAAACGCGCGAAGATCGCGAACGCCGGGTCGATGTCGCCCGTATGAATCATGTCATCGAAGCTGAAGCGCCACTGCTCGAACTCGGCGATATCGCTCGCGAGGAAGTAGCTGTGCTGCCCGTCGAGGAACTCGAGATAGCGATCGTAGACCTGCGAGGACATCTTGCGGTCGATGGTCGCGCGGCTGTAGTGGGTCTCCTCCAGGATCGAGCCGACCCGACGCGCGATCATCCGCTGCCGTTCGGTCGGCGCAATGGCGCCGGGGGGTACGACGGAGGTACTGGCCGGCGCCGGCGAGGAGCTCGCAACTGCGAGCACCATCACAAAAGCGAGGCAGGTGGCAAACCAGCCGCTCGAGCGGCGCGTCAAGCAAAAGGTCATCGTGGGGCTCGCTGCTTCAGGGTGAAGTCCGTCGGGCAGAGGCGTTCGTGTCACCGGGCTGGGGCATCCGCTCACAAGGCTAGAGCGCTTGGGCCATCGCATCAAGGGTACTGGCGCGTTTCCTGGGAAGAAACGTCGGACTCAGGACGCGTCAAGCTCGAGTTCGCTCCCGCGCAAGGCGCAATGGCTGGCAGCTCGGTTGGGCATTCTCCATGAGAGGTGACTTAATGCGTCAAGTTCAATCGGGGGAGGCCCGGATGATGGCGAAGAGCGCGCGCACAATGGTGATGAACACGTAAGGAGCGAGCGCGACGATCCAGAAGCCGATCGACCCCGTCGCGAGGCCGTGGAAGAAGCTCGTCACCATCGCACCGATCGCGCCCCCGGGATAGGGACCGAGCGTGCGCGCGCCCACGAGCCACAGGAGCGGCGGAACGGCCAGCACGCCGAAGGCGAGCGCTCCCACGAGAATGATCACCTCGCGCCACAGGGAGGTGCGCGAAGCTGCCGCATCCCGCGAGAGGGCAGAGAGCGTCATGTGCGAGGGGAGGGCTCCAAGCGGGCATAATAGCCGCCGTGACGAGAAAAATCCGAGCGGCGGTGGTCGGGGTCGGCTATCTGGGCCGCTTTCACGCACAAAAGTATGCCCAGATCGGCGATTGCGAGCTCATCGCCGTGGTGGACTCGAACCCCGAGACCCGCGAGCGCGTGGCCGCGGAGCTCGGAACGCGCGCGCTGGGGGAGGCTCGGGAGCTCATCGGTCAGGTCGATGCAGTGAGTGTCGCCACGCCCACGGCTGCTCACTTTGCGATCGCTCGGGAGCTTCTGGAGGGCGGCGCCCATGTCCTGGTCGAGAAGCCGATCGCCGAGACGCCCGCCGAGGCCCACGAGCTCATCCGGGTCGCGCACGAGCAGGGACGCGTGCTGCAGGTGGGCCACCTCGAGCGCTTCAACGCGGCGATCCTCGCCGCCGAGCCGTACCTGAGAGCGCCGCGATTCATCGAGTGTCACCGGCTGGCGCCGTATCGGGAGCGCGGCACCGATGTGAATGTCGTGCTCGATCTGATGATTCACGACATCGACATCGTGCAAACGATCGTCGGCGCGCCGGTGGAGATGATCGACGCCATTGGGACCCCGGTATTCTCGGAGGAGATCGACATTGCCAATGCGCGGCTGCGCTTTGCCAACGGGTGCGTCGCCAACGTCACGGCCAGCCGCGTGAGCATGAAGACCGAGCGCAAGCTGCGCCTCTTCAGCCCGCAGGACGAGGCGTACCTGTCGATCGACCTGCAGCAAAAGGTCATGACGCTGATCCGCAAGCGCCCCGGGGTGCCCTCGGGCGGGCAGCTGCCGGTGACGATCGAGGAGCAGAGCTTCGAGCAAGGCGATGCGCTGAAGGCGGAGATCGAATCGTTCCTCGATTGCATCCGCACCGGGCGCGCACCGGTGGTGAGCGGGGAGGCGGGCGTGAGGGCGCTCGAGACGGCCATCCGGATCACCGAGCAGGTCCATCGCACCAGCCGGAGCGGAACAAAACTCCTGCCCGCTTGATTTTGTGGAGGTGCCCTCCAGATAAGCAGGCATGGAAACGGCGCTTCTGCAATCCCAGCCCGGCGTTCCGGCGCTGGAGTTGGACCTGATCGGGGACCTGGCGTGCCCGTGGAGCTTTCTCGGCAAGCGCAGCCTGGACCGGGCTCTCGGCAGTCTTTACGGTGCTCCGGTGCCGCTGCTGCGGTGGCACGGACTGCCCTTCGAGCACAAGGCACGGGCCGGCTGGCGAGAGCAGCTCGCGGCAAGGTTGCCGCGCGGCGCAACCGTGGAGGCGACGCAGCGCGAGCTGCGGCAGGCTGGGGAGGAGCTCGGGATCAGATTCGCATTCGATCGGCTGGAGAGCGTTCCGGATACTCACGAGGCGCATCGGCTGGTCCGGCTCGCCGCCCGCAGCGGTCATCAGGGCGAGGTGATCGACGCCCTCTTCAGCGCCTACTTCGAGCACGGCCGTGACCTCTCCGATCGAGCGGTGCTGCAACAGGTAGCGCAGGACTGTCTCCTCGAGGCGGCAACCCATGTGGCGTTCGCCGATCCGGCCGAGGCGCGGGAAGATGTGGATGCGGATGAGCGCCGGATGCGCGGACTGGGCATTGCCGTGGTGCCGAACCTGTTGATCAATGGGCGCGTGCTGGTCCCCGGGCCCGCAGATGTCGCGACCTATGTTCAGGCGCTCGATCAGGCGCTGTTCCCGGAGCTGAAAGTTCCCAAGGACAAGCGCCGGCTGCATTGAGGGTCGGGCGAGCGATCGGGGCGTCCTGTCGCGCCATGCATCCCGGTACCCGGGTCTCCGAGCTACACTGATTCCCTCTTGCGTTCGGCAACGGGCGCCTCGGGAGAATTTGACATGGTGGATGCCAGCCTGCTCGCGGATCTGCGCGCCGCAGTCGGGGAGCAAGCCCTGCTCACGGGTGAGCGGGTACGCGAATGCGCAACCGACGTTCAAGGCCACGTACCGGGCGCTGCGGCGCTCGTGCGACCACGCTCGACTGGCGAGGTCTCCGCGGTGTTGCGCCTGTGCCATGCGCGGGGGCAGCCCATCGTGCCAGCCGGCGGTCGCACGAATCTCGTCGAAGGAACCGCCTCCTCGCCCGAGGAGCTGCTGATCTCGCTCGAGCGCATGAATCGCATCGAGCGGGTGGATGCGCCGGGGCGCACGATGAGGGTCGAGGCTGGCGTCATCCTGCAGCGTGCTCAGGAGGAGGCCGAGCGGCATGAGCTGATGTTCCCGCTCGACTTGGGCGCCCGCGGCAGCTGCACGATCGGCGGCAACATCTCGACCAACGCCGGGGGAGTGCGGGTGCTGCGCTTCGGGATGATGCGCAGCCTCGTGCTCGGTGTCGAGGCGGTGCTCGCCGACGGCACCGTGCTCAACTCCCTGAACCGGATGTTGAAGAACAACGCCGGATACGACCTGAAGCAGCTCTTCATCGGGACCGAGGGCACCTTGGGGATCGTGACTCGGGCTGACTTACGCCTGGTGCCACGCCCCCGCAGCGTGTCCACCGCATTCGTCGCTTGCCAGGACTTTGCGGCGCTCGTGCGGCTGCTGGGGCACCTCGATGCGCGGCTTGCGGGCCAGCTGGCCGCCTTCGAGGCGCTGTGGCCGGAGTACTACGAGATCACAACGTCGGCGCGCAGCGGCCATGCCGCCGTGCTGGCGCGCGAATATGGCATGTACGGGCTGGTGGAGACCCTGGGTGCGGACCCCGAGGGGGACCAGGCGCGGCTCGAGCAGGCCTTGGAAGCCGCGCTGCAGGATGGGCTGATCCTCGATGCGGTCATCGCCAAGTCCGACACCGAGCGGCGCGCGATCTGGGAGCCGCGCGAGGATGTGTGGGAGGTCCACGAGCAGTACGGCGTCACCTTCAATTTCGACGTGAGCCTCGCGATCGAGCACATGGAGCCGTATCTTGCCCGGCTGCGCCGCGCGGTCGCGGAGGAGTTTCCTCAGGGACGCACCTTTGCGTTCGGCCACATCGCCGATGGCAACCTTCATGTGATCGTGACCCCCGGCGCCGGACCTGCAGCACTGGGTCGGGATGCCGAGGAGGTGCGGACTGCGGTGGAGGCCATCGTCTACGAGCCGCTGCGCGCGATCGGAGGTTCGATTGCGGCCGAGCACGGCATCGGGCTCGAGCGCCGGATGCATCTGGGCATCTCGCGCACCGAGGCGGAGATCGCAACGATGCGCGCACTGAAGGCAGCGCTCGATCCCAAGCGCATTCTCAACCGCGGGAAGGTCTTCGAGTGAGCGGGGGCAGGCGCATGAGCCGGGGCAGCGCGTGAGCGCGCCGGCGCATTTTTCCCGCAAGCCGCGGCCGCTCACCGTGGCTGCGACCCAGTTTGCTTGCGACTGGAATCTGGCCGGCAATCTCGAGCGTGCGGAGCGTCACGTGCGTGAGGCGGCACGGGGCGGCGCGCAGGTGATTGTCTTGCCGGAGCTCTTCGAGACGCCCTATTTCTGCATCGAGCAGGACTCGCGTCACCTCGCGCTGGCCCGCACGCTCCACGACAGTCCGGCGGTGCAGCGCTTTCGCGGCGTGGCGCGCGAGCTCGGAGTCGTGCTCCCGGTGAGCTTCTTCGAGCGCGGTCCAGTCGCCTTCTTCAACTCCATTGCGATCATCGACGCGGACGGCAGCGTGCTCGGGGTCTACCGGAAGTCCCACATTCCGAACGGACCGGGATACCAGGAGAAGTTCTATTTCAGTCCTGGCGATACGGGATTCAAAGTGTGGGACACCCGGTTTGCGCGCATCGGGGTGGGCATCTGCTGGGACCAGTGGTTCCCGGAGAGCTCGCGAGCCATGGCGCTCGCGGGCGCCGAGATCCTGTTGTTTCCGACGGCAATTGGAACCGAGCCGCCCCCTGCGCCGCCGATCAACTCGAAGGACCACTGGCAGCGCACGCAGCAAGGTCAGGCGGCTGCGAATCTCGTGCCGCTCGTCGCTGCGAACCGCTTCGGCCTGGAGCGCTCCGTGCAGGACCCAGAGCACCTGTACGTGCGCTTCTACGGATCCTCGTTCATCGCCGATTCGATGGGGGCGAAGGTTGCCGAGGCCCCCGAGGAGGGGGAGGCGGTGATCTGGGCGAGCTTCGATCTTGCAGAGCTCGAGGAGCTGCGCAACAACTGGTTCGTGTTCCGCGACCGCCGGCCGGATCTCTACGGGCCTTTGCTGAGCTTGGGCGCGGCACCCTGAGCGGCACTGCCCTGCGTGGCCGCTCCCGGTACCGTACCGGGAGCGCCTTAGGACTTCTGGTGGAGGCGGGGGGACAGCACGTCCGCAGCTTTCGTTGCGGGCTGGACTATGCCTTCATCCAGGGGGATGCCGGCTTGGCACCTCCCGGGATGCGGAGCGTCTTATCGAGCCCTACCAGCCCGATCCTAGTGCCCGCCCGGGGCGCAAGCGCCCGCGGCGAGTCTATGAGTCTCTACAGGGCAGGCCTGGAGTTGGCCTCCTTCCTACCCCTCGGCGTTGCCATGCCACCGTCCGCAAGGGACGGCGCCGTCAGGTTTCACCGATGTGAGCTCCGTTTTCCTGCGACTCTCGCGAGCCGCGGCGACCCTCGATCGAACCCCCGTCCGCAAGCGCTAGACTTCAAGATCTACGTACGTAGCCCACTCTTTGTTTCTCGCGCGGCGCTACCCGAAGGGCAGGGAAGACGCAACGCCAGCACACGGTGACTCTTAGCGATCCGGCCCGTCGCACACCGGATCGCGATCCTATGAACGCGTCCCCTGGTCCAGTCGCATAGGCACGAGCTGGTCAGAGGTCAGCTGCGACTAGGCAGCCAGAGCGTAGTTGTCGTCGTTGGCAACTATGATTTGCAGCGTGATTTACGAGGGCACTGCACCTCGGTACGCCCCTGAAGGTTCGCAACCCACGTCGAAACCGGTCGCCCCCATTCAGAATGCCTTCCGAGTCTACCCTAAGACCCCCCCGTACGCCCCCCCCCGGCTCGCTCATCTGCCCCGGCGAAGCAGCCGCGCCTTGTCTCGCTGCCAGTCCCGATCCTTCTCCACCGCTCGCTTGTCGTGCTGCTTCTTGCCCTTGGCAAGGCCGACCTCCACCTTGGCGCGACCCGCCTTCCAGTACAGCTCGAGGGGAACCAGGGTATATCCCCGGCGCTCGACCGCCCCGATCAGATGCTGCAGCTGGCTGCGATGCAGGAGGAGCTTGCGCGTGCGTACGGGGTCGGCCAGGACGTGGGTCGATGCGGTGGGCAGCGCTGCGATGTGGGCGCCGATCAGAAAGGCCTCCCCGCCCCGCAGGTAGATGTACGCCTCCTGCAGCTGTGCGCGCCCGGCGCGCATCGCCTTCACCTCCCAGCCCTGCAGCGCGAGCCCCGCCTCGTAGCGGTCCTCGATGAAGTAATCGAAGCGCGCCTTGCGGTTCTCGGCAATCAGGCGGGTTGATGAGGACTCGGCTCTGACCATGACTTAAGTGTTGATGCGGCGGGGTGCGCGATTCTGGGACAATCCGCGCGATGAGAGAAGTGAGAAAGTCGGCGATCGTCGCACGGCCACCCGGTCGCCTGTTCGAGCTGATCAACGACGTGGAGAGCTATCCGCATTTCGTGCCGGGCGTCGCCGCTGCGCGTGTGGAGTCGCGCAGCCCGAGCGAGATCGTGGCAACGCTGAGCGTGCGGCGCGGGCCCTTGCGGGCGCAATTCACCACCCGTAACGAGCTCGAGCCGGAGCGGCGGATCCAGATGCATCTGGTGCGCGGTCCGTTCAGCGAGCTCGAGGCGGAATGGACGCTCACTCCGCTCGGGAAGAACGGCTGCCGCATCGAGCTTGCCATCCGCTTCGCCTTTGCGAGTCGGCTGTCCGCGGTGCTGTTCGAGCCGCTCTTCCAGGACACCGTGGAGTCGCTCGTGGATGCGTTCGTCGCGCGCGCCGAGGCGAGGTGAAGGCCGGTGACCCAGGCGGCCGCATCCGCACCTGCTGCGGGCAGTCATGCCGAGGCCGCCTCGCGCACCAAGCGTTGCGAGGTCGCGTACGGCACGCGGGATCGACAGTATCTGTGGCGGATCGAAGTGCCCGAGGGCGCGAGCGTGCAGGAGGTGCTGGCGGCTGCGCGTGATGTTGCAGGCGGTGTCGCCGTGCCGTGGGAGGAGGCGAGCGTCGGCATCTTCGGCGAGCCGTGCAGCCGGACGGACATACCGCGCGATGGCGACCGGATCGAGCTCTACCGCGCGCTCGTGCAAGAACCCAAGCAGGCCAGGCGGGATCGCGTACGCAAGCTGCGAAGGGGCGCTAGGTAGCGGGCCGGGGCGGACGCTCCGTGACCGTCGGCGCCGAATCGATGGGCGCCTGGCCATGGTCGTCGATGCGCGCCACCTTGTCATTGTGAAAGTACACCGTCAGCAGATAGCGCTCGGGCCTGGGGAAATGCCCCTTCTTGAGGTAGTACAGATAATCCCAGCGGTCCGTGTCGAACGTGGTCGGCACCATGGGCGTGCCCAGAAGATAGCGCACCTGGCTGCGCGTCATACCGACCTGCAGCTGCGTGATGGCGTGCTTCTGCAGAAAGTTGCCCTGCTGAATGGTGATGCGGTACACGCATCCGCTCGCGAGCGGAGCGAGCAGGCCGAGCGCGGCGACTGCAAGGAGGCTACGAGGCTGCACGAGCATTCTCATTCGTGACACGCACGATGGATGGGGGATAATGGGCGCATGATACCGCATCGCACAGTACGCGCTCGCGCGGCTGCCGGGGAGCAGCGGATGGAAGGCAAGGACCTGCGCAAGGCGGGCCTCAAAGTCACGCTGCCGCGACTGCGGATACTGGAGATCCTGGAACGCAGCAGCACCCGGCACTTATCGGCCGAGGACATCTACCGCTCGCTGCTCGACTCCCAGGAGGACATCGGGCTGGCGACGGTCTACCGCGTGCTCACCCAGTTCGAGGCGGCAGGACTGGTCACGCGGCATCATTTCGAGGACGGCATGGCCGTCTTCGAGCTCAACCAAGGCACGCATCACGACCACATCGTCTGCCTCGACTGTGGGCGCGTCGAGGAGTTCATGGATTCAGGCATCGAGGAGCGCCAGACCGCGGTTGCGCGGCGCCTCGGCTTCGACATCCGCGATCACTCGCTCATTCTCTACGGCCGCTGCGAACGGCCGAACTGCGCTTTTCGGAAGAAGCCGGTTTAGGCGCCGCGCCCTGGAGCGCGCTCTTCAGCATCTCGCGCGCGTGCTCGCGTGCCTTTGCGGTGACCTCGACTCCGCCGAGCATCCTCGCAATCTCCTCGATCCGCGCCTCCTCCGACAGCTCGGTCAGCGCCGTGCGCGTGGTGCGTCCGTCGGAGAGCTTGCTCACCCTGAAGTGGTGATGCGCCTGCGAGGCGACCTGCGGCAGATGCGTGACGCAGAGCACCTGTGCACCCTCGGCCAGCAATCGCAGCTCACGCCCCACGATCTCCGCCACCGCCCCTCCGATGCCTGCATCGACCTCGTCGAACACCATGCAGGACTTCTCACGTGCGGCTGCCGAGACCTGTACGGCGAGCGACAGCCGGGAGAGCTCCCCGCCGGAGGCGACCTTGGCGAGCGGCCTGGGCGGCTGACCCGGGTTCGCGGTCACGCGGAACTCCACCTGGTCGGCCCCGTGCGGTGCAGGCTCGCTCGACTCGAGCGGTGAGACATCCACCTGAAAGCGCCCGCCGGCCATTCCAAGCACCTGCATTCGCGCAGTGATCTCCTTGGCGAGCGATCGACCGGCGGTCGTGCGTCGCGCGGAGAGCCTGCCCGCCAGATCGCGGTAATGAGCGAGCGCGGCGGCGAGGTCCTTGCGCAGCGTCGCAAGGTCGCCCTCGGCGGTCTCGAGCGCCGCCAGATCCGAGGTCAGCTGGCGGGCACGCTCGGGCAGCTCCGATGCAGACACGCGGTGCTTGCGGGCGAGCTCCTCGATGGCAGCAAGCCTGCGCTCGACCTGATCCTGCCGCGCCGTATCCATCTCCAGGCTCTCGACATAGTGCTGCAGCTCGCGGGCTGCCTCGCCGATCTGGATGACCGCGCTCTCGAGCAGCGGTGCGATCTCAGCGATTCTGGAGTCGAGCGCGCTCATGCCGCGCAGCGCGGCCAGCGCGCGACTCGCGCGCCCATGGGCGCTTGAGTCCTCAGATTCGTACAGACAGCCGAGCGCCAGATGCGCGCCCTCGGCGAGGCGGCCGCGATTGGCAAGCCGGGTGCGCTCCTCGGAGAGACTCGCAAACTCACCGTCGGTCAAGCCGAGCGCTTCGAGCTCCTGGATCTGATGCTTGAGCAGCGCCGAGCGCTGATCGCGGTCGGCGGCTTGGGTCTCGAGCTCGAGTGTGCGGTTGAGCAAGGACAGCCACACGCGGTGCCCGATCGCGACTTGCTCCGTGAGAGCCTCGTGGCGCCCGTAGGCATCGAGCAGCTCACGTTGCGCAGCCGGCCGCGTGAGCGACTGAAACTCGTGCTGGCCGTGGATGTCGATGAGCAGCGCCCCCGCCTCGCGTAACGCCTGCTGTGGAACCGCCTGACCGTTCAGGTAGGCGCGGCCCCGGCCGTCAGCGGAGACCAGGCGCCTGATGTTGAGCTCTTGCTCGGCGCTGATGGCCTGCTCCTCGAGCCAGCGCGTGAGCTCGCGGGGTGCATCCTCGAGCGAGAAGGATGCGGAGATCTCGGCCCGCTGTGCGCCCTGACGGATGACCTCGGGCCCTCCGCGGCCGCCGGCGATGAGCTCCAGCGCCTCGACCATGATGGATTTCCCGGCACCCGTCTCGCCGGTGAGCACCGTCAGACCCGAGCGCAGCTCGAGCTCGACGGACTCGATCAGAGCGAAATCGCGAATTTGAAGATGGGAGAGCACGGTGAGGGCTCAGCGGGAGTGATCCAGGCTGCCGCGGCCCCAGTGCAACTTGGAGCGCAGCAGGCGGAAGTAGTCATAACCTGTCGGGTGCAGCAGCGTCACGCTCTCCCGCGCACGCTTGACGATCATGCGGTCCCCGGGGGCGAGCTCCCCGAGCATGGTGCCATCGCACACCACGCGGCCGCTGTTCTCCGGCCGCTCGGCCAGCTCGAGCAGACGGATCTCGATCGACGACCGGGCGGACACGACGATCGGGCGGTCCGAAAGAGTGTGGGGCGAGATCGGCGCGAGTACCACCACATCGAGGTTGGGCTCCACGATGGGACCGCCGCAGGAGAGCGCATAAGCCGTCGAGCCGGTCGCGGTGGCCACGACGATGCCGTCACCGGCATGGGTGTTGAGGTAGCGCCCGTCGATCCAGGTCTCGAAGTCGAGCAAACGGCCGGTCTCCACCCTTTGCAGCACCACATCGTTCAGGGCGAGCAAAGCCTCCGAGGGGTCCCGGCCGAGCAACCGCGCCTCGAGCAGCGGACGGCGGTCGAGCTCGCTCGAGCCCTGCAAGGCCGCATCCACGCACGCCACCACGTCCTGGGGCATCACATCGGTGAGAAATCCCAGCCGTCCGCGATTGATGCCCAGAAGCGGTACATCGCACCGGGCGACCAGGCGCGCCGCAGACAGCAGGGTCCCATCTCCCCCGATCGCGATGACGAGATCGGCCCGCTCGACGATGGTGCGCTCGTCCACGCGCGAGAAGGGACCTGTCGCGGCCAGCTCGGGCAGCTCCTCGCTCACCAGAACTTCGATTCCCCGCCCCGCCAGATGCGGCAATAGCAGGGCCACGGACTCCGCCACGCGTGGATCGGCGAATCGACCAATGAGGGCGCATACGCGCACGGGAAAGGGCATGACGATAGGGAGTCTCGGGTGCGACCTGGGCTGCGCGGACCTGCAAGCCTTTGTAACACGGGGATGGGCTCGTCCCAAGCGACCGACGCCCTAAAGCCCCCGAACGGAGGGCTTTTTGCGCAAGTTGTGGCCTATCGCATTGAACTTGCCGCGCCGACCACCCGGTCAGTGCGCGGACGGGGCGGCCTTCGAGCCGAGGCGTTAGGGCTTCGAGCCGACCCGCTGCTCCGAATCCGTCGTGCCCTCGCGCCCGGCGCCGGGTTTGCGGGTGTCGGCCTCGAGCTTGCGGCCTGCGATGAGGTAGAAGAGCAGATTGGCGACACCCACGGCGGCCGGCAGCAGACCCCACCAGGCTTGATCGGATCCCACCGCCTCGTAGAGCGCCACGAACAATGCGCCGCCGACGAAGAGCCACAGGAGGCCGTTGCGCAGGGACACGGCCGGTCCGGGCAGCGGGCGGCGATAACTCTTGAAGAACTCCGGCGGCAGTGGGGCAATCTCGACCCCCTTCTCGATGGCGGCCAGCCGCTCGGCGTGATGCAGCTGGAACATCTCGCGCCGGTTACGGTAGTCGAGCGCCAGTTTCAGCATACCGATCCCGACCAACATGACCACCACGACAATCGGAATCATGACCCCAATGATGGCTACTGCATTCTCTGGCACGGGTCGCTCCTCGAGAGCATCTGGTGACGCAGCTTGATACCCTCCAGGGCCTGCGCTGGTTTCACAAGTGCCCGGGCGTGAAACCGGCCCAGCCCCTCGCGGGTATCAACGCCAGAGGTCCATGGCACCGATGCAGTCCGCCGCGGTTCGCGCCGCCTCCCGTGACGGTGATATCCAGGCGCTGCTGCGGGGAGGTGCGCCGGAGCAGGCGTTTGAGCAGCTGCTCGAGCGCTACCAGGGGAAAGTGTACCGGCTGTGCTGCGCGCTGCTGCGCAACCCCGCGCAGGCCGAGGATACGGCACAGGAGAGCCTGGTGCGGATCTGGCGGGCGCTGCCAAGCTATGACGGGCGTGCCTCGCTTTCGACCTGGATCTACACCATCACGCGCAATCGCTGTCTGACTGCAATCGAGCGACGCCGGGCCCGCGCCGCCATCGAGGAGGAGACCGATGGGGACCACACTGACGCGCCGCTCGATCCGCACATGCAGACCGCGGCGAGCGACCACGACGATGCGCCCGCGGTGCTGCGGCAGCTCGTCGATGGGCTCCCGGAGCGGTACCGGCGCGTTCTCACCTTGTTCTACTACGAGGACCGCTCGGTGAGCGAGGTCGCGGAGATGCTGGCAATGCCGGAGGGCACGGTGAAGACCACGTTGTTTCGTGCGCGGGCGCTGCTCGCCGAGGAGCTCAAGCGATGCGGTCTGCATGATGCGCGATTGTGGCTGGGGGCGGTTCCATGAGCGATTCTGAGAGTCCGGAAATGCGCATCCTCGATGCGGCGCTTGCCGAGGCTCTGCGCCCCCCGGGGCTGCCCCCCGGTTTCGAGCGGCGGCTGGCTCGCGCGCTCGCGACCGCACCGCAGGCGGATGAGAATCGTGCCAGTCGAGCAAGCCTCGAGCGCGAGCATCTCGAGAGGCTCGCCGAGCTCGAGGCCGACTACGTGCGGCTGCGCCGCCGCACGCTCGGAACCGCAATCGGCGCGGCGTTCGCGGCCGGAGCCGTGGCGGCCGTCGCGATGCCCTGGCTGCAGGCCTCCCTGGGCGGACCGACCCTGCTATATGTCCTCGGGGGTGCGGGCACCTTGCTCGGGGTTGCGCTCGCAGCGGCCTCTCTGGGGGCGGGCCGTCTGGGAGGACTCAGCCGGCTGCTCGAGTGAGCAGCGGGCGCGGCCTGCACCCCGAACTTCGCCATTGCTTGACGGTCGCAGAGGTGGCGGCTAGCTTCACGATCCGTCTATGGCATACGAATCGCGCGATGAGGTCCTGAGCGAGCGAGCGCAGAGCCTGCTGCGCATCCTGGTCGAGAGCTACATCCGCGAGGGCCAGCCAGTGGGCTCGCGTGCGCTCTCGCGCGAGAGTGGCCTGAACCTGAGCTCCGCCACCATCCGCAATGTCATGGCGGACCTCGAGGAGCTCGGCTTCGTCGTCTCCCCCCACACCTCTGCCGGGCGGGTACCCACCGACAAGGGCTACCGCTTCTTTGTCGATACGCTTCTGCGCGGGCGGCGTCCCGACTCGGCGGCCGACCCGGAGATCCAGTCCGAGATCCAGCGATTTCTCGACAGCCACGGCGAGAGCCGCATTCTCGATGGGCTGGTGGAGAGTCCCAAGGCCCTCGCCGCGGCCGCCTCGCAGCTGCTCTCGGCCGTGACCTCGCTGGCCGGGGTGGTCACCGTCCCCAACGCTCACCAGGCCTCGGTCACGCAGATCGAGTTCGTCGGGCTCTCGGAGAATCGGGTGCTCACCGTGCTCGTGCTCGACGATCGGGAGGTGCAAAACCGCATCATCCAGCTCGAGCGCTACTACTCCCCGGATGAGCTCAAGCGAGCCGCGAACTTCCTCAACGAGAAGGTTCGCGGACGTACGCTGCCCCTGGTGCGCCAGGAGATCCTGCGCGAGCTGTCCGAGACGCGCGAGCACATGAATCAGATCATGCTCGATGCGATCACCGTCGCCCAGCACGTCTTCGAGCAGAGCGAGGCTCAGCCGCGCGAGTACGTCATCGCCGGGGAGACCAATCTCATGGGCCTCGCCGAGCTCTCGAGCGTCGAGAAGCTGCGGCGGCTCTTCGAGGCCTTCAACGAGAAGCACGACGTGCTCCATCTCCTCGACCAGAGCCTGCGCGCCCAGGGCGTGCAGATCTTCATCGGCCACGAATCCGGCTACCACATCCTGGATGACTGCAGCATCGTCACGGCGCCGTACTCCCTCGGCGAGCAGGTGGTCGGCGTGCTCGGGGTGATCGGGCCTACGCGCATGGCGTACGAGCGTGTCATTCCCATCGTGGATGTGACTGCGAAATTGCTCGGCGCGGCCTTGAATTCCCGGCGCTAACCCTCAGGTACCCGGCAGCATGGCCGCATCGCCGGTCCTTAGACCGGGCGTGTTCGTAAGTCATTGATTGTGAGGGAGTCTTGATGTCCAGCGGAGAGCTTGAGCGAGGCCGATCCCAGGAGCAGCGCGAAACCATCGGCGAGCCAGGCTCGGCCATGGCGCCGCTCGAGGATCTGCAGCGCGCGCTCGCCGATGCGGAGGTGAGGGCGAGCGAGCTGCGCGACCAGTACGTGCGCTCGGTGGCCGAGCTCGACAATGTGCGCAAGCGCGCGCAGCGCGATGTCGAGAACGCCAACCGCTACGGCCTGGAGAGATTCGCCGCGGAGCTGCTCCCGGTGATGGACAGCCTGCAGCTCGCCGTTGCGAGCAGTGCGAAGGCGGATGTGCGCAGCCTCGCCGAGGGTCAGGAGGCGACGCTGAAGCTGCTCTCTCGGGCCTTCGAGAAGCTCGGCATCAAGGAGATCAATCCGCGCGGGGAGCCCTTCGACCCCACGCGCCACGAAGCAGTCCTGATGCAGGACTCCTCCACCGCCGAGCCCGACTCGGTGCTGCAGGCGGTGCAGAGCGGATACGAGATCAATGGGCGGCTGTTGCGGCCGGCCCGCGTCATCGTCGCGCGGGGCTTGAATCGCGGCGACTCGCACCCAGTGAGTGGTGCATCAGGGGACAGCAAGAACCCATCGGAGTAACCCAATGGCTAAGACTATCGGCATCGATCTCGGCACGACCAACTCGTGCGTGGCCATCATGGAGGGCGGCAAGCCCCGCGTGATCGAGAACAGCGAGGGCGATCGCACGACCCCCTCGATCGTGGCCTTCAGCAAGGACGGCGAGGTCCTCGTGGGCCAGCCGGCCAAGCGCCAGGCGGTCACCAATCCGCAGAACACGCTGTTTGCCGTCAAGCGTCTGATCGGACGCAAGTTCGATGATGATGTGGTTCAGCGGGACATCAAGATGGTCCCCTACAAGATCGTGCGCGCCGACAACGGCGATGCCTGGGTCGATGCTCAGGGCAAGCGCATGGCACCTCCGGAGATCTCCGCGCGCGTGCTCATGAAGATGAAGAAGACCGCGGAGGACTATCTGGGCGAGACGGTGACCGAGGCGGTGATCACGGTGCCCGCCTACTTCAACGACTCTCAGCGGCAGGCCACGAAGGATGCCGGCCGCATCGCCGGCCTCGAGGTCAAGCGCATCATCAACGAGCCCACAGCCGCGGCGCTTGCCTACGGGCTCGACAAGCAGGGCGGGGATCGCAAGATCGCCGTGTACGACCTGGGCGGCGGCACGTTCGACATCTCGATCATCGAGATCGCCGAGGTCGATGGGGAGCGCCAGTTCGAGGTGCTCTCGACGAATGGCGATACCTTCCTCGGCGGTGAGGATTTCGACCTGCGCATCATCAACTTCCTCGGCGAGGAGTTCCTCAAGGAATCCGGTGTGGATGTGCGCAAGGATCCGCTTGCCATGCAGCGCCTGAAAGAGGCCGCCGAGAAAGCCAAGATCGAGCTGTCCTCGACCCAGCAGAGCGATGTGAATCTGCCGTACATCACGGCCGATGCCTCCGGACCCAAGCATCTGAATATCAAGCTCACCCGCGCCAAGCTCGAGTCGCTCGTCGAGGATCTGGTCAAGAAGACCATCGAGCCTTGCCGCATCGCCCTGAAGGATGCGGGCCTCTCGGGCGCGCAGATCGCCGAGGTGATCCTGGTCGGCGGCCAGACGCGCATGCCGCTCGTGCAGAAGTACGTGAAGGACTTCTTCGGCAAGGAGCCTCGCAAGGATGTGAACCCGGATGAGGCGGTCGCAATCGGTGCCGCGATCCAGGCGGGTGTCCTTGCAGGGGAAGTGAAGGATGTGCTCCTGCTCGATGTGACGCCGCTGTCGCTCGGCATCGAGACCCTGGGCGGGGTGATGACCAAGCTCATCGAGAAGAACACCACGATTCCCACGCGCGCGGCGCAGACCTTCTCCACCGCCGATGACAGTCAGACGGCCGTGACGATCCACGTGTTGCAGGGCGAGCGCGATCGGGCAGCCGATAACAAGTCGCTCGGCAAGTTCGATCTGAGCGATATTCCGCCCGCACCGCGGGGCATGCCGCAGATCGAGGTGTCGTTCGATATCGATGCGAACGGCATTCTCAATGTCTCCGCGAAGGACAAGGCGACGGGCAAGGAGCAGAAGATCGTGATCAAGGCCTCGAGCGGCCTGAACGAGGATGAGATCAAGCGCATGGTGCGCGACGCCGAAGCGCATGCCGAGGAGGATCGGCGCTTCCGTGAGCTGGTCGATGCGCGCAACAAGGCCGACGGCCTGGTGCATGCGGTCGAGAAGTCCCTGAAGGACCTCGGCGACAAGGTCTCGGGCGAGGAGCGCGCCAAGGCCGAATCGGCGCTGTCGGATCTGCGTGCGGCGCTCAAGGGCGACGACAAGGACGTGATCAACAAGAAGGCGGATGCGCTCGCACAGGCCTCCGCCTCGATTTCCCAGCGCGCATATGCGCAGACTCAATCGCCGCCGGGAGGCGGCGCTGGAGCGGCGGGCGGCCCGGGTGCCAGCGGTGGGGACCAGAGCGGGGCGGGCGGCGCGGGGTCGCAGGACAACGTGGTGGACGCCGAATTCGAGGAAGTTCGCGACAAGAATCGCAAGGCCTCCTAGGCGCGCGCGGCGCATGCGCCGCACAGCCGCCGGAGCGTCGCGCGCAGTAGGATAGGGCAGCGTGGCGGCGGGGACGGGTCTTCTCGCTCGTCCGCATGATCCTCGCAAGATGCGAGGGGCAGGCGGGCGAGCGCGCATTTGTGAAAGGTGAATCTGAGCAGGCATGGCAAAGCGGGACTTCTACAAGATCCTCGACGTTCCCAAGACTGCGACCGAGGCTGAGATCAAGAAGGCCTACCGCCGGCTCGCGATGAAATACCATCCGGACCGCAATCCCAACGACAAGGAGGCGGAGGAGCGGTTCAAGGAGGCCAAGGAGGCGGCCGAGATTCTCTCGGATGCCCAGAAGCGGGCCACCTACGACCAGTTCGGGCATGCTGGACTCGAGGCTGCCTCCCGGGGCGGCGGGGGCGCCCGCGGTGGATTCGGGTCGGCCGATGCGTTCAGCGACATCTTCGGCGATGTGTTCGGGGACATCTTCGGTGCTGCCCGCCGCGGCCGCTCCCAGGTCTTCCGCGGCGCGGATCTGCGCTACGAGCTCGAGCTCGATTTGAGCCAGGCCGTGTTCGGGGACTCGGTCGAGCTCGATGTCACCAAGCTCGAGGAATGCGAGACCTGCCACGGCACGGGCGCCGCGAAGGGCAGCACGCCGGTCACCTGTGAGACCTGCGGCGGGGTCGGCCAAGTGCGCATCTCGCAGGGCTTCTTTCAGCTCCAGCAAACCTGCCCCCGCTGCCACGGCTCGGGGAAGATGGTGCGTAACCCGTGCGACACCTGCCTGGGGCAGGGCCGCCTGCGTCGCAGCAAGAAGCTTTCGGTCAAGGTCCCCGCGGGAGTGGATAACGGGGACCGGATCCGCCTCACGGGCGAAGGAGAGGCGGGACGCAACGGTGGCCCCCCGGGAGACCTTTATGTCGAAGTGCAGGTGCGCGAGCACGCGATCTTCGAGCGCGACGGCGAGCATCTGAGCTGCGAGGTCCCGATCAGCTTTGCAACCGCCGCGCTCGGTGGAACGCTCGAGGTACCGACGCTCGATGGCGAGGTCACGATCAAGATTCCCGCGGAGACCCAGTCCGGCCGCGTGTTTCGACTGCGCGACAAGGGGGTGAAGCCGGTGCGCGGGGGAGCGCGGGGCGATCTGTTTTGCCGGGTCGTGGTCGAAACTCCGGTGCATCTCTCGGCCGAGCAGCGCGATCTGGTGCGCAAGCTCGAGGACTCTCTGCGCGGGGATGGTGAGGACACTCACCGGCATGCGCCCCGCCAGAAGGGCTTTCTCGAGGGCGTCAAGCGGTTCTTCTCGGGCGGGAAGGTCTGATCGTGCTACGCCTCCTGGTCATCGGCGCAGCGGGCAGGATGGGCCAGGCGGTGGTGCGCGCGGCGCTCGAGCGAGCGGATCTGCGCATCTCGGGTGGCATCACAACGCCGGGCAATCCGCACCTGGGGCGCGATCTGGGAGAGCTCGCCGGCGTGGGTACCCTCGGCGTCAGTGCGACCGACGATCTTTCCGCAGGACTCATGGAATGCGATGTGGCGGTGGACTTCTCCTCCCCGACCGTCACTGCCACGCACCTTGCAGGCTGCGTGGCCACCGGCAAGCCCCTGGTGATCGGCACGACGGGCCTGTCGGCCGACACCTATCGCGAGCTCGAGCGCACCGCGCGCCACATCGCGCTGCTGGTCGCGCCCAACACCAGCATGGGGCTGACGCTGCTGCTCGAGATCTCGCGCCAGTGCGCTCGGGCTTTGCCTCTGCAGTTCGATGCGGAGATTCTCGATTCGCATCACCGTGACAAGCGCGATGCGCCCTCCGGGACGGCCCTGGCGCTGGGGGAGGCGATCGCCGAGGCCCGGGGAGTGGAGTTCGACCGCCATGCGGCGCAGGGCCACCATCCGGCGGCCGTGCGGCGCCAGGGCGATATCGGGTTTGCCTCCCTGCGCGGGGGCGATGTGGTGGGCGAGCACACGGTCATCTTCGCGGGCAACGGGGAGCAGCTGGTCCTGGGCCACCGGGTGACCGACCGCGTCGTATTCGCCCGCGGGGCGCTCGAGGCAGCCGCCTGGCTGGCCACGCGCCCCCCGGGGCGCTACACCATGCGAGATGTGCTATTCAAATCAGGAGCTTGAGAGGTTTTTGCGGAATGTGCCGCCCAGAGCGCATCGCCGGACGCTCGACAGGGTCCGGCGGGATCCGTAGAATTTCCGCGAATCCGCAAGGGTTAGTCCATACAAGGCGGGAGGATGTTCGGTCGCCGAACTCCTCCCGCTTTGTACATCTCCGCCACGTGATTGAACGCTTGGGGACGGACCACCATATCGAGGCGACGACTTTGACTTGAGTCCGGCGTGAGGACTCGAAGGGGAATGCTGGGGTGAATGGACCGGCGGTGCTGGCGCTGGCAGATGGAACCATCTTCCGCGGCCAGTCAATCGGAGCTCAAAGCAATACCACCGGCGAAGTCGTTTTCAATACCGCGTTGACGGGCTATCAGGAGATCCTGACCGACCCCTCGTACGCGCGCCAGATCATCACCCTCACGTATCCGCACATCGGCAACACCGGCTGCACTCCGGAGGATCTGGAGTCAGGCCAGATCTATGCCGCCGGGCTGGTGATTCGCGATCTGCCACCCCTTGCGAGCAGCTGGCGCAAGACCGAGAGCCTCGCGGAATTCCTCGAGCGCGGTCGCGTGGTTGCGATCGCCGGCATCGACACGCGCAAACTCACGCGCATCGTGCGCGAGAAGGGTGCGCAGGCCGGCTGCATCATGACGGGCGAGCGTGTGGATGAGGCCGCGGCGGTCAAGGCCGCGCGCATGTTCCCGGGGTTGAAGGGCATGGATCTCGCCAAGGTCGTCTCCGTGAAGCATCCCTATCAATGGAACGAGGGAAGCCTGTACCAGGAGGTGCAGCGCCCGCCCATCCGCTCGCATCAAAGACTCCACGTCGTGGCGTACGATTTCGGCATCAAGCGCAACATTCTGCGCATGCTCGCCGACCATGGCTGTCGCATCACGGTCGTGCCCGCGCAGACCAGCGCCCGCGAGGCGCTGCAGCTGGCGCCCGACGGCATCTTTCTGTCGAATGGTCCCGGGGATCCCGAGCCGTGCGACTACGCGATCGCCGCCACGCGCGAGTTCCTCACCACCGACGTGCCGCTCTTTGGCATCTGTCTCGGACACCAGCTCCTCGGGCTCGCATGCGGCGCACGCACGCTGAAGATGAAGTTCGGCCATCACGGGGCCAATCATCCGGTGCTCGACCTCGAGAGCGGGCGGGTCCTCATCTCCAGCCAGAATCACGGCTTCGCCGTGGACGAGTCGACGCTGCCGCCGGAGGTCGTGCCCACCCATCGCTCGCTCTTCGACGGGTCCTTGCAGGGCATCGCCGTCAAGGATCGCGCGGCATTCAGCTTTCAGGGCCACCCCGAGGCGAGCCCGGGCCCGCACGACCTGCGGGTGCTCTTCGAGCGCTTCAATCATCTGATGCTCAAGAGGCTCCAAGGTCAGCTGCGCCTGGTCGAGGCGAGCGCGCGGCGCCAGATCGCCGAGCGGTAGCCGGTAGAGCCCATGCCCAGACGAACCGATATCCAGAGTGTGCTGATCATCGGCGCGGGCCCGATCGTGATCGGGCAGGCGTGCGAGTTCGATTATTCCGGCGCGCAGGCCTGCAAGGCGCTGAGGGAGGAGGGCTACCGCGTCGTGCTCGTCAACTCCAATCCCGCGACGATCATGACCGACCCCGAGATGGCCGATGCGATCTACATCGAGCCCATCAACTGGCGCACCGTGGCGCGCATCATCGAGAAGGAGCGCCCCGATGCGCTGCTTCCCACGATGGGCGGTCAGACTGCCCTCAACACCGCGCTCGACCTGGTGCGCGAGGGCGTGCTCGAGAAATGCGGCGTGCAGCTGATCGCCGCGTCGCGCGCGGCGATCGACATGGCCGAGGACCGGGAGCTGTTCCGCAACGCCATGCGCGACATCGGGCTGGAGGTGCCCAACTCGCGCATCGCCCGCAGCCTGCCCGATGCGCTCGCGGCGATCGGCGAGATCGGCTATCCCGTGGTGATTCGTCCGTCCTTCACGCTCGGCGGCACCGGCGGGGGCATCGCCTACAACCGCGAGGAGTTCGAGGCGCTGGTGGTGCGCGGCCTCGATGCTTCTCCGACGACCGAGATCCTGCTCGAGGAATCGGTTCTCGGCTGGAAAGAGTTCGAGATGGAGGTGGTGCGCGATCGCAAGGACAACTGCATCATCGTGTGCTCCATCGAGAATCTCGACCCCATGGGGGTGCACACCGGGGACTCGATCACCGTCGCCCCCGCCCAGACCCTCACCGACAAGGAATACCAGCGCATGCGCGATGCCTCGATCGCCGTGCTGCGCAAGATCGGGGTGGACACGGGCGGCTCCAATGTCCAGTTCGCGGTGAATCCGCAAGACGGCCGCCTGCTCATCATCGAGATGAATCCCCGCGTGTCGCGCTCCTCGGCGCTCGCCTCCAAGGCGACGGGGTTCCCGATCGCAAAGGTGGCGGCGAAGCTGGCGGTCGGCTACACCCTCGATGAGCTCAAGAACGAGATCACCGGGGGACTCACCCCCGCCTCGTTCGAGCCCTCGATCGACTACGTGGTGACGAAGATCCCGCGCTTCACGTTCGAGAAATTTCGTGATGCCAACGATCGGCTCACCACGCAGATGAAGTCCGTGGGCGAGGTGATGGCGATCGGGCGGACGTTTCAGGAGTCCTTGCAGAAGGCGCTGCGCGGGCTCGAGACCGGACTCGACGGTCTGGGCGAGCAGCTCACGCTGCCGCTGTCGGACGAGGCCGCCGGAAAGCTCGAGTACGAGCTGCGCGCGCCGGGGCCGAACCGGCTGCTGTTCACCGCCGATGCATTCCGCGCCGGCTGGTCATTCGAGCGCATCGCCGAGCTCACGCGCATCGATCCGTGGTTCCTCGCTCAGATCCAGGATCTGCTCGCCGAGGAGACCCTCGCGCGCGAGCGCGGCATGCGGGGACTCAACGCCGAGCACCTGCGGGCTCTCAAGCGCAAGGGGTTCTCCGATGCGCGGCTGGCAAAGCTCGTCGGGGTGATCGAGAAGGCCGTGCGCCAGCGCCGTCAGGAGCTGCAGATCGTCCCGGCCTACAAGCGTGTGGATACCTGCGCGGCGGAGTTTCCGACCTCCACCGCCTACATGTACTCGACCTATGACGAGGAATGCGAGGCGAGCCCCACGCAGCGGCGCAAGATCATGATCCTCGGCGGCGGCCCGAACCGCATCGGCCAGGGCATCGAGTTCGACTACTGCTGCGTGCATGCGGCACTTGCGCTGCGCGAGGATGGCTTCGAGACCATCATGGTCAACTGCAACCCGGAGACCGTCTCGACCGACTACGACACCTCGGACCGGCTGTACTTCGAGCCGCTGACGCTCGAGGACGTGCTCGAGATCCTCGCCAAGGAGAAGCCCGAGGGAGTCATCATTCAGTTCGGCGGCCAGACACCTCTGAAGCTCGCGCGGGCACTCGAGGAGGCCGGCGCGCCCATCATCGGCACGACGCCCGAGTCGATCGACGTTGCCGAGGATCGCGAGCGCTTCCAGCAGCTGGTGCGCACGCTCGGGCTGAAGCAGCCGGCCAACGCCACGGCGCGCAACGAGGAGCAGGCGGTGCGCCTTGCGCGCGAGGTCGGCTATCCCCTCGTCGTGCGTCCCTCCTACGTGCTCGGCGGACGGGCCATGGAGGTCGTATTCAACGAGGAGGATCTGCGCGCCTACATGACCGATGCCGTGCGCGTCTCGAATGACAGTCCGGTGCTGCTCGATCGGTTCCTGGATGTGGCGATCGAGGTGGACGTCGATGCCGTGTGCGATGGGGAGAACGTCCTGATCGGCGGCATCATGGAGCACGTCGAGCAGGCCGGCGTGCACTCGGGCGACTCGGGCTGCTCGCTGCCGCCCTACAGTCTCTCGGCGCAGATCCAGGACGAGCTGCGCGAGCAGACCCGCAAGCTCGCCAAGGCCCTGAATGTCGTGGGGCTCATGAACGTGCAGTTCGCCATTCAAAACGGCATCATTCACATCCTCGAGGTGAACCCCAGAGCCTCGCGCACCGTGCCGTTCGTTTCCAAGGCAACGGGCGTGCCGCTTGCGAAGATCGCCGCGCGCGTCATGACCGGGCGCAAGCTGACGGAGCTCGGCGCTACGTCCGAGGTGGTGCCCGGGTACTGTGCGGTGAAGGAAGCCGTGTTCCCGTTCGTGAAATTCCCGGAGGCCGACCCCATCCTGGGTCCCGAGATGAAATCCACCGGCGAGGTCATGGGGACCGGCCGCACCTTCGGCGAGGCCTATGCGAAAGCTCAGGCGGCCTCGGGGGTGACGCTGCCACGCGAGGGTGTCTGCCTGATCAGCGTGCGCGAGCGCGACAAGCCGGGCGCGGTCGGCCTGGCGCGCAAGCTCATCGAGCGGGGCTTCGAGATCGTCGCAACCGCGGGCACGGCTCGCGTGCTCGAGGAGGCGGGCATTGTTTGCCGGCGTGCCAACAAGGTGCGCGAGGGGCGCCCGCACATCGTGGACATGATCAAGAATGACGAGATCGATCTCATCGTGAACACCACCGAGGGGAAGCAGGCGATCCGCGAGTCCAACTCCATTCGCCGCGAGGCGGTCCACCGCCGCGTGACCTACTACACGACGCTCGCCGCAGCGCTTGCCACCTGCGAGGCGCTGGATCATCTCGATGAGGTCGAGGTCAACCGCCTCGAGGATTTGCACGAGGGGGCACGGCGCGCATGAAACGCACACCGATGACCCTGCGTGGCGCGGAGGCGCTGCGCGCGGAGCTCAAGCGCTTGAAGAGCGAGGCGCGTCCCAACATCATCCGTGCCATTGCCGAGGCGCGCGGTCACGGGGATCTGTCCGAGAACGCCGAGTACCACGCCGCGCGCGAGCAGCAGAGCTTCATCGAGCGGCGCATCCACGAGCTCGAGAGCAAGCTCGGCAACGCAGAGATCATCGACCCCAGCACGCTGCCGAAGACCGGCAGAGTGGTGTTCGGCGCGGTGGTGGAGCTCGAGGACCAGGACGAGGGCGTGCGCGTGGTGTACCAGATCGCAGGCGAAGACGAGGCCGACATTCGTGCCGGGCGCATCTCGATCACCTCGCCCATCGCTCGGGCTCTCGTGGGCAAGTCACAGGGCGATGTGGTCGATGTGGCCACCCCCCGGGGCACCCGCTCGTACGAGATCGTGGCCGTACGCTTCGAGTTCTCATGAAGAGCCACCAGTGGCTGCGAGAGCACGCCACGGATCAATTTGTGCGGCGCGCCAAGGCGGAGGGGTGGCGCTCACGGGCCGTATTCAAGCTCGAGGAGATCGACCAGCGGGAGAAGCTGTTGCGCCCGGGCTACGTATGCGTCGATCTGGGGGCCGCCCCCGGGGCCTGGAGCCAGTACGTGCGCGACAGGGTGGGCCGGCAGGGGCGGGTGATCGCAACCGACCTCTTGCCGATGGATCCAGTCGCCGGCGTCGAGTTCGTCCAGGGCGACTTTCGCGAGGAGCAGGTCCTCACGGCCCTCCTCGCGAAGGTGACCGCGCCCGGGGCGGATGTGATCCTCTCGGATATGGCACCGAACTTGAGCGGGGTCGATGCGATTGACCAGCCCCGCTGCCTGGAGCTCGCGGAGCTTGCGCTCGATCTGGCGGGACGCGCCTTGAAGCCCCGCGGGTGCGCCCTTATCAAGCTCTTCCAGGGTGCTGGGTTCACGGATCTGGTGGCGCAGGCGCGCAGTCGCTTCACGACGGTGAAACTGCTCAAACCACGGGCCTCGCGAGCGCGCAGCGCCGAGGTCTACTTGCTGGCTAAGCACCTGCTGTTGGTGTAGTTTCGGGGAGTGTTTTTTGCAGGGAGCCGTGAGCCACCCGCCACTGTCCGGCCTCCTGGCTTGTGAGAGGTCCCTTCATTGAATGACTTGACAAAAAACATCATCCTCTGGGTCGTCATCGTCCTGGTGCTGCTCGCGGTATTCAGCCGCTACATGCCCTCGGTCGGCCAGCCTCAGGAGATCTACTACTCCACGTTCCTGGATGATGTCCGGCAGAACCGGGTGGAGTCCGTCGTCTTCCAGGGCGACATGCTCTATGGGACCTTGAAGGACAAGACGCAGTTCAAGGCCTACAACCCCGAGACCGACTACACGGCGCTCATCGGCTCGCTCGAGAAGGCCGGCGTCTCGATCGAGGGCCGCCCGCCCAAGGCTCCGAACTTTCTCGGGCAACTGCTGCTGCAGCTCGCCCCGGCTCTGCTCCTGATTCTCGTGTTCGTGTACATGCTGAGGCAGATGCAGGGCGCATCCGGGGGCCGCGGCGCGATGTCCTTCGGCAAGAGCCGCGCGCGCCTGCTCGGTGAGGACCAGGTGAATGTCACCTTCGCCGATGTGGCCGGAGTGGACGAGGCGAAGCAGGAGGTCGCCGAGATCGTGGACTTCCTCAAGGACCCCGGCAAGTTCCAGAAGCTCGGCGGCAAGATCCCGAAGGGTGTGCTCATGGTGGGCTCGCCCGGCACCGGCAAGACGCTGCTCGCGCGCGCCATCGCGGGCGAGGCGAAGGTGCCCTTCTTCACCATCTCTGGATCGGATTTCGTGGAGATGTTCGTCGGCGTCGGCGCATCGCGCGTGCGCGACATGTTCGAGCAGGCGAAGAAGCATGCTCCGTGCATCATCTTCATCGACGAGATCGATGCAGTCGGACGCCACCGCGGCGCCGGGCTCGGCGGAGGCCACGACGAGCGCGAGCAGACGCTCAACCAGTTGCTCGTGGAGATGGATGGTTTCGAGGGCAACGAGGGCATCATCGTCATCGCCGCGACCAACCGGCCGGATGTGCTCGATCCTGCGCTGTTGCGCCCGGGGCGCTTCGACCGGCAGGTCGTCGTCCCGCTTCCCGATGTGCGCGGCCGGGAGCAGATCCTGCGCGTGCACATGCGGCGCGTGCCGCTCGCGGAGGATGTGAAGCCAGCGCTCATCGCGCGGGGCACGCCCGGGTTCTCCGGCGCGGATCTCATGAACCTGGTGAACGAGGCAGCGCTCTTTGCCGCGCGCGCCAACAAGCGCATCGTCGGGATGGAGGAGTTCGAGCGCGCCAAGGACAAGATCATGATGGGCGCCGAGCGGCGCTCCATGGTCATGAGCGAGGCGGAGAAGCAGATGACGGCCTATCACGAGGCCGGCCACGCCATCGTGGGAATGACCGTTCCCGAGCACGACCCAGTCTACAAGGTCACGATCATCCCGCGCGGCCGCGCCCTGGGCGTCACGCAGTTTCTGCCCGAGCAGGACCGCTACAGCCTCTCCAAACGCCGCATCGAGAGTGCGATCACGACGCTCTTCGGCGGACGTATCGCCGAGGAGCTCATCTACGGCGAGGACGCCGTGACCACCGGCGCATCGAACGACATCGAGCGCGCCACCGAGCTGGCCCGCAACATGGTCACCAAGTGGGGCCTGTCGGATCGCTTGGGGCCCCTCACCTATTCGGAGGAGACCGGCGAGGTCTTCCTCGGCCGCAGCGTGACCCAGCACAAGCAGGTCTCCGACGGCACCGCGCACGCCATCGACGAGGAGGTGCGCCGCGTGATCGAGAGCAACTACAAGCGGGCGCGGGAGATCCTCACCAGCCGGCTCGACACGCTGCATCTCATGGCCGACGCACTGATCAAGTACGAGACCATCGACGAGGAGCAGCTGAAGGACATCATGGCAGGCAAGCCGCCGCGGCCGCCTGCCGGCTGGGACGACACGCTCGTCAACAAGCCCCCGAGCAAGCCGCCGACCAGTCAACAGCCTGCCGCCCCGATCGGCTCTCCTGCCGGTCAGCATTAGCCGGCGCGGTCGCGCCGGGAAGAATGTCCTCGGGGTCCGCGACTCGTCTGCTTCGCTGCGGCGGCCAGACGCTCGATCTCTCGACGCCCGTGGTCATGGGCATTCTCAACGTCACGCCCGACTCATTCTTCGACGGTGGCCGCTTCGCAGATCCGGATCGTGCGCTCGCGCAGGCCGAGCGCATGCACGCCGAGGGTGCGGCGATCATCGATGTGGGCGGGGAGTCCACCCGTCCGGGGGCCTCGCAGGTCTCGGCCGACGAGGAGCTCGAACGGGTCCTGCCCGTGATCGAGCGCCTGGCCGCGCGGCTCCCCGCGATCATCTCGGTGGACACGAGCAAGCCCGAGGTGATGCGCGCCGCGGCGGCGGCCGGCGCGGGACTGATCAACGATGTACGCGCGCTGCGTGCACCGGGGGCGCTCCAGGCGGCGGCTGCGGGCTCGTGCGCGGTTTGCCTCATGCACATGCAGGGTGAGCCTGCGACGATGCAGCGCGATCCGCAGTATGCAGACGTTGTGAGCGAGGTCAGCGCGTTCCTGCTCACGCGGGCGCAGGCTTGCCGAGCAGCGGGGGTGGGTGAGGACCGCATCGTCGTCGATCCCGGATTCGGGTTCGGCAAGACTCTGGCGCACAATCTCGCCCTGCTGCGGCAGCTCGGCCGGCTGGCCGGGTGCGGCTACCCCGTGCTGATCGGCCTGTCGCGAAAATCGACGGTCGCGGCACTCACCGGGCGGCGCGACGCCGCGGAAAGACTTCCCGGGAGTGTGGCACTTGCGACCATCGCCGCGCTGAACGGTGCGCGTATCATCCGGGCGCACGATGTCGCCGCCACGCTCGATGCGATCAAAGTTGCGGTGGCGCTGAGGAGCGCGTAGTGGCTCGGCGTTTGAATCGGCAGGCTTGCCGCGAGGGGCTCGAATGAGTCGGCGTTATTTCGGTACCGATGGAATCCGCGGCCGGGTGGGCGAGCATCCGATGACGGTCGATTTCGCCCTGAAGCTCGCAAGCGCCGCAGCGCGCGTGCTCGCGCCGGCGAGCGGACGGGTGTTGATCGGCAAGGACACGCGGTTGTCGGGCTACATGTTCGAGTCGGCGCTCGAGGCGGGCTTCGTCGCGGCGGGCGTGGATGTGATGCTGATCGGCCCGCTGCCCACCCCGGGGATCGCCTACCTCACGTGCCACTTCGCCTGCAACTTCGGCGTCGTCATCAGCGCCTCGCACAATCTCTACGACGACAACGGGATCAAGTTCTTCGACGCGAGCGGAGCCAAGCTCTCCGATGAGCTGGAGGAGCAGATCGAGTCGGAGCTCGAGCGCGCACCGATCACGCGCACGTCGAGGAGTCTCGGCCGCGCCTTGCGTGTGGACAAGTCGCGCGTGCAGTACCAGGAATTTTGCGCCTCGACGCTCCCCTCCGGTGTGAGTCTGGAGGGGCTGAAGATCGTGATCGATTGCGCGAATGGCGCCTGCTACAAGGTGGGCCCACGCCTGCTCGCCGATCTCGGCGGGGAGATCGTCCCGGTCGGCTGCTCTCCGAACGGGCGGAACATCAACGATGGGTGCGGCTCGGTGGCACCGGATCTGTTGCAACTGACCGTGCCCGGAGTGCGCGCCGCGGTCGGCATTGCGGTCGATGGCGATGGGGACCGCCTGACCATGGTGGACCATCTGGGCCGCGTGGTGGACGGGGACCAGCTGCTGTACATCATGGCACGCGCGCTCAAGCGCGATGGGATGCTGCGCGGGCCGGTCGTCGGTACCGTCATGAGCAATTTGGGTCTGGAGCTGGCGCTCAAGAGCGAGGGGATCGAGTTCGTGCGTGCCGCGGTCGGGGATCGCTACGTTTCGAGCTTGATGCGCGAATCCGGGGCCGTCCTCGGCGGGGAGACCTCGGGTCACATCCTTTTGCTCCACAAGACCACCACCGGCGATGCCCTGGTGAATGCGCTGCAGGTGCTGGCAGAGATGAAGCAGACCGGTCAGAGCCTCGCCGAGCTCACCGCCGGGATGTCGAAGCTTCCCCAGGTTCTGCTCAACGTGAAGGTCGCGCGGCGCTTCGATCCGCGAACCTCGCCCTCGGTCGAGCAGGCGGTCAAGCGTATCGAGTCGCATCTGGCGGATGAGGGGCGCGTCGTGCTGCGCCCCTCGGGGACCGAGCCGGTCATCCGGGTGATGGTGGAGGGTCGCGACGAGCAGGCGACCCAGGCGTACGCGCGCGAGCTCGCAGAGATCGTGCAAGCGGCAGCCGGCTGAGCAGCCTCTGCAAGCGACACCCTCCGAAGTGGGCGCCGGACGGGAAACCGGCTATCATCCCGCGCCCTTCACGGCCCGGACCGGCCTCGGATCAGGAAGCGCGCGATGAAGCGCAGATCCATCGTTGCAGGAAACTGGAAGATGCACGGCTCGCGGGCAGAGAACGCGAGCCTCATCGAGGCCATAGTGTCGGAGCTGCCCTCCGAGCTGCCGGCCGACTGCATCGTGTGTCCCCCGTTCGTGTACCTCTGGGAGGTCGCGCGTCTGCTGCGCGATGCGGACGTTGCGGTGGCGCTCGGGGCACAGGATGTGTGTGCCGAGGGGCAGGGCGCCTACACGGGCGAGGTCTCGGCTGCGATGCTGCGAGATGTCGGCTGTACGCACGTGATCGTCGGACATTCGGAGCGGCGCTCGCACTACGGCGAGAGCGATCAGCTCGTGGCCCGCAAGTTTGCGGCGGCGCAGGCCAAGGGGCTCACGCCGATCCTGTGCGTCGGGGAGCAGCTCTCCGAGCGCGAGGCGGGACGCTGTCAGGAGGTCGTATCGCGCCAGCTCGATGCGGTGCTCGAGTTATGCGGCGCGGAGAGCTTCGCACGCGCCGTGATCGCCTACGAGCCCGTCTGGGCGATCGGCACCGGACGCAATGCGACACCCGAGCAGGCCGAGGAGGTGCACCGGCTCATTCGTGCCCGCATCGGGGAGCGAAATGCTAAAATCGGCGCCGAGGCCAGGATTCTTTACGGCGGCAGCGTGAAGGTCGGAAACGCCGCGGAGCTGTTTGCCGAGCCGGACGTCGACGGCGGTCTCATTGGCGGCGCCTCGTTGAAAGCCGACGAATTCCTGGGGATCCTGGCAGCCACCCGCCGCTGAGCGGCTACGTTTTTCAACTCGGATATGTTGCGCATCGCATTAACGTTCTCGCAGTTCTTCTGCGCGCTGATGATCATCGGGCTGGTGCTCATCCAGCGGGGCAAGGGCGCGGAGGCCGGTGCCGGGTTCGGTGCCGGAGCCTCGGGCACGGTGTTCGGTGCCCGCGGCGCGGGCACTGCGCTGTCGCGGGCCACGGCGATATTTGCCGCACTGTTCATGCTCAACAGTCTGGCACTCGGCTACGTCGGATCTCATCAGCCGGCTCAGCCGAAGACGATCCTCGACACGGCGGGCGAGACCCCCACGGTGCCGGCCGGCTCGGCGCTGCCGTCCGTACCGCCTCGAGCGGCCGCCCCGGCCGCCAGCTCGGGGGCGGCGGGCGGTGCACCGGCGAGTGTCCCGGGAACGCCCGCGCCCTCGCCAGGCAGCGTTCCGGCGCCGACTCCTGCGGCGCCGGGACCCAAATGATCAAAGAAGCCGACGTGGTGGAATTGGTAGACACACTAGCTTGAGGGGCTAGCGCCGCAAGGTGTGGGAGTTCGAATCTCCCCGTCGGCACCAACGATCATGAGCAAGCTTGCCGGCTCGCCGGGCACGCAATGTTTCGGTCGTGCAACGAATCATTTCCCAACGCGATACGCCACGCGATGATAATCGCGGCCCGGGGCCGCTATAATCGCGCTCATGCCCGCCAATTATCTGCCGGTGCTCATCTTTTTGATGGTCGCCGCGGCCCTCGCCGCGGTGATGCTCGTGCTGGGCACGGGCCTCGGGCGGTTCTTCTCCCGCTTCCACGGGGATCGCGACAAGCTCTCGCCCTACGAATGCGGCTTCGATGCCTTCGAGGACACGCGCATGCGCTTCGACGTGCGCTACTACCTCGTGGCGATCCTGTTCATCGTCTTCGACCTGGAGATCGCCTTTCTCTTCCCCTGGGCGGTCGCGCTCTCGAAGATCGGCGTGACCGGACTCATCGCCATGGGCATCTTTCTCGTGATCCTCACCGTGGGCTTCGTGTACGAGTGGAAGAAGGGAGCTCTCGAGTGGGACTAGAGCCGATGGCTGCCGAGGGCTTCGCCCAGCGCGGGTTCCTCACCACGCAGGTGGACCAGCTCGTCAACTGGGCCCGGACCGGCTCGCTGTGGCCCATGACCTTCGGCCTGGCCTGCTGTGCGGTCGAGATGATGCACGCGGGCGCCTCGCGCTACGACCTCGACCGCTTCGGCGTCGTGTTTCGCCCGAGCCCCCGCCAGTCCGATGTGATGATCGTGGCGGGAACGCTCGTCAACAAGATGGCCCCCGCACTGCGCCGCGTGTACGACCAGATGCCCGAGCCGCGCTGGGTCATCTCGATGGGCTCCTGCGCGAATGGTGGCGGCTACTACCATTACTCCTTCTCCGTGGTCCGCGGTTGCGATCGGATCGTTCCGGTCGACGTGTACGTGCCTGGCTGCCCACCGACGGCCGAGGCGCTCGTGTACGGCATCATCCAGCTGCAAAAGAAGATCGAGCGCACGAGCACCATCGCGCGTTAGTCCAGGAAACTCCGATCGATGAGCAACTCCGCGAGGCCACACCGCTCCGCCTTCCCTGCTGCAGCCATCAAGGTGCGGGAGCGCAAGGCGTGAGCGAGCGCATCGAGGCTCTGGCCCAGAAGATCGGTGCACGCCTCCCGGGCGAGCAGGTGAAGCGTGTGGCTTCGCTCGCCGACGAGCTCGCGTACCAGGTCCATCCGGCCGTGCTCCTCGAGGTGTGCCGCACGCTTCGCGATGCTCCGGATCTGCGCTTCGAGATGCTCATGGACCTCGCGGGCGTGGATTACCTGGAGTTTCGCAAGGATCAGTGGCAGACCCAGTCCGCGACGCGCACCGGCTTCAGTCGCGGCAGGCTCCCGCAGCTTGCGCAGGCCGAGCTGGTTCCACCCGAGCCGGCGGGCGAGCCGCGCTTTGCGGTCGCCTACCAGCTGCTGTCGATCACCCACAACGAGCGGCTGCGGCTGCGCGTGCGCTGTCTCGACGATACCGAGCCGGTTCTGGACTCCCTCGTGGGGATCTGGGCCGCAGCCGACTGGTTCGAGCGCGAAGCGTTCGATCTCTTCGGGATCCTGTTTCGAGGACACCCCGATCTGAGGCGTCTGCTGAGCGATTACGGCTTCATCGGACATCCCTTCCGCAAGGACTTCCCGCTCAGCGGCAACGTCGAGGTGCGTTACGACCCCGAGAGGAAGCGCGTGGTGTATCAGCCCGTGACCATCGAGCCGCGCGTGCTCGTTCCAAAGGTCATCCGCGAGGACAACCGCTACAACCCTGGGTTGACGCACGAGCCGGAGTCACGCTCATGAACGACGTGACTGCCCCGGGGATCAACGAGATCCGCAACTACACCATGAACTTCGGTCCACAGCACCCGGCCGCGCACGGCGTGCTGCGACTGATTCTCGAGCTCGATGGCGAGGTGGTCCAGAAGGCCGATCCTCATATCGGTCTGCTGCACCGCGCGACCGAGAAGCTCGCGGAGTCCAAGCCCTTCAACCAGTCGATCGGCTACATGGACCGGCTCGACTACGTCTCGATGATGTGCAACGAGCACGCCTACGTGATGGCGATCGAGCGACTGCTCGGCATCCCGCCACCGGAGCGTGCGCAGTACATCCGTGTGATGTTCGATGAGCTCACGCGCATCCTCAATCATCTCCTGTGGCTCGGCTCGCACGGCCTCGATATCGGTGCGATGACCGTCTTCCTGCTGTGCTTCAAGGAGCGCGAGGAGCTCATGGACGTGTACGAGGCGGTCTCGGGCACGCGCATGCACGCGACGTACTACCGGCCGGGCGGGGTCTACCGCGACCTGCCCGAGGTGATGCCGAAGTACCAGCCCTCGAGGTGGCGCCCGCAGAAGGAGGTCGATCGCCTGAACGAGGCGCGCTCCGGATCGATGCTCGATTTCATCTGGGCCTTCACCGAGCGCTTCCCGCACTCGATCGACGACTACGAGACGCTGCTGACCGACAACCGCATCTGGAAGCAGCGTACCGTCAATATCGGAGTGGTCACTCCCGAGCGCGCGATGCAGCTCGGCTTCTCCGGCCCGATGCTGCGCGGCTCCGGAGTGGCCTGGGACCTGCGCAAGAAGCAACCGTACGAAGTCTACGACCGCATGGACTTCGACATCCCCGTGGGAGTGAATGGCGATTGCTACGACCGCTACCTCGTGCGGGTGGAGGAGATGCGTCAATCAAACCGCATCGTTCGTCAGTGCATCGAGTGGCTGCGCAAGAATCCTGGTCCCGTGATGGTCGATGACCGCAAGATCCGCGCGCCCCGGCGCGAGCGCATGAAGGAGGACATGGAGGCCCTCATCCACCATTTCAAATTCTTCACCGAGGGGTACTGCGTGCCCGAGGGCGAGACCTATGCGGCGGTAGAGGCTCCCAAGGGCGAGCTCGGCGTCTATCTCATCTCCGACGGGGCCAACAAGCCGTACCGGCTGAAGGTGCGGGCGCCCGGATTCCCGCACCTCGCCGCGCTCGATGAGATGGTGCGCGGTCACATGATTGCAGACGTCGTGGCCGTGATCGGGACGCAGGACATCGTGTTCGGGGAGATCGACCGTTGAGCGCCGCCGGTGCGCGCTCGGCGCTGCTCACCGAGCACACTCGCCAGGAGATCGATCATTGGGTCAAGAAGTTCCCGCCGGGCCGGCAGCGCTCGGCAGTGCTCTCGGCGCTGCGCGCCGCGCAGGAGCAGAACGCGGGCTATCTGACGCCCGAGCTGCTCGAGGCGGTGGCCGAGTACCTGAGCCTGCCGCCGGTGCAGGTCTACGAGGTGGCGACCTTCTACTCGATGTTCGAGCTGCATCCCTGCGGGCGCCACCATGTGAGCATCTGCACCAACATCTCGTGCATGCTGCGCGGGGCGGAGGACCTGGTGGCACACGTGGAGAGGAAGCTCGGCATCCGCCTGGGCGAGAGCACCCCCGATCGGCGCATCTTCCTCAAGCGCGAGGAGGAGTGCCTGGCCGCCTGCACCGGTGCGCCGATGATGATGGTCGATCACGTCTATCACGAGTATCTGACGCCCGAGAAGGCCGACGCGATACTCGATGCCCTGAAGTGAGCGCCTAGGAAACGACTGGAATGTCCGACATCCTCGCCAAGTACCGGGACAAGATGAATCTCACGGTGTTCGAGCCATTGCAGCTCGAGCGCCCGTGGACGCTCGAGACCTATCGCAAGATCGGCGGCTATCAGGCCTGGGAGAAGATCCTCGCCGAGAAGCCCACGCGCGAGAGCATCGTCGATGCTGTGAAGGCCTCCGGGCTGCGCGGGCGGGGTGGGGCGGCGTTCCCGACCGGCACCAAATGGAGCTTCATGCCGCGCAATGCCCCGATGCAGAAATACGCGGTGTGCAATTCCGACGAGAGCGAGCCCGGCACCTGTCACGACCGGGACATCCTGCGCTTCAATCCGCATTCGCTCATCGAGGGCATGGCGATCGGTGGTTACGCGATGGGAGCGACCGTCGGCTACAACTACATCCGGGGAGAGTTTCTCGGCGAGCCGATCCCGCGCTTCGAGGCGGCGCTCGAGGAGGCCTACGCGGCCGGGCTCCTCGGCCGCAACCTCAAGGGCTCGGGCATCGACTTCGACCTCTACACCTTCGTCGGAGCGGGCGCCTACATCTGCGGCGAGGAGACCGGGCTGCTCGAGTCCCTCGAGGGCAAACCGGGCAAGCCGCGCTCCAAGCCGCCGTTTCCGGCCAACCATGGCCTGTACGGCGCCCCGACCACCGTCAACAACACGCAGAGCTACGCCTCGGTGCCGACCATTCTGCGCCGCGGACCCGAGTGGTTCACCTCTCTCGGGCCGAAGAACTCCGCGGGCACGGTGATCTTCTCGGTCTCCGGACATGTCACCAAGCCGGGCAACTTCGAGCTTCCCCTGGGCGTGCCGTTTCGCGACCTGCTCGAGATGTGCGGCGGGGTGTGGAAGGGCCGCAAGCTCAAAGCGGTGATCCCCGGGGGCGCCTCGGTGCCGGTCGTCCCGGGGGACAAGATGATGGACGTCAACATGGATTACGACTCGCTGCGTGCGGCGGGCTCTGCGATCGGCTCGGCCGCCGTGGTGGTGATGGACGAGACCACCTGCATGGTGCGCATGCTCGAGCGGATCTCCCGGTTCTTCATGTCCGAGTCCTGCGGTCAGTGCACGCCCTGCCGTGAGGGCACGGGCTGGCTCAATCGCATGCTCAAGAGGGTTCTCGCGGGCCAGGCGCGCCGCGAGGAGCTCGGCCTGCTGGTGGATGTGGCCAATCACATCGAGGGGCACACGATCTGCGCGCTCGGGGACGCCGCAGCCTGGCCGGTCCAAAGCTTCATCAAGCACTACCGCCACGAGTTCGAGTACATGATCGACCACGGCGGTCGCAGCATCCTCGAGGAGCAGGGCCTCGCTGCCGCGTGAAGCCATGACCGAGGAGCTCATCAACATCGAAGTGAACGGCGTGCCCATGAAGGCTCGCAAGGGCGACACCATCATCCGCGTCACCGACGCGAACGATGTCTACATCCCCCGCTTCTGCTACCACAACAAGCTCTCCGTCCCCGCCAACTGCCGCATGTGCCTCGTCGAGGTGGAGAAGGCGCCGAAGCCGCTGCCCGCCTGCGCCACCCCGGTGGCGGAGGGTATGAAGATCTTCACCCACTCCAAGCGCGCAACCGATGCGCAGCGCGCGACCATGGAGTTCCTGCTCATCAATCATCCCCTCGATTGCCCCATCTGCGATCAGGGCGGGGAGTGCGAGCTGCAGGATCTGGCGGTGGGCTTCGGACAGGACATCTCGCGCTTCCAGGAGCGCAAGCGCGTCGTGAAGGATGAGAATCTCGGGCCGCTCGTCTCCACCGACATGACGCGCTGCATTCAGTGCTCGCGCTGCGTGCGCTTCACGGACGAGATTGCAGGCATTCAGGAGCTCGGACTGGTCGGGCGCGGCGAGCACGAGGCGGTGCGCTCCTTCCTCGAGCGCACGGTCGATCACGAGCTCTCCGGCAACATCATCGACCTGTGCCCGGTCGGTGCGCTCAACTCCAAGCCATTTCGCTACCGCGCGCGGGCCTGGGAGATGACCGAGCACGAGCTCATCTCACCCCACGATGGGGTGGGCTCCAACCTCTTCGGTCACGTGCTGCGCGGCCGGCTCATGCGCGTCGTGCCACGGCAGAACGAGGCGATCAACGAGACCTGGATCGCCGATCGCGATCGCTTCGGCTACGAGGGCGTCTACAGCGCGGACCGTCTGGAGTCGCCCATGATTCGCCGCGAGGGCGGCTGGCAGAGCGTGGACTGGCCTACGGCACTGGCGCACACGGCGCAGCGCTTGCAGGCCATGCGCGGCAAGCTCGGCGTCCTGGCGAGCGGCTCGAGCACGCTCGAGGAGCTGTATCTGGCCAGCCGGCTGTGCCGCGCGCTGGGGTCGCACAATATCGACCACCGTCTGAGGCAGCGCGACTTCAGGGACCAGCAGTCCGACCCCCTCTGCCCAAGCCTGGGCGTACCCATTGCGGCGGTCGATGATCTGCAGGGGCTGCTGGTCATCGGATCGAATCTGCGCCGTGAGGCGCCCATCCTCGCCCATCGCGTGCGCACGGCGGCGCGGCGCGGTGCGCGCGTGGCGTTCCTGAACCCCGCGCGCTTCACGTACCACTTTCCAGTCGCTGCCTATTGCCAGTCGGGCTCCGCGCAACAGCTGGCCGATCTGGCCGCCGTGCTGGCCGCGGCTGCCGCGAGCGCCGGCCGCTCCGTGCCCGAGTCCCTGGCCCAGGCGGTGCGCGGCGCGCAGGTCGGCGCGGCGCACCGCGAGCTTGCGGCAGTGCTCGGCTCGGGTGAGCGCAAGGCGATCTGGCTCGGTGCGCTGGCGCTACGGCATCCTGCGTATGCGGACTTGCGCGCGCTGGCGCAGGGCCTTGCGGAGATCACCGGGGCAACGCTCGGCGTCCTCGCCGAGGGAGCGAACGCCGCGGGTGCCTACCTCGCCGGCGCGGTTCCGCATCGCGAGGCCGGCGGCAAACCGGTGCCAACCCCGGGCTGGGACGCGGGACGGATGCTGCGCGAGGGACTGCCCGCCTGCATCCTGCTGGGTGGCGTTGAGCCGTGGGCGGAGCCCGGCTGGGGCGCCGAGGCGCTGAAGACCCTGTCGGCCACCGAGCTGCTGATCGGCATGACGCCCTTTGCAAGCGAGCCCCTGAAGCAATGTGCCCACGTGCTGCTGCCGGTCGGGACGTTCGCGGAGGTCTCCGGGACGTTCGTCAATCTCGATGGGCTGTGGCAGAGCTTCTCCGCAGCGGCACAGCCGCTCGGGGAGACGCGCCCCGGCTGGAAGGTGCTGCGTGCGCTCGGGACCGAGCTCGCGGTGCCGGGCTTTGAGTACGCAACCTCGGAGGAAGTGCGCGAGGAGCTGCGGCGCGGGTGCGCCGATTCCCAGCCGCGCCGGCTCCAGACCGCACACCGCGTGGAGCGCCTCGCGAGCGAGTCCGCAAGCGTGACGGATCTGCCGATGTATCAGGTCGATGCGATCGTGCGTCGCGCCGTGTCCCTGCAGCGTACGGCCGAGGGACGGACACAGCCCGTCACGTACTAGCGACACTCGAACCCAGCAACGACCAACCACGATGCTCGACACATTCCAATCCACCTGGCTTGCCCTGCCAAGCATTGCGCGCTCGACGGTGTGGATCCTCGTGGTGACCGTTGCGCTCATTCTGTCCGTCGCCTACCTCACGCTCTGGGAGCGCAAGGTGATCGGCTGGATGCAGCTGCGCCGCGGTCCCAATCGCGTGCGGCTCTTCGGCCTGTTCCCGGGTGCCGGCCAGCCCTTCGCCGATGTCTTCAAGTTGCTGATGAAGGAAGTGATCGTTCCGGCCAACGCGAACAAGATACTGTTCCGCCTCGCGCCCGCCATCGCGCTCGTTCCGGCATTCGCAACCTGGGCGGTCATTCCGCTGTCCCCACGCCTGACGATCGCCAACGTCGATGCGGGGCTGCTGTACGTGCTCTCGCTCACCTCATCGGGCGTGTACGGCGTGATCCTCGCCGGCTGGGCGGCCAATTCGAAGTACGCGTTCCTGGGGGCGATGCGCTCTGCGGCCCAGATGGTCGCCTACGAGATCGCCATGGGATTTGCGCTCGTCGGGGTGCTGATGGCCGCTGGAAGCTTGAATCTCACCGCCATCGTGCGCGAGCAGCACGGCGGCCCGGGCGCCTGGAACTGGCTGTGGCTCTTTCCGCTGCTCATGGTGTATTTCATCTCGGGCATCGCCGAGACCAACCGCGCGCCGTTCGATGTGGCCGAGGGCGAATCCGAGATCGTGGCCGGGTTTCACGTCGAGTACTCCGGAGTGGCCTTCGCACTGTTCTTCCTCGCCGAGTACGCGAACATGATCCTCATCTCGGCGCTCACCGCGGTGTTCTTCTTCGGCGGTTGGCTCTCCCCGCTCGATGGCTATCCGGACTGGCTCCTCGGCAATACGATTCTCGCGCGGCCGAGCTTTCTGTGGCTCGCGGTGAAGATGTTCGTCTTCCTGTTTCTGTTCCTCTGGTTCCGCGCCACCTTCCCGCGCTACCGCTACGACCAGATCATGCGCCTGGGCTGGAAGGCGCTCATTCCCGTGACGCTGGTGTGGATTGCGGTGGAAGGCGTGATGTCGTACTACCACGTCGGGCCGTGGCATGCGACCTAGAGCACCGAATGATGGCTAATCCATTCAAGACTTTCCTGCTGCCAGAGCTCATCAAGGGCCTGACGGTCACCTTCCGGACGTTCTTCGCCCGCAAGTACACGCTCAACTACCCCGAGGAGAAGACCCCGCAGTCGGTACGCTTCCGCGGTCTGCATGCGCTGCGGCGCTATCCGAACGGCGAGGAGCGCTGCATCGCCTGCAAGCTGTGCGAGGCGGTCTGTCCGGCCGTTTGCATCACGATCGAGTCGGACGTGGCGCAGGATGGCACCCGGCGCACCACGCGCTACGACATCGACCTGTTCAAGTGCATCTACTGCGGGTTCTGCGAGGAGGCCTGTCCGGTGGATGCCATCGTTCTCACGCGCATCCACGAGTACCACATGGAGCACCGCGGCGAGAACATCATGTCCAAGGACAAGCTGCTCGCAGTGGGGGAGCGCTACGAGACGATGATCGCGACCGACAAGGCGGCGGATGCGCCGTATCGCTGAGACCTACGAACCCTATGCTGGTCCAGATACTGTTCTACATCTTTGCGACGATCCTGGTCGCGGCCGCGCTCGGGGTGATCATCGCGCGCAATCCGGTGCATTCCGCGCTCGGGCTGGTCATGTGCTTCCTCACCAGCGCTGCGATCTGGCTGCTGATCGGCGCGGAGTTTCTGGCCATCGTGCTGGTGCTCGTGTATGTCGGGGCCGTGATGGTGCTGTTCCTGTTCGTCGTGATGATGCTCGACATCGACCTGGAGGAGCTGCGGCGCGGCTTCACGCGCTTCGCCTGGCTCGGCTGGCTCACCGCCGGGGCGGTGGTGCTCGAGATCGCAGGGGTGGTCGCCGCACGCACCTTCGGGCTCGATGTGGCGCGGGGACCGGTACCGCAGCCGGCCAGCTACAGCAACACCACCGAGCTGGGGCGCGTGCTCTACACCCAGTTCACCTATCCCTTCGAGCTGGCCGCGGTGCTGCTGCTGGTGGCGATCGTCGCGGCGATCTCCCTCACCATGCGCCGCCGGCCGGGCTACAAGCAGCAAGACGTGAGCCGCCAGGTGTCCGCCCGCGCCAGCGAGCGGGTGCGCATTGTCAGCATGCCGCCGGAGAAGCGCACGTGATCTCGCTCGGACAGCTCCTGACACTTGCCGGAGTGGTGTTCGCGATCGCCGTGGCGGGCGTGTTCCTCAACCGCAAGAACGTGATCCTGCTGCTGATGTGCGTCGAGCTGCTGCTGCTCGCCGCGAACTTCAATTTCATCGCCTTCTCGCGCTACCTCGGGGACATCCACGGCCAGATCTTCGTGTTCTTCGTGTTGACCGTGGCCGCGGCCGAGTCGGCCATCGGCCTTGCCATCCTCGTCGTGCTGTTCCGCGAGCGCCGCAGCATCAATGTCGAGGACCTGAACACGCTCAAGGGCTGACTCGGACATGAACCCGCACGTACTGCTCGCCATTGCGCTGCTGCCGCTGCTCGCCGGAGCCATCGCCGGGCTCTTCGGCAAGTGGATCGGTCACGCCGGCGCCCACACGCTCACCATCGCAGCGGTCGCGGTCTCGTGCGCGCTGTCGATCGATGTGCTCTGGCAGCTCTACACCAACCGGGTGCCCACGTACGATGCTCCGGTCTACAGCTGGCTGGTGAGCGACGGTGTGCACATCCAGGTCGGCTTCCTCGTGGACCGCCTGACGGCGCTGATGATGGCGACGGTCACCTTCGTGTCCCTGTGCGTGCACGTGTACACGATCGGGTACATGCACGACGATCCGGGCTACACGCGCTTCTTCAGCTACATCGCGCTGTTCACCTTCTCGATGCTCATGCTCGTGATGGCGAACAACTTCATGCAGCTGTTCTTCGGCTGGGAGGCCGTCGCCGTCGTGTCCTACCTGCTGATCGGATTCTGGTACACCCGACCGACGGCGACCTTCGCAGCCCTCAAGGCGATGCTGGTGAACCGCGTGGGGGATTTCGGATTCCTGCTGGGGATCGCCGGGGTGCTCTATTTCACGGGCTCGCTCGACTATCGCGATGCCTTCGCCGCCGCCCCGCACCTCGTCGGGCAGACCATCCCCCTCAGCGCGCTGCATTCGGTGCCGGCGCTCACGCTCATCTGCATCTGCCTGTTCATCGGGGCGATGGGCAAGTCCGCACAGGTGCCGCTGCACGTGTGGCTGCCGGACTCGATGGAAGGCCCGACGCCCATCTCCGCCCTCATCCACGCGGCCACGATGGTCACGGCCGGCATCTTCATGGTCGCGCGCATGTCCCCGCTCTTCGAGTACTCGGATACGGCGCTCTCGTTCGTGATGGTGATTGGCGCCACGACCGCGTTCTTCATGGGATTGCTCGGAGTCGTGAACAACGACATCAAGCGTGTGATCGCCTACTCGACGCTCTCGCAGCTCGGGTACATGACGGCCGCGCTCGGCGTCTCGGCCTACTCCGGGGCGATCTTCCACCTGATGACGCACGCCTTCTTCAAGGCGCTCCTGTTCCTTGCGGCCGGCTCGGTCATCCTCGGCATGCATCACGAGCAGGACATGCGCAAGATGGGCGGACTTGCCAAGTACATGCCCTGGACGGCGGTCACCTGCTGGATCGGGGGGCTCGCGCTCATCGGCACGCCGTTCTTCTCCGGGTTCTACTCGAAGGATGCCATCATCGAGGCCGTGCACGCCTCGCACCGCTGGGGGCACGAGTACACCTACTGGTGCGTGCTCGCCGGTGCTTTTGTCACGGCGCTCTATACCTTCCGCATGCTCTTTCTCACTTTCCACGGCCCCGAGCGGTTTCGCTCCGTGGCGGCACACCACGAGCACGGCGAGGGTGCACACGAGGCGACCCCGCACGAGGCGACCCCGCACGAGTCCCCCTGGGTCGTCGTCGGGCCGCTGGTCGCCCTGGCCATCCCCTCGATCGTCATCGGGGCGCTCACGGTCAGCATCGTGCTGTTCGGGGATTACTTCGGCAGCTCGATCTTCGTGCTGGGCCAGAATAACGTGATTGCCGAGGTCGCTCGCGATGTGATGCCACCCGTGTGGCTGCATTTCGGGCTGCAAGGCTTTGCCGGTCCGACGTTCTGGGTGGCGCTCGCCGGGGTGATCACCGCGTGGGTATTCTTCCTGTGGCGGCCGCAGTGGGCGGATGTTGCGGCGCGTGTGTTGAGTCCGTTGAGGACGCTGCTGGTCAACAAGTACTTCTTCGACTGGTTCAACGAGAACGTCATCGCGGCCGGCTCGCGGCTGCTGGGGATCGGCTTGTGGCGAGGCGGCGACGAGACGGTCATCGACGGTGCTTTGGTGAACGGGACCGCGAACACCGTCGGACGCCTCGGGGGAGTCCTGCGGCTCATTCAGAGCGGCTATCTCTACTCGTACGCCTTCTGGATGATCATTGGACTGGCCGTGCTGGTCGGCTGGTTCCTGCTGCGCATCTGAGCTTCACCGGGCGGTCCTCATGCAAGGCTCGTATCTTCTGTCCGTTCTGATCTGGCTGCCGATCGCCGCCGGGGTCCTCGTGCTGCTGCTCGGCGACCGCTCGATCGTGATCGGGCGCTGGGTGTCCCTGGCCGCATCGGTCGCGACGCTCTGCGTGTGCTTTCCGGTGCTGGCCCACTTCGATTCCTCAACGGCGGCGTTCCAGTTCGTCGAGCGCGCTCCCTGGATCCCGGCATTCCATGCGGAGTATTACCTCGGAGTCGACGGCATCTCCCTGCCACTCATCGTGCTGACCGCCTTGATGACCATTCCGGTGGTGATCGCCGGCTGGCGCGTCATCCAGAGCCGCCCCGCGCAGTACTACGCCGCCTTCCTCATCCTCGAAGGACTCATGATCGGGGTCTTCGCATCGCTCGACTCCCTGCTCTTTTACTTCTTCTGGGAGGCGATGCTGATCCCGATGTTCCTCATCATCGGCATCTGGGGCGGCCCGCGGCGCGTGTACGCCACCATCAAGTTCTTCCTCTACACCTTCCTGGGCTCGGTGCTCATGCTGGTGGCGCTCATCTACCTGTACGTGAAGGCGGGGAACTATCAGATCGCGAGCTTCCAGTCCCTGCCACTCACGCTCGAGGAGCAGCGCTGGATCTTCTTCGCGTTTCTGCTGGCCTTTGCCGTGAAGGTGCCGATGTGGCCGGTTCACACCTGGCTGCCGGATGCGCACGTTGAGGCCCCAACCGGCGGCTCGGTGATCCTCGCAGCCATCATGCTGAAGATGGGCGGCTATGGTTTCCTGCGCTTCAGCCTGCCGATCGCCCCTGATGCCAGCCGCGAGCTCTACATGCTCATCATCGCGCTCTCGCTCATTGCGGTGATCTACATCGGGTTCGTCGCGATCGTTCAGACGGACATGAAGAAGCTGATCGCCTACTCCTCGATCTCGCACATGGGCTTCGTCACGCTCGGAGCATTCGTCGTCTACGCCATCCTCGTCAACACCGGTGCCTCGCGCGGGGCGGCGATGGGGATGGAGGGCGCCATGGCGCAGATGGTCTCGCACGGACTGGTCTCCGGAGCCCTGTTCCTGTGTGTCGGGGTGCTCTACGACCGCATGCACAGCCGCGAGATCTCCGCCTACGGCGGCGTCGTGAACTTGATGCCCAAGTTCGCAACGCTCATGGTGATCTTCGGCCTGGCCAATGCCGGGCTGCCCGTGACCTCCGGCTTCGTCGGGGAGTTCCTGGTGATCCTCGCGAGCTTCCGCGCGAGCTTCTGGTTCGCAGCGCTCGCCGCATTGACGCTCATCCTGAGCGCCGCCTATACCCTGTGGCTCGTCAAGCGCGTCGTGTTCGGTCCGGTGGCCAACCAGAACGTGGCAAAGCTCAAGGATCTCGATGGCCGGGAGTTCCTGATCCTCGGTGGGCTCGCGGTTGCCGTGTTCGCGATGGGCATCTGGCCGTACCCGCTCATCAACATGATGAGCGCGACGGTGCATCACCTCGTGGGCCAGGCGATCGCCACGAAGCTCCCGGTGTGATGGGACCCGCCACAATGCCGCAATCACCGATGCTCAGCTGGACTCAGTTCGCCCCCGCCATTGCGGAGATCTACCTCGCAACCGCCGTGTGCGTGATTCTGATGGTGGATGTGTTCGTCGGGGAGCGCCGCCGGGGGCTCACGGCAACCTTGACGCTGCTCGCGCTGGTCCTGGGTGCGGGGCTGCTCGTCGCCTTTGGCCAGGTCGGCGAGCGGGTCGTACTGTTCGATGGCATGTACGTCGCCGACCGGCTCGGCTACGTTCTGAAGCTCGCGGGTTTCCTGTTCATGGCCTTCACGCTCTTGTACTCGCGCGCGTACATGGTGGAGCGAGGTGTCCTGCGCGGGGAGTACTACGTGCTCGCGCTCACGGCGCTGCTCGGCATCTTCGTGCTCGTCTCCGCGAACAGCCTGCTCACGGTGTACATCGGCGTGGAGCTCCTGGCGCTCTCGCTGTACGCGATGATCGCGTTCGACCGCGACAACCCGATCGCGGCCGAAGCAGCCATGAAGTACTTCGTGCTGAGCTCGATGGCCTCCGGAGTGCTCCTGTACGGCATGTCGATGATCTACGGCCTCACCGGAACCTTGGCCCTCGATCAGCTCGCCGCGCAGCTCGGCGGCCAGCTGAGCCCCGGCGTCATCCTGGGGCTCGCGTTCATCGTCGTGGCGGTGGGCTTCAAGCTGGGCACAGTCCCGTTTCACATGTGGCTGCCGGATGTCTATCAGGGCGCGCCGACCAGCGTGACACTGTTCCTGAGTACGGTGCCCCAGATCGCGTACTTCTCGCTGGCGATGCGCCTGCTCGCGCAAGGCCTGGAGGGTGCGGCGGGGGAGTGGACCCAGATGCTCGTGCCCCTTGCGGTGCTCACCTTGATCGTGGGCAACGCGATTGCGATCGTTCAGACGAATATCAAGCGCATGCTGGCATATTCGACGGTGGGCAATGTCGGGTTCATCGTGCTCGGGTTCGTCACCGGCTCGCCCGCTGGATACAGCGCTGCGCTGTACTACACGCTGGTGTACGTGGTGATGGTGCTCGGCTCGTTCGGGGTGATCCTGCTCGCCAGCCGCAAGGGTTTCGAGGCCGATCGGCTCGCCGACTACCGCGGACTCTACGCGCGCGATCCCTTGCTCGCGCTCAGCATGCTCGTGCTGATGTTCTCAACGGCCGGCGTGCCACCGTTCGTGGGCTTCTGGGCGAAGCTGCGGGTCATCCAGGCGCTGCTCGGCACCGGCCACACGGTGCTCGCCGTGATCGCCCTGACAACCTCGGTCGTGGGCGCTTTCTATTACTTGCGGGTGGTCAAGCTCATGTACTTCGATGCGCCGCCGGCCGAGCTCCCCGCCACCGAGCGCGATCACTCGGTTCGCTTTGCGCTCGCCCTGAATGCACTGGCCGTGTTCGTGCTCGGAGTACTGCCGGCGCCCCTGCTCGATCTTTGCTCCCGAGTGATTCACTGATCGATCCATGAGCCGCCCTCGTTGGCTGTGCACGCTCACCGCGCTTCTCGGAGTGCTGAGCTTCGCCGAGGCGGCCCACGCGGAAGTCACGCGGATCGAGGTGGTCAGCCGCTCGGAGGTCCTCGGCGGCCAGGCCTTCGGTGCTGCAGGTCCCTACGAGCAATTGACGGGGCGAGTGCATTACTCCGTCGCCGTGGCGAATCCCCACAATGCCGGTATTGTCGATCTGGACAAGGCAGAGAACCTGCACGCCGGGCGCGTGGAGTTCTCCGCCGACTTCATCGCGCTGCGTCCCAGGAACCAGGCTGCGAGCAACGGCTCGCTACTCCTGGAGATTCCCAACCGCGGGCACGTGCGGATCGTCTCTCTGGTGGATGGGGGCGACCCGCAGCTCGCTCACAGCGCCGGAGATGCCTGGCTGCTCCAGCGCGGCTACACGATCGTGAGCCTGGGCTGGCAGTGGGATGCCGTGGGGGAGGGGGCGCTGCGGCTCTACGCGCCCATCGCGGTGGACCACGATCGCCATATCACCGGACTCCTGAGAGGCGACATCATGCCCTGGCGAGTGATGCAGGACATCCCGCTCGGGCATATCAACGTCGGCCAGATGGGCGGTGCCGAGTACCCCGTCGCAGCTCCCAACGACCCTCGAGACGTGCTCACGGTCCGATCCTCCCGTGACGCACCGCGAACGCTCATTCCGCGCTCCTCGTGGTACTTCGCTCGGCTGCGAGGACAGGAGCTCGTGCCCAGCGATCGGTTCATCCATCTGCAGGGCGGGTTTCAGCCCGGCCGCATCTACGAATACGTGTATGTCGTCTCGGATCCGGTCGTTGCCGGCCTCGGATTCGCCGCAGTCCGCGACTTTGCCGCGTATGTGAAGCACGCGCCTGCGGCCGTGCTGCGCGCCCAGCGTGTGTACGGCGAAGGCATCTCGCAGAACGGCCGCTTTCTCAGGGACTTTCTGTACGAGGGCTTCAACGCCGACGAGCAAGGCCGCCCGGCGCTCGACGGCGTGCTCGCGCACGTGGCAGGCGCAGGCCGTGGCAGCTTCAACTACCGCTTCGCGCAGCCCTCGCGCGATGCGCAACCGACCTCGTCGGTGGATTTTCCGACGGACATCTTTCCGTTCACCGATCTTCCGGAGCGCGATTCCCTCAGCGGCGCAACCGGTGGGCTGCTCGACCGGGCCGAGGCCGAGCACGTCGAGCCCAAGGTATTCCTCTCCAACACCTCGTACGAGTACTGGGGACGCGCCGCGGCGCTCATTCATACCAGTACCGACGCCAAGCGCGATGTGCAGATCTCACCAAGCGTGCGCATCTACTACTTCACCGGCTTGCAGCACTTCTCGGGCCCATTTCCGCCGGCGCGCGGTGCGGGCGATCTGAAGGGGCAGGAGCCGCAGACCCCGCTCCCGATTCGCTTCTTCTGGCGCTCGATGATCGCGAACATGGATGCGTGGGTTCGTGCCGGCGAGCCGCCACCTCCGAGCCGTTATCCCCATATTGCCGATCACACTCTGGTCCGGCTCGAGGAGTATCGATTTCCCGAGATTCCCGGAGTTCGACGACCGCATGAGGCGAGTACCGGGTACGCTTTGGACTTCGGCCCCGACTGGCAAGCAGGCGTCCTGACGCTGCAGCCCCCCAAGGTGGAGGGGACATACCCCGTGCTGGTGCCCCAGGTGGATGCCGACGGCAACGAGCTCGCCGGCGTTCATCTTCCGGAGATCAGCGTTCCGCTCGCCACCTACACGGGCTGGAATCTCCGGGACCCCTCGATCGGCGCCCCCGAGCAGCGGGTCTCCTTCGAGGGCTCCTACTTGCGCTTCCCACGCACCGCTGCCGATCGGCAGGCCACGGGCGACCCGCGCCGGGCCATCGCGGACAGGTACCCGTCGCGAGAGGATTACCTGCGCCGTTACGGTGCCGCCGTAGACCAGCTCGTCCGGGAGCGCTGGATTCTGCCGGAGGACCGTCAGGCGCTCGTGGACCAAGGCGCCCTGGAATGGAAGGTGGCGACGGGAGGCTCGGACTGAGCGTTACCCCGACGGAGCCGCAGGAACGGCGCTGCCGGGCAGGCATTGCAAGTCCTGCCACGCCATGCGTAGAATGCGCCCCCTTCTGGTGCGGGGTGGAGCAGTCTGGCAGCTCGTCGGGCTCATAACCCGAAGGTCGCAGGTTCAAATCCTGCCCCCGCTACTCACATTACTTGCACGGCCGCCGCCCGCGCGCAGGAGCGCAGCGGCGACCCCTTCCCCGTAGAGCCGCACCTCGCGCTCATCGGCTTCTACCGTCACGGTGCCGACGTGTCCGCGGATCTCCTCCCGGGCGCGCGGCACGTCGCCGCTCGCGAGGGTCTCCTCGAGTTGGTCGACGGCGCGGCCCGCTCTGGCCGGAAGGTCCGCGAGCAGGCGCGTCACCTCGGCTGCCGCTGGGGCGGCGGCTTCGGCCTGGGTGCTCGTGAGCTGCTCGAGCTCGCTCTCAGCCCCGGTAAGGCGAGCGGCGAGGCCAGGCGATGCCCGAAGCGCCCCGGTCGCGATCGCCGCGACGAGGTTCTCGACCTCGGCCCTGAGCACTCCGATCCGTGCCTTGCTGACCGTCTTCACTTTCGCCGTTGACCGGAGCGCGGCCCGGTAGCGGCGACATATCTCCTCGATCACCTCGGGCGAGCGCATCTCGCGCTTGATGCCGGCTATCACCTCGTGCTCGGCAAGCTGGCGCGGGAGCCATGCGTTATTCGTGCAGAGCGCATCGCCGCCGCTCGTGTGGCCGGAACAGGCGTAGCGATTCCTCCCCGCAATTGCGTAGGAGGAGCCGCACTGCGCACAGCGCAGGAGCCCCGACAGCAGGAACTTGGGGCCGGCACCCGTGCGGCGCGCCGTAGCGGCGCCCATGCCACGCTTGACGCGCGCTCCGACCTTGCGAGCCTGCTCCGCCTGCCGTGCCTTCACGCGATCCCATAGCGCCTGTGGGACGATCCGCAGCCGCTCGTCCTCGCGCACGATCCATTCCTTGCGCGGATTCAGCACCGCACGGCGCCGGCTGGAGTCGGCCGCCGAGCGGATCCACCGCGAGCGGTTCCACACGACCCGCGCCGCGTAGATCTCGTTATTCAGGATGCCGAGCCCGCGGGTCGGATTCCCGTAGATCACCGTGTGGACCCATCCGCGTTTGCGGCGCTGCTCGCGCGCCCAAGTCGAGCCCGGGGAGGGGATGCCTTCCCGGTTCAACGTGTCGGCGATCGTGCGCGAGGAGTGGCCATCCGCGAACAAGGTGAAGATCCGTCGCACAACCGCGGCCTGTGCCTCGTCGATCTCGAGCTGTCCAGTAGCAGACAGCGCGGGCGGCACATAGCCGAACGGCCGCCCCCCAGCGCTCTTGCCGTTGCGCGCGAGGCCTTCGAGGCCGCGCCGCGTGCGCCGGGCGATTTCTTTCCGGTACGCCTCGCTCGAGGCACCGAGCACCGCGCCCAAGATCCCGGCCGACTCGGTGCGTGTATCCAGGTCGTGCGTGATGATCTCGACGCCCAGGTCCGCAAGCTCGGCGAGCCGCGGAGCCTGCTCGGCCATGCTGCGCCACAAACGGCTCGTGTCTTCGGCGACGATCACCTCGAATGCATGGCGTCGCGCTGCTGCGAGCATTGATTGATAGCCAGGCCGCTGCGCGGTGCCGCCCGAGATCGCGGCATCCGAGAAACGCGCGACGACCGTGAAGCCTTCGCGCTCAGCGATGCGCTCGCAGAGCCGGAACTGATCCTCGATCGAGTCGGCCGACTGGAGCTCGGTCGAGTAACGGGCATAGAGGGCGGCTTTCATGACAACTGCTGCTCCCGAATTCCCCACACGTGTGCGGCGATGATCTCTTGCTCACTGCGGTCGAGCTTCAGCGTGACTCGATCACGCGCGACGGTGCCCGTCCGCAGAATCGGCTGCCTCCCGGGGCGCAGGTAGCGCGCGAGGCGCGGGAATCGCTCGGCCACGGTGCAATCAGTGCTCCAGGAAAGGCCTGCGCGATTGACCGCATAGCATCCGCGATAGACCACAAATCACGCCGGGAGCTTTGCCAGTGCTGTGCGCTCCGCGCCAGTCATCATCAAGTCGAGTTCTTCGCGGGATGCGGACCTCAGAATGTCTCTCAGGACCGAGCGCCAGCGACCAATGCGATCGCAGTCCGACCACTGTTCCCCGAGGAGAACGAAGCCCTCGCGTCGGGGCAGGGCAACGAACGCCTCCACCATGCGATCGACGCGCGCGAAGCTATCGGCGAATCCGCATGCTTTGCGTGCTTCGTCGAGCGTCACTTGTGTCTCCTCGGTCCCTGCAGCAGTGCCCGTGCGTACCCGGCGAGCTGCTCGGGCGTTGTCACTTCAGGGTGCGCGCGAAAGGCCTCCTTGACTGCGGCTGCGCGCTTCGCACCGCTCGCGACATGAGGTCGCAACAGTTCCTGCGCGGCCCGACGTAGACGCTGATTCTTCTGGCGCTTGAGCACCCCGGCATCATTGGCCGCCGTGGCGCACTCGGGACCGCAAAAAAGGCGCTTCCCAGTGCGCACGAAGATTTTCCCGCACCGAAGACAGCGTCTGAGCAGCTGCCTGTACGTCGGGTGCATGAGCAGCACCGCGAGCAGCGCATAGAACCCATCCAGGCTCACGATGCGAGCGCCGTATCTGAACCCGACACCCCCGCGTACGCGCTCCAAGCGCCGATCCCAAAGAACACCCTCCTGGAAGCGGGCGCCGACATCGGCCAGGAATTCGTCGGACGGATTTTCGAGCCCCCCCTCGACGGCTGCGAGTAGCAGCGCGGTCAGCTCCTGGCCCCACCGTTGCATCTCCGGGAGGGTGGTCGAGCGCCGAATGGCATCAGCAACGTCGCAGACGTAGTCGAGCAGCCCCTCGACGCGGCCAAAGTCCCGCCGCCTACCGGAGGGCCCATAGACCGCCGTCCACGGCAGGCTCGCCGTGAAGTGAAAGCTTGTCCCTTCGAATGCCGAGACTTCGAAGGGCTGCTGCGCTTGCCGACTGTGCACTACTTTTTGCAAGAGAAGTTAACCGTAGTTGCGCGAGCATGAGCCCGCGGCATGATCGCGTCAAGTAGTTATCGGCACGAGGCCACAATGGCGTTACGGGCGATCACCGACGCTGCAACGAAAGCCGGCATCACTGCCGGGACGCTGCGCGAATATGACCGGCTGGGCCTGCTGACTCCGCAGCGGGACTCGGTGGGGCGGCGGCTCTATACCGAGCGCGAAATTGAGATGGCGCGCCGGATTGCATCCGAGCGTGCAGCGGCTCGCGGCCGCGGGCTCAGAAACGCTCGGCCAGCGCAGGTAACGGCCTGACAGATGGCACTGCCCGCCCATCTGCGGCGCTACAGCAACCTCGTCGATTTGGTCGTCGAGGCGTTGCTGCGCGGGCCCGAGGGTGAGGAGGGGGCGCCGGCGGATCGACAGTCCGACCGGCGCCTTGACTCAAACGAACACGATCAAGGTCACGGGGCCGTTGGAAGCGACCCAAGGAGCGACGCTGATGTTAGGCGAATCGCGGCATCGGCCGCAAATCCACCTAGAACCTGAGCCGCTCCGCACCCGGATCGATTTCGGCCGGCTCGCGGCTGCGAACCGACTCCTCACGCATGAGGAGTTGAAGGTCGCCATCTGCGAACTGGCGGCGCGTGGGCTCGGCGACCATGAGATCGCACAGGCCTGCGAGATCTCCGTCGACGACGTTCGCCGCGCGCTCGGGGAGCGGCAACCGTGACCAAAGTCATTGAAATCGCCGTCTGGCGGCAGCGTCGCGAAGCCGCAGAGTGGGTCCGAGCCCTCGCAGAATTATGTGGAGGGTACGGGCAAGCGATGCACACAGTGCTCTGCTTCGAGGGCAGCCCCGAGCGCTGGGAAGCCTTTTGGCGCTGGTGCAATGAGGGAGGGCAGCGGGGATCCGCACCGTGAAGGTGGACCACGAGGTGCGCCGCGACCTGAGCATCACGATTTCGACCGAAGACCCCCCGTTTGCCCCGGCCGATGCGACAGCCGGGGCGCTTTTTGCGGGGAGCCGGACGGCATGAACAGCAAGCGCATCCCGTGCCCGCAGTGTGATCGCGGCTCAAACGATAAGGCGATGATCGAGACGGTGGACGAGCGCGGAGTCCGGCGCTACTGCCACCGATGCGGACAGACGGAAGTGCAGAATTTTGAGCGCCCTTCCGCTGCGCCCTCGTCCGTGCGGCCCGTCACGGTGAAGGAGCCGACCGAGCCGCTGTCATGGAGCGCAAAAGCTGAGGCCATCTGGCGCCGGACGCAACCGCTCGAGGGCACGCTCGGCGCTCAGTATCTCGCGCACCGCCGCTGCATGCTGCCGCCG
>DATKPP010000074.1:0-51855 GCA_035524075.1 Steroidobacteraceae bacterium | reverse complement strand
GTCCCAAGGTGGCGTCGTACAGGTCAGCCTTCAGAAGTCGTTTTGGTCGACGCACTTCGCGCTCTTCGTGGACCGGTTTGGAATACCGTGGGAGATCGATCATGAGTCGCCGCCGTGATCACTCGGTCGAAGTCAGAGGTTTCGCTGAGGAAGGTACCTCGCCGCAACGCCGACGCTCAGATTCGATGAATCAGTGGGCGTAAGTCTGGCGAGCCCATTCGGTTCTTCCATCCTGCCGTACAGCATCGCTCGCAACCGAGTACTGGATGGACCAGGGCGCAGCGTAGACCTAGGATCAGCGCTGACGTAAGCGGGGGATCGGAGAGCGCTGATGGAGACCACCCTTCCGGCTGAGCGCGTGGCACTTGTGACCGGTGGTAGTCGTGGTGTCGGGCGTGGCATCGCCCAGGCCCTCGCTCGCGAGGGGACGACCGTCTATGTCACCGGGCGTAGCGTGGCGGCTGCGGATCTGCCCGATGAAGTTACTCGGATCTCCTGTGACCACCGCGACGACGCGCAAGTGGCAGCAGTGTTTGAGCGGATCAAGTCCGAGCGTGGACGCCTCGATATACTGGTTAATAACGCTTGGGGCGGCTACGAGCAGATGGTCGAGGACGGGCAGTTCACGTGGCCCCGACCATTCTGGCTCCAACCACATTGGCGCTGGGATGCGATGATGACGGTGGGTGTGCGCGCTGCATTCGTCGCCGCTCAACTCGCCGCTCAAACGATGACTGCCGCGCGTTCCGGTCTGATTGTGAACGTTTCTTTCTGGGCCGCGCAGAAGCATGTTGGAAACGTCCTGTACGGTTGCGCCAAGGCCGCTACAGACAAGCTAACCGCTGACATGGCTCATGAACTCGCGCCGTATGGAATCAGTGTCATCTCGCTGTACCCTGGGCTGGTACGGACTGAAGCGGTCATGGCTGCGGCCGAGTTCCTCGACCTCAGCAACTCCGAAAGTCCGGAGTTCATCGGGCGGGCCGTCTGTGCACTTGCACGGGATCCACAGAAGGTGAGCAGGAGCGGATGCGTCCTAGTCGCGGCGCAATTGGCGCTCGATTATGGCTTCACGGACATCGACGGACGGCAACCCCGGCCCCTAGCATTGGCCGACGTCTGAACCGCTGTCCCTGGGCGCACGGAACCGGCGCTCCCAGCCACTTCCCGTCATTCGCAGGCCAGGCGCAACTCCTCCGAAGCGGACTTTCGAGTTCCGGTTAGTTACATTGACGCATCTTCAGATGCACTATCTTCAGATCTATCTGCCACATCGAGTCGCGGAAGCCCCGAAGTGGTATGCGGAGTCGATCGGCACAGTTTCGCCGTTTTATCGGTGTGCAAAAAATGTATGCCTGTACCCATAAGGTTTGAGCCGCGCCGGCTGGAAGACGTTCGCGCTTTCGTGCTGATTGCGGTTGTGATCGCGATGACAACCGTGTCCGCCGGGGCCATGGCGGACAGCTTTGGGCCTGTCCGCTATGATCGGAAGAGCGATCAGCTCATCATTATCATGATCTATGACGGTACCAATCCTGACCATCATTTCTCCATCCAATGGGAAACCTGCCACGAGCTCGAGCAAACGAGGGGGCAGCCTGAGCGGCCAGGGCTACCGCCGCACCAAATTGTGCTGTCGATTATCGATGACCAAGGGAATGATGCGTCGAAGAGGAGCTACAGAAAGACAATACGGGTGCCCCTTGCTGCTCTGTCCTGCAGGCCGGCAAGACTGACGCTGGCGACCCCACCAATGTTTGATTGGAATACAATAACCCTCGACATTCCCTAGCTTAGGCAGCAGTGAATCGCGACCGCGGGTCTAGGCGAATCGACGACCAAGGGCCGCTTCGAGACCCGTCGGGGATACAGTACGCGCGCGAGGTGCGCTCAGGTCGCGCGGCGGCGCAACGGGCCTTGAGCGTCGCCACCAACAACGGGCAACTTTATGCTCAAAGGGAGTCGGCTTGTGCCCGTCGAACCGGCTGGCCTGGGTCCAGCAGGAGCGGGTTAGCTTGGTTGGCGCTGCTGCGAGCCAGAGAGAATTGCCGTGAGTCATACTGATCGCTCCGCCTCGCTCATCCGCGCAATGTCCCATGCACCCACTAACTACTACGAATGCGTAGTTTACAATGCAATGCGCGGATCTCACGTGATGCATCGTCATGCCGTACACGCCAACACTCGCAACACTCGGCTACATTCTCTCGCCTGACTGCAAGCGGGTCCTCATGATCCACCGGAACTCGCGCGACAATGACCATCACCTTGGCAAGTACAACGGCCTGGGCGGAAAACTCGAGGCGAACGAAGATGTGGTCGCAGGCATGCGTCGGGAAATCAGGGAGGAAGCGGGCATTGAGTGCCTCGATATGACCCTCCGCGGCACCATCAGCTGGCCTGGATTCGGGAAAGATGGAGAAGACTGGTTTGGCTTCCTGTTCGTCATCACCCGCTTCAGCGGGGTGCCGCTCGAGCGCAATCCGGAGGGCGTGCTCGTGTGGGCCGACATCGACAAGCTGGAGGAGTTGCCTCTGTGGGAGGGCGACCGCCTATTTCTCAAGCTTGTGTTCGATACCGACCCGCGGCAGTTTCACGGCGTAATGCCGTACCACGAGGGCCGCATGTTGAGTTGGGCATATAGCCGGATCTGAGGCCGCTCCGACCGTTTGCGCGAGCGCCGTGGACTTCCCCGCTAGTGGTCAACGAAACTGCCGAGTAGGACTTTTTAGGACGCCAGCCAACGTGGTCTTCGCGAAGCAGCTGCGGGAGGCAATCCGTCGAGGCAAAATCACACGGACGGTACGAATTTGGCAGCGCTGCCACGTGAAACTAGGCGGTCGCTATCGCATGGGTGAGGGTCATGTCGTTGTGACCGCCATTCGCCCGATCGCCCTACCGGACATCACCGGGTCGATCGCGCGGCAGTGCGGCTTTAAGGGAACTGTGGATCTCCTCAAGGTGGCGAAACACGGTCCCGGGAGGAACGTATTTCTCATCGACTTTCGCTACGAAAAATAGTCGCGGGCGACCGAGCAATTCGACGTTAGAGGGATCGGCCCCCAAGGCCGATACATGGAGACCCATTACACGGTCAAAGTGATCCCCCCTAGTTCTCTGTCGCGATCCCCGCTCGCGTGATTTTCCAGGTCAGGTCTCTGCGGAGCCGTCGGCAGCCAGATGGCGCAGTTCCTCCGGTACGAAGGCGAGGTCGGTCGCTTCGCGGATCGCCAACCGTATCTGCCGCTCGAGCACCTCCTGCGGAACTGCACTTTGGTAGCCTTCCAAGCTCCGTTTGAGTGCTTCTGCGGGATGCACGTCCTGTGTTCGCGCCACGCGGTACGCCTTGACGACGAGCGCCTCTGCGGCGCCGGCGGTCAGCAGCTCCGGCAGCAGCGACTCGAGGCCGCGAAGGTCAGGTTCGGAAACCTGGAGTCCGTAGCGCTGCGCGAGGGCAGCGACGAGTGCGCCGACACCGTGACGCGACGCCGGCAGGATCGGAATCTTTACGTCGATACGACCGGGCCGCTTCAGGTCCGCCTCGATGAGATCAGGGCGCGATGAGGCAAAGACCCACATGACCTTGCCGCGGTTGGAGGTGTCCGACATCTCCTGGGCGACCATCGAGTACAAGCGTCCAGACAGTCCGCTGTCGCCCACTCCAGCATCGCGACGTCCGAGCGTCTGATCCGCCTCGTCGATGAAGACGATGCAGCGACCCAGGGCTCGAATCAGGCGGAACACCTTCTCAAGATTGGCCTCGCTCGAGCCGATCCACTTGTCCCGGAAATTCTTCAGCTTGACGATCGGTACGCCGACCTCACCGGCCAGGCACTCCACCAGATAGGTCTTGCCGGTTCCAATCGGGCCGCTCAGCAGGTATCCCATGGGAAGCGCTCTCAAGTCGTTGAGGCGCCAGAGCGCAATGTCCTGCCGGAACCATTGCTTCACAGCGTCCTGACCGTGGTAGTCCTCGAGCGTTCGGGTCGACTCGAGGAACTCGATCAGGCCGGGCGCATCCCGTTCCACCATCTCCTTCTTGAGCGACGCGAAATCTTCCGGCTGCAGAGTCTGCCGGCCGTGGGCACGGAGCATCGTGATCTGCCGGAGAGTGTTGACCGAGACACCACCCACCGCCGCGGCAAGTGTCCCCAGGTTCGTGGACGGAAGGATCGTCTGCGGGTGTTGCCTCTGGAGCAGGAGCAGCGCCGCCTGCAGCTCCTCGGCAGAGGGCAGCGGAATGCGCAACACCTTCACCTGGGGTGAGAAGATGATCAGCGGGTCGATTTCCGTGAGGTTGTCGGCGATGAGAAGACTGACGAACGGCAGCTCCGTGAAGGGCACCGCGAGCCCCCACTCGCGAACCAGGTACGCGAGACTGCTGTGCTCGAAACCGGCCCCGTGCACTGGAAGAAGCTGGTCGATGCCGCGGATCATCACCGCAGCCTGGGGGATCTCGCCCCGTCCAACAGCGACTAGATTCCCGAGGTAGCGCAAGTAGCGGCTGACGAAACGCACGGCCTCGAGCGGCTGGTGTGGGAGCGCGCGCATGGCTGAAGGCACCCACTGTGCGAGGCGCTTCTCCCCGCGCTCCACGGTAAGTCCGTTTCCAAGGTCATAGCTGAAGATCACCTCCATGGACCGCAGCATCTCGTCCTGTATGAAGCGGCCAACCCCGACAAATCTCCCGTCGATCGCGAGCTGATCGTGCACGTTTCCGAACAGAACGAACTGGCGACACGCTCTGCTTTGGATAGCCAGCGAGAGTTCCGCAACCCAATCAGGTGACATGTTGGCTCGGACCCGGCTCACATCGCCGCCGTAGGATGCGGCGTGACGGTAATCGGAGGGGTGATCCCACCGCACCTTCGAAGGCGCAAGGTTGCCCATTCTACATTTTTTCAGTATTCTAGAACATATGGGACGGCGCGAATTCTTGAGCCAGCACGAACTCTTGGTGATGCTGGCGGTGCTGCGTCTCGGCCGCGAAGCCTACGGTGTACCCATCGGCGCGGAGATTGCCGAGAGGACAGGTCGCGAAATGCTACTTGGGAGCGTCTACGCAACGCTGGACATGTTGGAGCGCAAGGGGCTCGTGGCATCGCGCCTCGGGGAAGCCACCTCCAAACGCGGAGGTCGCGCCAAGACCTACTTCAAGTTGACAGCCATGGGATTACGAGAATTGCGCGAGGCCCAGCGCGGCCTTCAGGCCCTGAGCGAGGGTCTCCCAGAGCTGCAAGGCGTCCAGTCGTGAGGTGCGCAGCTCCACCACGGCTTGCGAATTGGCTGCTCGAGCGCTTTGGAACTACGTCGCGGCTCCATTCACTGCTGGGGGACTTGGCGGAAGAATATGCGAACGGGCGTTCCCGAGGGTGGTACTGGCGGCAGGCGCTCGGAACTGTAGCACTCGACTCCGTTCGGACCCTCCGAACGCATGCCCACTCGCTCTCGTTCATCGTGACGAGCGTTACGGGCGCCAAGCGACGCGACCGCACACGTGAAGATGCTTTCGCGTGGGTAGCACGTGTTCGCCGTGGTCTGAGAGCTGACGAGGCCTCACAGCTGCAGGAGTGGCTCAAGCGACGCTCCCACCGTGAGTGTATCGCACGCCTGGCGGCAGAAGGCGATAGCCCCGAGACCCTCGCCGTACTTGGCGAAATATTTCTCATCAATCCTGAGTGGATCGATGCACCTCAGCGACGCAGCCCGGCAATCAATGTCCTGGCTGCTCTTGCCGCAACCTTCATCTCCGCGCTGCCGCTCATATACACGCATCATTACGTGCCAGGACTCATCCTCGGACCCGCCATCGAGGGATCCTTCACGGAAACGATGGGCACCGTGTATGCCAGTGACCGCCGCACGACGCGCCGTGTAGTCCTCGCTGACGGAACGCACGTCGTGATGAATCGTGCCACGCGTATGATCATCCTCTATATCAATAACTGGCGTTCCGTGCTGCTAACGCGTGGCGAGGCTACATTCACGGTGGCCCGCGACCCGCTCAGGGGGTTTGAACTGGCTGCTGGAGGTCATCTCATCCGCACGGTGGCGGGGACATTCAACATTCATCTCACCGGCAAGGACGCAATGGAGCTCACGGTTCTGGAGGGGACGGTGACGGTGTTCCCAGCTCATGCGAGCGCCGCTGGCGCCCCTGTCGCGCTCGAGGGCGGTACTAACCTTCCGGTCCCGAGACAGCTGAATGCCCGTCAAATGCTCATCAGCGAGCCCGGTACCGAATCTGAAAAAAGTCTATCGCAACTTCAGGCACAGGCGCGGATCGCCTGGCAGGGCTGATACGTCAGAACATCTTCGACGGCGTATCAGGCTTGTGGGGGAACCTCGCCCCTGTGAGATCACGTGCCGTGGCGGGCCGGCCCGTCTACGCTGCAAGCAGCTGGTCTTGATTGGACGCTGGGCGGCCCTCGAGGTATTTGGGCATCGGCCGTCGGTCGTCAAGCTCGGCTGCCGGCACGTGCCGCCTTGAGGTCCTGAAGGAATTCCTCGAGCGAGCGCGGCCTGCGCCCGGTGATAGACTCGTAATCGCGAGTGACAATGCCGAATTCTCCCGATTCGACCGCGCGCATCGTGCCTGTGGCACTGCCCGCGAGAGAGGCAGGGACCTTCCACTTCTCCACCATGTATTGCGGCCAGTCTTCTGCCGCGACCGCGCGATATTTGATCTCGCGGCCGAATGTATTGGAGAGCGCCTCCGCAATCTCCTTCCCGGTGTAGGTTCGGGTCATCGTCTCGGTGTAGATTCGGTTCTCGTGCCCATCTCTGACGAGCACGGTGGCGGCTGACAGTCCGAGATCCTCGCGGGCGATATAGGCGCACGCAGACTCTCCGCCACAGCGCTGGAAGATGCCTGACGCGAGGGTCTCGTCGAGGTCGTTCACGAGGATATCGGCGTAGAGCGCATGGCGAAGAAGGGTGTAGGTGAGGCCAGAAGCGATGATCGCCTGCTCGGTCGGATGGTGCACGAGCCGGCTGTGCTCGGAGAGCGAGCCCTGGCGGGCATTGATGAAGCTGGTATAGATGATGTGCTCGACTCCTGCTCTCCGGGCCGCCTCGAGCGCATTCAAATTCTGCTGCAGCCGCTGCGAATTGTCGGAATAGGTCGAGATAATGAGTGCCTTGCGAATACCCGTGAAGGTCGCCGACAGCGTGCTCGTGGAATCGAAGTCGGCACGGCGTACTTCGACGCCTGCGGTCGCAAGGGCTCGCGCGAATGCGGACTGTGGATTGCGCGTAGCGACGGCGAAATCGCCCGTCTTCGACAAGCTCCGCAGGTTACGGATGATCGATCCACCGAGGTTTCCGTTTGCGCCGGTCACGAGCAACATGCAGGTCATCCTCAAAGGGTCCGAGAAGTCATGATTCGCACGCAACGCCATCGTGCGCGGCGCGCCACGTCAATCGTTCAACAAAGAGTGCACGGTCGTCAAGCCGTAGGTCCGAGATAGGTCCGTCCGAGATCGCAGGACGACCTCATCGAAGCGGACTTAGAGCGGTGTATTCCAAATTCGAACTCCAATTCGGTGATGAACATGGCGCCGCACTACCATTACAATCTTCGCTCGCGCTCCCGAGACGAATGAAGTCGCTTTTCGTTCGGAATGCAGCGGACGAGGCGAGGAGCAACCGGCGGAATGCGAACTGTTCCGGCAACCATACGGCAAGGACCTGAGGCAGAGCCATCGGTCATACGCTGGCTGCTTGATTCTGATCCATCGATTCGCTGGCAAGTGATGCGCGACTTGACCGGCGCCACTGCCGAGGAAGTCGCAGCGGAGCGCGCGCGGATCGCCAACGAGGGGGCAGGTGCACGATTGCTTGCTCTGCAGGAGTCGAACGGCCGGTGGGGTGGTGCGGCGTGGAATCGCGGATGGAACTCCACGATGCACGTGCTGATGCTGCTGCGAGACCTGGGTCTTGATCCGACGAGCGAGGCAGCCCGGCAGTCCGTGGATTTGGTTCGCACCGGCGTGACCTGGATGGGTTGCGGGCCGCAAGAGTGTGATGGCAATCCGTTCTTCGCGGGCGAGGTGGAGCCTTGCATCAATGCACAGGTGGCCATGGTCGGCGCGTATTTCGGCGAGGACGTGCGGCACCTCATCGATCGTTTACTCGCGGAACAACTGCCCGATGGTGGCTGGAACTGCGAAGCCGCGAACGGCTCGACGCGCTCATCCTTCAATACCACGATCTGCGTGCTCGAGGCCCTGCTCGAGCTCGAACGATCAGGCGCAGCGACGCGGGAGATGACGCAGGCGCGTCTCCGCGGGCAGGAGTACCTTCTCGCGCGCCGACTCTGTCGACGACTCTCTACCGGCGAGGTAATCGAGCGAGATCGCAAGAGTGGCGTCTCGTGGACACGCTTCGCTTTTCCGACGTGGTGGCACTACGACGTGCTGCGCGGCCTCGACTATCTGCGCAGCGCCGGGGTTACCCCTGACGAACGTGTGGCAGAGGCGGTGGAGCTGCTCATGTCAAAGCGGAATGCCGACGGGTGCTGGTTGCTCGACACCCAGTACCCCGGCGTCATGCCGGTCGAGCTCGATTACGGCGAGGGTCGACCGAGCCGTTGGAACACGCTCCGTGCCTTGCGCGTGATGGACTGGGCTTCCGCGCGCGGCCGACGCGAATCTCACTCAGCTGGGACCCCTATCCGGTAGTCAATTCGCGGCGACAAAGCTCCCGGCCGCAGCCCGCCATGGGAACACTCGCGCGCCGCGATCACGCTCCCCTGACCCTCGTAGGCGAATCCAGCTTACCGGCTGACCTGAACGGTGGTTCCTCCGGCGCCAGGGCCGCTGATGCGGGCACCTTCCCCGTTGGAGACGACCTTGACCCAGAGCGAGTCTTTGCCCTTGTAGTACGAGGTGGCGCTGGCCTTGCGCAGCGCATCGAGGCTGTCCTCCGGCGTAGCCGAGGCTGCAGTGGCGAATCCCGGCAGGTCGAAGATCACCCACGAGCCGCGATCCAGTTCGCTGAGGCGCAGTGCCACGGTCGGCCTTTGGGTGGTCACCTCGATCTCGGTGCCGGCGCGGATGTTGGTTTCACCGGTTAGGGTGACCTCCTTGCCATTGCGGCTCAGAATGACCGGCGGCTGAGGAGGTCCCCCGGGACCGCCGGGCCGACCAGCCGGTGCCCCGGGCCCGGGCCCGCCACGACCTGCCGCCAGGCCAGGACCGGCGCCTGGGCCAGGACCGGCGGATGCGCCGCCTCTGGCAGGACCTGCGCCAGGGACACCGCCGAAACCGCCGAAGCCGGGGAAACCGCGGAGACCGCCGCCGCCAGGGCCGGCAACAGCCAAGCGTCCGACATCGCCCTTGCACACGGCGGCATTCCAGGTCGGCTTGATCTCGCAGGCGCTGTCGATGGCGATGGCGTCATTTTCGTCATTGATGAGAATGAAGGAATCCGGGATGCCCGTGACCGAGCCGTCCAAGTCGTGGAACACCGCGGTCTTGTAGCTCCCATTGCCGTAATCATCGTTGCTCCACTTGTGCTCCATCGGTGGGAAATACACCGGCTTGGCGTTGATGAATCTCGCGCGCTGCACGGTGTTGTTGGAGCTCATTCCGAAGCTGGTATACAGCAGGTAAGAGATCGCTCCCGTTTTGCGGGTGGCGTTGTCCCGGAAATTCACGAAGGTGTCATTGTCCAGTTCGTGACGGTAATCGTAGAACTCGTAGCCGCGGATCGGGAAGTCCGGCACTTCGGGCTCCGGCAAGCTGCGGCCGTAAGCGATTTCCGCCGGTGTCCTGGGGTTGCCAATGTTGTCGGTTTCGCCCACGAACAGCGAGTCGACCACCCGTGAGGTAAAGGGGGAACGACCGAAGTTGCCGGACGCATGCGTGTAGCCGATGGCGTTGTCGGCCAGCTTCAGGTTCTTGAACAGATCCATCTCACCGCGGGTCCACATTCCGCTATTGCGGTTCTTGTAGCTCGTGAAATCCTCGATGACTGTCTCCACGATGGGGCTGTTCGCATCTGCCGGATTGGCAAGGGCGATGTGCCCGCCGGTCCTGAAATGGCCATCGGGCTGAGGGCCGCGGTCGAACATGAAACCGTCAAAGTTCGAATGGGCGGTGTTGCCCTTGAACTCCCGCACCCGCATTCGACGTGGCCAGGTTGCCATGCTGACAGTCGTGCCTGCGAACGCGCCCGTTGGATGCTGCGGCAAGGCGAACCAGAAACCCGTCGCCTCGGACCCCGCGGCCACGTTGTCCCGGTAAATGTTGTCCGGATTGGTAATCCAGAACGTCGACGCCGTGTTATCGGAAGGGATCAGGACATCCTTGGCGCTCTGACCGGCCAAATCGAAGTTCTTGCCGCCCTCCGATCCGAACGGGCCGAGATTGGTCGGAACACAGGGTGTGCCGTCAGGATGACACTTGGTCATGATTCCCAGGTTGTGGACGAACTGGTTGCCCGTTTCGATGCCGTCTTCCAGGAAGAAGCAGTGACCGACGGTGTTGTAGGTCACGTTGTTTTCCACGCGCACGTTGTCGGTGCCATGCACCGTCACGCAGCGGCTGTAGGTGTCGTGAATCGCTGAATTTTCGATGTACTGCCCTTCGGCGTCGCCGACCAGATGCCAGTGGATCGGATACCGGGCCAGATGCAGGTACTGCCCCATCCGGTTCAGTTCGACGCCGGAGACATACATTTTGGACCCGGCCACCGCCATGATGTGCCCCCCGAAGTAGGAGCGCTCTGCATCGTCCGAAGCCTGGATCAGAATGTTTCGCGTCAGCAACCCGACTTCACCACGCTCATCGACGCCGAAGGTGATCTTGCCGAAATGCATGTACTTCAGGGGCTGATCAAGCGTGATCACGTTCCCTGCAATGGCGGCGATGGTTCGCTTCTCCGCCTGTGTGGAATCGAAGTCGGTCGACGCAAGGACGATCACGTCCCCTTTTCGCCAGCCACTGCCATTCAATACTTCGATCCTGGTGCTACCGGCCTTGGCAGTTCCAGCGAGTTTGGTCCAGGAATTCGTCCGGTCACCATGCAGATTCAGGGTTCCGCCCGCGATCATGATCCCGCGGTCGTTACCAGGGACATTGTTGGTGAGGGTGATGGTCGCCTTGCGCGTGTGGGGTTTGGCTTCGGTGCCGATCTCCAGTTCCCCGCGCACCACGATCCACTCGGTGGTCAGCCCGATGTCGGCTTTGTCCGAGAAGCTGAGTTTGCCGTTGATATTCAGGCCTCCCAGCGACGGCGGACTCACGTCGAGGAGCACATCCTGGCCTCTTTCAATGGTGACCGTGTCCCCTGCGCGGGGCACCTTCTGGTCTGGCCAGGTGGCAGGATCGGACCAGAGCTCCTGCTTGACCGCGTGCGATCCTTGTTCCTGAGCCGCCGCAACGATGTCGAATGCGCTAACGAGGAAGAATGCTGGAACGAGCAGCGCAAGAAGCAACGAACGATATTGTCCTCTCATGTCATCAATCCCCTCGTATTCAAAGATGACTTCGCATCTTCGCGGGAGAGGATAGCGCAGCATGGGATAGCCCGCGAGTGGTTGGTGTACCCGAAATTCGGGTCCGCGCCTACGCTTCTCGCGCGGGGTTGTCTCCGGCGGATAAGTCGGCTACATCACCGGCACGGGCGCCAAGAGGTCGCGGAGGTTCTGCGATGAGAACGTTTCTCGCGCTTTTGCTAGCGTCGGCTTCGTTGGCGCCCAGGGCGGCGCAGTGTCCTGCCCCACTGCCAAACTTGACGGGCATCTGGCAAGGGACTCTGGCGGGCAATCCGGCGGGAATCCGGCTGGTGGTTTATGTCACACCGACGACGACAGGTGGTTGGAGAGCCACGATGTACCTCGATGACGCCAATCCCATTCCCGTCCACTCGGTGATGACGGACGGGCCGACCATCGAATTCATCAGCAATCCCGGGCGCTACCAAGGAGAGATCAGTGCGGATGGGGGGTCCATCCGAGGCGTCTGGATACGCGGGTACCCGCGGCCTGTCGATTCCCCATTGCCTCTGGAGCTGCAACGCGCAACCCGGCGTACCGCGTGGTCACTGCCACCGGATTCGAGTCCCCATACCACACGGTATGTGACCGTCGACAGGGATGCGAGCCTGGAAGTACTCGATTGGGGTGGCGCCGGGCGGCCGGTGGTCCTGCTGGCAGGCCTGGGCAGCACCGCGCACTTCTTTGACCAGTTCGCGCCCAAGCTGACTGCCCGCTATCACGTGTATGGAATCACACGCCGTGGATTTGGCAACTCCAGTGTCCCACTGACCGGTTATTCGGCGGACCGCCTTGGCGATGATGTGCTTGCAATCCTCGACACACTCCACCTCGTAAAGCCCATTCTGGTCGGACACTCGATAGCCGGCGAGGAGCTGAGTTCCATAGGCTCAAGGTACCCGCAGCGAGTGGCGGGGCTGATCTATCTGGAGGCCGCGTATCAATACGCATACTACGACCCTGGATCGATAGGTGGGGACAGCTTGCTCTCTACAATCGACATCGACGAGTTGGAGAGCAAGCTCGATCAACTCAGATCTGGGAACTCACCTACAGACCGCCGCTCCCTAATTCAGGATCTGCTGAACACGGAACTTCCCCGCGTAGCGCAGTCTCTCCGGGCATGGCAGAGCCGCCTTCAGGCGATACCTCCCGGCGCGCCGGCGGCGGCATCCGCGCCCATCCGGCGGGATCCACCGATGATTGCGCAAGACATCGAAGCAGGCTTCCGGAGGTACACTCGCATACCCGTCCCCATCCTTGCCATTTTCAGGGTGATGCCCGGCTGGGCGCAGTCAGATGTATTCGAAAAAGGAGTGCCCAGCGCCCACGTCGTACGGCTGGCGCACGCGAGTCACGACGTGATTCACTCGAACGAGGCGGACGTGCTACGGGAAGTGAACAAGTTCATCAGCGGCCTACCTCGGTGAGAGCGGTCTAAGATCCCGCATACCGGCGATACGGCCCGTCAGGCGCCCAGGCTAGTGTCAGACCTATTTTCCTCGATACTCGCATCTTTCTGGACAGCGTTGGGCGGCACCGCCTCGGGGCTTGAGTCCATAGACGTTACGGGCGCAGGTGGTCTTCCTTCGACCTTCGCGGTGACGGACCTGGCATGCGCGGCCGTAGCCGCGGCAGCCGCAGGAGTTCGTGAACTCCTCTACGCGCACACGGGATCTCGACCACGGATCGAAGTAAACCGAAAACTCACTTCGCTCTGGTTCGAGCTCTCGATTCGACCGTGCGGTTGGGCTTTGCCGACACCGAGGGACCCGATGACGGGTGACTACCCCACGAGGGACGGCTGGATCCGGCTACATACCAACGCGCCGTATCATCGAGTGGCGGCAGAACGCGTGCTCGGGTGCCATGGCGATAAGGAGTCGGTGAGTCGGGCCGTCGCCGGTTGGCTGAAGGGAGAGCTCGAGAGCGCGATCGTCGCAGGCGGCGGGTGCGCGGCGGAGATGCGCTCAATCTCCGAATGGCTCCAACACCCGCAGGGTCGAGCGGTCATGTCAGAGCCGCTGCTCCACATCTCGAGCACGTCGGACTCGACTGGCAGGATCCTTGAGTACCGATTGCCCCAGCGCCCACTCGCGGGCATCCGCGTTCTGGATCTGACCCGCGTTCTCGCCGGACCGGTGGCAACGCGGTTTCTGGCCGGTTACGGCGCTGACGTGCTGCGAATCGATCCACGGGACTGGGAGGAACCGGGCGTTGCGCCCGAGGTGACTTTGGGAAAGCGCTGCGCCCGGATGGACTTGAAGAGCAGATCGGGTCGAGCACTCTTCGAATCGTTGCTCAGCACGGCCGACGTGCTCGTGCATGGCTATCGCCCAGGCGCTCTGGCCGCACTGGGATTCGATGACGAAGCGCGCCGCAGGATCGCCCCCGGCCTGATCGACGTGAGCCTGAATGCCTACGGATGGTCGGGACCGTGGTTCGAGCGACGCGGGTTTGACAGCCTGGTCCAGATGAGCGCGGGGATCGCCGACGCCGGTATGGCCTGGCGCAGCGCAAACTGCCCCATCCCTCTACCGGTCCAGGCGCTCGACCATTCTACGGGCTACCTCATGGCCGCTGCTGCCGTTCGTGGATTGGCGCAGCGACAGCTCACCGGGTGCGGATATCGGGCGCGAGTGTCGCTTGCGCGAACTGCGAAAGCTCTCCTCGATCAGGGCAGGTATGAGGGGTGTGCCTCCCTCGACCCCGAGCATGAAGAGGACGTCGACCCCACGATCGAGCAGACCACGTGGGGACCGGCGCGACGGTTGAGGGCGCCCGTTTCCATCGCCGGCACACCGTTGCATTGGTCGCGTCCTGCAACGGCGCTTGGCACTGCCGTCGCGCGATGGACCCAATGACCCTGGCCCCGTCGTGAGGAATCACCTTATGCTACGCGTGTTGCATCAAATACGGTGCGAACATCGTGCGGATTGAGACTCCCCCGACGTCGCGAAGGACGCCGATCAAACGCGCCGCCGCCGCGAATGCCAGACGCTGCCCATGAGTGCGGCAGCGGGACCCACAATGAAGTACGCAGCGCGATACCAAGCGGGCACGGCTTCGGTGGACGAGAACGTCATCAGCGTGACGGCGCACAGCATCATTGCTCCGAGCACGATCGGCGCACGGCGTCGGAGCGCGGCCGCGCAATATCCAATGAGGACCACCAGCGGGAATGTGACCGCCATGCCGAGCGGGTTGTAGACGGCGTCGGGGCGGGCAGAAGACAGCACGAACACATGGTTCACGGCGAGCTCGACGACGCCGACGGCGACGTAGGCGAGAAGCGCCACCCCTGCCGTCGATATCCAGGCTGATCGTGTGACGAGGGTCCACAAGAGGGGTGGAGCGGACGCCAACGCCTGTCGGAGGCACCACCTGAGGGCCGCAGACGAGGAAGACGCAGATGCCCGAAGTGCGTATTCCTCCGTGAGATCTCCCATCAGTGCCTCGCGCTCGGCAGTGGGCACCAGCCGCGAGACGAACCAAATCGCCAGATGCAGGATGCGATCGCGCATCAAGTGGCCTGCAGGCCTTTGAGGCCCGCGCTCATCTTCTGAATGACCTCATGGGTGTTCCGCAGAACGCCTTCGCCCTGGATCGTCATGCGGAAGTAGCGCTTCGCTCGACCGCCGCGTTCAGGGGTCGGCTCTCCCGAATGCGACTTGATAAAGCCCTTCGACTCGAGCCGCACGAGGGTGGCGTAGACAGCGCCGATCGAGATGTCGCGCCTGGCTATGTTCTCGATCTCGCGGCGCACCGTCATCCCGTAGGCACCGGAACCCAGCCGCATGACGGCAAGTAGCACGATGTGCTCCAGTGAGCCCAGGGGATTCTCTGGCAGCCTCATTTGTTTTATACTATAAAAGAAATGACGAACCGAGGCAATCTCGGCACGGCCAGCCGACGCAACTTGCTCGTCGCGACCCTCGGCATCGGCCTCACCCCCACGAGGTACATCATGGCTGCCGAACCGGCAATCACGAGCTATGGCACGAAGAGCACGCAAGCGCCGAGTCAGCTTGATCTGTTTTCGTTCCTGGCGGGAAAGTGGAAGGGCATCGGCACAACGAAGTTGCCGGACGGAGGCACCGCGAAGTTCCAGGTCATCTGGATCGGCCGTTACATCCTGAATGGCATGGCGATTGCGGACGAGTTCCACTCCCTTACGCCCGAGGGCAGTCCCTATCTGGGGATTAGCCTTCGCTCCTTCGACCGTCAGCACGATTGCTGGATCATCGAATACCTCAACGTATCGAATTCGTTCATTCGCAGGCAGGTAAATCCGGAATCTGGATCCGTGCGCCGAGACGACAATACCGTCGTCGTAATCTCCGAGGACGGGCAGATAAAGATTCGGGAAAACTATCGGATCGAAAATCACAGCCGCTTCACCTACAGCACGGACGCGTCTCATGATGGCGGCCGAAACTGGGATGCGGTCTCAATAGAAATTTCGCTGGAACGAGTCGAATGAGAGCGTGGCGCGACATTGGCCAAACATGCTCAGTGTCGAGTTAGGGCTGTTGCGGACCGACGCTGGCACCGTCCTTTAGTGCGCGGACTGGAGCGCCGACGGCTTCACGCACGAACGCGTGGCAGAGGCGGTGGAGCTGCTCATGTCAAAGCGGAATGCCGACGGGTGCTGGTTGCTCGACACCCAGGCGTCATGCCGGTCCAGCTCGATTACGGCGAGGGTCGGCCGAGCCGTTGGAACACGCTCCGTGCCTTGCGCGTGATGGACTGGGCTTCCGCGCGCGGCCGACGCGAATCTCACTGCGCTGGGACCCCTATCCGGTAGTCAATTGGGCTGTGGCCGGTCGCTTCCTGACATTCGCTCCCCCTTCAGACGTACTGGGCCGCCGTTGGGCGTAGACTAACCGGCCGTACATCATCGCGGCCGGCATCTACTCGGCGAGTTCGTAGCGCACGCCCGGGGACCATCGCTCATGCGCCTAGCCGATTTTATCGAGCGTCACGCCGAGGACATTCTCGGCGAGTGGGAGCAGTTCGCTGCGACAAAGCTCCCGGCCGCAGCCGGCATGGGAACACTCGCGCTCCGCGATCACGCTCCCCTGATCCTGCAGGCGATTGCGACCGATCTCAGAACCGCCCAGAGCGCCGAGCAGCAGCGATCGAAGGCTGAGGGCAGGGCGGTGGTCCTTGCAGAGGCCCCCCGGACGGCAGCGGAGGCCCATGGAGCTGCGCGGGCACAAAGTGGCTTCAATCTCAACCAGATGGTCAGTGAATACCGCGCGCTGCGCGCGAGCGTACTGCGTCTGTGGAGTACGTCGGGAACACCCGAGGATCAGGCGGCCGTCAAGGACATCATCAGATTCGGCGAGGCAATCGATCAGGCCATTGCCGAATCGGTCGACTACTTCAGTGCCGAGATCGATCGCGCACGAAACCTTTTTCTCGGAATGCTCGGCCACGAGCTCCGAAACCCTCTCAATGCCATCCAAGTCACCGCTCAGCACCTCGCGAGGTCTCGCTCCGATGAGATCGTGTCGAAAGCGGCCCAGCGGCTCATTGACAGTGGCGCACGCATGCAGGCACTCCTTGACGATCTGCTGGATTACAGCCGCACGACCTTGGCAGTAGGTATCAAGATAGAACCCGCTTCGGTCGATTTCGCCGAGCTTTCCCGGAAGGTCTGTGATGAGCTGAGATCAGCTCATCCGCACCGAACGCTCGAGCTGCAGATGACGGGAGAGCTCCGCGGGAGCTGGGATCCGGGCCGCATTCAGCAGGTCTTGAGCAATCTGCTACAAAACGCCCTTACCTACGGCGACGGCCGCGCTCCGGTGATCCTGGAGGTGCAAGGCGCGGAACGCGAGATCTGCGTTCTGGTGAAGAACCAGGGGGCCGCGATTCCGGCCCAGGCGCTACCGACGTTGTTCGACCCGTTGAGCCGAGGCCCCATGCCGGATATCGTTGGCGGAAACAGCCATCTGGGCCTCGGGCTCTTCATTGCAAGAGAGATAGTCAAGGCGCACCGGGGTGAGATCGACGTCCGATCCGAAGGGGGTGAAACGGTATTTAGCGTGCGGCTACCCCGCGCAGTGCAATGAGCGGTGAGGCAGGCGAATCGGGCACGGCGGCTTGCGGACGCCTCTGCGGTCCTATGCCGGCCGATAGATCTGAGCCACCGTTCCCCGCGGGAACGGAGTTGAGCTCACGAGCTTGAAAGTCCGTGGCGCTGCAAGACCGGAAAACAGCGGGAGCCCTTTGCCGAGCGCGACCGGATGTATCAATAGCGCGTACTGGTCAATAAGCCCCGCAGCAACGAGGCTTCGGGCAAAGCCGGCTCCGCCGTGCGCAATAATTGGCTTGCCATCCTGAGCCTTCAGCTTGGTGATCTCCTCCGCCAGATCCCCGCTCGCGACATAGGCTTTTGCCCAACTATCGCCCCCGGGCTGCAGCTGCCCCCGCTGGTCGGGACGCGCGTGGGCACGCGCGTCTCTAAGCGCCGCTGTCGTGTCGGTGCCCTTGAAAACGGCAGATCCCTGCTTTGAGAACACCGCCTTGGGTATCTGGTTCATCGGCGGTGCGTACACTTCAGTGGAGTTCGGCCAGTAGGCGGTCATATCATGGAAGGTACGGCTGCCCATGATGTGAAGGCTCGCCTCCCACACGGCTTTAACGGTCCAGGCGGCCGCCGCTTCATCCTGAGTGTCAAAGATCCATTTGGCTCCGCCGTCCTCGCTGGCTACGAAGCCATCGATCGATATAGACATCTTCAAGATCAGCTCTCTCATCGCACCCTCCAGTTGCCTTTCAGGACGACGAATCAGACGGAGCAATTTCGACCGATCGAGCTGCCTTCAGCGCCTCCGATCCTTGGAAACGTCACCGCGGCAGGGAGCTAGTGCTGTACGCCGATCGTGACCCAGGAGTCCGGCTGCGGCTCCCCCCGCCAGTTGAGACCCTCGATCGTGAACTGATAATTCCCGGGCCCGAGCGCGGAGCTGTTCAGGGCGATTCGCACGTGACCGTTCGAGTCCTTCGCCATGTTGTTGAGGATGGCGACGCGCCCCTGGTCGGCGCGGTCGATGATGATGCGATACACCTTGTAGGGTGAATGGGTCAGGTCGATGTGCAGGTCCGCAAGCTGTGTCTGTCCGGCCGCGCCGATCACGACCGCGGGACTTGCGGAGGCGCCTTCCCGGCTGGGAAGGAGTCGGATGGTGCGGGTGGTGGTCGCCGGCTCGAGCGGCTGCGACGCCACCGCGTCGTTGAGACTCTGAATCGCCCGGCTTTTCTGCGCGAGACTGTGCTCGAGCCCGACGGTCGCGAAGAGCAGGATCGCCACCGCGGCCGCCAGACACATGGGAATGACTGGGTTGTGCCAGAACCTCCTGGAGGGCTCCCGCCAGGGCTCGGGCTTCCCGGCCGCCTCGAGCAAGCGCAGTCCCGCGTTCACTCGCTCCGGCAGGCCGATCTCATCGAGCAGCTCCGGGTGATCCTTGCAGAACCGCTCGAACTCGCCGGCGCCTTTGAGCGGGAGCTTGCCGGAGAAGTAGCGCTCCACGATTTGATTGCGCGCGATGAAGTCGCGGTCCATCGCAGGCGTGGCTGCCGAGGCGGCCGTACCGGAGGCAACCGCAGGGGCTTCACTCGCGGCAGCCTTCGCGGGCTTGGCCGAGGCGCGCGACGCCCGGGCTGCGCGTCCCGCACCGGGCGCCGCCGTGGCCGCCGCTTTGGATGGCGCGGGGTGTGCTGCACGAGTGGGCGCCGGCGAAGGCGCGGACGCCGGCCCGGCCGCATTGCCCGAAGGAGGAGCGGTTCCCGTCACGGCACTGGGAGGCGTCCACGTAGACACCGCCACCGGAGGCACCCGCTGGGAGGTGGTCGTGCTCGCCGTGCTGGCGCCCTGAGCGCCCGCAGCGGTTTGACCGTTTCGTGGCGAGGTACCTCGTGCAACGCTGGGCGCCGAGGGTGCCGCGTGGGGCGATGAGCTCGCAGAGCCCCCCGCGCTCGCGCCGCCTGTGGGGCTCGGCGGCTGCGTGGATATCAGATGCGCAACGATCGGCGCGGCGGTCGGCCCTTCCTCCTCCGGCTCCGCTGCAGGGGCCTGCGCCGGCGCGTTTGCGGGCGCGGCCGAAAGTGTCAGTTCCGGTGGCTCGGCCTCGGGCAGTGGGGAGGAGGCGCGCGACTCGGCGGCCTTGGGCGCCGGAGCCTCGAACGTTTCGGCCAGCTCGGATAGCAGGGCATCCAGCTCGAAGGGCGAGGCCGCCGGCTCGGACGTGGCGGACGACGCGGCAGCGGCCGCAGAACTTTCGCGCACGGCACCCGCTTCGACACTCTCGGCAGGTGCCGCGCCCTTGGGCGGCTCCTGCTGAGTCGTGCTCGGATCGATCGGGTCGGGAGTTAGAGGCGCGAGACCAGCGCCAGGCGCAGCTTCCATAGTTTGGGTTCGCTCGACGAACGAGTGCTTCGTGTCTTCAACTGGACAAGTGCGAGGCGCCCCTCGTCTGACTCGGTGCGCGATACGAACGCCGTTCGCCACTCCGGGTGCGAACCGATGACCGCCCACGAAAGCGACCTTCGCGCGCGCTGTACGCAGCGTGCGGGCCAGTCATGAGGCTGTGGCATCGTTCGTGTGAGGAGCATCGATTTGTGGCGCTTCCGATCGGCCTCGAGCATGTGGACTCTCGCTATCGTGCAGCGACGCGACACGTAGACCTGCGTGCTGGCTCACAGATCTCGTCACTCGGCTCAAAGTGCGAACTGCTTCGCAGTGCCTTCGAGCACATGCGGCGCGATGGAACACGCGAAGTGTTACAGCAGTTCGCGCGGCCGAGAAATCAGTGCGAGGCCGAACGCACCTCACTGACCGTCGCAGGTGACACGCAGTGACAGGAGCGGGTGACGTGAAAGGCAGCAGCCTGCCGCGAAGTGGCGCTCTCAGGGGCTTGCGCGAGAGGACTGCAGGCAATGCAAGATCTCGCGCGCGGCGCGCTGCCCGCTCTGCAGGGCGGCTTCCACGGTCCCTGATCCTTCTGCGCTCGCGGCCTCGCCTGCGAAGAACAGCACCCCGCGCAGCGGTTGTGCGAGTGCTTCGGGGGCGCCGCCGCCCCCGACGGTGATGTAGCTGTAGGCTCCGCGCGTGTAAGGGTCTGCCTGCCAGTCGTGGACGTATGCCGCGGCCAGCTCCTCCTGCAACTCAGGCCCCATCCGAAAGATCTGCCGGACACTGGCGAGCGCCGATTGGATGATCGCTGCGGAATCGCAGCCTTCCAGGCGCTGCGCACGGGGGCCGCCCATCCAGGCCGTGAGCAGCGGTACGCGCGCAGGCAGCTGGGTCCATACCGTCGGGAATGGGCAGTCGGGGGCGTGCAGAAATCCCGCAGAAGCGAAGCGCCCGGCTTGCAGCGTCTCCCAGAACGGCCGCCGAAAGCGCAGCAGCACCTTGATCACGGGACCGAGCGCGATGCCGCGCAGCGCCGCCGCCTTCTCCGCGAGCGGAGGGTTGAAGTGGATGGCACCCTGCACCTCGGGCGGCAGTTGCAGCAGACTGACCGGCACCGTGACGAGGGCGCATCGGCCGGTCACCTCGAGGGGGCCGGCGGCCGAGTTGGCGGAGACTCTGACCTGCGTGCCCGCCCAATCGATCGACTGCACGACCGTCTGAAGTCTCAAGCGCGAGTGCGTCACCGAGCGCGCCAGGACTTCCAGAAGCTCGCCATAGCCGGTCGCGGGACGGAACTGGCCGCCCTCCATCGATTCCCACTCCCGGGCAATCGCTCGCACGCTGGCCCGGCGCGGGTCCGCCGCATCGAACCCCTCGACCATCATCCGCGCGTAGGCGCGGGCGGTCTGCAGGGTATCGTCGCTCGCAAACCGCGCCAGAAAGTCCTCGACCGCGAGATCCTCCTCGCCGATGGAGGACACCTGGCTCATGAGTCGGTGCACGGCCCCGAACATCTCCCCTCGTGGGCTCGAGTGGCCGTCGCGCACGCTCCAGCGGGAGCCCCCCGCATCGATGGCGAAGCTGCCCGCATGGCTCAGCAGCTCGCTCGTGGCGGGCGCATTTCCGTGGATGAATTCCGCACCCAGCTCGAGCGGGAAGCCGAGCTCGGGATCGCGGTGGGTGAGGATTCGCCCGCCGATGCGCTCGCGAGCCTCGAGGATCAGCACCGAGCGGCCCGCCTGAACGAGCTGCGCGGCGGCGTTGAGGCCGGCCGCACCGGCTCCGATCACCAGGACATCGGCGTCAGTTACGGGGGGGGCCAAGGTCAGTCCGGACTCAATCGCATGGGACTCATTATTCCGGTGGCCGGGGGCGGCTGTCACGGGTGGTCTGGCGTCAGCCGCCCGCGAGTGAAACAATAGGGCTCCCAGATCGGGTGATTGCGTAGCACGTGAATCTAATCTGGTTGCCTGCTCAGCTTGCCGTGCTGGCCAAGGTCGTGGACCTCAATGGCTTCTCGGCCGCGGCCCGCGCGCTCGGGGTTCCCAAGGCAGCGGTCAGCCGTGCCATCGCAGACCTCGAAAGAACGCTGGGCGTGCAGGTGCTCGAGCGTACGACACGCAGGCTCTCCCTCACCGCCGCGGGGCGCGTGGCGTATCCGCATGCCAAGCGCATGGTGGAGGAGACCGACACGGCGCAATCGCAGATCGCGCGGCTGCGCTCCCCGCCGGCGCGCCCGCTGCGTGTCGCGGCCGACCCGACCTACGGGCGCGTGCTGCTCACGCCGCTCGTGCCGCGCTTCCTCGAGAGCTTTCCCCAGGTGCCGCTCGAGGTCGTGATGCACGCCGACGGGCCGGGTGATTCCTGGGACGTGGCGATCTGCACGACCATGCGCGAGACCTCCGGGGTCGCCGAGCGCACGCTCGGCGCGCCCCCTGCCATCCTGTGTGCCACCCCCACCTATCTTCAGCAGCGCGGTACCCCGGCACGGCCCGAGGAGCTCGCCCAGCACGATCTGCTCACCCCCGAGGGAGACGGTTCCGAGCTTCGCCTGCTGCTCGAGCGCGGTGCCCAGCGCGCCGAGGTTCGCTTCACCCCGAAGCTCGCCGTGAACGATCCGGCGGTGCTGCACGCCGCAACCGCTGCGGGGCTCGGGGTGGGACTGTTGCCCGAGTTCCTCTGCCGCCAGGGCCTGGCAACCGGACGGCTGGTCCAGGTGCTTTCGGAGTGGAACCTCCCGCCCGCTGCGCCGCTGCGTGCCGTCTATCCGGACATCCTCGGCGCCGATCCCCGCGTGCGGCATTTCGTGGATTTCATCGCGGCCAACATCGTTCCAGCGCTCGCGCGCGCGTAGCTGCGCGCGCACACCGGCAGCCCACCAGCTTCGGGACGCTCCCATGTACAAAGCACCGCTCAACGAGATCGAATTCGTGCTTCACGAGCTGATCGGCTCCCAGGGGCTCGCCGGGTGCCCCGATCTTGCGGACTACTCCGCCGAGACCGCGAGCAGTGTTCTTGCAGAGGCCGCGCGCTTTGCCGAGACCGTTCTGGCACCTCTCAACAAGACGGGCGACCGCGAAGGCGCGCACTGGAGCGCGCAGGGGGTCACGACGCCGACGGGCTTCAAGGAGGCATATCGCCAGTTCGTCCAGGGCGGCTGGCCGCAGCTTGGCTCGAGCCCCGAGTTCGGCGGCCAGGCCGTGCCGCAGATCCTCACGAGCGCGGTGCAAGAGATCTGGGCCTCCGCCAATCTGGCCTTCAAGCTCTGTCCCATGCTCACCCACGGCGCCGCCCATGCGCTCGAGCTCTCCGGTACGCCCGAGCAGAAGCAGACCTATCTGCCGAGGATGGTGAGCGGGGAGTGGACCGGCACGATGGTGCTGACCGAGCCCCAGGCCGGCTCGGACCTGGGGCTCATTCGCACTCAGGCAGTTCCGCAGGGCGATCACTACCGGCTCTTCGGCCAGAAGATCTTCATCACCTGGGGCGAGCACGATTACACCGAGAACATCATCCACATGGTGCTCGCGCGGATCGAGGGGGCACCGGCGGGCACCCGCGGAATCTCCATGTTCATCGTGCCCAAATTCCTGGTGCGTCCCGATGGGACACTGGGGGAGCGCAACGAGGTGCGCTGCGTATCGATCGAGCACAAGCTCGGAATCCACGCAAGCCCCACCTGCGTGATGGCCTTCGGCGAGAAGCAGGGCGCCATCGGCTACCTGGTCGGCGAGGCGAATCGCGGCCTCGAGTACATGTTCATCATGATGAACACCGCGCGCCTGGCGGTCGGGCTCGAGGGGTATGCCGTGGCCGAAGCCGCCTTCCAGCTGGCGGTGGAGTGGTCGCGCAGTCGTGTCCAGGGCAAGCCGCCCGGGACCACGGGCGGCGGCGCCCCTGCAACCATCATCCGGCACCCGGATGTGAAGCGGATGCTCCTGGGCATGAAAGCGAGCGTCGCTGCGATGCGCGCGCTGACCATCTACTGCGCCTCGCAGCTGGATCTGTCGCGACACCATACGGATGAGCGCATCCGCAACGCCGCTCAATCGCGGGTTGATCTCCTGATCCCGATCGTGAAGGGCTGGAGCACCGAGAGCGGCGCCGAGGTCGCCTCGACGGGCATCCAGGTGCATGGCGGCATGGGCTTCATCGAGGAGACCGGAGCCGCTCAGTTTCTGCGCGATGTGCGGATCACCTTGATCTACGAGGGGACCACGGGCATCCAGGCGAACGATCTGATCGGACGGAAGATCGGGCGCGACGGGGGCGCCGCCATGGGCGAGCTCATCGCCGAGATGCGTGCGGAGCTTCAAAAGCTCAGCTCCGCGGAGCCCCTCGGCAGCGTGCGCAAAGCGGTGCTCGAGGGCATCGATGTGCTCGAGGCTGCAACGCGCTGCCTGCTCGGCTTGCTCGGCGCGGATGCGGCGCGCGCGGGAGCGATTGCGGTGCCTTACCTGAAGCTCTGCGGATTCACGATCGGGGGGTGGCTCATGGCACGGACGGCCGCGATCGCGGCGGCCAAGACCTCGGGGACCGAGGGCGAGCTCTACGCCGGACGGCTGCAGGCGGCGCGCTTCTACGCCGAGCAGATCCTGCCGAATGCGCTTGCGCTTGCGCGCATCGTCGAGTGCGGCTCCAGCAGCGTGGCGGCGGCCGAGGATCGCCTCATCTAGCCGGAAGCGAGTGCCGGTGTTGACTCGCGCATCCGTAGTGCGGTCACCTCGATCTCGATCTTCATACGCGGGTCTGAGAGGCCGGCAGAGATCATCATCGCCGCCGGGCGAATGCTGCCGAAGTACTTGCGCAGAACGGGCCAACACTCGGGGAAGTCGCGCCCGTTGGGCAGCACATAGGTGACTCGAACGACATCCCGGAGGCTTGCGCCGGCCTGCGAAAGCGCCGCCTCGATGTTCTTCAGGCATTGCTCTGTCTGTTCGACAAGACCATCGGCAATGCTCATCCTCGAGTAGTCGAACCCCGTCGTGCCGGAGACGAAGACCCAGTCTCCTTGAGCCACCGCTCGGCTGTAACCAATCTCGGCCTCGAAGGCGGATCCGGAGCTGATGAGGGTGCGCTTCATGGCATGTCAGACTCGCATGGGTGCCGTTCCCCCCGTTTAGAATGGGGTCTTGCGGCGTGCCACAATTCTAGCCCCGACCGCGATGCTCAAGTCATCGGTCGAGTTTCTGCGCGCTCACAACCCGCCGGATTAGCCTTCATTCTCAGGAGAGTCGCCCATGAAAAAGAAGCTCCTCGCGCTCGCTTCCCTGATGATCACAGGCATCTGCAACGCGCAGTCGGAGCCGGGGCCGCTCCTTCTTCAGCAACCGACGATGAATCGCACCCAGATCGTGTTTGTCTACGGTGGCGAGCTCTGGAGCGTGAGCCGCGATGGCGGAGCGGCCAGCCGCTTGACCACCGGGGTTGGCATCCAGTCGGATCCGCACTTCTCGCCCGACGGGAGGTGGGTAGCCTTTACGGGGAACTACGGCGGCAACCCCGACGTGTACGTGGTGTCGGCCAACGGCGGCGTACCGCGGCGTTTGACCTACCATCCCGCGTTCGATCAGGCGATCGGCTGGACCCCGGACGGCACGCGCGTCCTTTTTGCTTCCAACCGTGACGCATTTGCAAGCGGGGTCACGAACCTCTACTCCATCTCGTTGAAGGGTGGTCTGCCTGAGAGACTGCCCTTTCCGCTCGCGTTCGAGGGCGCGTACTCGCCGGATGGCACCCAGATCGCCTACCGCCCCGCGCCCTTTGCGTTCGGCACATGGTCGCACTACCGCGGTGGCACCGAGACCAAGATTTGGCTGGCGAAGCTCTCGGACTCGAGCTACGAGGAGATCCCCCGCGGAGACTGGAACGAGTTCGATCCCATGTGGCTCGGCGGGAAGCTCTATTTTCTTTCGGATGAGCATGGACCATTCACGCTCTACGAGTACGACCCCTCAACCAAGGAGTCGCGGCAGGTCCTGCCGAACGAGGGTATGCCCATCAAGGAGGCCTCGGCGGGGCCGGATGCGATCATTTACTCCCAGTTCGGATCGATTCACATCTTCGACCCTGCGAGCGGCCGCGAGCACTCGGTGAGCGTCCGAGTCGCAGGGGACTTCCCGCAGCTGCTGCCGCACTTCGACAGCGTGGAGCACCACATTCTCTCGGCCGATATCTCCCCGACCGGTGCGCGTGCGGTGTTCGAGGCCCACGGCGAGATCCTCACCGTGCCTGCCGAGCACGGCGATGTCCGCGACATCACCCACTCCCCGGGTGTCGCGGACCGTACCCCGGCGTGGTCGCCGGATGGCAAGTCGATCGCCTACTTCTCGGACGAGTCGGGGGAGTATGCGCTTCACGTCCGAGGCCAGAAGGGACTGGCGCCCGCGCGGAAGTTCGGTCTCGGATCGGCGCCGACGTTCTTCTACGATCCGCGCTGGTCTCCGGACAGCAAGAAGATTGCTTACACCGACAAGCGGCTGAATGTCTGGTACCTGGATCTTGCAACGGGAACGCCCGTCAAGATCGACACCGATGTCTACGAAACCCCGGAGAGGACGCTATCTCCGTCCTGGTCGCCAGACAGCGAGTGGGTCGCCTACACGAAGCTTCTGCGCAACCACATGCGGGCGGTGTTCGTGTACTCGCTCGCGGCCGGCAAGAGTACGCAGATCACCGACGGGATGAGCGATGCACGGTCGGCGGTCTGGGACAAGAGCGGCAAGTGGCTCTACTTCACGGCGAGCACCGACGTAGGGCCTACGACGGCCTGGCTCGACATGTCGAGCTACGACCACACGGTCACTCGCAACATCTATGTCGTGGTGCTCTCGAAGGACGAGCCCTCGCCGATCGAGCCCCAGAGCGATGAGGAGGGAAAGTCCGACGTCTCCGCCGAAACCGCGGAGGACAGCTCGGCCAAGGCCGCAGCGGAGGACAAGGACAGGGGCGATCGCAAGGGACCCAAGTCCGCGGGACCCCAGACACCGAAGGTCAGGATCGACTTCGGGAGCATCGACCAACGCATTCTCGCGCTGCCGATCCCCGCGAAGAATTATGTGGGGATCCAGACGGGCAAGGCGGGCGAGCTGTTCCTGATCGATCTGCCGCCCGAACAGGAAGCGAGCGACGTGCCGCCGGCGGAGTTCTCGCCGCTCGCGGTGGAAAAGTTCGAGCTGAAGACCCGCAAAACGACCCCCGTCATCTCCGGAGTACAGGGTTTCCTCGTCTCGTTCAACGGCGAGAAGGCACTCATTGTCGCGCACCGTCAATGGAGCATCGCCTCGACAGCGGGTCCCATCAAGGCGGGCGATGGCGCGCTCAAGATGCAAGACATGAAGGTCTACGTCGACCCTGTTGCCGAATGGAAGCAGATGTATCACGAGGTCTGGCGCATCGAGCGGGATTTCTTCTATGCGCCGAACTTCCACGGGCTCGATCTCGAGAAAACCGAGGCCGAGTACGCGAAGTATCTGCCCGGTCTGGCAGGTCGCGAGGACGAGAACTATCTCTTCAACCAGATGCTGAGCGACCTGAACGTCGGGCACATGTTCGTGCGCGGTGGAGAGGTGCCCGCTGTGCCTCCGGTGAGTGTGGGGCTCCTGGGCGCGGACTACCGCATCGAGAATGGACGCTATCGCATCGTGCGGGTCTTGAGTGGCGAGAACTGGAATCCGCGCCTGCACGCGCCGCTCACGCAACCGGGTGTGAACGTCATTGCGGGCGACTATCTGCTCGCCGTCGACGGCCGAGAGCTGCGCGCGACGGACAACGTGTACAGCTATTTCCTCGACAAGGCGAACAAGCAGGTCGTCATTCGTGTGGGGCCGAGCCCCGATGGCCGCGATGCTCGCGATGTGACCGTTATGACGGTTCGCGAAGAGCTCAATCTGCGCCATCGCGACTGGCTCGTGCACAACATGCAGACGGTGGACCGCATGAGTGGCGGCAAGCTCGCCTACGTCTATCTCCCGAACACGGCCGGCGCCGGCTACGACAGCTTCAATCGCTACTACATGGCGCAGGTCGGCAAGCAAGGCGCCGTCATGGACGAGCGGTTCAACGGAGGCGGCTCGGTCGCGAACTACATCATAGAGACGATGCAGCGCAAGCTGACCAGCTACTGGTACACGCGTCAGGGGGCAGTCTTCACCTCACCGCTGGATGCGATCTTTGGCCCCAAGGTGATGGTCACGAATCAGTTCGCGGGCTCCGGTGGGGACTGGCTGCCCTGGGCCTTCAAGTCGGTCGGCCTGGGTCCAACGGTCGGCGAGAAGACCTGGGGCGGTCTCGTCGGCATCTACGATTATCCCGAGCTCATCGACGGCGGAACGGTGACGGCACCGCGCGTTGCCTTCTTCAATCCGAACGGCACATGGGACGTCGAGAACCATGGCGTGCCACCCGATGTGCCGCTCGTGCTCGACCCCAAGGCGTGGCGCGAGGGCCACGATGTGCAGCTCGAGAAGGCGGTCTCGGTCGCAATGGATGAGCTCGCGCGTCACCCGCTCCCGACCCCGCAGGTACCGCCCTTCCCCGACTATTCGAGGTACGCGCGGTAGCCCCGATTTGCCGCGCGCCACGCGCCTTTGAGCGCGGCGAAGCACATCAAACCTCGTGCAGAGGCACGCGCAGCTTGGCGACCTTGACCTGGATGATGGTGCAGCGCCACATCGACGTTGGCTGAAATTGCGCAGTGCCGCTCGGCGGTGGCCGGCCAGAGCGTGGAACATTCCTTCGTGATGATCGACGTAGACACACTCCGCGAGCAGTTGCTTCGGGCGCGTCGCCGCACCATGGCCGCGCTGATCATCGAAGCGGTCGTTACCGCTGCGGGAATGGTGGTCGGTGCCGGTTGCGCTTACATCGCCTGGCAGTGGCATGACCTGTTCTTCGCCGTTGCGGCGTTGGTGCTCCTGCTCGTGTGCCCCGCAGGTGCAGTCGCATTCTATCGACTGCGCCGGCGCAGCCTGGAATGGTCCGATCGAACCTCCGAAGGCACCCTGCGCTACGCGCTGATGCGGCTTCGCCTGGCGAGCAGCATGCTCCGGGTACAGTGTGTCGGCGGCGGCATACTTCTGTTGCTCGTGGCGCTCGTGTGGGTCGGTGTACTCGCAGGTCAGGTCTCGCGCTTCTACCCGCTGCGGACGATATCGGTGTTGTGGACTTCGGCCGCAATTGCAACGATTCTATGGTCGATGTGGCGCCTGCGGCGCAATCAGCAGGAGTACGTGAGCTGCGAGCGTCAGCTTGCGCTGGAGAAACCGAGCAGCTGAGCGAGACCGAGACGCTCATCATTGGCGCGGGTCCCGCCGGTTGGCGCGTGCGAAGCAATCGAAGTCGGCGTAGTCGCGCGAGCTGAGCGGCGCAGCCCTCAATCATTGCTACTCGCCTCGCACTGATGCTCGCGGATATTTGACGTCCGAAAACCGCCAGTCGCAGAGGCTCCGGGTGCCCTAGGATCATGAGAAGTCTCCCGTCGCGCCCTGGCGCCGCATTCGCCTGGAGCTCGTCTCTCGCGGGAGCCTCTAGCTAGCAGGAGCTACGGCATGGGCGCACTGTTACGGGTCCTTTGGGGCAGGTGGGTCGCATTCGCGACCCTGGCGATCGTCGTGGTTCCGTCGTTGGCGTGCAGCGCGGCCGCTGCGGACGCCCAGCCCAACGCATCCGCGCGAACGTGCTCGACCCCGGTCTACCGACAATTCGACTTCTGGGTCGGCAACTGGGAGGTCGTCGATACCGGTGGGAGCAAGATCATCGCGCTCGCCCGCATCGAGCCGATCCTGAGTGGTTGCGTCCTCCGCGAGAATTACCAGCCCGTTGGCGGACCAGGTGGGCAGAGCCTCACAATCTACGATCGCAGCCGAGACCGGTGGCATCAGACGTGGGTCACGGCGACCGGAACATTGCTCGAGATCGAAGGTGGGCTCGAGAATGGCGCGATCATCTTGAGCGGCAGGAATCAGGCCGGCGCACTAGTGCGCGGGGTCTGGAAGCCGGTGAACGGAGAGGTCAGAGAGACGGCCACTACGTCAACCGATGGCGGGAGGAGCTGGCGGCCGTGGTTCGACATCACGTTCCGGCGCTCGAGCAAGAGCTCTCCGGCGCCGGAATGCGCGCATCGGGATCCGCGAACTTGAGCCCGGAGCCGTGAGCCCCGCACACGCGAGCGCATGAACGGCCAGTGTTCCGGACGTGATAATCTTCCGAGCATGAATCGCCCGGCAATCGCCCAGCCCGCGATCGCGCTGCTCCTCACCGCGATCGGGCTGGCCGCCCTGGCAATCGCGGCGACCGTGTGCCGAGCGGCCGATGCGCCGCAAGCTGCAGACGAGCAGAACGTCATGGCTCACTGGCGGGCGCTGCAAGACGATCCGGGCTCGCCCGTGATTGGAGACCGGCATGGCGATGTCACCATCGTGGAATTCTTCGATTACGCCTGCTCCTACTGCAAGGCGCTCGAGCCTCGCCTGGAGAGCGCCCTGCGAGGCGATCCGCACGTCCGGCTTGTGCTCAAGGAGTTTCCGATCCTGACCCCTGAGTCGCTGATTGCGGCCCGCGCGGCTCTTGCCTCCGTGCGCCAGCACAAGTACCGGCAATTCCACGAAGCACTCATGGCTTATCGCGGCCCCTGGGGAGAGGAGGCGATCTTTGTCACGGCAAAGGAGGTGGGGCTGGACGTCGTGCGCCTGCGCAAGGATATGGCCGCACCGAGCGTTGCCAACGAGATCATCGAGAATTTCAATCTGGCGCGTGGGCTTCGTATCTTCCAGACACCGGGATTCGTGGTCGGAGACCACATCCTTACGGGTCCCTCGGCGCAGATCGATTTTCCCGCCGTGATCAGTCAGGCACGTCGCTAGCGTTGCGATCGCGCCGGGCTGAACCCGATCGCAAGAGCGGCGCCCAGCAAGACTGCCGGAACACTCGGGATGACGACCCCCAGGTCGTACCACCACGGAAAACGGGACCAGTCGAAGATGAGATGCACGGCAGCGAGGTAGATCCCCACGAGCGCGGCCAGCGCCCATACGGCGCCTCGATGCTTCGAGATCCTGGCTGCGAGCCATCCCGCTGCAATCTCGGCGAGTACCCAGAGCGCCAGGTTGCAGGAAGCCATCGCCGGGGTGAACGTGAACCTCCCTTCTCTCATCCACTCACGTCCGTGGATTGCGTAGTCCGGCCAGAGCTCGGACACCCCGATCGCCAGAGCGTAGAACCCCACCATCCACACGATCAGCCCAACGACGACACCGGCTGCGCTGCGCAACATATTCATCACCTGGCTCGCTGCGTCTTTGAAAGCAGCTTGAATTGTTGACCGCTGGCCCACCCTTGGAGCTTCCCCGGTGCACGAGTGCCGAGCTTCACCTGGTGACCGTGCTTGGCGAAACCGGCGGCCAGCGTCCTGGCCACATCACCCGAGCCCAGTACTCCCACTTTCATGCTTGGTCTCCTTGAAAAACGCTGCCGGCGTCCCTACGACAGGACGCATGTCAGAGGCACTGCACATCGTGTGTCCGCACTGTGACACGAGAAACCGCATTCCCGCCACACGCCTGGGCGATGGGCCCAACTGCGGCAACTGCCACCAGCCGCTGTTCACCGGTCACCCTGTCGAGCTCTCGGGCAGTAGCTTCCGCCGTCACGTCGAACGCAACGACATTCCGGTGCTCGTGGATTTCTGGGCTCCCTGGTGCGGCCCCTGTCGAGCCATGGCGCCACAGTATGCCGAGGCGGCTGCGGAGCTGGAGCCCAAGGTGCGTGTATCCAAGCTCAATACCGACACTGCGCAGGATGTCGCCGGGGAATTGAGCATTCGCAGCATTCCCAGCTTGATCCTGTTCAAATCCGGTCGCGAGGTTGCACGGCAGGCGGGCGCGCTGGGCAAGGCGGATATCCTGCGCTGGGTGCGGGCGCACACGTAGGGGCGCGAGGGACACACGAGCCCCTCGCGCACGCCCAGGCCCATCGGCCTCACTTGTCCGCGTCGATGACAGGCACCGCGGCCTTCCCCGCGACGTACTTCGGCAGCACCCCGTCCCACCGGGAAGCTTCGTACCAACGAATGTAGGCGGGGTTCTGCCGCAAGGCATCACCTACCAGGGCAATCGCTCGGGCGTCCCCTTCCGCCGTGGCGATCTTCGCTTTGGCCTGTGCCTCGGCGAGCACGACGGCCTGCTGGCCCTCGTACTGCTTCTGCAGCACCTGATTCTGCGCCTGTACCGCCGCCGCCTTGGCAGTCATCGCCGCTTCCACCGACTGCGTGAATGCGCCCGAGTACTGGATCCCGGTCAGCTGAACGTTTACGACCTCCAGTCCGAAAAGCCGCCTGAGATCGCCCGCGATAGCCACCTGCATCGCGTCGGCAATCTCCGCTCGCCTGTCCGAGATCGTGAGCGTGTTGTAGCGGGCGAACACGGCCTGCGCATCGTTGCGCACCACCGGCAGTACGGTGCCATCAACGTCTACGTTGCCGGTGCGGCCGACCTCGTAGAGGAGGTGATAGACGTCTGCTGCCGGCACCACGTAGATCAGGCTTACCGCGATGGTGACGGACTGGTTGTCGTTCGTGTAAACCTCCATCGGCGCGAGGGTGTACACCGACTGGCTCACCTGCATCTCATCCACGCTCTCCATGAACGGCACCTTCAGGTGCAGTCCGGGACCGAGCGGCTGGCGCTGCATGACCGTGCCGCCGAGCCAGCGCGTGAAGGCCACATTGGCAGGCGGCACGACGAACCACGAGCTGAAAAGCAGGACCAGCACCACGATGATTGCAAGCAGGACCCCCGGAGCCGCCCGAGGAACAGATCCGAAGCGAGGCCCCGTGTCGCGACTCAGTAGCTGATTCATGACGAGCCTTTCGTACGGCTGGTGTGATTGTCCGTACGCGTCTATTTTAATCCCCGCATACCTCCTCATGTGCCGATGAACGGAAATTACAGGGATATCGAGCACTCACGCACGGAAGCGCATTTACTCACACCTGCGTCACAAACTTCCGTTCTCAACGAGCGCGCCCGCGGCCTCGCGCAGGAATGCGCAACCGCAGCTTCGGCGGCTCGTTCAAATTCTGCAGAAAGCTGCGCCGCTCGGCGGGCGACATGCCCGCCCAGTCCAACTTGTCCGCATGATCGCGGCGCAATTCACGATCGGTGATGTGCGCCTGGGCGCGACTGCTGGTGCGCCACCGTCTGGCGAGGCGACGAGTCGAGCCGGTGCGCAGCAGGTCGATCACGGCCCGAGCGACGACCGGATTGCGCGCCAGCTCACTGTGCGGGACGGCGGCGTGAAAGTTGTGCGCGCCGGGCAGGTAGGCGCAGGCGGTGGGGACCGTACCGTCGCCATGACGAGTGATGGTATAGACGAACTGATCGCCGCGGCGCGCCACGGCGGTCACCGTCTCTTGCCCCACGCCGAGGATATTCGCCAAGCGCTGATCGGGCGGGGGAAGGGAGCGCTGGACGAGCCGCGCGGAGTCGAGCAGCTCGCGCACGGGCTGGGGCCCCGCGCGGGGCCACGCGGCTGCATCGAGCAGATCGATCGTACCGCTATGCCCGCGATCCGGGAGCATGTGGTAGAGGCTCGGAAAGGTATTGAATACGACGGCGAGCGCCTCGGGCGTGTGGTGCGCATCGAGCTGCGCGATCCTGCGCACGACCGAGCAGCAGCCGCGCAGCGCCTGCACGGGCGCAAACGACCCGAAGTTCGGCGCTCCCAGAATGACGAGGCGCTCGACCTTCTCGCCCCCCCGGCAAGCAAGCGCGGCGCGACCGACGAGCGCTCCCATGCTGTGGCCCACCAGCGCGAGCTTTGGGCCCGCATGCGCTCGCAGCCGCTCTGCAAGCTGGCGGCCGAGCAGGTCGATGCCCAGGCGCCAATCGTATGGATGGAAGATCGGCCGCATCCCGGCGGCGCGCAGGTGCAATTTGAGCCTCAGATAGGAGTACAGCACGACGCCATACGGACGCACCCGTCCGGCGCCCGGAACGGCGAGCTCCGTCAGCCGGCCGAAGCCGATATCGATCGGATCGAGCCACAGAATGTCGCGCGGCAAGTGCTTGGTGCGAGGCACGCCGAGCTGCGAGCCCATGATTCCGGGCACGATGATCGTGGGATGAGTATCGGCCGGCGTGGGGTACGCGCGATGCGCGATGCGCGCCAGACGCACCAGCACACGGTATTCCCCGGAGCCGAAGAACGCCTCGAGCTCCTGGTGCTGCTCACCCGCTACGAGCAGCCGTTCGACCTGCTCGTCGTCCCAAACGAGCCGATCGTAGGGCGTGACGTGGTCCGGGCTCGGATGCACGTGCAGCTCCTGCGCCGCATCTGAAGGCGTGATCACCCACCGGCTGCCGAGGCGCGAACGGGTGCCAGGATGCGGATCTGCTGACCATTCTCAAACCGCAGCACGAGCGGCACCTGCTGCCCCACGCGCAGCACCTGGTGCAGTCCGACCAGCATCACGTGGATGGCACCGGGGGTGAGAGTCACGGCGCCGCCCGCGGGGATCGCGAGGCGCTCGAGCATGCGCATGCGCGACTCGCCGCCGACGATCCTGGTTTCGTGCAGCATCGCCTCGCTTGCGAGCGGCGAGGTCACCTCCAGTAGCACGGCCGGATCGTGGCCGACATTGCGCACCGTGAAATAGGCGGCGGCAACCTCGGTACCCGGGGGCGGCTGCGGCACCCAGGCATTCTCGATGCGGATGGTGGTCGGGGCCGCGGAGGCTGCGTGCGGCTGGGCAGCGAGCGCGACATCGGCCAGGAGCGCAGCGAACGCCACAGCTGCTGCGCCAAAGATCCCGTGCATGCGAGCAGGTCTCAGGGGTTCGATTTGGTGATCAGAAGGCCCGCGCCCACGACGATGCCCGCGATGCTTGCCCACATGGGAATGTCGATGCGATCGCGGTGCGAGACGGACAGCTGCAGCGAGCCCACGCGCGCCTCGTGGGTATCATGGGTGTAGCTGAATCCCTTGTACACGAGTCCCAGGATTCCGGCGATGATCAGGACGATGGCAACGATTTGCCTTGCATTCACGGATTTCCCCTCCGCTCGCGCGATGTAGCAGCGGCGCCTCCCGCATGATACTCAGTGAGGCGTCAACAAGCTTGACCGTTTGATCTGCTCGGCGATCACCTTGCAGAGCGCATCGATCGCGGGCCGCCGGGCCGTCGTCTTGCGCCACGAGGCACCGATACGGCGCGTGGGGACCGGCCGCGCAATCGGCCTCACCACCACGCCGCGGGCGTTCCCGTAGGCGCCGCTCACGGCCAGCTCCGGCAGCAGTGTGATGCCGGCGCCGGAGGCGACCATCTGCCGCAGCGTCTCGAGGCTCGTCGCTCTGAAATCCGCGTTCTCGTGCAGTCCGGCGCGACTGCAGACCGCCAGTGCCTGGTCGCGCAGGCAGTGGCCCTCCTCGAGCAGCAACAGCTTCTCGCTCTGCAGCGCCGCCAGCGGCACGCTGGCTTGCTTGGCGAGCGGATGCTGCGCTGGGAGCGCCACCTCGAAGGGCTCCTCGTAGAGCTCGCGAGAGTCGAGCCCTTCGAGCTCGACCGGCAGCGCAAGAATGCCCACATCGATCTCCCCCGCGTGCAGCTTCGCAAGCAGCGGAGCGGTCTGGTACTCGTAGAGCAGCAGCGTCAGCCGCGGCAGCGCCTTGCGCACCGCGGGCGTTACCCGCGGGAGCAGGTAGGGTCCGATGGTGGGCAACAGCGCAACTCGCAGCTGGCCGGCGAGCGGGTCGCGATGCGAGCGCGCCAGTGTCACGACCTCGTCGCTCGCCTCGAGAATGCGCCGCGCGCGAGCGATGATCTGTTCCCCCGCCTGAGTGGGAACCACGCGCCTCGGCTCACGCTCGAGCAGCTGCACACCGAGATAGTCCTCGAGCTTCTTCACCTGCGCCGAAAGCGTGGGCTGGCTCACGTTGCAGCGGCGCGCGGCACGCCCGAAGTGCCGCTCGTCGGCGACCGCCACGAGGTAGCGCAGATCCTTGAGCTTCAGATCGGGCATTGGCGGCTCGATAAACAACGTCTATCGAAATTATAAAATCAATCGATTGGAACTTCGCAAGTCCAGTCCCCATGATGTGGGCATCGACCCAAAGCGGAGTCCCCGACTCCCGGAGCCCTGTGATGATCAGCATTGGACAGAGATTTCCCGATTACACCTTGACCGGCGTGGTGTCGAGCGATCCGGAGAAGGCCTTCCAGACCGTCGACTCGCGTACCTTCGCGGGCAAGTGGCGCGTGGTGTTCTTCTGGCCCAAGGACTTCACCTTCGTCTGCCCCACCGAGATTGCGGGTTTCGGCAAACTCGACCGGGAGTTCAAGGCGCGCGATGCACAGCTGCTCGGCGCGAGCACCGATAGCGAGTACGTGCACCTGGCTTGGCGGCGGCAGAAGTCCGAGCTCGAGAACCTGCCATTCCCGATGCTCTCGGACGTGAAGCGCGAGCTCGCCACGGCGCTCGGCATCATCGATCCGGAGTCGGGCGTTGCCCAGCGCGCAACCTTCATCATCGACCCGCAGGGTATCGTCCGCTTCGTATACGTGACCGACGCCAACGTCGGCCGCAGCCCGGATGAGGTGCTGCGAGTCCTCGATGCGCTGCAGACCGATGAGCTGTGTCCCTGCAACTGGCGAAGCGGTCAACCGACGCTGCAGGCCGCGTGAGGCCGCAACAATCGCTTTGGCCGCAAGGAGACGAACCATGATGACTCTGGAATCCATTCGCGAGGCGTTGCCCGACTACGCGCGCGATCTGCGACTCAACCTGTCCACGCTCCTCACGCCGGCCGGTGCCCCGGGGCTGAGCGAGGCGCAGATCTGGGCCGTGGCGCTGTCCTCGGCCATTGCCTCGCGCAATGTCGAGCTGGCGCGTAGCATCGAGAGACTTGCCGCTCCCCATCTCGGGGAGCTGGGTGTGAACGCCGCGCGGGCAGCCGCAGCCGTGATGGGCATGAACAACATCTATTACCGCTTCCTGCATCTGGTCGAGGATGCCGAGTACCAGCAGCTTCCGGCCCGCCTGCGCATGAGTGTCATCGGCAATCCGGGCGTGGAGCGCGTGGACTTCGAGCTGTGCTCGCTGGCGGTATCGGCGATCAACGGCTGTGGCACCTGTGTGGCCTCCCACGAGCGTCAGCTGCGTCAGCACGGGCTGTCGCGCGAGAGCGTGCAGAGCGCAGTGCGGATCGCCTCGGTCGTGCACGCGGTGGCCGGGGTCCTCGAATATGAGCGGGGCCGGGCGCCGCTGGAGCGCACGGTCGCAGCAGCTTGATGCCGCAGAGCAGCCCTGGCGCTCCGCGGCTGTCTGCCGGCGCCGTGGTCGTGCGGCAAGCGCTCGAGGAACGGCTGTACCTGATGCTCAGAGCCTACCGCAACTGGGACTTTCCGAAGGGCATCGTCGAGCCCGGCGAGGATCCCCTCGCTGCCGCTCGGCGCGAGGTGGCCGAGGAGACCGGCATCGAAGATCTGCGTTTCCCGTGGGGCGAGGTCTATTGCGAGACTGCCCCCTACGCTCGCAACAAGGTGGCCCGCTACTATCTCGCCGAGACGCGCACCGAGCAGGTGCGTCTGCTGCCGACCGAGGAGCTCGGTCGGCCCGAGCATCACGAGTGGCGCTGGCTCTCGCACGCCGCTGCGCTCGCACTGGCGCCGCCCCGATTGCAGCCGATTCTCAGATGGGCGGCCGAGGCGATCGGTCGAGGCAAGGCTGCGGTGCCGCCGCCCTGAGGGCCGGCTTCATCACACTCACACCACGCGGTTGCGGGCATCCCCGCGCAGAAATGCCGCGATATTCTCGGCCATCTCGTCGATGCAGCGTTGCCGTGCCTCGCGCGCAGCCCAGGCGATGTGCGGTGTGAGGATGTAATTGGGCAGGCTTGCCAGCAACGGGCTGCCATCGACCGGAGGCTCCTGCTCCAGCACATCGATCGCCGCACCGCCGATGCGGCGCTCGCGCAGAGCCTGCACCAGGGCATCCGAGTCGATGAGCCCCCCGCGCGCGGTGTTGATCAGCAGGGCATCTTTCTTCATCAATGCCAGCTCGGGCGCGCCGATCATCCTGCGAGTGGCCGCAGTGAGGGGGCAGTGCAGGCTCAGCACATCGACCTGCGGCAGCATCTCGTGCAGGTCGAGCCGCCCGGACACCCGCTCGGCCCCGGGCCGATTGGCGATGAGCACCCGCATCCCCAGGGCGGTCTCCGCCGCCCGCGCCACGGAGCGGCCGAGGGTTCCGTAGCCCACGACGCCGAGCACTCGTCCGGAGAGCTCGCGGATGGGGAAGTCGAGCATGGTGAACTGGGGGCTCTCTCCCCAGGAGCGCAGCGCCAGCTGCGCGTACTCGCGCAGCCGCTGCGTGAGCACGAGCATCACGGCAAGCACGTGCTGGGTCACCGAGGTGGTGCAGTAGTCCCGAACATTGCAAACTGCGATGCCGAGCTCGCGGGCGGCCTCGAGGTCGATGTTGTTCGTGCCTGTTGCAGCCACCACGATCAGGCGCAAGCCGCCTGCTCCTGCCATCAGCTCGCGCGTGATGTGCAGCTTGTTGAGGAGCACGATCTGGTGCTCCGCGATGTGGCTCGCGATGTCAGCGTCGGCCGTGATGTCCCGCAGCTTCAGTGCCGGAAGCACCTGCGTGAGGTGGCTCGTGTCGAGATCGCCGTGGCTGACGGTTGCAAAATCCAGGAATACTGCCTTCACTTGCGCATCTCCTCCCGAGGCGACACTGTGACCTTCCTCGACCAGGCGATCAACCTGCCCGTGGTCAACGCCCGCAGGCCATGCCGCGCATTCCCATGGCTCCTGGCAGCGCTCCTGGGACTTGTCGAGCCCGCCCACGCCGTGAGCCTCACGGACGATACCGGAGCGCTCGTCGTGACTCCGGCGCCGCCCCTACGAATCGCGAGCCTTGCGCCGAGCACCACGGCGATGCTGTTTGCCGCGGGTGCGGGCGGGGAGGTTGTCGCGACGACCGAATATTCGCTCGAGCCGCCGCAGGCGCAACGCATTCCGCGCATCGGCGACTCGAACGCGCTCGACCTCGAGCGTCTGGTCGCGCTGCATCCCGATGTGGTGGTCGCATGGCCCGATGGCGAGAATGCCGCCGAGACCGCGCGCATCGCCCGTCTGGGCATTCCCATCTATCGCGAGAGGGTCAAGCGGCTTGCCGATCTCGCGCCGTCCCTGCGCCGACTCGGGCGGCTCGCTGGCACCAGCGCAACCGCCGAGCCCGCGGCGACCGGGATCGATGCGAGGCTCGCGGATCTCACGCGACGCTACGCGGGCTTGCGGCCGCTATCGGCCTTGTTGCAGATCTGGGCTCGCCCGATCTACACGATCGGCGGTCCACAGCCGATGACCGATGCCCTGCGGGTGTGCGGCGCGCGCAATGTATTCGCCGATCTGCGCGAGCCAGCCCCGTCGGTCGGCACGGAAGCCGTGCTTGCGCGCAATCCGGACCTCATCATCGCCGTCGGCTCGCGGCGCGATGCAGAGACCTGGCTTGCGATGTGGAAGCGCTTCCCGGAGCTGCGTGCGGTGCGTACCGGCCAGCTCATCGTGATGGACGATCTACGGCTCACTCGGCTGGCGCCGAGCATGCTCGATGCGACGCAGGCGCTCTGCGAGCGGATCGATCAAGCGCGCCACCTGGCAGTCACGCAGCCGCGGTGAATTCGCGTCGATTTCGCGGGCACAGCGGCGTATCGTGCCCGGCAGTCCCGTGCTGCGCATAGTCCGCAAGAGAAGGGGTGCACGTGAAGAGCGCGCTGCTGACATCGCTCATCGTTGTGACGTTTGCGGCCGGGGTGCCCGCGCAATCCCCGCCGGGGCAACCGCCACAACAGCACCTCCCCGCCACCCGCGAATCGGCAGCGGTCACGCAGCTCGAGCGCTTTCTGAAGGCAGTGGCGATCGAGGACGATGCCGCCTCATTCAATGCCGTGCGCGAGATCTATTCCTCTGCCTCGCTCAACCGCGCCGACTGGCCGCGGCAACACCTGTTCCTGCAACGTCTTCAGTTCCACGGAGTCGAGCGCGCGACGGCGACCGACGCGGAGATCACCGCCTACGACCCCGTCGTGCACGGCTGGGCGCACCTGGTGGCCACCGTGGATCCTCAGCCGCCGCATCGGATCGCCCGCATGCTGGTGCTGTTCGGAGCACGACCGCATGACCTCCCGGCGCCGCCCAAACTCCAGCCGCAGGCGCTCGTGGCGGCCGCGCGAGCTCAGCTTGCGACCTGGGCTCAGGCGGACTCGTTCTCGGGTGCCGTGCTCATCGCGCAGCACCGCAAGCCGATTTTCACCGCCGCCTACGGTCTGGCCGATCGCGAAGCTCACACGCCCAATCGGGTGGATACCCAGTTTCGCTTCGGCTCGATGGGCAAGATGTTCACCGCCGTTGCGATCCTGCAGCTCGCGCAGGCTGGCAAGCTCGACCTGAATGGCCCGGTCGGTGCTTACCTGAAGGACTACCCGAACCGGGACATCGCAACGGGCGTGACCATCAACCAGCTGCTGACGCACACCGGGGGGACCGGCGACATCTTCGGACCGGAGTTCATTGCCAATCGCCAATCGCTCAAGGACCTCAAGGACTACATCGATCTGTACGGCCCGCGCGGGCCTCTCTTTCCGCCCGGAACTCATCGGGCGTACAGCAATTACGGTTTCATTCTGCTCGGGCGGATCGTGGAGGTGACGAGCGGCCTCTCCTACGATGAGTATCTGAAGCGCCACATCTTCACGCCCGCCGGCATGACCTCGACCGGTAATCTGCCCGAATCAACGAGCCTGCCACGCCGCGCCGTGGGCTACACGGCCGGAGAGACCGGCGCTCTGGAGTCGGCCGTGGACACCTTGCCCTACCGTGGGACCTCGGCGGGCGGCGGTTACTCGACGGTCGATGATCTGCTGCGCTTTGCAAATGCGCTCCTGTCCAAGCGGCTGCTGGACCCGGCACATACGAGGCTGCTGGAGAGAGGCGGCATCACTGCGGCGGACGGGACGCTCCTCCCGTACGACTTCGCGCAGAGGACCCTGGAGGGCCGCCCCTTCTACGGTCACAGCGGCGGAGCACCCGGCATGAACGGGGAGCTGCGCATTTTTCCGAAAGATGAGTACGTGGTGATCGTGCTCGCCAACCTGGACCCTCCGGCCGCGACCACCGTCGCCGACTTCATCAGCGATCGCCTGCCCTGAGGCCCGCAGCCCGGCGAGCTCAGTCCCTGAAGTTGTTGAACTGCAGCGGCAGTCCGAGCTCGGACTTGCGCAGCATCTGAATGGCCGACTGCAGCTCGTCCCTCTGCTTGCCTGCCACCCGCACCTTGTCGCCCTGGATGCTCGCCTGCACCTTGAGCTTGGAGTCCTTGATCAGGCGGGCGATCTTCTTGCCCGATTCGGTATCGATCCCATGTCGGAGCACCACCTCCTGGGTCGCAGCCGACAGCGCGACCTGAGGCTCCTTCACCTCGAGGCACACGACGTCGATGCCGCGCTTGGCCAGGCGCAGCTTCAGAATCTCGAGCATCTGCTTGAGCTGGAAGTCCACCTGGGCGTGCAGCGTGACGGTGAGCTCCTTCAGGTCGAACCGGGCCCCGGTGTCCTTGAAGTCAAAGCGCTGGGCGAGCTCTCGATTGGCCTGATCGACGGCGTTCGTCACCTCGTGGATGTTGAGCTCCGAGACCACATCGAACGATGGCATGACGCACCTCACAAATCGGGGACTTATTGTAGCGTCGGTGCGGGCGGCTCGCGTCTTGACGCCCGCCGGGCCGGCCGGCGATACTCCCGCGCAATGCTCAAGCCGATGCACAATGCTTGGTGGTGGTGGCGCCTGTCTCTCCGGAGCGGGTGCTGCGCGCAGCTGTCGTAATCGAATCCAGTTTCGCTGCAACGAAACCCATCTCCGGAAGACCCCGAGATGGGTTTTTCGTTTTGGGCGCAGGATTTTCGGGAAACGAACTTGAAAGCGCCATTCGACATCTCCGGTGACCTCGACACGCCGGTCTCCGCGTTCCTGAAGCTCGCGCCATTTCGGCCGCGCTTTCTGCTCGAGAGCGTCGAAGGCGGGGAGCGCCTGGGGCGCTACTCCTTCATCGGACTCGGCGAGGGGCTCGAGGTACGCCTGGACCGCAACGGACTTGCGATCGGACCGGAGCTGCGCCCCGTGCCGGGCGGCATGGCCGACTTGCTTGCGGCATTGCGCGGCACTCTGGCGCGCGCGCCGCAACCGCAACCGGAGATCGAAGGTGTGCCGCTCGCGGGCGGGCTGGTCGGGTACGCCGCCTACGATGTGGTCCGCTTCTTCGAGCGGCTCCCCGCCCGCAGCGGGCTCGAAAGCGCTGTTCCGGTACTGCATTACGTGGCTCCGCGCTCGCTGCTCGTCTTCGATCACCTCACCCGCGGCATCGCGCTGCTGCACGCCGGAGGCGAGGCGGAGCGGCGCTCGTTGCGGCGCGAGATCGTGAGCGCCCTGCGAGGGGCGCTGCCCAACCACGCACGTCCGGGCCGCTACGGCGCGCCGCAGGCCTCCTCCAGCCGCAGCGAGCACATTGCGCGCATCAAACGCGTGCAGGAATACATCGCCGCGGGCGATGTGTATCAGCTCGTTCTGTCCACGCGCTTCTCCGGACGGCACCAGCTCGATCCATTTCAGGCGTACCGGGCGCTGCGACTCATCAACCCCTCTCCTTACATGTACTACTGTGCGCTCGGCGATGTGACGGTCGTCGGCTCCTCACCCGAGGCGCTCGTGAAGCTCAAGGCCGGCCGCGCGCAGCTGCGCCCCATCGCCGGGACCCGACCGCGCTCGGACGACGCTGCGGTCGATCTCGAGCGCGAGTCTGAGCTGCGTGCGGATCCCAAGGAGAACGCCGAGCACGTGATGCTGGTCGACCTCGCGCGCAACGACCTGGGTCGCGTGGCCCGAGCGGGCAGCGTGTGCGTCGATCCGTACCGGGCGATCGAGCGTTACAGCCACGTGATGCACATCGTCAGCGGGGTTCATGGGCAGCTCGCGCCGGGGCGCGACGCCTTCGACCTGTTCGCCGCCGCGTTCCCCGCGGGCACGCTCGTCGGTGCGCCCAAGGTGCGCGCCATGCAGATCATCGACGAGCTCGAGCCGGTCGGCCGCGAGCTTTACGGCGGCACCGTCGGATACTTTGGCGCTCGCGGCGACATGGACCATGCGATCACGATCCGCACGCTCGTGTTTCACGGCGACGAGTACAGCTATCAAGCCGGGGGCGGCATCGTGGCCGACAGCGTTCCCGAGGCCGAGCACGACGAGGTCCTCGCCAAGAGCGCCGCCGTCGCGCGCGCACTCGAGCTCGCCGGGGAGGGTCTGTGAGCCCCCGTCTGCTGCTCATCGACAACTACGACTCGTTCACTTACAACCTCGTGCAGGCGTTCATGGTCCTCGGCGCGGACGTGAAGGTGCATCGCAACGATGAGATCACGGTGAACGAGGCGCTCGAGCTTGCGCCCACGCACCTATGCATCTCGCCCGGGCCAGGTACCCCATACGATGCGGGGGTCTCGATGGACATGATCCGGGCGTTCGCGGGGCGCGTGCCCGTGCTCGGGGTGTGTCTCGGCCATCAATCGATGGTCGAGGTGTTCGGCGGCAGGGTGGTTCGCGCGGCGCGGCTGATGCATGGAAAGACCTCAACCATCCGCCATGACGGGCGGACGCTCTTTGCCGGGCTGCCCCAGCACTGCGAGGTGGGGCGCTATCACTCCTTGATCGCCGCGCCCGAGCGCATGCCAGGCGAGCTCGAGGTCAGTGCGCTCACGCCCGAAGGGGAGATCATGGGGGCGCGCCACCGATCCCTCGTCGTGGAGGGCGTGCAGTTTCATCCGGAGAGCATCCTCACGCCGACCGGCCCGCAACTTCTGCAGAACTTTCTCACACTCGAGGGCGGGGAGCGCCCGCGCGAGTCTTCCCCCGGAGCTCGGGATGTCCTCTCTGCGTAGGGCACTCGAGCGGCTGCTCGAGCGGCGCGACCTGGCCGAGGCCGAGGCCGAGGAGCTGCTTGGCGAGCTCACGCAGCCCGAGGCACCGCCCGCGGTGGCGGGTGCCGTGCTCGCGGCGCTGCGCAGCAAGGGCGTGGTCGCAGAGGAGATGCGTGGATTTGCGAAGGGGATGCGACGGCTGGCTCGCCGTCCGCGCCTGCCGCCGGGCTTGCGCGCCATCGATGTGGTGGGTACGGGGGGAGATGGCTCGGGCAGCCTCAATATCTCGACCGGCACGGCGCTGTTGACGGCTGCCTGCGGGCTCCCGGTCGTGAAGCACGGCAACCGCTCGGTCTCCAGTCGAGCCGGGAGCGCCGATGTCCTCGAAGCCCTCGGGGTGCAAGTTCCCCTCGACGAGGAGGCCGCACCGGCGTGCCTGGCGCTTGCAAACTTCACCTTTCTGTTTGCGCCTTACTATCATCCCGCGATGAAGGCTCTCGCACCAGTGCGCCATGCGCTGGGAGTACGAACCGTCTTCAATCTGCTGGGTCCGCTGACCAATCCGGCGGAGCCGCCGCTGCACGTGATCGGAGCCCCGCAGCTGACCGAGGCGCGGCTCATTGCCGAGACGCTCGCCGGAATGCCGATCGAGCGCGCCTTTGTGATTCACGGTGCGGAGGGGTGGGACGAGCCGACTCCGCTTGGCCCGTTTACGCTCTTCGACGTACGTCCCGGTCGCGTAGATGTCGAGGTGCGTGCCCCGGCCGACTACGGGCTCGAGCGCTGCACGAGCGATGGCCTCGCCGGCGGGGACGCGGCACACAACGCCAGTGCTCTGCGCGCCGTTCTCACCGGCGCGGATCGTGGTCCGCATCGCGATTGTCTCTTGCTCGGCGCTGCGCTCGCTCTGGAGGTCGCAGGTGCGGCGGCTTCGCGCCGCGCGGCGCTCGCGCAGGCGGCCGACGCCATCGACAGCGGTGCTGCACGACGCGTGCTCGATGCGGTCGCGACCTTCCCCCGAAGCGCAGCGAGGCCGAGGTTGTGAGCGGCTTTCTCGAGCAGATGGCGCAAGCTGCCGCCTCCCGGGTGCAACAGGCGCGCGCCAGCGTGTCCGCGCAGCAGCTGTGGGCACGTGCTCGCGCCTCACCGCCGCCGCCACGACTTGCGTTGCATCCCGACGGCTTTGATTTGATCGCGGAGGTCAAATTGCGCTCTCCCGCGGCGGGCCGACTGGCCGGTCGGGGTGGCGCGGACATCGAGGACGTGACGGCCCGTGCACGCGAGTATGCACACGCAGGGGCTGCTGCGATCTCGGTGCTCACCGAGCCCACGCGCTTTGATGGCTCGCTCGAGCACCTCTCGAGCGCCGCCGCGGCTGTGCGCGCGAGCCGTGTGCCGGCGATGCGCAAGGACTTTCTGGTCGATCCCTACCAGGTGCTCGAGGCGCGTGTCGCGGGTGCGGGCGGCGTGCTGGTGGTGCTGCGCATGCTGGGTGATGAGGCAGTTCGATCGCTTCTCGATTGCGCCCGCGAGCTCGGTCTGTTCGTGCTGCTCGAGGCCTTCGATGAAGCGGATCTGGAGCGCGCCCATGCCTGGGTGGAGACCAGTTCACCGGGGGCCACGTTGCTCGTGGGGCTCAACTGCCGTGACCTCGATACGCTCGAGGTCGTGCCGGGACGGCTCGAATCGCTTGCGCGGCGGCTGCCGGTGGGTGTTCCGCGCGTGGCCGAAAGCGGCGTGGCCTCGGCTCTCGATGCCGCGCGAGTTGCCGCAGCGGGCTACGACCTCGCGCTGATCGGCACGGCGCTCATGAAGGACAACTCTCCCGGCATGCTCGCTCAGGAGCTGCTCGCGGCCGGTCGAGCGGCGCGGCGCGGGCGGCGCGCGGGCTGACGACCGTGTGGATCAAGATCTGCGGCATGACGACGCCCGAGGCGATCGAAGCGGCCCTGGCCGCGCGAGTCGATGCGGTCGGATTCGTCTTTGCTGCCTCGCCGCGCCAGCTGACACCCCGCGAGGCCGCCCGACTTGCAAAGCCGGCGCGTGGCCGGGTGCGCTGCGTCGCGGTAACGCGGCATCCGGCTCAGGTGCTGCTCGATGAGATTATCGCGGAGCTCGCACCAGATGTGTGGCAGAGCGACCTCGAGGATTTCAACGCGCTGCACGCCCCCTCCAGCCTCGAGCGGCTGCCGGTGCTGCGGGCCGACGCCGCCGAGCCCCGGAGGCTTCCGCCGCGTGCGCTGTTTGAGGGAGCGACGAGCGGCGCCGGCGTTGCATGCGACTGGACGGCCGCGCGGGCCGTCGCCCGCCGCACGCAGATCGTGCTCGCCGGCGGACTCACGGCGCTCAACGTCGCAGCCGCCATCGATGCGGTGCGTCCATTCGGAGTGGATGTCTCGAGCGGCGTCGAGGAGCGAGCGGGTGTGAAGAGCGCACAGAGAATCCTGCAGTTCGCGGAGGCCGTGCGCCGCGCCCCCCAGGCGCAGCTCGAGGAGAAGACCCCATGAGTGTCGATCTGTCCCAAGCCGAACGCGAGCGGCTGCTCGCCGAGGCGATCGCAGGACGCCTGCCGGACTCCCGCGGTCGATTCGGGCCCTTCGGCGGACGTTACGTTCCCGAGACGCTGATTCCGGCGCTCGAGCGGCTGGAGCAGGGTGTGCGCGAGCAGCTGCATCGGGAGGATTTCCAGAAGGACTTGGCGGGCGAGCTGTCGAGCTGGGTCGGCAGGCCCACGGCGCTCACCCATGCTCGACGGCTCTCGGAGCGCTGGGGCGCGGATATCTGGCTCAAGCGCGAGGATCTGGCGCACACCGGCGCGCACAAGATCAACAACGCACTCGGCCAGGCACTGCTTGCGCGCCGTCTGGGCGCGCGCCGCATCGTCGCCGAAACGGGCGCGGGCCAGCATGGCGTTGCGAGTGCGGCCGCCTGCGCGCGACTGGGTTTGCCTTGCACCGTCTACATGGGCGAAGTCGATATGGAGCGCCAGGCCCCGAACGTCGGACGCATGCGCCTCCTCGGAGCGACGGTGGTGCCGGTGACCAGCGGCGATCGCACGCTGCGCGCCGCGATCGACGAGGCGCTGCGCGATTGGGTCTCCGACCCGCTTCAAACGTACTACCTGCTCGGCTCGGCCGTGGGTCCGCACCCCTATCCGTACCTGGTGCGCGAGCTGCAAGCCGTGATCGGCCGCGAAGCGCGCGGCCAGATGCTCGAGCAGGCCGGAGCGCTTCCCGATGCGGTGATCGCCTGCGTCGGGGGCGGCTCCAACTCGATCGGTCTGTTCCACGCGTTTGTTCCCGATAGGGCCGTCGAGATCATCGGTGTGGAGGCCGGCGGTCGCGGAAGCGGTCTGGGAGAGAACGCCGCCACGCTGTGCTTTGGCCGACCGGGCGTGCTGCACGGCTGCTACTCCTTGCTGCTGCAGGACGAGCACGGCCAGATCCAGGAGACGCACTCGATCTCGGCGGGCCTTGATTACTCCGGCGTCGGCCCCGAGCATGCGCTGCTCCTGATGACGAGCCGCGCGCGCTACGAGGCTGCGCTCGATGCGGATGCACTCTCCGCGGTGCGCGAATGCGCCGAGAACGAGGGGATCCTGCCGGCGCTGGAGAGTGCGCATGCGCTGGCCGGGGCCAGGCGGTGGGCCGCAAGCCACCGCGGCGCGCGCATTCTGATCGGACTTTCCGGGCGCGGTGACAAGGACATGTCTACGTTACAGCGCACTCTGCTTGAGCCGTGAAGGAGTAATGCCATGCGTCCCCATGAGCGCATCACGGCTGCCATCCGTTCCGCCAGCGCGCGCGGCGAGCCGGCCCTCATCGCCTACCTCACCGCCGGATTCCCCACGCGCGCGCGCTTTGCTCGCGACTTGCATGCTCTGGCGCGCGGAGCCGATGTGATCGAGATCGGCGTGCCCTTCACGGATCCCATGGCCGATGGCGTCACTATTCAGCGCTCGAGCCAGGTTGCGCTGGCGCAGGGCGTGACCCTCAGATGGATCCTGGACGAGCTGGCCGCGGCGCAGCCCCTCGCGGCGCCGCTGCTCCTCATGAGCTATCTGAACCCGCTGCTCGCCTTTGGCCTCGAGCCGCTCGCAAGGGCGGCAGCGCGCGCCGGAGTGAGCGGCTTCATCGTCCCGGATCTGCCGTTCGAGGAGAGCTCGGACCTGCATGGCGCACTGGGCCGCGAGGGCCTGGCGCTCGTGCAAATGGTCACTCCGGTGACGCGGCAGGAGCGCTTGAGCGCGGTGTGTGGCGCAAGCGAAGGCTTCGTGTATGCGGTCACGATGACGGGCACGACGGGCAAGTCGGTGGCCATTCCCGCCGACACTCTCGACTATCTCGGTCGCGTGCGCGCCGCGACTGCGCTGCCGGTGTGTGCTGGCTTCGGCATCCGCTCTGCCGAGCAGATCGCTCGGCTGCGCGGCCACGTGGACGGTGTCATCGTGGGCTCGGCGCTGATCGAGGTGCTCGAGCGGGACGAGGACCCAGCCGCCTGGCTGGCGCTGCTGCGAGGCAGATCTGCATAGCGCCCCGCGAGATCTGAATAGGTACTTGCCGCCAGATCGGTGTGTCGCCCTTAACAGCTCCGCGACATCGCGGAATCTCCTTATGGTGATCTGTCAAATCGCGTGGCATCTTGAATACAGCATTCCAGTGGCCGGAACTCTGTCTTGCAGTTCACAGCCAAGTTGTTCAAGTACGCCGTGCGAGGCAGCGCGACAGCGATGGCGATCCTCGGGGGTTCACGCGCGGGACATCCTTGCACGTATGCGAACGCGGCCTTCGAGGAGCTCACCGGGTTCACTGCCGACGACATCGACCATCACGGTCTCGACCTGCTGCACGGTGAGGAGACCGATCCGCAACACGTGGCACAGCTGCGATCCTGCCTGGCAGAAGGACGGGAGCTGCGCCTGCTCATTCGCACCTACCGCAAGGATGGCACCTGGTTCTGGAATCTGTTGCACCTCATACCCCTCAACGAGGGGCGCGGGAAGTCAGCGCATTGCCTTCTCATGTTGCGTGACGTCACGGAGCAGCATACCCGGATCGACCGTCTGGTTCACCACGCTCAGCGCGACCCTCTGACTGGACTTGCGAACCGCAGCGTACTCATCGATCGCGTGGAGCAGCTCATTGAGCAGGCCCATCAGCAGGGCGGCTCGTTCGCCCTGGTGTTCGTCGACATCGATCGGTTCAAGCAGATCAATGACACATTCGGTCACGAGGCGGGCGATGAGATCCTCAAGCTGGTCGGCGCACGGCTGACGCACGGTGCCCGAGTCGGCGACACGGTGTGCCGCATCGGCGGGGACGAGTTCGTATTGCTGCTGCCTCTGACGCACGCACGCATCGACGCAGCGAGCGTGCAGCGTCGGATCTGCGCCGCGCTCGAGCGAGAGGTTGTCCTGGACGGCCGGCGCTTCCAGCTCTCGTGCAGCATAGGGATCAGCGTCTATCCGACGGACGCGCGCGATCGCTCTGGCCTGTTCCGCTGTGCCGATCTGCAGATGTATGGCAACAAGGCCCTGCGTCGGCCACAAGGCGGCCGATACCCCATCGAGGCCGAAGGCAGCCTCGCGGCGGTGAATCTGCATTGAGCTTGATCGTCCGCGCATCGGGAGCTCATCCAGTACACTGAGGCTGCGCTTGCTGGTCGGCGTGCCTCGCGCGCTACGCTTCCGGGATGCGCCACACCAGCCGCAGACGAGCTGCCCCGGATCCTCTGGCACCCGTCAATGCGCCGACGTGGCTCGTGGTACGCAACGGAGTCGGCTTCGTCCAGGAAGCCACCGAGCTCGCACCGGGATGCGATTTACGCGCGGTGCTCATCGCCGCCCGGGAGAAGCGCATCTGCTCGGGTTGGATCGCTCAAGAGATCGGCCCGTCATGCAGCTTCTTCTTTGCCAGCCGGGACGGTGTGCGGCTGATGATCACCATCGAGCGGCAAGCGCCGCGCGATCCGCTCGTGTGCAGCCACTGCGGATAGGCCGCAAAGGGGTTGAATGCGGTGGGCCCCGCGGCCTGCTGCCGGACTGGCCGGGAGCAGCACCCTCAGCGGTGCTGACGGCCGTGAAGGTTGCGACCGCCATCATCGCCCCGTGAGGCCTCCGCGAGTGATCGATCAATTGTAATCCCAAGCCGGCTCAGGGTCAGGGATGACCTATTGCGGGACCATATGTGTATCGCTCGGCCCGTAGCCGGTCACGATGATCACGACGGGCTCGTCCTGCGTCTCGGCGAAGTGCGGTTGAGCGGCGGGCTCGGTGTAGAAGCTGCCGGCCGGGAGTGCTTTCAATGCCTCGGACGCGAAGCGCGTTCCGTAACCCATGTACCAGGTTCCCGACAGCACGAGCACCGCACGATTGTCACGGTGGGTGTGCGGCGGCACGCGCGTGTGTGCCGGGATGCTCACGCGCACGCTGTACAAACCCGGACGGCTCGGATCCCCGACCAGTGCTCTCATCTGCACGCCCGGGCGAGGCGGCGCGCCGCTGACCGCGGCGAGATCCGCTGGCGTCAATCTGCGCTCGGGGAGCGGTTGGTCGGCGTGAAGCGCGGGGGCGAAGGCGATGGCGAGAAGCAAGCCTGAGATCTGGAGCGGAATTCTCATGCAGCGAACCTCGAGATTCGTCGAGCAGGTAATGGGCGGAGTCATCGCGATGCAACCGCCCGCTTCTCATTGTGCATGATTGCACACTGGGAGGGCGAGGAGCGCCCGGAATCCGCCCAGTCGCTAGGGATGCGCCAAACGCCGGCAATCAGGCCGCGGCGGGCATGGGTTGATCCACTGCGCGATCCTCCGGTGGTCGGACTCCCAAGCTCCGAATTCCTCATGAATCCAATGGATGGAAAGCAGTCGCATCGACACTCGTGTGTGCCGGGAAATAGGAAACTCGATGACGTTGCCCGCTGCACCGTGCTTTCCGGGATCCGGAACGACATTGATTCCCTGCTGGACGATAAAGCGCCGATTGGGTCCCCACGCAACATTCGCGATGGGCGGCCGGTTCATGTAGTGAATGCCATGGTGATCGTCGCCATACCTGGCAGTTGCGAAAAAGGCCACCACCAGCAGCGCCGGAACTGCCGTGCTGATGACCGCAAGCCTGCTTCGCTTCGTCATCCGTAGCCTTGTAGGCCGCTGTGAACCCTCTCGCGCGCGTCGCGGATTATCTCGAGCACATCGCGGGGGCGATCGAAGGCGGTGCCGCCGGCGAGCTCAGCCGGGCGCTCGCGACGGCTGCCAAGAGCAACTCCGTGCCCGCACCCGCACGTCCCCCGGCCCGCCGTGCACCTTCGCTCAATGTGCGCCGGAACTCCTCGGCTCCGGGCTCGCCCGCGTACAAGCCCTGCAGATGGCGAACGATGCTCAGCAGCTTCTCACCATGCGATAGCTGACGCTCGGTGTAGCTCTCCATCCGCTCCATGACGCGCGTGCGCACGATCGCATCGAGCGTTTCGCGGTTGGGGTGAGACCTGCCCGCGTTCTCCTCTGCACCGAACACCAGCGCGTGGAGCCGGGCGAGAAACAGCGGGCGATGATACGCCTCGCGTCCGAGCATGACGCCGTCCACGCGCTCGAGAGCTCCAAGAACCGCATCCGGCTCGCGCAACCCTCCATTCACGACCACCGGCAAGTCCGGAAAGGCTCTCTTCAGCTCGGTCACCACGTCGTATTGCAGCGGCGGAATCTGGCGATTCTCTTGCGCCGACAGTCCGCCGAGCACGGCTTTGCGCGCATGGACGATCACTGCACCACAACCGGCATCGCGCACGCCCGCCACAAAACGATAAAGCGCATCCCGGTCCGCCAAGTCGAAGCGGCGGCTGGCCTCGAGGGCCGCTCTGTCCCGACCCTCGACAACCCCGATCCGCATCTTGACGGTCACAGGAACGCGAACGGCGGCCCGGATGGCGGCCACGCAGTCCGCCACGGTTTGCGGCCGCTGCATCAGATAAGC
>DATKPP010000073.1:0-26337 GCA_035524075.1 Steroidobacteraceae bacterium | reverse complement strand
GTTCGCGATGGCGCCGAGGCGCTCGATTACCTCTTCCGCGTCAACCAGCACTCCACCCGCGAGCCGGCGGAGAACCCGGCTCTGGTACTCCTGGATTTGAGCCTACCCAAGATCGACGGCCACGAAGTCCTCCGGCGCTTGCGGGCGGACGAGCGTACGAAGCTCATCCCGGTGGTGATCCTCACCTCGTCGAAGCAAGATGAGGATGTCGTTCGCAGCTACACCTTCGGGGCGAATGCGCACGTGCGCAAGCCGGTTGCGTTCGCAGAGTTTGCGGAAGCCGCCAGGACTCTCGGAATGTTCTGGCTGCTGCTCAACGAGCCCCCGCCGGCCCGCGGATCGGTCGCCCATCCATGAGCGCGCCGCTGCGCGCGCTTCTCGTCGAGGACTCCGAATCGGACGCCAAGCTGATCGAGCATGCCTTGCGCCGCTCGCTCGGCTCGGTCGAATGCCGGCGCGTGGAGGTTGCCGCGGGGGTCAAAGACGCGCTCGCGGGTGAGCCGTGGGACGTCATCATCTGCGACTGGTCCATGCCGGAGCTCAATGCCCCGCAAGTGATCGAGATCCTGAACGAATCCGGCAAGGATATTCCCCTGGTCATCGTCTCGGGCACCGTCGGAGAGGAGGCCGCAGTGAAGGCCATGCGCGCCGGGGCGCGCGACTACGTGCTGAAGGAGAAGCTCGTCCGGCTGGCCCCGGTGGTCGAGCGCGAGGTTCGCGAGTCCAAGCAGCGTCAGGAGAGGCGCCACTCCGAGGAGGCATTGCGGATCAGCGAGGCGCGCTTCGCGCGGCTTGCCGAATCGGGCATCGTCGGCATCGTCGTCGCCGACGTCCACGGTAGCGTGTTCGAGGCCAATGACGCCTATCTCAAGCTCACCGGCTATACGCGCGAGGAGGTGCTCTCGGGCATGGCGGGCTGGCTGGAGATGACCCCGCCCGAGCTGCGACATCTGTCGGACAAGGCCGGCGAGTCACTGCGCAGATACGGAACGGCACCGAACTGGGAGACCGAGCTGATCCGCAAGGACGGCACGCGCGTGCCCGTGATGGTCGCGGTCGCAGTGCTGGATTTTCCGAAGACCATCGCGATCGTCATGGATCTCAGCGAGCGCAAGCAGGCCGAAGCGGCCCTGCGCCGCACTGAGGAGCAGCTGCGGCACATTCAGAAGATGGAAGCGATCGGCATCCTGGCCGGCGGCGTTGCGCACGACTTCAACAATATACTATCGATCATCCTCGGCTATTGCGGCATGTTGATGGAGCAGCTCGAGCCGAGCGACCCGATGCGAGCGGACATCGCCGAGATCAACAGCGCGGGTGAGCGCGCCGCCGCGCTCACCCGCAGACTCCTGGCCTTCAGTCGCCAGCAGGTGATCGAGACCACGATCCTCGACCTCAATGAGGTGATTGCGAGTCTGGACAGCATGCTGCGGCGGCTGATCCGCGCAGACATCAAGCTGATCGTGCGGCCCACACCGGACCTGGGCCACTGCAAGGCGGATGCCGGGCAGATCGAGCAGATCCTGATGAATCTCACGGTCAATGCGATCGATGCCATGCCGGAAGGCGGCTCGCTCGCCATCGAGACCGCAAATGCAGACCTCGAGGACGACTACGTCGTGTCGCATGCCGGCATGAAGCCCGGACGATACGTGATGCTCGCCGTGAGCGACACCGGCATTGGCATGAGCCCGCAGACTCAGGCGCGGATCTTCGAGCCGTTCTTCACCACGAAGGCAAAAGGTAAAGGCACCGGACTGGGCCTCGCCACCGTGTTCGGCATCGTGCAGCAGGCCGGCGGTGTGATCCAGGTCTACAGCGAGGTTGGACATGGAACGACCTTCAAGATCTACCTGCCTCGCTGTGATGAGGTCCCCGCGGGCGATGCTGCGACGGCCGTTCCGAACATCTCGCGCGGCGAGGAAACGATCCTCGTGGTCGAGGACGAAGACGCGCTGCGAAGAGTGACGACCGGCATTCTGCTGCGCAGTGGATACCACGTGCTCGAAGCGCACAATGGCGAGGAGGCCTTGCAGATCCTCGAGAGTCATCCGGCTTCGGTCGGCTTGTTGCTGACGGACGTGGTCATGCCACGGATGAACGGCCGGCAACTGGCCGAGCGCGCCTGCGCGCGACACCCGAGCATCCGCGTGCTCTACATGTCCGGCTACACGGATGGAATCCTGGTCGGGGAGCTTGCCGCCGGTGCCGGTCTGCTGCAAAAGCCGTTCACCCCAGCGGTCCTGACGAAGAAGGTCCGCGACGCGCTGGACTCGACTGGCGGCGCAGCTGCGCCAGGCATCGCCCGCGAGGCCGCTCATGAGTGAAGACGTCGCGGCGCTGCGCGCGATGCTGGTCGATGACGACCCGCACATCCTGAAGCTGCTCGCCCGCATGTTGAGCAAGCTCCACCTCACGCAGGTGGTGGCGTGCGAAAGCGGCGCCCAGGCCCTCGAGAGTATCGCAACGGACAGCGCTGCGGTCGATCTGATCTTCCTCGACCTCAACATGCCCGGGATGGATGGCGTGCAGTTCATCCGCCGGCTCGCCGAGCACCACTTCAAGGGCGGCGTCGTCCTGGTGAGCGGCGAGGACGGCCGGATGCTCGACGGGGTCGAGCGGCTTCTGCAGGCGCATCACCTGCGCTGCCTCGGGCATCTACACAAGCCCGTGCGGCTCGAGCACCTCGACTCACTCCTGAGCGGCCTCGCCCTGGAAGGAGGCACCGGGCGGTTCGCTCGACCGCCGCGCCCCGATCTGGACGCCGATGAGCTGCGCCAGGCCATCGCGCAGCGCCAGATCGTGAATCACTATCAGCCCATGGTCTCGTTCGCGGGCGGCCAGCTGGTGGGCGTGGAGGCTCTCGTGCGCCTTCAACCCCCTTCCGGCCCCCTGATCTATCCGGACCGTTTCATCCACGCGGCCGAGGAATATGGTCTCGTCGGCGAGCTCACCCGCGCGGTCCTGCAGGCTGCCGTGAGCCAGGCTCGGCAGTGGCGCGATGCTGGCTTCAAGACCCGGATCTCGGTGAATGTCTCGATGAACGATCTGCTCTCGCTCGACTTTCCGGATGTCGCGGCGGAGCTCGCGACGGCAGCCGGGGTCGGGCCCTCCACGTTGACCTTCGAGGTGACGGAAAGTCGCGTGATGCAGCAGGCCCCCACCGTGCTCGATGTGCTGAATCGCTTGCGGCTGAAGCGCTTTCGCCTGGCGATCGACGACTTCGGGACCGGACACTCCTCGCTTGCGCAGCTGCGCGACCTGCCTTTCGATGAGCTCAAGATCGATCGCGGATTCGTGCACGGGGCATCGAGCAACCCGACGTTGCGCGCCATCTGCACTGCAAGCCTGAGGATGGCCCAGCAGCTCGATATGGAGTCGGTCGCCGAGGGCATCGAGAAGGTCGAGGACATGGAGCTCTTGAGCGCGCTGGGATGCGACACCGCGCAGGGCTACCTGATCGGCCGTCCGATGCCGGCCGCGCAGATTCTGGACTGGTGGCGCGGCTGGGGCGCCGGTCACCCGGCACACGCCCCCGGCTCGGCGTAGCGAGCCGCACAACCGCGCCTCGGCCGAGCCTCAGCCGCGCCCTCGCCGTCCCGCCGCCCGTCGCCGCCGCAGCGACTCCTCGCCACCCGCACCGGCGCGAGGGGCCGGCAGCTCCACGACCCTGCGCAGATTCGGATACGCGGCGGTCTTGTGGGGAATCGCCATCGCCTCGACGAAATGCTGCTGGAACCGCGGCTCGAGCGCGGTCTCGATCTTCTCCACTCTGCGCACCAGCTCCTCGATCGTGCGCCGCGCGCTCGCATCCAGCAGCGCGATACGCGCACCGGTGCCGGCCGCATTGCCGGCGGCGCCGACCTTGGCCAGGTCGCAGTCGGGAATCATCCCGAGCACCATCGCGTACTTCACGTCGATGTGGCTGCCGAAGGCGCCGGCAAGCCGGATCCGATCCACCCGCTCGACGCCGAGGTGCTCCATGAGCAGCCGGATTCCCGCGTGCAGCGCAGCCTTCGCGAGCTGGATGGCCCGCACATCATTCTGCGTGATGCCGAGCGGCACCTCGCCCCGGTGCAACACGTACGCGAACGTGCGGCCATTCGGCACGATGCGATCGGAGCGCTCGCGCAGCGTCCCATCGATCACGCCGTCCTGATTGAGGATCCCGGCGAGGTACATCTCCGCGATCACCTCGATGATGCCCGAGCCGCAGACACCGGTGACACCGCTGTGTGCCGTGCGAGCCGTGAACTCCGCGTGATCGGACCACAGCTCGCTGCCGATCACCTTGAAGCGCGGCTCGAGCGTCACGGGATCGATCCGTACGCGCTCGATCGCACCCGGCGCGGCACGTTGCCCGCAGCTCACTTGCGCACCCTCGAACGCAGGGCCCGTGGGGCTCGAGCACGCGAGCAACCGATGGCGGTTGCCCAGCACGATCTCGGCATTCGTGCCCACGTCGACCAGCAGCGTGAGCTCCTCTCCCAGATCCGGCCGTTCCGCAAGGATGACGCCGGCGCAGTCGGCGCCCACGTGGCCGGCAATGCACGGCAGCGCATAGACCCGTGCGTTCGGGTGGATGGCGATGCCAAGCTCCCGCGCCGGGATCGTCACGGATTGATCCACGGCGAGCGCGAACGGTGCGCCACCGAGCTCCACCGGATCGATCCCCAGCACGAGGTGATGCATGATCGGGTTGCCGACCAGCGTCATCTCGAGGATGTCCTCGCGCGCGATCCCCGCTCGCTCGGCGACCTGCCCGGCGAGAGCGCTCAGCGCCTCGCGCACGGCACCGGTCAGCTGCCCCGCCCCGCCGGGGTTCATCATCGCGTAGGAGACGCGGCTCATCAGATCCTCGCCGAAGCGGATCTGCGGATTCATCATTCCGCTCGAGGCGAGCACCTCACCGGTCGCAAGATCACACAGGTGAGCGGCGATGGTCGTCGAGCCCACATCCACCGCAAGCCCGCAGGCGCGCTCGTGGAATCCGGGCCACACCGCGATCACGCGCTCCCCGGCGCGCACGGCGGCGGTCACCTGCCACGCACCGGCCCTGAGCGCCGACTGCAGTCCCGGCAGCACGCCGGGATCGCAGGTGAGCCCGCTCAGCTGCCATTCGTGCTCGAGCGCTGCGACCAGGCGGCGCAGATCTCCGGAGGGGTTGTGCATGTCCGGCTGCTCGACCTCCACCTCGTGCAGGCGCACGAGGGGATCGAGCGTGATGTCGCGTGCGTCGGCCTCCTTGCGCACGACCTGGCGATGAACCTGGCTGCTTGCAGGAACATCGACCACCAGATCGCCCAGCACCTGCGTCGAGCAGGACAGGCGGTGGCCGGGGGGCAGCGAGCGGCGCGCCGCGAAGCGCTCCTCGGCCGCAGATACCGCTGAGACATTCTCCGCGCTCGACTGCACGCCGTGCTTGGCGAACTCGCCCTGCATGACGAGCACCTGGCAGCGGCCGCAGATTCCGCGACCGCCGCAGACGGAGTCCACATCCACGCCGAGCGCGCGCGCAGCACTGAGCAGCGGCGTCCCGAGCGCGAAGCGGCCGCGCTTGCCCGAGGGCGTGAAGACGACGAGCGCGTCAGCCGGCACGGCGGCGGTGCCCACCCTCGCGTCTGCCGCGTGTGGCGCCCTCGCCCGCCCCGGCGACCGGGGCCTCGCGGAACGCGCGAATCCAGCGTGCGCAGTCCGGATCGTGGCCCATCATCACATCCGCCGCCATGCACGCCTTGCGCACCTCCAGGTGCAGCGGATTGGCGATCGCGGAGGTCATGCCGCTGCCGATCGCCATGGTGAGAAACGTGCTCGTGATGCCCTCGCGCTGCGGGAGGCCGAAGCTCACGTTCGATGCGCCGCAGGTCGTGTTGACCTTGAGCTCCGAGCGCAGCCGGCGCACCAGATGCATGACCTGAACACCCGCGCGGTTGATCGCGCCGATCGGCATCACGAGCGGATCGACCACGATGTCGGCGGCGGGGATGCCGTGATCGGCCGCGCGCTGCACGATCTTCTTCGCCACCTCGAAGCGCACGTCGGGATCCTCGGAGATACCCGTCTCGTCGTTGGAGATCGCAACCACCGCGGCGCCGTACTTCTTGACGAGCGGCAGCACCTTCTCGAGCCTCTCCTCCTCGCCCGTGACCGAATTGACGAGCGGCTTGCCCTTGTACACGGCCAGACCCGCCTCGAGCGCAGCGACGATCGAGGAATCGATCGACAGCGGCACGTCCGTGATCGACTGAACCAGCTGGATGGCCTTGGCGAGGATCGCCGGCTCGTCCGCAAGCGGGATGCCCGCGTTCACATCGAGCATCTGGGCGCCGGCTGCGACCTGCGCGAGCGCATCGGCCTCCACGCGCGTGAAATCGCCCGCGGCCATCTCCGCCGCAAGAATCTTGCGACCCGTCGGGTTGATGCGCTCGCCGATGATCACGAAGGGCCGATCGAACCCAATGACGACGGTCTTGGTCGCCGAGCTCACCACTGTGTCAGTCATCGATCCTCCGCTTGCGTATCGGGCGCCACACCCTTGTTGCGTATCATCTGCTCGAGGTCCGCGTCGCTGTAGCGCGCTTCGATTCGCGCGGCCTCCGCCTGCGCCTCTCCCACCAGATCCTCACCGCACGTGCGCGGGGAGCTACGTTCCCAGTCGGCGAGATAGGCGCTCGAGCTTCCCTTCCCCGCACGCATTGCAGCCCGATCGATCGCCTCCTGAAAGCGCGCGGACAGCTGCACCTTGGCGGTCTCTCGACCGCGCTTGACGATGACCTGCGCGGGAATGCTGCGCCAGGAGATGATGGTCAGAGCGGCCATCGGCGCTCGTGGACGACCGCGAGCGTGCGGCCGAGGTCACCGTACCCCGTGAAGCGGTGGTGGAACTCGAGTCCGAGGGAGTCGGCAATCGCTCGCGCGCGCTCGCGGGCGCCATCCCGATCGGCCTGCGCCAGATACACGAGACGTCGATAGTTGCGGAAGTACTCCGCGGCAAGCTCCGGATGCCGATCCAGGCCCAGGCCGCGCCTGACCAGGCGATCGAAGTGCCGCAGCAGGAAATCGGTGAGATAGAAGGTCCCGGGCTCGGCATCGGACAGCTCGGCGAACACCCGAGCGGTCGCGAACGCCTCGTAGCAATGAGCGCCCGGCAGGCGCTCGATGCCGTAGCGCTTCAGGACGGCATCGAGCAGTCCTCCCGTGCCGCAGTCACCGTAGGCGACGAAGATCTCGCGATAGCGCCCGCGGTGCTCGAGGATCTGCGCCTCGACCGCGCCGGGAATGCGCTGCGGATGGTTGTGAAGCTCCGGCGGCAGGCACTTCACCTCGAAGGCGCTCCAGCCATTCGCCCGGCGCAGCTCGGCGATCTCGTGGGCCAGGGCGCCGCACGCGATGACGAGAATCTCACGCATGCGCGGCGGCGCGGCGCGCGCTCAGCAGACTCTTGGCCGTCTCCACCGCAATCGCAGCGTCGCGACAATACGCGTCGGCCCCGACCGCCTTGCCAAACTCCTCGTTGAGCGGGGCACCGCCGACGAGCACGATGTAGTCGTCGCGAATGCCCTTCTCCTTGAGAGTGTCGATCACCACTTTCATGTAGGGCATCGTCGTCGTGAGAAGCGCCGACATGCCGAGGATGTCGGGCTTGTGGCGCTCGAGGGCCTCGAGATACTTCTCGACGGGATTGTTGATGCCGAGGTCGATCACCTCGAACCCTGCGCCCTCGAGCATCATGGACACCAGATTCTTGCCGATGTCGTGGATGTCCCCCTTGACGGTGCCGATGACGATCTTGCCGATCGGCTCGACGCCGGTCTCCGCGAGCAGCGGGCGCAGGATCTCCATGCCGCCCTTCATCGCATTCGCGGCGAGCAGCACTTCGGGGACGAACAGGATGCCATCGCGAAAGTCGATGCCGACGATGCGCATGCCCTCGACCAGGGCCTCGTTCAGCACCCTCTCCGCGTTCCAGCCCCGCTCGAGGAAGATCCGGGTGGCCTCCTCCACTTCGCTCTTGAGGCCGTTATACAGGTCATCGTGGACCTGCTCGGTGAGCTCCTGGTCGTTCAGATCACGCAGATCGAACGCCTCGGACGAAGCCTCTTCAGTGACCGTCTCCGTCATCCGCTACTCTCCGGACAGGGGCCCGGACCATGGTATGTGGGGGCCCTCGAGGAGACTATCCGCTTCGCGACGAGGGGATGTCCAATCACGACATGGGAAGGTTGAATTACGTCAAACCACCCCGGCACGCGAGTGCGCGGCCCCGGATGCCGCCTGCCGCTCGGCGCTCGGGGGACACCCGAAGTGCGCCCGGTAGCACTTGGAGAAGTGGTGCGAGGAGCGAAACCCGCAGGCGGTGGCGATATCGAGGATGGGCATCGAGGTCTGCAGCAAGAGCTCCCGCGCACGCTTGAGGCGCGCCTGCAGGTAATACTTCTTCGGCGCACTCCCGAGATGGCGCTTGAAGAGGCGCTCGATCTGGCGGCGCGAGAGACCCGCGGCGGAGGCAATCGCATCGAGCGAGAGCGGCTCCTCGATGTGCTGGTCCATGAGCTGCGCCACCTCGATGAGACTGGCGTGGCTTGCGCCCACTTGGGCTCTCAAGGGCACGTACTGGCGGTCCCGCGCATCCCGGATGCGATCGACGATGAACTGCTCGGAGATCAGCTGCGAGGTCCGCGGCCCGAGCTTCTCGCGCACCAGCGTCAGCATGAGATCGAGCGGGGCGATTCCGCCCGAGCACGTGTAGCGATCGCGGTCGATGGTGAAGAGCTGATCGCGGATGTGCACCCGCGGGAACTCCTCGCGCAGCGCCGAGAGGTTCTCCCAGTGAATCGTCGCGCGGTAATCCTCGAGGAGTCCGGCCTTGGCGAGCGCATAGCCGCCCGTGCACAGCGCACCCAGCGCGACGCGCCGCTCGCCCGCGCGGCGCAGCGCCGCGACGATCGGCGGGGTCACCGAGGCACGCACGTCCACCCCGCCGCACACGAAGAGGATGTCCAGGCGCGCGAGGCTCTCCAGCGCCACCGTCGGAGAGAGCGTGAGCCCGTTGCTCGCGATCGCCGGCTCGCCGCCCAGGGTTGTGATCGACCACTCGTAGGGCTTCTGACCGGTGACGATGTTGGCCATGCGCAGCGGCTCCACCGCGTTCACCAAGGCGATCATCGAGTAGTTCGCCAGGGTGAGGAACGCGTAGCGCGAGGTGCGCAGTACGGGGCCCGAGGCCATCAGAGCTTCGAGGTGTACTCCCGCTGGATCGGCTTGATGCGCTTGTGCGTGCCGAAGAAGGCATGCTTGGACATATCCGCGGAGTACTTGCTCGCCTCGGGATGCCGCCCGACGCTTTCGGCCAGCGCGCGGATGTGATGGGGTCCGGCCCCGCAACACACCCCCAGGTAGTGAACGCCTAGAGCGAATGCCTCGCGACCGAACTCGAAGATCTCATCGCGCGTGCAGAGGAATGGATCCAGTCCGACCGGGAAGGCGCGAGCGTGCCCATGATGAGGATCCGTGAGCGACATGAAGCTCGGCTCCTTGCGCGTGGTGCGGTAGGGAACGGGCAGCGCGGCGACGTGGCACTTCACGGCCTTGCGGATCTGCCGGATGAACGGCATGAGCGTCGCGGGCCCGCGGTGGCAGTTGATCCCGACCACGTCGGCACCTGCATCCTCCAGACGCTTGCAGGTCTCCACCGGCGACCAGCCCTCGCGCGTGGGAACATCCTTGTGGATGGCGTAGGTCACGACCGCCGGCACCTTCGAGTACTTGCGGATGGCCTCGAGCGCCATGAGCGCCTCTGCGCCCCACGAGAAGGTCTCGGCGACGATGAAGTCCACGCCCGCATCGGCCGCCCAGCCGACCTGCTCGGCAAAGATTCGCTCGACCGCTTTGATCGAGGCCTGGTCCGCCGGATCGTAGATGTTGGTGTTGCAGATATCCCCGGCGAAGAGCGTTCCGGTGCGCCGTGCGACCGACTTGGCGATCTTGAGCGCCGCGCGGTTCATCGGCTCGAGATCCTTCTCGCGGCCGATCACGCGCAGCTTCTCGCGATGCACATAGTAGGTGAGCGCCTGCGTCACATCCGAGCCTGCATGCACGAAGTCGAGGTGCAGCTGCTCGACCACCTCGGGATGCTCCAGGATCACCTCGGGCACGAATGCGCCCGCCTGCAGATATCCCCGGCGCTCGAGCTCGAAGACATAGCCTTCGGCGCAGATCACCGCGCCGGCATCGAGTCGTGCCATCAGATCGCGGTGGGTCTTGGCGCCCGAGGCGCCGGCGCCAGGCGCGCGCTTCGCGGGAGTCTTTGCGCTACGTGCGGAACTAGTGGTCGTCATGGTGTGAGCTCCAGGCTCTCTCTATTGGAATGTGTGCGGCGATCGGATCAGGCTCGCATACGCGCACCGCTTGCATCGACAGGCGGTGCAGGGAGCCTGCGGGCGGCACAGCGCTCGCCGATGATCTCGATCTCGAAGCCGTGGTCTGCTGCGGCAAGCTCGGCCGGAATATAGCCGAGCGCGATGGAGATCTGCGCGGTGTGGCCATAGCCGCCGGAGGTGACCCATCCGACCACCCGTCCGTCGTGCCAGATGGGCTCGTCGCCGCCGGCATCGGCATCGCGCGCATCGACCGCGAAGGCGACCAGGCGCAGCTTGCCACCGCTTGCGCGCTCCTCGAGTGCGGCTGCCCGGCCGATGAAATCGGCCTTGCTCCAGTCGACGAAGCGCGTGAGTCCCGCCTCGCAAGCACCGTAGATCGGGCGGTACTCGCGCGCCCAGGTCCCGAAGCACTTCTCCAGGCGCAGGCTGTTCAGCGCGCGGCCGCCGAAGTGCTCGAGCCCGAACTGGCGTCCAGCTGCGGTGAGCAGCTCATAGAGCGTGCGCTGATACTCGCTCGTGACCCAGATCTCGTAGCCAAGCTCTCCGGTGAAGGAGAGCCGGCCGACCAGAGCCGGGACCATCCCCACGTCCATGCGCCGGAACGAGAGGAATGGAAAGCTCGGCGTTGCGAGGTCCTCGCGCACGAGGCTCTGCAAGAGCGCCCGGGAGCTCGGGCCCGCGACCGTCAGGCCGAAGTACTGCATCGCGCACGGCCGCACCGTGACCCCCGATGCAGGCAGATGCTTCTCGAACCACCGCACATAGTAGTTCTCGGCTGCATACGTGCCGATGAGGAACACCCGATCCTCGGCAAGCCGGCACATGGTGAAGTCGCCGATGAGCCTGCCTCGTTCATTCAGCATCGGCGTGAGCGCGATGCGGCCCACCGCGGGTACTCGGTTGGCCATCATCCGGCCGAGCCACTCGGCAGCGCCCGCGCCTGAGATCTCGAACTTGCCGTAGTTGGAGGTCTCACAAAGGCCCACCGCGGTGCGCACGGCACGGCACTCGGCACCGACGGGCTCGTGGGCATTGGAGCGATGGAAGGAGATGGTCTCGGTGGCAGGCGTCCCGCGTGGTGCGAACCACAGCGGATGCTCGAGCCCACAGTATTCGCCGAAGACCGCGTTCTCCGCGCGCAGACGCTCGTAGATCGGCGTGGTGGCAAGCGGACGCGCAGCCTCGAGCTCCTCGTTCGGAAAGCGTATCCGAAAGCGTCGCGAGTAGTTCTCGCGCACTTTGGCGTTGGTGTAGCCTTGCGTCGCCCAGCCTCCGTAGCGCGCGACGTCCATGCCCCAGATATCCGCGCCCGGGTCTTCCTCCACCATCCACTGAGCCAGCGTGAGCCCCACTCCGCCGCCCTGACTGAAGCCCGCCATGACTCCGCAGGCGACCCAGAAGTTGCGCAAACCGGGAACCGGCCCAACCAGCGGATTGCCGTCCGGCGCAAAGGTGAACGGACCGTTCACGATCTTGCGGATACCGGCGCGCCCGAGCGCCGGAAAGTGCTCGAAGGCCACCTCCAGACTCGATGCGATCCGCTCCAGGTCGTTGGGCAACAGATCCTGCCCGAAGTCCCACGGTGTCACACGCTCGCTCCAGGGAACACCTGCGCGCTCGTACGTGCCCAGGAGCATTCCGCCGCGCTCCTGACGCGAGTAGATCTCACCCTCGAAGTCGATGCACATGAGCTGCTCGGGGCCTGCGGCGAGCTCGGGCAAGTCCTCCGTGACGAAGTATTGATGCTCCATGGCCAGAACGGGCAGCTCGAGACCGACCATGCGGCCGACCTCGCGCGCCCACAGGCCGCCGGCGTTGACGACGTGCTCGGCACGCACGCTGCCGTGCTCGGTGATCACGTCCCACGAGCCATCGGGACGTGGCTTCAAGTCGGTGACACGGTTGCGCCGCACGATCTCGGCACCCCCCATCTGCGCCGCCTTGGCATACGCATGCGTGACACCGTACGGATCGACGTGGCCCTCCATGGGATCGTAGAGCGCCCCCGTGAAGTACTTCTTCTCCATGAGCGGATAGCGCCGGGCCGCCTCGTCCGCAGAGAGCATCTCGAGGTCCATGCCGAGATAGCGGCCGCGCGCCTGTGCCATCTTGAGCCAGTCGAGTCGATCACGCGTGCCGGCAAGCATGAGGCCGCCCGTGAGGTGCAGCCCGCACGACAGGCCCGTCACGCGCTCGAGCTCCTGGTACAGCCGGATGGTGTACTGCTGGAGCCGCGCGACGTTTGGATCGCCGTTGAGGGTGTGCATCCCACCCGCGGCGTGCCAGGTCGAGCCGGAGGTGAGCTCGGCGCGCTCGATCAGAAGCACATCGCTCCAGCCGGCCTTCGTCAGGTGATACAGGACGCTCGCACCGACGACGCCACCCCCGATCACCACCACGCGCGCGTGAGACTTCATGCAACCTCAATCAATGGGCGGCCAGTCATTCATTCGAGACGGCGAGCCGCACGCGGGGCCCCTCCGCGGCGGGGCGCCGGCCGAAGCGCTCGATGAGCCACGAGCGGAACATCGCGATGGCCGTGTCGCTCAAGTCCTCCGGGTGGGTGACGAGGTAGTAGCCATAACCGTTGGCGAGGGTCAGGTCGAACGGGCTCACGAGCCGGCCGGTCTTCAGCTCCTCGGTGAACAGGGTTGGATCAAGAAGCGCAAGCCCCTCGCCGCTCAGGATGTACTCCACGGCAAGCACCGCGGTATCGAAGACGATCCCGCGCTCCACCTCCACGGCGGCAAGTCCCGCCTGGCGCGCGAACTCGCTCCAGACATGGTGGCGCGGGAGGCTCCCGATGCGCACGTGCACCAGCTCGTTCGACCGGATGAACTCGGCGAGGCTCTGGTCGGCACCTCGGGCGGCCACATCCGGGTGACACAGGATGTTCGGACGCTCGAGCCAGAGCAGGTCCGTGACGAGGTCGGTCACCATCGGGGTGGAATAGGTGACGGCCACGTCGGCATCCGCGAGCGGCGCATCGACGGCGGCGGGACTCACGAGGTCGATCTCCACCTCGGAGTTGGTCTGCCGGAACTCACGCAGCAAGGGCACCGCGAGACGCACGGCAAAGCTCGGTGGCATGCGCACTCGCAGAACGCGCGTGGCCGGTGTAGCCTCGTTGCGGACGGAATCGAGGGCGTGCTCCAGGCGATCGAAGGACTTGCCGATCGCAACGAGCAGGTAGTGGCCGGCCTTGGTGAGCACCAGGGCGTGGGGCCGGCGCTCGAAGAGCTGACACCCGAGCAAGCTCTCGAGCGCGATGACGTGTCGCGACAGCGCGCTCTGGGAGATGAGCAGGCTGCTTGCGGCGGCGGTGAAGGAGCCGTGCTTGGCTACCCCCTCGAATGCGCGCAGTGCATTGAGCGGCAGCCAGCGTCGGCCGATCGATCTAGCCATGGGTCAAGACTCCTGCGAAACGGGCCGCCGGCACAATGCCTTTTTTCGATACGGGTATTCATTTTCTAGTTTGTGAACCGGGAGCCGACTGTGGAAGTCTCGTCCAAGGACCCTATGCCCGCAACTACCGGCAAACGCGATCGCGAGTACTGGGCGCGACTCGCCGCCACCCTGCGCCCGGAGGGGCGCGCGATCATCGACGGGCGGCGGGTTGCCGCCCGCGACGGGCGCACCTTCGACGACAAGAGCCCGATCGATGGGCGGGTCATCTGTCAAGTGGCGCGCGGCGGGACCGCCGATATCGACGCCGCCGTGGCCTCGGCGCGCGCCGCCTTCGAGCGGGGCGTCTGGCGCCGCACACCGCCACGGGAGCGCAAGCGCGTTCTGCTGCGCTTTGCCGAGCTGATCAGCGCCGACCTCGACCATCTGGCACTGCTCGAGACCCTCGATGTCGGCAAGCCGATCGTCAACTCCGTCGAAGTCGACGTGAACCGCTGCGCGGAGTGCATCGCCTACTACGCCGAGTTCGCCGACAAGCTCTTCGATGAGGTAGCCCCCACCGGCCCGGATGATCTGGCGCTCGTGCGGCGTGAGCCCCTCGGCGTGATCGGCGGAATCGTGCCGTGGAATTACCCGCTCATCATCAGCGCCTGGAAGCTCGGACCGGCGCTCGTTGCGGGCAACTCCGTGGTGCTCAAGCCCGCAGAGCAGTCCCCGCTCAGCGCCATCCGCCTGGCGGAGCTCGCGCTCGATGCCGGCTTACCCCCGGGCGTGCTCAATGTGGTTCCCGGCTTCGGCGAGGAGGCCGGCAGGCCGCTCGCGCTGCATGGCGATGTGGACATGGTGAGCTTCACGGGCTCAACCGAGGTCGGCCGCTTCATGCTGCGCTATGCCGGAGAGTCGAACCTCAAGCGGGTCGCGCTCGAGCTGGGCGGGAAAACACCGCACGTCGTGATGCGGGACGCCGACCTTGCGGCCGCTGCCTACGACATCGCCTGGGGCATCTACTACAACTCCGGGGAGACCTGCCACGCGGGCTCCCGGGTGATCGTGCATCCGCAAGTGCGTGAGCCCTTGCTCGAGGCCATCGCGCAGGTCGCCTCCACCATCACGCTCGGCGACCCGCTCGATCCGGCCACTCAGATGGGGGCGCTGATCGACGAGGGTCACATGCGGCGCGTGCTCGGATACATTCAAAGCGGCACGGCCGCGGGCGCCCGGGTGACGCTCGGCGGGAAGCGCGCACGGGAGCACACGGGCGGCTACTACGTCGAGGCCACGGTGCTCGATGAGGTGCGCCCGGAGATGCGCGTGGCGCGCGAGGAGATCTTCGGTCCGGTGCTCGCCGTGACGGCGGTGGAGGACGAGTCCGAGGCGCTGCACATCGCAAACGACAGCGTCTATGGGCTGGCCGCGGCCATCTGGACCCGGGACATGAACGTTGCGCATCGGCTCTCCCAAGCGCTCAAGGCCGGCACGGTCTGGGTGAACTCCTTCGATCGCTCGAACATGGCGACCCCGTTCGGAGGCTTCAAGCAGTCCGGGTTCGGGCGCGACCGCTCCCCGCATGCGATCGACAAATACACGGATCTGAAGACGATCTGGACCGCGTACCGGTGATGGGGCGACCCGGGGAGTACGACTACGTCATCGTCGGGGCGGGCTCGGCGGGCTGCATTCTCGCCAACCGCCTCACGGCAAGCGGACGGCTGAGCGTCCTGCTGCTCGAGGCCGGCGGCTCCGACCGTCATCCTTTGATTCAGGTCCCGATCGGCTACGGGCGTACCTTCAACGATCCGCGCTTCAACTGGATGTACGCCTCGGAACCGGACCCGACGCTTGCGAACCTCAGCGCGTTCTGGCCGCGCGGCAAGGTGCTCGGTGGATCGAGCTCCATCAATGCCATGGTGTATGTGCGCGGGCAGCCCGGGGATTTCGACGACTGGGCCGCAGCGGGTAATCCCGGATGGGCGTGGAAGGACGTGCTGCCTTACTTCAAGAAGCTCGAGGATCACCCCTGGGGCGCCTCCGAGTTTCACGGAGCAGGCGGTCCGGTCCGGGTGAGCGACCAGGCGGACAAGGTGCACCCCATCTGCAACCTGTTCGTGACCAGCTGCGAGGCGGTTGGCATTCAACGCACGCGCGATTTCAACGGCCCGCAGAGCGAAGGGGCGGGAACGTGGCAGGTCACCATTCGCGACGGGGTTCGCGTCTCCACGTCGAACGCCTACCTGCGCCCGGCTCTGCGACGCGCGAATCTCGCCGTCACCACGCACGCGCACGTCACCCGGGTGCTGTTCAACGGCTCACGCGCAACCGGTGTCGAGCTCCTGCGGGGCAACGCGCGCCACACGGTCCACGCGCGCCGCGAGGTGATCCTCAGCGCCGGCGGGATCAACTCCCCTCAACTGCTCGAGCTCTCGGGGGTGGGCGATCGGCAGGTTCTCGCCCCGCTCGGTGTTCCCGTAGTCGCCGAGCTGCCTTCCGTGGGGCGCGGCCTGCAGGATCACCTGGCCGTCAACTATTACTATCGCTCGCGAGTACCCACGCTCAACGACGAGCTCGCGCCGTTCTTCGGCAAGCTCAAGGCCGCCGTGCGCTACATCCTCACGCGCGGCGGCCCGCTTGCGATGAGCGTCAATCAGGCAGGCGCCTTTGTCCGCGCCGGCGCGGACGCGCAGGCGCAGCAGCGTCTTGCGCGACCGAACTTGCACATCTATTTCAATCCGGCGAGCTACAGCACCACGACGCTCGGCTCGCGGCGGCGATTGCTCAATCCGGATCCCTACTCGGGCTTTCTCATGTCCTTCAACACCTGCCGCCCTTCGAGCCGCGGGACCGTGCACATCCGCTCCGCCGATCCGCTCACGACGCCTTCAATCCAGCCGAGCGCGCTCTCGAGCGAGGAGGACGTCGCGGATGTTTGCGTGGGCGCACGACTGTTGCGCCGGATCGCAGCCGCCCGGCCGCTGGCGGACATCACGGAATCGGAGACTCTACCGGGCCCGTCGGTTCAATCGGACGCGGATATTCTCGAGGACTTTCGCAAGCGCGCCGGGTCGGTGTTTCACGCCTGCGGAACCTGCGCGATGGGTCCGGATGGCACGCGCTCCGTGGTGGATGCGCGCTTGAGGGTGCACGGCTTGAGCGGGCTGCGGGTGGTGGACGCATCGGTGTTCCCCAACCTCACCTCGGGCAACACCAACGCCCCCGTCATGATGCTCGCCGAGAAGGCGGCCGATCTGATCCTCGAGGACAGCGCGCCCTGAGGCAGAGGCCTTCCGGGGCCTAAGCCGGCCGGTCTCCCGTCTCGAGGTGCAAGCGCGTCCCCGTGTACGGATGCTGCCGCATGACCTCCTCGTTGAGCTCCACGCCGAGCCCCGGCTCCGTAGGCGGCAAAATGTATCCGTCCTGCCAGTGGATGGGCTTCACGAGCAGATCGGCATGGAAGCCTTGCCAGCGCTCGATGCCCTCCTGAATCAGGAAATTCGGGCTGCAGGTGCCGAGCTGAATGCTTGCGGCGCCCACCACCGGCCCGCAATACAGGTGCGGGGCGATCTGCACGTGATGCACCTCGGCCATCCCGGCAATCTTCTTCGCCTCGAGCAGGCCGCCTACCCTGCCCACGTTCATCTGCAGAATGGCGGCAGCGCCCGCAGCGAGCAGATGCGCAAAGTCGTACTTCGTCGCAAGGCGCTCGCCGGTGGCGATGGGAATGCGAGTGGCCCGCGCGACCTTGGCCATCTCCTCCGGCGCATCGGGGGGTACGGGCTCCTCGAGCCAGAGCGGATCCCACGGCTCGATCCGCCGCGCCAGGCGCACCGCCCCGGCGGCCGTCATCTGGCCGTGTGTGCCGACGAGAAGGTCGGCGCTCGAGCCCACAGCCTCACGCACGCGGCGTACGAACCGCTCGGCCAGGTCGAGCGCCTCGAGCGAGAGCTGCCGCCCATCGAAGGCCGTGTAGCGCATCACGGGATCGAACTTGATCGCCGTGAACCCCTGCTTCACGTACTCCGCGGCACGCTCGGCGGAGAGGTCCGGGTCCCGATACACATCGACGCTGTCCGAAGGACGCGCATAGATATAGGTGTAGGAGCGCAGCCTCTCGTGCACCCGTCCGCCCAGGAGCTTGTAGATCGGTTGACCCGCCTCCTTGCCGATGATGTCCCAGCAGGCCATCTCGAGCGCGCTCAGCACGCCCATCATGGCCAGATCGGGATGCCCCGTGTAGCCGGCCGAATACACGCGGCGCCACAGCAACTCGATATCGTGAGGATCCTGGCCGTGCAGATACCGAGCGAAGACGTCCTCGATCATCCGCGCGACCAGATGCGGCTCGAAGGGCAAGCTGTAGGCTTCGCCGACGCCACTCACGTTGCCATCCGTCGTGAGCTTCACGAACACGAAGTACTGTCCTCCGTAGTGCGGAGGAGGATTGCCCACGACGAACGTGCGGATGTCGGAGAGCTTCATCAGACCGGCACTCCCGTCGCACGCTCCTGATCGGCCGGCAGATTGCGGATCGCCAGAAAGAAGTGCGCAGTGGCCCAGAATCCGGCCGGTGCAAGGCACAGCATCGCAAGGCGCAGGGACTCGGCGTTGCTGCCTGCGGTCGGCGCAAACACATCGCTCAGCCAGCCGATCAGGGGCGGCGCGATCACGAGGTTCCCGACGTTGGCCAGGAACAGCACCATGGCGCAGAAGATCGCACGCATGCGCGGCTCGGCGAGGTTGTTCAACACGCCGAACCCGGGACCGATATAGAAGTAGATGGAGGGGACGAAGATCCACAGCAGCGCCTTCGCGAGCACCAGCGAGTGCGTCCAGTAGATGCCGATGGACACCACGGTCGCCGCGCCGATCCAGTAACCCATCAGCCGCACGATGCGGCACGGATGGGTCATGGGCCGCCAGGCGATGAGCCACGCGGTGAACAGCGTCGCCGCGACGCCCCCATAGAGGTTCATCGGTCCGAGGATATCCGTGGATTGACCGACACTCAGGTGATAGGCCCGCTGCAGGTAAGTCGGCGTCCAGTACATGAGACCCCAGCCCCAGAGCGCGTTGACGGAGGTTCCCATCATCACGTGAACGGCGGAGCGCTGGCGCCACAGAAATCGCATGGTCGTGAGAAAGGGGGGCGCCGCGTCCTCGCCCTTGTGGTCGAGTTGGCCGCGCCGGGGCTCCTGAACGGTGAAGTAGATCAGCAGTCCGGCAATCACCCCGGGGCCCCCCAGGACGAGAAACACGTCGCGCCAGCCGTAGCGATCCGCGATGAGCCCGGCGATCGTGGTGGCCACCCATGCGCCGATCGGCGCGCCGAGAGAGAAGATCGTGAGCGCCATGGGCCGGCGGCTGGCCGGGAAGTAATCCGAGAGAATCGAGTTGGCGCCAGGAGTCCCGCCGGCCTCCCCGACGCCCACGCCGATGCGCGCCAGCACGAATTGCCACGGCGCCGAGGCAAGTCCCGTGAGCATCGTCATCGCCGACCAGACGATCATCGACACCGTGATGATCAGGCTGCGACTGTAACGGTCGATCAGCCACGAGATGGGGAACCCGAGCACCACGTAGAACGCGGCGAGCGCAACGCCCGTGATGAGCCCCACGCTGAAGTCCGAGAGGTGCAGATCGAGCCGGATGGGATCCAGAACCGTGGAGGTAACGTAGCGGTCGGCGATGCTGAGCGTGTAGACCAGACACATCATCAGCAGCACGTACCAGCGCACCACGGCCGAGGTGCTGTTCGGCACCTCGACCAACGGCACGGGAGCGACGTTCGCCATCAGCGCGTCTCGTCAACGTGCACGCGGTTCGCGCGACCCAGGGGACGCACCTCGCACCCCGGAGCCTCGGGCTCGTCATCGACCAGCTCCGCCGGAAAGCCCTCGCCGCGCACCTCGACCCCACAGGCCTCCTCCAGGCGCTTGATGATGTTGGTGGAGAGCTCGCGGGGCCCGTAGCGGCGCGCCCCGTCCGCGAACATATCGATGATCAGCGGGGAGAGCTCGAGCGGCACATCGAGCGAGCGCGCGAGCTCATCGAAGAGGCCCACGTCCTTCAGGACCAGGTCCATCGTGAAGCCGATGTCGCGGCTGCCGTTGAGGATCAGCTGCGACTCGGTCTCGTGCACGAAGGAGTTGCCGGAGGAGATGCGGATCGCCTCGTACGTCGTGTTCATATCCATGCCGGCCTGCCGCATGACGGTGAGCGCCTCGGCAAGCGCCGCAAGGTGCACCGTGCAGAGGTAGTTCGTCATGACTTTCAACACGGAGGCCGATCCGAGCGGGCCGGTGTGCAGGATCCGGCGCCCCAGAATCGTCAGAAGCGGCAGCACGCGCTCGAACGTTGCGCGGCTGCCGCCTGCGAAGATGGAGATGTTGCCGGTGGCGGCGCGATGGCATCCGCCCGATACCGGGCAGTCCATCGCCTCGGCCCCGCGTGCCTGCACGAGCCCCGCCAGGCGTTGGATCTCCTCGGCATCCGTGGTGCTCATCTCGAGCCAGATCTTGCCGGGGGAGAGTCCGTGCAGGACACCGTCCGCACTTTCCATGACCGCCGCACTGGCGGCCGGAGAGGGCAGGCACGTGATGATGACGTCCACGCTCTCGGCCATCGCGCGGGGCGAGCTCGCCCGCGCCGCACCGCTTGCAAGCAAAGGGGCCTCGGCCGCGGGGCTCAGATCGCGCACCATCAAATCAACGCCGTTGCGCGCGAGGGTGGCGGCAAGCTTGCCCCCGACGTTTCCCAGACCGATGAACCCGATCCTGCCCACGTTCCCCCTCATCCTGGCGCTCACCCTTGCTGCACCTCGAGTGTTGTCATTTGTCATTCGATTGTCCGGGGGCGCGACCTCGTGCACGATACGGCAGCGGGCGGACATCCGGAGGCTGTATCGATGGCGGAGCGCTGGACAGTGGGATGCTACCTCGTCGAGCTGCTGGCGGCGAACGGTATCGATACGGTGTTCGGCATTCCGGGTGTGCACACCCTGGAGCTCTATCGTGGACTGGCCGCGACGGGCTTGCGCCACATCCTCACGCGGCACGAGCAGGGCGCCGGCTTCGCCGCCGACGGATATGCCCGGGTGAGTGGCCGACCGGCCGCGGCGTTCGTCATCTCCGGGCCCGGCCTTACGAACATCCTCACCCCGCTCGCTCAGGCGTACTCGGATTCCGTACCCCTGCTGGTCGTTGCCAGCACGGCGGCGCGAGCGACGCTCGGCAAGGGATGGGGCGTGCTGCACGAGCTGCGCGACCAGCGCGCGCTCGCCGCGGGAGCGGCGGGAAGCGCCTACTCGGCGCGATCGGTCGAGGACGTGCGCGATCACTTGCAGGCGGCATTTGCGTCGTTCCGCAGCGGACGGCCGCGCCCGGCCTATCTCGAGGTCCCGCTCGACCTGCTTGCCGAGCCCACCGCACTTCGAGGCGAGCGATTCCCTCCAGCACCGAGCGCACCGCAGCCGGATGCTCGCGCACTCGCGCAGGCGGCAAGCTGGCTCTCGGAAGCCAGCCGCCCGCTCATCATCGCCGGTGGAGGAGCCCGGGCGGCGGGCGCCCATGTTCAGGCCCTCGTCGAACGCTTGGACGCCCTCCTCCTCACCACGACGGCCGGCAAAGGCGTGCTGCCCGAAGCCCATGAGGCCTGTCTCGGCGCCTCGCTTCCGTTCCCGCCCGTGCGGGAGCTCGCCTCCTCCGCCGATGTGGTGCTCGCCGCTGGAACGGAGCTCTCCGAGACCGACCTCTACTTCATTCAGCACTTGCCACTCAAGGGCCGCCTCATCCGCGTGGACATCGATCCGGTGAAGCTCACCGATCACTACGCCGCAGACCTTGCGATCTGGGGGGACGCGAGCGCCGCGCTCGAGGCGATCGCGCGCCAGGTCGAGCCGCGCAAAGGCTGGCGCACCAAGCTCGGCGGAGCCTCGGCGCTGCGCGCGCGGGCGCGATTCGACGGTGCTCTCGATGGCCCGGTGCAGGCCTGCGTCCGCGCACTCAAGGCCATTCGCGCCGCCATTCCCGCCGCTGGCGCCGTGTTCGGCGACATGACGCAGATCACGTACATTGGGGGATATGCATTCTCAGTCGATCGTCCCGGATGCTGGTTCGCTCCATCGGGCTACGGGACGCTCGGCTTTGCATTGCCCGCGGCGCTCGGTGCGAAGGTCGCGCAACCGGACCGGCCCGTGGTCGCGCTCGCAGGCGACTTCGGTCTGCAGTACACCTCCCCCGAGCTTGCCACGGCCGTCGAGCTGGGATTGAGCCTGCCCGTCGTCCTCTGGAACAACCGTGCCCTCGCACAGATCCGCGACGACATGAGGACCGCAGAGATTCCACCGGTCGGTGTGGTGGCGCGGAACCCGGATTTCCTGGCTCTCGGACGCGCGTACGGGGCGCATGCCGTGCATGCATCCGGGCCGGGTGAGCTCACTCAGGCCCTGACAGATGCCCTGGGGCGCGGGGTTCCGACACTCATCGAGGTCTCCGACACCGAGTTCTGAGGCCGCAGCCGCACCGACCGGGACGCTGCTCACTCGCGCGTGTCGGCTGCCCATCCCAGCGGCACCACACGCGGCAGGACGATCGCCCAGCCGAGCACACCCAGCACGTTGACGAGCGCGGCAAGCCCAAATGCGCTCGAGAAGCTGCTCTGCGGCCCGATCAGGATACCGGTGATGCTGGGGGCGAGAATCCCGGCGAGGTTGCCGCACGCATTTTGCACGCCCACCCAGCGTCCCGAGGCCGAAGGTCCCGCCATGATCTGCGAGATGGCATACACGCCGGGCGAGGAAATGCCGAGCACGATCTCGTATAGAAAAAGACAGGCGATGCAGCCGCGCAACGGCAGAAACGCCATGCCGGCCATGGCGGCGATCGAGACCACATGATTCACGACCATCGTCGTCTTGTACGCAAGGCTCGCCGAGCGGCCCGCTGCGACCCAGCGATCCGTCGCCCACCCGCTCGCCAATGCCGCAATCGCATTGATCAGGTATGCGCCGCCCGCCACCACGGCCATGGACTGGATCGAGAAGCCGCGTGCCTTGACGAGGTAGTCGGGCAGCCAACTGAGAATGAAATAGAAACTGTAGTTCGATGCGAAGAGCCCGATCGATGTGCCCCAGAGTCCTCGCTGACCAAGGATCTGCCCAAAGGTGGGACTTGCGGCCGGGGTTGCGGTCACATCGCCCGAAGGAACAGCCTGCGCAGGCCTCACCCGTACGCGGCTCCAGGGCCACAGCCACAGAAGCGATATCGCGCCGAAGAGCACGAAGGATGCTCGCCAGCCGTAATGGGCCATGATGAGGCCGCCTGCGATCGTCCCGACTGCGGGGCCGACGAGATAGCCGAATGCCATGAGCCCATTCGCCACCCCGAGCCGGGCAGGCTCCACGGCGGTCGCAACGAGCTTCGAGCTGCTCGGGAAGCTCACGCTCTCACCGAGCCCGAGCAGCAGGCGCAGCACCAGGAGCGAGAGGAAGCCGCCCGCAAACCCGGTCAGCAGCGTTGCAACCGACCACACGGCCACTCCGGCGCCGAGCACGCGCTGGGCTCCGTAGCGCTCGGCCACCCAGGCAAGCGGCACCATCGCGATGACGTACGTGTAGAAGAAGGCCGAAAGCAGAAAGCCGAGCTGCTTGTTGCTGAGGTGCAGCGCGTCCTGGATCAAAGGAACGGCGGTTGCAAGATTACCCCGATCGACATAGTTGATGAGCAAGGCGAGTGCGATCAGCAGGGTCAGGCGCGTGGAGGCTTGGGGCAGGCGGCTCTCCACGGTCAGGTGGCAAGCTACTGAAGAGTTTCCGCGCTCGAGCGTCCGTCGGGCGCGCGCGCGGATTTCTTCGTCATCTCGGTCAGCGTCTCGAGCGGCGGTTGCGCCGGCAGGAATGGCCCCTTTTGCAGGCGCGGGACGGGCCTGCGCCGAGCTTTGCGCCACAGATCGTAGATCGCAAGCGCTCCGGTCAACACGGCGAGCGTTGCGAAATAGGCCGTGGGACCAAACGCGCCCATCAGGCTGCCGGCCAGAATCGGTCCGACTGCAGCGGCGACCCCATTGAGGCGTAGCAGCGCGCTGCTGGCGGCGACCATGTCGCGCGGCTCGAGCTTGTCGTTGACGTGCGAGACGGCGAGTGAATACAAGGTGAAAGCGGATCCGGTGAAGATCGCCGCGAGCACCAGCAACGGGAGCGGAGGCATCTTGCCGAACGCGGCCAGTATGCCCGCGACGATCGAAGCGACGATGCAGGCGCCGGCGATCACGGTACGGCGATCCACCCGATCCGAGAGTCGCCCAACGGGATACTGGGTCGTCACGGCCGCGAGGATACTCACCGCCATGAAGGTCGCGACGCCTCCGGTGGAGAACCCGGAGAGCCGCGCATACACCGGGCCCATCGAATACACGATGGAGGAGATGAGCCCGGATGCGCTCACCGCGACCACCCCGATCGGGGAGTCCCGATAGAGGTCTCGGTAGCGCACCTTGCGGGGCGCGGAGATCTCCGGCTGATGCTGCGCCGACAGGACGATCGGCACCATGGCCAGGGAGATCAGCCCCGATACCAGCATGAACGGTGCAGGCGAGCGCGGGTTGCCGAGCAACAGCAGGAACTGCGCCGAGCCGAGGCCGATGTAGAGCACCAGCATGTACACGGCGAGCAACCGTCCCCGATTGGCCCGGCTTGCGCGGTTGTTGAGCCAGCTTTCCGCCACGACGTAGATCCCGGCGAAGCACAGGCCGCTCAGCAGGCGCATCGCGGTCCAGGGCACCGGGTGAACGAAGGCGCCCTGCACCAGCACTGCGCCGGATGCGACCGCGGCAAGCGCCGCGAACACGCGGATATGCCCGACCTGGCGCAGCATGCGCGGCGCGGCGCTCGTGCCGAGGAGATATCCGACGTAGTAGCCGGACATGACGATGCCGATGACCGGCGAGCTGAAGCCCTCGAGCGTTCCTCGCAAGGAGAGCAGCGTGCCCTGCAGGCCAGCGCCCAGCATGAGGATCCCCATGCCAAGGAGCAGCGGCCACGTTGCGACGAGTGGGTTCACGGAAAGGGTGCCCCCTCGGGGGCTCAGGCAGGCTCGGGAGGCCAGTGTACCTCGGCTTAGCCTCCGAGCGGCCGCAGCAGCGCGCGCGAGATGATATGGCGTTGCACCTCGCTCGTGCCTTCCCAGATGCGCTCGATGCGAGCATCGCGCCAGATGCGCTCGAGCGGCAGCTCGGTCATCAGACCCATCCCGCCGTGGATCTGCAGGGCCTCATCGGCCACCATCGCGAGCATCTCGGTCGCCTTGAGTTTGGCGATCGCCATGTCCATGTCGCTCGCCGTACGTTGCTCGAGCTTCCAGGCGGCCTCGAGCGTCAGCAGCTCCGCCGCCCGCAACTCCACGGCCATGTCCGCCAGCTTGAAGGCGACGCCCTGGAATTTGCCGATCTGCTGCCCGAACTGCACGCGCTGCACGGCCCACTGCTTGGCATGCTCGAGCGCCCGCTCGGCACGTCCCAGACAGTTTGCCGCGACCTGCAGCCGCGTGGCCCCGAGCCAGGTATTCGCCACCTCGAATCCCGCGTGCACGGTGCCGAGGACTGCCGCGTGCGACACCCGGCAGTCGGTGAATTCGAGAATGCTGTTGGTGTAACCGCGATGCGAGACGTTGCTGTAACCGCGGCGCACCTCGAAGCCCGGCGTGCCGCGATCGATCAGGAACGCGGTGATGAGCTTGCGCTTACCGCGCGGACCATCCTCGTCGCCCGTCGCGGCGAAGAGGATGACGTAGTCGGCCTCGTCCGCGTGGCTGATGAAATGCTTCGTGCCGTTCACGATGAAGTCCCCGCCCTTCTGCACCGCCGAGGTCCGCATGCTGCGCAGGTCCGACCCCGCTCCCGGCTCGGTCATCGCGAGGCACTCGGTGCGCTCACCCCGCACCGTGGGCAGGAGGTAGCGCTCGCGCTGCTCCCCCTGGCAGGCGAGCAGGATGTTCGAGGGCCGCGCCACACAGGCGAAATGCAGCACGTAGCTCGCTCGCCCGAGCTCTTTCTCGTAGAGCATCCAGCTCACCGCATCGAGGCCGCCCCCGCCCACCTCGGTGGGCATGTTCGCCGCGTAAAGGCCCGACTCGATGGCCTTGGACTTGAGCTCCTCGCGTAGCTCCTTGCGCAGGACGCCCGTGCGCTCGACCTCCTGCTCATGCGGGAAGAGCTCACGCTCGACGAAGTCACGCGTGGTCTTCACGATCAGCTGCTGCTCCTCGCTCAAACTGAAGTCCATGCGCAAGCTCCTTACGCGATTCGCCGGCTGTCGCGCGCACGCGCGCCGCGGGACAGCTGCGGCGCGGACCGCAGCGCCCAGCCGTGCAGCAGCTCGAGCTGCAAACGCAGCTGCTCGATCTGGCGCGCCGGCGGCCAATCTGCGCGGCTCGCCACGGCGCTCGCCGTGATCCCGTTGATGAAGGTGATCACCGAGCGCAGCACGCAGTCGCGGGTCGCAGCCGGCCAGGTGCTCCACTCCCGCCAGCCCTGCGCAAGACAGCGCTCGAACAAGCGCAGGTACTCG